>NZ_VORT01000001.1 GCF_007997155.1 Aequorivita antarctica | reverse complement strand
CGATGCCAGCGATCGCACGGCTGAAATAGATCTTGAAATCAGTCAGGTCAAAACAACTGCCCGTATTGTCCTCGATCCGAGCGTAGATCGTCTGGGGGGAAGGGGGAACTATGATGTGGACCCCGCCCAAAATTTCCGTGCCGGGAATACCGTCAAAGGATTTTTGGAAGGTATCGTAATATTTTATGACGAAATCTGCTGGGTTCTGAGCACCCAAAATATCACCGTCATTATCGGTCAGGTTGAAGACACCCGCAGTGCTACCGTAATCGCACTGGTACATATCTGGCGCAGGGTTCGCTACTGGCTGAGGCCTAAATGTAATTACCACGGAATTACTATCAACTCTACAAATACCATCAACTGCTTCAACAGAATAAATACCGTCAATAGTAACAACTAGTGTTGGATTGGTTGCGCCAGGAATAGGAATTGCATTTCTAAACCATTGAATATTGAATGGAGGGTCAGTTACGCCTGAGTCCAAAATAACTGGTCTTCCCAAACAAGCTGGGCCAGGAGTAAGAAGTATTCCAGCCGTACTAAGGTCAACTGGATATATAAATTCATTGTTACTTTCATCAGTTTCTGCAACAATACCAGTACCATTTCCTATATCATCGACAACAGCTCTTAGGTTGAAATTATTTGGTGTGGCTATAGGTATATTTAGAGTAATAGTACCGCTTTCGGACCCTCCTAAAGGAATAATATTAGTAGTAGTGGTTTGTCCTATTAGCACCGCATCCGCATAAAAAGCAATTGGCGTATTGGCAGGCAATTCATTGGTACTGTTAACATTATAGACCGTATATTCTACATCTATATTATTGTTTTGGCAAAGCACCCCAAGATCATCTATCTCAATAGTTGCATCTGGTAATTCGGAATTTACACTGGTAATAATATTATTTACCATTATAAAATCCTGCTGCGATTCCAATTCAATTAGAATACTTGTATCCCCTTGAGCTACAATCCCAGTCAAATCGTAATAATCCAAATCCATGTTATAGTTCTGGGCATTGGCAGGTGGTCCAATATAAGAATTGGTTCCGTTAAATGCATTATTTGCAGGGTTTAATGCATTTGATATTAAAGTTCCATTAATAAAAAGACTTTCTCCATTGGCAATTTCAGCCTCTCCTTCCCAAGCCAAAAAGCCTATTTTTGAAAGAACATCAGAGCTTACATCAATATTAGTCAAGGTGATGCTCAAGTTATTATTATTTGCAGAAACACTTTCCAAACCATCAAAAAGGCTTATTTGATTAAGCAATAATGAAGGATCTTCATAAATAACATATATGGCCCAACCTCCAAAATTAGTTCCGCAATAGCCAGGAAGTAAAGCCTGTACGTCCATGTCAGAAAAGGTATAAGTGCCATTCCCCGTAGCGCCTACCAATGCTGTTACGTCGGCATAGGCGGAAAAATAAGGGCTACCATTAAATGTATGGCTAAAAATACGCTGTGCGCTAATAGGTGTTCCATTTAAAGCAACATCAAAATCGCCTGTACCTATAGAGCCCCAATATAGATGTGCAGACACGAAAGTTTGTCCAGGGTTTAAAGCCAAGTTAGCACTGCTTTGCAGCAACTGTCCACAATATCCATTGAAGTTTGGCTGTGCGTTTAACGTGTTACCAACAGCAGTAAAATCATAACGACCATTAAACTGTTGAAATAGTTGCACCGGTTGCGAAAAAATGAAAAGAGGAAATATGAGAAGAAGTAGAAGTATTAATTTTTTCATAATTGGGCTGTTAAGATGCCAAATATATTGAATACATTGTTTTTCTTTTTATATTTTCGCAAAAAAAACAAGTAAATGCTGCAATTTAACATAGATATTACTCAAACATCCAACCAAAATATTGTTAAATTTATTGTTAATTCCTTCTTAACACGCTCTACCAGCTACGAATTTAAAAATATTGATGAGGCGAAAGCGAGTCCGCTGGCGCAGCAACTTTTTTATCTTCCATTCGTAAAAACCGTTTATATCACTCAAAATTTTGTCGCCATTGAAAAATTTGACATTGTGGAATGGAAAGACGTGCAAGAAGAAGTTGCAGAATCCATTGTGGAATATTTGAATACTGGCAAGCCAGTAATTACTGAAACTGACATTCCTAAGAAAATTCCGGTAAGTATTTATGCCGAAAGCACCCCAAATCCTGCCGTGATGAAATTTGTGGCCAACAAGCCCATGGCTACTGGAACTTTTGAATTTAAAAATATTGAAGATACAGCGCATTCCCCATTGGCGAAGGCGCTGTTCAATTTTCCTTTCGTAAAGGAAGTTTTCATTAGCGGAAACTTCGTTTCCGTGATGATATTTAACATGGCTGAGTGGGAGGAAATTTCCATGGAAATACGAGAATTCATCCGAAAATTTATAGAAGACGGAAAACCAGTATTGAACGATGATGCAATGAACACCACGAATACTGCTTCAACTATTTCTTCAACTAAAGAATCTTCCGAACAGACCGTGAAAGTTCATACCGACCTCGAAAAAGAAATAATCTCCATCTTAGATGAATATGTGAAGCCTGCCGTGGCGAGAGATGGTGGCCATATTCTTTTTGATTCCTTCAATGAAGATACCAAAACGGTAAAAGTGATACTTCAAGGCGCCTGCAGTGGCTGCCCTTCTTCAACCATTACTTTAAAAAACGGGATTGAAACGATGCTGAAGGAAATGCTTCATGGGCAGATAAACAGTGTTGTTGCTATTAATGGGTAGAAGCCTTGTCCCCGTATCCCCCAAAGGGGGAACATCTAGCTGAAAAAGTTTCCAAGAAAACATTGCTATTCCTCCCCTTTAGGGGCCGAGGTAACATCCGTAGCTTTTAACTTAATTTTCAGATTATTGGGCTTGAATAATTGTATCTTGAGGCTTTATTAATATTTCGATGAATATCGAAAAAAAACTAAAATTTATGGCAGTATTAAAAGTAATTGAAATTCTTGCAAACTCAAAAGAAAGTTGGGAAGACGCAACTCGAAACGCCGTTAAAGAAGCTTCAAAAAGTGTTAAAAACATACGTTCTGTTTATGTAAATGAACAAAGCTGCGTTGTGGATGGCGCTAATATTACCCATTTCCGTGTGAACGTTAAAATTACTTTTGAAGTAAGTTAAATTCACCAAGAATCATGAAAATACGCTTTTGAGGTTTCAAAAGCGTATTTTTGTTTTCCTAAAATTCAGCTATGCGCATACTATTTGCTTTTTTGGCAACAACCATCTTTCTTGGCTGCAATTCTTCAAAAAAAGAAACTGTGAAAACACATCCCTTTACCAACGATTTAATCCACGAATCCAGCCCTTATCTGCTTCAGCACGCACACAATCCCGTGAATTGGAAACCATATGGTGAAGCTGCACTCCAGCAGGCAAAAAAAGAGAAGAAACTAATTGTAATAAGCATCGGCTATGCCGCCTGCCATTGGTGCCACGTGATGGAACATGAAAGTTTTGAGGACAGTACAGTTGCATCGGTAATGAACAAAAATTTTATTTCGGTAAAAGTAGATCGCGAGGAACGTCCAGACGTTGACCAAACCTATATTAATGCCGTGCAATTGATGACCGGAAGTGCAGGCTGGCCGCTGAATGTGGTTACCCTTCCCGACGGACGGCCTGTTTGGGGCGGCACCTATTTCCGTAAAAACGACTGGATAAACGCATTAGAGCAAATTCAGGAAACCTATAACAAAGAACCCGAAAAGCTGATTGCTTACGCCAACCGTCTGGAAGAAGGCATCAAAAGCATGGATTTGGTGCATTTGAACACGGAGGATGTTGATTTTACGAAATACCCCACTTCGGAAATAGTTAAGAATCTATCGCAGAATTTCGACCAAAAAAACGGCGGATTTAAAGGCGCTCCAAAATTTATGATGCCTAACAATCTTGAGTTTTTGTTACGACAAGCTTTTGAAAAAAACGACTCCGAACTACTGAATCACGTAACACTTACTCTAGATAAGATGGCCTATGGCGGGCTCTACGATCAAGTTGGCGGCGGTTTTGCACGCTATAGCACCGACGAAAAATGGCATGTACCGCACTTTGAAAAAATGCTTTATGACAACGCACAACTTGTAAGCCTTTACAGTAACGCCTTTTTGGTCACAAAAAAACCACTTTACAAAGAAATTGTTGAAGAAACCTTAGGTTTTATAGCGCGAGAGATGACCAATGAGGAAGGCGGGTTTTATTCTTCTTTAGATGCCGATAGCAAGGATGAAAATGACAAATTAGAGGAAGGTGCTTTTTATGTTTTTACCCCGGAAGAATTGCAGAAATTATTGAAAGGTGATTTCGATATTTTTAAGGAATATTATAACGTGAACAGCTACGGAAAGTGGGAAAACAATCATTACGTCCTCATCCGAAAAAAGACGGATACTGAAATTGAAAATGAATTTGGAATAACTTCTGAAACACTTCAGCTGAAAAAGAAAAGCTGGAAAAACACCCTCCTCGCCTATAGAAACAAAAGACCAAAACCGCGACTGGATGACAAAACCCTTAGTTCATGGAATGCAATGATGCTGAAAGGTTATGTAGATGCATACAAAACATTCGGCAAAAAAGAATATTTAGACGCTGCACTTAAAAATGCTACGTTTATTTCTGAAAAACAGCTTCAGAAAAACGGAGCGCTGTTCCACAACTATAAAAATGGAAAAAGCAGTATCAATGGTTTTTTGGAGGATTACGCATTTACAATTGAAGCATTTATTGATCTTTATCAAGTTACTCTAGATGAAAAGTGGCTGAACCTTTCAAAGAAAATGGCAGATTATGCAAAGGCTAACTTTTTTGATGAAGAAAAACACATGTTTTATTTTACCTCAAAAGAGGACGCAGCCATAGTTACACGAAATTTTGAATATCGAGATAACGTGATTCCTGCTTCAAACTCAGTAATGGCGAAGAATCTTTTTGTGCTTTCAAAATATTTTGAGGAAACTGGTTTTGATGAAATTTCGCGTCAAATGCTAAAAAATGTTTCTGTGGAAATTGAACAATACCCCAGTGGTTTTTCAAACTGGTTGGATCTTTTGTCAAATTTTCAAAATGATTTCTATGAAGTAGTAATCGTAGGAAAAGATGTTTCGGAGAAAATAAAAGAATTTAACAAACACTATCTTCCCAATATAATTATGGCCGGAAGCAAGGGAGAAAAAAACGGGCCACTTTTTGAAAACAGGTACACGCCAGATGCTACACTTATTTACGTCTGCGTGAACAATGCGTGTAAACTGCCCGTAGAAGACACGAAAATTGCAATTGAATCATTAAACAATAAAGAATAGATTTTATGGAAAGATTTCAGGACTTGGATATATATATCGAAAAGTACGGACAAAAATTAATTGATTTTCTGCCGAGCGTAATTGGCTCGCTTTTAATGCTGCTGATTGGTCTTTGGATTATTAAAATGATCAACCGTTTCATTAAAAAGTTTTTTGACAAAACAGAATACGATCCCACGCTGGAAAATTTTATTGCTAGTTTAATCAGATGGGGATTAAAGATTGTACTTTTTGTTTTGGTTGTAACGCAACTGGGTGTTGAATCTGCTTCATTGATTACTATTATTGGTGCTGCTGGTCTTGCCATAGGCTTGGCATTACAGGGATCGCTTTCAAACTTTGCAGGTGGCGTTTTAATATTATTATTAAAGCCTTTTAAAGTTGGTGATTTCATCAGTGCCCAAGGAGTGGACGGTACGGTGAAGGAAATTTCCATTTTCAACACAAAACTCAATACTGTGGGCAACCAATTGGCCATTATGCCCAATGGAAAACTGAGCAACGAAAACATTATCAATTTCACCGAAGAAGGAATACGCCGTGAGAGTTTAACTTTTGGCATAGGGTATGGCGACGACATAAAGAAAGCCAAAGATATCTTGCTGAATTTAGTTTCAGAACAAGAAACTGTTTTAAAAATTGAAGACAAAATGCCAATTGTGGCTGTAATTGAGCTTGGCGACAGCTCTGTAAATCTTATGGTACGTTATTGGGCTAACAATGATGATTTCTGGAAGCTGCGTTGGTTGATTTTGGAAGAAGGAAAAACAAGACTGGAAGCTGCAGGAATATCAATTCCTTTCCCTCAACGCGATGTTCATCACTTTAATTTGGAAACATTAAAAAAATAATGTTTAATTTGTAAGAATTATTAACAGTGTTAAAAAATTAAAATGAAAAAAATAATATTTACAGCGGTATTTGTCTTAATAACAATTTCGCTTTTTTCTCAAAAAAATACAGGCTATTACAGTATGTATGAACGCACGATAGATATAAATCAAAAGTCAATGGCCTTTGGTTTAACCGAGGCCGAATTCAGTGCAATAAAGGATGAGGCTTATGCAAATGTAAATTTCGTTCCTGGAAAAATATTCCAAGAAGATCAATTGATAAAAGACGATGTGCCAATGCGCTACAATGCATTCGCTGACGAAATTGAAATCAAGAGAAACACCTCTGATGTGAGTTATAGCGCTCTGATAAAAGATCCAAATATCTTTGTTAAAATTTTTAAGGATATTTATGTTTTTGTTCCCTATGAAGGAAGTAATGAAAAAGGGGGATATTTTGCTGTGCTTAATGATGGCAAAACTTACGACCTTTATAAAAAAACCACTGCTATTTACCGGGAACCTCATAAAGGCCGAACCAGTTATGAACGGGATACTCCGCCATCATTCACAAAAACTACCACTTATTATTTGGTACAGAACGGGACTTTTATGGAAATGCCAAGTAGTAAATCGAAAGTGCTTAAAATGATGGACAAAAAGAAAGGTGAAGTAAAAAACTATATAAAACAAAACAACATCGATACTGACAAGGAAGCAGACATGATAAAATTGGTTTCTTATTTTGATTCACTTTTGTAGAAGAAAAATCAGCCAAGTATAAATTCCTTTAAATAAAAAGGTTCAAAATAAGCGACATTTTCTGTGTCGCTTATTTTGTATTTAGCCTCCGCCAAAAGTACCATATCTGCTGAAGTTGGAAACGCATCATTTTGGAAAATGGCATTTTCGTTTTTACAAATTGCTTCAAATTTTACAGCGCCATCACCTATAAAAATTGTTTTACCATTTTTCAAATAATCAGTAAAGGAATTCTCGTTTAAAATTTCGGCCTTTGTTTCGCGAATTTGCTTTTTTTCTGAATTGAAAACAGCGGAATAAACTTCCATTCTTCGGGCATCGAGCAATGGAATTATAAAGCAATCTTCGCATTGCACTTGCTGCGCCAATACTTCCAAAGTAAGTGTAGAAATTAATGGAATGTCCATCGCAAAACACAGCCCTTTAGCTGCCGAAACGCCAATGCGCAAACCTGTATAAGACCCCGGACCTTTACTTACCGCCACAGCATCCAAATTCTTTTTATCAATCTTAGCTTCTTTTAAAACTTCATCAATAAAAACGTGGAGCTTCTCTGCGTGTGAATATTTTTGGTTGTTCTCTTCTCGGATCGCCTTTATTTCGCCATCAACCGCAATGGCCACAGAACAATTGGTAGTAGCAGTTTCAAGACACAAAATAGTAGCCATTACTTTTCTTTTTTATCCTTTACGGGAGCGGCAACTTGAACCTTATCGCCTTGTTTTAAAAGTTTGGTCACTGTGTTGTAGGGCCCTGTTATTACAATTTCGCCTTCTTTTAATCCAGATAATATTTCAATGTTTGAATCGTCCTGAATTCCAGTTTTAACAATGCGAAGTTTTGCTTCTTCCCCTTCCTTTATGTAAACAGCTTCAAATTTTTCGGCGTTTGTGTTTGCAACTTCCCCTGTATATGGTTTCTTAGAGTCTGTGGTATCCGTTTTTATAACGATGGCACTGATGGGAACCCCAATTACTTTATTTTTTTTATTGGTAATAACATCAACCGTCGCGGTCATTCCTGGACGAAATGGTGAATAGCTTTCTGGTTTTCCTTCAGTTAGGTCTTTGTACGATTCTGGTAGAATACTCACTTTTACCTTAAAATTGGTTACTTGGTCTGCAGTCAATGCGCTCTCTGCGCTATTTGCTATAGCCGTAACCACACCTTTAAATTCTCGCTTTAAATAGGCATCAACCTCAACAATTGTTGAATCACCAACTGTAACTTTTACAATATCATTTTCATTAACGTCAACTTCCACTTCCATTTTCTGAAGGTTAGCAACGCGGACAATTTCTGTACCTGCCATTTGTGCTGTACCCACTACCCTTTCTCCCAATTCAACAGAAAGCTTGGAAATGGTCCCACTCATAGGCGCATAAATAGCCGTTCTAGAAAGGTTGTCCACAGATTGCTTCACATTTGCAGAAGCACTCTGAACGCTGTAATATGCTGCTTTGGAACTCGCCTGAGCCATATCGTAATCAGCTACAGATTTGTCCCACTCTGATTTTGAAATTACACCTTTTTCAAATAGTGCTTTGTTACGATCGTAGTTTAGTTTTGCATTTTTTTCACTTGCCTGAGCTTGTGACAATTGTGCGCGAACATTTTGCAAACCTGCCTGTGATTGGCTCACGGCTGCTTGAATTAGGTCTGGGTTTATTTTAACCAAAAGATCCCCTTTTTCTACGGTTTGACCCTCCTTTATAGGAAGTTCAATAATCTCACCGGAGACTTCGGAAGAAAGTGCAACTTCTACTTCGGGTTGAATTTTTCCTGTTGCAGCAACAGTTTCAATAATATCAATGGGTTCAATTTTGGTTATTTCAACATCTTTGAAATCTCCCGATTTTCCAAACCATCCTGCTTTTTTCCCAACAAGGAGCAAAACAATAAGTAGGACAACGACTATAATAATCCAAATGAGCGTTTTTTTCTTCATACTTAAAATTTTAATTCGCTTGCAGGAACACCAAAGTAAAGTTCCAACACTTTCAATTTAAAAATATATTCAAATTTAGTTCTGTTTTCTTCAATTTTCGCATTATCGAAACGCAATTTTGATTGGCTGAAATCGAAAGCATTTGTAAGTCCAACATCATAGCGGTCTTTTGCATATTGATATGCCAACTCTTGCGATTCTAAGGCTACAACCGCAGATTCATAAGCCTTTTCTGCGCCCTGTGCATCTACATAGGCTTGGTAAACGTTTGACTCCAAATCAAGTTTTGCCTGTTCTAGTTGGTATTCGGTTCTTTTTAAATTGATTTTGCTCCTTTTCACATTATTTCTAACCGATAAACCATTGAATATAGGAACGTTTAGCTGCAATCCGTAAGAAATACCATCATTTAAATAAAGTTGCTCTGTATAAGGAAGCGCAGAAGTTGATAGTAAAGCGTAATTGGGCGCCACGACCACATCTCCTGTTGCCTCTACTATACCAATAGGCTGGCTTGGCTGATCTGGATCTATACCGCCTTGTAGTATTCTAGGGGCATCAGATTCTCTAGTGTTGTAATTCACAAAACCGCTTAATGAAGGGTAATAATTGCTTCGTGCAAGTTGCAAATCTTTCATTGCAATGGCAGCGTTTTCTTCGGCAATTTTCACTTCGGCGCGATTGTTTTGTGCGGCTTCAATAATTTCTTCAACCGGTTTTTTTGTAATGTCATTTTGAATTATTTCATACCCTTTATCTACAATATCAAAATGTTCGTAATCTTTTATAAGGAGTAATTGCGCCAAGCTTATCAGTGAAATTTTAACTGCATTTTCGGTCACTGTTATTTTCTGTTTTTCACTGGCATCTGTGGCCTTTATTTCCAATAGATCCCCACGAGGAAGCACTCCCGCATCTACTAGATCATTGGTCCTTTTTAACTGTTCTAGCGTAACGATATTCTGGGATTTGGCCACTTCCAGATTTGCTTTATTTAAAAGAATCTGTAAATATGAATTTGCCACAAGCAACGAAATGTCGTCTTTCATTTTGTCCAAATTGTATTGGGCGGCAAGTTTGGCAATATCGGCCTGTTGGCTTTCTCTGATATTTTTAAGTCCATTAAAAATGGTAATTCCTGCTGTAAGATTATAGGAAGAGTTACGCGTTGTTTGCGATTGTAAAACACCCGTAGTCACATTTTGCGTTAGCCCAGTATTCCAAGAATTAGAGGCAGAACCATTGAGGGTTGGTAAAAAATTGCCAATAGCATCTTTTTTAGCTAATTCCGTAGCTTCATAATCTAGTTCGCTTTGTTTTACCGAAATGTTATTTTCAAGTGCATGATTCACACATTCCTGTAAAGTCCATTGTTTTGTTTGGGCTGAGAGTGAAATGCTAAGTATCAAAAAAAAGAAAGGGATTGCTATCTTCTTCATAAGTTTTTCTATTGATGAATAAGTCTTTTGTAAAGCGAATGCGTTACAAAAATTATAATTTTTAATTAGAATTGTGTCTTTCTTAACCACAGAGTCACAGAGGACACAGAGAGATTATCCTCTGCCTCCTGTTGCTGGCGCTGGTTTTAACTGGTTCCAAACTTTAATGTTATCGTCTTTGGAAACACCGCTTTTTACTTCTACATCTATTCCATCACTCACACCCAACTCTATGTCTCTTCTTTCAAATATTTGATCTCCGACCATTACTTCTACAAAAGGCTTTTCTGTTTTGGGATCGTATTGAACCAGAGCTTCTTTTATGGTTAACACGTTTTCGGCCTTAGCCAGAATAATGGAAGCATTAGCACTCAAGCCTGCGCGGATGAAGGTTTGGGCTGTATCTAGATGCTTCATCGTTCCTTTTATTTCAAATTGTATGGCACCGTTTTCATCCACTCCTTTTGGGGCTATGTAATCAAGTACTGCATCAAAAGTTTTATCGGAAATGGCTCCCACAGTAATTTCCAAAGGAAGGCCTTCCTTTATTTTTCCTACTTCACTTTCGTCTACTTTTCCTTCGAAAATCATTTTGTCAACGTCTGCCAAGGTGGTGATGGTAGTGCCGTCATTGAAATTGTTTGATTCAATCACTTGGTTTCCAGTTTTCACGGGAACATCCAGCACCATTCCTGAGACCGTAGCGCGAATTTCGGTATTTGCCGAAGAACCCATGCCGCTGGTTGTACCAGTTTTTACAATGTCGTAATTTTGATTTGCTGCCGTGAGGCCAACTTGCTCTTGCTTAAGTCTTTGTTGGGCTTGATCGTAAGACAATTGTGCAGTATCAAATTCGTTTGCAGAAATCACACCTTTTTCAAACAATTCTTTCTGCCTGTTATAAATATTTTTTTGATTTTCGAAAGCCAGTCGGGCGGTTTCCACTTGTGTTCGAACGCTGTTGATATTGCTTTTGGCGCTATTTAATGAAGAAACGTTTGGAACAACCTTCACTTTTGCAATCAAATCACCTGCTTTTACTATTTCACCAGCTTCCACGAATATTTCATCAATAATCCCAGAAATGTTTGGCTTTATTAGCACTTCTTCTTTCGGAACAATACTTCCTGTAGCAACCGTTTTTTTAACGATTGAGCCCATAACTGGTTTTTCCGTTTCGTAAACAACCGGATCTTCAGCATTTTTGGAGTACAGCCAGTACATAGAAGCCACAAACAATACTGCAATTGTGACGAGGATGATTATGGTTTTTGTTTTTTTCATTTTTTTGATTGTTGAAATTATTCTCTAATTGATGATTTTTTCTAAATGTAAAATTAAGCTCCTAATAGTGACAACTGTTTTATTTTATGATACGTTAGCGCCATTGCGATACATTGTTTTAATTCAGTTTCAGGGATTTCTTCATTTAATTTGAAGCGTATCGCTCTATTTTTTTCATAATCGAATTTATCTTTAAAAATCGTTTTAAACGTAGGCACCAATTTGGATGTACATTTAAAATACATTGCGTACTGTTCTGGGTTCTTTGCTTTCCAATCCATACGTAGTGTGCTTCCGTTTTTTGTTACATAACTGGGTTCGCCCCATTTTAATGTTTCTTCAAGTTTTTCTAGCCCCTCAATTTCGGATGCCGTTTTTAGAACCAACTTTCTAAGATGACGCATCTGTTGTTTCACCAATTTGGGGTAGTTTTTAAAAACCTCCTCAACTTTTGGATCGCTTATTAATTCCATTCTCGATTTTTTATTCAGTTCTCAATGCTTCCACAGGTTTTATTTTTATGGCGTTCTGTGCGGGAATCAATCCTGCCAAAAGTCCGGAAACTATCAAAATGGTCAGTGCTATAAAGACAACGCCAATATTTACGGATGGGTTTATGAACATCATTTCGCTGGTGTCCATGGTGCTGAGCTGATAGTTAACCAGCCAAAGTACAGCAGTTGCCAAAATAATTCCAGCCATGCCGGAAACGATGGTCAAAAATATCGATTCCAATAATATTTGCGCGCGTATGCCCCAAGGTGTTGCACCAAGTGCGCGCCGTATGCCTATTTCTTTTGTGCGTTCTTTAACTACAATCAACATAATGTTACTAATGCCAATAATTCCAGAAAGCAGCACGAGAATTCCAACAAAATAAGCAACAAAATTGAGCGCCGTGAACAAACCATTTATTTTACTGTATTCTTCGTAGAGGTCAAAATTGCCCACGGCGCGGTCGTCGTTTGGGTTTATGGTGTGGCGTGTTTTTATTACATCAAAAATTTGGGATTTCAATTCGGTAATTGAATAATCATCTTGAGCGGTGATTGCCATCCAGCCCACGATATCGCCCATATTAAACGCCTGTGAAAATGCAGTAAATGGAACGTATATCTCCTTTTGCATTTCTTCGGGATCGCCATTGTTTCCTTTCTTTTTATAGGTGCCAACAACCATAAAATTGACTCCATTTATTTTAATATAGGAACCAATAACCTCTTCTTTCGGTCCATATAAAGCACTTTGAACACCACTGCCTATAATGGCAATCTTTCGTTTTTCGTTGATGTCTGAATAATTTATAAACCTACCAGAAGTGATATCCATTGGTTGTTGTTGAATTATTTCGGGATAATCGCCATAAACGTTGAAGGCACCTGTTTGCAAACCTCGAACCACATTATTGCTTCCGCGAAAACCACCCAATTGATTTCTTGGGGAAACAAAACGAAGGCCCTGTACGCTTTGTTTTATGGCGGGAACATCATCGGTCTTAAAATTATATCTGCGTCCCTTGGGCAAACCCTTATAGGGCTGTGAAGCGGTTTGCGACCACATAAACATAGAATTGGTGGCCATACCACTAAAACCTTGTTTAATTCCGTTTTCCAAACCATTGCCGGCAGCAAGCAAAATAACCAAGATGAAAATACCCCAAAGCACCCCAAAAGCAGTCAAAACGGTTCTAAACCAATTACTACTTAAGGCTTCAATGATTTCCGCCCAACTGTCTCTGCTGAATAATTTACTCATCTCTCAAGGCGTCTATGGGTTTGATATTTGCGGCTCGGTATGCCGGAAAAAATCCAGCAATAGCACCAGCAACAACAAGAATGATTACTGTTGTAATTGCCACAGAAAAATCTACGGAGGGATTACGGATATAGTCTGTTTCAATGAATGGGCCAACAATTTGCAATAAAAACAAACTAAAAATAAGCCCAACGAACCCTGCGATTGCGGTAACAAAAATAGATTCGTGCAGTATCATTCCAATAATGGACCACGGCTGAGCGCCAATGGCTTTACGAATACCAATTTCCTTAGTGCGTTCCTTAACGATGATGAGCATAATGTTGCTAACTCCAACCACTCCCGCGATGATAGTGCAAATACCCACACCCCAGAAAAACCAACGGATCATATTATTAAGATCATAAAACTTTTTGGTGTTTTCCAATGTGTTGTTAACGTTTACGGCTCTTTCATCGGTTGGCGCAATGGTGTGTTTTGCTTTTAAATCTGCTTCTAATTCTGCTGAAAAAGCTTCGGAAGCGGCCAAGGCATCTTCATAGTTATCCTGTTTTTCAAGTGTAAAAGCCAATGACCTGAGTTTATCACCAGCGTTATAGACGCGTTGCGCTGTGGTTAGCGGAATGAAAATTCGAGTTTCTTCGCGCTCGCCGCCAGGATCACTGTAAATACCCACAACTTTAAATTTTATTCCCGCGATGTCAACATATTCGCCGAGTGCAATTTTATCTCTGAAAAGATCCAAATACACTTGATTACCTATAATGGCAACTTTTTCAATAGTATTCAAATCGCTTTGATTTATAAATCTTCCGGCAACCAAGGTTGCGTTTTCCAAAAATTGGTAATCCCCACGTACACCTTCCACTCTATAGCTTCCGTTTTCTTTTTTGTAGGTTGTCAACTGCCCCCACCTGCTGTAAACGCCAGATTTGAATTCCAGTTTGTCACTATTTTTGTTAACCGCCATTTCATAATCACGGTTATCCATTTCAATAAATCGTCCGGGATTGAGTCCTTTGTATTCCACTGAAGTTACGTTCGTCCAAACGCTAATACGGTTGGTGGCATCTTTTTCGAATTCTTTTTCAACTCCGTTGGACATACCTTGTCCTATTGCGAGCAAAATGACCAAAATGAAAATACCCGAAGCCACAGAAAGACCTGTTAAAAAGGTTCGCAGTTTGTTTTTGCGAATCGCTTCAAAAATTTCCTGCCAGCGTTCAATATTAAACATATGCTTCGGTTTTGGCACGCACTTGGTTCACTTTGGAGTCGTCAATGATGATTCCATCCTTAAGATTGACAATACGTTTGGTCATATGTGCAATATCGTCTTCGTGCGTAACGATGAGGATTGTTTTTCCTTCATCGTTAATGCCCTGGATGAGCTCCATTACTTCGTAAGAAGTTTTTGAATCAAGCGCTCCCGTGGGTTCATCAGCTAGTAATACTTTTGGATCGCTGGCTAAGGCGCGAGCAATGGCCACACGTTGTTTTTGTCCGCCAGAAAGCTCGCTAGGAAGATGCGAAGCCCAATCAGCCAAACCTACTTTTTCAAGATAGTGCATTGCTTTTTCAGTGCGGATATTTCGTTTTACACCTTGATAATAAAGAGGCATTGCCACATTATCCAAGGCAGATTTGTAATTAATAAGGTTAAAAGATTGAAAAATGAAACCGAGGAATTTATTACGATAGCGTGCAGCTACCTTTTCATTCAAATCTTTAATCAATGTGCCGTCAAGCGTGTATGTGCCTTCATCCGCTTCATCAAGAATACCGAGGATGTTGAGCAAGGTAGATTTTCCAGAACCAGAAGAACCCATGATGGAAACCATTTCTCCTTCGGAAACCGAAAAGTTGATGCCTTTTAAAACATGGAGCGAATTCTTGCCCATGTGATATGATTTATGAAGGTTTTTGATCTCTATCATCCTGAAAATTGTTGGATTACAAAATAAAGGGGAAATACCCTTTTAAATGTGAAATTCTTGTTAAGACTTGAAAAGATTATGCTTTCGGTTTTTAATAAGACTTTAAAAACCGCTGCATGTTACAGAAACAATTGAAAAATTAGGAGTTTTCCTTAGAATGGGCTTTTTTTCGGCTTCTGTAAATAGCATAGCCAACACCGCCAATAAGCAAGTACGGAAAAATCATAAGATAAACGATTCCGTTGTTGATACCCTTGGCTGTTTGCCCTCCTTCCTCGCTTTCCAAAACCGCGCGACACATGGCGCATTGGGCTTCGGCGGGAAGCGCAACCACAAAAAGAAGTAATATTATGAAAAGAAGTTTAATTTTCATTTTTCATGTTTCTAATAATACGATGAAATCATTAAATAAACAATCACGCCACTTACAGCCACATAAAGCCATAGTGGATAGGTAATCCGAGCAATTTTTCGGTGCTTGTAAAACTGCCCCGAAATGGCTCTCACATAGGTTATAAGCACAAAAGGTATAACGATGATTGATAGTAGAATATGCGTTAAAAGAATAAAATAGTACACATATTTCAACATTCCTTCACCACCATACAAGGTTGAGTCTGAAGTCATATGATAGGCTATATATAGTAACAAAAACAAAACGGAACAGCCAATCGCGGTTTTCATCAAGCGTTCGTGCAATTTTCTGTTTCCCTTTCTAATTTGATAAACCGCAATTACCAATAGAATAGCAGTTATACCGTTAATGGTTGCATAAATGGGTGGCAGAAAGCCTAAACGTTCTACCCCAGGAATTTTTACTGAAAACAACGCAGCAACAGCAATAGGAATGGCAATGGATAGCATCCATATCCATACATTATATTTTTTTGTGTTTTCTATTGAAGTTTCCATAGGTTACAAAAGATTTTTGATGTCTTCTTTCAGTATTTGAATCTGTTTGTCGTCCAGCCCATCATAGTATATCATTGGATTTCCATTCTCATCCTTTCGGGAACGGATGTTACCGTTTTGGTCTATCAATGCGAAAAAGCCAGAGTGTTCAAAACCACCTTCCGCTTCTGCCACTTCTCCTACATAAAGATTGAAGCCTTCGTTTGCAAGTTTAAATATTTTTTCTTTTTCACCAGTCAACAAATGCCATTGTAATTTTGTGATTCCTTTAGTTTTGGCGTATTCCTTTAAAACTTCGGGAGTGTCGTACTCAGGATCAATAGAAAAAGAGGCTATACCAACTTTGGGATTGCCCAAAAATTCATTTTGAATTTTGATCATGTTTTCGGTCATTATCGGGCAAATACTTGGGCAAGTAGTGAAGAAAAACTCAACTACATAGACTTTGTCTTTATAATCTTTATTGGTAATCGTTTTTCCGTTCTGGTCCGTAAAACTGAAAGCTGGTACAGAACCTATAGTTTCAAGATCGGATTTTGAAAGGGTGTCCACAATTTTTGGCACTGCCCAAATACCAAAAATTAAAATAATGAATGAAATGCCTATGTATGAATAATTTTTTTTCACGGGAAATAGTATTTGTCTTATAAAATCGAGAAGAGCCTTTATTCTATTCTCTTTCTTATTTTTTTAAATTTCTCTGTTGGATTTATATTTTTTCAAAGCACGTCTGTATTCTGCCAAAAGCACTTTCACATCGTCACTCATTTTGTTGTTTATCTCTGCGATGTTGCTAGAGTCAAAACCATACATCACACCTGCATCTTCATCATCTTTTCTGCCCCGAAGACTTCGTTCTTTGTCAATTATGAAGACATAAGGACTGGACAAACTAGAATCTAAAGTAAGGTTGGAGTTAAGCGACTGAAAAACTCGATTTATGTCTTCGTCAAAACCAAAAGCGAAAAACCATGCATCCGTAGGAGCTATCTGTTTCAGTTTTTGTTCAATATTTTTGGCTTGCGCTTCGGCACCCTCAGGCAATAGAATTACAAATTGAAATTCTTTAAACTCGTGATTCTTGCTGTATATTTTTTGTGCGAGATTATAGGCATACGCTTTATGGGCCTCTACGTCACTTCCAAAAAAACCCAATACCGTAATGCGGTTTTCTAGTTGGACTGGTTTTCCATTGAGGTCCTTAAAACCATCCAACTCAGCAACAGAAGTAGTTAAAACAGGCAATGGCTTAAAATAGTTGGTGCTCATTGCAAAAAAAATGTATGCCGTTATGGGCAATATAAACAGGATTCCGAGTACTAAATACTTCTTCATTTTCGCAATTTTTTGCTTTTGCAAAAATACAGGGTAAAAGGGGGTTGGGCAATCTTTTGGGTGTTAATTTTAAAAATTTCAGGTTATAAAAAAAGCCCTCAAAAAGAGGGCTTTTAAATATATATTAAGTGTAGGTCTAAAAATTAAATTTTATAAAACCATTTTTATAAACTTCAAAAATATAATCACCTTCAATCAATATTAGCGTAACCAAATACGCTATCAGAAAAATTGAAGTCCAGATTACCGCTCTACGCAAACCTGCGGTTTCGTCGCGCATGTGCATAAAGTCCCAAGTAATGTAATAGGCTTTAAAAAGCGTAAGGATTATAAATACCCAGTTAAGAAGTCTTAGTGCCAAAAAGTGATGGTCCACCAAAAAGTCTGGGCGGATAATACCCAAAGCTACTTCTACAGTAGTAACAATGGAAAGTACAACAAATACTCCCCAAATCTTACTTACGTTTGATTTGAACTTTAAAGCTCCTCTAAATATTTCTAATTTATGTTCGTGTGCCATTTTTCTACTATAAAAATTTTAAACAAGATAAAAGAATGTAAATACAAATACCCATACTAAATCCACAAAGTGCCAGTATAGCCCTACTTTTTCAACCATTTCATAATGGCCGCGGCGTTCGTAGGTGCCCAAGATTACATTAAAAAATATGATACAGTTTATCAAAACACCAGTAGCAACGTGAAACCCGTGAAATCCTGTAATAAAGAAGAAAAAGTCAGCAAAAAGAGGATGGCCGTATTCATTATGGCGAAGATTTGCACCTTCCACCACCATAACGCCATCATTCACAACTTTTGCAATGGATTCTTCACGGTTTAAAACGATGTGCTGTCCGTGTTCATCTTTATGTTGTATCCTTACTAAAAGATTATCATTGGCAAGAAACCCTGCCTTTACCTGATCAAATGAAACACTTGGGTAATATTCAGATTCGCTTTTGAACCAAATTCCGTTTTCTTTTGATTGTTCTGTACGTTCCCCAGAGGCTACAGCTGCAAAATCACGAAGTGCAACACGCTCGCCTTCCTTATCCAAAAATTGAACAATTTGTCCTCCTTTGGTTTCTATTGCTCCATAATCACCTTTAATAAAGGTTGCCCATTCCCAAGCTTGTGAACCCAAGAAAATAAAACCTCCAATAATGGTGAGGAATAAATAGAAGATAACCTTGTTTTGTTGCATTTTATGACCAGCATCTACGGCCAAAACCATAGTTACCGATGAAAAAATCAAAACAAAGGTCATAAACGCCACATAATACATTGGCGCATCTACCCCATGCAGGAATGGAAAGTGAGTAAACACTTGATCTGGAATGGGCCAAGCATCTACAAATTTGAATCTTGAAAATCCGTAAGAGGCGAGAAATCCTGAAAAAGTCAAGGCATCAGAAACGATGAAAAACCACATCATCATCTTGCCATAACTTGCTTTTAGCGGATCGTTTCCGCCGCCCCAGGTTTTTCCTTCGGTACCTGTTTTAACAACAGTAGCTTCCATAAAAATAATTTGGTTTTAAATAAGGTTCAAAAATACGTTTAATTTTTATTTAACAAAATATAAAAATAAAAACAGGTAAATCCACACTATATCCACGAAATGCCAAAAAGTTGCAGCTAGTTCAACGCCAAGGGTTTTACCGTTTTCATATTTTAGTTTATAATGATTATAAATTACAACCAAAAGCGCTATTAGCCCTCCAAAAACGTGAGCCACATGCAGCAGAACTACCAAATAGATAAAAGAAGTGGTAACATTACTTGTAGGTCCAGTAAAATTATACCCGCTTTCTATAATTTCGGAAAAGCCAATAAACTGAAAAATAACAAACAAAACACCCAACAAAAAGGTAGTACCCAAAAGAAACATTCCAAGTCCGTTTTGTTGCTTTTTAATTGTTCTGAGTGCAAAATGAACTGTAAAACTACTCACAATTATCAATGCGAGACTTATATAGAATGCTTGTGGAATTTCAAAATTAGAAATCCAATCCGGTCTTTCCTTACTCACCACATAAGCACTGGTTAGCCCAGCAAAACTCATTGTTAAACTAATAATTCCAAACAAGAGTATGTTTTTCTTTGCTCTTTTTCTTTTGGCTTCTTCAGTTCCTTCGGTTAAATCCATTTTATATTTTGTTAATTCGTTAATTCGGGATCTTTTTTTTATTCACATATTATCTAGCACCTTGTTACCTTAAAAACTTATCAGCAACATAGATTATTTGCAACAATGTAATATAGCTCACACTTGCAAGCATAAGCTGTTTAGCAGCTTTTGATGTTTTTTCTTTATAAAGGCGAATGGCGTAATAAATAAGTCCAATTCCTAAAAGGCCAATCAAAATTCCTGAAATTGGCGTTAAGAAAAGTTTTCCAGTAATTCCTAAAACTGGAATAAGCGAAACCAGCACCGTCCAAACGGTGTATAAAATCACTTGAATTGCCGTGCCTTTATCACGCTTTCCGTTGGGAAGCATAAAGAAGCCTCCTTTTTTGTAATCTTCAAAAAGAAACCAGCCGATGGCCCAAAAATGAGGAAATTGCCAAAAAAATTGAATCATAAACAAGGTTCCCGGTTCAATTCCAAATTTGCCCGTAGCAGCCACCCAGCCCAGCATAAAAGGAATGGCTCCTGGAAAAGCACCCACAAAAACCGAAAGCGGTGTTCTGGTTTTTAAAGGCGTATAAAGACTGACATACATAAAAATGGAAATTGCTCCAAACATTGCCGTTATTGGATTGATGGAGTAAAGCACTACAATACCGACAACAGTTAAAATTGCGGCAAGAATAAAGGCCGACTGAACACTCATTTGTCCAGCGGGAAGCGGCCTGTTTTTAGTGCGGTCCATTAGCGCATCTAGGTCACGCTCAATGATTTGGTTATAAACATTGGAAGCCCCAACCATACAGTAACCTCCTACACACAACAAGAAAAGTATATAAAAGTCAATAGAGTCTGCACCCAACAAATAACCTGCAACCGATGAGAACACGACGCTAACGGAAAGCCGAAATTTGGTAATTTCGATAAAATTCCTGACAACGGACTGTGTAATTGATTGTGATTGAGTAACGAACAAGCTCATTTTTTTTAGGCTGGGCAAAGATACGCTTCCTGTAATTTTTCCGCAATATATTCTTAACAATGTTATGCTTTTATTTCAGCATTTTTAGTATTTTCAACCAATTTTAAAACTATAAAATTATGTTTTCCAAATTAATCCTAAACACTGCCTTTCTATTTTTCGTTTTAACAGCATTTGCGCAAACAGATACTGGAAAGAAAGTAAGCACCAAACTTATAAAAGTTAACAACAAAATCTATATGCTTCAAGGCAATGGCGGCAACATTGGCCTAAGTTTTGGCAACGATGGTATTTTTATGATAGACGATCAGTTTGCAGAAGATATTGAACAAATTCAGAATGATATTAAAGAAGTTAGTGACAAACCTGTTCGCTTTTTGGTAAACACACATTTTCATGGAGACCACATTGGCGGCAACGCAGCAATGGCTCAAACCGGAACCGTAATTTTTTCACAAGAAAATGTGCGCAATCGAATACAAGAAATGATCCGAAAAGAAACAAAAAAAATACCCCAAGAGGCACTTCCGTTAGTCACTTTTTCGGAAGATCTTACCTTTCATTTTAATGGAGAAAAAATATATGTTTTTCACATACACAACGCTCATACTGATGGCGATGCAATGGTTTATTTTACAAATAGCAACGTTTTACACACTGGGGACGTTTTCTTTAACGGGAAATATCCGTTCATCGATATCGATAACGGAGGAAGCTTAATAGGTTGTATTGAAGGTCTGGAAAAAGCGAGACTTATAATAAATGAAGACACTAAAATAATTCCCGGCCACGGAAATGTAGGCACCTATAAAGACCTCATAAAAACTATGGACATGCTGTCTACTGTATACAAAAGAGTATATGCGAATTACATCAAAGAAAAGACTGAAGACGAGGTGGCAAAGATGACTGATATAACAAAGGAATATGACGACGAGGGCTATGGCGCTGGCTTTATCAGTACCGAAGCTTTTTTAAGAATGATTTACAAAAGTGTTGCCCTAGAACGAAAATCTATTGAAAACAATGCCGAAAAAAACAGTCAAGCTCGCGAAAAGGTTGAAAAAATGATAAAAGAACATGAGCAAAAAGAGAAAAATTAATTTTTAGAAGTTTCTCTTAAATTCAATCTGTGTTGTGGCCAGGTTTTATCAAAAATCATAATACCAATTAAACAAATCTGTCCGTATTCCAAAATTCACCCAAGTGGTTTGATTTTTAAATACAGTTTCGGTATCAACTTTTGGATCAAAATCTCTAAAAA
This sequence comes from Aequorivita antarctica, assembly GCF_007997155.1. GTDB lineage: Bacteria > Bacteroidota > Bacteroidia > Flavobacteriales > Flavobacteriaceae > Aequorivita > Aequorivita antarctica. Next base: position 563,805 of record NZ_VORT01000001.1, on the reverse strand, counting down.
TTAAGCTTCCATAAATCTTTAAGTTGGTTGCGGGGTTAATAACGTAACCAGCTTGCACCTCAGCGTGGAAAAAATTGGTCGTGTTTCCTTGAGCCAAATCGTTGCCGTCATCAGAAATACGATCATCTTCGTTTCCGTAAATATCTCCCCCGTAAAAACTGGAATCTTCCGGGGTATTGAACTCAAATCCACGTTTTGCAATAATAAACTTCGCATCCCCATAAATCCTTCCTTTTTGATAGCGTGCAATGGTTATAAATTCTGAAAAATTGGCGCCAAGGGTGTGTGCCATAGATTGGTTGTTATGCCCATAGTTAAGCACCACGGTATTATGTGAATATGTATAAGGCCTTACCCGGTTGTATTCAGTCTGTAAATAAAGGTTTTTTAAACCAAAGGCATCGTAATATTTCAACCCTAATTGATAGCCAGTTTTGTTTTTATAACTTCCTTTTCCACCAAAAACATCGCTGGTAGAAAACTCATCGATTATAAATTGGCCGTAAGCATTTATGCGGTCGTTCACTTTATACTTAGCACTGATACCAATCAACGCATTCCCGCCTCGGGATCCTGTTGAAAACTCTATGGCACGGTAAAAAATTATTGGGTTAAGATAGTTGACGTCAAAACCACGATTGTTGTCATTCTGCCAAAGTACAGATTCAAAGAGACCAATATTCAATCGTTTTGTAATGTTGTAGCTCAAATAATGGTTTGCCATATATTTTGTTCGGAAAGATCCGTCTTCAGTTACCTCGGGCCGAACATCGCGCAGCGACATCCAAGTGTTGGTGTATTTCAGTTTCCAAAAAGTAGTATTTATTTTGAAGAATGGATATGGGCTTGCATTATCGCTGGTAAATAATGAACGATACCCATCTCCTAAAAATGTTTTACCATGACCCAACTGAATGTTAAAATATTTTGAAGGTGTATAGGAAATATGGCCTGTTGCAAGAGGATAATCATACGAATCTGAGCGAAACTTTTTTGCAATACCACGCCCCGGAATGATTGCTGGATTTCCACCGTCTGGACGAATGGACTCAGCATATTTGTTAAAATAATCTGCAAAGCGGCCTTGACTTTCATAGATAACGCCAAAAAAACCAATTTGCTTCCCAATGCCGCCCTGTGTATAAACCAAACGGGTGTTGTTATAGGTATCAATATCAGCGTCAAAATCTTTTCCGGCTTGTAAATCCACGCCAGCATCCAGCGTTAACCAATAGTCTTTCCCTTTAATTGTAACGAGATGTTCGTTCCAAAGTTTTCGACCAAACCACGAAGTCTTGTTTTTTAAAATTTCTTTGTTGGCGGCTTCAAAATCATAGTACTTGTTTACATCGCTATAAACATAAGGCTTTTGGGCAGTGTGATTGTTCAAGCCAACTCGGTTTAAAGCTGGGTCAAAAAGGCTGTAATTATGGTGTGAAAGTGGAATGTTTACGTTGCTTTTATACTCTTCGTTATTATAAGGAAGATTTTCAAGGGCATCATATTCATTAACTAGTGCTTCTCTTTCGTTTTTCTTTGAAATTTCCGCTGTCTGTATGATGCTTTCGCCCGGCGCAACCAGAGGAATAGCAATAGGCAATGTAAATTGCACATAAGCAGGCGTTCCATTATAGGTAGCAGGTTCTACTTCAGGAAGCGATTCAAAAACACGTCGGGCTTCTTCTTTTAATTCATCATAAATTCCATCAACGTATAATACTTTGAACTTACCCTCTTTAGTTACCTCAAATAAAACATTTACATTTCCTTTGTAATTTTCCGCAAAGACTTTTTCAGAAACTTTAAAGTTTTCAAAAATGAACTGCTGTAGTGTATTTTTAAAACAACTTTCTACAGCAATAACATCTGCATTGGCACATTCCTTAAAAACTGGATATTTTTCATATTGTGCCGAAGTAACCTGTGCAAAAGAAACTACTGAAAAACATAAAACAAAAAGAAATATAAACTGCTTCATCGGGGTTTGACTGTTTAATGCCGAAAGATACAGTTTTTTTGTAATGACCAAATTCAAAAAAGGCCCCCTTTTTTATTGGGAGCCTTTCTTTTTTATATAAAATATGTTATTTAATTTTAAAAATGATGGGCACGGTGTAAAGTACATCTACATTTTTATTCCCTTGTTTGCCGGGTTTCATAGTCGGTAAATTATTAATTACACGCTGTGCTTCTTTCTTTAGGTTATTGTTGTTAGAGTTTGCCATCACATCGGTCACATATCCTTTTGAATCTATTTTAAAGTTAACATAAATCCTGTAGGTTTCATTTGCGTTAAGATCTTCCAATACTTCCTTTCTAAAATTATTATTTATAAATGAATTGATTTTAGAAGACATGCATTCCACCTTTTCGGCGTTTGACCCCAAAGATTCACAACCAGGAAAAACTGGAACAAACTCTACATTTAAGATATTCTTTGGCTTAGTGTCCTCAGGAACTACTGTAGCATTCACAGGTGGTTCTGGCGCTTCAATCACCGGAGCGTCTGTAGGTGCAATTGGCGTTTCAACATCTGTGGTCGTATTTGGTTTTACAACAAAGGTGTTGCTATTTACTACTCTTGGTATTGGCACACGTTTATCTATTATCTTTTTTACTGGATCAACAGGTTTGGGTATGTCCACATCAATTACATAGTCTCTCATAGGCGGTTCTTCCATACCATCGGAAGTTGGTTGCTTAAATTCTGCAACATTCATCTCAAAATCAGTCTGCATTATGAAGAAAACAAACAACAAACTGGCAATGACACCGATTTGGAAAAACAAACGTGAATTCCATTTGATGTTGATTTCCTTTTTTTCGGCTCTTTTGTTTTGGGTATTTTTTACTGCTTTTTTCATAATGTAAAAATTTTAATGGTTTATACTTATATGAAATACAACTGTTGTGCCAAAACGAAAAAACCCCGTATTTGCGGCGCAAATACGGGGTTTTAAAAATTTCTATAACTATTTACTGAATATCGAAAACTATTGGAAGTGAATAAAGCACCCCAACTGGTTTCCCACGTTGTTTCCCTGGGGTCATATTCGGCAAGGATTGTACTACGCTAATGGCTTCCTTTTCCAATCTTGGGTGTGGAGCACGGGCACGAACATCTATTACCTTTCCGTTTTTATCAATCTTAAACTGAACAGCAATACGTTGCCTACCGTCTAAACCAAGATCTGAAGCCAAATCGGTATTGAATTTTTTATTGATGAACTCACTAATTTTAGAGGACATGCATTTCTTTTTTGCATCATTCCCTTTTTCATTCTCGCATCCTGGATAAATAGGCACATTTTCAATTACTGCGAAAGGAACATCGGCGATTTCTTCTTCAACAACTTCTTCTCTAATCTCCTTAACCTCAACAATTTTTTCATCTTGTTTTGCTTCGGTAGACTTAATTACAGTTTCTTCTTCTTCCACTTCATCTTCCATAACCTCAATAACCTCTGGCGCTGGCGGTGGCGGTGGTGGCGGTGGCGGTGGCGTCAATTGTTGTGTAATTGGAATTTCTTCTTCAAGATCTTCACCTACATCCAATTTTCCGAAGTCATTATCGGATTTATCATAAGATTTCCATTCAATTGCTTGCCAAGCTAAGAAAAGCATAACAACCATTCCAAGTTGGAAAAAAAGCATGCTTTTGCGACTAACGTCTGCTTTCGGGTTTTTTTTGGGTTCCATAATAGTGGGTTTAACTTGTTGCTAAAATATAGAAATTATCAATCAATATAAAACTTAATTGAAATTTTAAGTTTTTAATTTATTTTTAATGTTTTTGAAAAAAAAGATTCCAATCAATGAACCTATAAAGTTCGCGGCTACATCAAAAATATCTGCACTGCGTGAAATTGTTAACAGCCCTTGTAATATCTCAATTATTATGCCATAAAGCAGTGCTGAAAGTAACAAAATCAAGATCCATTTATTGTTAAATTGGAAGTCGTTTTTTATATACAAATACAGCATCCAAAGATTCACCAATATAAAATAAATCAAACTGTGAACTATTTTATCTAATGCTGAAAATTGGACTTTCGGCAAATCTTGGCTAGGAATAAAGAACAGAACCGAAATAAAGCAAGTGTAAAATATTGCTATAAGCAAAAGTGGCTTATCCCCCAATAAGTTCTTTATATGCGGCATCATCCAATAGTTCTGCTATTTCATCGGGATTTGAAATTTTGATCTTTATCATCCAACCTTCGCCATAGGCATCAGTATTGACCTTTTCGGGTTCAGATTCAAGGTTATCGTTGAACTCTATGATTTCTCCAGATAGCGGCAAAAATAGATCTGAAACCGTTTTTACTGCTTCAACTGTGCCGAATACTTCATCTTTATCCATAGTATCGCCAACGGTTTCAACTTCTACGTAAACAATATCGCCGAGCTCACCCTGAGCAAAATCAGTAACTCCTATAGTTGCTAAATCGCCTTCAATTAGAACCCATTCGTGGTCCTTTGTGTATTTTAAATTTGATGGTATATTCATAATAATTAATATATAAAATTCTTAGTTTCCAAAGTTATAACGAAGGGTAAATCCACTTCTGATTGTTGTTTGTGGGAATGCCGTCGAGATGGCATATTTAGAGAATGTATGGTCGTAATAGAACAATGCCGTTAGATTTTTGCTCAAAGCATAATCAATGGAAAGCTGTGCGCCGTAGATGGTCTGACCAGCCGTGGTTTGGTTGTTTTGAATATCTAAATACCGAACGATTGTTATATTATCTCTTCTTGAAAGATCGACCTTAAAGTTCAAATCACTAGTTATTACCGATTTCTTTCCGCCAAAGTTAGTTGAAATGCGCAGATCCTTGACTCTGTATCCAAGACCAACAATGTATTCATTCCCTTTTATTTCGGTAAGCAGGTTGTTGGCGAAGCTCATAGAAAGCGCTCGGTCTTTTCGCATTTCGGCAAGGATTTTAACTGAGTTGTTCATTTCAAAATCCACGCGCAATAATGGTGAAAATTGCTCTGTCAAGTTTACATTAGTCAATAAAGTCTTTACTTTAAAGTTACCTGCTTGGTCTGGCGCTTCAGGACTATTTGGATCATAATCTAAATTAGATTGAAACTGATTCACAGTATAACTGGCTCTATATCCATGGGCAAGTGAAAAACGTTTGAAGTTTTTCTTAAACCAAGGAATGTTCATCAAACCGGTGTATTTAATGTCCCAATTTGGAAGTGGTATGTCTCTAAAAATTCCTGTTTTTTCTTTGGAAGCATTACTTCCTTTATATGCAGCAAGGAAGGAAGGCAGCAAGACATCTTGACTATTTCTTCCGAAACCAACTGGATATCCGAGTGTGTCTCGAGGAATTGGTCCACCTTGATAGTAATCTTCGGCAAGCCTGTTTGCAATGACCAATCTATTGCTTCGGAATTCATCAAAAGCAGCAGAACTGATTTCATCACTCGCACTAAATGCGGTTTTAATCAAGATTGTTGAAATGTTGAAGTTACCAAAGGTATTTGGCGTCAACGAATTGTACAAGTCGTTCTGCACAATATAATTTTCGGCATAGTTTTCAGAATAAATCCTGCTTCCGTTTACGTCAATAGTCAAATCATTTATAGGCTCCAAATTAGCTTGAATGTCCATTTGGCGACTTTCAACCTCTGTATATTGTTCGTTAAATTCCGGATATAATGTCAACCAACCTTTTCGGGCGGCCAGGTCCCTAACTTCAGCCTGACTTCCGAAAACAAAACCAGTAGTTGGCTTAAGCGTACCGATAAAACCAATGGATGGTGTGTATCCGGGTAAATAAATACCGTTGTTTTCCTGATAGTTGAATTGTATTTTCTTCAGCATGCTTGCAAAACCAATGGCGGTATTCAATGCTTTATCACCTGTATTTAAGCCTCCTCCAGCACCTTTTCCAAGAACGTTGGGAGAACCGGTTTTTCCATTTGAAAGAGCACCTTTCCCTTCAGGTTCCAATTTGCTTTCCCTACTCTCTTTTCCTTCTTTGCCATTACCTTTTTCGTCACCTTCACCAGCAGAAGATTTTTTTGCCTTACTCTTCTTAATTTTAGTAAGTCCAACATAACGGTAAAAACCATTCATATCTATGCTAGAGTTAATTTGATGTGTGCTTGCATTCTGGATAGAGTTACCCAAATTATAAGTATTTACAGTACCATCACTCAACTCAATGGGCAAATTATTAAACTGTTCACTTCCGCGTTGCCATTGGTAATCGCCAGTATATGAATAGGTAGCTCTAACAAATTTTAGAAATGGAAACTTGCTGAACGGTAAATCATAATTTAATTGTAGAGATTGGAAATGTTGGTTTGGATCTCCCACATCAAAGAAACCGTCCCAAACACCAATTTCGTTGTTAACTACACCGTCATCGCTCAAATAATTATTTACAATCATGTTATTTGAAGACGTGAAGTTTAATCGCAATGATTTGGTCAAGTTGTGATTGATGGTGTATTGCCAGTCAAAAAGGTAATTGCGTTGATATAATCTTGGCAAACCAATATTCCCAGCTTGCAAATCAATTTCCCTAAATTTCTGCTCGTTGTACTGTCGTGTAATGTTAGAGCTTACTGAAATATTGGTAGGCAAGTAATTAAAGTTTAAATCTTTCATAAACCTCCAGTATTGCCCCATAAATATGGAATCATTCTTTTTGAAAGGTTCTACTGGTTTTGCTATAAAGTTGTAATTATAAGTTGCCCCTACACGAACGTTTTGTTCTAGTGCATCTTCCACCTCAAAATCGTGATGGTCTAATTGGTTGTATGAAAAGGATCCTGTAAAGTTTTCTATATCATACACTTTAGCTTTGGAATCTCCTGTCCGTTCTTTACGGACTCCAATTAAGTTTACACTTTCACGCTTGGTATAATTTACTGATTGATTCTTTATCCTATCTTTTTCGTCTTGATCTTCTGCGTTGTCCAGTCTAGTCTCTAACTCTATATCCTGGAATTCGGGATCGTATTGCGGTGTTATCAATTCTTCTGAACGCCCATAATTGAATGGGAGTTGAATGCCCCATTTTTTTGGCAATAGTTGTCCAATATTCAAGTTTGTAACTACATCATATTGTTGTAGGTCTTCTCGGCTTCTTTGATTTGGACCTTGCTCCAAGGTACCAAAACCTAAAGTACTTCTTTTTCCTGTGGCACTAATTGTCGCAAAATCTGCAATATTGGCATCCATACTAACTACCGCTGCCCAGCCACCTTTGTTTTTAAGTTCGGACATCCTGAGTTCGTTGAACCAAACTTCACCACATAACTCATCATTTGTTGAGTTTCTTACACCGAGCATAATAGTACGAACGTTTCCGAAACTTGGATTTCCTTTTATACCTATCCGCAATTCGTTTTCGCCATTGGTTCCACCACCATCAAGTTCAGATTGGTTAAAGAAGTTCACCTCGGTTTGATCATAGCTTTGATCGCCAAGCACTTTTGTTTTTATTTGCTGAAGCAATTCCAAAGGTAAATTTAAACGGTTCGCGAGTGGCCAAATTTCCTCGGCACTTCTGGCACCAAAGTTTGTTGGATTTAAGGGTATTTGAACTTCGTAATAGTTATTAGTAAGGTCATTCCCCAAACGCATGAACGCTACCAACTGCCCGTCCTGCAATTCTGTTGAATTGATATTATCTATAATGGATTCTGCGTGAATGAACATTTCCAGGTTTTTATACTGGCGCATATCCACATTAAAGTTTTTATAAACAGCGCGGCCGTCATTTTGTTCCAAACCGCAAACCCGTAATGAAAGCGATTGCTCGTTCTCGCGAATAATGTTATTGTTGTTGTTTAACTGTTCACGCTCAAGTCCTGGAGGCAATACATAAGGAATAGGCTCGCGATTTTCGTTTTCTTCAATGCTTACCGATCCTACTTCAAAAAGGGTATCGTCATTAGCAGGATCTTCAAAGGTTACATCGTCTAATGTTTTTTCGAATCTTCTGTAATCGCCACGAATCAGCTCCAAAGTTCCAAAACGCAATACAGTCTTTTGTGAAAACTGTGAAAGGAACATTCGCATAAAACGGATAGATCTAAAGTCTGAAATACCATTTATAGCTTGATCAGGCTTACTGATTGGAACTTTAAATTGTACCCAACGCACGTCGATAGTGCTGTTATCTGGGGTGGTTATTTGTTGTAACTTTACATCGGTAACATATTTGTTGTTATCGGTATCCAGCTGGCCGTTAACGTTTTTGAAAGGCACATTGTATTCAAAATAGCTGTCAATCGTGTTCATGCTATTGTCACGATTTATATCTTCCACATCTGGTTGTGCGGTGCTACCACGATTAGTATTTGAAAATTCTACAGGAGAGTTTCCTTGGGTTCCATTATATTTTAGATATCGGTCCAAAATACTTCCATCTGCCTGCAGAAAGTATTGATAGTTGTCATTTGCGGGATCGGGTAAACCACCAAAAGCAGATCTTAAGGCTGCATTTTGAGGATTTATAGGATCAGTTAATTCATCAATATCATTAAGTCCATCCAATCCAATATCTTGATTTAGGCGTTCCTGTCCTTCGGAATCAAAGGTATAAACCAGAGATTGATTGGTAGGTACCTTACCAAAAGCTGTATAAGTTGTATTGTTATTCCCCCCATCTTTAGGCAATCCGTTTTCGTATTGTTTTCTTCCGTCTTTCAACACATCTTCCGAAATGCTTCCAAGGTTAAAATTTATTGTCCCCCCTGGGTTTGCATTGTTTTCTTCGTAGATGAAAGGATCCATTACCCAAAACTGGATGTATTCTACATTTGACTTTTCAAAGTCGGTGGTGGTAATGGGTCTCATTATCCCTCCAAAATTGTCTTGTGGATTCTGAAGTGTATTAGTGCCGTTCGCATTTGGACTAAAGTTATACTCTCCACGCTGTGATGGGTAATAAGCCAAATCTAAAGTGAACAAGGCCTGTGTTTGTCCTTGAATTATATCTTGGTTAGGGAAAATTTCATCCCTAAAAACGCGGCGGGTAAAGGGAGAAGAAAGATCTTCGTCGTTAATGCCTTCCGGTCTTTGGCTACTGTAAAAAATAGGGTCAATAGTGTACCATGCCAATTTTGCACGCTTAAAGTTATATTGAAGATTTTCATTTTCAAATTCACCTCCGTAATTAATTGGCGAACTGGACAAGAACCAACTAGATGGCGTGCTTATATCGTTTCCAGTTTGCGAAGATTCAAAATCATCTACATATACGGTAGTTTTTCCATCGAAGTCGGAAACTTTTGGAGCGCCTGGGTTTAAATATGCAAATTCGCCGCGCAAAGAAATATTGGATTCAACATCCGTATCAATATTTGGTAGATGGTTCACCATTCTGGTCAGGAATGGAACCTCAGTTGAATAATTTAAATTTATCCCGTAAATACTATTATTGATGGGTTCTACGCCATAAGATGATTTTTGAGTTAATGGGCGTTCGTTAAGATTTAAGTAGGTTGCACCCACTAAAAATTCATCACTAATCTTATGCTCCACGTTTAAGCCCGTAAAACGTTTGCTCTGTTGTCCAAAAAGTGAATTGTTTTCCGTACTTACAGAAATTGGAATGTTGCTGTTCAACAATGCAGGATCTATAATCTGAACCCTTCCCAATTGATAGTTAACGGTATAATCAACTCCTTCCACCAAAGTTCGTCCTCCAGCGGTTACGGTAACCGAACCTTGAGGAATATTGAAAGCCCCAATTGGAATTCCATCTGCGCCGGTGGATTTGTAACTTCCCTTTAATTGAAATTTATTTTTCTCACTTTCCTGCTGTTCTGCCTGTGTTTTTGTTCCCGTATAAAGGGTTCGGAAAACGTACTTCGCTTGATTGGCGTTGTAGGTAGCTGGCATAGAATAGGTAGCTGGTATGGTGGGTACATTTAGTTTATCAAACAAGTGTTTTCCAAAAGGTTCTACAGTTGTAAAAATAATCCGTCCGTTTTGTGCATCTACTGTTATTCCCGGAAGAAAATCAAAGAAACCATCGCCATCTTGCACCGGATCATTGGTAAAGTTTAACCTGTCAACATTGAATACCTTTAAAAGAATTTGATTCTTCACATCATCGGGAAGTTCTGGCCCTCCTTGAGCTTGTTCTATATAGTTAAGCGGTGAAGGATCTGTATAAAGTATATTCAGTCTAAAATCTTCTTTTTCAAGTTGGTATGCGCCAATTGGGTAGATGTTTTTCATCATCAAGTCCCAAGCTGGCTCTTGTACATTGGTAATACTGCTCTTCAGAAGTTTTACAACAAGGTTTTGGGCAAGTCCAACTTCTCCGCCTGGAGGATTTCCACCGCCACCGCCATTGTTATTTGTGCCGCCGTTTGCTTCTACACCATCATTGGAAAATTCACCCACTTGATAAACCTTTCCATTAACGGTAAATTGAAACGAAATAGCCAACACCTCATCATTGGTCAAACGTTGATTCAATGATATGTAACCTAATTGTGAGTTAAGGGAATATTCACCTGAATCTAATCTTCGGGCGTTTTCAAGTGTAACATAGTCCGTCCCCTCATTTACTTGAACACCTGTGAACCCTTGCTCTACACTAGCTATATCTCGGATTGCTGGGTTTAACAATGATGGTGTCCCTCCGTTTATACCAAAGGGATTAAAAAGGTTGTTCGCATTATCTGGATACGCATTTTGGGATGCTCTAATAAAGCCCCCTGGAGGAGTATTCAATCCAATATTTGTTGGATCGGATTCACCAATATCCTGCACTGCTACAATGTTTCGTACGTTTTCGGTACGGCTGGTTCGGTTGGTTATCCAAACTTCCATTCGGGTAATCTGGACGTTACTATTGATGAACGGATATTGTTTTAAAGCACGATCATAATTGTCTCTAAAATAGTGTGACAAAAAGAAGTGGCGGTTGTCGTCATAATCTAAGGCGAAAAGTTCATAATCCGTAATGGTAGCACCACCTTCGGCGGTAACTGTTCTTGTTTCCGATTTTTGCTCAGAGAAAACTCCTGTTATGGTGGTTTTACCAAACTGAAGTTGTGTTTTTACCCCGAAAAGGCTTTGTGCCCCTTGAATTAATGAGCTGTTCAGCGGCATGCTTACATTACCCACTTCAATTTTTTGAATGATATCGTCTTCTGTTGGGGTGTATTCCAGTTTTATTTGATTCTGGAAATCAAAAGTACTTTCGGTGTCGTAATTTGCGGTAACCTGAAGTCTTGTTCCCACTTTTGCCAATAGACTTAAACTAATTCTTTGGTCAAAATCGAAAGAGAAGTTGCTTCGGTTTCTTGGGGAATAGGCAGGATTATCCTGTTTGGTGTAAAGCAAACCAAGGTCCATCTCAACGGAACCCTGGGGGATTACTTCGATGGTATTTCCGCCAAAAACGGATTCAAAGAAGTTTGAATTCACATAAAAAGTTGGAAGTAGATTTTTCTGTTCTTCCTCAGAACCTTCTTTTCTACCATCAGCTGCATCAATTTTTTGTTTGAAATATGCCTTCATCTGCTCCTCTTGAATGAGGCGCTGGTATTCTTGAGGCGTAAGAATAATGGGGTAGGTTATATTAAAACTACCCAAGGTTTGGGTATAAATATACCTATCCGTAATAGGATCATAAGTATATAAATCCTGGATGCTGGTGGGGTTGGGAAGATCCATTCTTCCCATCTCGTTTCCGATTGCTGTTGAGTCCTGTGCCAGAGAAATATTGCTGACCAGAATGAAACTTACTATTGCTAAAAGCTTAAAAAAGCCACCCTTATAAACGTAATTTTTTGCCTTCAAATTTTACAAATTTTTTAAAGCTTGTTTAATGATCATTTCTACCGAAGCCTGTGGGTTTTCTTTCACAATGGCATCTACCGCTTTTTCAGACTGTTTACGAACAAAGCCCAAGGTCTCCAAAGCAGATAACGCTTCATTTTTGTTCGTATTGCTCGATCCGGCAGAAATAGACGACAAACCGTATACTTTTAAAATCTTATCTTTTAAATCCAAAACAACGCGCTGTGCGGTCTTGGCCCCTATTCCTTTCACTGATTGAATTGTTGCTATGTCGTTTAAAGAAATAGCATCCAAAACTTGCTCAGGTGCTAATGATGATAGCATCGTTCTTGCGATACTCGCCCCCACTCCAGAAACGCTAATCAACAACTTAAATATTTCACGTTCCGCTACACTTGAAAAACCGTACAATGTATGGGCATCTTCCCGAACAAGCAAATGAGTAAATAGTTTAACATTTTCACTAGTGGGGAGTTCGGAAAATGTGTGCAACGAAATATTAATAAAGTACCCTACTCCATTGCAATCTATCACTACGTCGGTCGGGTTCTTTTCAACTAATCTGCCCTGTATATGGGTTATCATATGTTAACGAAAACTTAAAGGGTCAAATATAGCATAATTATTTGCAACAGCCATTGGGGTTTTTATGAAAATATTGAGCGGAAAAGTATGCATTTTCTCACTTCCTTTCCTCCCTTGCTCGCCTCTCTTTTTGCTGTGCATCTACAACCGCAACTGCAGACATATTTACCATTTCTTCTACACTGGCGCCTAACTGCAGAATATGTACTGGTTTACGCATTCCCAACATAATGGGGCCAATGGATTCAACATTATTAAGTTCTTTCAACAATTTATAATTACTGTTTGCTGAATCAAGATTTGGAAAAATAAGCGCGTTCACTTTTTTACCTGCCAACTTTGAAAAGGGAAATTTCTTTTGAAGTAATTCTGGGTTTAAAGCAAAATCGGCTTGCAGTTCACCATCTACAATCATATCTGGATTGCTTTTGTGAAGCAAATCCACAGCCTCACGAACTTTTGTTGCGTGCGGATCTTTGGAAGAACCAAAGTTGGCATACGAAATCATAGCGATTACGGGTTGCAAACCGAACATTTTCATTGTATGATTCGTCATTTGCGCAATCTTGGCAAGCTCCTTCGCTGTTGGATCAATATTTATGGAAGTATCTGAAAAAAACAATGGGCCACGCTTGGTAAGCATCAAGTTGGTGGTCGCTACTTTGGTAACTCCCTCAAATCTTCCCACGGTTTCAAAAACGGGAATCACTACCGAAGGATAGGAACGTGCATATCCAGAAATCATACAATCCACATCGCCTTCGCTGAGCATCATTCCAGCAAAATAATTTCGTTCGCGCACCAACTTTTCAGCAGTGTAAAGTGAAATACCGCTTCTTCTTCGCTTTTCCCAAAGTTTTTGGGCGTAATGTTGAAGCTTATCAGTATGTTCGTCACTTTTCGGGTCAATAATTTCAATATCGTCGTCAAAATCGATTTGCTTCATTAATTCGAGAATGATATCCTTTCTTCCCAACAAAACAGGAATACCGATACCTTCTTCATGAACTATCTGCGCGGCTTTTAAAACATCCAAATGATCTGCCTCCGCAAAAACAATTCGTTTCGGGTTCAATTTTGCGCGATTCACCAACAAGCGAATGATTTTATTATCGCTGCCCATGCGTTCGCTAAGTTCATCTTGATATTTTGCCCAATCAGTGATTTCTGTAGTTGCAACACCACTTTCCATAGCAGCTTTTGCCACAGCAGGTGGAACATTGGTAATCAAACGTGGGTCAAAAGGCTTAGGGATGATGTATTCCTTCCCAAAAGTGAGTTTCGTTTCTCCGTAAGCAATATTTACTTGTTCAGGCACAGGCTCTTTGGCTAATTCCGCCAAGGCTTTTACTGCTGCCATTTTCATGGCTTCGTTTATTTTTGTAGCTCTAACATCAAGCGCTCCGCGGAAAATGAACGGGAATCCAAGTACATTGTTCACTTGGTTAGGATGGTCGCTACGGCCAGTTGCCATAATGATATCCTTTCGTGTTTTCACCGCCAAATCGTATTCAATCTCAGGGTCAGGATTTGCCATTGCAAAAACGATAGGATTAGGCGCCATACTTAGCAGCATCTCGGGCGTAACTATATCTTTAACAGAAAGGCCTAAAAACACATCGGCATCTTTCATAGCTTCATCCAAAGTATCAATTTTTCGATGTGTTGCAAACTCTGCTTTTTCTTCGGAAAGGCTTTCACGGTCTTTACGGATAACGCCTTTGCTATCTAGCATTACAATATTTTCAGTCTTTGCGCCAAAGGCTTTGTAAAGTCGCGTACACGAAATTGCCGCAGCACCTGCACCGCTAATTACTATTGAAACATCTTCAATCTTTTTTTCAGAAATTTCCAAGGCATTGAGTAGTGCAGCTGATGAAATGATTGCCGTTCCATGCTGGTCGTCATGCATTACTGGAATATTCAGCTCTTCTTTAAGTCTTCTTTCAATTTCGAAAGCTTCGGGAGCTTTTATGTCCTCTAAATTTATTCCGCCGAAGGTTGGGGCGATGTTTTTTACTGTTGCAATGAATTCATCAATATTTTCAGTATTTACTTCAATATCGAAAACGTCAATATCTGCAAAGATTTTGAACAGCAATGCTTTTCCCTCCATCACAGGTTTAGAGGCTTCGGGCCCAATGTTACCCAAACCCAAAACGGCAGTTCCATTCGAAATTACAGCAACTAAGTTTCCTTTGTTTGTATATTTATAAACATTATTAGTATCCTTTTCAATCTCAAGACAAGGATCTGCAACGCCAGGCGAATACGCCAAAGAAAGATCACGTTGTGTAGAATAACTTTTCGTGGGAACAACTTGAATTTTACCCGGTTTTGGTTTTGCGTGATATAATAAGGCCTCGCGGCGTTTGCTTTGCTTGCTCATATTTCTTTTGGTTTTTTTAATAAAATCAACTCGATATAGTAGAACTCGAGAAGTAAAATCAAAGGTACGGGTTTTGAAAGAATCGAAAACACAAATTAAGACTTACGTTTTCGCTAAGAAAATTAAAATCTAACTTTCCATGATTTTTTATATAATCAAAATAGGTTTCAATACTTTTGAGTCTTAACCGCTATTTAATAGAAGAATTGAAACCGACTCGCTTTTTATTTTTTTTATTTGCATTCGCTTCTTGCCTCCAGCTTTCTGCACAGGACAAGAAAACGGCACAGGATAGTACGTATCTATATAACAAAATAGAAACTTATTCCAAAAAAAGTAAGTATACTAAAATGGTCCACCGATGGATCTTTAGGCCCAAAGTTCCAAAATCCAAAAGAGCGCCTATCCCAGTGGAAAGCCCAGATTACAAAAAGTTTGAAGGGAAAATAATTCGGAATATAACCATAGACACTAAAGACCCGTTTGGGTATTCCTTTACAGATAGCACCGAGGTTGCCAATAGCTGGCTCGAAAAAACCGGAAATGCCCTGCATATTAAATCAAAAAAACTGGCTATTCGAAATTTTTTGCTTTTAAAGGAAAACCAACCATTGGACACACTTTTAATGGAGGAATCCGAACGCTTGTTGCGCGCTGAAAATTACATTCGTGAGGTTAAAATTTCGCCAGAGTTTGTTTCTTCAGCCCAAGATTCGGTAGATATTTCCATAACCGTTTTGGATTCTTGGAGCATTATTGCAAAAGCACAACTTTCAGGCACACAGACCAAGCTTAATTTAAGAGAGCGCAGCTTTATTGGGACGGGGCATCAGTTTAGAATTGGGTATTCAAAACGCTTAGAGGATGGCAATTACGCTTATGAAGCAAGGTATACAGTTCCGAATTTTAAAAACACCTTCATTAGTGCCACGGGAAGTTATGCAATTGACTATGAAGACTATTATGAAAAAACAATAGCCTTGGACAGAATGTTTTATTCTCCATTAACACGATGGGCGGGGGGACTATTTTTGCAGGAACGCTACTTGGCAAGAGAACTTCAGAATGATACATTGGCTTATGTTAATCAAAATTTCAAATTCAGTACACAAGATTATTGGGGCGGACATTCCTTTCGGATGTTTAAAGGAAATTCTGAAAAAGAACGCACTACCAATCTAATTATAAGCGCACGTGCCTTGTTAGTAGATTATAAAACCTTCCCCACCTTAGAATATGATAGTATCCGCTTTTTTTCGGACGAAAAGTTTTTTTTGGGCAGCATTGGTATTGCCTCACGCCAATTTGTGGAAGATAGTTATATATTTAATGATGGCATTACGGAAGATGTGCCCATAGGGCTTATTTACTCCCTAACTGGTGGAATTCAAAATAAAAATCGGTCAAACAGATTGTATCTTGGCGCAAAGGCTTCCTACGGCAACTATTTTAAATGGGGGTTTTTGAGTATGAACTTTGAATTGGGAAGCTTCTTCAACCATTCAAAAACAGAGCAAACCACATACAGTTTTCAGGCAAGTTATTTCTCACACCTTATTTCGTTGGGCAGTAAATGGAAGATGAGACAGTTTATAAAACCACAAATTGTTATTGGCATTAATAGATTAAATTCTGTAGGTGATAGGTTAAGCCTTAATGAAAACTCAGATTTTAATGGAGTTTACGGCAATCTATATCTGGACTATAGAAACGGAAACATTCAAGGTTTTGAAAGTCGCGAGGTAGGGACATCAAAATATGTAATTAAGCTGCAAACACAATTTTATGCGCCTTGGGAATTATTAGGGTTTCATTTCAACCCTTTTCTAAATATGTCGGTGGGAATGCTGGCTGAAAACAACCGCAGTTGGGGACGCAACTCTATATATTCTTCTTTTGGCGTGGGCTGCATTATTCGTAACGACTATTTGGTATTCAGTTCCTTTCAACTCTCCTTGGCCTATTTTCCACAAATGCCCGAAGAGGGAAATAATGTTTTTAAAACCAATGCTTTTGAAAGTGACGATTTTGGTTTTCAGGACTTTCAGATTGGAAAGCCACGAACTGTTATGTATAATTAATCTTTCAAAAAATTAATATTTCGCTGTAATCCTGAAAATTTGGTTCGTTTCACTGCGCTATTTTTAAAAAGTTTTTGAAAAACCTCCTCAGTGATTTCTTCCCAGTCTTTCTTGGTCATAGAAAGCATTTCAGGGTGTGGGTTAAAAATCGGTTCGCTGTGTAGTTTACTGAAACGGTTCCACGGGCATACATCTTGGCAAATATCGCAGCCGAACATCCAATCTTCAAAGTGACCTTTTTGTGAAGTTGGGATTTCGTTTTTCAATTCAATCGTAAAATATGAAATGCACTTACTGCCGTCCACTACTTTATCAGCAACGATTGCTTGTGTTGGACAAGCGTCAATACAGGCTGTGCAGCTTCCGCAATGATCGGTTACGGGCGTATCGTATTCCAAATCGAGATCGATTATCAATTCAGCAATAAAATAAAAGGAGCCCAACTGTTTTGTAAGCAAATTGCTGTGTTTCCCAATCCAACCCAAACCGCTTTTGGCAGCCCAAGCCTTGTCTAAAACCGGTGCTGAATCTACAAAAGCCCGACCGTGAACTTCCCCTATTTCTTCGGAAATGAAATCCATCAACTGCTTCAATTTAGCTTTTATGATGAAGTGATAATCGGTGCCGTAAGCGTATTTTGAAATTTTATAGGTTTCAGAAGTTTGTATTTCAGAAGGGAAATAATTCAGCAATAAAGAAATAACACTTTTGGAATCGGGAACCAAAATTGTTGGGTCAAGTCTTTTGTCGAAATGGTTTTCCATATAGGCCATTTCGCCATTCATATTTTTGTTAAGCCAGTTTTCAAGACGCGGCGCTTCTTCTTCCAAAAATTCTGCTTTGCTTATTCCGCAGGAAATGAAACCCAAGCGTTTGGCCTCGACTTTTATCAATTGCGAATATTTTAAAGGATTTTGAATCACTAAACTATCTTAAATTGAATTTCAATGTAGCGTTTTTTGGCTTTAAAGTAATTAGTGGTTTTATTTCGATGGGCGTTAACTTTTCAGAAATCTTATATTTCCCCATAATTTCTGCAATGGCCAAAACCATTTCATACATCGCAAAATTATTACCAATACACATTCGCGGACCCGCGCCAAAAGGAAAATATTGTCCAGAAAAATGATTGGGTTTACCTTCTGAAAAACGCTCCGGTTTAAACTTTTGGGGTTCCTCCCAATTTGCAGGATTGGTGTGGATTTCTAATAAAGAAAATAACAAACTTGAATTTTTCGGAATTTTCATTCCATTAAATTCGTCTACTTCAATATTTACACGGTCAATAAAATAGGCTGGCGGATAAAGTCGCAATGATTCTTCAATTACATTTTTTGTGAAGGAGCAATTTTTTATAAACTCCATCAAAGTTTCTGAATTCTCTTTTGCTTCAATTATTTCTGAATAAAGTTTTTCTTGAATTTCTGGGTTTCGGGCCAATAATTCGCAAGTAAAAGTAAGAGCGTTTGATGTGGTTTCGTGGCCGGCAACAAATAAAATAAGTATTTCGTCAACAAGTTGTTCCATTTCCATTGGCATTCCATCTTCATAACGTGCATCCAAAAGCATATCCAGCAGATCATCTTCCCGTTTTCCGCTTTGCTTCCTTTCATTGACCAGTTTTTTTAAAATGTTTCGGGCTTCTTGAGTTTCAGAAATATGTTTTTTTATTTTTCCACTGAGTATAAACCACCACCCAAGATGCGGTTGGCGCAATTCCTTTACGAGCATTTTTTGGGCGGATTCTGTTATATGTTGAAGTTTATTTATTTCCTTTTGATTTACCGCGCTGCTGAAAAGTGATTGTACAACTGTTTGGAAGGCAAGATCGTTAAACATTGGAAAAACATCCATCGGTTTATCTATTTCTATTTTTCTGAGTTCGGTTTTAATGGCGGCCTGAATGGTTTCCAACAAATTTATTAATTGTTTTTTATGAAAAGCGGGCTGTATAAGTTTGCGCTGCTTTTGCCAAAGCTCCCCTTCCGAAGTGAGCAGTCCAAAACCTACGTATTTTGAAAGATCACGAGTTTGGATAGGCGATTTTGTATAATTTTTATGGTTTTTCTGAAGTGCATATTGAGCAAATCCCGGATCCCTTGAAAAGATCACGGATTTTCCAAAACCCAATTTTAAACGAAAAGTATCTCCATGCAATTCAAAATTTTTATGATGAAATGGCAGGGGGTTTTTAATAATATTTGTGGAATGTATTAAAAAGCGGAAAACAGAAACTGAGGGGATTTTTTTTTCTGGCATTTTTAATGTTTGGTCGAGCGCAGTCGATACCTCAAGTTAATTTAAAATTACCCCTCGACTGCGGCTCGGGGAGACATTTCAATCTAAAACAATCCGCCCTGTGTTGGGCCTTTCAATTTACCGAGATGCTTGTAAGCAGCTTCGGTAACTTCACGTCCACGTGGAGTTCGCATTATAAAACCTTGTTGGATTAAAAACGGTTCATAAACCTCTTCAATAGTTTCGGGACTTTCAGAAACGGCTGTTGCTATTGTAGTAATTCCAACGGGGCCGCCTTTAAATTTTTCGATGATTGTTCTAAGAATTCTATTGTCCATTTCGTCCAAGCCGTGTGCATCTACGTGTAAAGCTTCCAAACCAAATCTTGCGATTTGAATATCAATCTTTCCGTTTCCTTTTATTTGCGCAAAGTCACGGATTCTGCGTAAAAGGGCATTTGCAATTCGCGGTGTTCCCCTACTTCTACCCGCAATTTCTATTGCCGCTTCCATAGTAATGGGAACGTTTAAAATTCCTGCGCTTCGCTGTAAAATTGTGGTGAGTAATTCTGTAGTATAATATTGTAATCTCGAAGAGATTCCGAAACGTGCACGCATAGGCGCAGTTAACAATCCTGAACGCGTAGTTGCTCCAATAAGGGTAAAAGGATTGAGATTAATTTGAACCGAACGGGCATTGGGCCCGGATTCAATCATAATATCAATTTTATAATCTTCCATTGCCGAGTAAAGATATTCTTCAACAATAGGGCTTAAACGGTGAATTTCATCAATAAATAGCACATCGCGTTCTTCCAGATTCGTAAGTAATCCAGCAAGATCGCCTGGCTTGTCTAGAACTGGGCCCGAGGTAACCCTAATGTTTACATTCAATTCATTCGCAAGAATATACGCAAGGGTGGTTTTTCCCAAACCTGGAGGACCGTGAAAAAGAGTATGATCCAACGCTTCGCTGCGCAAGTTTGCGGCTTGCACAAATATTTGAAGATTTTCCAAAGCCTGATCCTGCCCTGTGAAATCGTCAAAACTAAGTGGGCGTAGTTTTTTTTCAATATCCAATTCCTGTGGCGAGAGGTTTTCTCCGGTGGGATCGAGGTTTTCGTTCATAACACAAATATAGGAAAACACTTGGTATCACTTCTATAGTTTTGAAGCAGATAGAATAGGAAGTTTATAAATTTGAAAAATAAAAAAAGGCCGCCTAAATTAGATTTAGACGACCAAGTGAAATAAATGGTAGGTTCCTCACTTCCTACTTATTATAAACTCAACAGTTCAAAGATAGTGTATTGCTTTAAAATTCTTTCTACGTAGTCCTACTTAAAAATTACGTAGAAGCAAAAAGCCCTTTCAAAATTGAAAGGGCTTGATTGTGGTTTATGTACTTGTTTTATTAATGATCTAATTCATCTTCGTTGTCCTGTAACGGAACATGCTGAGGAATAAAGTCTTGTCCCGGAATCACGAAATCGGTTTCGTCTTTATTCAACTTGCTATAGTCATAAGACCAACGGTAAACATGTGGAATTGGACCATCCCAGTTTCCGTGGATGTGTTTCACTTCGGCAGTCCATTCTAAAGTAGTGGAATTCCAAGGGTTTTTTGGGCCTATTTTTCCAAAGAACATAGAGTGGATAAAGTTGTATAGAAAGATCACTTGGGCTGATATTGTAATGATAGCAAAAATGGTCATAACCACATTGATATCTGCTAAATCATCAAAATAAGGGAAGTTGGTATTGGTATAGTATCTACGAGGAAGCCCCGCCAATCCAACAAAGTGCATTGGAAGAAATATTCCGTAGGCACCAATGGCAGTTACCCAAAAGTGGATATAGCCCAATTTTTTGTTCATCATTCTACCTTCAAACATTTTTGGGAACCAATGATACACCCCAGCCAAAAAGCCGTAAGCGGCAGAAATACCCATTACCAAGTGGAAGTGAGCTACAATGAAATAGGTATCGTGAATGTTAATATCCAAAGCACTATCACCCATGATAATACCTGTTAAACCTCCAGTAATAAAGGTAGATACAAATGCTATACTCCATAGCATTGCTACGTTCATTTGTAGTTTTCCACGCCACAGTGTGGTTATCCAGTTAAAAGATTTTACTGCAGAAGGAATTGCAATAAGAAGCGTTGTAAATGTAAATACCGATCCTAAGAATGGGTTCATTCCTGAAATAAACATATGGTGCCCCCATACAATTGTAGAAAGGAAAGCAATGCTTAATAGGGAAGCGACCATGGCTCGATAACCGAAAATAGGTTTTCGTGAGTTAGTAGCCATGACTTCGGAAACGATTCCCATTGCGGGAAGAATCACGATGTAAACTTCTGGGTGTCCTAAGAACCAGAAAAGGTGTTCAAACAAAACTGGCGAACCACCTTGGTGATGCAATACTTCCCCAGCTATATAAATATCCGAGAGGAAGAAGGATGTACCGAAACTTCTATCCATAATCAACATCAGAGCTGCTGAAAAAAGAACCGGAAAAGAAACAACACCAATAATTGCGGTTAAAAAGAATGACCAAATTGTAAGTGGAAGTCTGGTCATGGACATTCCTTTAGTCCTCAGGTTAAGCACTGTAACAATAAAGTTAAGAGAGCCCAATAATGATGCTGCAATAAATATTGCCATGGAAATTAACCACAAAGTCATACCTGCACCAGATCCAGGTATTGCTTGAGGCAATGCACTTAAAGGAGGGTAGATTGTCCATCCCGCAGAAGCCGGTCCTGCTTCAACAAATAGTGATCCTAGCATTATTACACTAGATATAAAGAACAACCAATAGGAAACCATATTAAGGAAGCCAGAAGCCATGTCTCTTGCTCCAATTTGAAGTGGGATAAGTAGATTACTAAAGGTTCCGCTCAATCCAGCTGTCAAAACAAAAAACACCATTATGGTTCCGTGAATTGTCACCAAGGCCAAGTAAACACTTGGATCCATAACCCCATCTGTTCCCCATTTTCCGAGGAATATCTCAAAAATAGTAAACTTGTGGTCTGGCCAAGCTAGTTGCAACCTGAACAATAAAGACATCAAAATTCCGATGACACCCATAAATATACCGGTAATCATATATTGTTTTGAGATCATTTTATGATCTGTACTAAATATATATTTAGTTACAAAGGTTTGTTTATGATGATGCCCGTGATCATCGTGATGATCTTCTAATGCGGGGACCTGTGCGTGTGCTGACATATATTTTTAAAGCTAATATTATTTATTTTCGTTGCTAAGTTGTTCTGCCAAAGAAGGTTGTTGTGCCAACCAGGCTTTATAATCTTCTTCAGATTCAACAATTATTTTCATTTGCATGTTGTAGTGGCTAATCCCACAAATTTTGTTGCAAATAAGTACGTAATCAAATTGGTATGGTTCCAAGGCTTCTTCTCCAGCTGCGGTGAGGGCTTTGCTTTTTTCAGTTCTTATATTATTAATATTTGTTACTTTATCAATCATATAATCATCTTGCCTCATTTCTTCAGTAGTTATTGTTGGTGTGAAGGCAAACTGGGTAATCATTCCAGGCACACAATTCATCTGTGCTCTAAAATGGGGCATATACGCAGAGTGAAGTACGTCTTGTGAACGCATTTTAAACAATATTCTTCTGCCTACGGGCAAGTGTAATTCTGTTACTATTTTATCATCCTGTCCATTTGGATCGCCAGGATCAACACCCAATTGATTAATGCCTTGAATTAAACGAACATTGGCGTCACCAAGTGTGTTGTCATTTCCACCATATCGGGCCTTCCAGTTAAATTGTTGTGCATAAAGCTCTACTATTAATGGATCATCGTCTTTATCAACATCCATAATGTCTGTCCAGGTAAATAATCCATAAATTATAAGCCCTGCCAAGGTAATTACTGGGATTATTGTCCAAATAAATTCCAATTTATCGTTGTCGGCATAAAAGGTTGCTCTCTTAACTTTATTACCGCGATATATAAAAGCAAAGTAATGCAATACAGCCTGGGTAATAATTCCCACAAAGAAAATGAGGATCATCGAGATCAACATGAGGTTGTCTATCTTACTACCGTGTTCAGATCCAGCTTTGGGTAAAAGAGTATCTCCCCAGAACCAGAAGCTAAGAATGGTCAGAATATAGATGAAAGCCAAAAAGCCAATCATCAAATAACCATGTGTGTTATTGTCCTTATCCGAAGCTATTTCGGAATAGATGGTTGGCTTTGTTTGCGCCAAATTGAAAATCCGGCTCATCTGCCAAACAGAGATCCCAAAAAGAATGATTACTAATACAACTAAAAATGCGGTCATCTTTACAATTTCTTCTTTAAACTAAATGATTAAAAATGGTAGTTTTCACTTTCCTTAATAAATGGATCGTTTTCCGGTTTTAAGGAAACCTTGCTAAGTCCCTTTCCAACAACTAAAATGAAAAGACCCAAAAAGAACAGTAATGCTGCTATTTCTGGAATTCCAAAATGCCAGTTGTGACCTACTGTGGAAGGCATAACCAATAGGAAAATATCTATATAGTGTCCCACCAAAATAAATACGGCTGCTATAACCACAAACCACGGAATTCTTTTGTAATCACTATTCATCAATACGAGAATGGGGAAAACAAAATTAAGGATAAGCATTCCAAAAAACAACAATTTATATTCTTGTATTCTTATAATAAAATAGGTTACTTCCTCTGGAATGTTTGCATACCAGATAAGCATAAACTGACTGAACCATAAATAAGTCCAAAAAATACTAAAGGCAAACATATATTTTGCAAGATCGTGAAGATGTTTATCACTTACAAATGGAATAAGTCCAAGTCCTTTTAAATGAATGGTTACCAAAGCAATCACCGTAATTGCAGAAACAAACATACTTGCAAAAATATACCAAGCAAAAAGTGTACTGTACCAGTGTGGCGTCATAGACATAAACCAATCCCATGACATTGTTGCTTCTGTTACTATAAAGAATATAAGGAAAAACACGGATATCTTGAAGTTTTTCCTGTAAGGTCCGTAGTTATTCGTATCAGCTTGCACCAATGAGTTTTTTCGTGAAAAATAACGATATAGGTTCCAACCCAAAAGATAAATAACGGCCCTTATTAAAAAGAAAGGAAAGTTTAAGTATGTAGATTTTTCCTGAAGAATTTTATCACCTGCAACCAATTCGTGATCCTGCCAAGGATAGAAATGTGTTCCCGCAAAAACAACAATTAAGAATACAATAATAGAACCAGGAAGTAAATAAGTGGTAATACCCTCTATTATTCTATAAAGAACTGGAGACCATCCTGCTTGTGAAGCATATTGAATTGCATAAAAAACCAATGCTCCCAAGGCAAGCATCATAAAGAAAAATGCAGCAACAAAAGTTGCAGACCAAGGTCTGGTTTGCAATTGATGCAAAACATGTTCTTCGTGTGATGCGGCACCATGACCTTCTGGTTTTAAATCAGTGGCATGTTTCATGGCGTTTTCTGAGTAACCTTCCTGTCCACGGGCTTCATCAACAAAGTTGGCAGTTTCGCCTTCCTCGTTTCCTGCAACGGCATGGCTGTCACCGTGAAGGCTTTCTTGCTCTGCCATTATTTTTTTAACATCATCGATGGTTTTCGGCGTGGTTAAAAAACCGAAGATTATTCCGGCAAGTCCTAGGACTATCAGAACAATAGAAAACAGTTTTAATTTACTTGGTAGCGTGTACATATCTTTAGCTATTCTCTTTTAAATCTTTATTTAGGCTCCTATTTGGAAGCTGTGTTTGTTCCAGCCATTTTTGTTTCAACAACAGTGCTGTCTACAGTAGCACCAGCTTTTGAAGTTTCTAATATGCCTGGCTCTCCATTAAGGGCAGCTTTTAAATCCATTACATGCATTGCGATTTGCCAACGTTCCTTTTCATTGGTCTGTGAGACATAAGAACCCATTGCATTCAAACCGTAAGTTTCTACATGATAAATACCACCGAGTACAATATTACGTCCCGGATCAGCATAGCTAGGAATTCCCAAAAACTTCTCGCGTGTTGCCAAAATTCCTTTTCCATCACCTTTATCTCCGTGACAAACAGCGCAATAAATTGCAAACAACTGACTTCCTACTGCCAAGTTTTCTTCAGTTACCTCATACGGACTTTTTAGCTCCGCTTTTGCCAACTCAAGTCCAGCTATACTATTTTCGTATTCATAAGGTGTAAAACCACGTGGCACTGTATGTTCCGGCGGGGTCATAGCTTCCTGTTGGTCTGGAAAAATACCGTATTCACCGTATGTTTCATAGCCTACTGGTGCATACATATTTGGGAAATATTGATAGTTTGGTTTTTTATTGTTAAAACAAGAAACCATGCTAACCGAAGCAACAATGGCAATTACTATGTTTATTAATTTTTTCATATTAATGGTCTTGCTCGTTTTCAATTAGACTAATTTCCGATGCACCCGTATCATATAAGAACTTCGTCAATTTTTCGACGTCGTGATTATCAGCGTCAACTTCCATTAGAAAGTGATCGTCTGTGGTACGAGGGTCTGGATTTTCGGCTTTTTTAAATGGCCACAGCTTACTTCTCATATAAAAAGTAATTACCATTAAATGTCCAGCGAAAAATACAGTAAGCTCGAACATAATAGGTATAAAAGCTGGCATGTTTTGATAAAATGTGAAACTTGGTTTACCTCCGATATTTTGTGGCCAATCTTGGATCATCATATAGTTCATCATCAATACGGCAACACTCAAGCCAACCAACCCGTATAGAAAAGACGTAATTGCTATTCTAGTTGGAGCTATCCCTACTGCATGGTCTAAGCCGTGTACCGGAAAGGGCGTAAACACTTCGGAAATGTGATAATTTGCTGAACGTGTTTGTTTAACAGCCTGCATCAACAGGTCATCGTCTGTATAAATTGCGTGTATCTTAGTTGCAGCCATAATTAGTTCTTGTTTTTAAGTGTTAGTGCCTGTCCGGCCCAATCGTCGCGTTTGGCTCTTCCTGGGAATTCACTAACTATCTCGTCCAATAAGTCGTATTCGCGGTCGGTCATTCTACTTACCTGTTCAAAGGTAAAAATTCCCAACTGATGAAGCTTTTGTTCCATAACTGGACCAACTCCGTTAATCATTTTAAGGTCATCCTGTTTGTGAACTGCGGGGTCAAAGATTCCAACGCCACTAAGCAGGTTGTCTATTTTACCTCTGTGAAGTTCGTAATCCACTTCATTATTTTCTGAATCTTCTTCTTTTGAATCATCAAAAACGGTATCAAAATGTTTTCCTTCCACGTTAGCGGCCGGTCCAGCATCTGCAGGATATTCTTCTACAGTTTGAACGTGGCTGTGATCGTCACCATGTTCAGCACGTAATCTTTTAAAAGATTCACCAGAAGATTTCAAAATCGTTTTCACCTCTGCCTGCGCAATTACAGGGAAGGTGCGAGCATAAAGAAGGAAAAGCACAAAGAAGAATCCGATGGTTCCCATAAAGGTTCCTATGTCAACAAAAGTTGGTTGAAACATCGCCCAAGAGGAAGTTAATCTATCCTTGCTCAAATCCACAACAATAATATCAAAACGCTCAAACCACATCCCAATGTTGATAACAAGGGCTACGAAGAATGTCCATCTAATGTTTCTTCTTAATTTTTTTACCCAAAGTGAAAGCGGCACAATCAAGTTACACGTAATCAATGCCCAAAATGCCCACCAATATGGACCAGTTGCGGCACCAAAGGAAAGGTAGGTATAGTTTTCATAAGGCACACCAGAATACCAGCCAATAAAATATTCAGTAATATAAGCCACGGTAACAATACCACCGGTTAACAAGATTACCTTGTTCATATATTCTATGTGTAATACAGTAATATAGCTTTCAAGGTTTGATACTTTTCGCATTATGATAAGTAGCGTTTGCACCATTGCAAATCCTGAAAAGATTGCCCCAGCCACAAAGTATGGAGGAAAAATGGTACTGTGCCAACCTGGAACTACTGAAGTTGCAAAGTCAAAGGATACAATGGTGTGTACTGAAAGCACCAAAGGTGTTGCTAAACCTGCCAAGACAAGCGACACTTCTTCAAAACGTTGCCAGTCTTTTACACGTCCGCTCCATCCAAAGCTTAAAATTCCGTATATTTTCTTCTGAAAAGGACTTTTTGTTCTATCGCGAATCATCGCAAAATCAGGTAACAAACCTGTCCACCAGAATACCAATGAAATTGATAGATACGTAGAAATTGCAAATACATCCCAAAGCAGCGGCGAGTTGAAGTTTACCCAAAGTGAACCGAATTGGTTTGGAATTGGAAGCACCCAATATGCCAACCACGGACGACCCATGTGAATAATAGGGAACAAACCAGCCTGCACAACGGCAAAGATGGTCATCGCTTCCGCAGAGCGGTTAACGGCCATTCTCCATTTTTGGCGAAAAAGCAACAATACCGCCGAAATAAGTGTCCCAGCGTGACCAATACCTACCCACCAAACAAAGTTTGTGATATCCCAAGCCCATCCAATGGTCTTGTTCAATCCCCAAACCCCGATTCCGGTTGAGATTGTATAAATGATACATCCCAATCCCCATAAAAATGCAACAAGGGCAATGGTAAAAACAATCCACCAAGATTTATTGGCCTTTCCCAGAACGGGTGCCCCAACATCTACACTGATGTCATGATAGGACTTCTCTCCCAGAACCAACGGCTCTCTAATAGGTGCTTCGTAATGTGACGACATATATAATTCTTAAAAAATTGGTTCTTAACTACTATTATTATGCTTCCGAGGTGTTTTTTACAATCATATGGTAGAAAACGTTCGGTTTAGTTCCCACATTTTCCAAAAGGTGATACATACGATCGTCATTTTTCAACCTTAATATTTCGGAATCTTTATCATTTACATCCCCAAATACCATTGCTCCGGTTTCGCAAGCGCTTGAACAAGCAGTATGGAATTCACCATCTTTTATTGCCCTGCCATCACGTTTAGCATCGAGAATTGTTTTTTGTGTCATTTGGATACACATAGAACATTTTTCCATAACACCACGAGATCGCACCACCACATCTGGGTTAAGTACCATTCTACCAAGGTCATTGTTCATGTTGTAATCAAATTCATCATTTTCATTGTATAAAAACCAGTTGAAACGACGTACTTTATAAGGACAGTTGTTTGCGCAGTAACGTGTACCCACACAACGGTTGTAAGCCATATGATTTTGCCCTTGGCGTCCGTGTGATGTTGCCGCAACTGGACAAACAGTTTCACAAGGTGCGTGGTTACAGTGCTGGCACATTACCGGTTGAAATGCAACCTGAGGGTTTTCATAAGCGGGTACTTCTACCACTTTATAACTGTCAAAAGCAGGAAGATTTTCAAGTTTTTCAATTTCCTCTTGGAAAGTTTCCCCAGCAGAATAATATCTATCAATACGCAGCCAGTGCATATCTCGGAATTTCCTAACTTCTTCTTTCCCTACGACTGGAACGTTGTTTTCTGCGTGACAGGCAATAACACAAGCCCCACAACCAGTACAAGCATTTAAATCTATGGAAAGGTTGAAATGGTGTCCAATGGTGTCATCAAAAGGACTCCAAATATCAGCTTTTTTATCACGTACTGAAATTGCACTGTGATCATAATCAGTCACCGGAACACTGTTGAAATACTCTTTATCTTTTGTGTTGAAAATTTCAAGCGTAGTATCCTTTATAATATCTTCACTGCGACCTGCCATGGTGCTTTGCAATTGTACACAGGCAAATTCGTGCGTTCCGTTCGTTTTTTCAATAGAAACTTTCTGAACATCAGAAAAGTTCTGATAAAGCGGATAGGCATTAATACCCGTCTGCATTTCCTCTTGAATAGAAGCTGTTTTTCCATAACCCAAAGCCATACCTACTGAGCCCTTGGCTTGTCCTGGCTGGATGATTACGGGAACTTTTTCAAGGACTACATTGCCCATCGTTATATTTACATAACTTCCGTTCAAGGCGCCATTGGAAACGTGATAATTTTCAAGACCCAATGCTTCTGCATCGGCAGCTGAAACTGTAAGATAGTTATCCCAAGAAGCTCTTGTTATAGGATCAGGAAATTCTTGCAACCAAGGGTTATTGGCCTGTTGTCCATCTCCTAAACCAGTTGAAGTGTATAAGGTAAGTTCATAGCCACCCTCCTGAGAAAGTGAAGAAAGCGAACCGTTGGAAGTGCTTCCTTCAATTGCGCCTGCACCTTCAGTCGTAGGCTTCACTTCTTCCATTATCATTTCGGTACTACTAACCAAAACGCCAGCTTCCAAAGCTTTGTTCCAAGAACCGCCTTCCAAAATAGAAGTAGTCCAGTTTTCCTTTATATAATCGAAATATTTTGGTGCGTTACCGGTCCATTGCAACAAACAGTCTTGAAACTGACGCGTATTGAATAACGGACGGATTGTTGGTTGCATAAGGCTATAAGTGCCTTTTTTAATCTGCGCATCGCCCCAAGATTCTAGGTAGTGTGGTGTTGCAGCAACCATTTTTGCCAATGAAGCAGTTTCGTCCTGTTTCATTGCGAAAGCAAGACTCATTTCAAGTTTTTGATATGCTTCAGTAAATTCTACATTATTTGGCAATGAGTATACAGGGTTTACGCCAACGGTAATTAAACCTTTGATGCTTCCTGAAACTACGCCGTTAACAACGTTCATCACTTCGCTATTGTTTCCTTGTCTGATAAGCAATGGTTTATTAACGTCCATTGCTTCACTATTGGCATTGAAATTCAAAGCCATAGTTTGTGATTCAACATCTGGCAAACTAGTTACCAACAATGCTTTATTCCCAGCTTTTTGAAGTTGAGCTTTTGCTTTGTTTACGGCATCAGCTACATTTTCTGGTAAACCTGAAGCACTTCCACCTGTCAATGCTTTAAGAATTTGCATTTGTTGTGACGGTGTTGCCAAAACACGTTTATCTGCTTTACCTCCAGTTAAGGTTAGGTTAGCTTCGAACTGAACGTGTCTAGAAATTTTTCCGTTTTTAGGAATTCGGCCTTGAGCATAGCTTTTGCTATAGCTTCCACCTTGCCAATCTCCCAAGAAATCTGCACCAACAGATACAATTACATCTGCTTTTGAGAAATCGTAATCTGGCAATGCACGGGTTCCATATTTATTTTGAAAAGCGTCCAACGCGCCTGAACAAGATACGCTGTCATAAACAACGTGACGTACGTTTGGGTATTTCGCGGTAAATTCAGAAATCAATTTTGACGCGGAAGGACTTGCGAATGTTTGCGTAAGCAATACAACATCTTTTCCGGTCATTCCATCCAACTTCTGGGCAACGGCAGTATCAAATTCAGCCCAGCTAACTTCGGCACCGTCGACCATTGGGCCAGTTAATCTATTTTTATCATACAATGAAAGCACCGAAGCATGCACACGTGCATTTACGCTTCCACCATTCACTGCTAAATCGTTTCTTTCAATCTTAATAGGGCGGCCTTCGCGTGTTTTAACCAAAATATTGGCAAAATCAAAACCATCGGCCATTGTGGAAGCGTAGTAATTTGCAACTCCAGGAACGATTTCATCTGGCTGAATAACGTAAGGAATGGATTTAACGACTGGCCCTTCACAAGCTGCCAAAGTAGCTGCAGCCGTAGTAAAGCCAACGTATTTTAAGAAATCACGACGTGTAGTTGAAGAAGTTTCTAAGGCTTCTTTATTGCCAAGAAATTCGTCCGTTGGAATTTCGGTTACAAATTCATTGTCCTGCAGCGCCTTAACAATTGCGCTGTCTTCGTTCAGCTCTTCAACACTTTTCCAGTATTTCTTGTTTGATGCCATATTAGTATATGTAATAATCCTTTTAATTAATTAATAGTGACATTTGCCACATTCCAACCCACCCATTTCGGCGATTGTTAGTTTTGCAACACCGTACTTTTTAGAAAGCTCTTCGTGTATTTTGGCGTAATATTCATTGTCTTCCAAATTCACATTGGTTTTCTTGTGACAATCTAAACACCAGCCCATAGTGAGTGGCGCAAACTGCTCAACAATTTCCATAGTCTGAATTTCTCCGTGACATGTTTGGCAAGCCACACCAGCTACTGTTACGTGTTGGGAGTGGTTGAAGTAAACAAAATCAGGAAGGTTATGGATTCGAACCCATTTTACAGGTTCGGTTTTACCAGTGTATTGCTGATTGGCAGCATCCCAACCAACAGCTTGGTATAGTTTGGCAATTTCGCCATCGTAAAATTCTTTTGAATATTCTTCTGTTGCTGTTTCTGGAGCAACTTCCGAAATATTTTTGTGACAGTTCATACAAACATTCAACGACGGTATACCTGAAGTTTTACTCTTTCTTGCTGAACTATGACAGAAATTACAATCTATCTGATTATCGCCAGCGTGGATTTTATGTGAATAGTGTATTGGTTGAACAGGAGCATAGCCTTGGTCAACCCCAACTTGCATCAAATAACCATAAGCAAAATACCCAGCAGCAAGTATCATAAAGATAGATACCACCAAGACCAAGAATTGATTTTGCACAAAAGCTTTCCATAGTGGAGTACGCTTTTCTTTTTCCTCATACTCAACTCCATTAGCCTCTGCAATTCTTTTTAAGGTGTTTGTTACCAAGAAAAGCATGATTACCAATAACAAGAAAATAAGCGCTAAAGCTCCTAAAACCAATGAGTTTGAAACTCCGCCCCCATCGCCTGCAGTAGTGTCAGCAGCCCCAGCAGCAGTAACGGCCACAACGGGGGCTGCTTTAGGTTGACTAGTATAGGCAAGAATATTGTCAATATCTGTATTTGAAAGCGCTGGAAAAGCAGTCATTACAGTTTTATTATTGGCTTCAAAAATTTTTACAGCGTCTGGATCACCCGAGGCTATAAGAGCGGAACTGTTATTGATCCATTTGTATAGCCAATCTCTGCCATACTTGTCTGCAACACCACGCAAAGCAGGGCCAACAGATTTATTATCCAGTTTGTGGCAAGCAGCGCAATTAGCTTTAAACAAAGCTTCACCAGCAGCAACATCGCCCCCAGAGCTTGCATTCGCATCCGCCGGAGCTGCATCCTGAGAATATATGGTAGTTGAAAAAGTTAGTGAAAACACTAACAAAAGAAACGGCAATTTTGAGCGTAGATGTATAAAATTCACCTTTTTCATACTAATGGTTAAATTATGGTCGATAGTTTGGAACAGAATTAGTTACGAACATATGTAATCTTAATGCTCATTCTGTACCACAAATAAAGCAGCAAAAGTACATTATTAAGTCGATTTTGAAAATGCAAATAAAGTGTTAACTATTAATTTATATTTGTTCTAAATAATATTTTTGCACTTCACGAAGTTATTAAGTTTTACATTTGCACCAAAGATAGAATTATATGAATTCACTTACTTTTCCGAAACTTTTTATTGCCAGTATCTTACTATTGTTTATTTCTGCCAAAAGCATTGCGCAAAGTGCAACTTTAACAGTAAATCAAGATCCAAAAATCACTCAGTTGCTTGAATTGAAAAAAAATCTTGAAAAAGAACGTGAGTTTTCAGATGGGTTTACAATACAGTTATACTATGGCGAACTGGACAAAGCAAATCAAACACTTAGAAAGTATAAAGGAAGCTATAGCAACTGGCCTGCCTCCATTGAATACGAAACTCCGAATTATAAAGTTTGGGCAGGAAATTTTGCTTCGCGAATTGAAGCCGAACGCGCATTGATTGAAATTCAAAATAACTTTTCGGCAGCCTTTATTTTAAAACCTGAAAGAAGAAAATAAAAATGTTTAAATCTTTAAATCGCTTCTATTGGAAAAAGCAGATTTATTCATTTTATCATCACGAAACGCAGCACCAACGGGTTGTGTTTTGTTTTTAGGGCCAACCCAGTTTTTTACTCTATTATAATCTAAATAATAGCTAACCCTAAAGGATAAGCTGTTTAGCTGTGATTCGTCAAACAAATTTCTGAAGTTATTGGAAAAATTCACCCGTGAATCGCCTACATAACTGTCCATGGCATTTCTGTACAATAAGGTAAGTTGGCTTCCAGGAGCAAACCACCACGAAAACCGCAAATCTATGTTCCAATTGTTGTAGGTTGCATCACGATTTTCATCATATATTGCATTTTCCAAAAGCCCACCATCGCTTTGCAAAGTGTAAAATTGACTGTATTCTACTTCTGAATAATAATGACGGAATGCCAGGTTCAAAGCCATTTTGTTGTTGAAAATATATTGTGATTCCAAAGAATTTATCACCGTATTCCTGTCCCGTTTTCCGAAAATAATGTCGTCGTTTACAGAATCCACAAAACCTTCTTCTTTGTCCGAAAGAATCACGTTGGTGCCCAAAAACATTTTTAATTTGTCTGAAACTCGATATCGTGGGCTAAACTCCAGGTGTAACTCGCCACGGCCCTCTTCATTGTATTTATACCAATCTACCTTTACGTCAGTCGCTAATTTTTTTCTATAATCAGTGGAGAACCATCCCCAAACATCATAATAATCCGGAACTTTCACGTAACGTCCTTCTATTCGCGGCTCGTAAATATCATTTGTTCCAAATGGGGTCATTTCAAAACCTCCACCAAACCCTAAAAATTTCTTGGTCGTAAAACTGGAATTGAAATTGAACACAAAGTTGTTGTAAAGGTCAGTCTCCAATCTTCGGGTATAAATGAGATTGAAATTAAGATTTAGATTGTTTAGAAATCCTTTTGGTTGAAGATAACGATACCCGTAATAACCCGAATAGTTAATAAAATTTGTATTGCTTGAATAGCCCAAATCATTAATATCATATTCCATTGTCCTGAAATTTATTTCACCAGAAATACGGTGGCTCCCATTTATTTTTGCCATTCCCGCATTCCCTTCCATTCCAAATTTTGCGGAGCCATCCTTTACCCAACTTCCTTCGGCATTGGCGAAATAATTCAATGTATTTTTTTTGTTGGTTAAGTCCATATATAACCCTGTGGCATCGGCGTCTCTAAAACCATCTTCTCGAATTACATTTGTGTTCACAAAAGAAACAGAGGAGTTATCGCCAAAACGCTGGTCCAAAACTAAAATGTTATAGTTTGCAAGAGGTTCAACCAGTTCTTTTCGGGTTTCTTCTGTTTCGGTATTTTTTATATTTGCATAGGTTCTTTCCGTAATAGCGTTAAAAATACCAATTCCCAAATTTCCATCTGTTCTTCCAGAAATTTTAAAAGCATTTATAAGATCTACGGAAGGAGGAAAGTTTTCAGTTTCCTCATTTTCAGTAAGAGTAACATGCCCTGAAGGATAACCTCCAACGCGGCGTGAATAAAAAAGATTTCCTTTTGTGAAAAGTTCCGTTCCTTCTGTAAAAAATGGCCGATTTTCTTCATATTGTACTTCAAAGGCAGAAAGGTTCAAAACCTGTGCGTCAAATTTTGATTGCCCAAAATCTGGGATCAAAATCATATCTAGCGTGAAGGCATCATTTATTCCATATTTAAGATCCATTCCACCATTAAAAATAGTTTCGGTTTTACCGTCATAGTCGTTAACATAAGCCGAAACATAAGGCTGAAAAGAAAGTCTGGTGGGTGATTTTATATTTTCTATTCCATAGATTTCACCATCATATATAGAAAAAGAGCCTTTGGTATTATCAACATGACTCCAGCTATATCTGGTTCGGGTACGGCGCATTTCACGCTCCATATTTAGGCCCCACAACTGTACATTCTTATTGGGAAAGCGAACTTCAGAATAGGGAATGAAAATTTCTGCCACCCAGCCATCATCATTAATTTGCACTGCACTGTACCATATTCCGTTCCACGAATTGTCTTCGTTTTCATTGGTCATTTTCGCATCGTACTGTACCCCCGCAGCTGTGACTATAAATTGCAAGCTTTGTTGTCTATCGTTGTAACCATTTAAAAGAACAAAGAAGAAATCATCATTTCCAATACCGTCTCTTTCGGTAAGTTCTTTTAAAATTTGATCAGGCTGCGGATCTTTCATGGTCGCGCCAAAATAGATTCCCAAATCGTCATAAACTATTTTTACTTCTGTTTTTAGGCTATCAGCAATCGGCTTTCCATTGTTAGGCTGCCGTTCAACAAAATTAGTTGCTATTGGGGCATTTTGCCATGCCTCATCATTTAAAATCCCATCAATTTTTGGAGCTTCAATTATACGTGGAATGGTTATTTTTTTTCTTAGAATGCTGTCTGCAGTCTGGGCATTTACAGAAAAGCACACAGGAAAAAAAAGGGATAGAAGAATGGCTTTAAAGCAAATGTTCATTTGGAAAGTTTTCTTAATAGACATCCAAAAAAACTTGTTGTTACACTTTTATAGAAAATTTAAAATTGGATTGAAATAAAAAACGACCTGAAAATAAATTTTTCAGGTCGTTTAAAAATTAAATTTATGATTGTATTATTTCAGTTTTTTCTTAATCATTACTTCTTGGAACGCTTCAATAATATCGTTCTCATAGATGTCGTTATAGTTTTTAACCTGAATACCACAATCGTATCCTTTTGCCACTTCTTTTACATCGTCTTTAAAACGTTTCAATGAAGCAAGCTCTCCAGTATAAATTACTACTCCTTCGCGAATTAGACGAATTCCAGAATTACGGAATATTTTTCCGCTGGTAACCATACATCCTGCAATAGTTCCCACTTTCGAAATTTTGAAAGTTTCGCGAATTTCAGCTGTACCGGTAATTTCTTCTTTCATTTCCGGTGAAAGCATTCCTTCCATAGCATCTTTCACGTCGTTAATAGCGTCGTAAATGATAGAGTAAGTACGGATATCTATTTCTTCCTTATCTGCAATTTGGCGTGCGTTACCCATCGGGCGAACGTTGAAACCGATAATGATTGCATCAGAAGCCGAAGCCAACAATACATCGCTTTCGGTAATTGGACCAACTGCTTTGTGAATAATATTCACTTGAACTTCTTCCGTAGAAAGTTTTTGGAACGAATCTGTCAGCGCTTCCACAGAACCATCCACATCACCTTTAAGGATAATGTTCAATTCTTTAAAATCACCAAGAGCGATACGCCTTCCAATTTCATCAAGTGTAATGTGTCGTTGTGTTCTAACTGATTGCTCACGCTGAAGTTGGGTACGCTTAGTAGCAATTGCTTTTGCTTCGCGTTCGTCTTCAAATACGCTGAACTTATCTCCCGCTTGTGGCGCACCGTCCAAACCAAGCACGGAAACTGGGGTTGATGGGCCAGCTTCTTTCACGCTATTGCCACGCTCATCCTGCATTGCTTTTACTTTTCCACTGTTCTGTCCTGCAAGAAGGTAATCTCCAACCCTTAGGGTTCCACCTTGCACCAATACAGTTGAAACATAGCCACGGCCTTTGCCAAGGAATGCTTCCACAACGGTACCATATGCTTGACGGTTTGGATTTGCGGTTAGTTCCAGTAATTCAGCCTCAAGCAATACTTTCTCAAGCAATTCCTTTACGCCTTCACCAGTTTTTGCTGAAATATCGTGTGATTGAATTTTTCCACCCCAATCTTCTACCAAAAGATTCATTTGAGCAAGTCCTTCTTTAATTTTTTCAGGATTTGCACCTTGTTTATCAATTTTATTTATCGCGAAAACTATCGGAACACCTGCTGCTTGAGCGTGGCTGATAGCCTCCTTGGTTTGTGGCATAATATCATCGTCCGCTGCAACTACAATAATTGCAAGGTCGGTAACTTGAGCTCCACGGGCACGCATCGCAGTAAACGCTTCGTGACCAGGAGTATCAAGGAATGCTATTTTTTGTCCACCATCCAGTTCAACTCCGTATGCACCGATGTGCTGGGTTATTCCACCGGACTCGCCAGCAATTACGTTTTCTTTACGTATATAATCCAAAAGTGAAGTTTTACCGTGGTCAACGTGACCCAT
The DNA here is from genome assembly GCF_007997155.1 of Aequorivita antarctica. Taxonomy (GTDB): domain Bacteria; phylum Bacteroidota; class Bacteroidia; order Flavobacteriales; family Flavobacteriaceae; genus Aequorivita; species Aequorivita antarctica. The sequence goes on along the minus strand of NZ_VORT01000001.1, from coordinate 526,738 downwards.
TACGGTAACAATCGGAGCGCGTGGCTCAAGATCTTCTGGGGCATCTACTCTTTGATCTATTGATTCTTCAAGATCAGCAGTTACGAATTCTACTTCATAGCCAAATTCATCAGCAACAATGCTTAAGGTTTCGGCATCGAGACGTTGGTTCATCGTAACCATCATTCCCAAACTCATACAAGCTGAAATAATTTTGGTAACAGGAACGTCCATCATCGTAGCCATTTCGCTTGCGGTAACGAATTCAGTAACTTTTATAAGTTTATTGTCCGCTTCTTGTTGTGCAAGTTCATCAGATTTTTGACGGTGAGTATCACGTTTTTCACGACGATACTTGGCGCCTTTACCTTTAGATGATTTTCCCTGAAGTTTTTCTAAGGTTTCACGTACTTGTTTTTGTACTTCTTCCTCGCTTGGCTCTTCTTTAGGTGTATTGGTACGGCCTTTTCTAACTCCTCCGCGATTGTCTTTAGAATTTCCACCTCCAGAAGCACCAGTTTTAGGAGCTTCCTTACTTATACGACGTCTTTTGCCTTTTTTGTCCTTTTTATCGTCAGCCTTGGGATCTTTTTTCTTTTCCGGCTTCTTGAATTGGGTAAGGTCAATTTTCTGGCCAGTAAAGTTAGGCCCATCCAGTTTGCGATATTGGGTTGTAACAGTATCAGATTCTTTAGGAACTTCTTCCTTTGGCTCTGTTTTGGCTACAGGAGTTTCTTTTACTTTTTCAGCAGGTTTCTCTTCCTTTTTTTCCTTTTCCTTCTCCTTTTCCTTTTCCTCTTTGATCGGAGCAACAGGTTTGGCCACTGGTTTCTCTTCTACCTCTTTTTTCTCTTCCTTAGGTTTTTCAATTACAACTTCAGGTTTTTCTTCTTTCTTGGCTTCAACTGGTTTTTCTTCAGTCTTAACTACTTCTTTCTTGGTCTTTCCAGCATCAAGGTCAATTTTACCTACTTGCTTTGGACCCTCAAGTTTTGTTTCCGCCCTTATAATACGAGAAGCTTCTTCTTTTTTGTGTTTTTCTTCCAGCTCGCGCTCGCGCTCCAAACGGAATTCTTCCTTTTCCTTGCGTTTTTCTTCGCCCACTTCCTTAGAAGCTACTTTTTTACTCTTGTCGGTTTCAAACTCTTCAAAAAGAACTTCGTACTCACCACCCGTTATTTTGGTATTGGGACTTGCGTCCACATCGAACCCTTTGGAACTCAAAAATTCCACGGCACGATCCAACGAGATGTTGAACTCACGTAATACCTGACTTAGTCTTTTCGTTTTTACTTCAGCCATAAATGCTTTTCCTGTTTTGTCTTTTTAAAAAATTTGTATAAAAGTAATTAAAGTTTTAATTACTCTTCAAATTCCTCTTTTAATATGTTAATTACATCGCGGATGGTTTCCTCTTCCAAATCGGTTCGTTTTACCAAATCGTTGATGTCATGCTCTAGTATACTCTTAGCGGTATCCAGTCCAATTTTATGGAATTCCTGAATAACCCATCCTTCTATTTCATCTGAGAATTCGCTCAATTCCACATCTTCTTCCGCACCTTCACGAAGCACATCAATTTCATAACCCGTTAACTGTCCAGCCAAGCGAATATTGTGACCACCACGGCCAATTGCTTTACTCACTTCCTCTGGGCGAAGAATAACCTCAGCGCGTTTTTTCACTTCGTCTATTTTGATTGAAGTTACTTTTGCGGGGCTTAATGCACGCGTAATGTATAGGTTAAGGTTGCTAGTATAATTTATTACGTCTATGTTTTCATTGCCCAATTCACGAACAATTCCGTGGATTCGAGATCCTTTCATACCTACACAGGCACCTACTGGGTCAATACGGTCATCGTAAGAATCTACCGCAACTTTTGCTTTTTCTCCTGGAATACGAACTACTTTCTTCACTGTGATCAAACCGTCAAAAACCTCTGGAATTTCTTGTTCGAATAATTTTTCAAGGAAGACTGGTGCTACCCTAGACATTATAATTGTGGGTTTGTTTCCTTTAAGATCAACACTTTCAATAATTCCACGAACGTTGTCTCCTTTTCTAAAAAAGTCTGAAGGAATTTGTTTTTCCTTCGGAAGAATTATTTCGTTACCATCATCATCCAAAAGAATCACGGCTCGATGGCGAATGTGATGTACTTCGGCAGTATAAATTTCGCCTTCAAGATCCTTGAATTGCTTATATATTATAGTGTTGTCGTGCTCGTGTATTTTTGAAATAAGATTTTGGCGCAATGCTAAAATAGAACGGCGGCCAAGGTCGATTAATTTAACTTCTTCTGAAACATCTTCGCCAATCTCAAAATCCGGTTCTATTTTTTGTGCTTCACTCAAAGAGATTTCCTCGTTCGGGTCCTCTACTTCGCCATCGGCAACTACTACCCTGTTTCTCCATATTTCAAGGTCACCCTTGTCAGGGTTCACGATTATATCAAAGTTGTCGTCACTTCCGTATTTTTTCTTCAATGCGTTTCTGAAAACGTCTTCAAGTATCGCCATTAGCGTTACTCTGTCTATTTGCTTGTCGTCTTTAAATTCTGAAAAAGAATCGATCAGCGCTAAATTTTCCATATCAATCCAATTAAAATGTTATCATCACTTTTGCTTCCATAATATCTTTATAAGGCAAGGTTGCCACCTTTTGAACGGTAACTTTTCCTTTACCAATAGGCTTGGGCTCTCGCGCAGACCACTTTAAGGTAATGCTATCTTCGTTTGCTTCGGTTAATTCACCTTCAATTTTTTCATCGTTTTTGGTTTTAACCTTTAAGCTTCTACCAATATTTTTTTTATACTGCCTAGGAAATGTCAACGGCTCCGAAGCTCCGGCCGACATAACTTCCAAAGAAAAATCATATTCCTCACGGTCCAGATTGTGCTCAATTGCACGGCTAACCATCATACAATCCTCTACCGTAACGCCCTTATCGCCGTCCAGAATGACCCGTATTTGATTTTCTTCAGAAATGTTTAGGTCAATTAAAAACAGTGATTTGTTTTCTTCCAGCGCACTTTCTAGGAGTTGTGCTACTTTTTCACGCATCATTTTAAGCTATAAAAAGAGGGGACTTTAGTCCCCTCAGATAATTTCGTATCAAATTCTGTGCAAATATACTATATTTTTTAATATTATAAAAACCAAGGGCAAAGGATTTATTTTTGTAATTTAAGGGTTCTAAAAAACATAAAACTAACCTCATTATTTATGAAACGTATTCTCGTCCCTACAGATTTTTCCGAACAAGCAGAAAACGCGCTTAAAGTCGCCTTAAAACTTGCTGAAAGACACAACAGTGAAATCTTTGTACTCCATTCCATGGAAATGCCGCTGCATTTGTCATCTTCAGGCGATACCGGCAACCTTCCGGAGTCCCTATTTTTTATAAAACTTGCTGAAAAACGCTTTGGAGACCTTCGCAAAAAGAAATATTTGGATGGAATTACCTTAAACGAAGCCATAGGCCACAACGAAATATACGAAGATATTGAAGAAGCTTGCAACAAAAACAACATAGATTTGATAGTGATGGGTTCCACAGGGGCAAGCGGTTTTAAGGAAATGTTTGTGGGAAGCAATACTGAAAAAGTGGTACGAACTTCCAATACGCCCGTTCTCGTTATCAAAAACAATCACCCTGAATTTAATATCAAAGATTTTGTTTTCGCTACTGATTTTTCCGAGGAAGGCCGCGGCGCCTTGGACAAAGCGCAAAAATTTGCCAAAATGGTTGGCGCCAAAATGCATTTACTCTTTGTAAACACTCCCGCAAATTTTAAAACTTCTTTTCAAGCTCAGGCTATTATGGAAAATTTTGTTAGAGGAATGGGGGTTGAAAACTATACGCTCAACATTTATAACGACACTTCCGTAGAGAAAGGGATTCTCAATTTTACACAACACATAAACGCAAAACTGATCGGGATGGGCACGCACGGCCGTAAAGGTATCTCACACTTCTTCAATGGAAGCATCAGTGAAGACATGGTGAACCACGCCAATATGCCAGTGATAACTTTTAAGATTTAATCATTAAAACATACATTTTGCTAAAGCCTGCGATCTATCAAATCGACAGGTTTTCGGCTTAATGGAGGAAAGCGAAGCGCTTCAATTTCTTCAGGCCTAGCAAATTCAACTTTTGGAGCTACGCGTAGCTTTGCTCGAAAATGGTCTTTTATTTCCAGCAATAATTCATCTGAAACAGCTTCCGAAACAATTTTTATCAATATCTCATCCGTGCCCAATTCATTGTGAAAAATTTCAATGACATAACTTTCAATCTCCGAAAAAACATTCAGAATATTATACATCGCTGGCGGATAGAGCGTAGTTCCTTTATATTTAATCATCTGCTTTTTGCGACCCACCACTGGCCCCAAACGCAATGTGTTTCTCCCACATTTACAAGGTCTATTGAACACTTGAACCATGTCGCCAGTTTTAAAACGCAACAAAGGCATTGCTTCAACACCTAAAGTAGTTATGGTTAGCTCCCCAACTTCGCCATTGGAAACTGGCAGATTATTATCATCCAGGATTTCAGCAATAATAAGTTCGGGGTGATGGTGACCTCCGTTGTGCATTTCACATTCGTTGAAAGCCGTGCTCATTTCGGTGGAAGCGTATGTTGAAAACAATTCAATGTTCCAATCCATTTTTATTTTTTTCGCTAAAATATTCAACGAAAAATCTTGCTCACGAATAGGTTCTCCGATGCAGATTGCAGCTTTTATTCCCGTGTTATTAATATCTATTTGTTGTTGTTTTGCGTATTCAATCAGTTTTAAAAGAAAGGATGGAACAGTAATTAAATAGGTGGGTTTGAATTTCAAAATGGAATCCCATTGCAGCTCCGGAATGCCTGAACCCACACGGATGATACCCGAGCCAAGTTTTCGCGCTCCTAAAAAATAAGCCAACCCAGCCATAAAACGGCGGTCCATCGTTGTCATCAATTGTAAAGTATCTTCTTTACTAACACCACAACAAGCGAAGGAAATTGCTTCGTTGTACGCCAACCTTTCCAAATCTTTATCGGTTAGCGCAAAAGTCACGGGATCTCCCAAGGTACCCGAAGTAGTTACATAATCTATGATTTCAGATTTTGGAACACAGCAGAAATCATCATTGAATTGCTGCAGATGATCTTTGGTGGTAACCGGAATTTTCTGAAGATCCTCTAATGTTATTATTTCTGAGACCTGAAGGTTGTTCTCTTTGAAAAAGCGTTTGTAGAATGGCGAATTTATATTCAAATATTGAAGTGTTTCCTTCAGTTTATCTTCCTGAAAGGCCTTGATTTCATTAATTGTCGCTTTTTCTATTTCTGGGATCATTCTCCTAATTTTTTTAAATATTGGGCAATATTTTCTTTGTCTGGAACGGTTGTTATTTCTTTGGTCAAAGCCGTTTTAAAAGATTTTTTTGCGGCGGCATCGTAATTTTTTTCAAAGTAATACTTTCCACTTAAATAATAGGCTTTCCAGTACTCAGGATTTTTTTGCTGTAAAGAAGTAATCGTCTCTGCAGAAATAATTTCTTTGTTTTCAATAGCAGCCTCCACTTCCCGCTCCAGAATTCGGTATTCTTCGTACTCTTTATATTCTTTTGACCGAACAAATGGATCCTCCTCCACATTTCCCTTCGGGTTTGAAATGGTTGAAGTTGCAGGATTTCCTTCCCTATTCCTGAAAATCTCATCCAGATCGTACTCCACAAATTCTCCCAACTGATATGGATTTGAAGAAACCCAAACTTTTCTACTTTCAGGTTTAAACACGATGCCGTGGTGCGCCAAAAGTTGGTTTAAAGCTTTTTCGTTCCCAAAACCAATCTCTCTGTCGTTCAATCCCTTTTTGTTTCGGAGAATGGAAACGGCATCGGACACATTCAGTTTGTTTTCTTCAGAAATCAATTCTTCCATTCTTTCAAAACGATACATCGAGTGGCTCTCTGCTATCCACTTCAAATTTCGTTCGTCGTTTTTATAGGCATCACTTTGAAAGTGATTACTACAAATCAATTCATTTGTATTTTCAACTTCATAAACATCGAAATTATCGGGTGCAACTTCTATAATAGCGGCTTTTCTATCCTTTGCACTTCCCACAAAAATAGCTTCTGAAACAAAAACTTTACGTTTTTTGGCAATTTCAATAGCTTCTTCAATGGTTGAGGCATATTGCAAAATCTCTCGTGTTACAATGGAAATAGGCGTTTTTGCAACCAACGGAATTTCCGATTTTCCTGCGTTGATGGTTACTGTTAAGCCTTGGTCGTTCATCCCCGAGACAACACCAATCATCCCGCCCCAGGTTACAGACATAAATTTGTGTCCTTCAGAAGGATTTACGAAAGCGATTATTTTTTCTTTAGCAAAATCATCGCCCGCATAAAAGTCGAAATTTCTCCCTATTAGTAATTCACCATCAACAGTTTTATCGCCCCAAACAGCAAAAGACGAACAACCCACAAGCATCAAATCCTGCATAGCATGGCCAATATCGTGTGCGCCGTGCAAATAAAGTAATCGCAGATAAGGCTCGCCGATTTCACTGAAATTTGAGGATGAATATTGTGAAAGGCCGTAAATTTCAGCTTTATATTCCTCGGGAATATGCTGGTACATTTTCCGATTGTACCAAGCCAAGAACTTTCGAAGCAAATATTGTTGCGCTTTTGAAGGTACCAAATCTTCCACTTTGTCAAAAAAAATGGCTTCCTGTTTTTGCATCAAATTCTGCGTGAGGCTTCCTGTAATTTCACCAATTTGCAATGGGTTTCCTTCTACATAAAGCTCCCATTGGCCTTGTTTGTTTTTCAGGAAAAAATTGTTTCCAGCAACAAAAGTGGAATCGTTTACTTTTACTTTTTTGGGGATTGCCGCATCGTAGCCACTAACATCTGGTCGATTGTGGATAGATTTTGAAACGCCGCATGAATTCAGAAAAATAATCAAAACCGCAAACGTGAATAATTTTTCCAAATTCTTCATCTTAACCGTTTTGTTTTTTCAGTTTTACAGCGTATTTATTGGTTTTTGATAGTGTGCGGTTTTCTTTGTAATCAATCCATTTTTGGCCCAGTGTTTTCCTCATTACGTTTTCAAAATTCCGCATAAAAAAAACATTGTAAAGCATATTCCCTAAACGACCCAAATGTTTTGGAAAAGCACGAAGTGTCATTGAAAAACCGCCATCCAGATATTTTATGTAATGCCAATAACCGCTAGGCATATAAAGCGCATCGCCGTGTTTCATTGTGGCGTGAAGACCTTCCAAATATTGAAGCGCGGGATATTTTTCAAAATCTGGATTATCCAAATCTATGCTTTCAAGATTATGTACTGCGAAAGGAATTTTATATAAATATTTTGTTTGCTTGGGTGAAAAAAGCGTTACACTTTTAGTGCCCTGGAAGTGAAAATGCACCAAATCTGCCAAATCCATATCATAATGAGGTAATACCTTAGAACCTTCGCCGCCAAAGAAAAGCACGGGAAGCCTTTTGAAAAATTTCAAACCAATATTGGGGTATTCAAAGTCCTTCAAAAGCTCGGGCAGCTTTACTTTTAAATCGTAAAAGAAAATACGCAGATCCGTAGGTTTTGTTTTTATCAATTCAATGTAATCGGCCATTTTCATTTCGGTAGCTGGCTCGGCTGAATTTTGTTTTCCTTTGGTAGGCTCGTTGTTGTAGAGTGGCACAATTTGTTCGCCAGCGTGCTGCTGGATGTAGTCCAAATTCCATTTTTTGAATGCTTCCCAATGCTCTGTCAATCCTTCAATTAAAACAGGTTTCTGGGGTTTGTAATAATATTTAATGAAATCCTCTTTAGAAATATTTCGGACCCTTTCAATAGGTGTAGTTTTGATTTGTCCCATATTCAAAAGATTTTAAGTTATTTCTTCCTTTTTTGTAGCTTCCAATATTTTGTTAAGCAAATATTCGCCTCCCAAAATTTCCGAACAGGTAACCACACCACTAATTGTAACGCCCAAAATGCCGTGCATATTCAAACTTTGTCCAGTAAAATACAAGTTTTTGATTTTGGTGCGTGGTGAAACGAAGGATTTTAAAGGGTTGTTGGCATCTTTCACATAACCATACATTGAGCCTTTGTTACAGCCAATGTAATCGCGATATGACAGCGGAGTGGACGAATAAACTGCTTCAATACAATTGCGAATATTAGGAAATTTTTTCTCCAATTCTTTAATAATTACTTCAGATTTATAAGCTTTGAATTCTTCATAAGTCTGCCCACGATCGTTCTTTTGTGCAGCTGTGTTAAAGGTGTTTGCCCAAGGCTTTACCTCATCAAAGTGCATATAGGTCATAACCGTAATATTATCACCATATTCCTCCATGTCCTTTTTTATTCCCATAGAAAGCATATAAGCCTCGGGCCAACTTTCCTGCGTATAATTATGAACATCCCAAATGCTGCGGTAATCTTTAAAATGATAATAATTGTAATTTCGATACTTGAAGCAATTGGGTTTTAGCACCAAATAGAGGCTAAAAGCAGCAACCGTGCTCTCTATATTTTGGATACGGCTGGCGTATGATTTTCTAAAATTTTCCTGCCCAATCATTTCAAGCGTCATTTTTGGATCAACGTTTGAAATAAAAATATCGCCGTATATGGTTTTTCCGTTTGCGGTTTGCACGGCAGTTACCAGTCCGTTTTCGGTTTCAAATTTTATTACCTCGTGACGTTTGTATGCTTTTCCACCTTTTTCTCGAAATCGGGCAAGCAAGGCTTTGGTTATTTGGCTCCCACCGTTAATACAACGGTATGAACTTTCAATATATGAGTTTACTGAAAGCGCGTGCATATAAAAGGGTGTGCGCTCGCCTTCACCCGCATAAAGCAAGTTGCTGCCGCCCAAAACGGCGCGGAGCTTCTCATTTTCAGTTATAGAATCTATAAATTCCTTCGCCCTTACTTCAAAAAGCGATGTGTTTTCATAATAAGGCTTTCCAAGTTTTAGGCCGTAAAGAGGGAAAAAACTACAAGTATCAAGCATTTTTTGGCAATAGGCATCGATAGCTTTTTCCTCTTCAGGAAATTCATCAAAAAGGGTTTTTTTGAAATTTTCATAACCCTGGGCGTGGCAGTATTCTTTTGGATCGTTGTCAAATGTGATTCTGTCAAAACCATTCTCGTCCATTTTTTTAATAGTGATGTCATCCAAAATGTCCAAATACTTAAAATATCGATACAGATTCTGCCCTTCAGAAAGGCCGCCAATGTAATGAACGCCAGTATCAAAGATGGTTTTGTCCCTAACAAAAGTTTGTAGGTTACCCCCAAACTGCTGGTTTTTTTCAAGTATGCAAACACTGTAACCCTCCCTAGCAAGAATAATCGCCGAAACTAGCCCGCCAAGTCCACTTCCGATGATTACTACATCATATTTTTCGCTCATTTTGTTGTGTTTCCCAATGGTTTAAAGATACTAATATTAGTATTTACATACACGTTTTGATAGCCTAAGGTACTAATATTTTCGGTTTGTGAAGAAACACATTCTTTTAATAAAACAATCGTTTTTATAGAAAAATCAGGCAATTTTGAAATCACTTCCGAAGCTTTTTTTCCTGAAGAAATAATCAAAATTTCAGTGTTTGGAAGTAAAGTTTCCGAAGCAGAATCGTTAAAATAAAGTCTTCCGTATTTTTGGGTGATATAGCTATTTTGAAGTATGGTTCGCGTTTCAACATCTTCAATAAAGCTGAAGATTTTTCGATCGGGACCATCGAGGGCCAAAAGAAAGTCTAGCTGACCAAAATCTTCAGAAATATGCGCAATGTTTCCGCTTTTTTCAAGGTGGCGAATGATTTCAAAATAATTTTCAGCATTCTCTTTCAAATCCTTTTTCACGTTTCGGTAAAGCGTATCGCCTTTATAGCGATATTCCTCCAAAACGATTTTATGGAAATATTTTGGCCCTTCCATCTTTTCGCGCAGTTTTAGTAATTCACTTTTAAAAAATACGCCAATTTGCTTAGCCTGTTGTGTGTGGTTTTTACCAAAAGTAATGTCTTCGGCTTTTATTCGCGGTAAAATTTCAACCGTGATGCTTCCGTCTTTTATTATAAAACTTCCTTTCGGATTCACCTCACTGTTTCCGTGAATCAAAACGGGTAGAATATCTAAATCAAATTCATTCGCTAAATAGAATGCCCCTTTATGAAAACGCTTAATCTTGTTGCTTTGGCTTCGCGTTCCTTCGGGAAAAGCCATCAATGAATATCCTTGCTTTATTTTTTTCTGAAGCGGCTCCAAACTATTTTCAATTCCGCTGGAAACCGGATAGAAATCTGCGCGTTGCACTGCCTTCCCAAAAACAGGGGAATTATAAACCCAATCGTTCACTAAAAAACAAATCTTTGGATGCAACATTCCAACAGCTAAAATATCGAGAAAAGACGTGTGGTTTGCAATAATTACGGCAGGTTTCGAAAAATCCTCGTGCGTTGTGTTGATAATCTTTTTCTTCACAAACGGATTGGTGTAGAGCACCGATTTCATAAATTTTGAAATCACTTTATGAAACCAGCCCATTTTTATTTTTTTGCTGATGGGCAAAAGCGGCATTAAAGTTACACTATAAACCGAGAGACAAATTCCACCCAAACCGAAGTAGCCGAAGGAAAAAAGAGAATGTACAAACATTCGAGGTGTTATTGGACGTTTTGTGCGACTTCCAATAAAAAGTCTAAACAATAACGGCTGTACTGTAAACGCTGTAATCATTGCTGAAAATATTCCAATTATTGAAACAATGGAGATGGAATACAGCGCGGGATGCTTTGCGAAAACTAAAACGCCAACGCCCAAAATAGTTGTCAGTACCGAAAGCATAATGGAAGTTTTGTGCGTGGCCATTACTTTTTCGCCAATGCGGAGTTCCTTTAGCAGGCCTTTGGTCATAAATATACTGTAATCAATGCCCAACCCGAAGATGAACGTGGATATGATAATATTGAAAATATTGAATTGAATGTGAAAAAGCCCCATTATTCCCAAAGTTAAAAACCAAGTAAGAAATATAGGAACTGCGGTGACGAGCGTTAGAGCAAAACTTCGGAAGAAGAGAAAAAGTATAAAAAGCACAGCCAGCAAACAATACCCAATGAGGCTGTTGAAATCGTTTTTCAAATTCCCTAAAAATGTCTCGTTCATTTCTTGACGGTCAATTACAAGGGTATTCGGAATTTCCTTAAAAGCCCTTTTTATTTCCGCAGCATTTTCATCGTCTAGTTTAACAAGGGTGGTGATTGTTGTAAAATCAGCTTCGGTTGTGATGTAATCTTCCAAAAGAACCGAAGGAATTTGTTGGTAATCTTCGGGTTTCAGCGTTTCGAAATCTTCATCCAAAAAAGTGTAAAACCTATTGAAAGTTGTAGGTTTGAAGCCTCTTTCGGTCCCGCTTTCAATCAAATTAACTTCGGTGCTGTCTTTACGAGCTTCGCTCCAAAACTGTTTCCACTCCTTTATTTTTTTGCTTTGATCCCGTTGCGAATGTACCAAAGCACCAATGGAACTAAAACTGCTTATTTTTCCTTCTTGTTTCAGCAATTCCAAGGTTGCGTGGATGGAATCGTTTAACTGTAGCGTACCTTCAACCGACTTACCGTAAGTTGCCAGATAGACCGATTTTGAAGAAATATCGGTCAGTTCATCCAAATGCTGCATTGCGGCCTTTATTTCCGCTGTTTCATAATTTAACTTTGAAATGTCTTTGTTGAATTCCACTCGAGGATATGTAAAAATACTCATGACCAAAACCACCGCCAAACCTATCAATAACCATTTGTTTTTGTGAAATGGATAATCCGCAACTTTGTCCAAAACATTGATTTGCTGTTTTCTCGAAAGTGGATTTTTGTAAACCAACGGAATAAAAAACAGCGCAAAAACCGAAGCTCCCAAAACGCTAACGGCTGCAAAAATTCCTAAGTCCTGTAAGGCCTGCGAATCTAAAAAAAGAAGGCACAAAAACGCCAAAGCGGTTGTTAGGCTGCTCATTAAAATTGGTTCGGTTACATCTGTGTAAAGGCTTTCCAGCGTTTCATTATTGCGGATGTGCGTTAAAATATGTAACGAATAATCCAGCGTCACCCCTAGCAATACCGAGCCAATTCCGAGGGAAATTGCCGAAATCTCTCCACGAAACAAATACAAAAGTGCCACAGCCAATAGACCGCCAAAAATTGTTGGCACAAACAAAATGATAGGTATGTAAATTTTTCTGTAGAAAAAGATAAATACCAAAATAAGCAGGGACATTGCAATTCCTACTGTAAATTGAATGTCGCTTTTAATTTGTTCTGCATTGGCAACAGCAATCAGTGCGGCACCAAAATATTCACTACTCACATTTCCAGAATATTTCTGGTTCAGTGTATTTTGAAGTGCGTACAGTTCTTCGGCAAACTTAGAGTTTTCGGCAGTTTCGCTACTTGAAAATTTTGGGGTGATGAATAGCAAAATATTTTTTTCGTTTTTGCTTACCAGAAAACCGTCTTTCAAAATAAAGTCATCCGAAATGCCGAGTTGCTTCAATTTCTTTAATGCAATAAAAGAAAGCCCCAGCGGGTCTCTCAAAATCATGTCTTTTGAAACAATGCCCGATGGAGATATTAGTGTTCGGTAATTCGCTTCGGTAATAGCGGAAATACTATCCTTTTGAAGTTTTCCGGAAATGGTTTTATAATCCGCTTTATCCAAAAAAAGCGGCAGGTTTTCGTAAACAAAATCCATGGTGCGCAACAAATCGTCGTCGTTTACTTTTCCACGGATGTTTTTGATGTATTGTGAAGAATGGATTTGTAAACTGTCTACAAATTCCGTGGCATATTGGGTAAGTTCGTCAACTTCCGAGGAATCATTTCGATGGATGTTAACGATAATCTTGTCTGTGAAATTGACGGTCTTTAATACCTTTTGAAAATCCTGATTTTCACTATTTACGGGAATCAATTTTGAAATATCTTCTTCAAAACGAATTTGTGAAACCAGCACCGTAAGTCCAAAGAGCAGCAATAGCAATGCAAATGCACTTCCTATTTTATTTTTAAGCAGAAATTGATATGCTTTGAAAAACCATTTACCCATTGTCCAGAATCTTTTTACGTTCAAACAACGTTAAGAAAAGGTAGCCCACAAGACCGCAAACAATAGCTGCAGTAACCGAAAGCACCAAACTACCGACAATATAGGATTTTAAATATTTTACCAACTCAATACTTGGATCAATTTCACTCATAGAAAGCACAAAGTTTTCACCCAACAGCCAACTGCCCAATTTAAGACTGAAATAAAGAATCAGCGGAATGAAGGGCGGAATGCTTATGTTGGAAAAAGCAAAGGCAATTACTTTGTTTAAATTAAAAAGCAGCGCCAAAAAAATAACTACAACAGTGTGAAAGCCCCAAAGTGGCGAAAGACCAATGAAAAGGCCTAGTGCAATGGAGAATGCCTTTTTTTCAGCAGAGTCATCACTGCTCAAAAGGTCTTCCATCAGAAACCGTTTGAGACCTTTTTTTTTTAGTTTTCTGAAAAGGTTGCGGGGTTTTATATAGAGAAAGGTAACTAGCACGAACCAGGTATTCAAGATGCTTATTCGTGTAAAATCTTTGAAAGGACGGAAATGCGAAACTCTATCTTCCAGCTCATAATGAATTTGGATTGGGACATTTTTCACTTCAATACCGCTCCATGCGGCCTTTACGATAGCTTCTATTTCAAACTCAAATTTTTTGGTGTAGAATTTCAGCTTTTTCATCGCAAAAAGCGGGTATAATCTAAAGCCCGATTGTGTGTCTTGCAAGCGAGTTCCCGTTTCCACCCAAAACCAAAAGTTGGAGAATTTGTTGCCAAAACTGCTTTTTTTCGGAACGCCTTGTTGGGTCATATTTCGTGAACCGATGAGCAGAATTTCTTTATTTGAATCTTTTTTAAGTGCTTCAATAAATAATGGAATATCTTCTGGAAAATGCTGGCCGTCACTGTCAATGGTCAATGCATAGTGATAGCCCAAACTATAGGCTTTTTGAAAACCTTGGCGGAGTGCATTGCCTTTTCCTATATTTTTTGAAAGATGTATTTGTTGAATTTGAGGAAACTGGGCTACTATTTCAGAAGTGGAATCTGTGGAACCATCGTTCACCACAATAATATCTTCGGTGTAAACCAATACGCCTTCAATAACCTGTTGCAGTGTTTTGTAATTATTGTAGGTAGGAATAATTACGCAACATTTCAGGGTTTTGATTTTTTCTGAAAGTAGTTTCTGGTTCATTGAGGATTCTTTTCCAAAATCTGCAAAAAAAGTCTGTAGCTTATGTTATAAAAATACAAATCTAGTTCGGGCAAAAGTATGTTTTATAACTATAAGTTTCAAAATTTCAGAAAATGATTAAACACATAGAGAATTTAATGCTAATCAATCCGAATGTTTTTTTCAGCTAGCAATCTATTATAGATTTTGAGAATAGTCACTATTTCTTCGGCTTGTTCCTTTTCCAGCACTCGAATCACTAATTTCTCTTTGTCCACTTTTCCTTTTTTATCAAGAAAACCAACAAATACATTTATATAAGCTTCATTGGCGCGATATGAAATATCTTGGAAATCATAAGCTCTGGAAAAATCAAACAAAACTGGATTGGAGTAAAACTCTTCCCCGCGACTTCTCATAATCCATAATTTCAGATAATTTCCCTCAAAACTGGCTTGATAGGGACGGCTTGCACTTTTTGCATCAAAGGCGTAATTGTTTATTTTTTCTAAAATAATTGACTTTACTTCCTCGACAGAAAGCGAGGATGGTGGCGGAGCGTTTCGGAAAACTTCAACTTCGCCATTTTCAAAAACAATTTCTTTTATTTCAGATCGAGTAACATTATATACGGGTCCGTCAGGATTTTGAAGACTTTTATATTTAAAGCCATCATCATTCGCCTCTATTATTTTAGCGTCGATTTTTTTATCACTTTTTAGATAAATAATATCTTGGGCAAAAGTGTGTGAAAAAGTTAAAAATAATAATAGGTAGCAAAATTTCATATGTATACTATTCTTTCTTCAATAAAATCTTTGATTGGGTAAACTGGGAAGCAGCCTCCAGAAAAGCTACCATTTTTTGCCAGTTTGCGTTGGGCTCATAATTTTTCTTGTAGAATTTTTGAATATCTATAACGAGTTTATTTCCATCTATTGAAGCCTTGCTAATAAAACCACCTGTTTCATTTTCAACACTACTTATAAGGTTTTCAAGCCCTGAAACCGAAAATCCATCTGGAATATTAACTATTATTTGATAGTTGAAGGATCTGGGATAACTCATATAAATATTGTTTGTCCTTCCCTTTTCTTTATTGCTCAAATCTACTTGGCTTACTAGCAGTTTACCTATGTCCAGTATGTAATTTTTTCCAGCTGTTTTAATTAAATCGTTGCCGATAGTAAACTCCTCGGTATATTCAAAAGAATCTTCTTTTCCAAATCTTCCGTTTTTTAAAATTTTGAAGGAATAGTTATCAATTTTTAAAGCGTATTCAGCAGCAGTTCTTTCTTTAATCTTTTCCTGTTGTTTATCCTTAAGTTTTTTAAGTAATGCTGCATACTCCTTTTTGTATTTTTCCTTATCCTTTTTGTTTCTCACCCTATCAAGAATAGGTTCTGTTTCATATTTTGCGTGATCTTCATATACATAATCGTAATACATCAACATATTTTTTTGCTCATCTATCTTTGTTTGACCATTGTATGTATAGGATCTGTTTATAGAAATACCTGAAAAATCCGGAGCGATTGTCAACTCTGTTTTCTCTATGGAGTTGTTTTCTTTATAAGTGGAGGTTGGCAAGTTTACAATTTCAATATCTTCAATATGCTTTCTGTCAACAACCTTTAATGCGTAGGCCTTCGTGTTTTCAAGCAATGGTGATATTTGGTTGGGCGTTGCATATGCGTCAAAATATTCTATGTAAACAGGGTTTTCTGCGTTTACTTTCAGAATAAAACTGATGTTGCTTTCCAAGAGCAAATCTTTTATATCGCCATTGTAGCGTTGGGTGCCAATAATAATTTCATAATCTATCTTGTTATCTTTCAAGAAAGCCGTGAAAAAGCGAACAAACTCTTCGTCTTTATTGAATATTATGGGGTTTTTGCCATACAGTTCAAAAGGGTACATTATGTTCGATTCGTCCATGACAAATGCCTCAACATAGTTGGTATAATAAGCATGGCGTATGTAATAGAATACTTCTTTTACTTTCTCTTCATTTGTGGCAAAATTTTTATTTTTTAAGAAACGCTCTACATCGCCAAGATCTCCGTAGGGTCTAAATTTATCTTCATAGAGGTTGAAGATTTCCTCTTTGGAAACATTTGTCTTTAGAGTGTTTGACTCTTCAGGGATGAAGGCATACGCTTTCTTTTGATATTTTCCAGAACGGGCAAAAAGCACTTGAAATTTATAAGAAGGCAATTCTACCAAAGGGAAAAACCATCTTGGAAAATCATTTCTTTCCACATTTTCTGCTTCAAAGGAATAGACTCTTTTTTTATCCTTTTTTGTAGGCTCAACTATTTGTTGAAGTTTTGGTGCGCCGTTGTATGTATTAAAGTTTAAAAAGAAGTCATCTTCAGTTTCCAATAAAAATTCGAATTTGACGATTGGATAGGCATCTCCTATCGTGTTTTCTACTGGTTTATATTGGTAAAGATCATTTTCACCCACAATAGTATTTGTGTAGAAATAATAGTCAATAATGTCTCCTTTTTCCAAAGCTGGGATTGCTATTTTCTTTTCTTCATTGTTGGAAACAGATTCTTGGTTTACGTCTATTTCAATTTCTTCGCCATTGGGCTTTATCACTTTTACACCCAAGAAAAAAGTATTTGTCACCCGGCTCATCTCTCTATAAAAAACGTTTCCTTCGGTATACTTTAATTCTGAATATTCCGAAATAGCAGCTTGATCCAAAAGTTTTATTCTGTCTCTTTCTATTTTGGTATATTCAATGCTATTGCCAGGTCTGTTGTAGATATATTTGATGTTTTTTACAAGAAACACAGCAGATTCATTTTTCCAATTTTCGGGAATATCCATCACATTTTTGTACGGATCATTATCATTCCACACCAGATTTTTTATTTCTTCTTGCTTTTCAAGTGTCTTTTTCGATTGTGAAATTGCAGTAATCGAGAATAGCACAAAAAAGGTAATGCCAAATATTTTTTTAATCATAATAAGTAGTGGTTAGGTAAAATAAGATTTAGTCTTTTACAAGAATTATTTGTTGATTGTAAATGGACTGAAGGCTTTTAATAGTTTCGTTCCATTCTTTAAAATTCGACTTTTTTACAACGGCATTTTTCATCACGAATATCTTTTTATAATGAAGCACGTTGTCAGTAATTTCAAAATCTACAAAAATTTTATAATTTTTTGTGTTAACATCAATTCCTTCGGGTAAATCGGTTATTTTGTATCCTTTGGGAAGTTCAAGGTTTATTTCTGAAGACAGGTATTCCTTATGTGCAAATTCATAATCTGTATTTCGCTCGTTAAAGAGCCATTTGCCATATTCCTGATTATAATCTAGGTTTATATAGATTTCATCATCAAAAGAAGAAACAGCGTTGTCTTGTTTTAAATTAAAATCTATGGAAAGTTGATCATCACGGTTTTCCAAATCTGAAGTTTCAATATTATTTACGGACATGTTCCTGTCTGCCCTTTTTAAATAATATTCTAAAGCTTCGTTTTTCATTTCCGTTCTTAAATTATTAAAAACGTACAGGAATGAAGCCCTACTTTCACCTGAATACGTGAGCGAAACATTTCCTTCCAGAGCATTATTATTGATTTTGGCATTAAAAATATGGGTTTCTTTATTTGTCTCTGGGGCTACAATTGGAACAGTTTCCAATATAAAAGAATCTCCATCTTCAATCATTACTTGCTTGCCTTGAATACGCTCCGCATATTCGCCATAAGGGTTGAATTTTTCGGTACCGTCCAAAAACATTTTTTCTCCATTATAAAAAACAGTACAGATCATATGATTGTCAACAGAGAGTGAAGGGATTGAATAATCATAGGCAATTCTTTTAGTGCCTAGCCAAGTTAAACGAGCGTCAAAACCAGCTTCATTAAGCATTTGTTTGGTAAGATTTGCCATTCCTTTACAGTCACCATATCTTTTTTTGAATACATTTTGAGATTCATCGGGCTTAAAACCCGCCAGTCCGTCTTCAAAAGCTATGTAACGAATATTGTCTTGAATCCAGTAGTAAATATTCTTGATTTTTTCTTCATCCGTTTTGGCATTTGCAGTAAGCTCCGCAACCTTTTCCTTCAAAAAGGAAGAATCATCTTTCATAGAATCAACCAATGATTTGTACCAATTATACAAGTCCTTGGTTTCATTGAACAAGGTATAGCTCTCCCCTTCATTTGTATATGATTTTGCCAAAATCAACAAATGTGGATAAATATAACTAGGTCCAGGCGATTGTTCTTCTTTATAAACAGCATCCAAACCAGAGACTGAATATTTTATTACATCTGCGTTTTGTTTCTCATCAAAAGTGATGGTTTTTGAAATCTGAAATCCTTCAAAATTCATTTCCTTAATCTCAAGATTTAGCCATTTGGGCACGACTAAAGTGATTTCCTTTTTACTAATTGGGTAAACGTCTGTAAAATAGAGGGAGGTAAAATATTTTATATCGAATATTTTTTTTGAGGCTTCAAAATAATATTTATACCCTTGAACTGGAAAATCAATACTTGCGTATTTTACGCGTGCATCATTGAAAAAATATTCTTCTACAGTATAAGCCTCATCTTTTACTTGAAAATAGGCGCTTTTTTTATTCCTATACTTTAAAGCAAAATTGCTTACTTCAGATTGTCCATCATAAAATATATGCTTTTGAATATCGGTTCGAGAAGAAATGTTCAATATCTCCTCGTTAATTTCTTGTTTTACAGAAACCTGGCGATTATCCTTTTTAAAATCGAAAGTCACATAATCTTTACTTTCCAAAAATACAAGATCATCGTTTGGATATTGAATTTTTAGAATTTTTGCTTCATTTAATTCTTCAGGAGTGGGGTCAGAATTTTTTTGTGCCACACAAAAAGCTGTGACTAATAAAAGAGGGAACAATAATTTACTCATTGACAGCGATTTAAAAAACTTATGACTCTTAGAATCTACAAGTGTTAAAAGAATGGTAAAATATTAAAAAAATAACAGTAGTAGGTCTTGATGAGGATTTATTTGATGAAAATTATTGGATAGATTTTTTTTCAGATTCATCAAAGTTTTCAGATTTCAACACAAAATCCTTAATTACACTTTTTAACTCTTTTGAAGAAACTGCTGCATAGTTGTCCAAAAGAAACCGCTTGTCATCTTCAATATTTTTATGATAGCCCAAAAATCGGGGTGAATTTTCCTGAACGCTCATACGAATGTAATGGATTTCAATATTTGAAGGCTCTGTTTTTATTGCGCTTTCAATTAAGGAAACGCCTTCTTTGAAAAAATCCTTTTTTTCGCTTCTTGATTTTGCGAATTTTGCTTTTAAAGTCAAAACTGCTCCTCGGTAAGCCAGTAAAACAGGTTTATCAGAGGAAGTAATATTTGCAAGATTCTCGTCAAGGTTGGTCGTGATCTCAGTACTTCCTGCTGCTTTTGGATATGACGAGCGGATTTCTTTCAAATCCTGCGCATTTCCAACAAAAGAGACAAGAAGCGCTATAATAAAAAGGTATTTCATCAATCAAGAATTTTAAAAGTAGCGTTCAACTTTAATGCCACGATATCTTTATAAGACGTGGTATTTTTCACTTTCACTTCGCCGTTTTCCTCCTTAATATCAATGGTCAGTTGCAAGTCAGGGTTCTTTTCCGGATTAATGATCGCCATAAATTTAATGTTTGATGAAACGGCCAAAAACAACTTTTTCCCAGTTGATTTCTCGGTGAGTTCTTTTATAATCTGAATCATACAAACACCTGGCATCACAGGGTTTCCTGGGAAATGGCCTTTGAAAATCGCGTGGTCTTTATTTAAATGAACCTTTGCCAAAACCCCTTCAGGAGTGGTTTCGGTTTCACTTAGGCTGTATAATCCTTCTATTAGCATACTGTTATTCTTTAAATTTCTTCAGGTCGATTTCCAACTTGATATTGTTGTGCTTTATGGCAATTGTTTCTGCAATATTTTCTTCGGAAGAAGTAAAATCAATTTCAACTTTTTCTTTTGTTTTAGAGGTGTTTACAATTTTTTCAAGCTTTTCGGACGTGTCTTCCAAAAAATAAAAATTGAATCTTTCATCTGATTGCGTTTTGTAAACTCTTTCATTATTAGATTGATACACTGCCAAAACCGTTGCACTTTCGTTTACCAACAGCATAAAGTCATCCTTTAAAATGTTGATGATGAATTTTTTATCCAAATCCTCCACTACAAAATTCTTAGTAAAAGTATTGCCTTCAAACTGAAAATCAAACAGTTTACTGCCAAATTCGGTTGTAAATACCACTCGGTGACTTTCGGGGCCTGTCTTCTTTATAATTAAAATTCCACCAAAGTTTTTCCCGTAAACGGCAATCTTCGCCTTATAAACATAATCAATTTCAGAGTTTGAAAAATAAGGGTTTTCAACATCCGATTTATTAAAATGCACTTGCCGCAAACCCTCCGTAGTCTTTAAAGAACACGAAACTAAAATGGAGCAAGCCAACAGGCTAATTACTAAAAACCGAATCATTAATTGGGCTGTTTAATGTGCGGTTGCTGAAAATGATACGGGTAAAATCCTGCGAGGGCTCCACCATTTTCACTTCATAAACTTGCGCATCGTTTTTATTGAAAAGCAACTCAAAAGAAGCAATGTAACCAGCTATTTTCTTGTCTTTCGGAATAAAAACCGCTTTGTTATATTTTGAAGATTTAAAGAAAGAAACAGTAAAATCGGCATCGTTGAACATATTGCCTTTTACGCTGTTCACAATCAACTGGTTCAACTTTTTAAAGAGTTTACTGTTGCCGATATCTACTTTGCTTTTGGTACCACCATCGTTTATGAGCAGTTGGTCTTCCTTAAATATCACGCTGTATTGATAGGGATTTGTGTATTCCCATTTTACCAAATTTGGTGCTTTAAAGACCATCGTACCCGAAGTTTTTACGTCGTCAGCCAAAAAATCGAGATGTTTATACTGCAAAAAATCGGTGTTTATGGTTTTGGTGGTTTTTGCTGTGGCGATTACTTTTTCTTTAAAAGAAGTAATTTCAGTACTATTCATTGCACTTTCCTGCGCTTGAATAGAACCGCCAATAAAAATTAAAAATAACAATAAACAATAATTACGCATAAGCTTCCATTTCAAGCAAGCGGTCCACTTGAACCGACTGCAATTTGTGCGATTGCAAAAATAGCAATAACTGTTCCAATACGGCAACGGTTTTTGCGCTGCTATCGTGGAGTAGGATGATATCGCCCTTTTTCAAATTAGAAGTTATTCTCTTTAAGATTTTTTCTTCAGAAATGTTTGTCGTATCATAGCTTCGCTTGCTCCATCCAATAGACTGATGACCGGTTCTTCGCAATGCTTTTTTGATGTTTGGATTGGTTACACCGAAAGGCGGGCGAAACAATTTTAATTCTTTTCCAGTGATTTCTTTCAATAGTGAATTGGTTTGCATTAATTCCGTAGCAATTTTTTCAGCAGAGAAAAATCCAAAATTTTTAGAATGTGAATACGAATGATTAGCGATAGTATGGCCTTCCGTTAAAATTTGCCGAACCAAATCAGGATACTTTTCTACCTTCTTTCCTATTAAAAAAAAAGTAGCTTTTGCTTGGTGTTTTTTCAGAAGTGATAAAACTTTTGGTGTGAATTCTGGGTTTGGACCATCATCAAAAGTGATTGAAATTAAATTTTCTGAAATCTTGTAGTTGTGATTAAAGGAATGAAGATGATAGTTCCATTTAACCTGAAAGGAGCCTATAGCTGTAATTATAAACCATATTAGCACAAACAAAACGTAAAGCCAAGCCGGAACATCACCAAAAAACCCCGCAAGCAGCAATAATGAAAATATTACCAAAGCCAGCGCGTTTATGGTGTAGAACTTCAACATTTCTTTAGTAATAAAAGGCTGTGGTTCTGGCCGCGATATTGGTTGTAGCAAAGAACCGTTTTGACTTCCGAAGTTTTAATTTCGTTGATTTTTACAATTTCGGGAATGGATTGGGTTTTCAAAATTTTGCAAGCCAGCCAAACCCCAAAAGCGGAAATGGTATTGTTTTCGCCAACCAAATGCTTGTAAAAAACCTGCTGTGTTTTATTGAAAATCCCTTCAGAAAGTTGGTTGTAAAAATCGTCAAAATCCACATCGCCGTTATTTCCAAATACTATAACATCGATGTCGGCAGCTTTTAAATTATTTCCTTCCAAAAAACTCTCGATGGTTTCAGAAACCTTTTCTTTTTTTAGTGTATTAAAAGTTTCAACAGCAACTAATTCGGCATAACAACTTTCCTTTTTTTCATTGGAAACCACAAAGAAATTTGCTCCTTCACTGAAAACCGCCCCTTCAGTTTTGGAATTTAAAATTTCGGAAATAGTTACAGCTTCAGGTTTTATATGGTTTATCGTTCGGTGAACTTTTGTGGTATGCGCTCCCAATTCTTCTACACCACCTACTAAAATATGTTGTGCTTCGTCATTTTCAAGTTGCATTTTGGCGTCGAGTAAAGCAGATTCAAACGAAATCGCGGAATGAACATAGGTAAAATTATAAGCTTTACATTCCATCCCTAAAGCAATCTGCCCGGCAACCGTATTGTGGGTACTTTGAATGAAAGATGTTGGCGTTAAATATTGTTCGTTATTGTCAATAATGGCACTCACAAATTTCTCCGAATCAATCATACAGCCCATTCCCGTTCCGGTAATAATGGCATCTACGGTTTCTATTCCTGCTTCATCCATTGCTATTTTGGAAGCAACGACGCCCATTTTTATGCCTTTGGCCATTCTACGGGCAGCAGCTGGTGGAATATATTGTTTGTAATCTGGATCTTGGGCAAAAATCACTGTGTTATTATAATCAGTAATTTCATCCAAAAATAAATTATTGTCAAAGGTTTTTTGAGGCGAAATGGAAGCGATGCTATTTATATAAACCTTCTTCATTAGGCTTCTTTTGAAAATATTACGGTGGAACAATTCCCGCCAAAACCGAGTGAATTTGAGAGAACCGTGTTCAATTCTTTTTCCTTCAATTCTGTTTGTGGATTCATTGAAAACTCCTTCATAGGGGTTTTAAAATTAAGGTTTGGAAAAATCACGTTGTGTCGCAATGCCAAAACGGAATAAACCGCCTCAATTGCACCAGCGGCTGCCAAAGTGTGACCGGTGTATGCTTTTGTTGAACTGAATTCGGGAATTTCTTCTCCAAAAACACGAAGTATTGCCCTGCCTTCCGATAGGTCGTTATTACCCGTTGCAGTTCCGTGCGCGTTTATGTAATCTATTTCAGAAGCTTTTAGATTTGCAACTTTCAATGCTTTTTCCATCGCCAAGGTTGCGCCATCGCCATCATCTGAAGAAGCGGTTTGGTGGAAAGCATCGTTGGCGTTTCCATATCCTTTTACGTATGCAAGTACTTTTTTGTTTTCGGCTTTTACCACTTCATCACTTTCCAAGACGAGGAATGCGGCGGCTTCACCTAGATTCAAACCTTTTCGGTTTTCGTCAAAAGGAGTGTTGAAAGTATCGCTTAAAATCATCAAAGTTTTAAAACCGTTGATAGTAAACTTTGAAAGACAATCTGCACCGCCGACCAAAACTCTGTCAAGTTTGCCTGATTTTATTAATCGTGCACCAAGCATTATAGCGTTGGCAGCCGAAGAACAAGCAGTACTAATAGTAGTTACCAAGCTTTCTTCAAGACCCAATTGCTCTGCGATTTTTTGGGTGGAATCGCCTGCATGATGGCTTTCAATATATTTTTGCGGAGCTTTTTCGGTAAGGTATTCGTAATAATATTTTTCGGTCATATCCATTCCGCCCACGCTGGTGCCCGAGATAATTCCTGTTTTATATTTTTTGATATCGGTAATTCCTGCATCGGCAATCGCTTCTTTTGCGGCGATAGCTCCGAGCATTGCGGTACGGGAATAGTTGTTTGAAGTCGGAAGGTTTAGTTGGGCAATCAATTGGTCATTTGTGAATTTCACTTCACCCACCATAATTTCGCTCCGCTGAATGGTTTCAACATTGTCAACTCGAGTGATGCCTTTTCTAGCGTTTATGAGTGCATCATAGTTTTCCGCCACATTGTTGCCAATGGCAGAAATTATACCCATTCCGGTTATGGCTACGCCTTTGCTCATTTAAAATTAACTGAGATTTTGTGAAAAATAAATAGGCTTCGACAAGTTCAGCCTGACACCCAAAAATTACTTCGTGCGGTGTTCTTTAATATAATCTGCCATTACCTGAACAGATTCAAAAATCTTTCTACCTTCTTTTGGGTCACTTAAGCGGATGCCGTAATCTTTATCTAGCATCACGATAAGTTCTAAAGCATCAATGGAATCCAAGCTAAGACCATCACCAAAAAGTGCGTCATCATCTGCAATGTCTGCCACTGAAACATCTTCAAGGTTCAACTGTTCTATGATTTTTGCTTTCAATTCTTCTTTTAATTCGCTCATAATGTGTTGTATAATCTGGTTATTTCTTCCGTTTTATGTTCAATTTTACCTTCCTTTTCAACGAGATAGAGAAAGGCATCGTAGCTATTTTCATCAAAATCTACCCAACCACAAAGTACTTTTTCAGCCTTTTTGTTTCGCAATAAACTGTTGGCGTAAAGTTGTATATGTTCAGCGTTAAAGCGATCAAAGATAAAAAAACTATTTTCAGAATACAGCCTGTGTTTAATACTTATCTCGCCCAAACATATATTTGGCAGTGTGTAAACAAAAACCGCCGGACTGGGGAAGTATTCTTCTTCGTTTTCAATTGCAGCTTGGTGTTTCCTGTCTGTGTCCAAACTGGAAGCTTTATTTGAAAAAACGAGGGCTATATTATTTTCTTCTTCGTTTAAGCCTTCATTTTTCAGCAAAATATCAGCCGCCAAAAATGCGAGTTTGCTGAGATTATCCATTTTGAAAAACTTTGAATAATCTGTTTTAAAAAAATTATATACTTTCTTTATAAATGCCGGAAAATCTTCTGCATTATCACTAAAAAGTAATTCTCCATTCACCGAAACGGTCTGGTTTTTTATATTGCAATAACTTTTTATGTGAAAAATTTCAGACAAAATATTACTTCTTTTTACAAACCAGCATGGTGTGGTATTCCCCAAGTTGGATATCTTCCTGAAGTTGCAAACCTGCTTTATCAATCAATCTTATAAAAACGCTGGCTGGATACATTTTGCTGTTTCCGTTTGCAAGTACCGTAAAATAAAGCGAAGTGGCTTCCAATATAAATTGCGAAGCACGAAATGCCTGTCTGTCTGTAAAGGTTTCAACAATTATCAATTCGGCATTGTCTTCCATAGATTCCGCGCAAGTGCTCAAAATCTTTACTATTTCATCTTCAGAAAAACAATCCAAAAACTGGCACATCCAGATAAGGTCTGCACCATTCGGGATTTGAGGGCTTTCAGAAAGCCAATCAATGGCGTGGCCAGAAATTCTATCTTTAAAACCGTTGCTTTCGGCATTGGCCATAGCCATATTCAATTGTCCTGGCAAATCAACTATTTTCACATTAACATCTTCATTAAAACTGCAACATTTAATGGAAAACTTGCCCGTATTTCCACCAACATCGAAAAGTGTTTTCGGTTTTCTTTCAAATATCTTTTCTAAAGCTTCTCCAAAAACATCATCGGAATAATGATGGTCAAAATCAAACCAAGATTTTTGCTCGTTTGGCTTTAGCTGGGAAAGCCCTTCATAAATAGTGCTCCATTGTCCAAGTTCTTTTAATCCCTCAGGCTTACCATTTTTGATAGAGTCGTTCAAATGAAAGAGACCTTTGTAACAAACATCGTTAGCAAAATTAAGGTTCACGCCAGCCGTTGTGTTATAATTCAAGAAATAACCCACTTTTGTGAGCTCGTATTGATTTTCATCATTTTTACAAACAATATTGGAGGTTTCTGCAATTTCAAGCAATACTCCTACGCCATAAAGGCTGAGTAAAAGTTTTTCAGAAATTTCTTCAACGGTAGGGCCACCTTTATCGCGTTGGTCAAAAATATAATTGAGTATTCCCAGTTTCCGAAGTGATACCGAAGCTTGAAAGACAAAAGGTGCAAAGGCAATCCGGTGGGCTTCTTCCAAAGCTTCAACGGCATTCATTTTTTTAGTTGAATTTGACATTTGTAATTGGTTAGTTGTTTGCTTTTCTTAAAATCACTGCGGTGTTGCAACCTCCAAATCCTGAGGCGGTTTTCAAAAAGATTTGCATTTTTTTTGATGTGTTATCTTTAATGATATTTATTCCTTTTGAGACGCCAAGGTCGGAAAATCCTTTGGAAGAAAAAAGAATATTTTTCTCCATAAAACACATTCCCACAATAGTTTCCAGCAAACCCGAAGCGCCCAAAGTGTGACCAAAGTAACCTTTTAAACTATTGAGCGGAACATCTTCCATTTCCAATCTGCTGAAAGCAATGGCCTCCATTTCATCATTGAAAGGGGTGGCCGTTCCATGGGCGGAGATATAATCTATTTGTGAAGCATCCAAATTTGCTTCTTTCAAGGCTGATTTTACACTTCTGAAGAGTCCTTCGCCAGTTCGCGATGGACCAGAGATATGGTTTGCGTCATTGCAAGTTGCGTCACCATAGATTTCGACGGCTTCCTTCGGAAGATTTTCTGTGGAAGAAGTAACCAAAATGCTTGCCGCCACTTCTCCCAAGTTGATCCCAACACGATTTTTGTCATAGGGTTTGCAAGGTTCTGCTGATAAGGCCTGAAATGAATTGAAACCCGAAAGAATGAATTTTGAAACCAAATCGCCACTGGTTATAAAGACGTGATCATATTTTCCTTCCGAAATAAATCGCTTTGCTGCTGAAATTGCCAAAACTCCCGAAACACATGCATTTGAAAGAACAATTGCTTCATTTTTAAAGCCAAAATAGTTCTGGATTGTCTTGCCCAGTTCGCTTAAATAAGCACGGCTTTCGGGAAAATTACTTTCCTTTTCAAGGACGTCTATATTTCCTTTTGTTGTTGAAATTATCAATCCCACTTTTTCATCCAAAGAAACTGTTGAAGCATCAACAACCCTTTTCAATGAAAGAATCATCATTTGTTCCAGTTTAGTATATTTTGAAGCAGTTCCGATTTTGTTGAATTCATTCTCAACTTTTTCAGAAGAAATTATTGACGCACAAAAAGGTTCGGGTAAAAGAGAAGGGTCATTAAATTTTTCAAGTCCAGAGTTTCCTCTCGAGATATTTTCCACAACCGTTTCACTGTCAAAACCAAGGTTGCTGAAAATATTGTTATATGAAAGAAAGGTTTTGGTCATTATTTACAATCCCATTTTCTTTTTCCAGTTTATGAAAAACTCAGGTTTTGTCAATGAAAGCTCTCCTTCCTCATTCAAAAAAACTTGAATTGTTTCACCCAGACAGACCAATCTTCCTTTGGGGTCAAAAATTCGATACCGAAAAATCATTTTTGCCGCCGGCGAATCTATAAATGTGGTCTTTATAGTTGCCACATCGCCATAGCGTAAGGGCAGCTTATGTTCACAGGAAGATTTCACAATTGGTGAAGTAAAGCCATTTGCTTTCTGCTCTAAATAGGAAATACCGTGCTCGCGCCCAAAAGCTTCGCGGCCATCCTCAAAATATTGAATGTAGTTGCCATGCCAGACTATTCCTAAAGGATCTGTTTCCGTGAAGCGCACGCGAATTTCAGAAGTGAAGCATATTTCATTCTTTTTGTCAGACGGCATTTTTTCTTCGATTATAGATTATTGCTATTATGATTGTAATAAGGAAGAACAACAATAATAACGAAATTTCGGGAAGGATTTTAACAAAACCAACATTTCTTAAAAAAACATCATAAAAAGCCTCTAGGCCCCAGTTCATTGGAGAAATTTTGGATATCATCTGCATAAATTTTGGCATCACAAAAACGGGAACCCAAACGCCGCCGAGGGCAGCTAAAATTACAACCAAAGTAGATCCAAATGGTGCCGATTGTTCCTGTGTCTTTGCAATTGTTCCCAACAAAAGCCCCAATCCAATTGCGGCAAGACCTGAAAACAGCGCAACAATATATAGCATCAATAATTTCCCTGAAACGTCGATTCCCGGAAGTCCCATCGCTGGGAAAAGATAGATTCCAACAAGCAACATCAACGTAAATTGAATCAAACAAACGCCTAGATAAACAATGGTTTTTCCACTCAAAACCGTAGCATAATTTACTGGCTGGGTGCGTAAACGCACGAAAGTGCCTTGGTTTTTTTCTTTCACCAAATTGATTGAAAGCGGGACGATAATGAAGAAAATTGCAAACAACGTCCACGCTGGAACATTGTGCTGTGCTGAGTTCGGGATAATTTCTTCGTTATTTTTTGTCTGTAAAATTTCTTTAAAAGCGATAAAGTTTTCGGTTTCGAAAATGGGCTCTGCATCCTCATCCCCCAATTCCGTTTGAAAGGCTTTGTAGATGCTTTGTGTTTCAATTTTTGAAATCATTTTTTCGATTCCGTTCTTCACTGAAGATTTAAAACTTACCTGTGTTGCGGGATCGAAATACAGGCGAACTTCTTTCTGCGGAATTACTTCTTTGGCAACAGCTAAACTATCTTCTTCCAACCCAAATTTTGACAAAATTCCTTCCACGTTTTGATCCACTTTCTTTTGAAGCGAGGTTGAAAGATTTTCCGGAATTACAATGGCAAGCTGATATTTTCCTAAAAAAACAGCTTCTTTTGCTTGTTCTTCGGAAGATTTCTGAAGGATCTCAAACGAATTGGATTCGGAAAGGTTTTCGATAATATTTTTTGAAACTTCCCCTTTGTCGTTATCTACCAATAGTACTGGGATTTTAATATCACTAATGGTCTTAAAAGTGCTGTCCTGCACCAAAGTGATGACAATCAACAACAATATTGGCATGATAAAAAGTATTGCTATTCCCCCCAAATCTCGGACCAGCAATAGCATTTCTTTATATGTTGAAACCCAAAGTTTATGCATAATCGCGAAGGGCTTTACCAGTTTGTGCCAAAAATACATCTTCAAGACTGTTTGCTCCAGTTTGATTTTTTATCAACTCTGAAGGAATGCCTTTTATAACAATTTCACCACGGTCGATAATGGCGACGCGGGTACAGAAAATTTCAGCTTCATTTAAATGGTGTGAAGTGTAAACAATGGTTGTTCCCTGTTGGTTCAGCAATTTCAAATGGTCGATTATCACATTTTTGGACTGTACGTCCACACCAACGGTGGGTTCGTCCAAAAACAAAACTTTTGGTTGGTGAAGAATTCCGGCAATCAAGTTTACGCGGCGTTTCATTCCGCCAGAAAAAGTGGCGGTTTTTTTATTGGCGAATTTTGAAAGACCCATAATATCCAAATGCCCATTAATGGATTTTTTAAGGATTTCACTTTTAATTCCATACATACTTCCGAAGTAATACAAGTTTTCGTAAGCTGTGAGCGTTGGATAAAGTGCGTATTCCTGTGGAACAATCCCCATTAATTGTTTTAATTGGTTTTTGTGCTCTTTAAAATTCAGTCCGTTTATTGAGAAGGAACCAGAAGTAGGTTTTAGCAAAGAAGTTAACATTGAAATCAGCGTGGTTTTTCCTGCGCCGTTCGGGCCGAGTAACCCATAGATTTGACCTTCTTCAACTTTCAAAGTGAGCTCTTTAACCGAAAAGTCTTCGGCACCTTTATATTTTTTTGAAAGTTGGTTTATTTGTATCATTTTCCCATAAACTTGCCATACTTCGATTTCGCTCAGTAACTAGGCATTTTTATATTGCTTTTTTTAACTTCTTAAAAAACACTTTTTCCAAATCGGCAATATGGTCCAATTGGTCAGCAACTTTATTGTAACTGTCGGTTTGGGCGCTTCGGTTTTTATAAATCCGGGAAGCTTCAAGGGCAAAATCACGCCACAAATCGCCTATTTCGGTCATTTCTTTTGAAAGTTCGATAAGCTTTTTATTTTCTAATAGCTTGCCGGATTCTTGTAAGAATGCTGCGTAAATATAACGAAAACCGCCACCGCCAGTTCCTATTTCTTCCTGCATCCTTACAACTTGGCCTAAATAATGGTTTGCAGTTTTAATCCCTTTTTGCTTTGGCCATTTACGGATTAAGCCGGCTATTTTATGGATTCCTTTTACTCCAACAAAAGAAACTGGTGCTAACATTGCTTTGCAGGTATCTTTAATTCCCTGTACAATTGCTTTTTCGAATTCCAACTTTTCTGGAAAAGCGATGGGATAGTACATATGTCCCTTTGGGGCGAAAGCGCCTTTAGCAAAACGCACCTTTTCCAATTCTTTTTCAGAAAGGGAAGTAACGTCTTCCATCACGGGATCGCTGATTAAATAGCGATTGTCTTTCTTCCCATAAACCACCATGTTATGTGCATTGAAATGAAAGCGGTATTCATCCGGAAAATAGAGTAGATTATAAACCCCTACTTGTAACCCAACGGGATTATTTTTTTCAAGATTTTCATCCAAACGTGCTTTGGCTTCTTTTGGATTGCTGAATTTTTCGCGCTTCATCTTTACCCCTGTGCGTTTGGCAAATTTCTTAAAAATGTGTCCTGGCAATGCACGATAGGTAATTACTGGTGCGTGGTTTACTTTCAACAATGGGATATAGCAAAACAACAACCCACTGCCAATACCAAAAACCATCGGCTCACTAACACTGAAGCCATTGTGTTTCATTAGGTTCGAAACCACTCCATTTTCACAATGGGCGGATTGGTGGTGGGCAAAGTTTATTTCCATTATTTTGAAATGTTCTGAAGTTCCTCTACTGAAATATCAAATGCTTCAGCGTATTTATGTAAGGTATTATCACTTAATTTTTTAAAAATAGAAGGTTTAAAGTGACGTTTCACTTTCCATTGCCAAAAACCTACATAACTCGCCAAAATGCCAATGTCCATTTTGTGAAGTTCCATATAATATTCTATTGGGCTGGTTTTACCTGCAATTACGCGTTCTTTAGCATCCGCGATGCGCTCATTTATTTCCTCGATAGCATTATTTAAAGCTACTGTTTTTGGTTCCCAACCACTGCTGTTTTCGGTAGTGTATTCGCCATTTTCGTCAACGGCATAGCACAATTCCCTAAAATTGGCTGATTCCAAATTACTTTTATCCTGCGGTACTTCTTTTTTCTTCATAATCAGACTTCATGGATTAAAAAATTCATTGTAGAAGATACAATTAAATTTTCATCGAGGTAGGTTTCGGCCTCAAGGCTGCACAATGTTACTTCGCCAGTATCAAACCTCGAAAGGAGTTTTGCTTTGGTGATGATCGTTTCGCCAACATTTGGAAGCTGAAAAATTTCGACTTTTTTTATAGCGCTTATATAACCAACCAGTTTATTGCCTTTGCCTTCCAAATCGTCCTTTTCAAAAAAACTTTGTCCCACAACAGCAGAAGCGGCTTGGGCAGCATTTTCAATAAGCCCAGTTTCTGAAAGTTTTCCATCCTTCAAAAAAATACAATCTTTTGAAATAAGAAACAATGTAGTGACCGAATTATCGTCAATTTCCAAAACAGAAGTCACCATGAGCATCGGCTCCCGATGTGGTAAAAAGTTTGAAACGTCAATATTTGAAATATCTGAGTTTTTCATTAATTGGCCAATACGGTTTTCATTTCGCTGGCAGCAATTATTTTGCCATCACATTCGGTTTCAATAGCTACAAGCGTAACGCCCATAATATCGTGCAGAATGGTCGCGGTGGTTTTTAGCTCCGTTCCCACTAAGGGAAGTTCAAAAATTTCAGCTTTTTTTATGGCACCAATATATCCTATTGGAGCCTTTTCTTCTTTTAAAAAAAACTGATAACCTGTATAAAGCGCTACTGTTTGGGCCATATGCTCTATCAAGCCTGGCGCTGTGAATTTATTGTTTTGCGAAAAAATGTTTTCTTCGGAAATGGTCAAACCTGCAACCACTTTTTTTTCTTCAAAATGAAGCAATTTGTCCACCATCACGAAGGGAGCTTTCTGCGGAATCAATTTTCCGATGAAATCTTTATCCGTTATTTTTTTGGTGAACACATTCATTTAAGCAACCGTTAAATAGGCATAGGAATAAGCAAATCTTGCGCTTTCTGGTACTTGAAGAAATATTCTATCCCCTTTTTTAAGTTTTCCGGAGTGCACCAATTCCTCTAGCATAAGATAAATAGAGCCGGCACCAACATTCCCCACTTCTTGAAGGTTCAAAAACCATTTGTCCCAAGAAAGGTGAAGGCCTTGGCGTTCAATTTCGTTGTAAAGATTTTCCTTAAAATAATAGGAAGAAATATGTGGAAGGTAATAGTCTATATCGTCTTCAGTTATTTTGTGCTTCGCCATTGCCAGCTTCATACTTGCAACACCTTTTTGAAGAATGTTCTCGCCTAACAATTTTACATCTTGTTTCATTGCGAAGAGTGATTTTTTCCCCCAAACATCCGCGGGGTATTCACTCCAAGGTTTTAGATTACCATCTTCCAGTTTATCACCACCTGCGTACATACAGGTTTCAAGTTCAAAAGCGTAACTGTAACCTTCCATCCATTCTATTTTCAAAGGTGTTTCTCCATTTGGTTCGTTTTCCAAAAGCATAGCACCAGCACCGTCAGATAGCATCCAACGCAAAAATTCTTTGTTGAAAGCAAGTATAGGATGTTCTTCAATTTCTACCAAGTGAGCCACTTCGTCTTCAAAAATATCAGACTGCATCCACGAAGAAGTTCTTTCGGAACCTGTACAAACTGCATTGTTTGTTTGTTCAGATTTTACAGCCATATAGCCATATTTCAAAGCATTCATTCCACTACAACAAGCCCCTGAAGGAGAGTTGATTTCCAAGTTTCCATTCTTTAAAAAACCGTGAACCATAGCAGCATGGCTTGGTAAAATCTGGTCTGGGCTGGAGGTGCCGCAGGACAGCAATTCAATTTGGTTTTTATTAAAAGTATCATCACACAAAGCTTCCACTGCTTCTGCTGCTAGCTGTGCGTTATTATGGGTTACATTTCCATCTTTATCAATGGCATAGTAACGTGTTTTTATTTGGTTATTCCGAAGGATTATACGGCGAGCTTTTGAGGTCTTTCCGTTGATGATCCCAAGTTTTTCTTCCATACCTTCGTTATCAACAGGCTCGTTGGGTAAAAACTTCGCAATCCTTGTAATGTATACGTTCTTCATTAATCTTGCTTTAATGCAACAGATGAATAATAAGCTTTGTCTCTTTGTATTTTACGGTACATTGGGAGATAAGAGAGCAAAAATACAATAAATACTATTGGGGCAATAAGCCATATTGCAAATAACAAATAATATTTAAAATATACGAGCCATTTCTCTCTTTCTTGGCCTTCTTTTTTTATTAAATGATTGGCCCATTTGGTAAAAACAATATTTCCACGAATATCTGTAGCGATGAGTGAAGGGTCTACTTTTACGGCGCCAACATCCAAAAGGTTTTTCTGAAGATCTGAATATTCGTTTTGATACAAAGCTTTTTGGATGGGAACTCCAAAACGGGATGCTGCTTCAATATCGTTGTCTGAAACACCTGGCTTTGGAAAGATGCCCAACATTTTGGTTTTCTTACCTCCCATAAGCCAATGCACGATTGTGATAACACTTATATGGTTAAGGTTTCGATCCGTCAGAGCAATGTTCCCAACGAGTTTTGCATTGTTTGCAACCAACAATTTTTTCACTTTTTCCTGTGCCATAATCCACATATTCCTGCTGGCAGAAACAGTGATAACTGGCGTCTTGCCAAGCAAGGATTTTGCTTCCGCAGACTTTAAAAAGGAATTGACCGGAATGGAAGGAGTTAAATACCAAGTGGTATAACCCAAAATAACCAAATCGTATTTTTTTTGAAGAATCTCTGAAGGAATCGCTTCCAGTGGAGCTGGAATTTGAAGGAAAGTTTCAGGGAAAGCGCCGTAAAATTCTTGCTGTGTCCAAGGAAAAGGAAATTTATTCTTTGGAACGATTTCGCAATAGGAAATATTTACATTTTCACCCGAAATAGTTGAAGCTATATTCCTTAGAATATCAAAAAGTTGCCCGGTTTGTGAATAATAAATTATTAATACTTCTTTCATTTCTTAATCATCCGTTTCCCAAAAATCATAATAGTTGAACCATTGCAATGGATATTTTTTCAGCATCCATTCCACACTTTCGGTATATTTTTTTAACAGGCCCTGTGCATCACGATTTTTCACTTCAGCCCTACGAGAATAAAGATGGTAATGCTTGTTGGTTTCCTTCATTACATAAACGAATAATACAGGAACGTTTAACCTGCTGGCCAATAAAAATGGACCCGCGGGAAAATTTGCCTCTTTTCCCATAAGCGTTTCAGTCAACACCTTTTGGCCTTTCATATATCTATCTCCGGTAAAGCAGACTAATTCGCCGTTGCCCAATGCGTTGTTGATTTCAAAAATATGCGACATATCTTCCTTCACCAATATAAACTTAACCTTGGAACGTATGGTTACTTTTTCCATATATTCCTTAATGTTTTCGTGTTCAGCATCCGTGGTTACAAGACTTATTTGTGAACGTGTGTCAATTTCTTCAAAAAAGAATTCGGCTATTTCAAAATTGCCCACATGGGCACTAATCATAATGCCGCCTTGTTGTTGGTCTAGAAGATTTATTATGTTCTCAACACCATCACATTCATGGGTAAATCTATCTTTTAGACCAGAGGAGATTGCGGCCTTATCAATAATGGTTTTTCCAAATATATAATAACTCTTAAAAATACTGGAAAGACTCTTCAGTAAGGAATATTTCAGTCTTTTACGGAAATAGTAATAAATGGAACGGGTACTTTTACCTGCAAAGAAAACATAATAAAATGCGACAAAGTAAAGCAGTATGTAAGCGGCGCGAACCCCTAATTTTTGAATAAAAAATATAAAGATTTTATACCCTAATACGGTTCCTTTGCTTTTGCCTTCCCACTCGCCCGCCATAAACAGTTATTGCAAATTTCAGCTGATTTTTGTTTCAATCAGGTCGTAAAAATCTTGAAGCGTAATAACATTAAGGAAATCCTCACCTGTCAATTTTACGCCAAAGTTGGCCTCAATGGCAACTACCAAATCCACAAAATCCAAACTGTCCAATTCTAAAGTTTCCTTTAAATTGGCCTTTGGCTCAATGTCTTCAGTCTCTACCTCAAACTCATCTACCAGAAAGTAGTTTATCTTCTCAACTATAATTTCTTTAGTCATTTTTAATGTGTGCACTTTTTAATAATTAATGCGGAATTGGTTCCCCCAAAACCGAAAGAATTGGACAAAAATACATCAATTTTTCTATTTAACGTTTTGTTAACAAGGTTTAATTTGGAAGCTGCCTCATCTGGCGTTTCCAGATTAATATTTGGCGCGATAAAGGAATGTTCCATCATCAGCATTGAATAAATTACTTCGCTTGCGCCAGCCATCCAACATTCGTGACCGGTCATAGATTTTGTGGAACTCACATAAGGTCCGTTTTCACCAAAGACTTCGGTAATAGCAAGAGCTTCGTTTGTATCTCCAACGGGTGTTGAAGTTGCATGGGCGTTTACGTAATCAATTTCTGAAGCTTTAATATTTGCTTGCTCCAAAGCCATTTTCATGGCCCGAGCGGGCCCATCAACGTTTGGAGTTGAAATATGGTCTCCATTGGAAGAAAAACCATAGCCAATAATTTCACCCAGAATTGGCGCGCCACGCTTCACGGCACTTTCATAGCTTTCAATAACTAAAGTAGCGGCTCCGCCACTTGGTACCAAACCATCGCGATCTTTATCAAAAGGGCGACTTGCTTTTGTGGGATCCATTTGGGTAGAAAAAACGCCGAGACCGTCAAAACTGCCCATTGCTAGTTCGTTAATTTCTTGTGCGCCGCCAGAAATGATACAATCCTGCAATCCATTTTTTATCAGGAAATAAGCCATCCCGATGGAATGTGAGCCACTGGCACAGGCTGCACTAATTGTAAAATTTATTCCTCTCAACTTAAAAATTGTGGAAAGGTTCATTGTTACCGAGGAGTTCATCGCCTTAAAAATAGCGCCCGAACCTACTAAGGTTGTATCTTTTTTCTCGCGAATTTTATCAACTGATTCAATGACCGATTTTGCGGTGCTATCGTTTCCATAAAGAATTCCCACTTCATTTTCATCGAGGAATTGTTGATCTATTTTGGCGTTTTTCAAAGCTTCTATAGTGGCTGCATAGGCATAGGCTCCTTCTTCGCCCATACTTACCCGTTCTCTACGAGAAAGCTGTTCTTTCAAATTGGGTTCTTCCACCCAACCTGTTAAACATGATCTATAGCCGAAATCCTTTCGTTTTCCGTCACAGATAATGCCAGACTTACCGTTGTATAACGACTCTTTCACTTCCTGCAGGTTTTTGCCGATGCAGGAGTAAATACCCATTCCGGTTATTACTACTCTTCTCACTTCTCCTTCGTTTTATGAATAAATCCCCCCATTAATATTAATAACCTCCCCCGTAATATAAGAAGCTTTTGGTGATGCCAAAAAGCTAACCACATGTGCCACTTCTTCAGCTTCGCCGAAACGATTGGCTGGAATCATTTTTTTAAGTTCTTTTTCATCAAGTTCAGCAGTCATATCACTTTTTATAAAACCTGGAGCTACTGCGTTTACTGTTATATTTCGTTTTGCAACTTCTTGCGCTAACGCTTTTGTGGCACCAATAACAGCTCCTTTTGCTGCGGAATAATTTACCTGTCCTGGAGTTCCCTTTAAGCCTGAAACTGAAACCATATTTATAATCCGTCCATATTTGTTGACCAATAATTTTTGAATCAACGCATTGGTAACATTGTAAAAACCATTCAAGCTGGTATTTATTACGCTGTGCCAATCCTCTGGTTTCATCCACATAAACAGGCCATCTTTGGTAATTCCGGCATTGTTTATAATAACTTCAATGATAGCATCTTTATTGGTTTCGTGCCATACGTCAAATGCCTTATTAACTGCATCGGAGTTTGTAACGTCAAACTGGATTATTTCACCTTTAGCACCAAGAGCCTCAACTTCTTTTAGAGTTTGCCGGGCAGCCTCTTTGTTGCCGTTATAATTTATAAGAAGGTTGTAATCCAAGTCTTTTGCCAATTGAATACAAACTGCACGGCCAATGCCTCGGGAACCTCCTGTTACTAATGCGTATTTCTGTTTTGTTTTTTTTTCTTCCATTTAATTTATTCACACAGAGTCGTAAAGACTCAAAATTGTCTTTTCTCTTTTTTATGTTTTCATTATTCAGCTACCTACTTCGAAGTATCCACAAAAGCCTCGGCATTTTGATGCCATTTGCCAACTACTTGACCGCTTTCATTAATAAAGCCCCATTCTTTGTTTTTCTTTACACGGGCAAGGCCGTTTTGAAACCCTTTTTCGGATCCGCTTTGCAAAAAGCCGAGCATTCCTATTGAAATATCATATTCCATTGGGATTACAAGTTTGCCAGATTTGTCAATAAAACCCCAAAGCTTTTTCTCTTTTACGGGAGCCAAACCAGTGTCAGAAAAAACTTCGGCATCGGCATACGCAAAATCACCTAATTTCTCACCTTTCTCATTGATATAACCCCATTTTTTTCCATCATATACAGGTGCAAAACCAGCATTAAAAGCACGTGCTTTATCATACGCAGGCTGAATGATCCATTCGCCTTTTCCATTGATAAACCCCACTTTTTTGTTACTTCGGGCATAGGTTAACGGAGAATCATTTGTGAAATCCCAAATTTTATCTACACCACTAATCGGGGTAAAAGCTCCATTAATCAACACGCCAAAACTTTCACCTTTTCTGGCCCAAATTCCGTTTTTACTGAAATCACCAATTTCATTATAATCTGCAGGAATAAACACCTCACCTTTTTTACTTAGAAGGCCCCAAGTTTCACCATTTTTGAATTTTGCATACCCGTTATTGAAACCTTTTATTTCATCATATTTCGGATCCAATATGGTTTTTCCGCTGGTATCTATCAAACCAATTTTTTCACCAATACGGAGAATCGCTACGCCGTTGTCAAAATCGTAAATTTTATCATCAGCAGGAGTATTCAGCGTTTCGCCCTTGGCGTTAATATATCTCCATTGGTCATTCTGTGCTACCACAGCGTAACCAGAATTAAATTCTTTTACACGATCATATTCTGGCTGAATAACCCATTCGCCAGAAGTATTAATGAAGCCCCATTTTTTGTCTTTCATTACTGCGGCATACTTGCCTGAAAAGCTAGCTGCCTTTTCAAATTGTGGTTGAATGGCATACTCACCAGATTTGTTGATGTAACCGAACAAATCATTGTCGCGAACCAAAGCCAGTTCCTGTGTGGAAACAGCGTTTATTCCCAACAAGAGAATAAGCGCGAAGGAAAAAATTGTTTTCATAATGTTATCTTTTTGAGTTAGTTGAGGAGAGACGAACAATTTACAAAATTATTCCGAAGTTATTTTGAGGAATCCATCAAAAATTCTTTCACCTGGTTCACATAAGGATACATCACCACATCTTCTTTAAAAACGGGTACAATAGCGCGGATTTCATTATACATTTTTTTGGTTTCGGAAGAAACCTGATCTTGAACTTTTAGATATTCAATGGCTTGAATGATTGTTATAAGCTCAATTGCAATCACTTCAAAAGCGTTTTCAATCACTTTTTTGGTGATCAGTGCTGCATTTGTACCCATACTCACGATATCTTGATTGTCGTTGTTGTTTGGAATGCTGTGAATGTACATTGGGTTGCTTAACATTTGGCTTTCGGCAGTTGTGGAAGTGGCAGTAAACTGCACGCCCTGCATTCCAAAGTTTAGCCCAAGTTTGCCCAAGTTTACAAACGGAGGAAGAATATCATTCAATTTTGAATTGAGCAGATAATTCAATTGTCGCTCGGCAAGCATTGTCATTTTTGCAACCACTATTTTCAGCTTGTCCATTTCCAAGGAAACATAATCGCCGTGGAAGTTTCCACCGTGATATACGTTTTGTTTTTCAACATCAACAATTGGATTGTCGTTGGCTGAATTCACTTCCTCAATCAATATCTTTTCAACCGAATTGAGTGTATCTAGCACGGGCCCCAAAATTTGGGGCACACAACGCAAAGAGTAATATTCCTGGACTTTCTCAACAAAAACTTCCTCGTTAATTGAACCATTATATAAATGATGTTCGCGTTTGCGAGTTAGATTGCTGTCCTTTAAATGAGTTCGCATCATTTCGGCAATTTGGCGCTGGCCCTTGTGCTTTTTGGTTTGATTCAGTTCAAAAGAAAGGTGGTCATCGTACGCTTTAACAATTTCGTTTATGGCCGAAGACGCTTTAATCATCCACTGCATAATTCGGTTTGTGTTTAGCACATTTACCAAACCAATTCCAGTCATTACTGAAGTTCCATTCATCAAGGCCAATCCTTCACGAAGTTCCACTTTTATGGGTTGTAGATTCTCAAGTTTGAAAACTTCTTCCGTATTTCTTAATTCGCCTTTGTAGAAAACTTCGCCTTCGCCTATCAAAACCAAAGCCAAATGTGCAAGCTGCACCAAATCGCCACTGGCACCTACGCCACCATGCTCATAGATAAGCGGAATGATGTTTTTATTAAGCAATTCGCCCATCAGTTTAATAACGGAAGGGTGAACGCCACTGTTCCCAAGGCTCAGTGTGTTTAAACGTGCAAGCATCGCTGCCCGAACGTATTGTGATGTAATAGGATTACCGGTTCCCGAAGCGTGGCTACGGATAAGGTTGTACTGTAACTGGATGCGTTCATCATCCTTTATCTTGTACTGCGCCATCGGGCCGAAACCCGTATTCACACCATAAATAATTTTGTTTTCAGAAAATTCTTTTAGAAAGTCAAAACTGTTTTGAACTCTTTCTATTATATCTTTGTGAAGTTGGACAGATTCGTTTTTGAAGATTATTTTATCAAAATCGGTTATTTCCAGTTTTCCTTTTAATGTTGGCATTTATAGTTGAATCAAATGTTTTATTAAATTTCAGTCTAAAATAATTTGGTAACTTTAGATTGCAAATTTAGAATTTTTTAACAATCTATATCTTAATAATATGAATGATATTACTGTTGATGTGTTAATTATTGGTGCAGGCCCCTCTGGCTGCGTTGCTGCTTCCTACTTAAAGAACAACG
Organism: Aequorivita antarctica; assembly: GCF_007997155.1. Classification (GTDB taxonomy): domain Bacteria; phylum Bacteroidota; class Bacteroidia; order Flavobacteriales; family Flavobacteriaceae; genus Aequorivita; species Aequorivita antarctica. Next base: position 486,184 of record NZ_VORT01000001.1, on the reverse strand, counting down.
GAATAAGCTCCAAAGTGGTTGAAAAAAGTAAGTTTCCTCGTTTTGTAATTGGTGAAAGCCTTTTGCCTCGCTGTATGGATCACTTTGAGGAAACAGGGCTTTTAGATTGTTTGGTGGAGCAGAAATTTGAAATTAAAGCTGGGGCGCGATTTTTGAAAAATGACATTGTTTGTAATTTCGACTTTGGAAAAAAACACACTCCCGGGTGGGATTACACCTGGCAGGTTCCACGAGCCGATTTTGACCATACACTCGCCAAAGAAATCGTGAAAAAAGGCGTTGATGTTTCCTTTGGGCATGAAGTTACTTCGGTGGAATTTGATGAAAACGGAAATTCCACAACAACAATTAAAACCGAAGAAGGAAACGAATACAACATAAAAGCAAAATTCATTATTGACAGCAGTGGTTATGGGCGAGTTCTACCACGTTTACTGGATTTGGAAAAACCCTCTACACTAAACCCTAACTCAGCTATCTATACCCACGTAAAGGAAACCGAACGCCCCGCAGGTGTTGAAGGAACCCTCATTACTTTTGATGTAGTAAAAGACGAAGTATGGCTTTGGGTGATTCCTTTTTCTAACGGAAACACGAGCATTGGATTTGTTGGGCCAACAGAATTTATTGAATCTTTTAAAGGCACTAATGCTGAAAAACTAAAAGATATGCTGAAAATTTCTGACTATTATTATGATAGATTGAAAAATCAGGAATTTCTTTTTGAACCACACATTATTAAAAATTATTCCAAAGCCGTAAAACAACTTTACGGAAAAGGCTATGCGCTTACTGGGAATAGCGCCGAGTTTTTGGACCCTGTATTTTCATCGGGGGTTACCTTCGCTACTGAATCTGGCTTGAAAGCCGCCAAATTAATAACTAAAGAGTTGAATGGCGAAAAGGTTGATTGGCAAGAAGATTACACAAAATATATTATGAAAGGCGTGGATGTTTTTAGAACCTACGTTAGTGAATGGTACACTGGCAATCTTCAAAAAATATTTTTCCATCGTCCCGAAAACCCTGTGATAAAAGAACAGATTTGCGCAGTACTTGCAGGTTATGTTTGGGATAACTCCAATCCCTTTGTAAAAAACCACAACCGTCTTGTAAAGACGGTTGCGAAGGTTATTGATATGGAAAATGAAGTTGCTAACTAACAATACTTTAATGCTTCTTATCAATTGTTTGAAAAAACAACCACCTAATTAAAGATGGTTGTTTTGTTAAACGCAAAAGGATATTTAGGATTTACTTAATGTCAACTTTAATAAGTACATCTTCTTTTTGTTTTTTATAAACTTCTAAAACAAATTGGTCTTCAGCCGTTTTTACAATTCTGTTATTGCTGAATTGATAAACTTCCATTTTGTCTGTCACTTCTCTTGTGTCTAATATTGACCCCTTAGAAAATGACCCAGTACTATCATTTATTTTATAGGAAGTAAGGTAACCTCCATTGCCATCACTATGCAATGCTGGAATTTGATCCAATTCTAAATCGATGTTTTTAACATTATCCAAAAACACAATATAGTGATTTCCGTTTGCATTAAAATAAGAGTATGACATTCCTCCTTTATATGTTTTACTAGTATCATAAACCTCTCCCATCTTTGGTTGGCCTATTTGTCGTTTCGGTATTTTTCGCATCCAAGCCAAGTTTCCGGAGGCATCTATTTTTGAAACCAAAATATCATTGTTATGATAGGTTACGTAAGTTCTTTTTGGAGTACGATGAACAACTAAAAATGTTTGTTCGCCAATCAATAATAAACTACCGTCATCACTAATTACAAGATTTCGTAACTTCATGTGCTCAAATTCTGCTTTTCCATCCTCATCTTTGCGTTCGTTTCGTTTTTTAGTTCTGTTTTTAACATATTGATTCAAAACCTCCAAAGGAATTTCATATGATTTTTCATCAACCAATTTTCCTTCCTTCGTAATTTTAAAGGTGTAAAGACCATCTGCATTGTGCAATTCATTGTTAAGACCGTTTGTATAAAACCCGGAACAAATCATATATCCTTCATAGGATTCGAAAAGAGAAATTCCATTTATAAATTTATCTCCCAGATCAATTTTGGTTTTTTCTATTTCAGAAGAACCTTTTGAAAGTCTGAACAGTTCCATGTGATAATTGGCTTCTTCATCCTTTCGTTTTTTCTTGTCTTTATTACTATCATCATGAAAAACTTTAGCTAATATATATCCATTACCTCCTGAATCAACGGCCAAATCCTCCACATCCATTCTTCTCTCTGTGTATGGCATGGTGTATTCATTTGACCAAAGCTTGTTCAATGATTTATCAAAAACCTCTGTGCCAATGATATCATAACTTTCTTTGTCATTTTTAACCTCTGGCTTTCTTCTGTATTGAACAAGAATTTTTGATTCGTCCAATGATGTTAAGAAATCAAATTTATCGGTAACACCAAACCCAAATGCAAAAGGTACAGAAACTCCGGCGGTCGAGGCAAAAGTACCGGCTAATCTACCGTCAATATCTATTAACTTCACCGCTTCTCCCATAAATTCACCTGTCCCAAAATTTATTTCTCTGTAGAAAAGTTGTTCGTGCTCGGTTTGTTTGCCACTCCAAGATGAATAAAAAAGATAATATTTATCCTGCAATTGCTTCATGCCCTCAACAACATAATTATCGGGAAAGTCTTCATATTCTTTGGCTGAAATTAAATTGAGCGTCCCCACATCAAATTTTTGTAACACCACACTCTTTTTCCATGGTTTGATACTCAAAATTTGGTTTCCGTCAGAGAAATAATATTTTTTTGGGGAGTCATAAACTTGGTATGGCTCACTTACAGCATAACTGTAATCCGATGAAAGTTCTTTTTGTCCATAACTAAAGAATGTTGCTGTCAACAGCAAAAGAGAGAATATTGTTTTTTTCATTGTCAAAAAATTTTTTTACGTGGTTAATAACGGTAAACATAAGAAAATTAAAAAATAAAAAAACCTATTCTATTATAACATAGAACCGGTTTTATATAATTTAGAAGAGAGCTATTTATTAAATACTGAAAATCAAATGGTTCTATAACATTATAAAAAACGATTAAAAAAAATTACCCAATCTTTTTCAAAATTGGGTTATGCATATGTCACCCACGGTCAAGCGAGCCTACAAGTCTTTTTGATTATTTTAAAAAAGATCAGAAAATAAAAAAACCTCAACCTTTTTCAAGATTGAGGTTTTATTTTGTTGGCCCACTAGGGCTCGAACCTAGACTCTTCTGTACCAAAAACAGACGTGTTGCCAGTTACACCATGGGCCAATTCCAAAAAAAAAATTGAGCTTTCGCTCTCCTAAACAAAAAATATTTTTTAGTTAAGGAGGTGCAAATTTAATACAAAGTTTGTCTTTTGCAAACATTTTGTCGCAAAAAATTAGTTCTCGTTTTTTTGGCAAATCTATCAATTAGTTAAAAATATCGTACCAGGTTATACGTTACCCCATTTACATACTTGGGGCTATGTATATTATTAGTAAATTCGTCCCATTCAAATTTATATGTACTTATGGGTTCTTTCAACTTTACAAAATGGAACAAAATCACTGGCTGGCTCGTCTTTGCGATTGCCCTTATTACTTACTGGCTAACCGTAGAACCAACGGTAAGCTTCTGGGATGCAGGTGAATATATTGCCACTTCCAGTAACCTCGAAGTTGGCCATCCGCCAGGAGCGCCATTATTTCAACTTTTGGGAGCGTTTTTCTCCATTTTCGCGCCAGATGCCTCCTACATTGCACTTACCATTAACCTAATGTCGGTTTTTGCTAGTGCATTTACTATTCTATTTATGTTTTGGTCGCTTACCATATTGCTCACAAATGTGGTTTCAAAACATCAAGAAATTGAAAAAACTAATGCTATTGCTATAATAGGAAGTGCTGCAGTGGGTTCATTGGCTTTTGCGTTTACCGATAGTTTTTGGTTCAACGCTGTAGAGGCGGAAGTGTATGCAAGTGCCACATTTTTGATGTCTGTATTGTTTTATACTGCCCTGCGCTGGGAACGTGAAATGCTTGAGCCGCGCGGTAATCGATGGGTAATACTTATCGCCTTTATTATCGGGCTTTCATTTGGAGTTCACTTTATGGCGTTACTTACTATTCCTGCCATCGGGTTTCTTTATTTCTTCAAACATTATAAAACAATTACTGTAAAAAATTTCATAATTGCCAATATTGTTACCGTTGCTATTCTTCTTTTGATCTTTAAACTTTTACTGCCTTGGACGATGAAGTTTTTCAGTGGTTCAGAATTGTTTTTTGTAAACAGTATTGGGCTTCCATTTAACTCTGGGACCATTTTTGCGGCACTATTATTTATTGTTATTTTTATATTTGGATTGCGTTTCACCAGAAAAAAAGGATTTGCTCAATTGAATACGCTGTTGCTGTGCGTGCTTTTTATATTCATAGGGTTTTCAAGTTGGCTGATGCTCCCTATTCGTGCAAATGCTGGTACTGTAATCAATGAAAATAACCCGAACAACGCCCGCGAACTTTTAGCCTATTACAATCGTGAACAATATCCTGAAACACATCTTTTTTACGGCCCTCTTTTTACCGAAAGTTATGTTGGCTTAGATGAGGACAACCCTTACAAGGATGACAAGCCAAACTATGAAAAGGATGAGGCCACAGGCAAGTATGTGATTGTAAACAACTTCAAAAACGCCAGCCAAAACACTGAAGATTCACAAAAAGGTTTCTTTCCAAGAATGTGGAGCACAGAGCATAGTTCTAACTATATGGAATTTACCGGAGGTCTGGATTTTTCTATAAAAAGTGAATATTTAAGTGAACCCAGACTTGTTGAGGAAGTGAACAAATTCAAACAAGCATACAGCCAAGACTTGGTTGATAAAGATGGTTACGACAAGTTTCTAAAGAATTTCGGACAGTATCTCGACATAAAAAGACCTTCCTTTTTTCAGAATATGAAATTCATGTTCGAGTTTCAATTTGGATATATGTACTGGCGTTATTTTATGTGGAATTTCACTGGCAAACAGGATGATGTGCAAGGCCAATACACAGATTTGCACGGAAACTGGATTAGCGGTGTTAAATTTATTGACGCGCTCCGCTTGGGCAATCAGGATAATCTGCCGAGCGATATGAAAACCAATAAAGCACGGAATACTTACTTTTTTCTACCCTTAATTTTAGGAATTATCGGGTTGGTTTTTCACTTTAAGAACGACCAAAAAGGCTTTTGGGTATTGTTGGTGTTATTCCTGTTTATGGGGCTTGCCTTAAAGATATACCTCAACGAACGACCGTTTGAACCTCGCGAGCGTGACTATGCCTTGGTTGGAAGCTTCTACGTTTTCGCGATGTGGATAGGCTATGGCGTGTATGCGCTTTTCGACCTAATGAAAAATTATGTGAAGCCAAAAGTCGCACTTCCGGTTGTGCTTATTGTTTCAGCTTTGGCCGCTCCAATATTATTGGCAACACAGAACTGGGACGACCACGACCGCAGTGGGCGATATACCGCACAGTCTATGGGCAAAATGTATTTAGATTCCTGCGACAAAAATGCAATACTTTTCACCATTGGCGATAACGACACTTTTGCGCTTTGGTATGCCCAAAATATTGAAGGCTACCGTCAAGATGTGCGTATTATAAATACAAGTCTGTTCCAAACGGATTGGTATATAGACGATATGAAGAAGAAAGCCTTTACCAGCGATCCAATTCCTTCACAGTTATCCCACGAAAAATATCGATCAGGCTCGCGCGACTTTTTAATTCATCAAAAAACCACTCAGGACACTATCGACATTAAAACTTGGATGAATTTTGTGGCCAATGACAGTCCCGCCACCCAAATGGAACTGCCAAGCGGCCAGCAGGTGCATACCTTCCCTTCAAAAGTGATTCGTATTCCTGTTGACAAAGAAGCCGTTTTGAAAAGCGGAATCGTGGATCCAAAGGATGCTGACAAAATCGTTCCGTATATCGACGTAAACTTAAAGGGCGATATCATTTACAAAAACCGAATGATGATGCTGGATATCATTGCCAACAACAATTGGGAACGCCCCATTTATTTCAGTGGCGGAAGTTTTGGTGATGATGACTATTTATGGATGAAAGATTATCTGCAATTGGACGGCGTAGTTTATAAATTGGTTCCAATAAAAACACCGGTCGACAAGCGAAGTCCTTTTGATATGGGTCGAATTGACGCAGATAAGATGTATAACATCGTTATGTCATGGGACTGGGGCAATAGCGGTAGTCCAGATATATATCACGATACTGAAACCCGAAGAAACGGAATCACTTACAGAAGTAATCTTGCCCGTCTTGCTGAAACTTTAATAAACAATGACGAAAAAGACAAAGCCGAAAAGGTGCTTGACCTTGCAATGGAGAAAATGCCAGTGAAGTATTTTGAATATTACAGCCTATTGGAACCTTATGTTATCGGCTATTATGAACTAGACAAGCCCGAAAAAGCACGAAAGGTTTATGACGATGTTACCAAAATGTATCAAGAACATCTTTCCTATTACAACAGTTTGAAATTTAACAAACAGCGTACCATTGCATCAGATATTATTAGTGATATGGAGCGTTATAGAAGTTTGGTGCAACTTGTGGTGATGTATGATGACGAAACTTTTGGCAGAGCAGAAGCAAAGAAATTCAATGATTATCTAAAACTTTTCCGCCATTTCTATTCTCCAGATGAAGCTATGGATCTGGACAAAGAACTCGAAAAGGATTCAACAATTGAAATTCCTTTAGATTCAAACCTTTTGAGAAAAATGGAACGGGATCCATCAGAAGAAATTGAGAAAGAAGTTCCTATAAACTAAAACAATTGAAATTCAATTTAGTAAAAATGCCCAGATTCATTCAGCGGTTATACCCTGAACGGATCTGGGCATTTTCGCGTAAATCAAACGCTGTATATCTCACTTTTGACGACGGCCCAATTCCGGAAATAACGCCTTGGGTGTTGGACGAATTAAAAAAGTACAATGCAAAAGCTACGTTTTTTTGTATCGGCGAAAATGTAAAAAAACATCCTGAAATTTACCGAAGAATTCTTTCTGAAGGTCATTCAGTGGGTAATCATACTTTTAACCATTTGAAAGGAACAAAAACAGAAACCTCACCATACATTAAAAACGTGCTTTTGGCAGAAGAAATAATCAACTCTAAGCTATTCCGACCACCTTATGGCAAGATCACTTCAAAACAATCCAAAATACTTCAGAAAAAAGGGTTTAAAATTGTGATGTGGGATATCATTAGCTATGATTATGACGCAACAGTTTCCGAAGAAGAATGCCTGCAAAATGTGCTGAAGTATATAAAAGCCGGAAGCGTGGTAGTTTTTCACGATAGCTTAAAGGCAGAAAAAAACCTTCGGTATGTTTTGCCGAAGGTTTTAAATATTTTTTTTAGTAGTTGTATTTAATTTATAGTTGCATTTAATGAAGCACTTTCAATATTTCCATTTCCACTTTCTCTTTCTGCCCAAACCTCAATAAAATCATCTGTATCTAACTCGATAGTACCTAAAATTGGAACTGCTATAACTTCACTTGTACTGGTAGTAAGTCTTCCATAAACTCTAGTCTCCTGAATAACTGAAGCTGAACCTGCACCACTTCCTTTTGCTATATACAAGACATATGTAGTAACTAATGGACTCCCAGTAAAACTTGTTGAAAATGACAGCGATGCATTCACTTGAAAGAACCTCTTTTTATTTCCTTTATATATAAGTCTATTATTTCCACTTCTTTCAAATCTAAATAGATCAGTGGAAGTTGTAGGTCCATTCAACTTCTTTCTACTGGATATTCCGGTTCCAGTTAATGTAGTATTTACTGGAGTTGATATCGAAGCAGTTAAATTTATATTACCAGTAGCAACATCATCAGATTCTCTGGGAATCCCAGGGCTATTAACCGACCAATTTTTAGTAAAATTAAAACCTGTGTAAGACCCAGAAGTGTATTTTTTAATATATCCAGAAGGAGCGGTAGTTGTTCCCGAAAAAACTGTCCCAAGCAAAACTCCGCTTCCAACAGTGGGATCTGAACTTACATCCATTGCCACATCTGAACCATTAAGCGAACTGAAACCACTCACTTTTTCAATTAATCCAAATGTACCGGAAAAAGTTTCAAATGTTCCGCTGTTAGTTGCTAACCAAGCTTGGTTATTTAAAAGACAATTACCAATATTTGTATAAGTTATTCCCGCAATATTATTGATAAATTGAACGATGTTTCCAAAATACAGACCAATCCCAGAAATACTGCCCACACTGGTAGTCATACCATCAACAACCGTATTTTGAACAAGAAGCGAAGTTGCAGTAGCAATCCCCGGCCCAGTAATTTCAAAAGCTTTTGCGCCTTTTAAAGTAACATTTCGAATGCTTCCGCCAATATTGCCTTTAAAAACAGTCCCTCCCGGAAATGAAAGAATATCCTCATTTGCATCAAGCCCAGAAACATACGCATCGTTCAAATCTATTGGAAAAGCTAGAGTAATCAATCCATTTATTTCATATAAAGTATTTGTTTGGAGTAAATACTTCGAACCTCCTCCAGAGACGAGTTCTGGAGCTAAATCAGCAACAGACTTTACAAGTTTATAATTGTTTCTCTGATTCGTGGATGCATTTATCTTTACCCAAGTTGTGGAAGGCAAATCATAATAATAAAAAGATTTAAGAGTAGTATCATAAACCAATAAACTATTAGCCGGCAAGGTTATGGCCAACCGTTGTGCCGAAGTCATTCTCGGTGCTAGTAAACCTTGGGTTGTCGATTTAATATCAAGTGCTGAAGAAGCATCAGGATTTGTATTTCCGATACCCACTTGGGCCTGTGATATCATTGAAAAAAATAAACAAATAAAGAGTAGTGACCTTGTGACAGCACAAGATCTTGTGTAAGAAAATTTCATAGCGTTAGTGGATTAAAGTAAAATTTTTCCTACAAAGATAAGTGTATTTGTCGGTTAAACCTGTCGTTTTAACGATAAAAACGCAATATTTTAACTTATTTGTAAGAATTTGAAAATAAAAAAACGCTATAAAAATTGTATATAGAAATGCTTAAATGTCTAGATAACCTATAAACACAAAGCATTTAGGGGAAAATTCGATAAATAAAATTTGATTATAAAGGCTAAACGTATTCGTTAACCAGCCCAATAAGTGTATCGGCATCCTGTTCCCCACTTTGGCGCCATTTCATTTCGCCATTTTTGTAGATCATCAATGTGGGAAGGCCTTTCACGCGAAGCGCTTCGGCTAGTTCTTTGTTTTTTTCAACGTCTATTTTTATCACCCGAGCCTTATCGCCAAGTGCGGCGGCAACGTCTCTTAATACAGGGTGCATTTCTTTGGATGCTTCATCCCATTCTGCATAAAAATCTAGCAGGACTGGGATTCGAGTTTCAATTAATTCTCCAAATTTTGACATTCGTCTAATGTGTTAGTTGAACAATCGTATTACAAATATAACATTTCCCGATTATTATACGGTATTCTGCTTCTTTTTAAGTTGAATAACAGTTATCTCTGGCCAGATCCCCACCCTTCCTGGATAGCCCAAAAACCCAAAACCACGGTTCACGTTTATGTACCTTCCAAATTCCTCGTAAATTCCAGCCCAATTTTTATATCTATATTTTATGGGGCTCCATTTTATAATTCCTGGAATCTCAATACCAAATTGCATTCCGTGGGTATGCCCGCTCAAAGTTAAGTGAAAATGACGCGGATCTTCTTTTACTTTTGCCTGCCAATGCGAGGGGTCGTGGCTCATCAATATTTTAAAATCGTTTTCTGAAATTCCTTCGCAGGCTTTATCGAGATCTCCAATTTGTTTAAAGCCATTTAGTCCCCAGTTTTCCACACCTACCAAAGCAATTCTTTGACCGTTTTTTTCGAGATATCTATTTTCATTGAGCAATAAATCCCAACCCATTTCTTTTTGAAGTAATTTCAATTTTTCAAGGTTTAAAGCCTTTTCATTCGCACTTTCCCAATTTACATAATCGCCATAATCGTGATTTCCCAAAACAGAATAAACACCCTGCGGCGCCTTAAGAGTTGAAAAAAGTTGTTTCCAATCATCCATTTCACTGGCCACATTGTTAACCAAATCACCCGTAAAAAGAATCACATCACCTTGCTGTTCATTTATTAGATTCACAGCATATTCCACTTTGTTATGATTGTCAAAACTTCCACTGTGTATATCGCTAATTTGTGTAAGTGTAAAACCGTCAAATTCATCAGGCAAATCGTCAAACTCAAGTGCATATTTCAACACTTTGTAATTGTATTTTCCCTGCACCATTCCATAAATCAAAGATGCAAATGGAATTGCAGCAATCCCCAAAGCAATAGTGCTCACAAATTTTCTTCGAGAAGCCATAAAACTAGCTTCGTTACTTCCGGCAACTTTCATAAATATGCCAACAAAAAAACGGCCAATGTCTTCTCCGAACATAAAAATAATCAGGATCAATTTTGGAATAAAAACTGCGAGAAATATTCCGAAGAAATACATTTTTGGAGGCTCCATCATCTTTGCAGAGCCCAAAAAGGAAAGTTCATAAATCAGCCCTGCCAAAACCGCTAGTGAAATAAAAACATAAAAACCGTGCAACCACGGACTTTTGGCAACTGTTTTTACAGCCTGAAAGGCATAAATATCAACAAGAATGTAAATGACAATAAAAATGAACCAACGCATAGAGTAGAAAGAATTTTTAAAGATAGTATGTTTCAAAAAATTGAAATGGTCCTTCACTTTATTTTAACGGTTTTAGTATCTTTTCAGAATATTTTTTTGAAATGCGAAAAACCATAACCGTATCCTTTTTTCTTTTCTCTTTTTTCTGCTTTTCTCAGGAAAATTCCTTGACTTCATTCGTAAACCCCTTTATCGGAACGGGCGGACACGGACATACTTACCCAGGTGCCACCATGCCTTTTGGTATGATGCAATTGAGTCCAGATACGCGTTTAGATGGCTGGGATGGTTGCAGCGGCTATCATTACAGTGATGAATATATATACGGATTTTCACACACACATCTAAGCGGGACGGGTGTTAGCGATTATGGCGATGTGCTTTTAATGCCTACAAACGATCTTAATTTCAACAACGGTGCTGACGAAAAAAGTGGTTATCGCGCACATTTCTCACATAAAAACGAAATGGCTTCTCCAGGCTATTACAAAGTATTTTTGGATGAAACAAATATTGAAGTAGAGGTCACGGTTTCCAAAAGAAGTGGCATTCATCATTACACTTTTCCGAAGAATTCAAAACAGATTGTAATTCTCGATTTGGAACATCGCGACAAGGTGTTGAGCTCTCAAATAGATGTTGTTTCAAAAACCGAAATTTCCGGTCATCGCCATTCTGATGCTTGGGCGAAAGACCAACGACTTTTTTACAATATTGAATTTTCCCGTCCGTATAAAAAAGTTGAGTATTATTCACCCCTTGGGGGCCAGGGGGACAACCCAACCAAAGCTGCCTTTGAATTTGACACTTCCGAAGGTAATGAACTGGAAGTGAAAGTAGCTATTTCAGCTGTTGACGAAGCCGGAGCAAAGAAAAATTTGGAAGCTGAAATCGGTGATAAGTCTTTTCAGCAAGTAAAAAGTGAAGCCGAAATCGCTTGGGAAAAACAACTTCAAAAAATAGTTGTTGAAACCGTAAACAACGATCAAAAAACCATCTTTTACAGCGCACTTTATCACACGATGATTGCACCAAACCTTTATCAAGACGTTGACGGTCGCTATCGAGGAATGGATTTAGAAATTCATCAAAGTAACGATTTTGAAAACTACACCGTTTTTTCCCTTTGGGATACCTATCGAGCTGCGCATCCGCTTTATACTATTATTGAGAAAGAACGCACAAACGATTTTATAAATTCACTTTTGGCAAAATATGATGATGGCGGAATTCTTCCCATTTGGCCATTGGCGGGCAATTATACTTGGTGTATGGTTGGTTATCACGCTGTTCCAGTGATATCTGACGCGTATTTAAAAGGAATTCGTGGTTTTAATGCCGAGAAAGCTTTTGAAGCGATGAAACACAGCGCAATGCAAGATAAATTGGGACTAATAAGTTATAAGGAATTCGGATTTATTCCGGTGGAAGAAGAAAGCGAATCGGTTTCAAAAACGCTGGAATATGCCTATGACGATTGGACAATTGCCGAAATGGCGAAAGCAATGGGCAAAACTGAAGATTATAAACTTTTCTCTGAAAGAGCACAATACTACAAAAACGTTTTCGACCCTGAAACCAAGTTTATGCGTGGTCGTTTTCGCAACACTTGGTTTGCGCCTTTTGACCCTTATGAGGTGAATTTCAATTACACCGAAGCAAATTCGTGGCAATACAGTTTTTACGCACCACAGGACATTTCTGGTTTGATGAATTTAATGGGTGGAAAAGTTGCTTTTGAGAAACAACTCGACAAACTTTTCACCGCAAAAAACGAAACTTCAGGTCGCGAACAAGCCGATATTACTGGACTTATCGGTCAATACGCCCACGGAAACGAACCGAGCCATCATATGGCCTATCTCTATAATTTTGTGAACAAACCTGCAAAAACGCAAGAAAAAGTTCATCAAATTTTAAATGAAATGTACCAAAACGCCCCCGACGGAATTTCTGGAAACGAGGACTGCGGGCAGATGAGCGCTTGGTATGTTTTCAGCGCGATGGGTTTTTATCCCGTAACGCCCGCGAGCAATCAATATATTATTGGAACGCCTTTGTTTGAAAAGGCCACAATTAATTTAGAAAATGGGAAAAAGTTTGAAATTGAAGCTGAAAACCTTTCGGATACCAACAAATATATCGCTTCAGCAAACTTAAATGGAAAAGCATTGAACAGAAGTTTTATCATTCATTCCGAAATTATGAACGGTGGAAAATTAGTATTTAAAATGACTGATAAACCTTCCAATTGGGCAACGAAAGATGAAGAAATTCCAAAAACAGAAATCACAGAAAACCTAATTGTTCCAGCCCCATTTATTGCGAAAGGCGATGTAGCATTTAAAAATGAAACTGAAATTTCGCTCGGAGTTGCTTCGGATAAAACAGATATTTTTTATTCTTTGAACGATTCAGATTTCAAAAAATATAAAAGCCCTTTTATCATTTCCGATGAATTAATTTTGAAAACCTATTCTAAAAAAAGCGATTCCAAAAGTCAAATCCTTTCAACACATTTTTATAAAATCGATCCAAACCTCAGCATAAAGCTGGAAACTGAATACGCCAATCAATACAACGGCGGCGGCAACAATGCATTGATTGATGGTGTTCACGGCGCTATCGATTTTCGAACTGGCGCTTGGCAGGGTTACCATGATAAAGATTTAAAAGCCACGGTTGATTTGGGATCTTCAAAAGATGTGAAAATGGTGTTGGTGAATTTTATGCAGGATCAACGCAGCTGGATTTTTTACCCAACTGAAATTACCTGTTCAGTTTCGAAAAACGGAAAGGATTTTATTGAACTGCCTCTTCAAAAAATAGAAGCAGAAAAACCTTCTGAAGAGGCTGGAATTAAAACGATTCAATTCGAAGTAGGAAAAAATATCCAATTCATAAAAATCACGGCAAAAAACTTCGGCGATCTTCCAAAAGGACATTTGGGTTATGGCGGAAAGGCTTGGCTTTTTGTGGATGAAATAGAAATAAAATAATATGTTCAAAAAAATAATTTTCACAATTATAATTCTCGGCTGTTTCAACAGTTTTGCACAAAACAAAGATTTCACTCAATTTGTAAATCCATTTATCGGTACCGATAAAATGGGCCACACCTTTCCCGGAGCTACAACACCTTTCGGAATGGTGCAATTGAGTCCGCAGACCAATTTCCAGACTATGTATCAACAAGACGGAAGCTATAACCCGAAAACCTATGCTTACTGTGCCGGTTATCAATATTCCGATTCCACGATTATTGGTTTTTCGCATACCAATTTTAGCGGGACGGGACATTCAGATTTGGGGGATTTTTTGGTGATGCCAACCGTTGGAAAATTGGTTTTGGATCCGCTTAAAACCGAAAGTGGCGAAAAAGGTTTCATTTCCTCTTTTTCACATAAAAATGAAATGGCTTCCCCAGGATATTACGAAGTGAAATTGGACGATTACAATATTTTCGCTGAACTCACGGCGAGTGACCGTGTAGGTTTTCATCAATACACTTTTCCGAAAAGCGATGAGGCTCACATTATTCTCGATATGGTTTACAATGTCTATGGTTACGACGATAAAAACGTTTGGACTTTTGTTCGGGTTGAAAATGATTCTACTGTAACCGGTTACCGTCAAACACACGGTTGGGCGCGAACGCGGACTGTTTATTTTGTGATGCAGTTTTCCAAGCCTTTCAAAAGTTATGGGCATAAAAAATACGACAAAGCCAAATACAATGGTTTTTATAGAAAATTCAACGAAGAAGAGAATTTTCCGGAAATGGCGGGGAAGGAAATACGTGCATATTTCAATTTTGACACTGAAGAAAATGAAAGGATTTCTATAAAATTTGCACTTTCATCAGTCAGCACAAAAGGCGCGATGAAAAATCTAAAAGCTGAAATTCCACATTGGGATTTTGAAAAAACCAAAGCCGAAACGCATCAAAAATGGAATAAAGAACTTTCAAAAATTGAAGTGAAATCCCTCACGACAGAAGATAAAATCACCTTTTACACCGCGCTTTATCACACGATGCTCAGCCCAATTATATATGAAGACGTTGACGGACAATATCGCGGTTTGGACCAAAATATTCACACATCGGATGGGTTTACCAATTATACCATTTTTTCACTTTGGGATACGTATCGCGCGTTGCATCCACTTTTCAACATCATACATCCGCAGCGAAACAATGATATGATAAAAAGTATGTTGGCGCATCACGACCAAAGCGTGCATAAAATGTTGCCCATTTGGAGCCATTACGCTAATGAAAATTGGTGTATGATTGGCTATCACGCTACTTCAGTGATTGCAGATGCGCTTGTAAAAAACGTAGGCGATTTCGATAAAAACCACGCTTTGGAGGCTTCCATAAACACCGCTAATGTTAATTATTTTGACGGCATTGGCGATTACAAGAAAATGGGTTTTGTACCCGAAGACAAAAGCAGTTCTTCAGTTTCAAAAACTTTGGAATATGCTTATGACGATTGGTGTATTGCACAAATAGCGAAAAGCGTTGGCAATACTGAAGCTGAAAAGGAATTTTTGGTACGTTCGGAATATTTCAAAAATGTTTACGATCCCAAAATTGGTTATATGCGACCAAAACTTAGCGATGGAAAATTCAGAAAAGAATTTGATCCGTTGGACACTCACGGACAAGGTTTCATTGAAGGCAACGCATGGAATTACGGGCTTTACGTACCGCAGAATTTGGACGAAATGATACAAATGATGGGCGGAAAAGAACGGTTCAGCAAACATTTGGATTCACTTTTCACTATGGAGCTCGACGATAAGTACATCGAAAAAAATGAAGATATAACGCGCGATGGAATTATGGGCAATTATGTGCAGGGCAATGAGCCAGGGCACCACATTCCGTATTTATATAATTGGACGGGAAAAGATTATAAAACCCAAGAACGTGTACGGATAATTATGGACAAAATGTATGGCAGTAAACAGGACGGTCTTTGTGGAAACGACGATGCTGGGCAGATGAGCGCGTGGTATATTTTTAGCGCGCTGGGCTTTTATCCGGTTGTTCCCGGTTCGCCAAATTATGCACTGGGAAGTCCGTTGGTTGAGGAAGCGATTTTGCATTTAGACAATGGAAATTCAGTGAAAATTGTGGCGAAAAACCAAAGTGCAAAAAATATTTATGTGAAAAGTGTTTCGGTTGACGGAAAAAAACTGGACAGAAATTATTTGACTCACGATGAGGTTACAATGAGTAAAGAAATTGTATTTAAAATGGCCAATAAACCCAAGAAATAAGATTATGAAACGTAGAAAATTTATCCAAAACGCTTCGCTTTCCACCTTTGGAATTGCGGTGGGAAGTTCCGTTTTTGCTTCGGAAAAAAACATTTTTTCTTCGGAAAAAAAATCACCTCAGATTGAAACCGCCAGTTTCCCATTAGTAATCGCCACTTGGAATGTAAATGATAGCACTGCCGAAGCGTGGCGCGTTTTACAAGAAGGAAAATCTGCACTCGATGCCGTAGAAAAAGGTTGTATGGTTGAAGAAGCCAACGCAGAAGGACAATCAGTCGGCATTGGTGGTTTGCCAGACCGCGACGGGAACGTAACGCTAGACGCCTGTATTATGAACAAAGAGGGTGATTATGGCGCAGTAGTTTATCTTCAGAATATTATGCACCCAATTTCTGTAGCACGAAAAGTAATGGAAGATACGCCACACGTAATTTTGGCAGGAAAAGGTGCGGAACAGTTTGCAATTTCTGAAGGTTTTAAACCTGTTGATTTACTTACTGATGCTTCAAAAAAAGCTTGGGAAGAATGGAAAAAAACTTCACAGTACAAACCCATCATCAACATTGAAAATCACGACACTATCGGGATGCTGGCAATTGACAAAAATGGAGATATTTCTGGAGGATGCACCACTAGTGGACTGGCATACAAAATGGCCGGACGTGTGGGCGATTCGCCAATAATTGGCTCGGGACTTTTTATTGATAATGAAATCGGTGGCGCAACTGCCACCGGTTTGGGGGAGGAAGTGCTGAAAACCGTGGGTAGTTTCTTGATTGTTGAATTGATGCGTCAAGGCAAAACACCTCAACAAGCCTGTGAAGAAGCAATTAGACGAATTATCAAAAAGAGTCCTAATTACAAAGATTTTCAAGTAGGCTATATTGCCGTGAACAAAAAAGGTGAAACAGGCTATTATTCCATTCACGATGGGTTTTGGGTAACGAAATATCAAAACGACAAAAACGAAAACTTTTCATCAGATTTTTATGATAAAAAGTAGAATAAATAGTATCAACAGTAACAACCAATTATGACCGAAAAAAAATCCTTCCGCTCTGCTTTTATTACGGTAACCGTGCTCTTTTTCCTTTGGGGATTCATCACCGTTTTGGTGGACAGTTTAATCCCGCGTTTGAAAGATGTCTTTGAACTCAGTTATTTTCAGGCGGGACTCGTTCAGTTTGCTTTCTTTTTGGCGTATTTAGTGATTTCGGTTCCTGCGGGAGCTTTGCTTTCGCGAATTGGGTATCAAAAAGGGATAATCGTAGGTTTGGTTACTATGGCAATTGGCTGTTTACTATTTTATCCAGCAGCAGCGGATAGACAGTTTTGGATATTTTTAGTTGCATACTTTACACTTGCGGGTGGAATAACGGTGCTTCAAGTTGCCGCAAATCCCTACGTTTCGGTCTTGGGAAGTGAGGATGGCGCTTCCAGCCGATTGAATCTTTCACAAGCATTCAACTCTTTGGGAACTGCCATTGCACCTTTGATTGGCGCTTCGTTTTTGTTGAGCGATACCATTAAATCTTCTGAAGAAATTTCGGGTTTAACAGATGTGGATCAAAGTGCCTATTACGTTTCTGAAGCTTCCGCAGTGCAAACACCTTTCCTTTTTATCGCAGCATTTATAGGGTTTTTAGCGTTACTATTTGTTTTTATAAAACTTCCGAAGATTTTGGAAAAAAGCCCTGTGGGCGGTTACGGAAAACTTCTGAAAAACAAAATCGTGATGCTCGGAGCATTGGGTATTTTCCTATACGTAGGTGCCGAAGTTGCCATTGGAAGTTATTTGGTGAATTATTTTATGAGCATGAACATCTCTGAAATCATTCAACAAAACGAATCAATGAAATACATTGCTGAAAGTCTTTTAAATACAGATTTAAATTCGATTGACAGTAAAGCAATCGTGGGAGCATTTGTTGTTTTCTATTGGAGTGGTGCAATGATAGGTAGATTTGTGGGAGCTTATCTCACAAAAATTATGAAACCTACAAAAGTGCTTTCAATTTTTGCTTTTTTGGCGGTGTTGATGTTACTTATTTCAATGAATACAGGAGGTTTAACAGCAATGTGGTCCATTCTTGCTGTAGGACTTTTCAACTCTATTATGTTCCCGACAATCTTTGCTTTGACCATTGATGGTCTGGGCGATTTGAAACCTCAGGCTTCAGGTTTGCTTTGTATGGCTATTGTTGGTGGCGCCGTTATTCCACCAGCGTATGGTTTTTTAACTGATAATGTAGGTTTTAAAATTGCGCTACTATTGGTGATTGCCTGTTATGGCTATATCTTCATTTTTGGGAGAATTAAAAGCCGTGCCCTCAAATAGTTAAAGTTCAAATCTTCATTCACTAACAAAATCATATAAGGAAGTTGCCACATTGAGGTCCTCGTACTTGTATCAATTGTTCTATTTGAATAATTAAAGAAAGCCGCTGTGAAGTGCGGCTTTCTTTAAAAATTTTTTTAATAATACTAGATTAAAGATAAGGTAATAGTTAGCTATTAGTTTTGTTATGAAATCAATCCTGATCAAATTGCTTTCATTTTTTAGTGTTAGAAAGTAAAGTCGCTTTTGAGGAGGAGCGGCTTTTGCTTTTTATTGTGCAAAGATCATTTCGCCATTGCTTTCCTGTTCCTTGAATTTCATCACAAGTTCCAAAGCATCGGGGATTACGTCGCTACAGCAAATAATGAGTGAGCCCTTTATTGCATTTTTAACTGCAAAGGTAATGGCCTCTTTTTCTGAAGGTATAATCGTTGTTTTTTTGTTTGGGTCCTTCATTTTAATACCATCATTGAGCATTTTAATAAGAGCTTCCTCAGATTTTCCACGTAAATGCTTGTCCTGCCGAATAATTATTTCATCAAACATTTCGGCGGCAATGCTTCCTAGTTCATTGGTATCTTCTTCTCTTCTATCGCCCACTCCCGCAATGATACCAACTTTAATAGTTGCTTCGAGGCTGTCAGTGAAATTTTTAAGCGCTCGCATTCCGGCAGGGTTGTGTGCGTAATCAAGTAACATAGTGAAGTTTTCAAATTTGAAAAGATTCAACCTTCCAGGTGTTTGCGAAGCCGAAGGAATAAAGGTTTCCAAAGCTACTTTCATATCTTCAATACCAATTCCGCGAACGTTTGCTGCAATCACAGCAGGAAGAATATTTTGAATCATAAATATTGCTTTCCCACCATAGGTCAACGGAATATTTTCAGCCTTCATTATGCGCATTTTCCATGTACCTCGGCATATTGTTACATATCCATTTTCATAGATAGCAGTAATTCCTCCAAGTTTTTGCAGTGCTTTTATCCGCGGATTTTCTTCATCCATGGAGAAAAGAGCGAGGTTACATTTGATGCTTCTTCGCATTTCATAGACCAAATCATCATCGGCGTTCAGAATTGCGTAGCCGTCGGGTAATACAGTTTCTGGAATTACGCCTTTTACCTTTGCAAGTTGTTCCACCGTGTGGATTCCCTTCAGCCCCAAATGGTCTGCGGCAACATTGGTTACAATTCCAACATCACATTTTTTGAAACCAAGACCAGCACGCAACAATCCGCCTCGAGCACATTCCAAAACAGCGAAGTTTACGGTTGGGTCTTTTAAAACAAATTCTGCACTTGCTGGACCAGTACAATCGCCCTTCATCAATAACCTATTCTGGATATAAACGCCGTCGCTGGTGGTATAGCCTACACGGTAGCCTTTCATTTTTGCAATGTGTGCAATTAAGCGGGTGGTGGTTGTTTTTCCATTGGTTCCTGTTACAGAAATAATAGGAATACGACCTGTGTCGCCATGATTTGGAAATAATTTATCTACTACTGGAGCTGCTACATTTCGTGGCAAACCTATAGTTGGTGCCAAGTGCATTCTAAAACCTGGACCTGCATTCACTTCCAATACCGCTCCGCCCGTATCGTTTAAAGGCTGGCTGATGTCTGTAGTCATGATATCAATACCACAAATATCGAGGTCTATTATTTTTGAAATACGTTCTGCCATTGAAACGTTGGTAGGATGTAAAATATCTGTAACATCTTCCGCCGTACCGCCTGTGCTGAGATTTGCAGTGTCTTTTAAAATTACTATTTCATCTTTTAAAGGAACAGAATCTTCAGTATAGCCTTTGGCCGCAATGATTGTTCTGGTTAAATCATTAATCGTAATCTTTGTAAGCACATTTTCGTGCCCATAACCACGGCGTGGATCTTTGTTTACTTCATCTACCAATTCTTTTATGGAAGATTTTCCATCGCCTATAACATTTGCTGGGGTGCGTTTTGCGGCAGCCACCAAAACATTATTTATCACCAACAAGCGGTAATCTTCGCCTGTGATGTATTTTTCTATAATCACTTTTGGAGAAACAATTTTTGCAGCGTGAAATGCCACTAAAGCATCTTCATAATTTTTAATGTTTACTGTAATTCCACGACCGTGGTTTCCACCAACAGGCTTCACCACCAAAGGAAACCCAACATATCTGCAAGCTTCTTCCAAACTGCTTTCGCGGGAAATAATATCTCCGCGTGGCACTTGTACTTCAGCCTGTTCCAGAAGGTATTTTGTGTCTTCCTTATCGCAGGCTATTTCTACACCAATACTGCTGGTTTCGGAAGTTACCGTAGCCTGGATTCTTTTTTGATTGGCACCATAACCTAATTGGCAGAGCGAATATTTATTTAAACGAATCCACGGAATTCCACGGCTTTCTGCTTCCTCAATAATTGAACCTGTACTTGGGCCTAGGCGTTCGTCTTCACGTATTTCGCGCATTTTTTGGATATCTGCTTCCAAGTTGTAATCCTTATCATCGATCAAGGCTCGACAAATATCAACGGCGGCATTGGCGGCATAGCGACCCACATTTTCTTCAATATAACTAAAGACCACATTGTAAACACCTTTTTCGCCATAAGTACGGGTTCTTCCGAAGCCTGTGTCCATATCTGCCAGCGTCTGTATTTCCAGTGCGATGTGCTCAATAATATGGCCCATCCACGTCCCTTCTTCCACTCTTTGGAAAAAACCGCCTGGTTCTCCAACACTGCAACGGTGACCAAACATACTTGGAAACATAGTTTTCAATCGATCGCAAAACCCTTCAATTTTATTAGAGGGAAGTTCCTCCATTTCCTCAAGATCAAGGACCATTACTATTAATTTATGACGGCGTATTGACCAATAATTTGGTCCCCGCATAGCGTTGATTTCTCTAATTCGCATAAGTTGACGGATTTGTTAGTTTCATATGAATTTGATAAATATATGATTAATTTTTCTAACAATTAGCGTATTTTTGCCCGCAAATCAAATAAATTCATGGGCGTAAAAGGAACACTAATCCCTATTGGCGGAAACGAAGATAAGGGCGTTGAACAAAGCGAAATATATACTTTGGAATATATTCAGGAAGGAATTCTTTCTCGTGTGGTTCGGGAAAGTGGGGGTAAAGATGCTATTATTGTGGTTATTCCAACTGCTTCTAGTATTCCAAATGAAGTGAGCGAAAATTACCTTGATGCTTTTGGTAGGTTAGGCTGCAAGAATGTTCATATTATGGACATTCGCAATCGCGAAGAAGCTGAGGACCCACTTTATTTAACGTTGATGAAAAAAGCTGACTGCGTAATGTTTTCTGGCGGGGATCAATCTAAAATAGTGCAATATATTGGCGGGACACTTCTTCACAAAATTATTCAGAAACGATACGAAGAAGACAAATTCGTAATTGCTGGAACCAGTGCAGGAGCTATGTGCATGAGTAAGGAAATGATTAAAGGTGGCGGTATTAAGGAAGCGTTTACAAAAGGTGCCGTATTGATGGGCGAAGGAATGGGTTTTATTCCAAACTTGATTATAGATTCACATTTTATACGTCGTGGGCGTTTTGGAAGGCTTGCGGAAGCTGTAGCACGTTTTCCAAAAATGATAGGAATCGGTTTGGCAGAAGACACCGCACTGATTATTAAAAAATGTAATATAGTCGAGGTTATTGGTTCTGGAATGGTTATTCTTTTCGATCCACGAAAGCTCAAACACAACAATCAAGCTGTGGTTGAAGAAGGAACACCAATGTCTCTTACCAATTTAAAAACGCACATTTTAGCAAATGGCGATCACTTTGACATTAAGAAAAAGAAAGTTAAAATTTCTCCCCATCACATTCGGGTAATTGAATCTCAGTCTTTGTAAATACCTACCTCTTTTTTTCCTTCAGAAGTTTTAAAGGCACGATACATTCCTTCGGTATTGAAAGGCATTGCTATGTTTCCTTTGGCGTCCACGGCAATGAGACCACCGTCGCCACCAATTTCCAAAACCCTCTTATTGATAACTTCAGAAGCAGCTTCCTCCAAAGACATTCCTTTATATTCCATCAAGCAGGAAACATCATAAGCCACCACTGCGCGGATAAAGAATTCTCCACTACCGGTGCAACTTACAGCGCAGGTTTTGTTGTTCGCATACGTTCCTGAGCCAACCATTGGACTGTCACCCACACGGCCCCAACGTTTGTTGGTCATTCCGCCAGTTGAGGTTGCAGCTGCTATGTTTCCGTTTTTGTCACAAGCTACTGCGCCTACAGTTCCAAACTTTCCTTCCTTTTTCATACTATGATCCAACTGAAAAGTATCACTATCTTTAATGTTTTGCCATTGTTGGTAGCGGTGTTCGTCATAAAAATATTCCGGAGATTCTAAATTGTACCCCAAGCTTTTTGCAAAACGCATTGCACCTTCACCTGCCAGAAAAACATGGTCCGTTTTTTCCATTATATCTCGCGCCAATGAAATTGGGTTTTTAATTCCAGTGATTAAAGAAACAGCTCCTGCATCCAAAGTCTTCCCATCCATAATGGCGGCGTCCATTTCGTGGGTGCCGTCATTGGTGAATACGCTTCCTTTTCCTGCGTTGAAAAGTGGAGAATCTTCCAAATGATTTACAGCAATTTCAACAGCATCCATTGCAGAACCATTATTTTCCAAAACATTGTAACCCTTTTCAAGCGCTTCCTTCAAAGCTACTTTATATTGTTCTTCCTTTTCGGGCGTCATCAATCCTTTTACAAGAGTTCCGGCACCACCGTGTATTACCATTGAGAATTTATTATTCATTTTTGTTTTTTTAATTGGAATAGGTAAACTTACCATTTAAAGTATAGGGTTCTCCCAAGGGGGTGTCGCAAAATATTATTGTTAAATCAGTTCCGTTATTTTCAACATAAAAAACAGTGCCGGGAGCTGCTGTTGCGCCTCCTTGCGAGCCAATTCCATAATCAATAAGATATAACTTTGCAGAACCATTAGATAAGTTATATTGCCCATCAAAGTCGCCTTGAATTGTTATGTATTGCCCGGTTTGGGGAAACTCTCTGTTTATTTCATTAAACTGAACTCTAATTTTAATGGTCGAAGAATAACTGGTAGTTTCAAACTGAAGATTTCCCTCATCAAAACCATAGGAAGGAAAGGATAAATCCACATCTGTAATATTAATTTGGGCGGTGTCAGTATCTATAAAATTATCTATCTGTGGATCACATGCTGATTGCGCATTTGTGGTAAACTCAAACGTTTGGCCGTAGCCTACTCCCACTTCATTTACTGCATATGCCCGATAATAATAAGTTGTGGCATTTTCAAAACCGCCAATTAAATCTGAAAATGCGCCGAGACGTTCTCCTTTAACAAGTTTGTTATCATTGATTGTTGGGGAATCTCCAGTGCTCCAAACCAAACCATATTCCGTAACGTCTTTTCCGCCTTCTCCCAAAACAGCTCCGCCAAGTATTGCGGTATTTGCTTGCACATTTGCAGGCTCATCAGTAATAACTATAGGTGTGAGATATTCAATATTTTCTATTTCGCAACTATATGCAAAAACTAAAAGTAAAAGGAATAATTTTTTCATTCAAGATTTTTATTAGCGACCAAATGTAGGAAATTTATATATATTTGACGCTTTCAAAAAACCAACTAATTTATCATTGTATGGCTTTGTTTCCTCACAAATTTGTTTTTTTCTTATTGCTACTTTTAAGTTTCTCTAATGTAAACTCACAAACTTATTATTCAGGAAAAGGACTTTTCGAAGGTAGGTTTGGGGTAACCGTTGGTGCAACTAATTACAGTCCTGGCGCAAATTTCTTGTTTTCAAAATCGGCTCCAGGTTATAAAGTTGGATTTATAGGAACAGTAATTATTTCAGAAAAATTTGAGGTTTTTGTAGAAATAAACTATGCCAGACATTTTATGAAATTTATAGGGCGTGAAGATCAATTGGCTACACCCGAAGACATTAAGTTTAACCTAGAAACCATAAATGTTCCTTTTATCTTAGACTACACAGTTCTCAATCTTGATGACGAATGGTTTTTCGGTATTAACGCCGGCCCATCGCTCAGCTTTCTTTATGATTACAACTTAGTGGACGAAGCAAAATCAGATTACGTTTTGGACCCGCTTTATAGCACGCCCAGTGATTTGGAATTCGATAGCAACAAAGAAGAAATTTCATTCAATGCTTTTATCGCTTTCGGCGTTAGTGTTGAATACAACCGGTTTATGGCAACCTTTAAATACAACAAAGGAATAACGGACCCTTACCGAAATATAAATCTTTATTCTCCGGTCATGGAATTAAAAGGGAAAGACAATTATTTTGAATTTTCATTGGTCTACTTATTCGAAGACAAGCTATAACCTTCACAATATTTTCTTTTTTATATAAAACCATACTTTTCTGAAGTGTTCTTTTTACTTTTGAAGCATAAGCCTTCCTAACTATGTCAGAAAAAAAACGTCTCTTCCTTGTCGATGCCTACGCTCTTATTTTTCGAGGGTATTTCGCTTTAATAAAAAACCCACGATTAAACAGCAAAGGTCAAAACACCTCAGCAATTATGGGGTTTATGAATTCACTTATAGACGTAGTGAAGAGAGAGCGCCCAGACCATCTAGCAGTCTGTTTTGACAAAGGTGGCAGTGAAGCCCGAAACGAAATGTTTCCAGACTACAAAGCCAATAGAGACGAAACCCCAGACGCCATAAGGTTTGCCATTCCATACATCTATAATATTCTTGAGGCCATGAAGATTCCTATTATGGTCAAGGATGGCTTTGAGGCCGATGACGTTATTGGTACTTTGGCAAAAAAAGCCGAAAAAGAAGGTTACACCACATATATGGTTACTCCAGACAAGGATTTTGCGCAGTTGGTTTCAGAAAATATATTTATGTACCGCCCCGTTTTTGGCGGAGGTTATGAAACTTGGGGTATTCCTGAAGTTCAGAAAAAATTTGAAGTAAAAGACCCATTACAAGTAATTGATTTCTTGGGAATGATGGGCGATAGTAGCGACAACATTCCCGGACTTCCAGGCGTAGGTGAAAAAACTGCAAAGAAGTTTTTGGCAGAATTCGGTTCCATGGAAGGCCTACTAGCAAACACCGCAAAGCTAAAAGGCAAAATGAAGGAAAAGGTCGCTGAAAACGCCGAGCTCGGCTTGCTCAGTAAAAAACTCGCAACCATTATGCTGGATGTGCCCGTTGAATTCAACGAAGCCGATTTCGAAATGTGCCCGCCAGACACAGAAAAGGTATTGGGGATTTTTGATGACTTGGAATTTAGAAGACTTAAAGACAATTTTCTAAAAGCATTCTCCGTAGAAGGAATGGCTTCTAATGGGACCAGTCGTGAAAACCAAGAAAGCAAGAATGTTGCAGACACAAAACCCAAACCGGCTAAAAACAATCCAGCTGGCGAAGGTCAATTCTCACTCTTTGGCAACGACGGCGATGCAACAGAAGAAATAAAAACTTACAACTCCCGCGCAACCATAGAAAACACAGAGCACTTCTACCAAACCGTTCAACCAGGAATGGGCACCAAACTGTTTCTTCAAAATTTAATGAAACAGAAAAGCGTGTGTTTTGACACGGAAACCACGGGTCTTAATCCGTTGGAAGCAGAATTGGTTGGCATTGCTTTCTCTTGGGAAAAAGGAAAAGGCTTTTATATTCCCTTCCCCGAAAATCGTGAAGAAGCACAACAACTTTTGGAAGAACTTCGCCCCTTTTTTGAAGACGAAACCATTCAGAAAATCGGTCAAAATTTAAAATACGACATTAAAGTCCTTGCCAAATACAACATTTCAGTAAAAGGAAAATTATTTGACACCATGCTCGCGCACTATTTGATAAACCCAGATATGCGCCACAACATGGACATTTTGAGTGAAACCTATCTCAACTATACTCCCGTTTCCATCACCGAATTGATTGGCAAAAAAGGTAAAAACCAATTGAATATGCGCGACGTTTCTGTAGAAAAACAGACTGAATACGCCGTGGAAGATGCCGACGTTACCTATCAATTAAAGGAACATTTTGAAAAAGAACTTGGCGAAGCAAACACCCAAAAACTTTTTGATGAAATTGAAGTACCGCTACTTCGCGTTCTTGCAGCTATGGAATTGGAGGGCATCAACTTGGATGAGAGTTTCCTGAATAAACTTTCTAAAGAATTGGATATAGATATTATTCAACTTGAAAAACACATTTACGAAGAAGCTGGCGAAACCTTCAACATTGCTTCGCCAAAACAGTTGGGTGATATTCTCTTCGGAAAAATGAAACTGATAGACAAGCCGAAAAAAACCAAAACCGGTCAATATTCAACTGCAGAAGATGTACTTTCCTATTTAGCAAAAGATCACAAAATAATCCGCGATGTTTTGGAATACCGCGGCCTCGCAAAATTGAAAAGCACCTATGTAGATGCACTGCCAGAACAGGTAGAGAAATCAACAGGCCGAGTACACACAGATTATATGCAGACCGTTGCAGCAACGGGACGCTTGAGCAGCAACAACCCAAATCTTCAGAACATTCCTATCCGTACCGAGCGCGGGCGAGAAGTTCGGAAAGCATTTATTCCAAGAAACGAAGATTACGTTTTGATGGCGGCGGATTATTCACAAATAGAATTGCGTATTATAGCAGCTTTGAGCGAGGAAGATACAATGATTGAAGCCTTTAAACATGGGGAAGATATTCACGCTTCCACCGCTTCAAAAGTGTTTAATATTCCTTTGAGTGAAGTGACGCGTGAGCAACGAAGCAACGCAAAAACCGTGAATTTCGGAATAATCTACGGCGTTTCTGCTTTCGGCTTAAGCAACCAAACCGATCTTTCCAGAACTGAAGCAAAAGATTTGATAGAAACCTATTATAAAACCTATCCAAAACTGCGCAACTATATAAGCGAGCAAATAGATTTTGCACGTGAAAATGGTTATGTGCAAACTGTTTTGGGAAGAAGACGCTATTTAAAAGACATCAACGGAAGCAACCAAGTAGTGCGTGGCGCTGCCGAACGAAACGCCGTGAACGCCCCAATACAAGGAAGTGCGGCTGATATCATCAAAATTGCGATGATTAACATCTACAAAAAGCTAGAGGAAGAAAACTACAAAAGCAAGATGCTGCTTCAAGTGCATGATGAACTTGTTTTTGACACTTACAAACCCGAACTGGAAAAACTAAAAACCATGGTAAAGCATGAAATGGAGAACGCTTACAAACTTACCGTTCCGTTAGATGTAGATTTAGGGGTTGGGGATAATTGGCTTGAAGCGCACTAAAAATATGTCATAAAAAAAGCCGAAAGTAAAACTTCCGGCTTTATACTATTTATAAAAAATAGGTTTATTGCTTCGTAAAAACAAAAGTAATGTCTTCAGTAACAGTTGTAGTTGTACCGTTGTTGTCAACTTCCACAAAGAAACCATCCTGAAAGACATAGGTAAGAGTATTGCCCGAAAGTGTTGCAGTTTGATTTTCTCCTGCTACTATAAGGGTTACATCATTACCATTTTGAATATATGCAAAAGGAGTAGAATCATCTTCAGAAACACAAGTTACTGTGTACTCATACTCATCTGTTGTACCTGCCACTAAAGTAAGTTCAATCTCAGCATACGAAGTGTTAACAGCCGTACCAGTTGCTCCGTCTGCATTGAATACAAGGGTTTCGTTTTGGTAACAGTTGGTTTCATTCATAACACTTTTTGAGGCCGTACCGTCATTATTTAGGTCGTAAGCGTTTTCAGTGTTAAAGGTAGTCATTTTCCAAGTACCTTCCAGAGTTGTAGTGTCGTTGCTGTTGTCATCATCGCTTGAACAAGCAGTAAATGCAATTGCTAAAAAAAGTAATCCAAATAATTTTTTCATAGTGTTTGTTTTTTTGTGGGCGCAAAACTAGATGAAATTAAAGCGAATGAGTTCTATTAAATGTTAAATAACCCTAGTTTTTTAAGAAATCCTTAACGTTTTTATTTTTTCAATTGTTTGAATTCTGTATTTTGCCACCACAAAATTGAAGCTACTTTATATGAAAAAGATAATTACACTTTTAGCACTACTATTTTCTGCAATCTCTATTCAAGCCCAAGACCCAAATATTCTTTGGCAGAAAACTATTGGGGGGAGTGGAGAGGAATATTTGAAAAGTATTGAAGAAACTTCCGATGGTGGAATGATATTAGGAGGATATTCAAATTCAAATATCTCTGGCGATAAATCTGAGAATTCAAGGGGCGCCAATGACTACTGGATTTTGAAATTGGATAGTTCAGGGAATATTGACTGGCAGCGGACTATTGGAGGAAATGGAGAAGATAAACTGGTTGCTATTCATCAAACTACAGATGGAGGGTACATAGTTGGGGGATATTCCGATTCCGGAATTTCTGGAGAAAAAACGGAAAATTCCCGTGGATTTACGGATTACTGGGTACTAAAGCTAAATTCAACAGGAAGTATTGAATGGCAAAAAACAATTGGAGGTAATGATGGAGATTTACTAGTGGAAATACATCAAGCACCTGATGGTAATTACATATTAGCGGGCTCCTCTTTTTCAGATATTTCGGGCGACAGAACCGAAAGTAGAATAGCCAATAGAGACGCTTGGATTTTAGGGCTAGATTCCACTGGAAATATTCTTTGGCAAGATGCATATGGAATCTCTAATGAGGGCTTTAGGTTATATGATTTTCAACTAACATCCGATAGTGGTTATATATTAGGGGGGACTTGGGGTATTGACATGGCTTACTTTTTGAAAAAAATTGGTTTAGATAATACGTGGTCAACCTTTGCTGGCAATGGAGTGACAAATTATTTAAGTTCGGTAAGACAAACTAGCGATGGTGGTTTTATTGTGAACGGCACAACAGACAATCAGCCCCAATTTAATTATTATGTATGGAAACTTGATCCTGAAGGCAATACAGAATGGGATAGAAATATTGACGGAGCACTTTTTGAATTGGGTACTACAGTTCTAGGTTCTACTGAAGGAGGTTCATTAATTGGAGGTTATTCAGATTCGTACATTTCTGGAGATAAAACTGAAGACTCCAAGGGGTTTGAAGATTATTGGATTGTGAAGTTAAATAACGTAGGTATAATTGAATGGCAAAACACTATTGGTGGAAGCAATGTGGATAAACTATCCTGTACCAATCAAAATTCTGATGGAACTTATATTTTTGGTGGAAATTCACAATCCAACATTTCAGGTGATAAAACTGAGAATTCCCGTGGCGGAAATGATTTTTGGATTATAAAACACGCAATAACTTTAGGCCTCAAAGAAAAACCCTTTACCACATCAATAACCCTCTACCCCAACCCCACAAAAAACACCTTGCAACTAAACACCCAAGACAAAACCATAGACCAAGTAATCATTTACACAATGACGGGCAGTAAAGTTTTGCAACTTGATATTGACAGCGTTTCACCAACCTTGGATGTTTCCAGCTTGGCTTCGGGTGTATATTATGTACAGTTATATTCCGGTAAAAATGTGGCTTTAAAAAAGTTTGTGAAAGAATAAAAATACTATCCTGTCCGTTCGAGCGCAGTCGAGAACTCCACATTCTTACTTAATTAAAGCAGATTTCCACTGCCCTCACCTGACATAACAATACTTTATCAATTCCGAATTATTTTATTATAGTGATTAGAAAAATACGTATCTTAGTATTTAATAGATAATTAAACTCTTTACTATGAAAACAATAACTACGCTTTTCGCACTATTACTTTTCGTATTTACTATTCACGCCCAAGAACGAATCATTCAATGGCAGAAAACCATTGGGGGCAGTGGTGATGATAACCTAACCATAATGATTGAAACAGATGATGGTGGATTTCTTGCCAGTGGAACATCTGATTCGGATATATCTGGTGAAAAAACTGAAGATTCCAGAGGGCTCAATGACTACTGGATATTAAAAATAGATGAAAACGGCAACATAGAATGGCAAAAAACCTATGGTGGCAGTGATACTGAAGTTTTATCTTCTGCGCTGCAAACAACTGACGGTGGGTACATTTTAGGAGGGTTTTCGTCATCTAACATATCTGGTGAAAAAACTGAAGACTCTTATGGGTTTGGAGATTTCTGGGCACTAAAACTTGATTCAGCTGGAGCTATAGAATGGCAAAAAACAATTGGTGGCATAGGCCAAGATGCAATATATTCAATAGTTGAAACCGATGATGGAGGCTATATGTTAGCCGGTGATTCTGCCTCGCCAATATCTGGCAATCGCACAGCTCCTCAAATTGGTTTTCATGATATTTTACTTGTGAAATTAGATGCAGCTGGAGCTATAGAATGGCAAAATTCATTTGGCTCTGGTTTGGAAACAAGATGGTCAAAACTTGAAAAAACAAACGATGGAGGCTTTATAATAAGTGCAACCAAATGGGGAATTACATCCACACACGAAGGCTTTTTGATTATAAAAATAGATGCTTCTGGCAATCAGGTATGGGATAAAATTATACAAGGCAATAAAAGTGACTGGTTATCAAAAACAAAACAGACCAGCGATGGTGGTTATATTGTGGCAGGAATCTCCAATTCTGACGCTGTTGCAGACAAAACTGAAAACGCCATAAATGGATCAATGGATTATTGGATTCTAAAATTGGATGAAAATGGCAATATTGTATGGCAAAATACAATTGGCGGTGATGCATCCGAAGGAAACGTGAATGCAATAGATCAGACCGAAGATGGGGGCTATTTAGTACAAGGCTATTCAAATTCAAATATCTCTGGAGATAAGACTGAGAATTCTAATGGAGAATTAGATTTTTGGTTTGTTAAAATTAATAGTATAGGCATTATTGAATGGCAAAATACAATTGGGGGTGAAGGGAATGAATATGGCGGAAGTTCAATACAAACTACTGACGGAGATTTTATAACAGCAGGTTCATCAAATTCTAATATCTCTGGAGATAAAACCGAAAACTCCAGAGGAGGTTATGATTATTGGATTATAAAACACGACTCAACATTAGGTGTCGGAGAAAACACCTTTGCTACCACAATGAGTATATACCCCAACCCAGTAAGCAACATATTACAGATCAATACCCAAGACATAACCATAAACCAAATAAACATTTACAGCGTTTTGGGCAGCCGCGTTCGGCAGTTGGATGTTGAAGCCGTTTCGCCAACCGTAGATGTTTCCAGCTTGGCTTCGGGTGTATATTATGTGCAGCTGTATTCTGGGAAAAATGTGGCTTTAAAAAAGTTTGTGAAGGAATAACTTTTCAATTCAAAATTCAGGAGTTTACATTATTGTGATTTAATAAAATTGTATCTTAGTGTTTATTAGATAGTTAAATTTTAATTTCATTATTATGAAAAAGACAACTACACTTTTAGCACTCCTACTACTTTCATTTATAACTACACAAGCCCAAGTATCAGGTATTCTTTGGCAGAAGACCATTGGCGGCAATAGTAGTGATTGGCTTTCAACTTCTATTGAAACGGACGACGGTGGGTTCTTACTTGGAGGAGCCTCAGAATCAGACATTTCAGGAGAAAAAAGCGAAAATTCAAGAGGAGGAAACGATTATTGGATAGTAAAATTAGATACTACTGGAGAAATACTATGGCAAAAAACCTATGGTGGAAGTGAAGACGATTTTTTAACCTCTATTGTACAAACAACTGACGGAGGTTATCTTATAGGAGGAGGTTCCAATTCTGGTATTTCTGGCGATAAAACTGAAGCTTCCAGAGGAGAACAGGATTATTGGGTATTAAAGTTAGACGCTAACGGCGATATACAATGGCAAAAAACCTATGGAGGGAATCGTCGCGATGAGATAGTATCAACAGTTGAAACAGATGATGGAGGTTATTTAGTAGTTGGCAGTTCTAGTTCAGCAGAATCAGGCGATCGCACGGTTAGCAGAAATGGGCTGCCGGATGCTTGGGTTCTAAAACTAGATTCTATTGGAGCTATTGTTTGGCAAAAATCATACGGCTCTACGGACTATAATTTTGCGTGCAACGTTAAAGATCTTGCAAAAACAAATGATGGAGGTTTTATATTAAGTTCTGATTTACTCATTTTTCAAAGTTTTAATAATCCATTTTGGATTTTAAAAATAGATGCTTCTGGGAATCAGGTTTGGGATAAGACTATAAGAGGGAATAATGCTGACTTAAACCCAAAAATAAATTTAACCAGCGATGGTGGATATATTGTGGCTGGCACCTCAGATTCTGATGCTTTTGAGGACAAATCTGAAAATGCTATTGGAGCTTATGATTATTGGGTCTTAAAATTAGATGAAACTGGCAATATTGTTTGGCAAAATACTATTGGCGGGACATTAGGCGATAATGCAAGTTCAATATCGCAGAGTGCAGATGGGGGTTATTTAGTATCTGGAAGTTCAAATTCTAATATCTCTGGAGATAAAACCGAAAACTCCATAGGAGGATCTGATTATTGGTTTCTTAAACTTAATAGTCTAGGCATTATTGAATGGCAAAATACGATTGGTGGAGAAGCAGGTGAAGGTGGTGGAGCTTCAATACAAACCAGTGACGGAAATTTTTTAACAGCTGGGCGTTCAAATTCTAATATCTCCGGAGACAAAACAGAAAATTCCCGAGGAGGTTATGATTATTGGATAGTAAAACACAAGCAACCACTTATTGGAATAGCGGAAAATACTTTTGCCAACACAATAAGCTTATATCCCAATCCCGTACAAAACTTATTGCAGATCAATACAAACGATCAAACTATAAACCAAGTAAACATTTTTTCTATGCTTGGCAGCCGTGTTATGAAGTTAGATATGGAAACCATTTCCCCAACGGTGGATGTTTCCAGCTTGGCTTCGGGTGTTTATTTTGTGCAGCTGTATTCTGGGGAAAATGTGGCATTGGAAAAGTTTGTGAAGGAATAACGGGGGAAATCGAAACTGAAATCGAAATCGAAGTTGATACTTCGACTTCGCTCAGTAACCTGAAAAGTTGAAGTTGAAATCGAAATTTATTTTTTTAGTCTTATGTCTTAAATCATTCAGCGAAGCGGTCTTACGTCTTTAATGAAATCCATATCTTTAAAAAATATTTCCCACAGCTATGGAGAACAATCAAAAACTGATTTCAAAAAAAAAACCCGCTTATCCTATTAATGATGCACTCTTAAAATACCTAACCCGTCACGGAAGGACTATTAAAATTCCTATCTATTATGATGATTTGTTGCGTTTTCAAGGCTCGATATCTGTATTTGACAAAAATGGAAAGGATACATTATGGGTTAGTGTTTACTATTCTGAATTTGAAACCGAGGAAATAAACCTCAGTCTTAAAAAAGTGTATTCCATTTTGCATTCCGACGGAACCGACACAATTTTACCCTACCTAAATATAGACAGTGTGGATTATTGCACTTTCGGAAATTCAAAACCTTTCCGAGTAAAAGTCCGTAATGTTCTCAACGACAACTACATTTTTCTTTACATAAAAAAAGCCGATGCTTCCCGAATCTACGGGCTGGAACTGGAACATTTGCTTTCGCCAAACCATATCAACTTTTTGGTTCGTGGCAATACCCTAATAGAGGAACACATTTCTGGAATTCCTGGCGACGATTTTATTGAAAACCATTTAGATAAATGTTCAGACAGAGACAAAATGGAAATAGCCAAGGAATTTGTAAAATTCAATGAACGCTGCTTTGTGCGTCTATTGGGCGATATGCGCTCCTATAATTATGTAATGGTGCTAACCCATGATTTTGACCGCATCCAGTATCGCGTTCGCGCCATAGATTTTGATCAACAAAGCTTCGAGGGCAATATAAAAGTTTACAAACCACAATTTCTGAAAGAAAACAACAAGCTGGTAAATATGACTATGGAATTGCTGCAGGAGGCTTCAGTGGAACAATACAAAAATGAAGAACGTTCCTTGCTTGCAAAAAGGGCTACAAGTGAAAAAAAGCGTCTCAAGGAACTTATGAACTGTATGCGCAAGGATACCATTTCTCTCCCTGAAAAAATAAAGAAACTGAAAGTGAGTCTCTTTAAACTTACGGGAGATGTTAATTTCAAAAAATCCAAGAACATGGGCGATATCCTAAAAAGTGCGCTGGATTTTGTTATTCGGAACTATAAAAATGAAAATCCGTACATAATCAACTAAGGTATTTTTGAAGAATACCAAACAAATAAAGCAACACCGAATTAGTCTAGGTCAACCCATTTAAAATCCAAAATAATCGCAAAATTGTTCAAAAAAAATTTCTCGACTAATCTTATGCGTGCATAGTATTGGCTACCTTTAGCGAGTTAAGTTCAAATTCTAAAAAAAGCTAGGATGAAAATTAAAAAAGTGTTGGTGGCCAATCGCGGCGAAATAGCTATACGGGTATTACGTGCCTGTGCAGAAATAAATTTAAAAACGGTTGCCATTTACACTTATGAAGACCGTTATTCGCAGCATCGCTACAAAGCCGATGAGTCATACCAAATAGGCGGTAACGACCAACCCTTAAAACCGTATTTGGACGGCAATGCCATCATAGCTTTGGCCAAATCGAAGAATGTGGACGCCATTCATCCTGGATATGGATTTTTATCTGAAAATTCCGAATTTGCACGTAACTGCGCAAAAAACGGAATTATTTTTATAGGTCCAGATCCAAAGGTAATGGATGCCTTAGGCGATAAAATCACAGCCAAAAAGATTGCCCAAAAATGTAAGGTCCCCATTATTCAAAGCAACACCAAAAAGCTTTCTTCACTCAAAATCGCTCTTTCCGAAGCTGAAACTATCGGCTATCCTCTAATGCTGAAAGCGGCCTCCGGCGGAGGCGGACGTGGAATGCGGATAATTCGGAATGATGACGATTTAAAAAACAATTTTGATTCCGCTAAAAGTGAATCCCTAAATGCGTTTGGGGACGATACTATGTTTCTCGAAAAATATGTGGAAGACCCAAAGCATCTCGAAGTACAGATTGTAGCAGACAACCACGGCAATATTCGCCATTTATTTGAGCGCGATTGCTCCGTACAACGCCGCCACCAAAAAGTGGTAGAGATCGCCCCGTCTTTTAATGTTTCAGAAAAAGTGAAACAGGCACTTTACAAATACGCCATACAAATTGCAGAGGAAGTGCAATACAACAACGTGGGAACGGTAGAATTTCTGGTAGATAAAGAAGATAACGTTTTTTTCATAGAAGTAAACCCTCGAATTCAAGTGGAACATACCGTGACCGAAATGGTAACGGGCATAGACCTTATAAAAACCCAGATTTTTGTTGCTGGTGGCTACAAACTTTCAGACACACAGATAAAAATCTACGATCAGGATTCACTCGCTACTTATGGTTTTGCGATGCAATGCCGCTTAACCACCGAAGATCCCGAAAACAATTTTACGCCAGATTACGGTACCATAACCACCTACCGAAGCGCAGCAGGAATGGGCATTCGGTTGGATGCTGGTAGTATTTATCAGTCTTACAGCATCAGTCCGTTTTTCGATTCTATGCTGGTAAAAGTTTCGGCTCATGGTAGAACTTTAGATGGCGCCGTTCGTAAAATGTCACGTGCATTAAAAGAGTTTCGCATTCGCGGCGTAAAAACAAATATTCATTTTCTTCAAAATGTAATTCAAAATGAAACCTTTAGAGAAGGTAAGGCAACCGTTAATTTTATAGCCAACACGCCTTCTTTATTTGATATAAAACTTCCGCAGGATCGCACTTCAAAAATCGTGAATTATTTAGGGGAAGTAATTGTAAACGGAAACCCTGATGTAAAAACTTTCGATAAAAATAGAATTTTCAGGACCCCAAAAATCCCAAAGTTCGACTCACAGAAAAGCTATCCGAAAGGCACAAAAGATATGCTTACGGAAATGGGACCGGAAAAATTCTGCGCCTGGCTTAAGGATGAAAAAAAGATACATTATACAGATACTACTATTCGTGATGCACACCAATCCTTGCTCGCCACTAGAATGCGAAGTTATGATATGTTGCAAGCAGCAGAAAGTTTCGCCAAAAACCATCCCAATACCTTTAGTATAGAAATGTGGGGAGGCGCAACCTTTGATGTTTGCCTACGGTTTTTGAACGAAAGTCCTTGGACGCGGTTGCGGGAGCTTCGCAAATTGATGCCGAATATACTTTTTCAAATGTTACTTCGAGGCTCCAATGGAGTGGGTTACAAAGCATACCCCGACAACTTAATTGAAAAGTTTATTGAAACCTCTTGGGAAAACGGAATCGATATTTTTAGAATATTCGATTCCTTAAACTGGGTAAAAGCAATGGAACCCAGTATCAATTTCGTTCGAAACAAAACAGGTGGAATTGCTGAAGCAGCAATAAGTTACACAGGTGATATCCTAGACACGAAGGAAACCAAATACACCTTAAAATATTACACCCAGCTTGCAAAAGACCTTGAAAACGCAGGAGCACATATGATTGCCATTAAAGACATGGCCGGACTTTTAAAACCTTACGCGGCAGCTGAACTTATTTCAGCATTAAAGAGCACAGTAAAAATACCGTTGCACCTTCACACCCATGATACTTCCTCAATTCAATCTGCTACTTACTTAAAAGCTATTGAAGCAGGCGTTGATGTGGTAGACGTGGCTCTGGGCGGACTTTCGGGTCTTACCTCCCAGCCCAATTTCAATTCCATTGTGGAAATGATGCGCAACCAACCTCGCGAAAATAAATTTGATATAAATAAACTGAATGAATTTTCAAACTATTGGGAAGATGTGCGCGAAATGTACTATCCGTTTGAGTCTGGTTTAAAGGCAGGAACTGCAGAAGTGTATCAGCATGAAATTCCCGGTGGACAATATTCAAATTTACGCCCCCAGTCAGAAGCACTTGGTTTGGGCGACCGTTTTGATGAAGTGAAAAAAATGTACGCTCTTGTAAACAAGATGTTCGGAAACTTGGTGAAAGTTACGCCAAGTTCCAAAGTGGTAGGCGATATGGCCATTTTTATGGTTACCAATAACCTTACTCCAGAAGATGTTATGGAGCGCGGAGAAGGTATTTCTTTTCCTGAATCCGTAATCAATTTCTTTAAAGGTGATCTTGGACAGCCTTTGGGCGGTTTTCCAAAGAAACTTCAGAAAATAATTTTAAAAAACAACAAGGCATATACCGATAGACCCAATGCACATTTGGAACCTATAGATTTTGATTCAGAATTTAAAGTTTTCAGTAAAAAATTCCAACAAGGTTTTACGCGTCCTATAGAATTTGAAGATTTCCTATCCTATAG
Organism: Aequorivita antarctica; assembly: GCF_007997155.1. GTDB lineage: Bacteria > Bacteroidota > Bacteroidia > Flavobacteriales > Flavobacteriaceae > Aequorivita > Aequorivita antarctica. The sequence goes on along the minus strand of NZ_VORT01000001.1, from coordinate 448,402 downwards.
TTTATACCCTCGTGTTTTTGAAGATGCGCACGAAAAATATAAGCAGTATGGAAATGTTGCAATTCTTGCCACGGAAAATTTCTTCTACGGAATGAAACTTCAGGAAGAAGCCATCATTGAGCTGGAACCCGGAAAATCTATTATTGTAAAACTGCTTTCTGTAGGAATTCCGAATGACGATGGGGTTCGCATTGTTTTCTTTTCGGTAAATGGCGAAAACCGTTTTGTGGAAATTAAGGATAAATCTATAAAAATAGAAAAAGAGGCCCATGTAAAAATCGATCCACAGGACACCAATCAATACGGCGCTCCATTACAGGGAAGTTTATATAAGGTATTGATGAAAAAAGGACAGGAAATAAAAAAGAACGATCATCTCTTTATTATTGAAGCCATGAAGATGGAGACCACGATTACAGCGAACAAATCGGGAAAAATTAAATCCATATCTCTAAAACCAGGAACCATGGTAATGAAAGATGATTTGATTTTGACTTTGGAATAGCTCTGAAAATCAATACTCCGGCTACACCCAATAACCAAAATTTTGAAACTGAAATTGAATGCTTTGCGCCTTTGTTTGAGAAAAATTTCACACAAAGCCGCAAAGCTATTTTATCAACAAAAAAAGTCTTTATTCATTTGCCTTTCAGCACAGCGGTCTTTTGTCTTAAATTTTATTCCCACCCCTTGCTTTTCAAATAAATAACACTACATTTGCACCCCTCTTAGACAAAATCCGTTTTGTTTTAGGTGAGAAAACAATGAATTATTAACAATTGACAAAGACTAAATGGATACATTAAGTTACAAAACAGTATCTGCCAACAAAGGAACCGTTGTAAAAGAATGGTTATTGGTAGATGCGGACGGGCAAACATTGGGTCGTCTTGCAAGCGAAGTTGCTAAATTACTTCGCGGTAAGCACAAACCAAGTTTCACCCCTCACGTAGATTGCGGTGATAACGTAATTATTATTAACGCTAGTAAAATAAACCTTACTGGTAACAAATGGAACGACAAAACGTACATTCGCCACACTGGTTACCCAGGTGGACAACGTAGCCTTACCGCTACAGAGATGTACAAAAAAGACCCTGCAAGGCTTGTTGAAAAAGCTGTGAAAGGAATGCTTCCTAAAAACAAATTGGGCGCGGAAATCTTCAGAAACCTTAAGGTTTATGTTGATGCAAACCACGGTCAAGAAGCACAAAAACCTAGAGCTATTAACTTTAACGACAACAAGTAATGGAGACAATTCACAAAATAGGCAGAAGAAAAACCGCTGTTGCACGTGTGTACCTTAAAGAAGGAAAAGGAAACATTACTATCAATAAGCGTGAGTTTGAAAACTACTTTCCAACTGGAACCCTTCAGTATAAAGTAAAACAACCTTTAGTACTTACAGAAAACGAAACTACTTTCGACATTACCGTAAACGTTTTTGGTGGTGGAATTACTGGACAGGCAGAAGCCATTCGTCTTGCAATTTCCCGCGCAATGTGTACGCTTAATGACGAAAATCGCGGCATCTTGAAACCAGAAGGTTTACTTACAAGAGACCCAAGAATGGTAGAGCGTAAGAAATTCGGACAGAAGAAAGCTCGTAAGAAATTCCAATTCTCTAAACGTTAATATTACTCAACAAGATTGGGTATCTCACTTGGGATACCCAATTGCAGTTGAAAAGTTCATATTCATTAATAATCAAAAAGCTGTTAACCCGAAAATTCGGGTGTTAGTTTAGCATCTAAACCAAAGCTCTGCTTTGTGCTCCATAGCCTTTGGCGAAGGAGTACCAATAATGAGTCGGTTGCTATCCTTTCACAGAACGTAAACTAAAACAAAAATGGCAAAAAAAGTAGTAGTAAAAGACTTACTAGAAGCTGGTGTGCACTTTGGCCACCTAACCCGCAAATGGAACCCGAACATGGCACCGTATATATATATGGAACGCAACGGGATCCACATCATCAACCTTTACAAAACCGCTGCAAAAATCGAAGAGGCTAGCGAAGCCCTTAAGAAAATTTCAGCTAGTGGACGCAAAATCCTTTTTGTAGCTACCAAAAAACAAGCAAAAGACATTGTTGCTGAAAAAGCAAAGAATGCAAACATGCCTTACATCACTGAAAGATGGCCTGGCGGTATGCTTACAAACTTTGTTACTATCCGTAAAGCCGTTAAAAAAATGGCTTCAATTGATAGAATGAAGCAAGACGGTACTTTCATGACCCTGTCAAAGAAAGAGCGTTTGGCAGTAGATCGTCTTCGTGCTAAATTGGAGAAAAACTTAGGTTCTATTTCTGATATGAGCCGCCTTCCTGCAGCACTTTTTGTTGTAGATACAACTCGTGAGCACATTGCGGTTGCAGAAGCGTTGAAATTGAACATTCCAATCTTCGCAATGGTTGATACTAACAGTGACCCACGCGTTATTGACTACGTAATTCCATCTAACGATGATGCTTCAAAATCTATTGAAAGCATTATGAATTTTGTTTCTGAAGCTGTTATTGAGGGTCTTTCTGAAAGAAAATCCGGAAGTGATGAAGATAGCAATGATGAAGAAGGAATGGAGAAAAAGGCAAAAGCGCCTAAAAAAGACAAAGAAGTGAAAAAAGAAAAAGCTGAAGTTCCTTCAACAGATGCAGACGACGTAGAAGTTATGGAAGAGGCAAAGAAACCTGTTTCTCAGAAGTCGAAAAAAGAAGTTCTAAACGAAGAAGAATAATAACCTTATCTTAAAATTTAAAAGTCGTTTAGTTCTTTTCTTTATTGAAAATATATTGAACGACTTTTTTTAATACTAAACTTAAAAATTTATACAAATGGCAAACATAACAGCCGCAGAAGTAAATAAACTAAGACAAACCACCGGAGCTGGAATGATGGACTGTAAAAAGGCATTGGTTGAGGCAGACGGAAATATGGAAGAAGCAATCTCAATCCTTAGAAAAAAAGGACAGAAAATTGCTGAAAAAAGAGCCGATCGCGATTCTAGCGAAGGGGTTGCAACTGTAAAGGTAAATAGTGACCATACAAAAGGTGTTGCTATTTCATTAAACTGTGAAACTGACTTTGTTGCCAAAAACGACTCTTACGTTGAAATGGCAAACAAAATGGCCGAAGTTGCTTTGAACACATCTTCAAAAGATGAATTTTTGGCTGCTGATTTTGGCGGAATGACAGTTGCTGAGAAATTGATTGAGCAAACTGGTGTAATTGGTGAGAAGATAGAGATTGGTGGTTTCGAAATTTTGGAAGCTCCATTCGTTGGTTCTTACGTTCACGGAAACAAAATTGCCGCTTTAACTGGTCTTTCAAAAGCAGTTAATAACGCTGAAGAATTGGCAAAAGACGTTTCTATGCAAGTTGCATCAATGGGAGCCTCTACCCTTTCTTATAAAGATTTTACGCCAGAGTTTGTGGAATCTGAAACTGAAGCGAGAATCGCTGTAATTGAAAAAGAAAACATCGAGTTGGGCCGTTTGGGCAAAACGCTTAAAAATGTACCAAAATATATTTCAAGAGCACAATTGACTCCAGAAATTATGGCGCAAGCTGAAGCTGATGCAAAAGCAGAATTGAAAGCTGAAGGCAAGCCAGAGCAAATCTGGGATAAAATCCTTCCAGGAAAAATTGAGCGTTTCATTAGTGACAACACTACAATGGACCACGAAAAAGCGTTGCTTGACCAAAACTTCATTAAAGATGACAAAAAGAACGTTGCAGATTACGTAAAAACGTATGGTGATGTTGAAGTTGTTGGCTTTAAGAGAGTTTCTCTAGCATAAGCTTTTAAGCATATTTTTAAAAACAAAAAGAGGCTGATTAATTTCAGCCTCTTTTTTTATGCTTAAGATTCTAAATATTTATTCTTTTACAATTTTCTTTACAGTCTTTTTCCCTTCGGATGAAATAACGGCTAAGTACATTCCTGTTTTTAAACTGCCCATATTCAGTTCAGTTTTTTCAGACAAAGGTGAAACATCCAAGACTTTTCTTCCCAAAACATCATAAACTTCTACTTTTTCAATTTGTGAGTTTGCCTCTACAAATATTTTGTTTGAAGTGGGGTTTGGGTAGATTGCTATGTCAGTTTGTTGCAAATCTTCGGTTCCCAAATTTGTTCGTATTCCAAAAATGGTTTGATAACTGTTCCCTCCAAATTGCGCTGTAATTGTGTAAACTCCGTCTGGCCAAGTGTTGTCCGCGACAAAGTTCCATTGTGCCCAAGCAGCTGTATAATCTGGCCACGGTGAGGCAAAGTCATAATCATAAAGTATGCTTCCATCGGGTTTGTTGACGGTAATATGTGTATTGGAATTCAGTTGAATATCTCTGTAGAATATTCGGAATCGTATTGTTTCTCCAGTGTCAAAATTTAATTCTCTGTATGTATTCTCCACCACACCACATTCTGTGTCAAAATCGTCTGAATTGTGTGTAGAAAGCGTCAATATTTCGGGAACAAAATAAGCAGGTTGGTTAATCCACCAGCTGTCAGCATTCATACTATTGCAAGGCCCTGCATAAGGGTCTATCGTGTTCCCGACAGAATCATGAACTTCAAAATGCAGGTGAGGAATATCACTACTGCCAGAGCTACCTGCTCTTCCCAAATATTCACCTGCAGCAACTGAATCACCAATATTTTTAGAGGTTGAGCTACCATTTTGGAAATGCCAATACCAACTTCTTGATCCATCAGCATGCTCCAAAATAATTCCATTCCAATTTGGATTTCCATTATTCACACAATTATGGTCAAAGTTTCCGTCACGTTTATCTACAATTATTCCTGGTGCCGCAGCAATTACCTCCATAACGTCTTCTTCCATCTTTTTCCATGGGTAAGGCCATACCACATAATCAGTTCCTGCATGATTACCGCTTGCCCAATCATAGGTTCTTTGTCCGCAGTTATAATCTAGTAATTGGCCGTTCGGACTAAGGTTTTGATCCACTTGATTAAACAATGAATAATATCCATAATCGCTATATCCTGTTTTAGGTCTAAAAGGAAGGATAAATAGAGGATGCCCTCCACGTTTTTGAAATGCGCTTGGATTTTTTTGAAGAATGGCCTGTTTGTTCACTTCAATTTCCTGCATTACCTCCGTTCGTTGCTCATCAGTTATACATTCAGTTTTAGGCAATGAAATAGGATGAAAAGAAAATGTAGCTGAAGGGGCCTTAAAATCTTTGTTTTGAGCCGTCAAAAATGTTGAAACGCCCAACAATAAATAAAATAAATGTTTTTTCATAATGTGAAACTTTAAGGATTAGTTGTTTTCATTATTTATAAATCGAAATAATCTTGGGAATGTCATCATAAAAAAATATTCTTTTTATTTTTCTTACGATCTGCTTCTTAAAAACTACTTTTTTCAATTACTTCCACCGCATCAATATTTTTCTTTATTTTTGCCCCAACAAACCCAAATTATGCACTATAAAAGAATACTTTTAAAACTTTCCGGCGAAGCCTTGATGGGCAATCAACAGTACGGCATTGACCCCATTCGTATTAAAGAATACGCACAAGAGATAAAACAAATTACTGAAAGAGGCGTTGAAGTGGCCATTGTAATTGGCGGCGGTAACATTTTTAGAGGCTTGTCTGGCGCCAGCAGCGGGATGGACCGTGTACAGGGTGACCATATGGGAATGTTGGCAACCGTTATTAACGGACTGGCTTTGCAAAGCGCACTGGAAAATGAAGATGTACCCACTCGTTTACAGAGTGCCATCAACATCAATGAAGTGGCCGAGCCTTTTATTCGGAGAAAAGCAATTCGCCATTTAGAAAAAGGACGTGTTGTTATTTTTGGAGGGGGAACGGGAAATCCTTATTTTACAACAGATTCAGCCGCGGTTTTAAGAGCTATCGAGATTGGTGCAGATGTTATTTTGAAAGGAACACGTGTGGATGGAATCTATACCAGCGACCCAGAAAAAGACAAACTTGCAACAAAATTCGATTTTATTAGTTTTGAAGATGTGTTGCAGAAAGGATTGAAAGTAATGGACACCACTGCTTTCACCTTGAGCCAGGAAAACGAATTGCCTATTATAGTTTTTGACATGAACACTAAAGGAAATCTGCTGAAAGTGGTTTCTGGAGAAAAGATTGGCACAAAAGTGAATTTATAATTATTGGTTTAATTTTTGAAAGGCAAAATTCAGCTTAAAAAAATTTAGTATGGAAGACGAAATAGATTTTATAATTGAAGGCACAAAAGAAGCAATGGGCAATGCCCTAAAGCATCTTGAAAAAGAATTGGTAAACATTCGTGCCGGAAAAGCTTCACCAGCTATGGTAGGGAGTGTAATGGTAGATTATTATGGAAGTCAGACTCCATTGAGCCAAGTTGCGAACGTAAACACACCAGACGGGATGACCATTACCATCCAACCATGGGAGAAAGGGATGATTCCTGAAATAGAACGCGGCATCCATTTGGCAAACATAGGCTTCAACCCAATGAACAATGGGGAAAGCGTAATAATATCTGTTCCACCATTGACCGAGGAACGCAGAAGAGATTTGGCAAAACAAGCAAAAGCTGCTGCCGAAGAAGGAAAAATTGGGGTACGTAACGACCGTAAAAACGCCAATAACGACCTTAAAGTTTTGGATATTTCAGAAGATCTTAAAAAGAGTTTGGAAGAAGATATTCAGGAAATGACAGATGCCCACATTAAAAAGATTGATGAAATCTTGGCAAAAAAGGAAAAGGAAATAATGACAGTATAACTTGCGTTATCGTTAAACTAAATACAATAAAGCGGCAACTATGCCGCTTTATTTTTACTTTTAAAAAAATTTTCCCATCATACTATATGCGCAAAATACTATTCCTTTTTTCTTTCTTAATAGGTCTTTCGGCTTTTGCGCAAGAAACCAATGAAACAAAGAATGATACCGTTTCTGGGGTAAAGGAAACTGTTTCCGAAATATCTGAAAAAAAAGGGCACCCATTTACTACGGGCTATTTTCCTGTTGGTTTTTTTGACATTGATCTTAAGACGCTTTTTAAATATAATGCTCATGAAGGCTTCCGTTTGGGAGTGGGTGGTGTTACCAATAAAAAACTTTTTGAAAATTATAAGCTTGGCGGCTATATTGCTTACGGGTTTAAGGATGAAACTTTTAAGTATAGCTTGGGCGGGAGCGCGCTGGTGAACAAAGAAAAGAAGGCTTGGGTAAGTCTTTATTATACAGACGACATTAAGGAGATTGGTACGTATGATTTTTTAACGGATGCTCGGTTTTATTCCCTTTTTGAGCCTCGTTTGCTCAATATTACCCAGTTTTATAAATATACCCAGTGGCAGGTAAACATACAAAGTGAGCTTTCACCAAAAATACTTACGGAATTGCGGGTACAACATACGGATGTTGGCAATTTTGAAAACTACTATTTTATAAAGGACGGCAAAGGGTATAATGAATACAAACTTGCGGAGGCTATTCTTTCTTTTCGTGTGAAGTTGCAAACGGACTCTATTGTAAATGATGACGGAATAAAAGTGGCTACGGATGTTTTGCCGAAAGTGAGTGCGCAAATTACAAAGGCCTTTAAAGGAATTGCTGATAGCGATTTTAATTATGCGAAATTTGGATTGAAGCTTGATTATGAAATTGCGCGAAAAAACATTTCTAGCACTAGTTTTCTGCTGCAAGGCGAACTTGCTACGGGCGATGTGCCGTTAACACATTTATTTCATGCTTTTCCGAACCAGCCTACTAAGGAAAATATTTCTAAACGGTTTTCGGTGGCGGGGGTGCAGAGTTTTGAGACCATGTATTTTGGGGAGTTTTATTCAGATAAACTGGCTATGCTTCAAATGAAGCATACTTTTAGGAGGTTTAAGCTTGGGGAAAACTGGAAACCAGAGGTGGTGGTGATTTCACGTCACGCTATTGGCGATATTAGTGATTCTGGCCGCCATTTTGGAATACCTTTTAATAATCTTGACCACCCTTATAACGAAGCGGGCTTGGAATTGAATAAGATTGCACTTGGTTTTGGGTTGAGCTTTGCCTATAGGTATGGGTACTACAACTTGCCTAGCTTTGAGGATAATGTTTCCTTTAAGTTTACTTTTAATTTAAAGATTTGATCGGTTCTCGATTGTGAGTTCTGGGTTCTGGGTTCTCAGTTGTGATTTGTCAGTATTTGTATTAATTTTCGATTTTCTCTATCATCTCTTTAAATAACTCTAATAAAAATTTTAGTTTTCCAGAGTCACCTGAAGCGTTAAATTTTTGGTTCTCAATTTTTACACCGTACCAGTCTTGCGCACTATTCTCGTTAAGTATCCATCCTATATTGATATTGGCTATTGAAGTGTTTGATATGTCAATTTCAACTTCCCATCCAGGGTTGTCCAAAGTTGTTATTTGAATACCTTCCCCCTGTTCCCAGTCCCCGTCACAATTATCCTTAAACCAATGCTGTATCCAGTCTATAATTTCCATTTGTTTTCTTCTAGTTATTCCGCGGTAAAGCTACGAAAAGGGTTTGTTAAGGGCAGCTTGTTATTTTGTTTGTGGAAAAATGCTGCAAACCTGCTAGCTGCATATCAAAATATACTCTTTTTAGTATTATAATAGTACCGTTTACTATATATCTGGAAGAAAAAGGTTAGAGAATAATTAGCTTAAAAGGAATATTAAAAAGTTGCTGTTCACGGGAACGGGAATATTTATAGGATACGGGCGGGATACCCGCACCAGCAGGAGATAATATTTAATTATTGATTAATTGATTTTTTATAAATTCATTTTCAAATTCCAAAATGCTATATTGATTATATTTTAAATACGCCATCACACTAATTGGAGGTAAATCTTTAAAGTAAAAATCAAGATGGCTTATCTCATCACCATCACGAACGGTTTCATTATCCGTACTCAAAAATTTAGAAATTCGAAAGGCTAAGCTACTATCTTTGACCAACTTTAATATTTGTATTTTATATTCTTCTCTTTTAGATAAGTACTCAATACCCAAATTACTGTAATCGCTCTTCATAAAGAATAGATTGTTTATGTGTTTTTTGTTTGATAGTTCTCCGATGTAGTCACCTGGAAGATCAAGTGTTGTGACTTCTTCAATTTGATAAAAAACTTTTTCTAAATATTTATAATATTGAACAGTAAGACTATCATAAATTCTGGCTTCCCTATTTTCAACTAAATCAAATTTATTAACGGTTGAGTAAATTTCGTTTTGAATGAACTCACTAGAGGAACTATACTTTCCAACCATAATCCCATACATTGCATAGGTTTGGTTTCTATCTTTTTGATTAGCTTTATCATTATTAGGCTTACAACTAATAATGATTAAAGTAAATATTAAAATTATCCTTTTCATAAATTTTATTGCCAACACACATATATGTCTTAATAAGACTTTAAATCTACAAAAAGCTTTTGTAAAGCTTTCACCCTTTTAAAATACCCCACAAAATAAATCTCCCACTAATTGGGAATACTTACCTTTGCGAAGTCTATAAAAAATTGCTTTGAACAAACTTTTCAGTATTGGGTTTTGGAGCTGGGTGGCCCGTTTTATTTTGCGGAACCGCACCTGGATTTTAATAGTTATTATAGGACTTACCGTGCTTCTTGCGCTTCAGTGGAAGAACATGCGCTTCACCTATACGGAGGCTAATTTGCTGCCGGATGATCACCCTGTTAATCTTGAGTATGATCAGTTTCTTTCGCATTTTGGCGAAGAGGGAAACTTGATTGTTATGGGAGTGAAGGATTCTACCATCTTTACACCTGCGAAATTCAAAGCTTGGAACCAACTTTCTAAAGACATTGGCAAATTTAACGAGGTAGAACTAACACTTTCCGTTGGCAACCTAAAAAAGCTGGAGAAGAAAAAAGACACAACGGGTTTTGAGTTGGTGCCTTTTATCCATGATTCGGTTTTTACAGATGCAAACCTTGCGGTATATAAAGACGAGCTTTTCAACAAACTTCCGTTTTATGACGGACTTATTTATAGTCCGGACAAGCAGAGTATTCGTTCGGCGATTTATCTTAAAAAGGATATTGTAAATACGCCTGCCCGAAAGGATTTTGTGATTGAGGATTTGATTCCGCTTATTAAAAAGTTTGAAGCGGAAACTGGAGTAGAGGTTTATACTTCGGGGATGCCGTATATCCGGACGCTGAATTCGCAGAGTATTATTGATGAAATTGGGCTGTTTATTGGAGCGGCGCTATTTATTACTTCGCTTATATTTTTCTTCTTTTTCCGCTCTTGGCGCGCCACCTTTATTTCTATGTGTACCGTGATTATTGGGGTAATGTGGTCTTTCGGATTTTTGGGACTAATGCATTATGAAATTACGGTGCTTACAGCTTTGATTCCACCTTTGATAATTGTGATTGGAATTCCGAACTGTATTTTCCTTATCAATAAATACCAACAGGAGATAAAACTACACGGGAACCAGGCGAAATCTTTGCAGCGCGTTATTACCAAAGTGGGGAATGCAACTTTGATGACCAACCTGACGACGGCATCGGGCTTTGCTACTTTTATTTTGGTGAAGAGTGAGCTGTTGAGTGAATTCGGTATCGTGGCTTCCATCAATATTGTGGCTATCTTTTTGTTGAGTTTGCTTATCATTCCCATTATTTACAGTTATATGCCGGTGCCAAAAGACAAGCACCTAAAACATTTGAACAAAATCTGGATCAACAAATTTGTTCATTGGATAGAGCGGATGGTTCGGGACCGCCGCATCACGATTTATATTGTGGCAATTCTACTTCTTTGCACAAGCATCATTGGAATTTTCAACATTAAAATTTCGGGAAGCCTTATTGAGGATATGCCTAAAAACACTGGGTTTTTTGACGATATTCGCTTTTTTGAAAAGGAATATGAAGGCATTATGCCTCTGGAAATAATGGTGGACACGAAGAAGAAAAAAGGCGTTATGAGTCTTTCCACTTTAAAACGCATTGATGAGTTACAGGACCACATTAAGGAAATTCCTGAGTTCGCAAAGCCTATTTCGGTAGTGGAATTGGTAAAATATTCCAAACAAGCTTATTATAATGGCAATCCGGAATATTACCAGCTTCCCAACAGCCAGGAAAAGAATTTTATACTCTCTTATGCCAAAAGCAGCAACACAAATACAAATCTGTTGAATAGCTATGTGGACAGTACTGGGCAGTTTGCAAGGATTACCACGTTTATGAAAGATACCAAGCCCGATAGGTTTAACAACATTGAGGAAGATCTTCATAAAGAAATAAATAAGGTTTTTCCACCAGATCGTTACAATGTTTCTGTTACTGGTAAAGCCTTGGTTTTTCAAAAAGGGACGCATTATTTGGTGAACAACTTGATTCTTTCGCTCTCTTTGGCCATTTTCTTGATCGCCTTATTTATGGCTTGGATGTTCCGAAGTTTTAAAATGATTGTGATTTCACTTATCCCAAACTTGCTTCCGTTGATTATAACCGCAGGAGTGATGGGGTTTGTGGGTGTTCCCATAAAACCTTCCACCATTTTGGTGTTTAGCATTGCGTTTGGTATTTCTGTGGATGATACCATTCACTTTCTGGCAAAGTATAGGCAGGAGCTGATAGCCAATGATTGGAAAATCAAGAAGTCTGTTTATGCAGCACTTCGCGAGAGTACCGTAAGTATGTTTTATACTTCCATTGTTCTTTTCTTTGGGTTCTCGGTATTTACCATTTCCAGTTTTGGAGGAACGGTAGCTTTGGGAGCTTTAGTTTCTATAACACTCCTTTTTGCAATGCTGGCCAATCTCCTTTTACTTCCCACGCTCCTACTTTCACTAGAAAGAAGTATAGCAAATAAGGAAACCATGAAAAAACCTGCTATTGAAATCTTGTCTGACGATGAAGAAGAAAAAGAAGAAGAAACTGAGTAATCCGTTAGCAATGGCAATTAGCAGTCCAGATTTCCATATATCCTTATTTTGAAATTTGGTGCTTTTACTTTTTTGGAATTTTATTTAAAAGTATCTTTGCTCCTCTTAAAAAACGACCATGCAAGACAAAACAATAGCTGAATTGTTGAAAAGCGAAAAAACTCACGTAGAAGTAATCGTTCGCGGTTGGGTGCGCTCTTTTAGAAGTAATAGATTCATTGCTTTAAATGACGGATCTACAATCAAAACCCTACAATGCGTAGTGGATTTTGAGAATTTTGAAGAAGAAATCTTAAAAAAAGTAACCGTTGGCGCTGCTATAGAAGTTAAAGGCACGCTTGTGGAAAGCCAAGGCCAAGGCCAAACGGTTGAAATACAGGTTTCAAAATTAACCGTTTTGGGGGAAGCAAATCCAGAAGACGTAAAGCTTACCATACTTTCACCAAAAAGACATTCGCTCGAAACCTTGCGCGAACAGGCACATTTAAGAATCCGCACCAATACTTTTGGCGCCGTGATGCGTACGCGCTCAAAACTTGCTTTTGCAGTTCACGAATACTTTCAAAAGAACGGGTTTAATTATATGCATGCGCCTATCATTACGGGAAGCGATGCCGAAGGAGCTGGCGAAATGTTTCGGGTTACAAATTTAGATGCTAAAAACCCACCATTGGATGAAAACGGCAACGTAAATTATAAAGAAGATTTCTTCGAAAAGGAAACCAATCTTACCGTTAGCGGACAGTTAGAAGCCGAAACCTATGCAATGGCGCTTGGAAAAGTCTATACTTTCGGTCCTACTTTTAGAGCTGAAAATTCAAACACGAGTCGCCACTTGGCGGAGTTTTGGATGATTGAGCCAGAGGTTGCCTTCAACGATTTGGATGCTAACATGGATTTGGCCGAAGATTTTATTAAATACGTTGTAAACTACGCTTTAGAAAACTGTGCCGACGATCTTGAATTCCTTGAAAATCGTTTACTAGAAGAAGAAAAGAACAAACCGCAGGATGAACGTAGCGAAATGAAGCTTCGTGAAAAGTTGCTGTTTATATTGGAAAACAATTTTAAGCGAGTTAGCTATACTGAAGCGATCGAAATTTTGAAACGCTCCAAGCCAAACCAAAAGAAAAAATTCAAATATATTATTGATGAATGGGGCGCGGATCTTCAAAGCGAGCACGAGCGGTTTTTGGTTGAAAAACACTTTAAATGCCCAGTCATTCTTTTTGACTATCCCGCAAATATCAAATCGTTCTATATGCGTTTAAATGACGACGGTAAAACCGTTCGTGCAATGGACGTGCTTTTTCCAGGGATTGGAGAAATTGTTGGTGGCTCACAACGGGAAGAACGCTATGATGTGTTGTTACAAAAAATGAAGACCATGAACATTGACGAAAAAGAATTGTATTGGTATTTGGATCTTCGCAAGTTTGGAACAGCCGTTCACAGTGGTTTCGGACTTGGTTTTGAGCGTCTTGTGCAGTTTACAACTGGAATGGGTAACATTCGCGATGTAATTCCTTATCCAAGAACTCCGGGCAACGCAGAATTTTAAAAAGCTTTTTTACTTTTTAAGAAGTTCAAAATTGAAGTTTATTTGCACTTCATCTTTGACTTTGCTTTGAACAATTTTTGGGATTTTAATATCAAAATCGGAAGCTTTTGCGCTAAAGTTTCCCGACAAAATGATTTTATCATTGCTATATTCCAAAGTAACTGGAATTTTGTCGAAGTGTTTTGACACTCCGTGGAATTCAAGTTCGCCTTCAATGAATAAATCATTAACCTCGATGAGCTTTTCAAAAGAGAAAGCAAGTAATTTTCCTTTGAAAGTGGCTTTTGGAAATTTGTCAGATTCAGCGTAATTTTCATTGAAGTGTTCTTCCATTAAAGCATTTTTAAATCGAAATGCCTTAACTAATGCAAGCGCAGCTATCTCACCATTTTCGGCATTTATAATTACCGTCACGGAATTGTTTTTTGCAGCGACTTCTTCAAAAGAAGGTACAGAAGCTTCAAAATTTAATGACCCTGCTTTGGTTATAAATTTATTTTGGCCATAGCAAGTAGCACTTAAAAATAACAGGATATAGAATATTCTTTTCATAGTTTTTATTCTTCAATTAATCCGTCCTCATTCCATTGAATGATAATATCTATTAAGTTTTGGGGCAATCTAGGTCCGCCAAATGGCATAGAGAAAGCAGGATCATCACTTGAAATACGACCAATCAGATTTCTATTTTGAACCGCTTCCTTTACATTCTCATAGTTAGCCAAAGCCATGGGCGCACCATTCTGTGGAGGATTGGAATGGCAAATAATACAATTGTTGTCTATTATTGGCTTTACATCCTCACTATAAGTAACTATTTCGGGTATTGGGGTAGTATCAACCAAATCTTCTTCACTTGTGGCCGTACAACCCATTAAAAGCATTATAGAGCATAACAGTGTTATTTGCAATAAATTTCTTTTCATAGTCATACCGTTAAAATACCCTGCTCAAATTAAATCCGAAATAAATATCTCCATCTGCCCAATCTCCAGAAGCTTGGCCTAAAAACCCGTTGGTGTTCATAGGTTGTGCATTGGTAAAGTGCATTTGAAAAACATGCCCTCCCGTTTCAAGATCGACACCAATGGATAATGGATTTCTGAAAGGTGATGCGCTAGCACGATTTAAGTGAATACCGTAATCCATATTCAGCGACCAGCGCTTAGCTAATTTGTAGCGTCCTCCCAGCCCAATTGCAAACTGAGCGTTATCCTGTTCGTTAATCGCAACATAATTATCATGAAAATATGTTGGCGCTATTTCCACAGAAAAATTGGTGTTTACTTTTCGGGAAATTAAAACTTGGGTCGCATATGACAGGCGATGTTTAAACTTTAATTTTGGAAGGTTGTCTTTATCTAAAGCCGTGTTAATCATCAACGAATTATACCCAACAATGGTAAAGGGAAATCCATTTTCCTGCTGATTTAACAATCTGTATTTTAAAGAACCTTCATAAATTTTTTGATACGAGCTTCGCGAAACACCAATATTGAACCCATCTGAAATTCCGTAGATAAAATTCAATCTGGTAACAGCATCATCGAGACCAAAAAAGCTGTCGAAACCATTTTCAATACTTCCAAATCTGTGGGAAACTATTAATGTAAGTTCCTTTTTGGCAACTAATTTTGTGGATTCAAAATTTACAATTTTAAGCCCTTTAAAGGCCGCTGTTGTATAGCCCTTACTTACCGAGTCGCTATCAATTTCAGCAAGAAGGTCTTCTTGAGCAAAGGATAGAACTGGTATCCACAAAATTAGAAGCAAAAAGGTTTTCAAACAAATCAGTTTTTAATGAATCTTTCCGTTTGCATATTTTCCCCTGAAACTACTTTCAAGAAATAGCTTCCTGTGTTCCAACCCATAATATTTATCGAGATGTTATCTTTTGATTCAAATTCTTCTGAATAGATCTGTTTTCCCAATATATCATAAACAGCTATTTCGCCACTTTGCATATTCTTTGACAATACTAAATTTAATGTTGAGGATGCAGGGTTTGGGTAAAGGCTAATTTTGTTCAAATTGTTTTCTTCCACACCCAGAACCTCCCTAACTGTTATGGTACCAGACATACTAGCTGCCCCGTGAATTCCGCATAAATACCGGTTGTCGCCAACCACAGTAAAAGTATAGGAGTAGGTTTCTCCCATTCCTGTAATTATACCACTGTTAAAAGTTTCCACAGAGTTTCCTACTTCATTTTCAACTGTATGTGGCGCAGCATCTCCCCATGTCCAGATTACGGTATCGCCTTGATCGATTGTTAAATCTACATTGGTGCCAATGCCCATGAACCAATCTAGGTTATAGGTTGTTTGTGCGTTTGCGGCAAAGAAGCCAAATAAGGTTAGTAATAATAGTTTTGTTTTCATAATGGTTTATTTAAGTTAATTAATAATACACTGGTCAAGTTTTACTTGTTCCAGCAAATCGTCGTATCCTATAAATCGTCCTTTTACGGTGATTTTTGAATTAAGTTGTATTCCTTGTTGGGTAATTGGCTCTAAAAATTGACAAAATACCATATCACCTATTGTGATTTCGGTTTTATTGATTTCTGAAACAAGTCCAGAAATTTCAATAGTTTTGTTGAGATACTTCTTTTGGGAAACCACGGCATCATCATTAAATTCTGTATGAATTTGCTGAGCCGTCAATGAATATTGGGCATGTTCACCTTCAATATTTCGGTGTTCTTTATATAGATAGTTATAGCCAATAAAAGCTATTATTACTATCGCTATTAAAATCAAGTATCTACGCATTTGCCCTTGTCTTTAATTACAGTTGTTCACATAACGAATCTGATCTTCACCAAGCCTAAAATCTACTTTTGTTTCCCCTGGGTTTTCTTCAATTTCATGTAAAATCCATTCATTATTACAGTCCGGAAGTGTAGGAATATCAATAACAACAATTATATTATTTGCTGAACCACTGGCAGTCCATGTTCCTTCATAAGTCCACACTGAAAAAATAGAAATCAATGTTCCATCTGGATAAAAATTAAATACATAGTTATCATAATAATCTTCCGTATTACTGCTATCATCGCGTCTTAGCCTGTCAACAATCCAATCCTGACAGCCGGTTAAATAAGTCATTAACTGAGTGGTGGTACATTCATTACAATCATCGTCATTATAATTGTTGTCATCATCTTCGTCACAGCTGTCGCGATATGTTTCCATTATTGCCTCCAACTCGTTCAAATTTTCAACGTTAGTGGTAGCTCCATCTGAAAGTGAAACGACTATAGGAAAATCTATAGTAACTATATCATATTGTTCAATTTCATCAATAAAGACATAAAAGCTTTCGTCATTATTAAAGGTTACCCTATCAATTATTTCATTGTTGGAATTGAAGATAGAGGCTGTAATTGGGTATTGAAAATCAACACATTCAATATCGTCGTCGGCGATGTTTTCTCCGTTGCAATTGCTGGAAAAACTGGAAAGTTCAGTGTAGTTATTAACGCTGACCTGAGCGTAATCTTCTAAAATAATAGTGATTGGGAAAACTATTTCAATAGTATCTTCATCATCGTCCAGTTCGTCAAATACATCTTCAATAGTTTCATAATCCATTTCAGTATTTACTTCAATTTCAATATTGTTTGCAGAAACTGTGACCGGCAATTTAACTTTGAAGCAATTGGCATTATCAATTATGTTATCTACCGATCCATCGTTGCTGATTGTTTGTTTAATTAAATTGACAATGGGAGAATTTACTACCAGAGTTTCATCTTCTGGTGGCTCTATAAGTTCCGTTTCCTCTTTTCTGCATGAAGAGAGCGCTAATAAAAGTGACAGCGTAAGTAGTGATATTTTTAGAACTGTTGTTTTCATAAAAAGTTGAATAAAACTGTATTCTTTTTGAATAGAACAACTCACTTCTAAAAAATCCTGAAAAAAACTGAAAGAATATTTCTATAACTTAGCCGAAGTAAAAACCTGATTTTGCCAAAAAAGCTTGACAATAACATCTGTGAGGAAATAACCTTTGCACGTATTTACAACAAATACGCAAAAGACCTTCATGATTTTCTATACTATAAATTCGGCGAACAATTCAATCCTAGCGACAAGGCCCAAGATGCATTTATGAAGCTTTGGGACAACTGCAAGAAAGTTCCTGTTGACAAGGCGAAATCGTATCTGTTTACCATAGCAAACAATATGATGCTCAACGAGGTTAAGCACCAAAAAGTGGTTTTAAAGCACCAAAAAATAAAACCCGAACACTACACCAATGAAAGTCCTGAATTTATTTTGGAAAAGGAACAATTTCTAGAACTGTACCAAAAAGCTTTGGAGAAACTGAGCGAAGAACAGCGTGTCGCTTTTATGATGAATAAAGCCGAGGGGAAAAAACACAGTGAAATAGCAGAAATGTTAGGAGTAACTCAAAAAGTTGTGGAATACAGAATATATACCGCATTTAGTTTTTTGAAAAACGAGCTTGAAGGTTTTAAAATAAAATAATCAGGAGAAATTCTGCTGAAGTTGTTATATACTAAAGTAATTGATTTATGGAGAAAGAACTTTTAATCAAAAAATGGTTAAACAACGAATTGAATGGCTCTGAAAAAGAGGCATTCGACAAGCTTGATGATTTCGAAATCAACCAAGCGATTGTTGATAATGCGGAATATTTTAAAGCTTCAAATTTTACAGAAATCGCTGATTTCGAAGCATTCAAAAAGAGATATGATTCTCACAAAAAACCTGTACGAAAATTACAATGGCTAAATCCATTATTGAAAATTGCAAGTGTATTAGTGATAGCATTCGGATTGTATTTTACACTATTTCACAACAGTATAACGCAAGTAAAGACGGTAGCAGGCGAAAAAATTACAGTAGAATTACCTGATACGTCAGAAGTAATATTAAATGTGCTTTCAACTATTCAGTATAACGCAAAAAAGTGGGATGAAAAAAGATCCCTACAACTTGAAGGCGAGGCTTATTTTAAAGTGGCCAAAGGGAAAAAATTCGACGTAATTACAGAAAGTGGTGTGGTTACAGTTGTTGGAACACAGTTCAATGTAAAACAACGTTCCGAATTTTTTGAGGTGAAATGTTTTGAAGGAAAAGTAAGTGTTGTTTCAGATACCATTAAAAGGTTATTGCATCCCGGACAAACCTTCCGCATTTCAAATCACAAATTTTCTGAAGGAACAATTACTGCAGTAACTCCAAAATGGGCAGATAATATGAGTGATTTTGAATCTGTACCTTTTAAAGAAGTTTTGGCAGAGCTGGAGCGTCAGTACAATATTAAAATCATAAACAAAAATGTGAATGTTGATAGATTGTTTACCGGAGGTTTCGTTCACCACGATTTAGAAAATGCCCTTATTTCCATCACACAACCTATGAATATGACATATGAATTGAGTACATCAAATCGAGTTATAATTCGTGGGAAAAACAATTAGGCAACTAGCTTTATTTTTTAGCATACTATTTTCTTTGAGCAGTTTTGCCCAAGAGAAGGAATCCCTTTCTGCAATAATTTATAAACTTCAGGAAAAGCATAGTATTCAATTTAACTATGCGGAAGATCTTATTAAAAAAACTTTTTTGAAACCACCCTCCATAGATTTTTCGCTGGAAGAATCTTTGCAATATCTAGAAAAAAACAGCAAATTATTATTCACAAAAATGAACGAGACTCTTGTTTTGGTAAAACCAAAAGAGGCTGTGTTCTTTTGCGGATACATAATAGATAAAGAAACTTTGAAGCCCTTAATAGCTGCTACCGTTCAAAGCAAAAAAAATTATGCGGTAAGTGATGAAAATGGTTTCTTTCAACTTAAAATCGAAAATGAAACTGAAACAATAAGCATACGATTTTTGGGATATAAGAGTCTTGACAGACCGCTGCAAGATTTTAGCAGAGATAAATGCGAGAAAATACTATTGCTTCCAAATTTTCAGGCGCTGCCCGAAGTATTGGTTTCCAACTATATTACTACGGGAATCAATAAAATTAGTGATGGTTCATTCGTTATAGATTTTTCAGACTTCGGGATTTTACCTGGAGTTTTAGACAAGGATGTTCTTCAAGCTGTTCAAGCCTTTCCTGGCATTCAAAGCATCAATGAAACTGTTTCGAATATCAATATCCGTGGCGGTACACATGACCAAAATTTAATAATGTGGGATGGAATAAAAATGTACCAATCCGGACATTTTTTTGGTCTTATCTCTATGTATAACCCGCAAATTACTCAGAAAGTTTCTGTTCTAAAAAATGGAACGGGAGTATCTTACACCGATGGTGTTTCAGGAACCATTGCAATGCATACTAGTGAAGAACTAACTACAGATTTTAATGCAAATGTTGGATTGAATTTAATAGATGCAAATGCTTTTGCCGACATTCCCATTGGAAAAAAATCATCGCTTCAAATTGCTGGTCGTAAAGCTTTGAGCGATTTTTTTAAAACCCCCACCTATAATGAATTTTTCGAAAGAATTTCCCAGAATACTGAAGTTCAAAATAATATTGGGAATACTATAAATTCCGATAAAAGATTTGATTTTTACGACACCTCATTCCGTTGGATTTATCAAATAAGTGATAAAGATATACTTCGTGTAAATTTCATAAACGTGTCTAACAATTTGGAATTTAATGAAAATGCTTTCATCAACAATGTGCAAAAGTCTCGGGAAAGCAGTCTCTCGCAAAACAGTATTGCAGGAGCTATTTATTACAATCGGCAATGGAACAAAAATTTGCAGACTACTTTTGAAGGTTACGAAACAGATTACAAATTGAAAGCCGTAAACGAAAATGTATTGGAAACTCAGCGTTTTCTTCAGGAAAATGTGGTTTCTGAAACAAGTATAAAATTAAAATTGAATTATAAGTTTAATGAGAAATTCAATTTGTTGGGCGGGTATCAGTTTATTGAGACAGAAGTAACTAATCTGGATGATGTTGATGATCCACTTTTTCGTTCTTTGGTTTCGGAAGTGATACGAAACCATAGTGTTTTTTCAGAAATAGGTTTTAAATCGGAGAATAAAAATACAAATATTAAGGGCGGGGTTCGGTTTAATTATATTGATAAATTCAATAAAAACCTATGGGAACCTCGCTTCAGTTTTACCCAACGTTTTCTTGAAAATTTCACTTTTGAAATACTGGGAGAATTTAAAAACCAATATACATCACAGATTATCAATTTTCAGAATGACTTTTTGGGAATTGAAAAGCGAAGGTGGCAATTGTCAAATAATAAAGAGATTCCCATACTAAGAAGCAAACAATTTTCTGCTGGAATAAACTATACTAATAATGGCTGGCTGGCAAGTACAGAAGGTTATTACAAATATGTTGATGGAGTTACTACCCAAAGCCAGGGATTCCAAAACCAATATGAATTTTTAAAATTTACTGGAAGCTATGATGTTAAGGGATTGGACGTGTTGTTAAGAAAAAAGGTGTCTGAATTTAACTTCTGGCTGAGCTATTCATTTATGGAGAATCAATATAAATTTAGTGGTTTGCAGCTTAACGCTTTTCCTAGTAATCTTGACATTACTCATGCCATTGCTTTGGGCACAACTTATTCATTAAAAAATTTAAAAATAGCTGCTGGTTTCAATTGGCATACAGGCAAACCAAGCACTTCTCCCTTAATAAATAATGAAATATCAAACGATGCAATAAATTATGCTGCTCCCAATAGCTCTCGTCTGCAAAATTATTTGCGAATGGACATCTCTGCACGGTATAATTTTAATATTACACAAAAGATAAAAGCAGATGCAGGTATATCTATTTGGAATATTTTAGACAGAGAAAACGAAATCAGCAATTTCTATCGCGTGGACAATGAAGAGGTTATTGAAACCCAACAACGTTCCTTAGGTATTACTCCAAATGCAGGACTGCGTATTTACTTCTAATAGCGGACAAACCATTAAAAACAGAAACCTTAATTTTTAATTAAAACTAGCTACTTAATTATTTTAGTAGCTGGTTTTTTTTAACTTTATGAGGTAGTAAAACAAATCATGTTAAAACAGAATTTAAGCTTTAGACTTTCCCAGAAATTATCGCCTCAACAAATACAGTTGATGAAGATGATTCAACTACCAACGCAGGCTTTTGAGCAACGCATTTCGCAGGAATTGGAGGAAAATCCTGCCTTAGAGGGAGGAAAAGAGGAAAGCGAAGACTATGACGATGAATTTAACAATGATGAGTATGATGACAATTATGACGACGAAGGCAACGAAGTAATTGAAACCGATATAAACGTCGACGATTACTTGAGCGATGACGAAGTGCCAAGCTATAAACTTTCGGCAAACAACTACAGCGCAGACGATGAGGAGCGGCAAATGCCCTATGCAGCCGGAACGTCTTTTACACAACATTTGATGCAACAACTAAGTACCTATCGCCTTGACGATGAGGAAGAGGAAATTGCACAATTTTTGGTTGGCAGTGTTGATGAAAGTGGTTACATACGCCGTGAAATTCGGGATATAGTTGATGACTTGGCTTTCACACAAAATGTTTACACCACCGAAAATAAAGTTGAGAAAGTACTCAAAATAGTTCAGGAATTGGATCCTGCTGGCGTGGCTGCGCGCAATCTGCAAGAGTGTTTATTGATTCAACTGGAACGCAAGGAACATACGCCATCAGTGTCTTTGGCGATTGATATCATCGACAATTCATTCGATCATTTCAGCAAAAAGCATTACAAAAAACTCATTCAGAAATTCGATATTACCGAAGACCAGCTACGTGATGCCATTCATGAAATTGAAGGGTTGAACCCAAAGCCAGGCGGAACCTATTCTGGAAACAACAGAATTGTGGAACACGTAGTTCCAGATTTTGCAATAAAAATTATTGACGGCGAATTGGATTTAACTTTAAACGGAAGAAACGCCCCCGAACTTCACGTGAGCCACGATTACACCAACATGCTGAAGGGCTATAAAGAATCCAAAGACAAATCAAAAGCGCAGAAAGATGCGGTGATGTTCATTAAACAAAAGCTGGATGCTGCCAAATGGTTTATCGATGCTATTAAACAACGACAGCAAACACTTTTCGTAACAATGAATTCCATTATGCATCATCAGGAGGAATATTTTTTGAGCGGTGATGAACGAAAGTTGAAACCAATGATATTAAAGGACATTGCAGACAAAATCAATATGGATGTTTCCACGGTTTCGCGTGTGGCAAACAGTAAATATGTTGACACGCCTTACGGAACAAAATTGATCAAAGAATTTTTCAGTGAATCGATGAAAAACGACCAAGGCGAAGACGTCTCTACCAAAGAAATAAAGAAAATTCTTGAAATAACTATTTCCGAAGAAAACAAACGGAAGCCGCTTACGGATGATAAGCTGGCAAAAATTTTATTGGAAAAAGGCTATCCTATTGCCCGAAGGACCATCGCCAAATACCGTGAACAATTGGATTTGCCAGTGGCAAGACTCCGAAAAGAAATTTGATGAATTTATTCCTAAAAGCTGCTTCATATATCTTTCATCCATTATTGATGCCTATTTTGGGCACCATCCTTTATTACAGTGTTACGCCCAAGTATGTAGATCCACAATTGGTTCGCGTGGAACTTTTTGCAATTGCAATTATTACCATTTTAATACCCATTGTGATCTTTTTTCTTTTGAAAAATTTACGGGTTGTAGAAACCATCTATTTAAAAGAAGTGAAGGAACGTAAATTTCCATTAATGATTCAGTGCATTTTGTTATTGCTTATCATTAAAATGGTTTTTGATCCATACGAAGATTCTGAGCTATATTATTTTTTTGTTGGAATTCTTTTTTCGGCCTTCAGTGCGCTGGTGATGGTGTTTTTTAAAATGAAAGTCAGCCTTCACCAAATGGGTGTGGCTGGAATTTTAATGTTTCTAGTGGGATTGAGCGCACATTTCAAAATTAACTTGCTTATTACTATCAGTTTTTTCCTTTTTGTAAATGGTTGGGTTGCTTCTTCCCGACTGAATAATGATTCGCATACGTATCCAGAACTAGGTGTGGGAATATTTTTAGGAGCACTACCGCAATTGATTCTTTTCAATCTTTGGTTATAGAATATAGAACATCAATCCTAACTTGAGCGTCATAAAGTCAACAGCTTCTCCATCAACAGTCACTGCATTTTTGAAGAAAGGATTAATACTATAGGAAGCAAATAAGTTGAAGCTACTGTAGCCAAAACTTAGTGTGGCAGACAATCGAAGTGGGTCAAACTCTGGAATTTTTGTTTGATTTACATTGTTATCTGGCTGTTTGAAAGTTGCTTTGTACCAATATGCATATCCTACTCTAAATCCCGCGTACACTCTCCAAAACTTATAGCTTGACGGTGTTGAAGTTCGCCATCTAAATTCCAGTGGAGCTTCAATTATAGCCATATTGAATCGGTTACGAGTAAAATCTACGTTCTGATCCAAAACCCTAAAAATTGTTTCATCATTTGGAGTTTCGCCAATAAAAAGGTTCTGCCCAAATTGATCGATTGCAATTCCGGCACCAATGGCAATAGCAAGATTTCGTTGTTTATTAATGGGAATATCCCTCACAAAACCGAATTGAATGCCACCAGAAAGACCACGAGTATTCACTCCAGAAGGCATATTTAATGGGACGTTATATGTTACACCAATATAAAACTGATCCTCTCTATAAAGCGAATCGACCGAGGTTTTACGAATGGTATCCTGAGCCAAAGCTGTAAGGGAAACAAGTCCGATAAATAATATAAAGTAGATTCTAATTACCTTTTGCATACCCATAAAGATAAATGTATTTTTCAGAATAAAAGAAACAAAAAAACGCCTTGATCCCAAAAACCTCGGGACAAGGCGTTTTAAAAATAAAGCTTAATAGCTCTATTGACTTACTTCATTTCCAGGAGTGGTAATATAGATAATCTTTAACATATTAAGATCACGCAATTCCTGTTTAATGTCAGTGACCATTCCAGTATTTGTTTTCTCATCAACTTTAAGCGCAACCATTATTTTATCCTGAAGTTCAGGCAATAATTTTTGGCGTGCTTCAGTCAATGCAAACTTAATATTGGAAATATCTGTGTACTTATCACCAATTTGTATTTTAGGCTCCGAACCGTATTTGTCCTGGTATCTAGAACTTGGTTTTCCTGCATAAATATAAACTGATCGGTCTTTCTTTAATTTCTCAACCTGATCTGCCTTTGGCAATTTGTTTTGTACTAACAAGTTGTCATCGCGCAGAACAGTTACCACCATAAAAAAGAATAATAACATAAATACAATATCCGGAAGGGACGCTGTATTTACCGGAGGCAATTCGTTGCTTTTTTTCTTTGTGAATTTTGACATATTCTTATTGTTATTGTCCGGATTTTTTAGGTTCTGCTTCAGAAAGTTTTTGTGGGAATAACTTTTGAATGGACTCTAGTTTTTCCTGTAATGCTTCTTTTGCGCTTTCTCCCTTTATCTTACCTTCATCAAGGTCTTTGGTCTTTTCGGTAAATTTCCAACCATAAAGTCTTTGCGATTCCCGATCTCTCAAAAAATTGTATGCAGCCACAAGTTCGTTCTGAACAGCTATATACATTTTATAAGAAGTAAGCCTGTCATTCTGAACAGATATAACCGCTTTATCAGGATTATCTGAAGACTCTGGATTTCTTTTACCTTTACAATAATTGCAATATTCTGCAGTTCCAGAAGATGCTCCTCCGTTATCGAGAAAAGCAATTGCTGCTTGGCGCAAATCTTTAAGCTCCATCAGTTTTTCCTCAACAAGCAATTGATCGTTTCGGTTAACATTAACAATGAAGAGGTTTTTTTCCTTAATCTTCACTTGTTCATCTGTGGGCGGCTCTTTGGGCGGCAACTGTCTCGCTATTCCCTTGTCCTTTTCAATGGTAGTGGTTACCAAAAAAAAGATAAGTAATAGGAAAGCGATGTCAGCCATCGACCCTGCGTTTACTTCAGGTGTTGCTCTTCTTGCCATTATTTTGTTATTTTTTTAACTCCGCTGAAAACCATTGCGCCAATAGCTATTATTGCCAATATATAGAATGTATATAAACCTGCACCTACCAATTTTGAGCCACTAGCTGAAAGCGTTTCGCCATCGCCTACTGACATTGGATTTCCATCCGCCAAAACGTATGATATAATCACTATAGCTAGAAAAGCTCCGACGGAAATTAAGGTGTTCTTAATATTTCCTGCAAAAACTCCTTTAATCACAAAGAAGAGAACGAATACTAATGTAATAGCAAATATGATATAAGCAACATACAAGAATCCATCGACACCGGCGCCCGTTGCAGCAACCTCTGTATCACCTTTTGCGATGATCATTGCAAGAAAAATAATCCCTGCAACGCTTAGAAGCAATGCTACTATTTTTAAAATTTTATGTAATGCCATCTTGTGATTTATTTAGATTTTGTTTTTTTGTTTGTAGTCGAACAACATATCGATTAAAGTGATTGAAGCGTCTTCCATACTGTTAACGATACTATCAATTTTAGCGATAATATAGTTATAAAAGATTTGAAGAATAATAGCCACGATCAAACCAAATACGGTTGTTAAAAGTGCCACTTTAATACCACCTGCCACAAGAGACGGGTTCATATCACCAGCTGCCTGAATTTTATCAAAGGCAATAATCATCCCGATTACTGTACCCATGAAACCAAGCATCGGAGCCAATGCGATGAAAAGAGATATCCAAGAAACATTCTTTTCAAGTTGTCCCATCTGTACACCACCGTAAGCAACAACCGCTTTTTCAGCAATGTCGATACCTTCATGTGCACGGTCTAGACCTTGGTAATAGATTGAGGCAACAGGACCTTTTGTGTTTCTGCACACTTCTTTAGCAGCATCAATACCACCACTATTTAATGCGTCTTCCACATCTTGAGCCAATTTTTGTGTATTGGTACTAGAAAGATTAAGAAAGATAATTCTTTCAATAGCAATAGCCAATCCAAGAATTAAACACAATAGTACAATCCCCATAAATCCAGGACCACCTTCCACAAAGCGTTCTTTCAATTCTTGATGGAATCCTTTTTCGGGTTCGGCAGCGGGGGCTGCTTCATCTTGAATAATGGTAAATGTAGCTGCTGTTACCAAAGCTTGTGAACTGGTTGGCATTGTTTGTGCTGTTGCAGCGTTTACGTTTAACGTGCCTGCAAAAACGATTGCGGCAAGCGCCAGAATAGAAAATAATTTTTTCATTGCTATCGACTTAAAGTTTGTTTTTAGTTAAAGGTTTAAAGATATAAAATAATTTAGTTAATCTGCAAGAATATTACTCGACTCTCTTAAACAGCGTTATAATACTCTAAAGTTTGTTGCAGAGAGGAAGGGATTCGAACCCTCGATACGCTTGTGGCGTATACACGCTTTCCAGGCGTGCGCCTTCGACCACTCGGCCACCTCTCTATTATATTCTGCCACTTTTTGAAATGGAGTGCCAAATATCAAAAAAAAAACAACGCCATAAAATAATTTAGGCTGTTAATTTATTGCATTTCTCCGCGCAAAGAGGTTTCAAATATGGTTTTGAAGCTGTTAGCCGAAATTTTTTGTCCCAATAAGTACATTAATTTTGCCAAGGCGGCTTCTGTGGTGCAATCTTTTCCGCTTATAACACCTATTTTTTTCAAATCGGTACTGGTTTCATATAGTCCCATATTGACACTTCCTCCTGAACACTGCGTAACATTTATCACAGGAATACCTTTTTTTATCACCTTTTTAAGTGAATTTATAAACCAATCGGCATTGGTAACGTTGCCACTCCCATAGGTTTCAAGCACCAATCCTTTTATTTCTGGATATTCAAAAAGATACTTTATAGTAGCCTCATCAATCCCTGGAAACATTTTCACCAAAAGAATATTACGCTCCAGTGTTTTGTGAACTTTTAGTTTTTTTCTTCGATTTGGTCGGTATAGCGCTTCGTTGTTTACCACTAGATGCACACCGCTTTGTACCAATTCGGGATAATTTAATGATGCGAACGCCTCGAAATGCTCGGCATTAATCTTAGTTGTCCTGTTGGCACGGTATAATTTGTATTCAAAATAAAGACAGACCTCAGCAATTTTTGAAACGCCTTTTTCCTGAAGTGAAGCAATCTGGATGGAAGTAATTAGATTTTCCTTAGCGTCGGTACGCAAATCCCCGATTGGAAGCTGTGAACCTGTAAAAACGACTGGCTTGCCCAAGTTTTCCAACATAAAACTCAAGGCCGAAGCGGTGTAGCTCATGGTATCGCTGCCGTGAAGCACCACAAACCCGTCCATCTTTTCATAATTATTCTCAATAATGTCTGCAATATCTATCCAATACTTTGGATTCATATTGGAGCTATCAATTGGTTTTGGGAAAGAAGTTGTTGTAATGTTACAATCCAAGAGTTTCAGCTCGGGAATGTGGTTGAGCAATTCACTAAAATTGAAGTTGCGCAAGGCGCCAGTTTCAAAATCCTTGATCATCCCAATGGTTCCGCCAGTATATATAAGGAGTATGTTTGGTTTTTTTGTCATATTGTTTATACCTATTTATATCCCAAAAATGGCTTTTGAATTTTCGGTAGTTACCCGCGCTATCTCTTCTTCTGAAACCCCATAAATATCTGCAATCTTTTTGCAAACCAATGCCAAATAGCCGCTTTCGTTGCGCTTACCGCGAAAGGGTGCTGGCGCAAGGTAGGGCGAATCGGTTTCCAAAACGATATGTTTCAGTGGAATCTGGTTTAAAAAAGTATCAATCTTTCCATTTTTGAAGGTAACCACTCCCCCAATGCCAAGTTTCATATTAAATGAAATGGCTCTTTCAGCCTGCTCAAATGTTCCTGTGAAACAGTGAAAAATCCCGAATAGATCTTCACTTTTTTCTGTTTCAAGAACTTCAAAAATTTCATCAAACGCATCCCTACAATGAATTACGATGGGCAATTTGTATTTTTTCGCCAATTGGATTTGCCTTTTAAAAGCAATTTTCTGAATTTCCAAAGTAGTTTTATCCCAATAAAGGTCGATCCCTATTTCGCCAACGGCATAAAAACTTCTTTTTTTGAATTGTTTGTCAATATGTGCCAATTCTTCCTCAAAATTTTCTTTTACCGAAGTTGGATGTAGGCCCATCATCAAAAATACATTTTGGGGATATTCTTTTTCTAACGCATACATTGCTTCAGTATAACCAGAATCAATGGCTGGTATAAAAAAGCGTTTTATGCCAGCATCAAAAGCGCGTTGCATCATTTCATCACGATCTTCGGCAAAAGCTTCGCTATATAAGTGGGTATGTGTATCCGTCAACATAGTTGCAAAGCTACTTATTTTGTTTGCTATCTTTACACAAAAAAGTTGATGCAATTACGCGAATTTCTTGAAGAGCAAGGCTTTTATCGTATTCCAATGAAAATGCTCGCCACGGGACACTATCTTTTTTCAGCAAAGATTAACGGGATTTTGGGCGATTTTATACTAGATACAGGCGCTTCCACAAGCTGTATAGGTTTTAGTGAGAGTACACATTTTTTATTGATCAGCGAAAAAAGCATCATTAAAGCTGCCGGAGCAGGCGCAATAAATATGGAAACCATGCTTTCGCGAAAAAATGAATTTAGGATAAAAAATTGGGGGATAAAAAATATGGACATTGTGCTTTTTGACCTTTCACATGTGAACGAAGCACTTTCGCAAGTGGACGAAGGCCCCGTACATGGTATTATTGGTGCAGATTTTTTAAAACAGCACCGAGCGGTGATTGATTATGGCAGAAATTGCTTCTATGTAAAATAGAATGATCTTTGGATATGGTTTATTTACAATAATTTAAGTACTTTTATCTTCTTCTCAAACAATTCATTTGTGCTGAAAAAATTAGTAATCTTCTTTTTCATAAATGCGCTTTTCCCAGCTTCAGGGTATTGCCAAGATATTTCTCATTATGAAAAAAAATTAGCTGCGGCCAAAAACAAAGCAGAAAGCATGATTGCGCTGGACAGTCTATTGTCCCGAACATTTTTTTCAGACAGCAACGCTTTCATAAAA
This sequence comes from Aequorivita antarctica, assembly GCF_007997155.1. Lineage (GTDB taxonomy): Bacteria > Bacteroidota > Bacteroidia > Flavobacteriales > Flavobacteriaceae > Aequorivita > Aequorivita antarctica. The sequence continues at coordinate 418,779 of NZ_VORT01000001.1, read as the reverse complement.
TATAGTATACAATATATAGATTTGGCACAGGGGATGGACAGTATTGAAGATGCCGCCAGAAAGGCGATGAACCTTCAGTATCCACTCACCAACTATGCCAACGATCCACTAAATGCAATCACCATTATAAACAGTGTACTTGCGCGCAAGTATAAAATAAAGGATAGTCTTTTGCTGGGTGGTCTTTATATTAAACGCGGCAAGGCAAATACCAAGGTAGATTATAAAAAAGCCATTGAAGACTATAATATGGCGCTCGAAAATTTTTCGAAAAGCGATTCCCTAAACATTGCAGACACTTATCTTTTTAGAGGGCAGGCATATTCAAATTTGGGGAGATTTGTTTTGGCAGGTGAGGATTTTACGCAAGCATACACTATGTATGAGAACAAAAAGGAATATGACTATATGGTCTATGCACAACAGGGCATTATAAGCATGTTCAGCATGAATGGTTTTTATGAAAAAGCCAAAGCGGAGCGCTATGCACTTATTGATAAAATGAAAACCTTAGGGCTAAATAGATTTTTGTCCAATGAATATTACAATCAGGCTTTGGATTACAAAAAAATGGGCCTGCGTGATCTAGAATACAAATCATTGCTAACTGCAGAAAAAAAATTCGATAAAAGCCAATCAGACCAGTCTACTTTCATTGGTATCCATTCAAGATTGATAGAATATTATTGTGAGCATAACCAGATTATTGAAGCAAAGAAACACCTTGAACTCATAGAGAATTTGGAGTATGATCTCTCTGGAAACCCTTCGGCAGAATTAAATTTTTTAGGCGGAAAGGCAAAATATCTGCAAACCATAGGAAAATATGACGAAGCATTAATACTTGCACAAAAAAAACTCGATGTGGCCAAAAATTTAGGGCTGGAAGATGAAATTATGAGTTCCTACTCTTTCCTTTCCGAACTCTATTTTGACAGGGGAGATTATAAAAAAAGTGTTGAAAGCAATCAAGCCTCCAATGCAATCAAAGATTCCATATACAACCGCAGTACTGCAAATGCACTTGCCTATTACCAAACACTCTACGAAACAGAAAAAAAAGAAAAAGAACTAGTTGAAAAATCCTCCAACATAAGCCTTCTTGAAAAGGACAACGAAATTTTTAAAAAAGCCATGCTTTTTGGAGGCATTGCCATTCTTTTGGTGTTTGGGCTGATCTTGCTTTTCCGTAACCAACGGCATTTAAAAAGCAATAAAATCCTTCAAGAAAAATTTAGTCAGGAACTGCTAATTTCACAAGAAAGTGAGCGCAGAAGAATATCAAAAGACCTTCACGACGGTATTGGTCAACAATTGTTGGTCATCAAGAACAAGCTTATGGCAAGCGGTGATGATGATACAAAAAAAATGGTGGATAATACCATAGAAGAAGTTCGATCAATTTCTAGGGATTTGCACCCTTTCCAACTTCAGGAACTAGGCATTACTAAAGCCATTGAATATACCATAAACATGATAGATGAAAACACTACACTTTTCATTTCTGCCGAAATAGATAATATTGACAACATTTTCTCAAAGGAAGACGAGGTAAATATCTATCGGATTATTCAAGAAAGCCTTAGTAATATATTAAAACACGCAAACGCCGAAGCAGGAAAAGTATCCGTAAAAAAATTCACAAACAACATTCTTATCTCTATACGAGATAATGGCGTGGGCTTTGACTTTGCCGAAAAATATCAAGACGTAAAATCATTAGGGCTGAAGACACTTTTGGAACGGACCAAGTTTTTGAAAGGCCAAATGAAAGTAACTTCTAAAAAAGACACCGGCACTGTGCTGGAATTTCAATTTCCGTTATGAACAACACTACACCATCCATCATTATTGCAGACGATCACCCATTGCTATTGAAAGGGCTCAGCGATTTTTTAATAGAAAAAGGCTATAACCTATTGGGAAGTGGCAAAGACGGAAGAGAGGCATACAATCTCATCACCAAAAAAAAACCAGATATCGCAATACTGGACATTCAGATGCCGTATATGTCTGGACTCGAAATTGCGCAACAATGCAAGGGGCTCGATTTAAACACCAAAATTGTATTGATAACACTTCACAAGGAGAAGGATCTGTATCAAAAAGCTCAAGAGCTTAATATTTTTGGATACATCCTGAAAGAATTCGCCCTTGAAGAAATTGAGAACTGTATCAAAACTGTTACCGAAGGCGTTCCCTTTTTTAGTGATAAAATAAAAGAACTAATTGGCGTTGTTTTTATTGACGATGGGGAGCTAAGTTCTCTTACCCCTTCAGAAAAAAAGATTTTGAAATTAATTGCACAAGATAAAACCAACAAAGAAATTGCCTCACAACTTTTCATTTCATACAGAACAGTAGAAAAACACCGAAGTAATATCATTACCAAACTCAATATAGAGCCCAAAACAAACAGTCTCCTTATTTGGGCGAAAGAGCATCATGAAAAACTGTTATAGAAAAACTTAGGCTATTTTTACTAATTTACGTGTTACCACGTATTTCATATTTCTATATAAAGACGGATATTTACAATATGAAAGAAACAGTTTTTATAGAGGAAAAAGAAAAAGATTACAATGTCACTTCAGCTTCGGGCAAACCTGGAGTTATAGTGATGACTGTTTCAGTAGTATTGGTCGTTTTACTTAATTTGGTCAATACTTTATTTTTTAGCTGATAAGATGTTTCCTAACTAACCAAAAAAAAATCCGGCTCATTGGCCGGATTTTTTATTTTCTAATTGTTATAAGTTATAGCTCCAAAGCTCTTTTAATATCATTATCCATTAAAAGTTCTTCAGGGCTTTCCAATGCTTCTTTTATAGCTACCAAAAATCCTACAGATTCCCTGCCATCAATAATTCTGTGGTCGTAAGACAAGGCCACGTACATTACGGGAGCTACAACAATACCGCCATCGCGAACAATAGCACGCTCTACAATATTGTGCATTCCCAAAATAGCAGATTGAGGAGGGTTTATAATTGGCGTTGAAAGCATGCTTCCAAAAACACCACCGTTTGAGATTGTGAAAGTACCACCGGTCATTTCATCAACGGTAATCTGACCATCACGTGCTCTAATGGCAAGTCGTTTCACTTCATCTTCAACACCTCTAAAACTTAGGTTTTCTGCATTTCTAATAACGGGAACCATTAAACCTTTTGGCCCAGAAACAGCGATGGAAATATCTTTAAAATCATACGTAATCATGTAATCGCCATCAATCATGGAATTCACATCTGGGTAAAGTTCCAGTGCGCGAACTACTGCCAAAGTAAAGAAAGACATAAAACCAAGTCCAACTCCGTGTTTTTCTTTGAATTGTTCTTTGAATTGGTTTCGCAATTCAAAAATTGCTGTCATATCCACCTCGTTGAAAGTGGTAAGCATTGCGGTTTCGTTTTTTGCAGAAACCAAACGTTCAGCTACTTTTCGGCGAAGCATAGAAAGTTTTTTACGCTCGCTCCCACGGCCACTGGTTCCAGGAGTTCCCATAGATGGCGTAGCGTTTGCGGCATCATCTTTTGTTATGCGTCCGTCACGACCACTGCCTTTTACGTCTTTTGTAGCCATTCGCTTTTCATCAAGAATTTTCTTGGCTGCAGGCGAGGGCGAGCCTGTTGCATAAGTCTTCTTATCCTGCTCCTGATTTGGAGTGGAAGGTTTTGAAGGTGTTTCTTTTTTAGCTTCTGCCTTCTTTGGAGCCTCTTCTTTCTTCTCCGTTTTTTTTGTTGAATCGTCGCTTCCACTAGGTTTTTTGGCATCGGTATCAATAATGCAAACTACGTCACCAACAGCAACTACATCACCTTCTTCGGCTTTTAAAGTAATAATACCACTGGCTTCCGCAGGAAGTTCTAAGGTTGCCTTATCACTATCTACTTCAGCAATCGGTTGATCTTTTTCAACGTAATCGCCATCCTTAACCAACCAAGATGCTATTTCAACTTCGGTGATGGATTCTCCCGGTGACGGAACTTTCATTTCTAATGCCATACTATTGTTATTTAATATAAACCTAGGTTTACAATTCTTTAAATTTAATTTCTTTTTGTCTTTCTGTAAAATTTTTAGAAAAACTAATCCATATTTTTATTAAACACGTTCTCAATTACTTTTGCATGTCGTGCTTTTGATCTTACGGAACTACCAGCTGCAGGAGCCGCGTACATTTTTCTACTGCAAACCCTGAAATCTCGTGATTCTTCAAAATGCATCATAATATGTGAATAGGCACCCATATTCTTAGGTTCTTCCTGTGCCCAAACCACATCATCTGCGTTTTTATATTTTTTGATAATCTTTTTCATTGCATCAGTTGGCAATGGGAACAGTTGTTCCAAACGAACCAAGGCAACATCATCTCTTTTCAATTCTTCTCTTTTTTCAAGTAAATCGTAATAGAATTTACCTGTAACAAAAACCAATGTTTTCACTTTTGCCACTTTGGCTTCTGCATCGTCAATCAACATTTGGAAACTTCCGTTTGCAAATTCTTCTTTGGTTGACACCACTTTTGGGTGGCGCAGTAAACTTTTTGGAGTAAATACAATCAGTGGTTTGCGATAATTTACTTTTAATTGTCTTCTGAAAAGATGAAAAAGATTTGCAGGCGTTGTTACATCTGCAATAAACATATTGTCGGTTGCACATAATTGAAGATAGCGCTCCATTCTTGCAGAAGAATGTTCCGCACCCTGCCCTTCATACCCGTGTGGCAAAAGCATAATCAAACCATTCTGCAGTTTCCATTTATCTTCTGCCGCTGAAATATATTGGTCAATCATTATCTGTGCTCCATTGCTAAAATCGCCAAATTGCGCCTCCCAGATTGTAAGCGAATTTGGGCTTGCCATAGCGTAGCCATAGTCAAATCCTACTACACCGTACTCGGAAAGCAGTGAGTTATATATATAAAATTCACCTTGCTTGCCTTTCAGATTGTTTAAAAGTACAACTTCTTCCTCACTGTCCTCAACTGTTATAACAGCGTGACGGTGTGAAAATGTTCCGCGTTCCACATCTTGCCCGCTCATACGCACGTCGTGACCTTCTTTTAAAAGCGATCCATAAGCAAGAAGTTCGCCCATAGCCCAATCTAGTTTGTTGTCTTCAAAATACATTGAGTGTCTTGCCTCAACAAGTTTGGCTATTTTTCTGAGGAATTTTTTATCCTTAGGCAACTTGGTAATGACTTCAGCAATTTCATCCAACTTTTCCAAATCATAAGTGGTATCAACCGCCTCCATCATTTTATCTTCTTCGGCATATTCATAACCTTCCCACTCATCCTTCATAAAAGGAGTGATTGTGGTTTTATCTTCTTTTCTGGAATCTTCAAGATTTTCTTCTAGTTTGTCTTTGTAATCCTGCTCCAGTTTATCCGTATAGCCTTTTTCAATTACACCGTCAGCAATTAGCTTTTCTGCGTAAATATTACTCGGATTATCATGCTTTGCAATTGCTTTGTATAGCTTTGGTTGTGTGAATCGTGGCTCATCACCTTCATTGTGTCCATATTTTCTGTAACCCAACAAATCGATAAAAACGTCACGTCCAAATTCCATTCTAAAATCTAAAGCGAAAAGCATGGCATGAACAACAGCTTCTACATCATCAGCATTTACGTGAAGTATAGGAGAAAGTGTAACCTTACCAATATCAGTACAATAAATAGATGAACGCGCGTCGAGGTAGTTTGTAGTAAAACCAATTTGGTTATTGACCACAATATGAATGGTTCCTTGTGTTTTATAGCCATCCAACTGTGCCATTTGCACAATTTCATAAACAATACCTTGTGCAGCGATAGCAGCATCGCCGTGAACAATAATTGGCAATACTTTATTCGGATTTTCTTTATAGTGATCGTCCTGTTTTGCTCTTGTTATCCCTTCAACAATTGCGCCCACTGTTTCCAGATGTGAGGGGTTTGGAGCAATGTTTAAATTAATTTCTTTACCAGATTCGGTTTTGCGTTTTGAAGTCCAGCCCAAGTGGTATTTTACGTCGCCGTCAAAAATATCCTGTGCGTAATCCTTTCCGTCAAACTCGCTAAAAATGTCTTTTGCGCTTTTCCCGAAGATATTGGTAAGGGTGCTCAAACGTCCACGATGGGCCATTCCCATTACAAATTCTTTCACACCTCTTTCTGCTGCATTTTCAATTAGGGTGTCTAAAGCAGGAATCAAGCTTTCGCCTCCTTCCAAAGAAAAACGCTTTTGACCAACGTATTTAGTATGAAGAAAACTCTCAAAAGCCACAGCTTCATTAAGTTTCTTAAGTATATGCTTCTTGTGTTCCTGGGAAAAATTAGGCTGATTATCATTTACATTCAGCTTGTTCTGAATCCATTGAATTTCATCCGGTCTGCGGATGTACATGTATTCAATCCCGATAGAATCGCAATAAATACTTTCAAGGTGTCTTATTATTTCTTCAAGTGTAGCTTCACCTATACCAATAATCTCGCCTGCCCTAAAAGTTGTTTTAAGATCATGCTGCGAAAGACCGAAATTTTCTATTGCCAAGGTTGGCGTATACTTTCTGCGGTCCCGTACTGGATTGGTTTTGGTAAAAAGATGCCCACGGGTTCTGTAATCATCAATTAATTTAACAACCTGAAACTCCTTTACAACATCTTCGCAATTTGCTCCTTCGGCATATTGTGGAGCTTCCGAAGCTTCGCTTGTGCCAAAGAAATCTTGAGCACTATTCTCAGTTCCAAAATCAAAACCTTGGAAAAACGCTCGCCAACTAGGCTCAACGCTATCTGGGTATTGTAAATATTTTTCGTAAAGTTCCGCGATTTGAGATGGGTGAATCGCGTTTAAAAAAGAAAATTTATCCATGATAGATATGCAAAGGGTATTTTTTATAAAACGGTACAAAAATACAACAAATACATAAACTAGCTGACTGGAATCTTCATATTTATATGGTTGAAAATATTAAAATATTCACAAATAAATTAGCCAGGAAAAATGGAATTTGCTTCTTAATTTTTAAATATTCCGCTGCATTAAGCTGTTTCCAAACCCGCGCAACATTTCCTTTTTCTCTTCAGAAATATTTATGGCTTCCAAAAGTGAATAAGCGTTTTTGCTATATTTTTCTATTTCATCGCGAGTGGCCTTCGCCGCGCCAGAGGTAAGGAAAATCTCTTTTACTGTTGAAATTTTATCTGTTGGATCTTTCGGATTAATGCTGAAAAGATGTTCCAGTTCCTCAGCTTGAACTGAAGAGCCGTTCCCTACCGCCATCAAATACAGAAAAGTTTTTTTGTTAGAGATAATATCGCCACCCACCTGTTTTCCGAAGGTTTCTGGGTTGCCGAAAACATCTAGATAATCATCCTGCAACTGAAAGGCAATACCCAAATTTCTTCCAAATTGATAAATTTTATCTTTATCACTTTCCGATGCTTCTGCTACGATAGCTCCCATTTTCATTGCTGCACCCAATAGGACTGCAGTTTTATGGTCTATCATTTTTATGTATTCCACCAGTGTAACATCATCACGTGTTTCAAAATCCATATCGTGTTGTTGGCCCTCGCAAACCTGTAAAGCGGTTTCACTGAAGAGTTTTGCAAGCTCTTGAAACATTTTTGGCTCATAGCTCTCAAAAAATTGATAAGCCAAAATTAGCATCGCATCGCCAGAAAGAATGGCGGTGTTTACGTCCCATTTTTCGTGAACTGTTTTTTTTCCCCTTCGCAAAGGGGCGTTATCCATAATATCATCATGGATGAGGGAGAAGTTATGAAATAGTTCAACCGCTAATGCGGCGCTCATTGCTTTCTTAAAATCTGAACCAAAAAAATCGCACACCATCAACGTCAGTGAGGGACGAATTCGTTTTCCCCCCAACGAAAGAATGTACTTTATAGGGTCGTAGAGTTGGTGAGGCTCCTTTTGCAAAACAGCTTTCTCAAGATGCTCTTGTAGCTTTGTGTTATATTTTTTTAAAATTTCCATCCGTCAAAAAATTTCGGCTAAAGTAAAACAAGCAAAGCAAAAGCACACAACTTAAACTCAAAAATAGGTTTGTTGTTAACGCAATGTTAAAAACAATAAACTTAGGAAACTTTTTTTGTTTTAAAAGTTTCCGTGATATATCTTTGCACCCTATTATGAAAGAAAAAATTATCCAAAAAGCAACAGAACTGTTTTTAAAGCTTGGCTTTAAGAGTGTCACTATGGACGACATTGCCAATGAAATGGCTATTTCAAAAAAAACCATTTATACTCATTTTAAGAATAAAACAGCTCTGGTAAAGGAATGTACTTTTTGCGTTATGAACAGCATTACCAGTGGCATAGACCAAATTTGCGCTTTGGACCAAGATCCTATTGAGGAATTGTTCGAAATTAAGAAATTCATTTTGCGTAAACTCGAAGATGACCAATCCTCGCCACAGTACCAACTTCAAAAATATTATCCGGAGATAAGCAAGAAACTACATCAGAACCAGTTTGAAAAAATGATGGAGTGTACCCAAAAAAATATCACTAAGGGCATTAATCAAGGGCTGTACCGAAGCAATTTGGACACCGATTTTATTGCCCGTCTTTATTTTCTGGGGATTACGGGCATCAAGGATCAATATCTTTTCCCAATTGAAAAATTTTCCACAAAATTCCTTACCGAAGAATATCTTGAATACCATTTACGGGGCATTGTTACGGAAGAAGGACTTTTAACACTAAAAAAATTCATCAAAGAGCATCAAACCAATGACTAAAAAACTTTTGATTTTCAGTTTAATACTATCAGTTACTTTAGCTTTTTCACAACAGCAGAAAAATTACACTTTCAGCTTGGAAGAGGCCGTAACCTTTGCGCTAGACAGCAATTACACATCCATAAATGCAAGGCGCGACGTTGCAAAAGCCATAAAGCAAAAATGGGAAACCACGGCGCAAGGCTTGCCCCAGATAGATGGAAGTGTAAGCTATAACAATAACTTGAAACAACCTGTATCCCTTATTCCCGCTGAATTTGGCGGAGGTGAGCCCGGTACTTTTGTGCCGATTACCTTCGGAACAAAACAAAATGCAAATGCGGTTGCAACGCTAAATCAATTAATTTTTGATGGGAGCTATCTCGTGGGTCTTAAGGCAGCCAAAGCATTTTTGAGATATTCAGAAAACGCCAACGAAAAAACACGTTTGGAAGTCAGAAAAGGAGTAATCAACGCTTATGGTAGTGTTTTACTGGCGCAGGAATTGGTAGATATTTTTGATAAAAACAAAGCCAACCTTGAACAAAACCTTTTCGAAACCCGAAAAATTTACGAAAACGGTTTAGGTGAAGAAGAAAGCGTGGAACAACTTGAAATAACACTTTTGGACATAGAAACCCAACTAAACAACGCCCGCAGAAGTCAGGCTATCGCCAAACAAATGTTCAATCTTGCCTTGGGAATTGATGTGGAAGCTCCCATAACGTTGACCGATGATCTGGATCAATTGGCCAGTCAAAATATAAGCCTTTCGCTTTTAGATTCGTCAATAAAAATAGAAGATAACGTAGATTATAAAATTGCTTTTAATTTAACAGAGCAACGCTACTTTGAAAACAGACTTGAAAGCAGCAAATTTCTTCCTAGGCTTTCCGCTTTTGTAAACTATGGCACTTCTGCCAATAGTGAGGATTTTAGTTTTTTTAATGGTGACCAAAAATGGTATCAATCTTCTGTATTAGGAGTTAGTTTGAATATCCCAATTTTCAGCAGTGGTATGCGGAGTTCAGCCGTTCAACGCACCAAAATTGCGTTGGATCAATCTAAGACTGAGTTGGAACAAACCAGACAACAAATAAAACTTGATCTTACAACAGCTCAAAGCAATTATCAATTCGCTATAGAAAACTATGAAAATTCAAGGAAGAACCTTGCTTTGGCTGAAAGAATAGAAAACAAAAATCAAATAAAATTCACAGAAGGTCTTTCAACAAGTTTTGATTTACGTCAAGCCCAAACACAACTTTACACAGCACAACAGCAATATTTTCAATCTATGCTGCAAGTAATTAATGAAAAGGCAAATCTAGAAACTGTTCTCAATATTCCGCAGTTGCGCATTAATTACGAAGAAATTAAAGGCCAATATTAAAACACATCTCATCTAATCGACTATTTTAAAATAAATCAACAAATGAAAAAATCAATTCTATTTCTTATTACGCTAATCACACTGGCTTCCTGCGGCGGTGATAACAAATCGGTGGATGCGGTAATTGGTTCCAATAATATGGAAGCGGTAAAAGCAAAACGTACCGAATTGAACAAACAACAGCGTGAACTTAAGGCTGATATCGATAAGCTAAACGAATACATAGATCAAAACGAAAAGAAAGAACGCCCAGCTTTAATTACTGCTGAAGTCATTAAGGATAGTGTTTTTAAACACTACGTTGAAGTACAAGGCAACGTGGAAACAGACCAAAACGTAGTGCTTAACGCTGAATATTCAGGAGTGCTTACTAATGTATATGTAAAAGAAGGTCAGCGCGTTTCTAAAGGACAGCGTCTTGCAAAAATAGACGATGGCGGAATGTCTAGCCAAGTAGCACAACAAGAAGCTCAATTGGCACTGGCCAAAACAACTTTTGAACGTCAAGAAAAACTTTGGAATCAAAAAATAGGTTCTGAAATCCAATTTCTTCAGGCTAAAACCAATTATGAAGCGGCCAAAAATGCCACACAACAAATGCGTTCTCAGCTAGGAAAAACAATCGTTACAGCACCTTTTAGCGGTGTAGTGGACGAAATTATTTCAGATCCAGGACAAGTGGTTGTTCCCGGCCAAACCCCGATAATCCGTTTAGTAAATTTGAGCGATATGTATGTGAAAGCATCCATCCCTGAAACCTACCTAAAAAATATTAAAAAAGGAACACAGGTAAAAGTGAACTTAGCTTCAATCAACGAAGAATTCACCGGAACGGTGCGCCAGGTGAGTAATTACATCAACCCAAACAATAGAAGTTTTGACATACAGGTTGAGATTCCAAACAAAGACGGATTGGTAAAACCAAACCTCATCGCCACTGTAAAAGTGAACGATTACAGCGCTGAAAATGCTATTACCGTTCCCGAAAATATTTTACAGGAAAATGCCGAGGGTGAAACCATTGCTTACCTATACAAACCTGTAAATGACTCCACTGGAATAGCAAAACGCATCATTCTTGAAACTGGACTTTCTTATGAAAACCATACTGAAGTAAAATCAGGCCTCAAAAAAGGCGATACCATAATTAAAGAAGGTGCAAAAACCCTTCGCGACGGTCAAAAAGTAACCATCAAAAACTAAGAAACACTTTGCACCATGAGCAAAAATCCGTATAAAGAATTTAGTATTTCGTCTTGGGCCATTGACAACAAAATGACGGTCTATGTAGTGATGGCCATTATCCTGTTTTTGGGTGCTTTCGCCTATTACAGCATGCCACGCGAGGCTTTTCCAGAAATTATTGAAACCAAAATTTATGTGAGTTCCGTAAATCCTGGAAACTCGGCAGAGGATGTTGAAAAATTCATCACAGAACCTTTGGAGGAAGAATTCAAAGACGTTGCCGGAGTAAAGGAAATCACTTCCACTACCCTTCAAGATTACTCTATTATTATTGTTGAATTTGAGGAAAGCGTAGAGATTCCTGTTGCAAAACAATTGGTAAAAGATAAGGTAGATCAGGTAAAAGCTGAAACCACGTGGCCTACGCTAACCAATGGCGGAAAAGTAGAGCCAAACGTTTTCGATTTGAATTTTTCCGAAGAAATGCCCATCCTCAACATCAACCTTACAGGAGATTATCCTGTACAGCAGTTGAAAGAGTACGCCGAATATCTTCAAGATAAAATTGAGCTGCTTCCACAAATTAAAGAAGCTACCATCCGTGGTGCTGAGGAAAAAGAGGTTGAAATTGCTGTGGATATTTATAAAATGACCGCTTCACAGGTAAGTTTTGACAATATAATAAATGCTGTGAAAGGTGAAAACAGCACAATTTCCGGAGGAAATATCATTACCAACGGCGTTCAAAAAAACATCCGTATCACTGGTGAAATTGAAGATCCAAAAGAACTGGAAAACATAGTCGTTAAAAAAGACGATGGGGTTATTTTCCTAAAAGATATTGCCGATATAAAATTTAAGGAGAAAGACGCTACAACCTACGCCCGTGAATACGGGAAACCCGTGGTAATGCTCGATGTAAAAAAACGCGCTGGAAAAAACATGATCGAGGCCGTTGAGCAGATCAAGAAAATAGTCGCCGAAGAACAGGAAAACTATTTGCCGCAGAGTCTATACATTAGTTTAACAAACGACCAATCCATCAAAACCGAAAACCAAGTGAACGATTTGGTGAACAACATCATCTTCGGGGTGCTTTTGGTAGTAATTGTATTGATGTTCTTCCTTGGTTTTAGAAATGCACTTTTTGTAGGTTTCGCCATTCCGCTCTCTATGTTAATGTCGCTTTTTATCTTATCATCATTAGGCTTTACATTAAACACAATGGTACTCTTCGGACTCGTAATGGGTCTGGGAATGCTGGTAGATAACGGTATTGTGGTGGTTGAGAACGTGTACACCTTAATGAGCGAAGGCATGTCGCCTAGAAAGGCCGCAAAACAAGGTATGGGCGAAATCGCCTGGCCTATTATTGCTTCAACTGCCACTACTCTTGCAGCATTTTTTCCACTTGGGCTGTGGCCAGGTATGATTGGTAAGTTTATGATTTATTTCCCCATCACGCTTTCAGTGGTGCTTTCATCCTCGCTGTTTGTGGCTTTGATTATCAATTCCATGCTTACTTCAGAGTTTATGAAAACTGAAGAAGAATCCATGACAAAAAAGAAACTTATCCGCTGGAGCTTGATTCTGCTGGGCGTAGGTATTTTGCTTCTGGTTGCTGGTTTTGCAATGGATGTTGCCGCTTTCCGAGGTTTTGGAAACTTGGCCATACTTGCTGCCCTCCTGCTTTGGTTATATAAATATGTGTTGGCAGGAGCTGTGGATTATTTTCAATACAAATCCCTTAAAAAACTGGAGAATTTCTACGAACGAGTTCTCAAATACGCTTTGCGCGGAAAAAAAGCTTACGTGTTTTTCTTCGGAACAATTATCCTTTTAATTCTGTCTTTCGTTTTAGTGGGAATTGCACAACCAAAAGTGCTTTTCTTCCCCGAAAATGAACCCAACCAGATTATTACCTACATAGAATATCCGCAGGGAACAGACATTGAAAAAACCAACGATCTTACCAAGCAGGTTGAGCAACGCGTTTATGACGCCATCTCAAAATATGATGATAACGGTTATAACTATATGGTAGAATCTGCCATTTCGCAGGTGGGTCAAGGTGCAGGAAATCCGCAAACCGATGGAGGGCAAAGCAACGAAATGCCGCAAAAAGGAAAAATAACCCTTTCCATGCGCGACTTCCAATTGCGTCGTGGGGTAAAAAGTAGTACTGTTTTGGAAGAAGTCCGAGAATCTGTAAAAGGTTTCCCAGGAGCTTCTATTATTGTTGAAAAAGATGCTGCCGGACCTCCTGTTGGTTATCCTATTAACATTGAATTGATTGGTGAAAACTATGAAGAAATGCTTCGTCAAGCTGAAAACCTGCGTTCCTATATTGAAGGTTTGGGCATCAGCGGTATTGAAGAATTGAAGATAGACGTGAACAAAAGCAAGCCCGAAATGGACGTTACCGTAAATCGTGAAAAAGCAGGTCAACTAGGCATTTCCACAGGACAGATTGGGCAAACGCTGCGACGCGCTATTTTTGGAGAGGAAGTTTCCACCTATAAAGAAGGCGACGACGATTACGAAATAAACGTGCGCCTTTCCGAAAAAACACGCTATGATGAAAGCGCACTCTTCAATCAGCCAATTACTTTCAGGAATAATCAAGGTAATATTGTTCAAATACCTATTTCCGCAATGGTTACTAAGAACAACACCGCTTCCTTCAGCTCTATTAAAAGGAAAGATTTAAAGCGAACAATCACAGTGTATTCAAACGTAATCGGTGGTTACAACGCTACGGAAATTGTAACCGACTTAAAAACGGAACTTCAAAACTACGAACTCCCCAAAGACATAAACCTAGCATTTACGGGCGAGCAGGAAGAACAGGCAGACAACATGGGTTTCCTTTTAATGGCATTGTTTTATGCCTTGGGCGGTATCTTGCTTATTTTGGTGGCGCAGTTCAACTCGCTTTCCAAACCGGTGATTATTTTAACATCGGTTATTCTAAGCTTGGCGGGCGTGTTCCTCGGTCTGGTAATTTTCCATATGGATTTCGTAATTATTATGACAATGATGGGTATCATCTCCCTTGCGGGAATTGTGGTGAACAACGCCATTGTACTCATAGATTACACCCAGATTTTGATAGACCGAAAAATGAACGACCTAGAAATGGACGATGACGATATGCTTACTAAAAGACAGTATTTTGACATCATAATAGCAGGAGGAAAATCGCGTCTGCGCCCCGTATTGCTTACCGCAATTACCACCGTGCTTGGGCTTGTACCTTTGGCAATAGGTTTCAACATAGATTTCTTTGGATTGTTTACAGATTACAATCCAAACATATACATAGGCGGTGACAATGTTATTTTCTGGGGCCCGCTGGCGTGGACGGTTATCTTTGGCTTGATCTTCGCGACCTTCCTAACCTTGATTGTGGTACCTGTAATGTTTTATTTGGTAAACCGCGCCAAGATTAGATTTAGAAAAAAACGCAGAATGAAGGAGTTGAAGAAATTGAAAGCGAAGGACCAACTGAGAATGGAGAGTAAGTAACCGTTTTGTCCGTTTGAGCGTGTCACACTGAGCTTGCCTGCACTGAGCGCAGCCGAAGTGTCGAAGTTCAGGCGAGAACTTAATTTTAGATTATTTAAAAACCCCTTGGAAGTTATTTTCCAAGGGGTTTTTAAATTATAGGAAACGGACTTCGTGAAAAATAGGAAAAACCCTTTTTTATTTTTGTAGGTTTAGGCTTACCTTTAAAAGATCAACAGTCTATTAACCATCAAAGTTATGAAAGCACTACTATACATATTACTATTCAACCTCAGTGCAATTTCTTTTGCGCAAGACCCACAGCTTTTTGAAAATACCTGGTATTTATATGAAGTTATGAGTACAGATTTGGGCACTTTTTATGATGTTTCTCTTATAAATCCTCCCATTTCTCCCTATTTAGACATTTCAGAAGATTTAACATTTAATGGTGAAGGCGCCTGTAATACATTTAGCGGTACTTACGAGCTTTTTCCACCAAATGAGTTGGGTTACATGAGTTTTACGGCAACCACAAATGATTGTGGCATACAGCAACATAACTGGTTTGAAAATGAATATTTCAGTTTTATTGCCGGCGGCTTTTGGTTCAGTATCACTCAAGATAATGGAGGCAAGGTACTTTCTATGTCAAGTCCTTTAATGGGTTATGCCATTTTTAAAAGTTACCCACTTTCCACTTCAGACTTTCAAAAAAATAAATTTCATCTATACCCAAACCCCGCGACAAGCGAATTGTTTCTAAGTTCAAAAAACATCACTGGAAATCTAACCATAAAAATCTTTAACGTAGCGGGCAAGCTTTTAAGCAACCAAACTTTAGAACTTGAAAATCAAACCGCCATAGACGTCTCCAATCTAACCAGCGGTATGTATTTTCTAAATATTGAAGATGAAAGCGGTAAGATGGAAGTGAAAAAATTTATAAAAGAATAAATTATGAAAACACTATTATACCTTCTGCTATTCAACATTAGTGCAAATTCTTTTGCGCAAATTGTAAATGTTCCCGACACGAACTTTAAAAATGCTCTTATTGAGGAGGGCGTTGATGCCAATAATGACGGTGAAATACAGGTGAGTGAAGCCGAAGCAGTATTGAATTTATCTGTGAACTATAAAAACATTTCATCTTTGGAAGGAATACAAAGTTTTGTAAACTTGGAAGAATTATATTGTTCAGGAAATCAACTAACTATGTTAGATATGTCACAAAACCTGAATCTTCAAAAGTTAACTTGCATATTTAACCAGTTAAATAGTTTAAATGTCACTCAAAATATAAATCTCAAATACTTATGGTGCGAAGAAAATCTTCTAAGCAATTTAGACATATCCCAAAACTTAAATCTTGAGAGATTATGGTGTGCAAACAATCAATTAACTACATTAGAAGTGTCTCAAAACCTAAATCTCAAATCATTACTTTGTTGGGATAACCTAATAGATAATTTAAATGTAACCCAAAACTTGAATCTTGAAGTTTTTGTTTGTTCCAATAATCATTTAACGGGATTAGATTTGTCTGAAAATAATAATCTTAATTATTTAGAGTGCAATGATAATCAGCTAAACAGTCTATTTCTTAATAATGGTAATAATCACAATATGGGTGGAATGTTTTCCACAGGTAATGTAAGTTTAATGTGCATTCAAGTGGATGACGAAAACGCTATTTATCCTGAATGTGAAGGATTTCCTCTTGAAGGATGGTGTAAGGATGATTGGTCTTCATATAGTGAGGATTGTAGTCTAAGTTTAACAGATTTAAAAAGAGCGAACTTTAGTCTATACCCCAACCCCGCAAAAGACAAACTGTTTTTAAGTGCAACAAATCCTACAGAAAATCTAAAAGTCAAAATCTTCAACATAGAAGGCAAACTTTTAAGCACTAAAAATGGAAAGCTTGAAAACCAAATCTTCATAGATGTTTCCAACCTATCAAGCGGCATGTATTTTATAAATATTGAAGATGAAAACGGTAATACTGTAGTGAAAAAATTTATAAAAGAATAGACTCACTGAGTATTCCGAAATATTTCTTGACCTGCAAGATTTTCAAGACCTTGTAGGTCTTTCTTTTTATACATTCGTGTATTCTTGGCAATCAAATAATAATCCCTTCAAAACCACTCCAATTCATTTAATACTTATTAAATTTGCTCCCTCAATACAATTTAGGTTTAATTCAAAAGATTCCCGCCTACGCGGGAAATGTTATGTACAGAACACACAACAACGGCCAGCTTCGCGCGGCAGATATAAATAAAGAAGTAACCCTTGCAGGCTGGGTACAAAAAACCCGTGACAAAGGTTTTATGGTCTGGGTAGACCTTCGCGACCGCTATGGCATCACCCAACTTATTTTTGACGAGGAAAGAACTTCCAAGGAAGTAATTGAAAAAGCTACAAAACTGGGGCGCGAATTTGTAATCCAAGTTAAAGGTACCGTTATTGAGCGCGAATCCAAAAACCCAAACATGCCCACCGGCGATGTGGAAATTTTGGTTTCTGAACTAAATATTCTAAACGAATCCCTAACCCCACCCTTCACCATTGAAGACGAAACAGACGGAGGCGAGGATTTGCGAATGAAATATCGTTATTTAGATATCCGTAGAAAGCCAGTTCGTGAAAACCTTATTTTCCGTTCAAAGGTTGCAATGGCTGTTCGCAATTATCTTTCAAATGAAGGATTTATTGAAGTGGAAACCCCGTATTTAATAAAATCAACTCCTGAAGGTGCGCGTGATTTCGTAGTTCCTTCCAGAATGAACGAAGGGCAGTTTTATGCGCTTCCGCAATCGCCACAAACGTTTAAACAATTATTGATGGTAGGCGGATTGGACAAATATTTTCAAATAGTAAAATGTTTCCGCGATGAAGATTTGCGTGCAGACCGCCAGCCAGAGTTCACACAAATAGATTGCGAAATGGCATTTGTGGAACAAGAAGATATTCTGAACGCTTTTGAAGGCATGACAAGACATCTTCTAAAAGAAATAAACGGCGTGGAAGTTTCCGAGTTCCCAAGAATGACCTATGATGATGCAATGGCGAAATACGGAAACGACAAACCAGACATTCGCTTCGGGATGGAGTTTGGTGAGCTTAACACAGTTGCACAACACAAGGATTTCGGCGTTTTCAACCAAGCAGAATTGGTAGTCGGAATAGCAGTTCCCGGTGGAAATGCTTTCACCAGAAAAGAAATAGATAATTTAATTGATTGGCTAAAACGTCCACAAATTGGCGCAATGGGAATGGTTTACGTTCGTTGCAACGAAGACGGTACTTATAAATCTTCCGTAGATAAATTTTACGACCAAGGAGATTTGGCAAAGTGGGCAGAAGCAACCGATGCAAAATCGGGCGACTTAATCTGCGTACTTTCCGGAACAAAAAATAAAGCGAGAACACAGTTAAGTGCGTTACGTATGCATTTAGCAGAGCAACTGGGATTGAGGAAAAATAATGAATTCGCCCCACTTTGGGTAGTTGATTTCCCGCTATTGGAATGGGATGAGGAAACAAACCGATACCACGCCATGCACCACCCTTTCACTTCTCCAAAACCTGGGCAATTGGAACTTTTGGACACCAATCCGGGGGAAGTAAAAGCAAACGCTTACGATTTAGTTTTAAACGGAAACGAAATTGGCGGTGGCTCAATACGGATTCACGATAAAAAAACACAAGCCTTAATGTTTGATTATTTAGGCTTTACACCTGAAGAAGCAAAAGCACAGTTTGGCTTTTTGATGGACGCCTTCCAATATGGCGCGCCACCTCACGGCGGTATTGCTTTCGGCTTGGACAGATTGGTTGCAATTTTGGGTGGACAGGAAACCATCCGTGATTTCATCGCCTTCCCAAAAAACAATTCAGGTCGCGACGTGATGATAGATGCGCCTGCACCAATAGACAAAAAACAACTTGAGGAACTTCATTTGAAGGTCGAAATAAAATCATAATAAAAAATCCTGCACTTGCAGGATTTTTTGATAGCTTTAAAGATGAATTGGAAAAAAACAATAAAGATCACCGCATTAGTTATTGGTTTTCTTGTTTTAGCCTTTGTCGGTTATAGCAGTTATATTTATTATAACTACTATGGAAAATATGCAACTGATGAAGAAAAATACCCACATTACATAGGCTTTATAGACCAAAACACCGCACTACTTAGCCAAACCTATTCTCTATGTGATGATGGTACAATTTTTAAAACCCATCACGGAGCTCCATTTGATGCCTACAAAAACAACAAAAGAACATTTAAGGACAACGTTCTAAAAGCATATAAAAACGAAGGTTATACAGATTCTGGTTATGTAAATTTCAGGTTTTTGGTGAATTGTGAAGGCAATCCCGGTTGGTTTGAGATTATTGAAATTAACGAAGATTATGTAGAAGCTCCACATACCAAAGAAATGGTAGATCAGCTTTTGAAAATTACTTCAGATCCTTCGCATTGGGCAGTTTATACATATAATGAAGTGCCCAGAAATTATTATCATTACGTATCCTATAAAATTGAAAATGGAGAAATTACCGAAATACTTCCTTAGTATATTCGTGCTGATTCTGGCATTTTCATGTTCAGAAAAAGGCAAGGATTACAGTGCACTTTCCAAAGAAGAACGCAAAAAATTATCTGTGGAAATTTTTGATGGAGGAAGCCACCTTCCCCAAGGTTCACCAAAAAGCATGACCCGTATTGAAGAAGCTATTTCAGCAGACCCCGACAATTGTGATGCTGTTCGTGAGCTTTCAGTTGCTTATTTAAAACGGGGAATGCCGAATAAATGGAAGGTTGAAATGGATAAAGCGGTAGCCTGCAATGCCACTATTTGGCAACCTTATAGAGGCTACAATTATTTATGGTTTTACCGTGACTACAAAAAAGCCATTGCAGATTTTGACGCTTCAGACACTTTGACACCAAATTTTACAGATGCGCCACAGGGTCATAGCGTAGATTATTGGCGCGGCATTGCTTATTTGGGATTGAAGGATTATGAAAAATCCATCAGCTATTTCGAAAAATATTTAACCCAAATTACTGAAGAAAGTGGTGAAGATTGGGCTGAACCAACAGCATTTCTTTACCGTGGAATTGCTTATTTTGAAAAGCGTAATTTTGACGAAGCTTTGAAAGATTTTGACAAACTGCTTTTTTACAATAGAGACCATTCTGCAGACGGAAAATATTACAAAGCCTTAATTCTAAAGGAAAAAGAAGATTGTGAAACCGCAAAAAAATTGCTAGCAGATGCAAAAGTAGATTTTGCGAATGGTTATTATAATAATAGAGATTATGTGGAAACCTTATATCAAATTTTTCCACAAGATTTTGACAAACTAAATTCGGAACTAGAAACCCAATGCCCACACAAAAACGAAACTTACTAACACGCTTCCTTATTTGGAGGATAAAGCACATCTCACATAAACAGTTTGTGTTTATATTGAGCATTGTGGTTGGGCTTTTGGCAGGAATGGGGGCTGTAGTTTTAAAAAACCTCACCCACCTCATCCAACATTTGTTGGAAGGGAAGCTTATTGCACATTACCAAACAGCATTTTATTTTATTTTTCCTATTATCGGGCTTACCTTGACATTCTTGGTAATGCGTTATATAATTCGCCACAAAGTAAGCCACGGAATTCCATCAACCCTTTATGCAATTTCAAAACGAAAAGGTTTTATGCGACCTTTTCAAATGTTTGGTAGTTTAATTACAGCACCAATCACGGTTGGTTTTGGAGGTTCTGTTGGACTGGAAGGACCTACAGTGGCAACTGGCGCAGCGTTAAGCTCCAATCTCTCACGGATTTTTCATCTGAACCAGTCAACGCGAACTTTGCTGATTGGCTGTGCAGGAGCTGGTGCAATGTCCGCCATTTTTAAAGCACCTATCGCCGCAATTATTTTTGCGGTGGAAGTTTTCAGTCTGGACCTTACCCTAGCTTCCATGGTTCCTTTGCTTTTGGCGTCGGTTTCGGCTATTACAACTTCGTATTTCTTTCTGGGAACCGACGTATTGTTGCCTTTTAAAATCACAGACAAATTCGTTATCAACGACATTCCTTTTTATATTCTTTTGGGATTGGTAGCTTCAATGGTTTCCATTTATTACACAAAGATGTATTCCAACATCCAAGATTTCTTTGAGAAAATTGGTTCACCTATTAAACGTTTATTGATCGGGGGCATCGGTTTGGGGATTTTAGTTTATTTCATCCCGCCACTTTATGGAGAAGGGTTTGACGTGATAAACAATTTGGTTCAGGGCAACCCGAAAGTGGCTTTGGAAAATAACTTTTTCAATTTAGACCTTTCCAGCATTTGGGTAGTTATATTGCTATTGGCTGGATTGGTAGTTTTTAAAATTATAGCCAGCGCACTCACTTTTGGTGCAGGTGGTGTGGGGGGTATTTTTGCGCCAACACTTTTTATGGGAAGCATAATGGGCAACTGTTTTGCAAAAATTCTTAATAACATCGGATTTCTTAACCACCCTGTTTCAGAAAGTAATTTTACTTTGGTTGGGATGACTGGCTTAATGGCGGGAGTGTTGCATGCACCTTTGACAGCGATTTTCTTAATTGCTGAAGTGACCGGTGGGTACGAACTTTTTATACCCTTAATGGTTACTGCAGTCATTTCGTTTTCGCTTACCAAATATTTTATTCCCCATTCTGTTTATGCGATGGAACTGGGTAGAAAAGGCGATCTTATTACTCATAACAAAGACCATGCGGTACTCACCTTAATGGACATTACAACGGTAATTGAACGCGATTTCATTGCTGTTTACCCTGAAATGAATCTCGGCGAAATGGTACATCAAGCCGTAGTAAAATCCAAAAGGAATCTTTTCCCAGTGCTGAACAAAAAAACAAATGCCTTGGAAGGAATCATTCTTTTAGATGACCTGCGACCCGTAATGTTTGACCAAAATTTATACGAAGAAATAAAAGCCAGTGAGCTTATGCACAGCCCGCCAGGATTGATTGACCTAAACGAAGATAAAATGACCGACGTGATGAAAAAATTTCAGGATACTGGGGCCTGGAATCTTCCGGTAATCAACAATGGGGAATACTACGGCTTCGTTTCAAAATCTAAATTACTAACAGCATATCGAAGAAAATTGATTGATTTTTCGGGGAAATGATTCAGTAATGAGTAAAAATAAAATAAGATGAAATATTTTTTGACAATTTTGTTCATTTCGGTTCTCATTGCCTTGGGCATAGGTTTTTATATTAAGGCCGAAGATGAAGCTACAGGAAATTTAATTATTGGCCTTACTTTAATGGTTGGTTTTTTTGTTTTAATGCCACTTTTCATCTATCACCGATGGAAAAATCGAAGCGTAAAAGACTATATGCTCACCAAGGAAAACATTGAAAAGATGCAAGATTACCAAAAAGATAAAAAGATTTAAACTACTGGTGATTTTTAAAAAATTTTCATTTCCTTAACACATGAAATCATAATTATTATACATTTGTATCTAATTATTAATTTATTTCTTATTTACAATGGAAGGAACAGTAAAGTTTTTTAACGAATCTAAAGGTTTTGGTTTTATCACTAATGATGATACTGGAAAAGACATTTTTGTACATGTAACCGGCTTAAACGGAGAAGCTCTTAACGAAGGTGACAAAGTAGAATATGTTGAAGAAGAAGGAAGAAAAGGACGTGTTGCGGCTCAAGTTCGCGTAATCCACGACTAAAAGATATACGTTATGGATTTAAGAGCCTTTCAAAAATGAAAGGCTTTTTTTTAGGGCTGAGTGATTCCGATTTTTCATCAGAATTATATCGAAGCCTAATTTAAATTTCTTTTCTCGATAAAAAAACGTTTTAGAAGTTGTGAAGCTTCCTCAGCCATCACTCCACCAGTCATTACTGTTTTGGGATGTAGTTTTGTATTTAAAGAAATACAGCCCCGCTGTTCATCCCTCGCACCATAAACTATTTTTGAAATTTGGCTCCAAAACAAAGCCCCTGCGCACATCTGGCAGGGTTCAATAGTAACATACAGCGTGCAATTTATTAAATATTTCCCCCCCAAATAATTTGCTGCAGAGGTAATGGCCTGCATTTCGGCGTGGGCAGTCACATCGTTCAGTGTTTCCGTGAGGTTATGTGTGCGGGCAATAATCTGATTGTTTATCGTGATTACCGCACCTATTGGTATTTCTCCCTTTTCATAAGCAGCCTCAGCTTCTTGCAGGGCGCGTTTCATAAAATAGGTGTCGTTGTATGGGTTTATTATACTCAAGATTTCAGGCTTTTAATCAGAATTTGAAAAAGCGAAATTACGAATTAACAAATTAACGAATTCACCAATTAACAAATTCTCAATAGCTGTATCTTTGCATCGTGTCAGAAAATATCTTAAGTACTATAAAATACCCCGAAGACCTGCGGAAAATCCCGAAGGAAAAATTGCCACAATTGGCGCTGGAACTTCGTGAATTTATTATAAATATAGTAGCTACAAAAGAGGGGCATTTGGGTGCCAGCCTTGGCGTAGTAGAACTTACCATTGCGCTTCATTATGTGTTCAACACGCCCGATGATATTTTGGTGTGGGATGTAGGCCACCAAGCTTACGGCCATAAAATTTTGACAGGAAGAAAAGAAATTTTTCACACAAACCGACAACTGGGTGGTATCAGCGGTTTTCCAAAACGCGACGAAAGTGAATATGATACTTTTGGTGTAGGCCACAGCAGTACTGCAATTTCTGCAGCGCTCGGAATGGCAATCGCTTCAAAATTAAAAGGTGAAATAGAAAAACAACACATTGCCGTGGTTGGCGACGCTTCCATTGCCAGTGGAATGGCCTTTGAAGCGTTGAACCACGCGGGAGTTACAGACACTAACCTCTTAGTAATTTTAAACGATAATGCTATTGGCATCGATCCGAGTGTGGGTGCGTTGAAAAACTATTTTACCAAAGTGAAATTCAATGGCGCAAAAGATGCTGACAATATTTTTGAAGCACTAAACTTCAACTATTCTGGACCAATCGATGGCCACAATTTGAACATCGTAATCTCAGAATTAGAAAGACTTAAAAATGTTCCAGGACCAAAAGTGCTACACCTAATTACAACCAAAGGCAAGGGGTTACGCCAAGCCGAAGAAAATCAAGTCGTGTATCATGCGCCAGGTAAATTTGATGCGCTTACCGGCGATCTCGCTCCAAAAAGCAGTAATGCTCAGCCTCCAAAATTTCAGGATGTATTCGGAAAAACACTGGTTGAACTTGCTTCAAAAAATAAAAAAATTATAGGTATTACTCCCGCAATGCCTACAGGAAGTTCCTTAAAGTTCATGATGGATGCTTTCCCCGAAAGAGCTTTTGACGTGGGTATTGCAGAACAGCACGCGGTTACTTTTGCCGCAGGAATGGCAACCCAAGGATTTAACGTGTTTTGTAATATTTATTCCACTTTTTTGCAGCGAGCTTATGACCAAGTTATTCACGATGTGTGCCTCCAAAAAATACCTGTAATTTTCTGTTTAGATCGTGCTGGGATTGTGGGTGAAGACGGAGCAACGCATCACGGTATTTTTGATTTGGCCTATTTAAACTGCATCCCTAACCTCATCATTTTTGCACCTCGAAACGAAGTTGAACTTCGGAACATATTGTTTACTGCACAACAAGGATTGGAGCTACCCATCTTTATTCGCTATCCGCGCGGTAGGGGGCGGATTATGGAATGGCAAAAACCTTTTAGCAAAATTGAAATAGGAAAAGCTGATGTTTTAAAAGAAGGGAATGAAATAGCTGTCTTAACCATTGGAACAATAGCAGATAATGCTCTGGAAGCAATTGGAATGTTATCAGCTGTACAACAGGAAAAAATTGGTTTGATTGATATGCGTTTCTTAAAGCCTTTGGATGAAATGCTTCTGCATCAAATTTTCAAGAAATACAAAACAATTATTACGGTTGAAGACGGAACGATTATTGGCGGTCTGGGATCTTCGATAGCTACTTTTGCTGCTTCAAAAGGCTATAAAAACAAAATTGAAATTATAGGTATTCCGGATGTTTTTCCCGAACAGGGTACCGTTTCAGAATTGCAGGAAATTGCAGGTATTTCTTCAGAAAAAATAAATCAAATCCTTCAAAAAAACTTATAAAAAAAGAGGCTCTTTCGAGCCTCTTTTGAGTTTTAAAAAATATATCTAATCTTAGTTGATTATCAATTTAGTTGTCTGCGAACGGTCAGCACTGTTGATCTGCATCAAGTATATACCTGAAGTAAGACCAGATGCGTTGATAGTTGCACTTTGGTGAAGTTCAACTGTTTGATTGAACACCTTTCTACCATTCATATCAAAAATAGAGATTGTAGCTTCTCCAACATCAATTCGAGATTTAATGCTAAGCTCTCCATTTGAAGGATTAGGATAAACTATGAAATTGTTAAAAGTTGAGTTATCAGAAATACCTAGCTCACATCCTACTGGAATATCAAAATTCTCGGTTCCATCAGATCTGCTATTGGTACTTCCTTGAATAGCATTTTCTCCAAGACCTCTCTTGGCAAAAGCACGCCAGATAAGACATCTGTTAGCTCCAGCATTAGCAAGCAGGTCAGCTTCTAGTATAGCATCCCTTCCGTCAACAAATCCAGGGCTACAAGGTTGAAGTTTCATTCCGTCCATAACAAGTTGAAGCGCAATGTTATTACCGCCAGTTCCGTTTTTAACATCTGAGTCAAAACCGTATTGGTCAATCAAGTCCCAAGTTAAATCCCAAAGCATAGTTGTCCAAACGGAGCCCACTCCGTGAGGAACTGCTTGGGTTTTAATACTATTGTATGTAAAATCATTTACTGCGAAGTCTGTATTGTAATATTTAGTTCTTAAACCTCTTCCACCTATACCTTCGCCTAGTGCATAGGTACCAATACCACGGTAATCATTTCTAGAGTCACCTGGCTTCATTGTTAGTATCAATCCAAAATAATCGCTCCAACCTTCACCCATCTGCTCTTCATTTTGAAGACAGCCAGCTTGACTAGGGCCTCCAGTTAAACGGTTAGAAATACCGTGGCCGTATTCGTGTGCGATTATCACATTGTCAAGATCTCCATCTCTTTGGAAAGGATCATCTCCAGAACCGTCATTTTCCAATGTTGCGCTAATGGTATCTCCATTTAGAAGTGAGGTAATTAAAGCCTCTCCGTCTGATTGATATACCATAATGGCCGGAATTGTGATGCCAGAACCATTTCCTCCCATTGCAAGAGGATCTCCAGGAACGTCATTCACAACTATTACAGCTAAAGCACCTTCATTTTGTGCAGCGAGCGTTTTTATATTGTAAGCACAAGTTCCTCTTTTGATTACCACAATTTTACCGTTCAAATCACCGCCATTAGTTACATTGTTGCAACCGTCATTTGGATCGCCACTGTCATCCACTATCACCACAAGATCTGCAGTTATAGGAGAAACTGGCAATGGTGGCGCAAAATTGGAATCGGCTGCATAATAAACACCAGCCAACGGACCATTGTTCACGGTAAGAAAAGTTCCCAATACCTTGCCTGGGGCATTCCAAAGATACATTTGCATTCTTGGTGCACCGCCATCAGGTGGTGTTCCAAAGTTTGCATTGTTCATACCACTACCATCTTGTGCATCAGCAACAACAAAATCATTTCCATTACCAGGATTGCCATAGTTATTTTTTTGGAAGTTTCCACTTTCTTCATCAAAACCGTAATGGTACAGAATGTCGTGCATCATATTGTTCATATAAAACAAATTGGTAAGCGCTCCATCCAAAAAGTTAACTGGGACCTGAGGAAGGTTAAAAGGAAAATCAAAAGTAAGTGTTGGGCCACCATCAGCAGTTCCACCATTACCATTGTTTCCATTTCGATCTTCATTTGCCAAAACATTGTTACCCTTAGTTTCAGTAAAGTCTGCACCTGCTATACCATCCCAATCATGCCATCCAAATGGGGAAGCTGTTGGGTCAGAAGGATCAGAAACTATTGTATCATCTCCATCGTTAGGAGCAACCAATGGCAAAGCAAATACACGATAGGAAGAACCATCACCAAGCGTACGGCTTGAATTGGTTACCTTATTATTTGAGAAAAGCAGACTGCCAGTATTGGCATGAGAATGTGAACCTTCAAAGTTACAGCTCACTACCCAATCGTTAGTATCCAATAATTCGCCAGTAAGGGCATCAATACGAACACTGTAATAATGAGAGGCATCTTTAAGAGAGATACTCAAATCCCAAGCAAGTTTTAAAGCACCCGTTTCATCCATTTTTTGATAAACAAGTTCTACTGGAATGTTTTCCAATGAAATATTGCCATTGGAAAAAATGTAGCTATTATCTGAAATTGTTTCTAACAAATTAAGATTTGAAGGGTTTTCCAAACCAAGCCAGTTTGCAGCTTTTGATATTGCGTTTACTGCCGAAATAGATGGCGAAGTGCTATTTACTTTTGCAGCAGCATTCTCAGTAAAAGAAAGTTTTGCACTTATTACTGCCCCATCTTTTATAACGAATGAGGAAACAGAACTGAACAATTTAATGCCTTGGTGGCGTTGTTCAACATAAACATTTTGAACTTGCAAGCTTTTTGAAAAGCTTTGCGAAGCAACCGAAATATCGGAAATATCCTGCTGTTGTAGCGAATATTGCGCTCGGTTTTGTTGAAGGTACGATTTTATCACACTGCTGTAATCCTGTGCAAAGGAAACATTTACAGCAAAAATGATAATTAAGTAAAGAATTTTTTTCATAAGATAAAAATTAAGTTTTTAGGTGATTACGATCAGAAATGATTGATCAAAAAAAATGTTGATATATAATTTCCAAAAATTGAATTTATAAAAATATCATAAAATTGGTGATAAACCCTATTTAAATTCAATTTTTAACATATTTCGACGCAACGTTCACTTTTATCTACAAATTCCCTCTTACTTTCTGAAAAATCTGAAGGGCGTTCCCATCAGTAAGTCTGGAGATGAAACTACAGCACTCCATTATATATTCATAAACCGACTGCGGTTTTTGTGAAAGATCGCATCCAAACATTCTCAACAATAACTTATCATAATGACGCGCCTTACCGTGGTAATGGTTTTCATAAGCCGTCGTGAATACATCAAGTAAAGTTGACAATATAGTATAACCGGCAATCTCCTTTTCCATCACTTCGGTGCTTTGGTACACTTTTTCAATACTTATTTTAATAATATCTGCGATCTGGGCTTTGTATTGGCTTTTGTCAAGCAAAGCTTCGGAAAAAGTTCCTTTCAATATAGCTTCCTCATTGTCAATAAAAATAGTGGCGGCTTCGGCAATCAAGGTGTTAATGGCAATCGCACGTAAATAAGCCAATCTGTCCTGTGGCGTATTTAAACGCGAATAAACTTCTGTTTTTAAATTGTTTCGAACCAGATTAATCAAATATTCCAGCGCTATTTCTTCTTCAATTAAACCCAGATTGATGCCGTCTTCAAAATCTATTATCGTGTAGCAAATATCATCAGCTGCTTCCACGAGAAACGTGAGCGGATGGCGTGCAAAACCATTATTGTTTCGGTTTAAAAGACCAAGTTCAGAAACTACTTCCGTGAAAAAATCTGTTTCACTTTGAAAAACGCCGAATTTTTTATCGGCAACGTGAGCTGTGGGTTTCTTGGGAAGGGATTGTTTTGGGTATTTCATAAACGCGCCCAAAGTAGCATACGTCAACCGCAAACCGCCTTCAACACCGTTTTTAGATTCGGTCAATATCTTGAAGCCGTTGGCATTTCCTTCAAAGTCCACCAAATCCTGATATTCTTTTTCGGTGAGTTGATTTTTGAAACGCTTGCCTTTTCCGTTTAAAAAATAATCGCCAATGGCTTTTTCACCACTGTGACCAAAAGGCGGATTGCCAATATCGTGCGCCAAAGCGGCCGCAGCCACAATAGCTCCAAAATCGTTGAATTGATAGCCGTGTACATTTTGCAAATGCGGATGTTTTTTCAATATTTCCTTTCCAACAATTCTACCCAAAGAGCGGCCAACTACAGAGACTTCTAAACTATGTGTCAATCGGGTATGCACAAAAGAAGTCTTTGATAGTGGAATAACCTGTGTTTTGTCTTGCAAACTTCTAAAAGGCGATGAAAAAATAACGCGATCGTAATCCACCTCAAAACCCAAGCGAGTTTCGTTTTCTTCTATCCTGAGTCTTTTGCTTTTATTCCCTTGCTTCCGTAAAGAGAGCAACTGTTCCCATTGCATCATAATCTTTATAAAATTTGAAGGCAAGATACTATTTTCAAAAGGGTAGGACAATAATTTTTTTGGTATCTCCATAACATTTAGCTAACCCTAAAATCACTAATTGATAACAGCCAATTAACACATTAGTTACACAAGCACGGTTTCTTTGCACCAATAAATCAAACGACAAAAATGAAAACTATTTTTAAACTTTTATTCTTCTTTTTTACCGTAGCGACCATTGCACAGGAAAGTGGTTCTATAGTAGGTAAACTAACAGATACAGATTACAATAATGAACCTTTGCCTTTTGCAAACGTATTTATTAAAGGAACCACAATAGGGGTAACCTCTGATATTGATGGCTTATATGCAATTGAAAACGTTAAGCCTGGAACCTATACAGTTGTTTTTAGTTTTGTTGGCTATGAAACTGTTGAGATTCCTAATGTTACCGTTATTGAAAATAAGGTTACAAATATAAACGTACCAATGAGCGCGAGTGCAGCCGCTCTGGATGAAGTGGTAATTAAAACCACCACCCGAAGGGAAAGTGCGGTAGCTTTATTATTAGAACAGAAAAAAGCTGTAGGAATTACCCAATCCATAGGAGCCGAAGACCTTTCAAGAAAAGGTGTTGGTGATGCCGAAGGCGCTGTGACCAAAGTAACGGGTGTTAAAAAACAGGCAGGTATTAAGAACGTATTTGTTCGCGGTTTGGGCGATCGTTACAATTCTACAACTTTAAATGAATTGCCGCTTCCTTCCGAAGATCCGGAATATAAAAACATTTCGTTGGACTTTTTCTCTAGTGATGTAATTGAGAGCGTTGGTATCAACAAAACTTTTTCTGTGCCGCTTTATGGCGATGTTGCGGGAGCCAATATAAATATTGTAAGCAAAGAGCTAACCGGACCGAGCAGTTTGCAGTTTTCCATTTCCCCGGAAGTGAATACACGAGCTGTTGGAAAGGAATTTTTGATTATGGACAACGCCAAATACATTGGCAATATCCATAATGTACACGTTCCAATAACAGATTTGAATGTACATGCTTTTGACAACAACTTTAAGCCAAGCACGCAAAACGCCCAACTAAACTCTAGTTATTCTCTTTCTGGCGGAAAACGTTTTGATATAGGCAACAATAGGTTAAGCCTTTTCTTCGTAGGTAATTTTGATAATAAATATGAATACCGCGAAGGAACTTCAGACAGGATAAACGCTGCTGGCGGTTATAATCAGGAGTTTAACCGAACAGAATATAAATACAGCGTTTCAAAACTGGCGATGGCCAATGTGAAATGGCGTTTTCAGGAAGGAGATTATATTGCCGCAAACAGTATGTTCATCAAAAACAACAGCCAAAGCGTTGCTGATTATTACGGACTGAAAGCGGGTCTTACCGAAAATGACGAGCCTGAAAATCCAGTTCGTGCTTTTATAAGAAGACAACAAGAAAACGAAAATAATCTTTTCGTAAACCAACTTTTAACCTCCCTTACCCTTACTGAAAAACTAAGTTTGGAAGCGGGAGCCTCTTACAATACAATCCGTGGTTACGAGCCAGACCGAAGAACCAATACGTATGTTATTGATGTGAATTCAGACGTTGCGAGAGCTGCTTCGGGTAGCGCGCTTAACAATCGCTTTTACTCAAGTCTTGAAGAAAACGATTTAGCCGGAAAGCTTTATTTGGATTATGCATTAAACGGAAAAAACGAAGACAGTAAAAATAGTAGAATCCGTTTGGGATACAATTATAGAGACACAGACAGAACTTTCAATTACACCCAAATAAACTATATTTTAGACAGTCCAGCAGTAGTTGATATTGACAATCCAGACACTTCACTTTTCAATCAACAATCACTGAATGAGGAAATTTTCAGACTGACAACAAACCGCGGTGATGGCCGTGATGGAAAAGACCCTTTCATTCCTTTCACTTATGACGGAACCAGAACAATTCATTCAGGTTTGGGAGAAGTAAGTTATGATTTTTCAAATAGCTTTTCAGCAAACGTAGGCGTTCGTTACGAAAAAGTGAAACAAGAAGTAAATTTTGACACCAACCTTGCATCAACAAACGACCCAAATACCGACCCTTCATTGATTGATGAAAATTTCGTTCTTCCAAGTTTCAATTTGAAATATAATTTCAACGAAAACAGTATTGTACGCTTGGCAGGAAGCAAAACCTATACCCTTCCACAGTTTAAGGAAGTGGCGCCTTTTCTTTATGAAGACGTAAGTTTCAACAGTTTTGGTAACCCAGATTTGTTAACGGCAGACAACTACAATTTGGATTTGAAGTATGAATACTATTTCAGCCCTGGTGAAATTGTTGCAGTTACTGGTTTCTACAAAAACATCAAAAACGCAATTAACCGTATTGAAGTGAATTCTGCCGCAGGCGAACTTTCCTATGTAAACACCGGTGATGCAACTATTGGAGGTGTTGAACTTGAACTGAGAAAAAACATTTTGAAGCTTTCAAATGATTCAGACAGTGAAAAAACATTGACTTTCGGGTTAAATGCTTCCTATTTATACTCAAATCAAAAATTAGAAGACGTACCAACGGATAATCTTACCGTACGTTTCACCAATAAAGAAGATGAACTGGAAGGTTCTTCTCCGTTCATCTTGGGCTCAGATTTAACCTTGAATTTGAAAAAGAAAAAAAGTGGCCTTACCAGCTCTGTAGTTTTTAATTACAACAGCAAAAGTATTTACTCTTTGGGAACTGGCGGGGATGACGCAAACCCTGGCTCTGGAAAGAACAATATTATGCTTTCGGCTATTCCAACCTTGGATTTCATCAACAAAATTGCCATCAATGAAAACTTCGGAATCAAGCTTAACATAAAAAACATATTGAATCCTGAATACAAATTGACACAAGATGTAAACAATATTGGAGTTCCAAATGCTGCATTGCCCGACGGACAGGAAGTTCCAGTTGAAACCTACAAAAGAGGTGTGGTTTTTAGTGCCGGTGTTTCCTATTCATTTTAAAAAATACAATTAACAAAACGATAATATTAACCTAAGCGTGACGAAACAACACAATTGTTTCTTTGCATCAAACTTTTAAAACAAAACAAAAAAATGAAAAAATTTCTTTTATCAAGCTTTGTAATCGCAACATTAGCCCTTACTGGCTGTAGTAAAGACGATAGCCCCACACCTGTGGCCGCTACTTGTAATGATGGAGTTCAAAACGGCGATGAAACCGGTATCGATTGTGGCGGTTCTGCCTGCGAGCCTTGCGCAGTACAAGCTGAAAAGGACGGTATAATAGCATCTCAAGATGATCCAGATTTAGATCCTTTGGATCTTAAAGGTAATGTTACCGCAGATGTTTGTCTTACCAATGACACCGTGTGGATTCTTACTGGCCCTTTAAGTGTTAAGGCTGGCGCAACACTTTGTGTAGAGCCAGGAACAACTATTAAAGCTGTTGCCGGCGGAACCAATGTTTATGTAGCCATTGAGCAAGGCGCCAAAATTAACGCTGCTGGAACTGCTGCTGCTCCAATTAAATTTACATCTAATGCTTCAAATCCACGTTCTGGGGATTGGGGTGGTATTCTTTTAATAGGGAAAGCACCAATTAGTGGTGGTGGAACTGCAACTACTGAAGTTGTTGATTTAACTTACGGTGGAACTGTAGCTAACGATAATTCTGGAGTTATGAAATATGTGGAAGCTTCATATACTGGAGCTCGTATTAACGGTGATAAAGAATTCAACGGAATCACTTTCTATGCAGTAGGAAATGAAACAGTAATTGAAAACGTAGCTGTATTTTATGGAGATGATGATGCCTATGAATTTTTCGGCGGAACAGTAAACGTTACAAATGCAATAGCAGTAAACGCAAAAGACGATTTGTTTGACTGGACCCAAGGATGGACAGGAACTGCAACCAATCTTTATGGTTTGCGTGAAGCCAATTTCACATCAATTACTGAAGATCCACGTGGATTGGAAGGCGATGGAAACCTTGACGGAAATTCTCCTGGTGATACTGGACAATCAAACCCAACTATTAATGGTTTGGTTTTAATAAATGGAGCAGCAATTGAAATGGCTGATATGATTAAAGTGCGAAGAGGTAGTGGTCTTACACTAACCAATGCATACGTAGCCTTTGCAAATGCAAATGCAAAAGCAGCAGATTTCATCGATTTAACAGACTCTAAAGGAGATGCAAAAGGCTCTTCAGTTAATCTTTCTGTAATGGGAGATTCTTCAACAGGTCTTGATATTACAGACATCAAGACAACTGCTGGAGCAACTATAAATGTAACAGATGGAACCCTTCCAACAGTGAGCAGAGATTTGTTCAACTGGACTGGCTACGTTTTTGAATAAAGTATTGAATTAGCAAAAAACAAAAACCCCGCTTTCAATTGAAACCGGGGTTTTTACATATTAATCTTTATTCTTAATTTACAACAATTTGAGTGTCGGAAGATTTCCAAGTAACAACCTTGGCAACACGAGCATCCATATAGCTTACCTCTTTAATATTTTTATCCGTAAAGAAATACCAAGTGCCAACTTTTTCTCCATTATTGTATTGTGCAACGGCAGTTTTTTCTCCTTTTAGATCATAACTCACCCATTCTCCAGTAAGCTTGTTCTCCTTAGAGTAATATCCTGTTTGTGCAATCATTCCATTATCGTGATAGATTGTTGCTTCAATAACATCACCATCCAAGAAGTATGTGTTTTTCTTAGTATCCTGTGAAAAGGAAACTGAAGTGAATAATGCGATTGCTAAAATTGTGATTATATTTTTCATTTGTAAGGCTTTTAAATATTCTGAATATTCAAATTTACAAAATTAACCTTTAAGAAACGATTACATAACGTTTTAGTAACACTAAACCTGCAACTATCTGATTTCTAATTATTTAATTATTAATAAATTTATAAAAATAATAACTTAATGATTTGATAAAACTAAATTCACATAAAATAATCACAGATTAATTTCCTTTGTAATTGTCTTTAAATAGGCAATATTTAAAATCGTTTAGTTTTTGTCGACTAGATTTTAAAACTGGGCTGTTCTTAATTGAGCAGCCCTTTTCTTTTGTTTTTTGCACCAATATTAGTAAAGTAACTTAACATTAAAGAAACATTCAAAATATTTTATAGTCAGTCCTTTGCAGTGACAAAAACTAAAAACGATTTAAATGAAACTTAAGTTAATTACAGCTTTATTGCTAATTCTATCCTTTAGTGCCTTTTCACAAGAAATAGAAGGGCCGAGATTTGGTAAGGGAATACTAAACATAGTAGGTAAAGACAGTACTTGGTCCATGAATATGGCCGCCAGAATGCAATTTCTCTCAACCACATCATGGGATTACGATGGCGACCAATATGGAAAAGCTGAATCAAATTTCTTGGTTCGAAGAGCTCGATTAAAATTCAGTGGTTTTGCCTATACCCCAAAACTTGAATATAAACTTGAACTAGGGCTTTCAAATAGAGACATTGCCGGTTCCTCACCATTTACAAGCGATTCGCCAAACTATATTCTCGATGCGGTTGTGATGTGGAATTTCTACGAAAATTTTGAACTCTGGGTCGGTCAGACCAAATTACCAGGAAACAGAGAGCGGGTTGTTTCATCCGCCAATCTACAATTTGTAGATCGTTCCTTGTTAAATAGCAGATTTAATATAGACCGAGATCTAGGACTTCAATTAAGACATCATACAGATTTTTCTGAAAGTTTCATAATGCGTGAAATGATAGTAGTTTCGCAAGGTGAGGGCAGAAATGTTACTACAGGCAATCTTGGAGGTCATCAATACACTGGCCGCCTTGAAATTCTACCCCTAGGAAATTTTAGCGGTAAAGGCGATTATGTTGGAGGCGATCTTCAAAGAGAAGAAACTCCAAAACTTGCATTGGGAGCCACGTATGATTTTAACCACAATGCGGTTAAAAACCGAAGCAACCAAGGCTCCTATATGGCTAATGATGAAGGTTTTTACGAAACTAATATTTCCACCCTATTTGTTGATGCAATGTTCAAATACAGAGGCTTTTCACTTATGGCCGAGTATAGCAACCGTGACGCAGAGGATGCTTTAGCAAAAAACTCTGACGGAACCTTAACTGGCGATGTGGTTCAGGTTGGTAATGGTTTAAACCTCCAAGCCGGATATGTTTTTAAATCAAATTGGGAAGTTGCTGGACGATACACAACAATTGATTTAGATCAAAACATAACTGGTAAAGATGTTGAAAACCAATACACTCTTGGCCTTTCAAAATATATTGTAGGCCATAAGTTAAAGGTGCAAACTGATATTAGCTATACCACAATTGGCGGTGAAAACGACAACTTGATGTACCGTCTTCAAATGGATATCCATTTCTAAAACTTAGCCTCGTGAGTTTAGGCTCAGAAAGGTATTAATTGCAATTTGTTCACTTTCAAGTAATATTCACATAACATAGAAATCGGTTCTTTGTACTGCAAAAACTAAACTAAAAAAAATGAAAAAAATAATAACAATTATCGCTCTGGCATTCATAGTAGGAGCTTGCGGTAATAAAAAAGATCAAAGCGAAAAAGCTGAAAACGATTCGGGAAATTTGGAAGGAACCATTAAAGTAGATGGTTCTAGTACTGTTTTCCCAATTACTGAAGCTGTTGCAGAAGAATTCAGAAGTGTTCAACCCAATGTAAAGGTTACTATTGGAGTTTCTGGTACTGGAGGAGGATTCCAAAAATTTTCAAGAGGAGAAACTAACATTTCAGATGCTTCCCGCCCAATCAAGGATAAGGAAATAGAGGCCTGTGCAGCAAACAACATTACTTATATAGAACTGGAAGTTGCTTATGACGGCCTTGCGGTATTGGTAAATCCAGAAAATGATTGGGTAGATAATTTTACTGTAGAGGAGTTAAAGAAAATTTGGGAGCCTGCGGCTCAAGGAACAATAATGAAATGGAACCAAATCCGTCCAGAATGGCCTAACGAAGAAATCCATTTGTACGGCCCCGGTATCGCTTCTGGAACCTATGACTACTTTACGGAAGCCGTTGTTGGAAAAAGCGGTTCAAGCCGAGGAGACTATACCGCTAGTGAAGATGATCATGTTTTGGTTCAAGGCATTGCCGGAGATAAATTCTCTTTAGGATTTTTCGGATTGGCATACTACACCGAAAACCAAGATAAGTTAAAATTGATTGGTGTAAACAATGGAACTGAAGTAGTAAAACCAACTTTGGAAACCGTTAGTACTGGAACCTATGCTCCACTTTCAAGACCCTTGTTCATCTACGTGAACAGCACTTCGGTAAAATCACCAGAGGTAGTGGCTTTTGTACATTATTATCTTGAAAATGCTGGTGAATTATCTACTGATGTTGGTTACATCCCGCTTCCAACAGAACTATACACAAAACAAAAAGAAGACTTCCAGGCTTTTGTTGAAAGTAACAAATAAACAGAAGTTGGATTGGGAAAAATCGGGTGCCTGTTCAGGCACCTGATTTCCTTATAAAATTTTACTGATGCAAAAAATAAAAGAACTGGTCATTGAAAGAGCCCTCTTGGCGAGTTCGTTGATCACCATTGCGGTTACCTTAGGAATTGTACTGGTTTTATCTATCGAGGCGTTTCAGTTTTTTAGTGAAGTCTCAATTTTCGATTTTTTCACTGACACTCAATGGACCCCTCTTTTTACCGAAAAGCACTTTGGAATTCTTCCTCTACTATCGGGTACTCTGTTAACGTCGTTTATTGCAATTGCGGTAGCACTTCCTATAGGCCTTACCATAAGTATTTATTTAAGTGAATATGCTCCGCGTTCTTTCAGAAAGACCATAAAGCCTATATTAGAACTTTTGGCATCCATCCCTACTGTGGTTTACGGGTTTTTCGCCTTGATTGTGGTAACCCCATTTTTACAACAATTTATTCCAAGTCTTTCAGGCTTTAACTCTCTTTCCGCCGGTATTGTAATGGGAATAATGATTATTCCATACATTTCGTCATTAAGTGAAGATGCATTGCACGCTGTACCGCGTTCGTTGCGGGAAGCTTCCTTCGGAATGGGCGCCACAAAGCTTCAGACGGCTTTTAAGGTAATTGTGCCCGCCGCTTCTTCAGGGATTATTGTTTCTATCATTTTAGCAATTTCTAGGGCCATAGGCGAAACAATGATAGTCGCCATAGCCGCAGGTCAACAACCTCGATTGACTTTGGACCCTACCGTTCCTGTAGAAACCATTACCGCCTATATTGTTCAAGTAAGTTTGGGAGATGTTCAGCACGGATCATTAGAATACCGCACAATTTTCGCAGCAGGTATCACCCTTTTCGTCTTTACGTTTTTACTGAATACTATCAGCTACAAAATCCGTAAAAAATATCAGAAAAAATATGAATAATATCCGCAAAAACAGGTGGAAAGACCAGGTTTTTAAAATCTGGGGAATATTTTGCACCCTCATTGGTCTGGTTTTGCTTGTAGTTTTTATTGGCGATATACTGATTGATGGACTTACTAGAATAAATTGGGATTTCATCACAAATCTACCTTCCCGTAAACCCGAAAATTCTGGAATTTATACGGCTTTAATGGGAAGTATTTGGATCTTGCTTCTAACCACTATAATTGCTTTTCCTATTGGTGTTGCCGCGGGTATTTATTTAGAAGAATATTCAAAAAAGAACAGGCTTTCTGGGCTATTGGAAATCAATATCTCCAATCTTGCAGGCGTTCCTTCTATCATATACGGTCTTTTGGGATTGGAAGTTTTTGTTAGAATTATGAATCTTGGCGCCAGCGTTTTAGCGGGTAGTTTAACATTATCACTACTTATCCTTCCAATTGTAATTGTGGCAACAAGAGAAGCTATTAAAGCTGTGCCCTCGTCCATAAAAGATGCTTCTTATGCTTTGGGAGCGTCAAAATGGCAAACCATTTGGCATCAAATTCTACCGGCATCGGGCGGTGGAATATTAACAGGGGTAATTCTTGCCCTTTCACGGGCCGTGGGTGAAACCGCTCCTTTAATTGTAGTAGGAGCTTTGGCATATGTACCCTTTGTTCCACAAAGTCCTCTGGATGAATTTTCGGTATTGCCAATCCAAATATTCAACTGGATATCAAGACCACAGGCAGGATTTATTGAAAATGCCGCCGCAGCGATTATCGTACTGCTCGCAATAACTTTTGTAATGAACGGAATCGCAGTGTATTTCAGAAATAAATGGCAGAAAAAATGGAAATAATTATGGAACCTTCAATAATGAAAATAAATACATTGGATAGGATCGTTGACCACTCATTAAAAAAAGTACCTAAAATAGACCTTCAAGGTGTAAAAGTGTGGTATGATGATTTTATGGCAATCAAAGGAATTGATATGTCTGTAAAACAAAATACCGTGACTGCCTTTATAGGCCCCTCTGGCTGTGGAAAATCAACCTTTCTAAGGATGATAAACAGAATGAACGACTATGTGGATGGGTTTAAAATGGAAGGAAAAATAAAGATAGATGGCGATAATATTTATAAGAAAAAAGTAAATGTTGAAGAGCTTCGGAAAAAAGTGGGGATGGTTTTTCAGAAACCCAACCCATTCCCCAAATCAATTTTTGAAAATGTTGCATATGGACTGAAAATTCAGGGCATAAAAGACAAAGATTTCATTAAAGAAAGAGT
Organism: Aequorivita antarctica; assembly: GCF_007997155.1. Lineage (GTDB taxonomy): Bacteria > Bacteroidota > Bacteroidia > Flavobacteriales > Flavobacteriaceae > Aequorivita > Aequorivita antarctica. The sequence continues at coordinate 379,926 of NZ_VORT01000001.1, read as the reverse complement.
TGAATCCTCTCTAAAACAGGTAGCTTTATGGGATGAAGTGAAGGACGATTTAAAAAAATCTGGTATGGCATTGTCTGGCGGACAACAACAGCGACTTTGTATTGCCCGGACGCTGGCAGTAGAACCATCCATTATTTTGATGGATGAGCCCACATCTTCCCTAGATCCCATTTCAACAGCAAAAATTGAAGAATTAATATATCAACTCAAAGAAAAATATACCATTGTAATTATTACCCACAATATGCAACAAGCCAGTAGAATAAGTGACTATACTGCTTTTTTCTATCTCGGAGAGCTAATTGAATACGACAAGACAAAAAAAATCTTTACAAATCCTGAAAAAACACAGACCGAAAATTACATCACTGGTCGTTTTGGTTAAAAATAATATTATGGTTGTAAATGCAGAACAACAGCGCGAAGTATTGAATCAGTATGGTTTGGAAATGCTCGCACTTTGCCAATCGCAAGTGGAAAAAGCAAAAGATGCTTTTGTGAATCACGATAGCGACTTGGCAGAAGAAGTAATAAATACTGAAAAACGTGTAAATGCGCTAGATCTAAAAATTGAAAAAGATTGCGAAAAATTTTTGGCACTATATACTCCCGTCGCTATCGATTTGCGGTTTATTATGGCCATACGTAAAATCAATTTCGATCTTGAAAGAATCGCAGACCATGCCGAAGGCATTTCCCGATATGTGGTTCAGGAAAACAAGCCAATTGAACCATCTCTCTTGGAAGCCTTAAGGTTTGAAACTATGTATGAAACAGTTACCTCCATGTTCGAAAACATTACTACAGCATACGAGCATAAGGACGTGAAAATTGCTCGAAAAGTATTTAAAAAGGACAAAATACTCGATAAAATAAATCGTAAGTCATTTAAATTCATTGAAGCTGAAATAAGACAAAATATTGAGATAACAGGTCAGGCCCTTATACTCTTCTCGGTGATAAAAAAAATGGAACGTGTGGGGGATTTATTAAAAAATGTAGCTGAAGAAATTATTTTTTATATCGAAGCCGATGTAGTAAAGCATAAAAAGAAAAAATAATATTTTGGTGTTGTTTTTAAGGCGTTTAAGTAATCTTTTTTTATTTGGTAACATTTACGTAACATTGATAACCCTATTTTAAAGTAATTTTGCGCCGTTACTTTCAACAAATAAATCAATGGACAATATCTATTTATTAATGATTGTTGCTCTTGCAGCGCTTGCCATAGCTGATCTTGTGGTAGGAGTAAGCAATGACGCCGTAAATTTCCTGAACTCTGCAATAGGTTCAAAAGCCATCTCTTTTAGAACCATACTGATTATCGCCAGTTTGGGTATATTCATAGGGGCCGTTTTCTCAAGCGGAATGATGGAAGTTGCCCGTAAGGGGATCTTCGTCCCAGGCGAATTTTATTTTGATGAAATCATGATCATTTTCATGGCAGTAATGATTACCGATATTTTGTTGCTAGATTTCTTCAACACTATTGGTTTGCCAACCTCAACAACGGTTTCCATTGTTTTTGAACTTTTGGGTGCGGCTGTTATTATGGCTTTAATAAAAATTGGCCACTCTGATACCGAATCAATTTCGGCACTCTCCAAATACATTAATACCGACAAAGCCTTAGAAATTATCTCTGGGATTGTAATTTCTGTAGGAGTTGCTTTTTCAGTCGGGATGGTGGTGCAATATATTTCGCGACTTATTTTTACTTTTCACGCCGAACAAAAAATGAAGTATTTCGGCGCCATCTTTGGCGGTGTAGCTTTAACATCAATAAGCTATTTTATTTTAATGAAAGGTTTAAAAGGAACTCCTTTTTACGGAAACTTTAAAGATATTATTGAAACAGAAACCTGGTTAATAATAGGTGTAAGCTTCGTTGTGTGGACGATCTTCTCGCAACTTTTTATGATGATTTTCAAAAAGAGCATCCTTATCATAGTAATAGCTGTAGGGACCTTCAGTCTTGCTTTGGCTTTTGCAGGAAATGATTTGGTAAACTTTATTGGTGTTCCTATGGCCGCATATCACAGTTATATTGATTGGGCTGCGTCTGGGGTTGCCGCATCAGAATACAGTATGCACAGCCTGGCGGAAAAAGTTCCTGCAGAACCTCTGTTGCTTTTTATTGCTGGCGGTGTTATGGTTCTTACCCTTTGGTTTTCTAAAAAAGCAAGAACGGTTTCCGATACCGAAATAGATTTAGCACGACAAGGTGACGGCCACGAAAAATTCAATCCAAATATGCTTTCTAGGTTTTTTGTAAAATCCAGCACCCAAATGTCCACTTATTTTAGTTATATCATTCCAGCTTCTCTTCAGGAGAAAATAGACAAACGTTTTGAAAAGCCGGTTGTAAACCTTACAAAACACAAAACCTACGAGCTACCTGCTTTTGATATGATCCGTGCATCTATAAACCTTATGGTTGCAGGGATATTGATTGCTACTGCAACTTCTATGAAATTACCGCTATCTACAACCTATGTAACATTTATGGTTGCAATGGGTACATCATTGGCTGATAGAGCATGGGGCCGTGAAAGTGCAGTTTACAGGGTCGCTGGCGTACTCAACGTTATCGGTGGTTGGTTCTTTACGGCTTTTGTAGCTTTTGCTGCAGCAGGAACCTTAACCTATCTAATTTTTATAGGAAGAGGTGCAATGATTGCTGTATTGCTGTTATTGGCCATTCTTTTATTAGTAAGAAACTATCTTTCGCATAAAAACAAAGTGAAAGTGAAACTGGATAAAAGCGGCTTAAAGAAAAACGAAAGTAAAACAGTTCAGGGAATCATTCAAGAAAGTGCTGAAAACATTAGTAACGTAGTTTCACGTTCAAACAAAATATACAGCGATATGCTTCGCGGCCTAGCCAAGCAGGACACTAAAAAACTTAAAAAGAGCAAAAAAGGTGTAAATAAGCTGAATGATGAAGTTGAAGAACTACGCGACAACATTTTCTATTTCATTAAAAATTTAGATGATACCAGCGTCCGAGGAAGCAATTTCTATCTTGTGATTTTAGGATATTTGACTGATGTTGTCCAGTCTTTAGAGTTTATTTCAAAAGCGAGTTACAAGCACGTGAACAACAATCACAAAGCACTTCGCTTCAACCAAATAAAAGATTTGCAGGAAATAGACCAACATTTGGAAGAACTCTTAAATGAAATTGAGGATATTTTCCATAAAAAGGAATTTCAACGAATTAAAAACGTACTCAATAAAAAAGAAGAAATCTTCGCAAGCCTTTCAAACAAAATTGAAAAGCAAATAGCCCGAACTCGAACCGAAGAATCGAGTCCGAAAAACACAACCTTGTATTTCAGCCTCTTGCTTGAAACTAAAGATTTGGTATCCGCTTTGATGAATTTGATGGAGGAATATTATACCAGTTACAAAAAAGAGTAACCTTTCTATTTAACAAAAAAAAGAGCCCACTTGGGCTCTTTTTTTGTCATAATTTCTAAAAATCCCCTGAATTGCATAGGGCAATTGCCTTATTTTAAGGGTTTGGGCAATGATTTTAAGCAACAGAAACTTATAGTTTAAAATTAATGTTGGAATATTGTCACAGCAACCAATAAAAACTTAAAATTATGAAACTAAAATTTTTATCAATTGTACTTATGATGACCTTCGGTTTTACCTATGCGCAAGACAAGGTTAAATATAGTGACGAAGAACGCGATATGCTAAAAACCTATTTTTTCAGTGAAGGTTTTAACCAACCTGCAACTTCAAAAGTATCAACTGTAATCCTGAAAGATGGTTCAGAACACAAAGGGTACTGCAAAGGTGTTGTAACTAAAAAAGGACAGATTGCCCAAATTGTTTTTAAAGACAGTATCACTGACAAAAAAGACACCTATGACGCAACGCAGATTAAAGAAGCCTATTTGTTCGCAAGTGGTTGGGAAAAATTTGGAAAAGTATCCCAAAAATTCAGCAACTATGGTATGGGAAGAAGAAACAGCGTGAACAAATTAACAAGTAATGATCAGATTTATTTCGTCAACCAAAAAGTTTCATTAAAAAACAAAAAAGACGAGCAAGAGTTTCTAATGCAGTTGATCAATCCTGAGTTTAGTCAAATAATCTCTGTTTACCACGATCCTTTTGCGAAAGAATCAAAAGGATTTTCAATAGGCGGCGCCCCTGCAATTGGCGGTGGTGTTGTAAAATCGTATTATGTGCAAAAAGGTGATAAAGTACTTTGGCTACCTAAAAGTGATTTTGAAGAAAATTATGAATTTCTTTTTGGCGACAATGCTGAGTTTATGAAAAAGTATCCTTACAAATCCATTAATTGGGATTGGTTTAGTGCACTTGTTTTGGATTATACCAATATGTCTTTACCAAAGGATCAGGAGTAATCATAAACCTTAACAATCTAAAAGCCCCAACATTTTAAAATGTTGGGGCTTTTTTAGTAATCAATTTTACAAAAATTATATTGAATCAAACCCGCAATAAGGCACCAAAACTTCCGGGATTTTAATTCCATCCTCGGTTTGGTAGTTTTCAAGAATTCCTGCTAAAACCCTTGGGAGTGCTAAAGCACTTCCATTTAATGTATGTACAAGTTTGTTTTTGCCGTCGGTATCTTTAAAGCGAAGTTTTAAACGGTTGGCTTGAAAAGTTTCAAAATTTGAAACCGAGGAAATCTCCAACCAACGATCTTGAGCGGTTGAAAATACTTCGAAATCATAGGTAAGTGCTGAAGTAAATCCAAGATCACCACCACAAAGACGAAGAATTCGGTAAGGCAACTTCAATTCGCGTAGAATTCCTTTTACGTGTTCCACCATTCCATCTAAAGCCTCATAAGATTTATCGGGATGCTCGATGCGAACTAGTTCAACTTTATCAAATTGGTGCAAACGGTTCAAGCCGCGAACATGTGCACCATAGCTTCCTGCCTCGCGACGGAAACAAGGTGTATAAGCTGTACAAGTAATAGGCAAATCGGAATTATTCAGTAAATCGCCTCGGAACATATTTGTTACCGGAACTTCAGCGGTTGGAATTAAATAAAGATCGTCAATACCCGCGTGGTACATTTGCCCTTCTTTGTCTGGAAGTTGTCCTGTTCCATAGCCAGAAGCTTCGTTTACCAAATGTGGAACTTGATATTCTGTATAACCTGCAGCAGTATTTTTATCTAAAAAGTAAGCAATCATAGCGCGCTGCAAACGAGCTCCTTTTCCTTTATACACTGGAAAACCAGCGCCCGTAATTTTTACTCCGAGTTCAAAATCTATTAAATCATATTTTTTGGCAAGTTCCCAATGAGGTAATGCGCCTTCAACAAGTTTTGGAATTTCGCCTTCTTTGTAAACCTCTTTGTTGTCGTTTTCATCTGTTCCCGCTGGCACCAAATCATTCGGAATGTTTGGTAGCGTGTAGAGCAATTGCTGCAATTTTTCAGCAGCAGCTAACATTTGTTCATTCAGTTGTTTTGAAGATTCTTTCAGTTCAACTGTTTTTTCTTTCAACTCGTTCGCCTTTTGCATTTCGCCACTTTGGAAAAGCTTCCCAATTTCTTTTGAATAGGAATTACTCTGTGCTAAAATGGCATCTAACTGCGCTTGTGAACCACGGCGTTCTTCGTCAAGAATTAAAACCTCTTCCAAAACGGAAGCAGCGTCAATACCGCGTTTGGCAAGTGCATTTATGTATTTTTCTTTGTTTTCGCGAATGTCGGTTACTTGTAGCATTTTCCTAAATTATATTGAAGCGCAAAGTTAAGGAAATCACCTTATTCATTAACAGCCTTTTCATTATAATCCTTAGGCGAAGGTAAAATCCATTCACTGTGTTTAAAAGGCGTCCATGCTTCAGCAGCCAAATCTACATTTGGGTCAGTAAAAGGATGGTATTCTCCATCGTTCACGCGTACTATTGCTTCCATAAAAACAGAAACGTCCCGGCCCTTTTCAGCTTCAACAGTTTTAATTTTTTGCGCAAGTTGCCACATAATATCAGGTTTCGTCGCTACTGATCCATGCTGCTTGTCACCTAATAATTCTCTGTAGTTATAACGCTGCTTTTCTCCATTTGCATTGTCTTTCACCCACACGGTCAAACTACCACTCTTAGAGCGCAACATCATCCGCCAACTGAGTCGGTGTCCTTCTTCGGTCCAAAGCACGTCGTCCTTAAAAAACCAATGGCGCAGTGGAAGACCAAGCTGAAACAGGAAGTAAACTGAGAACACACCAACAATCAAATTTTTGTATTTCGGAACTATCACTTCATTACCTGTGTATAATTTTTTGTTTGGAAGGAATCGTTTCTGAAGTATTTCGGGAGAAAAGAAAAACAAGGCAAACGCGATTGACATATAAGGAAAAATGCCAATATGAAAGATGAACGAATTAAAGAGATGGAAAAAAACGGCAATGGCAAAACCTATTAAACGAGTTCTTTTCCATAGCATTAAAGGTACAATGAGCAGATCGAAAAAAATACCAACGTATGCAATGGACCAATGCACCCAAGGTTTTTGCAAGATTCCTCCAATGAGCCAGAAATCACTTTTGCCTTCCATTAACAAGGCAGGCATGGAAGCGTTAAGCCAGTCTGGATAAAACTTTGCTACAGAAGCAAAGGTGTAAACAATCCAAACTTGAATTATTAACACCAACAACACCCATCTAGGCATTGCAGGGTTTTTCATTTTTGGATTTATTTTTGTGTCAATTGAAAACCAACGGTTTGCGGGAAGAAAGGCCATTATCCAACACAACAGCATCATTAAGTAATAGTGATTGTTATAACTGGATTTTTGCATCAAATAAACGCCAGTCCACATAATTGCATAGGCAATCATACTGAAACGATATTTGTAGCCCAACATCACAAAAATGCCGAAGATGCTCATTATTACGAAATAGTAATACATCAAATCGCCTTGCAGGTATTGCAAAAAGTCGAAGCCGATAAAGTTGAAAGTAAATGGTGTATCTACCAAAGTGCGCCTTACCCAGCCCGTTAAAATGGCACCAATGGCCTCGGTAGCAATCAAAAGGCCAAACACGACTCTAAAAAGAACGAGTCCAATATTATCAACCTGTTTGAAAAGAAATTTATTCACGTTCTATTAAATATTTCTTTGCGAAAATTTCATCTTTTATAATTTCTTGACGTAGCATTTCAATAGAATCGAAAGTTGCTTCATCACGAATGAATTTCAAAAATTCAACAGTGATTTCCTTTTCGTATAAATCTTGATTGAAATCGAGAAAATGCGTTTCAATTGTTTTCTCCTTTCCGCCAACGGTAGGGTTTGTACCAATGCTGGTTATTCCAAAAACTTTTTCGCCTCTAATTATTGATTGAACAACGTAAACTCCATTCTTCGGAATTAATTTATAGGCTTCTTTCAGCTTCAAATTTGCGGTGGGATACTTAATGGTACGGCCAATAGCTTTGCCTCTCACCACTTCGCCAGAAATCATAAAATAGTAGCCCAAATAACTGTTTGCAGTTTCAACATCGCCTTCGTTCAAAGCTTTTCGAATCTTTGTGGAACTTATTGCAACGTCGTCCAATTCTTTGGCGGAAATTTCTTCAACTTCAAAATCATAGGCTCTTCCAAATTCCTTTAAATCATCAATATCGGCAATTCTATTTCTTCCAAAACGGTGATCGTAACCAATTATAATTTTCTTCGCTTTTAGTCTATTTACCAAAATATCGCGTACATATTCCAAGGCGGTCAAACGTGAAAAGGCGTGAGTAAAAGGATGGATTACCAAATGATCGAGTCCCGTTTTTTCAAGCAATTCAGTACGTTCCTCAATGGTGTTTATAAGTTTGATATCCACATTTTCTTGGAGCACCATCCGCGGATGAGGAAAAAAAGTTAGAACAACGGAATCCAGGTTTTCTTTTTTAGAAGTTTCCACCAAACGTTTAAGGATAGCTTTATGGCCAATATGAACACCGTCAAAAGTACCGATGGTAACCACGCTTTGACGGTCATTTTTATAGGTTGAGGCCGAGGAATATTTCTTCAAAATTATTTTCCGTTAAAAGTGTTCATCGTAATGTTAATTCCTGCAAGGGCAAAGGATTCTATGATATTACAGCCCAATTCTAAACGTTCGGGCAGTTGTTTTTCTTCTTCAGCTTCCCACTCACCCAAAACGTAATCTACTTGTCTTCCTTTTGAAAAAGCATCGCTTATCCCAAAGCGGAAACGATTGTAAGTTGTGGTTTGCAGCGTATTTTGAATATCTTTTAAACCATTGTGGCCTCCATCACTACCTTTAGTTTTTATACGAATAGTTCCGAAAGCCAAATTTAAGTCGTCTGTAATTACAAGCATATTTTCCATCGGAATTTTCTCTTTATCGAGCCAGTAATTTACAGCCTTTCCACTTAAATTCATATAGGTGCTTGGTTTCAGAAAAATAAAAGTTCTTCCTTTTAATTTATGTGAAGTAATATCGCCCAACTTGGCCGTTTCCCAAGTAAGTGAGTTTTTTTCGGCATAAAAATCGACGACTTTAAAGCCTATATTATGTCGGGTGTTTGCATATTTTGGACCAATATTCCCCAGTCCTACAATAAGAAATTTTTTCATGGAATCTTTTTCGATAAAGGTTTGGTCAGTTTTCGCTGAAAATAATTTTTTGAAAAATGATGGCATATATTTTTAAATCTCCGGTAAAAATAAAAAAAGCACCCTGAATTAACAGGATGCTTTTCACTTATCTTTAAAAAGAAGAGTTTATGCTTCAGCTGGAGCCTCAGCATTTTCATCAGCGCCTTCAGCAGCAGTTTCTTCTCCTTCTTCACTTTCAGTTTCTTCTTCCACAATAGCGGTACGTGAAGTTCTAACCTGACAGATAACAGTGTTCTCTGGGTGCATAATTTTGTAATTGTCGGTTTTAATCGACTTGGTGTACATTTTAGCACCAATTTTCATTTCGGTAATGTCTGCCTCAATAAAATCCGGAAGATTTTCTGGCAAAGCTTTCACACGAAGTTTACGTGTAACAATACGTAAAGTACCACCGTTACGAACACCGCGAGAGTTACCAACGGTACGCACAGGGATTTCCATAGATACTTCTTTATCATCAAAAATCTGGTAAAAATCGATGTGAAGAATACGATCAGTCACTGGGTGAAATTGTATATCTTGAAGGATGGCGTTAACTTTTTTGCCACCCAGATTCACTACAACCGTGTGTACGTCTGGAGTGTAAACCAAGTCTTTAAATGCAATTTCTTCTGCTGAAAAACTAATTGGCTCATCCCCTCCGTAAACTACGCAAGGAACCATTCCAGCATTACGTAGGGCTTTCGTTGCCTTTTTGCCCACGCTTTCTCTTTGTGATCCTTTAATTGTAATAGATTTCATTTTTTTTAAAATTATTTATTAATAAAAAACTCCCTAAAAAGCTGTTTTTTAGGGAGTGCAAAGATAAATTATATTTTGGATTATCGGTTTAGGATTTTTGATTTTTTCTTTCTTTTGAAAAAAGCGTTTCATCTTTCAAAAAAATTACATCAAAAACTTACCGCTGATAGATTTATTGGCATTAACGCTCAACATTACATCTGCAAAAAGGTTGGCGCAACTTATTACTCTAATTTTTTTACTGGGCTTAGTGGGAATTGAATCTGAAACAATTAATTCCAGTAGTTGTGATTTTTCAATCCTTTCATACGCATTGCCCGAAAGTAGTGGGTGAGTGCACACGGCGCGAACGCTCAGAGCGCCACGCTCCATCATCAAATCTGCAGCGGTGGTAAGGGTTCCGGCGGTATCAACCATATCATCAACCAGCACTACGTTTTTCCCTTTTACGTCGCCAATGAGTTCCATATGAGAAATAATATTAGCTTTTTCACGCTGTTTGTAGCAGATTACAACATCGCTGTTCAAAAATTTTGAATAGGCATACGCACGTTTTGAACCACCCATGTCTGGAGACGCTATGGTCAGATTTTCAAGGTTCAAACTTCTCAAATAGGGAAGAAATACAGTGGAGGCAAAAAGATGGTCCACAGGCTTTTCAAAAAATCCTTGAATTTGGTCTGCATGCAGATCCATTGTTATTATTCTTGTTGCTCCAGCAGTTTCTAACATTTTTGCAACCAATTTTGCTGCAATCGGAACACGAGGTTTGTCCTTTCTGTCCTGGCGTGCCCACCCAAAATATGGCAACACTGCCGTAATATGACGTGCTGAAGCGCGTTTTGCGGCATCAATCATTAACAGAAGTTCCATTAAATGGTCGCTATTCGGAAAGGTGGAGCCTATCAAAAAAACACGGCTTCCACGAACCGACTCCTCAAAGGAAGGTTGGAATTCGCCATCACTATAATGGGAAGTAATAACTTTTCCCAAGGGTATCCCGAAGGCATCTGCTATGTCTTGTGCGAGTGCTTCACTTTGTTTACAGGCAAAAATCTTGGGGTCCGGTGCGAGAGTTGACATTTTTTAGGTTTTGTTTGAATAGACTACAAAGGTAAAAATTAATAGTTAGCGATATTTAAAAAAATAGCCGGATAAATTTTTAAGTAAATTACAAATATTTGTTTATTTTTGCCTCCCGTTTGCTCGAGTGGCGGAATTGGTAGACGCGCTGGATTCAAAATCCAGTGTTTTAGGACGTGCGGGTTCGATTCCCGCCTCGAGTACAAAAGCTCTAACTATATGTTGGAGCTTTTTTTTATTTTAAGAAACGATACTCCCTTATATTAGATTTCAATTAAATTCTAGTTGTCATAAAACTTTAACATTAACTTTCTTATAAAGTTTTTTTGTGTAATTACCTTTAAGATATTCAATCTGAATTTAATGCCCAAAAAACTAAACCAGCTAGAAGCAACAGCCATCTGCGGCAATGACATAAGTTCTTCTTGTTTATATGTTTCGGCTCTCGCCATTTTCTACGCAGGCCAATACGCTTGGATTTCGCTTTTAATGGTTGCGGGCGTTTTGTTTTTATTCAGAAAAATTTATGGGGAAGTGGTTGGTGCTTTGCCTTTAAATGGAGGAGCTTACAATGCACTTTTAAACACAACCAAAAAATCTACAGCCTCTGTTGCAGCAGCTTTAACAGTGCTTTCTTATATGGCTACGGCCGTACTTTCTGCTAGTGAGGCGGTTAAATATGCTTATAGCATTTGGGATGTAATTCCGGTGTTTCCAGTTACTATTGGTCTTCTATTATTGTTTATGGGGTTGGTTATTCTAGGCATTGGCGAGTCTTCAAAAGTGGCAGTTTTTATCTTTCTTTTTCACCTTTTTTCTTTGACGCTTCTTTGTGGTTTCTGTCTCTATTTTCTTTTCAGTAATGGCTTTGATACGCTGATCGCAAATTTTAAAATGCCCGTTGGCGGAAGCATTACCATGGCGCTCTTTTTTGGCTTTTCGGCTGCGATGCTGGGCATTAGTGGCTTTGAAAGTTCGGCAAATTATGTTGAAGAACAACAGCCAGGCGTTTTCCCAAAAACCTTGCGCAATATGTGGATAGTTGTAAGCATTTTCAATCCACTTATCGCATTTCTTGCGCTGGGCCTTTTACCGCAAGAAGTTGTAAATAATAATCAGGATGCATTACTATCATTTCTCGGCGAAACCTCTGGGGGACATTGGCTTTCATTTTTGGTGGGAATTGATGCAGCGTTGGTGTTGAGTGGCGCAGTGCTTACATCATACGTAGGCGTTGGCGGCTTAATGGAACGCATGGCACTGGATAGGGTGCTTCCGAGTTTTCTATTGATTAGAAACAAAAATAAAAGCCCCTACCTAATTTTTATATTGTTCTTCGCACTTTGCACCTCCATTCTATTGGTAACTCACGGAGATTTACCTTCCCTGGCTGGAGTCTATACTATTGCCTTTCTTTCAGTGATGGTGCTTTTTGGAGTCGGGAACCTTTTATTGAAAATTAACAGAAAGCATCTGCCAAGGCCCGAGCGGGCTTCCTATTTGTCCGTTTTTATCGCGATTGCCTCGGTTATTGCCGCATTGTTGGGAAACATATTCTTGAACCCTGAGTTTTTGGCTACCTTTTTTGAATATCTGGTTCCAACACTTTTTGTGGTGTTTTTTATGCTTTATCATCACTATATATTGAAAGCTGCACTTCTGTTTATAGATTATATTGCTCCCGCTAACAGCAAGTTTTTTAAGAACTGGAAACGCATTACCAAAAACAGGCTGCAGGAATTGACGGGTAAGCAATTTGTGTTTTTTACAAATAACGACAACGTGGAAACAATTAACAAAGTGATGCTTTACATAAAGAACAACGAACCCACCAAAAGGTTAAAAATTGTGGCTGTACTTGATGAAGGAATGTTGGTCGCCAACAATCTAAAAAAAGATGTGGAAGTACTTGACCGCGCATATCCAGACATAAAAATTCAATTTGTAGAAGAATCGGGCGTATTTGGCCCCGAAAAAATCAATGAACTATCAAAGAGATGGCATATCCCCGTCAACTTTATGTTCATTGGTGCGCCAGGAGAACAATTTCCATACAGGGTGCAACAGTTAGGAGAAGTGCGGGTAATTATTTAATTTTTCAAGGTAAAAGTATTGCTAACAATCGCTATATTTGGGCAAACCTTGAAAAACCCCGTCCCCAATGTCTGATTTCTGGTTGTATTTTAACCTTGGCCTCCACCACGTGCTGGATTGGAAAGCCTACGATCACATTCTTTTTTTAATTGTGCTTTGCGCTGCTTATACTTTTTCTTCGTGGAAAAAATTGTTGCTTTTGGTTACTATGTTTACTCTTGGCCACACGCTTTCACTGCTTTTAGCGAGTTATAATGTGGTGAGTGTTTCTGGGAAAGTTATTGAGTTTTTAATTCCAGTTACCATTTTAGTTACAGCTCTTTTCAACCTTTTTACAGCAGGAAAAGAGAAAAAAGTGGAAAAAATGGGCATTTTTTATATTGTAACTATTTTCTTCGGATTGATTCATGGATTAGGGTTTGCTTCTTTCTTTACAGCATTGGACAGCGGTGGCGGTATTTTGCCATTACTCGAATTCGCCCTAGGTATTGAAACTGCACAGATCATCGTGGTAATCATCATTTTAATCATCGCCTTCATTTTTCAAACCATCTTCCGTTTCAATAAAAGAGATTGGGTCTTAGTGGTTTCTTCACTAGTAATAGGAATGGTAATACCGATGCTTATCAATAACTGGATATTTTAAGGAGTTGGTCGTCTTTAAAAAATAATGGTTTGGAATGTATTATACTTCTCAACTCACAACCCATCTAAACTCCAAATCCACTTTGGCAATAACTTAACAACTTTTTTTTTGGCAGTGGTGTAACTTCCAAGTAATTTCGCTACCTATTTAAAAGTATGAAGGACAGCAAACAACGTAAGTATGATATTGCCTATCTGCGGATGGCCCAAGAATGGAGCAAACTTTCTTATTGTAAGCGAAGACAGGTTGGCGCACTTATTGTGAAAGACAAGATGATAATCAGCGATGGTTATAATGGCACTCCAACTGGTTTTGAAAACATTTGCGAAGATGACGAAGGCTACACAAAATGGTACGTCCTCCACGCTGAAGCAAATGCAATACTAAAAGTAGCATCAAGCACACAAGCTTGCCAAGGAGCAACACTTTACATCACGATGTCGCCCTGCAAAGAATGCAGCAAATTGATACACCAAGCGGGCATAAAAAGAATGGTCTATCTTAACGAATATAAAGACAACTCTGGCATTGCCTTTTTAGAAAAAGCGGGAGTAAGCATACAACACATTTCAGATTTAGATTCAGAATAATGGGAAATCAAAAAAAATACTTGCCTCTGTGGATTGGATTGGCGTTGGCCGCGGGTGTTTTTATTGGATCCAAGCTCAATTTTCACGATAACACCGAAAAAATATTTGCCACTAGTTCAAAAAAAGACAAACTCAACAGGCTTATAGACTACATAGATTATGAATATGTTGACAATGTAAACACCGACAGTATTGTGGATGTCACGGTTAACGGAATTCTTGAAAACCTCGATCCTCATTCGGTTTACATTCCCAAAAGTGAATACCAACACAATGCAGACGATATGCGCGGTGCCTTCACGGGCATTGGCGTTAGCTTTTATGTTTACAAAGATACCATTGCCGTAATTCGTGCCATTGAAGGCGGACCAGCAGAAAAAGCTGGAATTAAAGGTGGCGACAGAATACTTTACGCCGACGGCAAAAGACTTTTTGGCGAATTGGTGCAGCGTGATAGCATTTCCAATTATCTGAAAGGCGAAATAAACAGCAAAGTTGCTTTGGACGTTTACCGCCCGAGTGAAAACAAAACATTGGAAATAAAGGTGCGGAGAAAACAAGTGCCATTGGTGAGTGTAGACGCTTCCTATAAACTGTCAGATGATTTGGGTTATATAAAACTGAACCGTTTTTCCGAAACCACTTATAAAGAATTTGAAAGCGCCCTCGAAAAACTGAAAGACCAAGGTATCACAAAACTTGTTTTGGACCTTCGCAACAACCCAGGAGGCTACATTTCGACTGCAGAACGGGTAGTTGATGAATTTTTGGAAAACGACAAACTTGTTCTTATTACAAAAAATAAAAGTGGCGAAATCAATAAAACATACGCTACGCGCCGAGGCGATTTCGAACATGGCAAACTCTACGTTTTAATAAACGAAAACTCTGCTTCTGCCAGCGAAATTGTGGCTGGTGCCCTTCAAGACAATGACAAGGGAACCATAATTGGTCGCCGCTCTTTCGGAAAAGGATTGGTGCAGCGTGAAATGTCACTCGGCGATGGTAGTGCAGTGCGGTTGACTATTGCCCGATATTACACTCCAACGGGTCGTTCCATTCAGCGGCCTTATGGAAATGGAAATGACACCTATTACAATGATTATGAAAAGCGTTACCGCAATGGCGAATTGATACACGCAGACAGTATTAAGGTTGCCGATTCACTAAAATACGTTACCCCTGAAGGAAAAGTAGTTTATGGCGGCGGCGGGATTATCCCCGATGTTTTTGTGCCGAAAGATACAAGTGTGGAAAATGAAACCCTGCAATACGTTGCTCGAAGTGGTTTTATGAGTTATTTCATCTTTGAATATCTCGAAAAAAACCGAACTTTTTTTAAAGGAATGAAATTCGATGATTTCAGGAAGAATTTTAAAGTTGAAGATAAACTTTCCAAAGAATTTATTGAATACGCCAAGTTTAATGAAGCGCAGATAGACCTTTCAAATTATAACGAAGAGTTGAAAAGAACATTGAAAGCGAACATCGCCCAACAGCTTTTTGGTCCTAATGAATACGAAATAATCTTTAACGAAGCGGACCCAATGCTCTTAAAAGTTTTGGAACTGGAAGCCAAAAATCATTTGGACAAAAAATAAAAAACCCTATTTTTTTACTTTAGAAGCAATCCGTTTTGAAATAAGCAAAATACCAAGTGCTAGTATGGCGCAAAGTCCTGCCAAAATACTTATTGCAGCAATAGAGCTATCTCCTTCAAGCAAATGGTTAAAATTCAATTTGGTAATGTTAAAAACTACAAGACCTACAGCGGAGGCAATCAAGATATAGATAAAAATTTTCATTGTTCTTTAATTAAAAAGTTCTTGAATATTTGAAGTGAAAAGTTTCACAGAAATGGCCAGCAAAATTACACCAAATATTTTTTGGATCACAGCAATTCCGTTCTTTCCCAAAAAGCGTTGCAACTTACCAGAAGTTTTCAAAACGGCATAAATAATTACGATATTCACAATTATTGCCACTATAATATTTTCGATAGAATATTCGGCCCGCAGTGAAAGTAATGTCGTCAAACTTCCTGGTCCAGCAAGCAACGGAAATGCCAACGGGAATATAGAAGCCATATCTGGCGATGTATCACCTTCCTTAAAAAGGGTAACTCCGAGTATCATTTCCAAAGCAATAAAGAAAAGTATTAATGAACCTGCTACGGCAAATTCATTGACATTTACCCCAATAAGGTTCAAGATACTTTCCCCCAAGAAAAGGAACACTATCATAACAATCGCCGCTATTACGGAAGCTTTTCCAGAATTGATGTGCCCAGCCTTCTCGCGCAGACCAATTATAATTGGTATGCTCCCAATAATATCGATTACTGCAAAAAGCACCATTGTGGCCGTGGCTATTTCCTTGAAATTAAAATTCATCCTTTTCTTTTTGAGGTCGCAAAATTAGTCAATAATTTCCGTTGGCGTAAAATAAACTGTGGTTAATAAAAGCATAATTTCTGCAGAATAGAATGCTGAAACAATCTATCTTTGCCGCATGTTTCAACTTGGCAAAACAATAGTTTCCGAAGATTTAATCACAAAAGATTTTGTGTGCAACCTCAACGCTTGCAAAGGCGCCTGCTGTATTGAAGGCGAGGCGGGAGCGCCAGTAACGGAAGAGGAAATACAAATTCTTAAAGAGATTTACCCAAAAGTGAAGCCTTTTCTTCGTCCCGAAGGCATTGCAGCTATTGAAAAACAAGGCACTCACATTAAAACTGACCTTGATGAACTTGAAACTCCACTAGTAGAAGACAAGGAATGTGCCTACGTTACTTTTACCGATAAAGGCATTGCGAGCTGCGGTATTGAAGACGCTTTCAATGCTGGCGCAACTGATTTCAGAAAACCTATTTCTTGCCATCTATATCCTGTTCGGATTCAAGAATACAGCGAATTTGCAGCCGTAAACTATCACCGCTGGCCCATTTGTGATGATGCCTGCACTTTGGGAAAAGAGTTACAAGTACCCGTATATAAATTCGTGAAAACTGCCCTTATCCGTAGATTCGGCGAAAACTGGTACGATGAGCTGGAAAAGGTAGCTTCTGAAATGTAATTCTTCACTATAACTTTTTCATATTCTCACTATATTTTATTGATATTGATTATATTAGTTTTGAAATTCAACAGAATTATTAACTAACTAAAATCTTCAATTATGAAAAAGTATGTCTTGGCTCTTTTTATTTTTTCAGCTTTTGTAAGCTGCAAGGACAATCCCGTGAGCAAAAAAATAAAAGAAACCAAAGAAGCGGTTTCAAACACCACCAATGCGGTGGAAGAAATGACCAAAATGCAGGACGACATTAAGGAACTGCAAGAAATAACCCCGCTTACTAATGCGGAGTTAAAATCTTGGCTGCCCGATGAAGTGAACGGAATGAAACGCATCAGCTATAAAGCCGGTCAAGCGGGAATGATGGGCATTGCCTCCATTGAAGCGGCTTACGCCAATGAAGACAAATCAAAGAAATTTTCCATAAACATCATTGATGGTGCTGGCCAAGTGGGTGCAGCGGCTACGGCAGGCATGCGAATGGTTATGAGCCAGGATTTTGAGGAAGAGAGCGAAAACGGCTCCCGAAGAACCGTAACCAAAAACGGTACAAAAGCTATTGAAGAATATCGATCAGGCAATAACAACAGTACAATTCAACTTATGGAAGGCAACCGTTTCTATCTAGAAGCTAAAGGAAACAATATGGATCTTGATGAAACTTGGGATGCAATTGACGAAATAGATTTGGATAAATTGGGTTAAATAAAACATTTAAAACCTATTTAAAAGCCGAAAACCTTAGTGTTTTCGGCTTTTTTTGTTCGTGTTACATCTGTTATAGAGTTT
The DNA here is from genome assembly GCF_007997155.1 of Aequorivita antarctica. Taxonomy (GTDB): domain Bacteria; phylum Bacteroidota; class Bacteroidia; order Flavobacteriales; family Flavobacteriaceae; genus Aequorivita; species Aequorivita antarctica. The sequence continues at coordinate 362,261 of NZ_VORT01000001.1, read as the reverse complement.
GTTACAATAGTCATACTGTTCGTTTAATACTTGCCATAGATTTGTTTCAGATTTAAATCATTCTAAAGCATTTACTCCTCAGTTATAAAGTAAAATAAATAAGTATTAATTAAAAACAAGTAATCATGAAAAATGTAATTACCTTTTTAATGTGCTCACTTTGTATCATCACGGGGATAGCACAGTCAGATTTAAGCGGGAACGCAATTGTTGTTCCTGAAAAAACACCCGAGCTTGAAGCTTTGTACCAAGAAGCTAAAACTCTTGAACAGAACGGCACGGCAGCCGAGATCAACGCCAACCGTATTGCCCTCAAAAACGCTTGGCAGGCAATTGCCCCTAGCGTGGCTGCACTTTATAAGCCAGTCGTAACAACCATTTATGCCGAAGTTGGAGGCGGTGGCAGCTATCGCTCCACTACTATAAACAAGCGCCCCGAGCAAACAAAATCTCCTGAAGATTGGGATACAGATCGATTGTTAAGAGACGATTATATTGATGGATTGGATATGGATGTTAATAGTGATGGCGATATCTATATAGCTGCCTTCGAAAATTTTACCGGAAGTGGCTCAGATTCAAATCTATATATATACCGCTCCACCGATGGAGGTAATACTTTTGTATTATGGAAAGATCAGCCCGTAATTAATTCTTTTTTCTCAAAAATACAGGCAATCTCCATAGACGGTACTGGTGATGAGTATTTGCTCGTTTATTCTATGTTCCAAAATGGTGTTTTTCAAGCTCTTAGATGGAATACGGCTACCGGAGATTTCACGTTCCAATCTGTGGCGAGCGATGTTACAGATTTTGGTGTAGACCGAAATTATCCTGGAAATACAAATGCACAACGGGTATTTGCAACTTATCAAAAAACCACAAGCTGTGCGGAAGTACATTCGGCTAGAAGTACTGCGGGAAGTTATGGATTTGATTGGGTAGATGAAGTTAGCTTAGGAACTTGTGGGCAACAAGTTGAGTTTAGCTATGGTCTTAATGGAGCTTGTTATGCTACATATACTGGAGCCACTTCAGGAAACTTATATGCAGAAGTAAATTCAAACTACAATGATCCTGCTTCTTGGGGCGCAAGGGAAACCGTTATAGATGGTAGTATAACAGAAGTATTAAATCCTACAATCCGCGCAGCTAGATTAGACCTTGCTAGTGATAAGGTTATAATTTGGGCATCACAAAGAGCAGCTGGATCAACTGACAATTTTAATGGTTTGGGATTAAAGCGCCTAAGCGGTGCGGCCTATGCCAATTTTAGCGGCTTCCCTTCTGGTGGGTCAGATTGGAGTATTGCACATACCGATAGTTGGGTACGCAAAGTTAATGGAACAGAAGAGATTCGCCTTTCCTACGTTCGCGACAATATCCCGAATACTTCAAACGACTCAAACAGATCTCTAACTTTTAACGGGACAGACTTTGACCCATTTGAACCAGTAGTAGACCCAACTAGAGATGTATTTGACGGCTTCCCATCAGTTACTGCTGAAACAGCTGACAACTTACCATGTATGGCTTTTGCCGGCACTAGTGCGAGCGGAAGTTTTGGTTTCGGGCTTTACTTTGACGCCAAAACAGTATTGATAGGTGTGGATGAAAACAGTTTCGAAGGTTTCAAATTCTATCCAAATCCTGCGCAAGATGTTTTGAATCTTTCTGCAAACAACACTATTGAAAATGTCTCGATGTTTTCCTTATTAGGCCAAAAAGTTTTTGAAACCTCAGTGGGCCAAAATGAAACTTCAATTAACATAGCATCCCTAACACCGGGAGTTTACCTTATGAAGGCTATGATTGATGGCAATTCTGCCACATACAAAATCATTAAACAATAAGAGGAGATTGTTTGATGTTGAAAAGAAGGGGTCGCTTTACGGTGACCCTTTTTTTTGAAATAATTTCCTATTAAAAGAATAGGTTGCGGCTTTGTTTTTGATAAATATTTTCAGAATCCAATAGCTATCGGGTCATTTCCTTATATTTACGGCATGCGCAAACTTTGTTTTATTTTATTCCTTTTTATAGCTGCGACGGGCTTTTCGCAAAGCGACGCTTTGGCTAAAAATTATTATGAACAAGGTCAATTTCAAAAAGCTTTGAGTATTTATGAAAAACTGAGCAAGCAAAACCCCTATCGTTTGGACTATTTTATGGCGATGGTGGCCGCCAATCAGCAGCTCGAAAATTTTTCCGAAACAGAAAAACTATTGAAAGAAAAGCTGGGAGACGGCCGTAATTTTCCACAGCTTTATGTAGAATTGGGGTATAATTATTCGCTTCAAAGCAAGACGGAACTTGCCTCTCAATATTTTAATAAAGCAATAGAAGCCTTGGATAAAAACCCAAATTATGCGTATAATATTGGAGTTACTTTTGAAAAATACAGCTTGCTCGATGAAGCCGTTTCTACTTATGAAAAAGCAATGGCCCTAAGCGACAAAATGGATTTTAACGCACAACTAGCGCAAATTTATGGCGAACAGGGAAAGCTTGAAAAAATGTTTAACAGCTATTTAAATCTCATTGAAAAGAATCTAAGTTTTAAAGCAGTGGCACAGCGCTATTTCAGTCTTTATACTACAGAAGACCCTACTAATGAAGCAAATATTATTCTTAAAAAAATACTTCTCCAGCGGTCACAACAAAACCCAGATATACTTTACAATGATTTGCTAAGCTGGCTGTTCATTCAACAAAAAGAATATAAAAAAGCATTTACACAGGAAAAAGCAATCTACAAACGCATTGGCGAAGACCTAAGTGGAATTACTGATTTGGCATATATTACTATTGCCGATGAAGATTATGATACAGGAAGGGAGATAGTTAATTACATTATTGACAATTCATTTACACCTCAAAACAAGCTTCAAGGCAATCAAATTTTGATGAAAATGGAGGTAAAAACCGCCACACCCAAAGAATACACAGAAGTAGAAAAAAAATTTGAAAGCCTATTGGACGAGTATGGCCGAAACCGCGAAACCTATTTGCTCCAAATAGACTACAACCACTTTTTGGGGTTTCAGCACAACAAAAAAGAGGTTGCCATTGAAAACCTAAAAGCTTTAGCAAAGGAAAAACTGACCCCCTACCAAGAAGCACGCGTGAAAATGGAACTTGGAGATATTTTGGTCTTTGATGAAAAATTCAACGAAGCATTAATCTATTATTCCCAAATCCAAAAAAAAGTGCAGAACGATGTTCTGGCACAGGAAGCCCGTTTCAAAGTAGCGAGAACCAGCTACTTTAAAGGCGATTTTGAATGGGCACAGGTGCAATTGGATGTGTTGAAAAAATCCACTTCTCAATTAATGGCAAACGATGCCATGCAACTCAGTTTGCTGATACGCGATAATTCTTTGGAAGACTCCACCCAAACAGCCTTAAAGAAATATGCTCGAGCCGACCTTTTGGAATTTCAGGATAAAGATGCAGAAGCCATTACCGCTTTGGAGGATATTTTAACCAACAATAAAGGTGAAAAAATAGAAGACGAAGCACTTTTGAAACAAGGCGAGATTTATGAAAAGACCGGAGAATATGTAAAAGCTGAATTCAATTACCTCAAAATAATTGAGTTTTACAATGATGATATTTTGGCCGACGATGCTCATTATCGCTTGGCAAAAATTTACGAAGAAAAACTGGACCAACCCGATAAGGCAAAAGCACAATACGAAGCGATTATTTTCAACTTTGCAGACAGTATCTATTTTGTAGAGGCGCGGAAAAAGTATAGATCACTTCGAGGAGATGCGATTAATTAAGCACCAAACTAAAAAGCACTAATAATTAAATCCCAAATTCCAAACCACTGTCAAAATATTCTTAGAATGCTTTTGGAATTTGGGATTTGAACATTGGAATTTTATAAAATATGTACATTTACAACATAACCATAAACATAGAAGAAATCATCCACGATCGCTGGTTACAATGGATGAAAACAGAACACATACCTGCAATGCTCGCCACGGGAAAATTTAGCAAAGCACTTATGGCGCGCGTAATTATTGAGGAAGAAATGGGAGGAATTACCTATTCGGTTCAATATACAACCGACAGCAAAGAAACCCTTAAAAAATATTATGCCGAAAATGCTGCCGAGCTCCGCTCACATAGCAAACCTTTTGAAGGGAAATTCGTAGCCTTCCGCACCGAACTTGAAATTATTGGCGAAGCCCATAACGAACTTTTCAAAAAATAGCTAAACTGCTCCGTATACTTTGCAAAAACCTTTACGTACTTTGCAGCTAAACAAGATTTCAGGTTTTTAAGTTTAAATGAAAAAAGAAAATCCAAATAAGCCAAAAGAACATTCAGAATCAGGAACGGTTCGTGCCAAAAAATACCTTGGCCAACATTTTCTGAAAGACGAAACTATTGCCGAAAAAATCGGGAACACACTCTCTTTGGAAGGCTATACAAATGTTCTTGAAATCGGACCCGGAATGGGCGTGCTCACCAAATATTTAATTCAACAAGATGTGGAAGTTATCGCGATGGATCTCGACAAAGAATCCATTGCATATTTGGAGGAAAACTATCCAAACAAAAATCTAAAAATCATTGAAGCAGATTTTTTGAAGTACGATCTTTCACAGCTTTTTGGAGAAGAACAATTTGCCATAACAGGCAATTTTCCGTATAACATTTCCACTCAAATTGTTTTCAAAACACTAGAATGGAAAGAGCAAATTCCAGAATTTACAGGAATGTTCCAAAAAGAAGTGGCGCAGCGTATTTGTGAAAAAGAAGGCAGCAAAACCTATGGTATCCTTTCGGTCTTGGCGCAGACTTTTTATGATGCTGAATATCTGTTCAACGTACCCCCTTCGGTATTCAATCCACCACCAAAAGTGGACAGTGGCGTACTTCGCCTTAGGCGTAAAGAAAACTTCACGCTTGCTTGCGATGAAAAAATGCTTTACAAGGTAGTTAAAACCGCTTTTCAGCAGCGTAGAAAAACACTTCGCAACAGCTTAAAATCCTTCAATATTTCCGATAAAATAAAAGAAGATGCTATCTTTGGCCAACGCCCGGAACAACTTTCGGTTTCACAATTTATAGCCCTCACCAAAAAACTGGAAAACGATGCAATTTCAACTGACAGATGAATTTATCGAGCAGGTTGAACAGCTCATTGCCACCAACAATGGCGAGGGGCTAAAAAATATTTTGCAAGATCTCCATTTTGCTGATGTTGCCGAAATCCTCCACGAACTCGATACAGACGAGGCAACCTATATCGTAAAGCTACTAGACAGCGAGATTACCAGTGAGATACTGATAGAGCTGGATGATGATTTTAGGGAACGTATTCTCGATAATCTTTCCCCTTCTGAAATTGCAGATGAACTGGATGAAATGGACACCGATGACGCGGCCGATATTATCGCCGAGCTTGATGACCACATTCAAAAAGAAGTAATCAGCCACATTGAAGATGATGAACACGCTGCCGATATTGTAGATCTGTTGCGATATGACGAAGATACTGCAGGTGGTTTGATGGCGAAGGAACTTGTACGTGTAAAAGAAACTTGGACTGTTGCTGGATGCGTTCGTGAAATGCGTAGACAGGCCGAAAACGTGACCCGCGTTCATTCCATTTATGTTACCGATAAACACGGGAAATTAAAGGGTAGGCTATCCTTAAAAGACCTTCTTACCGCCCCAGGAAAAGCACATATCAGTGAAGTTTACATCCCAAAAGTGGATTACGTAAACGTACACACCGAAGCCGAAGATGTAGCCCGAATTATGCAGAAATACGATCTGGAAGCCATTCCGGTGGTTGATGATGAAGGAATTCTGGTGGGTCGGATTACTATTGACGACATTGTGGATTTCATAAAAGAAGAAGCCGAAAAAGATTACCAAATGGCGGCCGGGATCTCCCAAGACGTGGAGGCGGACGACAGTATTTTTAAACTTACAAAAGCACGCTTACCATGGTTGCTGATTGGAATGATGGGGGGATTGGGAGCCGCTAGTATAATTACTGGTTTTCAATCCATGATGTCCACTTTTCCAAAAATCATAATTTTTGTACCGCTTATTCAAGCAACGGCTGGAAACGTTGGTGTACAGTCTAGTGCCATTGTGGTTCAAGGTTTGGCAAACGGTAGCTTAAAAGGAAATATTATAACGCGATTATTAAAAGAATCGCTACTCGCGCTTGTTAATGGAATTGCCATCGCTTTGGTAGTATTGGTTATTAGCCATTTCGTTTTTTTTACATCCTACTTAGAGTCAATTAGTATCGGCATTGCCATTGTCACCGTAATCATCTTGGCCGCCTTGATTGGTACTTTTATCCCTATTCTTTTGGACAAAAAAGGCATTGATCCCGCTGTTGCAACGGGTCCTTTTATAACTACCAGCAATGATATATTTGGGATACTTACCTATTTTCTAATCGCAAAATTGATTTTAGGATTTTGAAATCTGATATTTTTAAACACCGCTTCATCGTACCGGCCTCAGCCATCGATGGTTTAAACCACGTAAATAATGTTACCTATTTGCAATGGTGTCTGGATGCTGCGGAAGCACACTGGATTTCAAAAACTTCGGAAGAACAGCGGGAGAAAAATGTTTGGGTGGTTTTAAACCATTTTATTTCCTATAAAAACCCTTCGTTTTTAGGTGAAGAACTTGAAACCCAAACCTGGATTGAAAGTTATGAAGGCGTTAAAAGTGAACGGCATTACAAAATAATCCGTCCCTCCGATGGAAAAACAATTGTTGAAGCGACCACACTTTGGTGCTTCTTGGATGCAAAAACATTCCGCCCCACAAAAATTACTGAACTAATATCCAATCTTTTCATTTAAATTTGAAGGTAAACAAGTGACCTTCAAAACTATTATTTTCAATACTTTTGCGCTATAAAACTGCACCGCATTGAGCGTTTTCAAAAAACTGTTTAAACAAACATTTATTTACGGCCTCGCCACTGTATTACCAAGGGTTTTGGCAGTTATTCTCGTGCCGCTTTATGTGAAGGTTTTGTTGCCCGAGGAATACGGAATCTATTCCACGGTAATGGCTTTTTTAATTTTGGGAAATGTTTTACTGAGCTACGGAATGGAAACGGCGTTTTTCAGGTTTGTAACCAAAGATAAAGGGCAACAAAAAATCGTTCAATCCACAACGCTTACTTCAATCACGATTTCCACATTAATTTTTTTGGGAATCACGTTATTTTTCAGAAATTACATCGCAAATGTTTCCGAATTTAAACCTGAATATGTAACCTATGGTTTGCTGATTCTAGCCTTGGATGCCTTGGTGGTTTTACCATTCGTCTGGTTTCGCGCCAACGAAAAACCAATGCGTTATGCCACGATTAAAATCTTCAATGTAGTTATCAATCTTCTCTTCAACCTATTCTTTCTTTTGATGCTCCCGAAACTTGCAGAAAACAGCGATTATTGGAATTCCCTTTGGTTTCCCCAAAACAAAGTGGCTTATGTTTTCATAGCAAACCTTATTGCAAGTGCCATAACGCTTTTGGTGTTGCTTCCTCTTTATGTGAAAATTGGTTTTGGTTTCAGCAAAACTATTTGGAAACAGATGATGAAATATGCTTTTCCTGTGCTTATAGCCGGAATCGCTTTCAGTATAAATGAAGCTTTTGACAGAATTCTTCTGAAATATTTACTACCCGAAAATATTGCCGAAGTACAAGTGGGGCTTTATTCCGCCTGCTACAAACTGGGAATGTTTATGACACTTTTCGTAATGGCTTTCCGATTGGGCATCGAACCATTTTTTTTCAACCATTCCGGCCACACAAATGCAAAAAAAACGTACGCTACAATTACCAAATATTTTACGCTGTTTGGCTGCTTGATCCTTTTGGTAGTGGTTGTGTATATCGATATTTTCAAACGAATTTTAATTCCGAATAGTCAATATTGGGAAGCGTTGAAAATTGTTCCTCTCATCCTGCTGGCAAATCTTTTCTTGGGAATTTACCACAATCTTTCCGTGTGGTACAAAGTAACTGACCAAACAAAATACGGTGCTTACATTTCGGTGTTCGCAGCAATTGTAACATTGGTACTTAACTATGTCTTAATTCCTATAATTGGATATATGGGTTCTGCCGTTGCCACACTTGCAGCTTATGGCAGTATGATGGTGCTTTCGTACCTTTACGGGCGAAAGTATTACGACGTGCCGTACGAAGTTAAAAAAATATGTAGCTATTTATTGATTGCGATTGGTTTTTCAGCGATTTCCTATTATGTTTTTAACGGAAATATTTGGATAGGAACTGCGTTGTTATTAGTGTTTTCCATAATTATGTTCTTTTCTGAAAAGAAAGAATTTTTAAAAATCATCCGAAAATAATTTCAATGAAAATTAAAATAATCAACAAATCCAACCATCCTCTACCTTCCTACGAAACAATCGCTTCGGCAGGAATGGATCTGCGCGCCTGTGTTGAAGGGCCTTCAACTTTAAAACCCTTGCAACGCGCCATCGTTAAAACGGGACTTTTTATTGAACTGCCAATCGGTTACGAAGCCCAAGTGCGACCACGAAGCGGTTTGGCAGCAAAAAAAGGAGTCACCGTACTGAATTCCCCCGGAACTATCGATGCCGATTATCGCGGCGAGATTGGAGTGATTTTGGTTAACCTTTCCAATGAAGATTTCACTATTGAACACGGCGAGCGTATTGCACAATTGGTAATCGCAAAACACGAACGTGCGGTTTGGGAAGAAGTTGATGAGCTTACTGATACTTCGCGTGGTGCTGGGGGGTTTGGCAGTACTGGAGTAAAATAAAAAATTGAATTCAATCTAAAATAAATGAAAATAATAGTCCCAATGGCAGGCCGCGGAAGCCGTCTTCGCCCACATACACTTACTGTCCCAAAACCACTAATTCCCGTTGCCGGAAAACCTATCGTGCATCGTTTGGTGGAAGACATCGTTGGCGTTTTGAATGAAGATATTGATGAAATCGCTTTCATTCTTGGTGATCCTGCTTTTTTTGGAGACGAGGTTGTTGAAAGTTTAAAAGAGCTTGCTACAAATTTGGGTGCTAAACCAACAATATACCGCCAACTTGATCCAAAAGGAACCGGACACGCCATTATGTGCGCCAAGGATTCGCTTTCCGGGCCAGCAGTTATTGCATACGCAGATACTTTGATTCGTGCCGATTTTGATTTAGACAAGGAAGCAGACGCTGTAATTTGGACTAAAAAAGTAAATAATCCCGAAGCTTATGGCGTTGTGAACCTCAACGAAAAAAACGAAATAATCGAATTGGTGGAAAAACCACAAGAATATGTGAGCGACCAAGCCGTTATAGGTATTTACTATTTTAAAGAAGTGGCCGAGTTAAAAAATGAATTGCAATATGTATTGGACAACAACATCATTAACGGTGGAGAATACCAAATTAATGATGGTATAAAACGGATGATGGCAGCTGGAAAAATTTTCAAAACTGGCACGGTGGATGAATGGATGGATTGCGGAAACAAAGAGGTAACGGTTGAAACCAACAGGAAAATGTTGGGCTTCCTTTCTGAAGCAAATAAACCCTTGATTTCTGAAAATATCAGCAACGAAAATTCAAAAATAATTGCCCCTTGCTTTATAGGCAAAAATGTAACTTTAAAAAATAGTACTATCGGCCCTTACGCCTCTATTGGCGAAGGCACGGTAATTGAAGAAAGCACAGTAAAAAATAGCATTATCCAAACCCATTCAAAAATCAAGAACGCAAATTTGGACAACGCAATGATTGGCAATTATGCTACTTTTGATGGAAAGTTCACAAATGTGAGTATTGGCGACTATTCAGAATTGAAATAATTTATTCGTACAAGAACAGGAGGATTATAATTTGAAGCTACAACTGATATACATATTTTTAATTTTCTTCGGAATTCTTATTCCGAGGCATATCTCTGCCCAACAAATTAAAAACGATTCCATCCAAAACCCAATGGACGAATTGGGGGATGTTACCGATTCCTTTCAGGAAAACTTTTTTGAAGCATTGAAACAAAAAGCTATCGAGAATTACGAATTGGCCCTCAATGCATTGAACAAAGCCGAGAAAGCAGCAAAAACTGAAGAAAACAAAGCGGTTGTCTATTTTGAAATGGGTAAAAACCATACCTATCTAAAACAATACGCCGAAGCCGAGGCAGACTTCAACAAAGTATTGAAAAGTCAGGGCGACAGAATAGATGTATTGGAGCAGTTTTATGAGCTGTACTATCAACAGAAAGATTACGAAAAATCAATTCCACTGGTAAAACGGTTAATCCTTTTTGATGAAGACTACAAAGAAGATTTGGCCAACCTTTACACACTTGCGAAGCAATATGACAAAGCTTTAGAGCAATTGGATGAACTTGACCAAGTGTGGGGCGAAAGCGATATAAGAAACGCCCTGCGCGCCCAAATTTATCGAGCCACAGGCAATACCGAAGGTGCCATTGAAAATCTGGAGCAAAAAATAGACAACAACCCAAAAAACGAAAAGGAATACCTAAACCTCATCTTCCTTTATAGCGATCAAGGCAACAAAGAAAAAGCCTTCGACACTGCAAAAAATCTTTTGAAAAGCAACCCAAAATCGCAGCTGGTCCATTTGGCGCTCTACAAGTTTTATTTAGATGAAGGAAATACTTCAGATGCTATAAAATCCATGAAAAGTGTTTTTTCTTCAGAAGAGGTTGACAAAGAAACCAAATATAAAGTACTGGGTGATTTTATTCAGTTTGTAAATGAAAATTCAGAATATGAAACCGAATTGACGGAAATAGTAAATCAATTTTCTGTTGAAAACGGACGCGTTTATGAAAAACTCGGAGATTATTACGCTGTTAAAGATAGAAAAGAAGACGCGCTCAATGCCTATGAAAAAGGGATAGCTCAAGACCCAGACAATTACAACCTTTTGAAGAATACGCTTCTGTTTCAAATTGAATTCAAAAAATATGAAGCTGCTGCAAAATTAAGTGCTGAAGGCTTGGAAATTTTTCCCGCACAGGCACTTTTATATTTGCTGAACGGCGTTGCAAACAATGGGCTCCAACAAAGCGATACCGCAATAGAAAGTTTGGAAACTGGCTTAGATTTTATATTGGATGACCAAAAAATGAAACACGATTTTTACGAACAACTCAGCTTTGCATACGCTACAAAAGACGATGCTAAAAATGCTAAAATGTATTCCGAGAAAGCCGCAGCAGTAAAATTGCCGAACTAAAAAAACTATGAAACTGAAACCGTATTACCTTTTGTTATTATTAGTACTTGCTTCCTGCGGTGGCGCCAAGACTATTACAGATATTGAAAGTGCTTCAATTAAAGAAGTGATTTCTGCCCACAAAGCTGCAACTCCAGATTTTAAAACCTTGGCAGGTCGCGTACAATTGGTTTATGAAACCGATGAAAAGCTTCAAAGTATTACCGTGAGTCTTCGGATGGAAAAGGACAAAAGCATTTGGATAAAAGCTTCGGTTTTGGGAATTACCATTGCAAAAGTTTTAATAACGCCAACAAGTGTGAGCTATTATGAAACCATTGGAGGAACTTATTTTGAAGGCGATTTTGCACTTTTGGGCGAATGGATAGGCACACCGATAAACTTTCAGCAGGCGCAGAATATGCTTCTTGGGCAGTCCATTTTTACCTTAAATCCTTCGGAATATAAGACGGAGCTTTTTCAGAATAAATTCAAAATTCAACCTAAGCAGCAACCACAAAATTTTATACATTCGCTGTTTTTAAACCCAGAAAATTTCAAAATTGCTTCGGAAACATTATCACAGCCCAAAGAAGATCGTTTATTGAGTATTCGGTATGGCGATTATCAAAAAATTGAGGGTCAATATTACCCATCAACAATTTTGATAGACACTTCAGAAAAAGGTTCGAAAACGAAAATTGAAATGAATTTTAAAAAAATAGATGTGAATGTGGATGTGAGTTTTCCATTTGATATTCCGCAAGGTTACGAAGAAATCCAACTAAATTAAATGAAGCATTTTCGCACATATCTTTTTTTATTCATCTGTTTAATTACGGTTTCAACAGTTTCTGCGCAAATTGATAAACAAAAGGAACTGGAGGAAAAAAGACAGGCTATTTTGGAAGAAATAACGCAGATAAATTCGCTTCTTTTCAAAACAAAAAAGGAGGAGAAATCTGTGCTTTCACAAGTTCAAGACCTAAACCAACGCATTTCAGCTTCTGAAAATTTAATTCGCGTTACCAATCAACAAGCAAATTTACTTACCAGAAACATAAACGAGAATATCAATAAAATAAGTTCCTTGCGCGAAGAGCTGAAAGTAATGAAAGCGGATTATGCTGAAATGATTCAAAAATCATACAAGAGTAAAAACCAACAGAGTCGTGTTATGTTTTTGCTTTCTTCGGAAAACTTTTTGCAGGCCTACAAACGTGTTCAATATATGAAGCAGTATGCCAAGTTCAGAAAAAAACAAGGCGAGGGTATTAAAGCGAAAACTGAAGAACTTCAAAAACTCAATTCAGATTTAATAAGTCAGAAAAAAACAAAACAAAAACTGATTTCTGAAAACGAAGTTGCAAAAAGTAAACTAACTGAGGAACGCAAAGATCAACAAGCATTGGTGGCTACTTTGAAAAAGGACGAAAGCAAATTTACATCACAAATAAGGACAAAACAGAAAGAGGCAGACGAGATAGATCGCCAAATAGACGCATTGATTAGAGCCGCAATTGAGGAAGCTAACAGAATAGCGAAGGCAAAAGCAGAGGCTGAAGCCAAGGCGAATGGCACCTCAACTACGCCTTCCACCAAGAACGTTATTACCAAACCCGCAAAAACAGATGAGTTCGCTTTAACTGCCGAAGACAAAGCACTCGCCGCTAGCTTTACAAACAACAAAGGAAAACTTCCGTGGCCTGTGGAAAAAGGAATGGTAGTAAAAAGCTTCGGAACACACCAGCATCCACAATTTCCAAACGTTACCACCAATAGCAGCGGTGTGGAAATTGCAACTAGCGATGACGCCGATGTGCGCTCCATTTTTGAAGGGCAAGTAATGGCAATCCAGATAATAAAAGGGGCTAACAAAGTAGTCTTTATTCAACACGGGGACTATATTTCGGTTTACAGCAATTTGGCCACAGTTTCAGTGAAAAAAGGAGATAAGGTTACTACCAAGCAAAAAATAGGAACCGTGGCAAAGAGCCCTACGGAAGGAAAAACAGTTTTGAAATTCTACATTTATCAAAACAAGACAAAGATAAATCCAGCAGATTGGATTTATAGAATGTAAAAAAAGGGAGCCAATGGCTCCCTTTTTTTATGTCATTAACAATATTATTACTGGACAACCAATTTTTTAGTTGAAACATTTTCACCGGCCTTTATTGTTACAAAATAAATTCCAGAAGAATAATTTGAAACATTTAGTGTGGCTCTTGTGGTATTGTCAATACTCAATTTACTTTCCAAAATTTGACCTAAGCTGTTAGCAACGGTAACATCAAAATTACTAAAGGTTTTATCTGAAAGACTAATATAAACCTCATTGGTCGCTGGGTTTGGGTATAATGATAAAGCATTATCAAACGCATTTTCTTCAACACCAATGAGACAATCTAATATGCCGCCACCATAAAATTTAGCCTGTGTTCTTTCCCCTTCCCATCCTTCGGTGTCGTTTTTGGCACTTACAGCATACCACATTTCATCATTTGGATCAGTAATAGGAATGGTTATGGAATTGGTATTTGACGTTGCAATTACCTCCATATATTTTTCGCCCAAAAGATAAAATTCGTAAGATTCAGCATCAGCGATAGCACTCCATTCAAAATATGCTGTGTCTTCGCAAACTTCAATAACATTAACAGTAACCGAAGTTCTTGCAATATTAAAAGTATCATCACTTACATCCTGAAATGCGCCACTGGTAACTCTAATAAGCGTATTCCCGCCAACCTCATTTGGAACAGTCCAATTATAGAAATGGGTGTCGTTTGGCACGGTGGCTATGTTGTTCCAAGTGTTTCCATTATCTATGGAATAATCCAAAACGAAGTCGTCTGTCGTATTAACCTCATCCCAATGAATGGTTTCGGCAAGATTTGGTTGAAAATGTTCGCCTCCGTTGGGATATGTCATAGCAACATGGTCCGAGATTAGTTCATAAACAATATAATATTCCTGTGGCCCTATTGGCACATTAAATCCAGTTATGTCAATATCATAATTCCCTACTGCAGGATCATTGATTAATACCTGCTCCACATTGTTTAAATGATCAGGGCCATTGGTTGCGGGATCATTAAGAGTAATTGGATCGGGTGTGGGGTCAAGAATCCATGGTTCCAAAACGTTGCTGGAAGGATCTGTAACAAGCAAATCCAAATCGTTCACCAAAGCTGGATCTGCTCCAGGACTTGCCGCAACATCACTCCAATACACCATAAAACGCACTTGAGTGGTTCCAGCTGGAACATTTATAGTGTGCGTGTTTGTATTTCCTTGAGAAATTTCATCGGAAAGGTAATGACCATCTTCTATAAGCTTAACAGCTTGAAGCGCATTTACAATTCCCCATCCAAATTTATAATCAGGCCCAATATTTCCTGCTTCATTGGCTGTATTCAATAAAGTTGCTTTTATTAAAGCTGAAGGAGGAAAATCGCCTCCGTTCAAATCTCCATAAGCTTGATAAAGCTGTGCAGAAATACCCGCAATGCCCGGAGCAGCACCTGAAGTTCCGCCAAAAGTTTGATAGGTGTTATTCTCATTTGTAGAAATTTGGTTTTGACCATTTGCCGTAATGTCCGGTTTTATTCTTCCGTCGTGAGCAGGCCCGCGACTACTTGAATTTACCAAAGAACCATCAAAGTAAACATTGGCAGTAGCAATTACATTTTTTCCTTGTTTATGGCCTCCAGTAATATTTCCCCATTGGCTACCGGCTCCATAGCCGCAATTATTGTTGTTTGAATTTCCTGCGGAAAAAACATGAAGCAAACTTGGAGTGTCCAGTGTTTGTTGGTCAACGGTTTGGGTTATACTGGTATAGCCATCATTACAACCATTGCTATATGATGAATTTGTTATTTGAACACTTCCATCATTAATTAGGTTTACAGTAGAACCATCTAAAAAATTACTAGCATAATTAACTACATAAACATCAGATCCGGCGGCCATTCCCCTATTTGAGGGAAGCAAATTACCTGCACCGGTCATAATTCCAGCAACTCCATCACCATGCGATTGGTTAGCAACATTTGTCAAATTGGTCAACCTTCCTTGAAAATCTATGTGTGGACCAACGCGGCCGTCATCGCGAACCATAACACCAATACCTTCGCCTGTATAATTTCTACCTGCACCAGTTTGAGTGTCTAAAGAATTTGCTCTGTGAAGACTTCTTCCTCTGGTATCATCTGGCACAGCAGGAGCAACTACAAGATCGACCCATTTTACAAAAGATAATTCTGAAAGTGCTTCCAAACAATTGTTGGGAATAGAAAGATCAAGCATATTTTGACCTTTAAAGTTCTCTTTCACGATTATTTGTTGCTGAGCCAACTGGCTTATGGCGTAGGTACCGGTAACATTTTTGTGAAACTGAAGTGTCACCAAAATATTATCGCCATCCATTGCCCAATAATTATAATCCCCACTTTTCAATGCCGCCGATAGCTTTGCCCTGCCATTAACGGGAACAATGGTGCGCACACCGTTGTTTCTTAAGAAAGTTACAGAAGTATTTTCTGGAAAATAAAAAAGGTAGGTTCTCTGTGGAATATATTCTAACAATTGCAGATTGTTTTGTTTGAACAAATCTTGAACCTGTTGTGAAGGAGTTGCGTAAAATTGAACCCAGCCCAGATAACCATTATCCAGTCTAGCAGATTCTGGCATTTGGCTCCATTGAAAGCTTGCAATGTTTTCAGGCATTTCATAGGTTTCACCTTGAAAAACAATGTCATTTGAATTTTGAGAAAATGTTAGTGAAAAAACCAACATCATCACCAACAGCGTAAAGTTTTTAATTATTGGGAAAGTAATTTTTGCCATGATTAACTTGTTTTATTTGGGTTATAGTTAAAA
Source organism: Aequorivita antarctica (assembly GCF_007997155.1). Classification (GTDB taxonomy): domain Bacteria; phylum Bacteroidota; class Bacteroidia; order Flavobacteriales; family Flavobacteriaceae; genus Aequorivita; species Aequorivita antarctica. The sequence continues at coordinate 346,121 of NZ_VORT01000001.1, read as the reverse complement.
AAAAATGGCTTAAAACTCGCCATATCTTCTCAAATATATTTATTTGAATCCAAAAACAAGTCATTTCAAAATAAAAAACAGGAAATTTAACACATTTCACTTCCTGTGGAAGAAACAGTAAATCAATAATTTATAAAGAAATTTAAAATGTATTATTGAAACAAAGCCTTCAACTCAGTGGCGTCTTTTGGCTTCATTTTTCCAGCCAATACCAAGCTCAGCTGTTTGCGACGGAGCGCCGCAATAAATCGTGATTTTTCAATCTCAGTTTCTGGTAAAAGCTCTGGCACACGTACGGGTCTACCCGTTTCATCAACAGCCACAAATGTATAAATGGCTTCGTTGGAAAGGCTTCTTTCGCCACTTTCGCGGTCTTCAATATAAACGTCCATATAAACTTCCATAGAACTGCTAAACGCTCTCGAAACCTTTGCCTCAACCGTCACCACACTTCCCAATGGAATCATTTTGTTGAAAGCAACGTGGTTTACAGAAGCGGTAACCACAATTCTTCTACTGTGACGCCGTGCGGCTATACTAGCAGCACGATCCATTCGGGCAAGCAGCTCGCCTCCAAACATATTACCTATAGGATTGGTTTCACTCGGAAGAACCATGTCTGTATAAATGGTCAATGAATCTTTTGGGGTTTTGGCTTGCATCAGAAAAATTTTTGCAAAGATACCCAACTAGAAAAAAAGAATAGAGTAAAAAGAAGAAAGAAAAGCTGATTATTATCTGTAATAAACCATATACCTACTTAAAACTGTGCCCCGACTTCAATATACTGATTTACTGAATCTCTTGTACCAACATCCAAGCATCTGCATTTTCAGTTCTTTTGATTTCACTTAGCTTATTCAAAGCCTCCAAGCGGTCTTCAAAACTTGCGTACAAAACCTGATGCAGACCGTAGCGCGTAGGCTCCATTTTTAGAGGTGAAAAACCTTTATCGCGCAATTGCTCAACTTTTTTATCGGCATTGTCTTCCTCACGGTAAGCACCCGCAACAATATGGTACATTCCAGTGTGTTTTGGAAGTTGTAAACTAAGTACTGGCAGTGGATTTTCAATTACAAAAGTAGCCTCCTGTATCTGATTTTCTATCAATGAATTTGCTTTTTGCCTTTCTGCCAAATTAAACTTTTGAACTTGACTCTCGTAAAGTTTTAAACTTCCAAGCCCTATTGCAGACATTGCTATAACTGCGATTGCAGCGTATTTAAGGTAGGATTTTGCGGCTTTTCTTTCTGGTGTAAAAATAATGGGAGCTTTTTCTTCTAAAGCTTCAACAGTTTCTTTATAAAACTCACGGGTTATTTTTGGTGAAACGAATGATGAAAGCCCAAAAGCCGAAGTGCTGAAATTCTGCTGCTGCAAGGGTTCAAACTGAAGTGATTGTTCTTCGTTCAGCGAAAATTCACCTATATTTTTGAATGAAATGGTTTTCCCTTCTGAAAGTTCTCTAGAAATTTGAGAAGTAAAGCTTCTTATTTTTTGTAAAGCGGTTTCATAACTACATTTTTCAACCGAAGCAACATAATTGGCAAACAAACCGTCATTGGCCTGCAATTGTTTATTGAAAGAAACAATTTTTGAAGGCGGATTGAAGGTGTTTGTGGAATTGTCAATATGTGCAGATTTATAACGCGTTAAAAAAGCGCCAAAACCAGGAATAATCACACATTCGTATCGGTAAAGCAGGTCAGAAATGTAGGTTGTAAGTTGCATATAAACAAAATTAGCCTTTTTTGAAGGCAATCCAATTTTTGTTTTGGTAATTTATTAACAACTTAAAAATTTGTATTTTTAAACTCCCTCCCCAATTTTAATTTTCGAAATTATGCTTTCAAAAAACGAACTGCGCTATACGCTTGCTTTGCAGCGTATTCCAAATTTAGGGGATATTTCAGCGAAAAAATTATTGCGGAAAATGGGTTCTGCCGAAGACATTTTCAAAGAGAAAAAAAGCAATCTTGCCAAAATTGATGGTATTGGAATTTTGCGGCTAAAAGATCTCGATCTAAAAAAACAATTGGAAGAAGCCGATGAAGAAATGAAATTTATTGAAGAAAACAATATTCAATTCAGCTATTTCAAAGACAAAACCTTTCCCGAAAAATTAAAACATTGCATAGATGGGCCAATACTTTTCTTTTATAGCGGAAATATTGATTTGGTTGGCAAGAAAATAATTAGCATCGTAGGCACCCGAAAAATAACCAGTTACGGCAACGCTTTTTGCCGAAATTTAATTGAAGAAATCGCGCCACTAAACCCTGTGATAGTTTCTGGTTTGGCTTATGGAGTTGATATTTGCGCACACAAAGCTGCGATAGAAAATAACTTACAGAATATTGCTTGTTTGGCCCACGGATTAAATCAAATGTATCCCAAAGACCATAAAAGATATGTTCAAAAAATAGAGGAAAACGGCGGTTTTATCACAGAATTTTGGAGTAGTGACGCTTTTGATAGAAACAATTTTTTAAAGCGAAACCGCATTATCGCGGGACTTTCCGAAGCTACAATCGTTATAGAATCTGCTGAAAAAGGTGGAAGTTTGGTAACGGCAGATATTGCGAACTCATATAACCGCGAAGTTTTTGCCGTTCCCGGAAGAGCTACGGATAGCCAAAGTCGTGGCTGCAACAACTTAATAAAACAGCAGAAAGCACAGTTACTAACCAGTGCCGCGGATATAATCTATATGTTGGACTGGGAATTAAAAGAAAACCAAAAGCCCAAACAAACCCAACTTTTCGTGGAATTAGATGATGAAGAAAAAGTAGTCTTCCGATTTTTAAAAGAAAAGGAAAAAGAACTGTTAGATATCATCGCTCTGGAATGCAACATTCCAGCATACAAAACAGCAAGCATTTTAATGAATATGGAACTGAAAGGAGTTGTTAGGCCGTTACCCGGGAAGTTGTTTCAATTGGTTTAGTACCCAAGTTTTTCCCGTACTCTTTTTAATACCCCATCAGCAACTTTCCTTGCCTTTTCAGCACCCGTGGCCAAAGCTGCATCTATTTCAGGAAGATTTTCCATAAAATATTTATAGCGAGCACGTTCTTCAGAAAATTTTTCGACTATCAATTCAAACAAAGCTTGTTTTGCGTGGCCATAGCCGAAGTTTCCCCCTTCGTAGTTTTTTCGCATTTGTGTAACTTCTTCTTTTGAAGCCAATAATTTATAAATACCAAATACATTGCAAGTATCAGGATTTTTTGGTTCTTCCAGCGGCGTACTATCTGTTTCAATACCCATTACTTGTTTTCGAAGGTTTTTATCATCCAAAAATATATTAATGAAGTTCCCTTTGGATTTACTCATTTTGGTTCCGTCCGTTCCGGGAACATACATGGTTTCTTCTTGCACTTTTCCAACCGGTAACACAAAAGTTTCACCCATTTGTGTGTGAAAACGTGAAGCAACATCGCGGGTTATTTCAATGTGCTGCATTTGGTCTTTTCCAACGGGAACAATTTCAGCATCGTACAATAATATATCAGCTGCCATAAGCATTGGATATGTAAAAAGACCTGCATTCACATCTTCTAAACGGTCAGCCTTATCTTTAAAGGAATGTGCCAATGTTAACCTTTGGAACGGAAAAAAGCAGCTTAAATACCAAGAAAGTTCTGTAGTCTGCGGCACGTCACTCTGACGATAAAAAACTACGCGTTCTATATCCAACCCAAAAGCTAACCAAGTTGCGGCAGCACTATAGGTGTTTTCCCGAAGCGTTGCGGGATTTTTTATCTGTGTGAGTGAGTGCATATCCGCAATAAAAAGAAACGACTCGTTTTTGGGATCGTTTGCCATTTCAATAGCGGGAATGATTGCTCCCAAAAGGTTTCCGAGGTGCGGAGTATTTGTACTTTGTATTCCTGTGAGTATTCTTGACATCGTTCTGAAAAATTTCAACAAAGGTACTTTTTTTGATTTATTCACATCGTTCAAATGAGTACTTTTGAAGCTAATGAAATTACTAAAACAAATATTTGCGACCTTTTACCGTATTTGGTTCTATTTGATTATAGCTCTTGCTACAATTTTGCTATTTCCCTTTCTTGTTATTAGTATTCTGAAATATTCTTGGTATCCTTTTTTCTTCAAAGTTGCACGAACTTGGTCTGCACTAATAATTTATGGAATTGGATGCTACCCCATTATAAAACGTGACATACATTATGAAAAGGGCCAAAGCTATATGTTTGTTGCCAACCACACTTCCATGACAGATATTATGCTAATGTTTTATGTCACCAAAAATCCATTCGTTTTTGTTGGCAAAAAAGAATTGGCAAAAATTCCACTGTTCGGATATATTTATAAACGAACCTGCATTTTGGTAGATCGTGGAAACAACAAAAGCCGTGTTGAAGCATTCCGAAGAGCCGAAATGCGTTTGAACGAAGGCTTAAGTATTTGCATTTTTCCCGAAGGTGGCGTTCCAGAGGATCTTTCGCTTTTGTTGGATGAATTTAAGGATGGTGCGTTTAGACTTTCCATTGAACACCAAATACCCATCGCTCCGATGACCTTTCACGATAATAAAAAAAGGTTTCCTTATTCATTTTTTAAGGGCGGTCCGGGCAAAATGCGAATTAAAGTTCATAAACTTATTCCAACTGCGACATTGAGTTTGGACAAAAGAAAGGAATTGAAAAAAGAAACGCGGGAAGTAATTTTGGGTGAATTGCAAAACCCTACGGTTTAGTATTTAGATTTTTTTACCTTCTACTTGGCCCACAATCAGGGTATAAAAAAACCGTCCTATGGCGAAGAACGGTTTTTTGCAATCATTTTGTTTGAAGTATATCAAACACATCCAACTAAAAACTAACCTAAAACTTGAAACTCAATCCACTGTATACACCTAAATAGTAAGGCTTGAAGTCTACAGATGAATCGGTATAAGGGTTGAGCTGGTATTTAAACATTGGCTCAATATTAAACGTAAATTTTTTGGACAGTTTATAGTCCAATCCCAGCCCGACGTTAGTTGAAAAACTTACAGAGGAGAGATTATTTGCCTCTCCAAGCACATCAGTAAAATTATCTGCTTTCACTGAAATTTCGTTGTTGCCTAAAAACAAAGTGCTTACTCCGCCAATTACATTTACGCCAAATCTACTTTCAATAACAGCATATTTAAGCTCAACCGGCACTTCGTAATAGTTTAAATTTTGAATAAGCCTTGCTTCGCCTTGCGTAGATTTTGGCATAATATCTCCAAAACCATTAGATGGGGCAGCATTGGCAAAAGATCCTTTATCAGCAGCCGTTACAACAATATCCCTTCCCCCATAATCAACAGAACGCAGCGCGACAGCCACTGGGCCCGTACCCACTTCAATACCAGAGGTGCTATAGCTTAAATCTACATTGTTAACCCCAGTACGCACGCTTAAACGATTGTTAAGAGCATAACTCACCTGCACTCCGTAGCTCATATTTACATCGCCTTTTTGTGGATTGTCTGCAAAACTTGGATCTATTGAAGAACCATTTCCTAGGCTACTGTAATAAACTGGAGCTAAGTTTGGAGCTACATTCCAGCGATGTTCTGGTTTTTGCTTCTTTTTCTTTTCAGGAGCTGCATCTTCATTAGCTTCTGCAATGGCGTCAAAAATTGATTTTTTATTGTTTGATTCTTGCGTTATTTCTTCCTCGGTTTTTACCAGGTTTTTTTCTGAATCTGTCTTTTCAGAATTTTGGTTAACAGCAACTCCTTCTTTTTTGGTGTCGAAAATAGCTTTATCCTTATTTATGAGACCTTCGTTTGCCTCTTTTATATTTTTATCAGCATTGGCCTTTTCAGAACTATTTTTTGAAGTAGCTATTACCTCATTCAGCTGCGTTTTAGATGTATTCTTTTCAATCAAATCTTTCTTTTGATTTTCTTTTGATTTTGAAGAATTCTTTTCTGAACTATTGGCAGCTATTACAGTATTAGTTGATTTTTTAGAAGAATTTTTGAAAAGTTTATTTGAAGGTTTTGTTTCACCTTTATTTTTTGAAGAACTATCCTCAGAAGCATCCGAGTCCTGAGAGCCATCATTTCGAAGCGTCTTATCTTCAGAAGCTACTTGCGTATCATTAGCTTGTTTTTCAACCTCAGATTTATTTTCTTGAAGTTGATTTTCAGTTTGTTCCAAATTCTGGTTAGTAATTTCAGGTGCAACAACAGTATTAGTAGAATTGTAAAGTGAATCGCCCACAGTCAATAAAAGTGCAAGTAACGCAGCAACACCGCTAAGTTTTATCCACAGCGGGATAACTTTGCGCTCTTTTTTCTCCTTTTTAAGGGCTGCTTGAATGTTTTCCCAAACGCGCGGCGAAGGAGTGGCCTCAAAATTTTTGAAACCTTCGTTAAAAATGTTGTCTATGTTTTTCTTTTCTTTCATCCTTACCCTTTAACAGGGAAAACTTTTAAAAACCCCTACCCAAAAGCAGGGGTATTTTATTCAATCTAAACAATTTATACAATGCTTTAAGTGTTATAATTTATAGCATTATATTCTTCAATCTTATTTTTCAAAATCATTCTGGCTCGAGCCAGGTTTGATTTAGACGTTCCATCGCTGATTCCTAACATTTCTGCTATCTCTTTATGTTGATAGCCATCCATCACGTACATACTGAAAACCAATCTGTACCTATCCGGCAGTTCCTGCACAATTTTCAGCAGAAAATCCAAAGGAATTTCTTCGCTTTCAATTTCCACCTCGGCCTCATCTTCAATTTGGCCTTCATCAACAATTTCAAAGGTGCGTTGTTTCCTATATTTCTGAAGCACGGTATTCACGGTCACCCGTTTCATCCATCCTTCAAAAGAACCTTTTCCGTTATACTGCTCAACTTTCTTAAAAATGGTTATAAAAGCATCCTGCAAATTGTCTTCAGCCTCGGTATAATTAGGCGAATAGCGAAGACAAATGGCAAAAAGGATTCTGTTGTACTGTTTGTACAATTCGCCCTGCGCCGTTGCATTCTGCTTTTTGCATTGTATTATGAGCTCGTCTAAAGTCAAATGCGGTCCCGTGAATTATTGTTCTGTTGTAAATACCTCTTTATTTTAGAGGGCAACCGTAATAATCAAGGTTCCTACATTTTGTAGATACCAGTGTATCAAAAGGGTTGCGTGGTTCGCTGAAAATTATTTACTTATTGCAGTAATAGCATCTTTAATTTTCTTTTCCAACTCATCCATTAAATCTGGGTTGTCTAAAAGAAGTGCTTTTACAGCATCACGACCCTGCCCAAGTTTGGTGTCGTCATAACTGAACCATGAACCCGCTTTTTTGATAATTTCAAAATCAACGCCGAGGTCAATAATTTCACCTACTTTGGAAATTCCTTCGCCATACATAATGTCAAACTCTACTTGTTTGAAAGGTGGCGCCACTTTGTTTTTTACAACTTTTACGCGGGTTTTGTTTCCCATGGCATTGCTGTCACTATCTTTTATTTGTGTGGAACGACGAATATCCAATCGCACGGAAGCGTAAAACTTCAAAGCGTTTCCCCCCGTTGTAGTTTCTGGGTTTCCGAACATTACCCCAATTTTCTCACGCAACTGGTTAATGAAGATTACAGTACATTTTGTTTTGCTGATGGAACCCGTAAGTTTTCGAAGTGCTTGGCTCATCAAACGTGCGTGAAGCCCCATTTTGCTATCGCCCATTTCGCCTTCTATTTCGCTTTTTGGCGTTAAGGCTGCAACGGAGTCGATAACTACTATGTCTATCGCACCACTTCGGATTAAGTTATCGGCGATTTCTAAAGCTTGCTCGCCATTATCGGGCTGTGAAATTATCAGATTTTCAACATCAACTCCAAGTTTTTCAGCATAGCCACGATCGAAAGCATGTTCTGCATCGATAAATGCAGCTATTCCACCTTTTTTCTGTGCTTCCGCCATTGCGTGAAGCGTAAGCGTGGTTTTCCCGGAAGATTCTGGGCCGTATATTTCAATGACCCTTCCGCGCGGATAACCACCCACGCCTAGGGCAACATCCAGACCCAAAGAACCTGTAGGAATCACTTCCACATCTTCTACGGCGCGATCGCCCATTTTCATTACAGTTCCTTTGCCGTAAGTCTTGTCAAGTTTATCGAGAGTTAGCTTTAAAGCTTTCAGTTTTGCGTCTTTTTCAGTGCTCATTTTCAGTATATTTTATGATGGGATTTTTAATTAGCTAAGATACTATTTCTTTGTACTTAGGGCAAAAGTAAAATGTGAGGGGAAGGTATTTTTGTTAACAACTAAAAAAAGAAACAAGACCGCTTACTTCGACAAGCTCAGCACAAGCCACTGAAAGAGACAAGAGCCAAGACTTGATTGGAACTAATTTACATGTTTTTTCAATTTAATGGGGAAATAAAATGAAAAAAGCTGCTTTAATAACGCCAGATTGGTTGTCTTTTTTTGTTGCTGCTATTCCTTTAAAAACTTTTTAATAGCTGTATTGCCGTTTTCATCTTCAATATTTAAAAAATACATACCGCTTGATAGATTTGAAACATCTATGAACACCTCTTTAAACGCTATATTTTGATTGCTTAAAAGTTTGCCCTCTAAGTTGAAGATTTTCACTTTTAGATTTTCTGTGGTGTTTTTTGAATTTAGAAATATTATGTTTCTTGTTGGGTTGGGATAAAGGTTGATGATGGTACTTTCTAAATCTGTTAAACCTAAACTGCAATCCTCGCTGTAAGAAGACCAATCATCTTTACACCAACCTACAACAGGAAATCCTTCACATTCGGGATACGTAGCGTTTTCATCATCAATTTGGATGCATATTAGGTTTAAATTCCCTGTGGAAAACATTTCACCCATATTGTTGTTATTACCATTGTCAATATATAGGCTATTTAGTTGGTTGTCGGAACAAATTAAGCCTCTAAGGTTTATGTTTTGAGACAAGTCCAAACTGTTCAATTGATTTTCCGAACAAACCAACGATTCAAGATTTACATTTTGAGATACATCCAATTCACTTAAAAGGTTATCATCGCAATATAAAGATACTATCATAATATTCTGCGTGACATCTAAACTAACTAATGAATTGTCTGAACACCATAATGTCTCAAGATTTATGTTTTGGGATATATCCAAATTACTTAAAAGGTTCTCTCGACACCGTAAGTACTTAAGATTTAAATTTTGGGTTACATTTAAATTGCTTAACTGATTAAATATACAGGTTAACTTTTGAAGATTCAGGTTTTCTGACATATTCAACGCAGTTAGTTGATTTCCTGAACAATATAATACTTCCAAGTTTACAAAACTTTGTATTCCTTCCAAAGATGAAATGTTTTTATAACTCACGTTTAAATTCAGCACAGCTTCGGCTTCATTTACCTGTATCTCTCCATCATTATTAGTATCAACATCTTCTTCAATAAGAGCGTTTTTAAAATTGATATCTGGAATATTTACAATCTGTGCATGAAGAAAGGTATTTACCAATAAAAATATAACTATATATAATTTTTTCATGATTTTATCGATTAAAGCTCGTTGATTTGTTAAAGCTATGCTAATTTTTTATGACATAAAACAGGATTTTCCCTGTTCTTGTAGGGGGATTTTCCCTTTTTTTATTGAAGTGCTTTTCCTACATTTTATAAAAAAGTAAAGCATTAAAAAGACTTTAATCTTTCTGATTTCATTAAAACCTTTACTTTTGCAACTTCAAAATCAATTCTTTTCACCTAAAAAAGTATAGCATGCAACTGTACAATAAATTAAGTGCAAAAGAGAGGGAAACACTTTTGGAACAGGCCGGCGAGGAACGGCTTACCCTTTCTTTTTATCAATACGCCAAAATTGGCAATCCACACCTTTTCCGCAACCATCTTTTTGTAACCTGGCACGAGCAGGATGTGCTTGGCCGTATTTATGTGGCGCACGAAGGCATCAATGCTCAGCTTTCCGTTCCGGCGAAACGCTTTAAGGAATTTAAGGAATTTCTGGACGGCATTTATTTTCTGAAGGATGTACGGCTGAACATCGCCATTGAGCAGGATTTGAAATCGTTCCTAAAACTGAAAGTAAAAGTCCGCGATAAAATTGTTGCTGATGGGTTGAATGACGAAACCTTCGATGTTACAAACAAAGGAATTCATGTTGATGCTTTGAAATTCAATGAACTGATTGAAGATCCAAATGTGGTTTTGGTTGATATGCGAAACCACTACGAAAGCGAAATCGGTCATTTCAAAAACGCTGTAACCCCAGATGTTGATACGTTCCGCGATTCGTTGGATATTATTGAAGCAGATTTAAAAGACCATAAAGAAGACAAAAAGCTAGTGATGTACTGTACTGGCGGCATCCGTTGCGAAAAAGCCAGCGCATATTACAAACACAAAGGTTTTAAAAATGTGTTTCAGCTTGAAGGTGGCATTATTGAATATGCACGTCAGGTTGAAAACCAAGGTTTGGAAAATAAATTCATCGGAAAAAATTTCGTTTTTGACCATCGTCGTGGCGAACGGATTACAGACGATGTAATTAGCCACTGCCACCAATGCGGCGAAGCTTGCGACATACATACCAATTGCGCCAACGAAGCCTGCCACTTACTTTTCATTCAATGCGAAAAATGTGCAGTAGCAATGGAAGATTGTTGTAGTGAAGAATGTGTAGAAACAATCCATTTACCTGAAGAGGAACAGAAAAAACTTAGACAAGGTATCCCAAACAGCAACAAAATTTTTAAAAAGGGGAGATCGGAAAAGTTGAAGTTTAAGAAATAGTCCCCCTAACCACTACTTCGACAAGCTCAGCACATCGCAAAGGGGGAACTCACTGTGCTCTCTCTCCTCCTTTGGAGGGGTCGGGAGAGGATTTCAAAAATCTAAAATCGGAAATTCAAAATCGAAAATTTTATTGGTATCTTTACCGATTAACTCATTTGTTTAATTTTCGTCCCTCTTCATTTGAAAAAGGGCTTTATATATAAAAAATATGGGCTGTACCAGCTGTGCCACAGGCGCCAACGGACAGCCAAAGGGATGCAAGAACAATGGTACTTGCGGAACCGATGGCTGCAACAAACTTACGGTGTTCGACTGGCTTTCAAATATGCAACTTCCCGCTAATATGGAACCCTTCAATGCGGTGGAAGTGCGCTTTAAAAATGGAAGAAAAGAATTTTTCCAAAATCCTGAAAATCTTACTTTAAGTATTGGCGATGTGATAGCTACTGAAGCTTCGCCAGGTCACGATATAGGTATTGTAACGCTTACTGGTGAACTGGTTCGCGTGCAAATGAAAAAGAAAAAAATTCTCTTAAAAATTGAGGCACTGCTCAAAGTTTACAGAAAAGCTTCGCAAAAGGATATTGATATTTGGCAAGGGGTGCGCGATAAAGAGGCTGATGTACAAAAGCGTTCCCGCGAAATTGCCATCCGGCACGGGCTTCATATGAAAATTAGCGATGTGGAATTTCAGGGCGACGCTTCCAAAGTTATTTTCTATTACACTGCCGAAGAAAGAGTTGATTTCCGTGAATTGATAAAGGAATTCGCACGAACCTTCAATACGCGAATTGAAATGAAACAAGTCGGTTTCCGTCAAGAAGCCGCACGCTTGGGTGGTATTGGAAGTTGTGGGCGCGAGCTTTGCTGTTCTACTTGGCTGACGGATTTTCGATCAGTAAACACTTCCGCAGCGCGCTATCAACAACTTTCCTTAAATCCTCAAAAATTGGCTGGACAGTGTGGAAAGTTAAAGTGCTGCTTGAATTATGAATTGGATACTTATTTGGAGGCTTTGGAATCTTTTCCAAGTACCGAAACAAGACTTCAAACTGAAAAAGGATATGCAACATGCCAAAAGATAGATATTTTTAAAGGTTTGCTATGGTATGCCTATGAAAAGGAATTTATGAATTGGCATGAATTAACCGCTGAAAAGGCAAATGAAATAATAGCCCTGAATAAAAAAGGTGAAAAACCACTGGCGCTGGAGGAATTTATAATTGAAACTCCAAAACCTGAGAGAGAACCCTATAGCAACGTGGTTGGCCAAGATAGCCTAACCCGCTTTGATCAACCGAAACAAAAAAGCAATAAACGCCGAAATAAAAGTCGAAACAAAAATAAAGGTACGGTAGAAGCTAATGCTGGAAACGCTCCTAAAAATAACCCAAGAAATAAGGCTTCAAAAAAACCCGGAAATAAACCAGACAATAAAAACAGAAACCCCAAGCCAAAAAAAAATGAATAAGTTATCTGCACTTTTTTTGACTGCTATTCTCCTCGTTTCCTGTGAGTCTGATACGGTTTTTAGTGAAGTTCGCGCAATGGATGGTCATTGGGGTGCTGATGAGGTGGTAGAGTTTAAACTGCCACAAATGGATTCGCTCAAAAAATATAATCTCTTTTTAAATATTAGAAATACTAACGAATACAAGTTCAACAATCTGTTTTTAATCGTTTCAATGAATTTTCCCCACGGAAAAACGGTTACTGATACAATTGAATACCGAATGGCCAATCCAGACGGCTCGTGGATGGGTCAAGGAATTGGCGATATAAAGGAAAACAAACTGTGGTATAAAGAAAACGTAAAGTTTTTTGAAGAAGGTAATTACACCATAGACATAGCCCAAGCAATGCGCAATAATGGCGACGTGGAAGGCGTTACAAAACTCGAAGGCATTTCAGATGTTGGTTTCAGTATAGAAGAAGCCGCCAAACAGTAAAAAATAATATGGCAACAAAAAAAGCAGCTCCAAAAAAGAAAAAACAGAATGATGTTAGCCATCATATTAAAACTTTCTGGAAGATTTTCGCAGGGTTTATTCTATTTGTTATCTTAATCTTTTTATTGGCCTCATGGGGTGTTTTTGGGAGTCTTCCAGATGAAACCAGCCTTGAAAATCCCGAAAAAAATCTCGCTACTGAAATTATTTCTTCCGACGGAAAAACAATCGGTAAGTTTTACAAAGAAAACAGAACCCCCGTTCTCTTTGACTCCCTGCCCGACCATTTAGTAAACGCATTAATAGCTACGGAAGATGTCCGTTTTTATGACCACTCCGGTATTGACGGTAGGGGAACTATACGTGCTGTTGCGTTTTTAGGCTCACGTGGAGGCGCGAGTACCATTACGCAACAGTTGGCAAAACTTTTCTTTACGGAACAGGTTTCAAGGAACAAACTACAGCGTGGGTTACAGAAAATAAAGGAATGGATTATCGCAATCCGCTTGGAACGCCGCTACACAAAAGAAGAAATTATCACAATGTATTTCAACGAATACGATTTTGTGAACCAAGCAGTAGGAATAGAATCTGCAGCTAATATATATTTTGACAAACCGCCTGCAGCACTTTCAACCGTTGAATCTGCCACACTTGTAGGAATGTTCAAAAATTCCTCACTTTATAATCCAGTGCGAAACCCAGAAGGTGTTACCAACAGAAGAAATGTGGTACTCGCCCAAATGGAGAAGTACGATTATATTTCAGAAAAAGTAATGGATTCGTTGCAAGCGCTACCATTGAATATAAAGTTTACACCGCAAGGCCATGATGAGGGAAGCGCAACCTATTTCCGCGAATACGCCCGTCAATTTATGGAAGACTGGATCAAAGAGCACTCAAAGCCGGACGGCGGTAAATACAATATCTATCAAGATGGATTGAAAGTATATGTTACTATCGACAGTAAAATGCAGGAATATGCCGAAACAGCTGTAAAAAAACATATGGCACACTTGCAAATAGCCTTTGACGACCAAAACAAAAAAAATAAAACTGCGCCTTTTCGAGATATTTCTGAAGAAGAAACCGAAGGGATTTTAAATTCCGCCATGCGAAAAAGCGACCGATGGCGAGAAATGAAAAAGCAAGGAAAGGATGAAGAAGAAATTATAAAAAGCTTCAAAAAGAAAGTCCCGATGCGCGTTTTTTCTTGGAAGGGAGATATTGATACTTTAATGACACCGATGGATTCCATTCGCTATCACAAATCATTTTTGCAAGCGGCAATGATGTCCATGACTCCGCAAACAGGCGAAGTGAAAGCTTGGGTAGGTGGCATAGATTATAAACACTATAAATATGATATGGTGAAAAAAGGAAGACGCCAAATTGGCTCTACTTTTAAACCTTTCGTGTATGCTACGGCAATAGATCAAATGCACATGTCGCCCTGTGATACCTTGCCAAACACCATTTATACTATACCCGCTGGCAGATATGGTCTTCAACAACCTTGGACCCCAAAAAATGCAGGTGGGAGTTATGGTGGAATGGTTACCCTAAAATATGCACTTGCAAATTCAATAAACACCATTACCGCGCGATTGATAGACCGCGTGGGGCCAGAGCCAGTAATTGATTTGGTCAAAAAAATGGGCGTCGATACAAAAAGCATGCCCGCAGTGCCCTCCATTGCGCTCGGAACACCAGACGTTTCAGTTTTCGAAATGGTGGGAGCCTACAGTACTTTTGCCAATGAAGGCGTTTATGTTGAGCCAATATTAATTCAAAGAATCGAGGACAAAAACGGAACGGTACTTTATCAAAATGTGCCTAAAACTAAAGATGTTATAAGTAATGAAACGGCCTACGTAACTGTTAGCTTAATGGAAGGCGTAACACAGTCTGGATCCGGTGCTCGATTGAGAGGAACATGGGCCGTAAATTCTCCAATCTATAAAAATGCAGTTACTGGATATCCGTATGATTTTAAAAACCCCATAGCCGGAAAAACTGGAACTACACAAAACAACAGTGACGGCTGGTTTATGGGTATGGTTCCAAACCTTGTTACAGGCGTTTGGGTAGGTGGTGATGACCGGGCAACCCATTTTGGCTCCACAGCTTATGGCCAAGGTGCTACAATGGCGCTGCCTATTTGGGGAATGTATATGAAAAGCTGCTATGCCGATACAGATTTGGATGTTTCAACAGGAAACTTCAAACGACCCGCAAATCTTTCCATTGAAACAGATTGTTCAAAGTGGCGCGAAGGCAATCCCGATATAGAGGAAATGCCCGATGAGTTTGGTATTTAAACTCAAACCCTTCTCAAAGAAGTAGAAGAAAGACCTCACAAGCTTTGAAGCTATGTGAGGTTTTTTTATAGATTGAAATTTCGTAATTTTCAGAAAATTTTAAACATGATAAAAAAGACAGTTGCAAACGTTCAGGAAGCTTGTGAAGGCATTGCAGACGGAATGACTTTTATGCTCGGCGGCTTTGGGCTTTGTGGCATTCCAGAAAATATTATTTCAGAATTGGTTCGGAAAAATATTCAAAACGTAACCTGTATATCAAACAATGCGGGCGTCGATGATTTTGGCCTTGGCCTTTTGTTGAAAAAACATCAAATAAAGAAAATGATTTCTTCCTATGTAGGAGAAAACGCCGAGTTTGAGCGCCAAATGCTCAGTGGAGAAATGGAGGTTGAACTAATTCCCCAGGGAACATTGGCACAACGCTGTGAAGCTGCCAGAAGCGGCATTCCAGCCTTTTTTACTCCTGCTGGCTACGGAACCGAAGTGGCTGAAGGAAAAGAAACCCGAGAATTTCACGGAAAAATGCACATAATGGAAAAAGCTTTTGAGGCAGATTTTTCTTTTGTAAAAGCTTGGAAGGGTGACGAAGCCGGAAACCTCATCTTTAAGGGAACAGCTAGAAACTTCAACCCAGCCATGTGCGGTGCTGGAAAAATTACCGTAGCCGAGGTGGAAGAATTAGTTCCTGCTGGAGAATTGGACCCCAACCAAGTCCATATTCCAGGAATATTTATCCAAAGAATATTTCAAGGGGAAAAGTATGAAAAGCGTATTGAACAATTAACGGTTAGAAAAAGAAACTAATGGCACTTTCAAAAGAACAAATAGCACAGCGCATAGCAAAAGAAGTAAAAGACGGCTACTACGTTAACCTCGGCATAGGAATCCCAACCTTGGTTGCTAACTTTGTGCAAAACGATATAAACGTGGAATTTCAAAGCGAAAATGGAATCCTTGGGATGGGCCCATTTCCTTTTGAAGGCGATGAAGATCCAGATTTAATAAATGCCGGAAAACAAACAATTACCGCTTTGCCTGGCGCATCATTCTTTGATTCGGCAATGAGTTTTGGAATGATCCGCGGCCAACACGTTGATCTAACTATTTTGGGTGCCATGGAAGTTTCGCAAAATGGAGACATAGCCAATTGGAAAATTCCTGGTAAAATGGTGAAGGGAATGGGTGGCGCCATGGACTTGGTAGCTTCCGCAGAAAATATAATCGTGGCGATGATGCACACAAACCGTGAAGGTGAATCCAAACTATTAAAGAATTGTAGTTTACCGCTTACTGGCGTAAAATGCGTTAAAAAAATAGTAACTAATCTTGCCGTTCTTGAAATAATTGATGGGAAATTTCACCTTCTTGAACGTGCACCAGGAGTTTCAGTTGAAGAAATTCAGAAAGCTACCGAAGGAGATTTGGTTGTAAAAGGAGAAATTATTGAGATCAAATTTTAAGAAAAGAATGATTTTTAAACTTTAAAAAACCAGGATTTCAAGGTTTTTTATGTTAAAAAACATTAAAAAAGGCTTAAAATGTTAAAATTTAGTGTATTTCATCGAATTTATATGCTTCTTGTCGTTCTATTCAAAAATAGTTCACATCTTAGCAGACCCAAATCTTACCAACTTAACCTCATATGGAAAAAGTAACTAGATCAATTAAAAGCACTAAAGAATTGTTACTAAACGTGCTTTTCATTTTTAAGAAAGTGTTTTTATTGTTCTAAACTTTTTCAATAGTTGTTTATGCCCCAAATCTGTCATAAACACAGATAAAAATTAAACCCGTTCTTCGTGAGGTTAGAACGGGTTTTTTTATACCCCTTTTTTAAATCCTTATATCCTTATATCCCCTTCGGAATTGCCGCTATTAGTTTCTTTGAATATTCCGTTTGTGGATTTTCATAGATTTCATCCGCATCACCTAATTCTTCTATTCTTCCCTTGTTCATCACCAAAAGCTGGTCCGACATATATTTTACCACGGCCAAATCATGCGATATAAATATATAGGTAAATCCAAAATCATTCTTCAGTTCATTGAGCAAGTTCAAAACCTGAGCCTGCACCGAAATATCCAAAGCAGAAACCGATTCATCACAAATAACAAGTTTGGGCTCAACAACAATCGTACGAGCGATGCCAACACGCTGTCGCTGCCCACCGGAAAGTTCGTGTGGATAGCGATAAAAATAACTTTCGTCCAAGCCTACTCTTTCAAGAAGTGAAAGCACACGTTCTTTCCTTTCTTTTTTGGATTTTCCCAAATTGTGAACTTCCATTGGCTCCATAAGTGCTTGGCCTATCATTAAACGGGGGTTTAATGATGAATAAGGATCTTGAAAAATAATCTGTATTTCCTTCCGAAGGTTTCTAATTTCGCCTTTGGAAAGTTTTGTAAGTTCCTTACCTCTATACTTTATACTACCAGAAGTTACTTTCTCCAATTGGAGAATCGTTCTTCCTAAAGTAGATTTTCCGCAGCCGGATTCGCCGACCAACCCCAAAGTTTCACCTTCGAAAACAGAAAAACTGACATCGTCCACAGCTTTTACGATTTCCTCTTTAGCAAATATCCCCACATTACTGAAATAGTATTTTTCCAAATTGGTAATTTCCAAAATTGGTTTTTGGGTGTATATTCTTTTGTGTCTCTTAGCGCGCTCTATAGGTTTTACTTCTCGCGGCTCGAAACTTTTATCGGCAATAGATGCAATAGTTGGCAATTTCGCCAAACGAACCTTAAGTGAAGGCCGTGATGCCAACAATGCCTTGGTGTATTCTGCCTTTGGGTTTTTGAATATTTCAACAGTGGTTGCATTCTCAACAATATCACCTTTATACATTACCACCACCCTATCGGCAATTTCCGAAACTAAACTTAAATCGTGCGAAATGAACAGCATCGCCATTTTTGTTTCTTGTTGAATTGATTTTAAAAGTGAAATAATTTCCTTTTGGACAGTTACGTCCAGCGCCGTAGTGGGTTCGTCTGCAATGAGCAGTTTTGGTTTGCAAGCAATGGCCATAGCAATCATTACCCGCTGCATTTGTCCGCCGCTTATTTGGTGCGGATAACTGTTGAAAATTTCATTCGGACGGGGCAGTTTTACTTTTTGGAATAATGAAATGGTTTCTTTTTTAGCTTCGGAAGCATTCATTTTTAGGTGAAGTCGAAGTATTTCGGAAACTTGAAAGCCACATTTTAAAGAAGGGTTCAGCGCACTCATCGGTTCCTGAAAAATCATGGCTATTTCCTTACCTCGTATTTTCCGGAATTCTTTTTCATTCGTTTTCAAAAGATTTTTTTCTTCAAAAAGTATATTTCCTGATAGCTCTGTGTTCTTTTTCGGCAACAATCCCATAATGGCGAGAGAGGTAACAGATTTGCCCGAGCCAGATTCCCCCACTATGCCCAAAACTTCGTTTTCGAATACATCAAAAGAAATGGAATGCAGGATTTCAATACTATTATCCTTATTTCCAAAGGATACCGAAAGTTTTTCAACTGATAATAAAGTGCCATTTTTCATTATTTCAAAGGTAATACAATCAAAGTGATTATAACTTTAACTGTAGTTCATCGAATATAATTTCATTTAATCGAATTTTTTCGTTCATTTAAGTGTTTTTAATAAAACAACAATCCTTTTTATTCACTAAATCTTATTTATTATGAAAAAAATTAACAAATTCGTTTTTCTATTTTCATTATTAATCTTTGCGTTTTCTGCGGTCGTCTCCGCCCAAAACAAAAACGATGAAAAGAAAAGCGTTAAGCAACCCCCAAGTCTTGTGGTTTTTGATGCTTCACAATCGTATTCGCTTCAAAACTCCACTACAATTTTCAAAGAAGTTTTAAATCCTTCCTCCCAAACTTCTTTCACTACACTAAGCCAAGAACAAGACCCATTAGGGTTTACACACCAAAAAATGCAACAATACTTTAACGGTGTTAAAGTTGAATTTGCAACAGTTACACTAAGCAGCAAAAACGGAACGGTTCAAACCTTAAGTTCAGCCTATTTTCCAATTGCTGATGATTTCAATGTAACATCATCAATAAGTAATTCACAAGCTTTAAACAGTGCAATTGCACATGTTGGCGCTTCAAAATATATGTGGCAGAACGCTGCAGAAGCTGCATTAGCAGACAACTATAAAAAGCCAACGGGTGAGTTGGTTATTATCCCTGCAATTGAAAACATTACCGAAACCAACCGTTTGGCATATAAATTTGACATTTACGCCACAGCTCCCCTTTACAGAGCTGATGTATATATTGATGCCAAAACTGGGCAATTCATAATGGAGAATAAAAGAATCCACGATGCCAACGTGCCCGCTACCGGAACTAGCCTTTACAACGGCAATGTTTCATTTACTGCAGACAATGCATCGGGTCCATACCGCTTGCGCCAAACTGCAGACGGCGGCGGAATCCAAACTTTTGATTTGAACAACAGCACAAATTATAATAACGCTGTGGATGTTACCAGTAGTTCAACAAACTTTACTTCGAACCCAACTGGTGTTCAGGCGCATTTTGGAGCTGAGAAAACTTATAAATACTTTTCACAGAATTACGGAAGAAACTCTTATAATAACACTGGCGGTGTTATTAAATCTTACGTGAGCTATTCCTCTAACTATGTAAATGCTTTTTGGGACGGAAGCCGTATGACTTATGGTGATGGCGATGGCACCAATTATGGGCCATTGGTTTCATTGGATATTTGCGGTCACGAAATTACTCACGGTGTGACTGAATATTCCGCAAACCTTGTTTATAGCTACCAATCTGGAGCTTTGAACGAATCGTTTTCAGATATTTTTGGTGAATCTATTGAAAAATTTGCTTCAGGAACCAATGACTGGCTAATGGGCGATGACATTGGTGCTGGCGGAAGCGGAGGTGCATTGCGTTCTATGAGCAATCCGAACGCTTATGGAGATCCTGATACTTATCAAGGAACCAATTGGTATTCTGGCTCAGCCGACAGTGGTGGAGTACATACCAACTCTGGGGTACAAAACTTTTGGTATTATGTTTTGAGCGTAGGTAAAAGTGGTACAAACGATAAAGGAGACAGCTACAATGTTACCGGAATTGGAATGGACAAAGCGGGTGCAATTGCTTATAGAAATCTTACCGTTTACCTGAATTCAAATTCGCAGTACAGCGACGCCAGAAATGGTGCAATTCAAGCAGCGAGAGATTTATACGGTGTTGATAGTGCCGAAGAAATTGCAACCACAAACGCTTGGTACGCTGTTGGCGTTGGCGCTGCTTACGGTGGCGGTGGCGGTGGAAGCAACTATTGTGCTTCACAAGGAAATAACGTGAATGATGAATACATAAGCCGTGTACAGTTAAACACAATAAATAATGCTTCTGGCGCGCAGCTTTATTCAGATTTTACAAGTATATCTACTTCTTTAAATGAAGGTTCTGCTTATACAGTTATCGTTACTCCTACTTGGACTGGAACCGTTTATAACGAAGGTTACGCAGTATGGATTGACTATAATGGGGATGGTGATTTTGGCGATGCAGGCGAATTGGTTTGGTCCAAAGCCGCTTCAAAAAACACTCCTAACAGTGGAACATTCACAGTACCTTCAGGAACTGTTGGCGGAGAAACAAGAATGCGTGTTTCTATGAAATACAATGGAATTCCAACTTCTTGTGAAACTTTCAGTTATGGTGAAGTGGAAGACTATACCATCAACTTGGGAGGTGCTGGACCAGATACTCAGGCTCCAACCGCACCATCGAGCTTGGTAGCTTCAAGCATAGCACAGACAACACTTACACTTTCGTGGAATGCTTCCACAGACAATGTGGGGGTTACAGGTTATGATGTGTTCCAAGGCAGTACAAATTTAGGAAGCGTTACAGGAACTTCAGCAAACATTACTGGATTGACTCCTTCAACTGCATATTCATTTAAAGTTCGTGCGCACGATGCGGCAGGTAACAATTCTGGTTATAGCAATACCGTAAACGTTACAACACTTTCAAATACTATAACCTATTGTTCTTCACAAGGAAACAATACAAATGATGAATACATAGACAGAGTTCAGCTGGGAAGTATCAACAACCTTTCTGGTAATAATGGCGGTTATGCAAATTTCACAAGCATTTCTACTGCGCTGGCAAAAGGAAGTAGTAACACAATTACTATTACTCCAAAATGGACTGGAAGTAAATATAGTGAGGCATACAGAGTATGGATTGACTATAACCAAGATGGTGATTTTGATGATTCTGGCGAACAAGTATATTCACGTTCAAGAACTACAGCTTCTCCAATCTCTGGAAGTTTCACAGTGCCAACATCTGCACTTTCTGGAGCAACAAGAATGCGTGTTACTATGAAATACAACGCAAACCCATCTCCTTGTGAAACATTCACCTATGGCGAAGTGGAGGATTATACTGTAACTATCAGTAATTCTGTTAATCAAGGCATTACAGGGGATACTGGCTTCAACAATTCAGATATGTCAATCTATCCGAATCCTGCAAAACACACCTTAAATATTTCGTTGGTTGACGCAACAGGAAAAGATTATGTAATCTATAACGTAATGGGTCAGGTAGTTAGTAAAGGTTCGTTTACAGAAAGCTTAAATGTTTCATCATTGCAAAGTGGTGTTTACATGCTTGAAGTAAATTCTGACAACAACAAACTCATGAAACGTTTTGTGAAAGAGTAATTAGTTAATATTAATAAATAAGACGGCCCGTTTCAAAATTGAAACGGGCCGTCTTTTTATCTGTACAAAATTTTTAAAGCGGGTCTCCCACTTTTATATCACATCTGTGTCCAGGCTGACCGTGTGCTGGGTTTATACCTGAACCACCTGATGCTTGTATAGGACTGGCGGTACTAGAAGAAGCTCCGCTTCCATCTAAAGGCGCACCAACAGGAATAGCACAATCGTGCCCTGGTTGCCCGTGTGCAGGATTTAATGCTAGGTTGCCACTTGAAGATGTGTTATTTGTTGTTTGTGTTGACGTGGGTGCAACATTTTGCAACGCTTGTTTTTTTTGTTCAAGGGTTGCTTCTTGGGGTGTATTTATTGTTCCTTCTGCTGGGGTTGCTTTATCCTTACATGCAATAAATAAGGGGGCCGCAACAAGCATTGCTATCATAAATGGTTTTGGATTGAATCTTGAAATTGTCATAAAACGGGTTTTTAATATGGCTGATAAATCTACTAAAAAATAAATAGAAAACCACACTGTTGAAGTTATTCCGTAACAATCAGATTAAACCGAAAGTATTTCGTCTTCATTTAAAATCTCCTCATTCCGAAGCCGCAAAAGAATCTGGGCAACGGTAATTGTGTCTTTTTCACAGTAAATAATAATCCTATCAATATCTTTTTCTTCGTAATAAACACTGCGCACCTGGCTGCCATCAATATCGTCTTTTGGTGAAGGAATGCCTAAAACGTGAGCCATTAATTTAAGTGAAGTAAAAGTTTTGTAATCGCCAAACTTCCATAGTTCCAGCGTATCCAAATGCGGGACTTCCCAAGGTTTTTTACCAAAAAGGTCAAGTTTGAAAGGAATGTCAATGCTATTGATTATCATTCTTCGGGCAATATAAGGAAAGTCAAATTCCTTGCCGTTATGTGCACAAAGCACATGGTGTGGTTTGTTGAAATGGGTTTCGAGCAGTGTTTTAAAATCTTTCAAAATTTTCACTTCATCGCCGTGAAAACTGGTCACACGAAAATTGCGAACATCTCCTTTCAACACAAAATAACCTACGGAAATACAGACAATTTTTCCAAACTCTGCCCAAATACCAGCGCGTTCATAAAAATCTTCGGCAGAAATATCGTCCTTTCGTTGATATTGGCTTTTCAACTCCCATAGCGTTTTTGAAGTATCATCAAGTTCGTCAAAATTTTCGTATTCCGGAACGGTTTCAATATCCAGGAAGAGGATATGTTCCAAGTTTATTCGCTTAATCATAATTTGAAAATTTCAATCGGGGAGAACTTTAAAAATACGAAAAATTATTGATTTTCACCAAGCATCTTATAGGCTTCTTCAATGTAAACATAAAAATCAGAACTAAAAGGTAAAGTAGTTTTATTGCCTCGTTGGTGGCCCAATCGAACAATAATCAAATCATCCTCGGGAACCACAATAACGTACTGCCCTAGAATTCCCCGCATCGCAAAAATGTTCTTCCCCAAAAAATCACTCAGCCAAAACCCATAACCGTATTCTGGACTTTTGGCAAAACGTGGCGTAATGGATTTCGCCACAAAAGCAGAATCCAAAATTTGTTGGCCTTTCCACTTGCCGTAATCTTTATAAAGTTTTCCGAAACGCGCAAAATCCCTTGCGTTGCTTCCAATACAGCAATACGCTTTTGCCAATCTGCTTTCATCATCATCCACCTGCCAAATTGCGGAATTTTCTGCGCCCAGCGGTTGCCAAAAACTTTCGTATAAATAATCTGCCAACTGCTGCTTCGTATCTTTCTGAATCACCATCGCCAAAAGCTCGGTATTTCCACTTAAATATTTGTAGTGCACACCCGGTGTATCAACCACTTTCATTTTCAAAATAGTTTTGGCTAAATCGCTGTCATAGTATGCCCGCGCGGTCATTCCAAACGGATTGGAATACGATTCATCCCAATCTAAGCCCGAAGCCATAGAGGAAAGATCGCCCACCGTTAAACCAGTTCCTGCATACTGCGGATAAAAATCGCTCACTGGCTGCTCCAAACTTTTTATAAGACCATCATCTATAGCCTTCCCCAGCATTGCAGAGGTAATACTCTTCGCCATAGAAAAAGAATTGGTCTGCGAGTCATTTCCAAAACCATCAAAATATTTTTCAAACCAAATACTATCATTCTTTATAATCAAAAAAGCAATCGTCCCCAACGTATCGTTCATTTCAGAAAGTGCTTGGGTAGCCTCAACAGAGTTGTAATTTTTATGAATGGGCCAAGGCTGCGGGTCGGTGCTTGCAGGAATTTCTTCTGTTTTGAAAAATTTGAAATCGTCGATATATGCAGTAGTGTGCCCGTGAAGATAAACCACCCAAACCCCTTTTAAAATATAGCCATAACCTGTAACGTAAAGTCCAATTACAAAAGTAATCAGTAGTATAAAAACCCACTTAAAGAATTTCTTGACCCGCCTCATTTAAAACAAAGATTGCTGTTGTGACGGACTTTCAAATTCCAACAACCACTTTTTTCGATGCAATCCCCCTGCATAACCTGTTAGCGAGCCATCACTACCAATAACACGATGGCAGGGAATTATAATTGAAATAGGATTCTTCCCATTGGCAGAAGCCGCCGCCCGAATCACCTTCGGATCACCCAACTTGTTCGCCATTTGTTGATAGCTTGTGGTTTTTCCAAAAGGTATTTCTTCCAATTGCTTCCAAACCCGCTTCTGAAAATCAGTCCCTTCAGGAGAAAGCTTTAAACTGAATTCCTTCCGCTTCCCTTCAAAATATTCCTCAAGCTGCACAACCGCATCTTTCAATTCTTTTGGAATCTTACTTGAAACCTCAACTTTATCAATATCTTTAAAAAAAACAGATGCCAAGCCCTCAACATCTCCTTTCAATTCCAAAATCCCCACGGGTGTATTTATAAAAACAATTTTCATTATTCGTCTTCCTTTTTGGGTTCTAGATTTTCATTCAGTTGTATTCCCATCCGCTTAGCGCGTTTTTCCCAATTTTTTCTAGCCTGCAGTTGCATATCCTCAATATTATCGCTCTCATCCATTATTTCAAGACCCAACAAGGTTTCAATAATGTCTTCCATCGTTACCACACCTATTGTGTTCCCAAAATCATCCACCACAGAAGCAATATGAACCCGTTGTTTTATAAACGTTTCAAAAAGTTCCGGAATTGGTTTTTCAGCAGCAATAACAAAAATATCTCGTTTCAAATCGCTTAAAAGTTTGTCGCCGCGATCTTCCACAATTTCCTCTAAAATATCATCCCGAAGTACAAACCCTGTTATGTTATGGCTCTTACCTTTATAAAGAGGAATCCGCGAAAATCGCAAACTTTTATGGTTTTGGTGAAAATTTTCTAAACTCATCGTTTCATCCTCGAGGGTTACAACCGTAAAAGGTGTCATCACATCCTTAGCTTGTACACTTTTAAAAACCAAGAGGTTTTTAATAACCGTTGTTTCGCTTTCCTCAAAAACCCCTTCTTCTTCAGCTGCATCTGTTATGGCCATAAATTCCTCCCTACTCATCGTGCTAACGTGAGCAGATTTCCCAACAAGGCGAGTTATGAGCATTAACAACCAAAGTAGTCCCGTATATTTCAATGGAAAAATAATCACGTTTAAAAACATTGCCGTAAAAGGACCGAGTTTTTTCCAGTAGGTTGCACCAATAGTTTTCGGGATTATTTCTGAAACCACTAAAATAAGCATCGTCATGATTGCCGAAACAATCCCCACAATGTTCATCCCAAAAAGGTCTATTTTATAGGGTAACTTCTCTGCCTCAACCCCAACTAATATCGCACCCACAGTGTGCGCAATAGTATTCAGCGTTAATATCGCTATCAACGGCTTGTCTATGTCTTTTTTAAAATTCGTCAAGGTCTTTGCATACGCCTTTCCATCTTGGGTCTTCATCCGTAAATACGTTGGTGTAAAACTCAGCAGCGCGGCCTCCAGAATGGAGCATAAAAACGAAAAGAAAATAGAAAGAACCGCATAAACAATCAGTAAGGTCATAGTGGATAAAATAATTTTCCCCTAAAATAAAGATTTAGAAACTGTTTTAGTCGAAACACTTTGTTAATTGCAAAAAAAAACCGCCACATTGGACGGTTTTTAAAACAATTTTTAGGAAGCCTTCAAGAGCGGCCTCAATGTATTCTCCCAACGTTTTGCATCTTGAAGACAAACAAACGGGTCCTGTGAAAGTTCGTTTTCATCGTGCTCGTTATAAAAAGGTATTTCAAGTCTGCCAGCTTTCTCCACAATTTCCAGTCCAACCCAGTCAAGGGTTTTATTGGTTTGCTTGATGCTTTTTGCGCGACAGTCCTTAACATCCTCCATGTTTACAATTTTAAAATCTACCGAAGGACTTCTTTTTGAAGTGTAAACCAACTTTTTTGAAACTTCGTCCACACCAATTACACAATTGCCAATTACGTCAATGGTTTTCAAATTGATTCCGTTGCTCTGTGAAAGCTTCGTAACAGATTTTTTCACTTTACTGTCCGTGCCGGAAGAGTTCATAATCAAAAAAATAACTGGCACTAACATAACTACTGTAATAATAATACCCACAAGGGTTGAGCTAAATTCCATATTGAATAATTTTAAGATGAATAATTTTGAATAAATAAGTGTTTGAAAATCAATTCAAGCACATCGAAAAATCATCAAAAATTTACCAAAAAAAGTGGAATGGAAACAAATGTCGGAAGATGAGCTCCCGTTTATCTTTTAATAAATAAGAAGAATTGTATAATGAAGAAACGCGAGCGTCAGAAAAATCCTGACTGGAATTGAACATTCCATTAAACCCTAGGCCTGTATATTCGTTTTGTGAAACGGTCTGCGAAACTTCGCCAATGGAAACCTCGTTAAACACGAAGGGTTTTTGGTCATCATTCTGAAGTTCGGAAATAGCTGCTGTCTTACCCTTATATGTAAAAGTCTCACTAGCCAAAGCCACATTCCCGAATACCAAGAAAACGGCCATCGAGAGTAGCAACCTACCTATATATTTTTCAACAGTATTCACCCCGCAAATGTATGCGAAAATTGAATTGGAAATAATAAAATTTTGCTAATTAATTAGCTTCGCGACATCCTTTGCAAAATAGCTCGCAATCATTGAGGCACCAGCGCGTTTTATGGCAGTAACCTGCTCTAGCAATACCGCATCATGGTCCAACCAACCTTTCTCTGCAGCCGCTTTCAGCATCGCATATTCTCCACTTACTTGATAGACCGCTACAGGAACATTAACAACCTCTTTTATGTCGCGCACAATATCTAAATAGCAAAGTCCGGGTTTCACCATCACAATATCTGCGCCTTCATCAATGTCCATCAATGCTTCACGAATTGCTTCTTCCCGGTTTCCATAATCCATTTGGTATGTTTTCTTATCCTTTGGAATATCTTTTGCATCCACTGGAGCTGAATCCAAAGCATCGCGGAATGGACCGTAAAAGGCAGAAGCATATTTCGCGCTATATGCCATAATTCCAGTATCGCAGAAACCTTCATCTTCCAATAGTGTCCTAATTTCAAAAATGCGACCGTCCATCATATCGCTCGGAGCAACTATATCTGCTCCCGCCATTGCATGGCTCAAAGACATTTCGGCCAACACAGCATTTGTATCATCGTTTAGTACTTTTCCTTCGGAAATAATCCCGTCGTGGCCGTAAATAGAAAAAGGATCCAAAGCAACATCAGTCATTACAATCATTTCCGGCACGGCGTTTTTAACGGTTTTTATGGCACGTTGCATCAATCCATCAGCATTTAGGGCTTCTTTTCCGCTGTTGTCCTTCAGTTTATCATCAACTTTAACAAAAAGCAACACCGACTTCAATCCAAGTTTCCAAAGTTCTTTCACTTCTTTTTGAAGTATATCCAAACTAAGTCTATAATAATTCGGCATTGAGGCAATTTCTTCTTTCACTCCCTTTCCTTCCACCACAAAAAGCGGCACAATAAAATCATTTGGGCTAATAATAGTTTCGCGAACCAAGCTTCTCATGCTTTCATTGGTTCTTAACCTTCTGTTTCTTCTTAATGGGTACATAATTATTTATGATTTATGATTAACGATTTATGATTTTTAAATTAAAAATCATAAACCTTACATCTAAAATTAATTTATCCAATCTTTGGGGCTTCTTAGAATTTCAACAAGCTTCTCTTCCTCACTTCCCGCCTCAGGGTGATAATCATATCTCCACTGCACATGTTGCGGTAAACTCATCAAAATACTTTCAATCCGGCCATTGGTTTTTAATCCGAAAAGCGTTCCTTTATCGTGAACTAGATTAAACTCAACATAACGTCCACGGCGAATTTCCTGCCAAGTTCTATTTGCTTCGGAATAAGGAAGGCTTTTTCTCTTTTCAACAATAGGAACATAACACTCCACAAAACTATTACCAACTTCGGTCACAAAATTAAACCAATCCTGCATTTTCATTGCATTAGTTTCTTTCAAATAATCAAAAAACAACCCCCCAATACCGCGCGCCTCTTCACGATGTGCGTTCCAAAAATATTCGTCACAGCGTTTTTTATAAGTCTCATAAAATTCAGGACTATGTTTATCACAAGCAGTTTTACATACTTTATGAAAATGCCTCGCATCTTCCTCAAAAAGGTAATACGGCGTTAAATCCTGTCCGCCGCCAAACCAACTATCCACAATATTCCCTTCCGCATCATACATTTCAAAATAGCGCCAGTTTGCGTGTACCGTTGGCACCATTGGACTCTTTGGATGAAGTACCAAACTCAAACCGCAGGCAAAGAAATCGGCATCTTTCACACCAAAATATGCTTGCATGCTTTCTGGCAGTTTACCGAAAACTTCACTGATGTTTACGCCCCCTTTTTCAAAAACGCTTCCGTTTTCTATTACGCGGGTTTGGCCGCCGCCACCTTCTTCACGCATCCATTTATCTTCTCTAAACATAGCCTTTCCGTCAATTTCTTCAAGAGCGGAAGTAATTTGGTTCTGTAAATTCTTTATATAATTAATAAATTGTTCTTTCATCATATCGTTTTCTGAAGTGATTTAGCATTATCCAATACTCTCAAGGTTTCCGTACTCGCTGCCGTAACCGAAAGTGGTAATACTAAAATAATTCCAACCACGGGAATTAAAAGCATCAGCATAAAAATGATACCATTTCCTATTGCCAAACCACGGTTTCTTCGAACAAATTCAATACTTTCCGAATACTTAAAGTGTCTTTCTAAAGTGTAATCCATATTTCCGAAACCTGCGTAATAGCTCTGCACCAAAAACAAAAGTCCCGAAGAAATAATTCCTATAACAGGTATAAACCCTATCAAAATTATTGGAATTGTTAGCAATAGTTCCATTATTAAATTCCGAACGTTTATCCGAACGCCACGCCATAGCTGCTCTGCGTTTGAAGTATTTCTGTGCAAATGATCTGTTCCAAAAAGGTGCTTTTCAATTTTTTCAGAAACTGGACTCATAAACGGGGCGCTCAAGGCCATCACAATATGCCTATATAAAATGATTCCCAAAGCAATGATTATTAAAGCTCCAATGAAATCACTAATAGTTCTGAAAGTTTCGGCACCCCATTCCCAAAACCAAATTTTAGAAATAAATTCTCCCAGATTATCACTTAATCCCCAAGCCGAAAAACCAATCAGCATTGCAGTAAAAAAACTAATAGCCATTGGTATAACAAAATACTTCCAAAGCCCAAGTTTTCCAATGAGGTTGAAAGTTCCTGCATATGCTTTTATGCCTTTTAGAATATTTTTAATCATTTATTCTTCAATAAAAACAAGTTGTTTTTCAAACTTGTCTGTTTCTTCAACCGTTTCAATCTTTGCGGCTTCCGAAGCTTTTTGTTTTAAAAGTGAAATGATTTCAGTTTCATTTTTACCTTTTATTTCTTCAAAAGAAACGATTCCCACTTGGTTATTGTGCAAGTCCATTGCTCTTTCCAAAGCTTCGTTTGGTGAAAAATCTTCATGCCAATCCGTAAATGTTTTTGCCCATGCTTTTGCTTTTTCTACGTTATTGTGCCATTTTAAACATTTTTGAATTATCAATATAGCCCAAAGTGCATGTCTAAATGCATTCGCTTTATTGCTTAAATGATGTTTGCTGCCGTATTCCTGATAGGCTATATTCATACATCGTTTTGTGGCAAATATAGTAGGGAACGCATAAATAGGATTCTTAAGAAACAACCAAAACAACCCGAAAAGTTGCTTGAAATCGAGCTTCTTTAAAATCTGCCAAAGCATCTATTCTTGTTTGTATTCTTTAACCGCTTCAATAAAAGCACCTGCGTTTTCCAACGGAATATTTGGCAAAATACCGTGACCTAAGTTCACGATATATCGATCTTTCCCAAATTCGTCAATCATTTGTTTTACCATCTTTTTTATTACTGATGGCGGACTAAAAAGACGTGTTGGGTCAAAATTTCCTTGAAGGGTAATTTTACCACCAGTTAAATATCTTGCGTTTTTAGGCGAACAGGTCCAATCCACACCCAAAGCCGAAGCCCCACTTTTTGCCATCGTGTCCAACGCAAACCAGCAACCTTTTCCGAAAGCAATTACATGCGTCTCATCTTTTAAGGCATCAATAATCTGCTGCATATATTGCCAGCTAAATTCCTGATAATCGGTTGGCGAAAGCATTCCGCCCCAACTGTCAAAAACCTGCACTGCGTTAACGCCGCACTTTACTTTTTCCTTTAAGTATAAAATCGTAGTATCGGTTATTTTCTGAAGTAACGCGTGTGCTGCAACCGGTTGAGTGAAGCAAAATTCCTTTGCTAAATCAAAGTTTTTGGAGCCTTGACCCTGCACACAATAACACAAAATAGTCCAAGGGCTTCCGGCAAAACCGATTAATGGGATTTCGTCGTTCAATTTTTCTTTGGTCATTTTTATGGCTTCCATAACGTAACCGAGGGTTTCATTAATGTCTGGAACAATAACACGTTCCAAATCTTTCATAGAACGAATTGGGTCAGGAACCCAAGGACCAATTCCGGGTTTCATTTCTACGTGGATGTTCATAGCCTGTGGAATTACCAAAATATCGCTAAACAAAATAGCGGCGTCCATTCCGTATCTTCGGATGGGCTGAATTGTAATTTCACTGGCCAGTTCCGGGGTTTGGCAACGGGTGAAAAAGTCATATTTTGCCTTTATTTCTTGAAATTCGGGTAGGTATCTTCCAGCTTGGCGCATCATCCAAACGGGTGGTCTTTCCACGGTTTCACCGCGGAGGGCTTTTAAGAATAAATCGTTTTTAATCATCGTTTTTTAAAGTATTTACCGCTTTGGCAATTACGCTTTCTACGGTTGTGGTGTTTGAAATTACCACGTATTCAGTATATTTTTTTGCTTCGAAAGCAGTTGTTTTGCCTATGCAAATGGCTTTTGCAGCATTTAATTTATTTTCTGAAAAAAAACTTCGCACTCCACTGGGACTGAAAAAAAGAACAGCATCAAACTGTCTTTCAAATTTCTTCAGATTCAGCGTTGTTTTATAAACTTCAATTTCTTCAAAAGTAATATTGTTCTCTTTCAATTTTGAAGGTATTTCATCACTTCGAATATTTCCACAGAAAAAATGAAATGAGTCGTTTTTATGATTTTTCGCTAAATAATCAGCTAATTCGGTTGCATATTCGGTCATTTTAATCACTTTTTGGCCGTTTTCTTCCAAAAGGGATTTCGTTTTTTCGCCAACACAGAAACATTTCTCGATGGGGGTTCCACCTATTGAAGTTGATTTGTTTGAACGCACATTCTCAAAAAATGAATTGACGCCGTTTTGGCTCGTGAAAATAGCGTTTTCAATATTTACAGGAACTTCATAAGGAACAAATTCAATAATTATGGCGTTGTATTCCACTAGCGAAACACCTGCATTTAGCAGCAATGATCTTTGGTTTTCTTTTAATTTTTTAGTTGATAGAACCGTTGACATAATTTTTTAAATATTTTTTTATGTCGGCATCTCTTCCAAAAACCACCAAAACATCACCGTTTTGAAAAGTCATATCTGGCGTGGGAAGCCCTACCACTTCTTTCTTTTCAATAATTCTTCCCAGTAAATTAGTATGTTGTTTTTTGCGGATTATAGTTATTATATTTAGATGAAATTTCTTTCGAAAATTCGATTCCTGTATGGTCTTTCCCACCAAAGATTTACAAACCTCAACTTCAGAAACCAAGAATTCATCATCAATTTCAAAGTTGTCTATACTTCCTTTTAAATTGATTTTTTTCGTGAACCTTTCCGCATATTCCTGCTCGGGGTGGATAATCTGGTCCACGCCCATCGCTTCTAGAATAGTATCTTCCAGAGCTGATGAAGAACGCGCAATTATACGGGCTTTGGTCAGTTTTTTTACAATTGCAGTACTCATAATGGCAGCACCGTTTTTTTCGCCAATTGCAATAATTGCTAAATCTGCATTGTTCAATGGTAACGATTGGTAGGCATTTTCATTAGTGGCATCAATTGCCACGGCATGTGCTACCTTATTCTTTATCTGTTCTATTTTATCGAGGTCGTGATCTGCAACAATAACCTCATTGCCTGTGTTTGAAAGATGGACGGCCAGTGACATTCCAAAATTTCCAAGGCCAATAACTACAATCTTCATATGCTTTTTTTTAGAAATTCCGGATTTTTAGTTTATCAAAATATTTTCTTCGGGATAGGTGTATTCTGTCTTTCCGATGCTTTTCAAAAGTCCGATCATCAAGTTCAGCAAACCAATTCTTCCGAAGAACATCAAAAATATTACAACATACTTGCTGTATTCAGAGAGTTGAGAGGTTATTCCCATAGAAAGCCCAACCGTTGAGAACGCTGAAAATACTTCAAAGGCTATCTGTATCAGCGAAAATTCAGGATTAAAAATAAGCAATAACATAATACCTGCACCTATGCTGGCTAAGGAAATCGATATGATGGCGAAGGCACGGTGTACAGCTTCAACAGCAATTCTTCGGGTGCCTATTTCAATATACTTTTTGTCACGTGCTATGGCGAAAATATTAAGTGTAGCGAGGGCAAAAGTTGTGGTTTTTATTCCCCCTCCCGTTGATGCTGGGGAAGCGCCTATCCACATTAAAAATATCATGAAAAGGATTCCGGGAATAGTAAAATCAGCCATATCAACAGTATTAAATCCAGCTGTACGCGACGTTACTGATGAGAACATTGCAGTGGTAAATTTTCCAAAAGCGGTTGTGTGTGGCAAAAGGTTGGTTTGTTGTTCAGAGAAAAGGAAAAAAACGGTACCTGCGGCTATCAAAATTACCGTTGTGTAGAGTACAATTTTGGTATTTAGATTTATTACCCTCGAAATAAATACACGATCCTTTTTGCTGAAAATATTGGTGATGAATTTCTTTAAATATTGAACAACATTGTACGCAATGTGATACCCAAGTCCGCCAAAGACGATAAGCCCCATTACAACCCACTGCATATAATAATTGAAGCGCAATCCGTTTTCATAAAGTCCATTTGAGGCGAGTGAAAAGCCAGCATTGCAATATGCTGAAATAGCATGGAAAACAGCAAAAAAGCCTCTACTTTTAAAAGAATCAATATGGGCCAGTGAATGATAGATGAACAGAGCGCCGATGCCTTCCAAAATCAAGGAAAAAACCACAATCTGCATTACGGTTTTCATCACGCTGTTAAGTTTGTCGTGTCCCAGAATATCCTTCATATAAAGACTTTCCTTGAACGAAGCACCACTTTTAAAGAAATAGGCAAAGAAAGAAGTAAATGTTAACATTCCCAAACCACCAATTTGAAACAAGATCATTATAATGGTTTGCCCAAATGGGGTGAAATCCTTTGCGGTATCAACCACAATCAAACCAGTAACGGCTGTGGCGCTTGTTGCTGTAAACAATGCATCAGTAAAAGTTATACCATTTGTAGTGGCGCTTGGAAGCATCAATATAAATGTTCCAGCTAGCGCGATGATGGCGAAACTACCAACAAAAAGAATGGCAGGGTTAAAGTAGATACTGTAAATTTTCCGAAGCAGAAAGGTGAGCCGTATAAAAAAATAAAACAATAGCCCATATTCTATAACATAGCGTGCATTAAAAAAAGTTTCAATCAAAGATGTTTCATAATTGGCCAAAATCATAACGACTTCTAGCACAATTAACAACAGTAGAATGAACAAGTTTATCCTGCTACTTCGATAAACATCTGGATCTTTTCGGTACTTATAGTATTTGTAAAAGTTAAATGCAATCAATGCAAATAACAAGCTGGGGAGTACAATGAGTTTGTACTTCCTGAAGTCATTGAAATTTTCAAAGCCGAAGTCAAAAATCAAAAACGAGAGTAGGCCTAGGTCCAAAAACCAAACGACAATATTCGTTAGGCTTGTTTTTTTCCAAAGGCTCATTTCAATTGATTTTTTATAGAAAGCATTAGTTCAGCCCCGCCATTATTAAGAATAAATGTAGCACAATCCTTACCGAAACCTTTGATTTTTGATGTTAAAACTTTCTTTTCAATTTCAAGTTTTGTCTGGCCGTCCAAAGAGAAAAGACACCCTTTAAAAAGAACTTCATCGCCAATAATTTCTGCAAAAGCCCCTATTGGCGCTGTACAGCCACCTTCCAGCGTCCTTAAAAATTCACGTTCTATATGAGTGGATATTTCGGAAGTGGAATCATTCAGTTTTGAAGAGGCTTCCTTACTAAAATCATCATTTTCTAAAGCCACAATCACCATTGCACCCTGTGCGGGCGCAGGAAGCATCCAGTCAAGTTCAATGAAATTTTCGGGCAAAATATTGATCCGTTCCAGTCCGGCTTTCGCAAAAATTGCGCCTTGCCAATCATTATCATTTAATTTCTGAAGACGTGTGTTAACGTTTCCGCGAAGATCCACCACATTGTGATTTGGATATCTGTGAAGCCATTGGGCCTGTCTGCGCAAGCTTCCAGTGGCAATAGTACCAGACTTTTTAAAATCAATTTCACCTTTAACTACCAAAATATCTTTGGAAGAAGCGCGCTCCAAAACAGCGGTTTGCACTATGCCATTGGGCAAAAGGGTGGGCACATCTTTCATACTATGCACAGCTATATCCACCGTTCCGTTTATCATTGCAACATCTAAGGTTTTTGTAAAAATCCCTGTGATGCCCATTTCGTAAAGTGGTTTATTTAATACTAAATCACCTTCAGATTTTACGGGTACAAGTTGCGTGTTATAGCCTAAATTTTCAAGTTTGGATTTTACAGTGTTGGCTTGCCAAAGTGCAAGTTCACTGTCGCGGGTACCAATTCTGATTGTTTTTTTCAAGATTAGGCAGTTTCAAGTTGGAAAACCCGTCTGATGAGTTCTATACTTTCGGCGGAGCCTTCTTCGCCTTTAAGGTGGTTGGCGAAATGAGTAGTAATTTTTTGAATAATGCGATCGCTGATTATTTCAGCTTGTTCTTCGTTGAACCCATCAATTTTTCTGCGTTGGTAATCTATTTCGCCAGCTTTAATTTCAACTAGTTTGTTTTTTAAGGCTTTTATGGTTGGCGCAAATTTTCGGTTGTCCGCCCATTGGTTGAATTCTTTCTCTACTTCCGCAATAATTTTTTTCGCCAAAGGAAGTTGCGCCGCACGCTGTTCCAAAGTTTGATCTGTAACCGCTGAAAGATCGTCTAAATGAACCAGCGTTACCATTTCATTCTCCAAAACGTCTTTTGAAACATTTTTAGGAATGGAAAGATCCAAGATTAGCAAAGGCTTTTTTATGTGTAAAAGTTCTTTCGAAATGGTTGGTTGCTGTGCACCGGTTGCCACTATCAAGACATCTGTCTGGGCTATTTCACTTTGAATATCTGCGTAATCTTTTACTACCAAATTAAATTTTCCGGCAATTTTTTCAGCTTTATTCTTTGTGCGATTTATAAGTGTTATTCGTTCGTTTTTGGTATGTTTAATCAGGTTTTCGCAAGTATTTCTACCTATTTTTCCTGTTCCAAAAAGCAAAAGATTTTTTTCAGAAACATTGGCCACTCTTGCCATTATATACTGAACCGCCGCAAAACTTACTGAGGTAGCTCCTGAAGAAATTCCAGTTTCATTTTTTATACGCTTGCTAGCCTGAATGACCGCATTGGCAAGCCGCTCCATAAAAGGATTGATTATTTCGTGTTTTTTTGCCTCTCGAAAACCATTTCGCAATTGACTGATGATTTCAAAATCTCCCAAAATTTGGCTATCAAGACCTGTACCCACATTAAAAAGATGCGAAACAGCATCGTGATTTTTATAAATATAGGCTACTTTTTCAAACTCCTCAACGGTGCCGTTGGTATGCTCGCAAAGCAATTTTATAATCTTGTATGGATGCTGTGCAAAACCGTAAAGCTCGGTTCGGTTGCATGTAGAAATTACGGTAAGTGAGGGAATTCCATCTGCTTTGGCCTGTAATAAGATTTTCTCTTTCGCATTGTTATCAATACTGAAATGACCTCGTATTTCAGCATCGGCTTTTTTGTAGTTAAGGCCGATGGCGTAAAAATTGCCTTCAAGTGATTCCCCAGAATATGTATTCAAGTTATTTTTCATCCACAAGTAATATTTGAGAAATAGGAAGATGCAATGCCTTTGACATTCATTTGGGTTTGCTTAAAAAAAGTTAAAGGACATTTCATATAAAAACACAGCAAATGTAAGTGCATTGTTTTTTAAAAAGTAACGCCAGCGGTATCTTTTGTGTCGATGTGTGTTAAAAATGGACTAAATATGACATTTATCATACTTTAACCCCTAAATTCGCGGTTTCCAAACAAGATTAATATAATTTTATTTAGAACTATTCTAAATAAAATCATTTTAAATATACTATGGATTCTCACAAAAATGTCGCTCAAAGTTTCTACGAAGAAACTATAATTGAACCAGGGTTTTTCATTTTGAAATTCAATAACGAAACTGATGAAAATCAAACTTTTAAGCGCGAAGTAAGCTCCAATTTCATTCAATTTCATTTCTGTATAAAAGGATCCGCTTCCTTTGTTTTTAATGAAGGGAATTATAAACTGCCCATTCAGGAAGGAAATTCATTGTTACTCTATAATCCGCAGCGAGATTTGCCATTGGATCTATCACTAGACCGCCATTCTTGGGTTCTTTCAGTATTGCTTCCTATTAATAAATTCCACGGTCTTTTTTCAACTGAAGCGAATTATATCACTTTTTTGAGCGACGAAAACAAAGACCGAAAATATTACAAGGACGCACACATTTCACCTTCTATGGCAATTGTATTGAACCAATTGATGAATTATAACCTGCATCCAACTATAAAACCGCTCTATTTTAAGGCGAAGGCATACGAGTTATTGAGCCTATACTTCAACAGACCCGCAGATGCAGATGTAGAACAATGTCCATTTTTAGCAGATGAAGATAATGTTTCAAAAATAAAAAAGGCGAAGCAGATTATGATTGCAAGAATGGCAGAACCGCCAACTTTACAGGAGTTAGCAGATGAAATAAACTTACCGATAAACCGATTAAAGGAAGGTTTCAAACAAGTTTACGGCGACTCGGTGTTCAGTTTTCTGTTTGACTATAAAATGGAGGTGGCTCGCCAACTCCTCGCGACAGGCTCACACAATGTTAACGAGGTGGGATTGAAAGTAGGATATAGCACTTCAAGCCATTTTATTGCTGCATTTAAAAAAAGATTTGGCACTACGCCTAAGAAATTTTTAATGGGGTTGAATACTTAAGGTTTTAAAGCCCATTGCGATGTAATTAAACTTACTCTAGAATTGATTGAGCTTACTCCATTTTCAATTAAATCAATTCATGATTTTCGTTTATAAAATGTGCTTGGGGTAGGTTCATTTTTATAGACAATTCTTATAAAACAGTATAACCCAAATCAGTAATTTTAAGATGGAATATGATTGTTAGTAATTATTCGTTATTGGTTATAAGAAGGTTAATTATTTTTCACTTAATTTATACTGTTTCTTAAATCCTAATACTAAACAACTTGAAAAAATCTGTCCACATGGCATATATAGGTATCATGGTATCTATAGTTGTGCTTGTAACAATTTATCTGGCTTATACTGGCTACAGTTATTACACGACTCCCTTAGAAGAACGTTTTTATCATCCACGATACAACTGGTTTAAAGCAAGTGGTCTCTATGGTCAGGGCTTGGGGGTTATTGGCACCTTCTTAATATTATTTGGGGTTTCTATATATATTTTGCACAAACGATACAACATATTGGGAAAATGGGTGCGGTTAAAATATCTTTTAGAATTCCATATTTTTCTTTGTACTCTTGGGCCTATTTTGGTTTTGTTTCATACCACATTCAAGTTTGGGGGAATAGTATCGATTGCTTTTTGGAGTATGGTTGCGGTGGTTGCCAGTGGAGTAATTGGGCGGTTTATATATATTCAAATTCCTCGAACCATCGAGGGTAGGGCATTAAGCCTCAACGAAGTTCAAAATATGAAATCCGATATTACCAAAGTTCTGGAGGAAAAATACAGCCTCAATCCACAAACTATACAATTGTTCCTAAATTTTACAAGCGCTGAAAAAGTTTCGAAAAAACCTTCTGTGGGTACACTAAAAAATGTTCTGAAAGAAAATAATGTATCTACTGAGGAACGCCATTCCATTATAAATAAAGTGAGGGAAGAACGATCTCTTTCACGGAAGATTGCCCGTTTGGAGACCATGAAAAAGTGGTTTGAATACTGGCACGTAATCCATATGCCTTTTGCATTAATAATGCTTGTTATTG
This sequence comes from Aequorivita antarctica, assembly GCF_007997155.1. Lineage (GTDB taxonomy): Bacteria > Bacteroidota > Bacteroidia > Flavobacteriales > Flavobacteriaceae > Aequorivita > Aequorivita antarctica. Next base: position 307,468 of record NZ_VORT01000001.1, on the reverse strand, counting down.
TGATAATTCACGTAGTTGTGGCATTCACCTTCGGGTATAAATGGATATTTTGATGGATGAGATACTACTTGAGGAAACGATCATTTACGGCACTGTATTTTTACTTTGCGCAGGGATTATATTCTTTTATCTCCGGAAAAAAAACAAGGCTTCCAAAAAAACATTCCAAAAAGTTGAAATTGCCAAAGAAGAAGGTCTTCATGAGCCAGTTTCATTGCATCCATATATTGACCCCAACGTTTGTATAGGTAGTGGTGCATGTGTCTCCGCATGTCCAGAAAAGGATATTTTGGGTATTATAGACGGCAAGGCCACGGTGATAAATGCCTCCAACTGCGTTGGACATGGATCGTGTTTTCACGCCTGCCCCGTTGAAGCCATTTCCTTGCGAATTGGTACTGAAAAGCGAGGAGTCGATCTGCCACACGTAAACCAAAACTTCGAAACCAATATAAAAGGTATTTATATTGCCGGAGAATTGGGGGGTATGGGCCTTATCAAAAATAGTGTCGAACAAGGTCAGCAGGCCATAGACAGTGTTGTGAAAAGCAAAAAAATAAAGAAAAATGGCTGCTTGGATATCGTTATTGTAGGAGCGGGCCCAGCAGGGATTTCCGCATCGTTGGCAGCAAAAAAAGCTGGACTTTCCTCACTTACATTAGAACAGGATTCTTTGGGTGGGACGGTATTCACTTTCCCCCGTTCAAAAATTGTAATGACCTCTCCCATGAATCTTCCCTTGTACGGAAAGGTGAAATTGTTTAACACCTCCAAAGACGAATTATTGGCACTTTGGAAAAAGGTAATCCAGGAACATAATCTGGAAATAATTGAAAACACCAAGGTTGAAAATATAATTCCACAAAAAGACGAAACCTTTAAAATTTTAACCAATACAGGTAGGGAATATGTAGCCAACCATGTTCTATTATCAATTGGGCGTCGAGGAAGTCCAAGAAAACTTGGTGTGCCCGGAGAGGACACGCAAAAAGTCGCATACCGTTTGCTTGAACCTGAAACCATCACAGGAAAAAAGATTATGGTTGTTGGTGGTGGCGATTCAGCAATAGAATCTGCCTTGTTGTTGAGCGATGAAAACGAAGTGGTTTTATCTTACAGGAACGATAAATTTTCACGATTAAAACCCAAGAATAAAGATAATATCCTAAAAGCCGAAGAAGCTAATTCCATAGATATTATTTTTGAGTCTAATGTGGTGAGTATTAACGAAAAGGACGTACTTTTAAAATTGAAAGATGACACTACCCAACAAGTAGAAAACGATTTGGTTTATATTTTTGCTGGGGGAGAGCTTCCAACACACTTTTTAGACAAAGCAGGGGTGAAAATCACCACGCGTTTTGGTTACATTTTAAAGAAATATTAAACTTTTGGGTGAAAATAATTTCAAAACATATAATCTCTTTAATTACACTTCTTGTTTGTTCGGTTGGACTATCACAGATATCCCCTGGTGATTTATCCACAGCCCACTCAAAGATGGAGGGAATGGGCAATTGCACGCAATGCCATGAACTTGGCGACAAAGTTACCGATCAAAAATGTTTGGATTGCCATACCGAAATCAAAAGCCTGATGAACCAAAAAAAGGGTTTTCATGCAAATTCAAAAGTGGAAAGCCAAGATTGCGTGAAATGCCACAGTGAGCATCACGGGCGTAATTTTGAAATGATTCGGTTTGATACTAAAACCTTCAATCATGATCAAACTGGTTATGAGCTTGAAGGGGCGCACAAAAAAGTGGATTGCCGTGAATGCCATTCCCCAGAAAATATTTCTGATTCGAAGATTAGGAAGCGTAAAGACACTTATTTGGGACTGGACAACAAATGTTTATCGTGTCATGAAGATTTTCACCAAGGCGGCCTTCCCAACGATTGCTTGCAATGTCACAGTATGGAAGCCTTTGCCCCTGTAAAAAAGTTTGATCACGATCAAGCAAAATTCAAACTACGCGGCAAGCACACCACGGTTGATTGTAAGGAGTGTCACAAAACAACCATTAAAAACGGGAAAGAATTTCAGCAGTTTACGGGTCTCGCTTTTGAGGACTGTAAGGCCTGCCATAAAGATCCACACAACAACCAACTTCCGGGGAATTGCGCTCAATGCCATACGGAGAGTTCGTTTTCAACTTTTGTTGGCAAGGGCAATTTTAATCATAGCAGAACCGGATTCAATTTAAACGGAAAGCACAGAACGGTTGATTGTTATAGCTGTCACACAAAAACAAGCAGCCCAACCCAAGTATTTCAGGATAAAATTGCTACCGATGAAAACAACTGTGTTGAATGCCATAAGGATCCACATGAAAATAAATACGGACAAGATTGTGCCAAATGTCATAAAGAAGAAAGTTTTGTGTCCCTTAAAAAAATGGATTTCTTTGACCATTCCATTACCGACTATCCCTTAGAAGGCATGCACACCGAAGTGGATTGCAGAAAATGCCATGTGGATCGTTTTTCGACACCTATAGATTTTTCAGAATGTAAAAACTGCCATGAGGATTATCACATGGGGGATTTTGCCGAAAATGGTATTTCCCCAGATTGCAAGGAATGCCACTCCATAGAGAAAAGCTTCGAACATACCTCTTTTACCATTTCGGATCATCAAAAATCGGGTTTCCCATTGGAAGGAGCGCATATTGCCACTCCCTGCTTTGCCTGCCATGTAGATGAAGTCAAGGATCGATGGACTTTTGCGAATTTAGGCAATAAATGTATTGACTGCCACACCAATATCCACAAAGGATATTTGAATGAAAAGTATATGCCCAAAAATGATTGTGCTTCCTGCCATGGCACTGAATCATGGGATTTAATAAACTTTGATCATACTAAAACTGATTGGCCTTTAACCGGGAAACACAATGAGGTATCCTGCCGAAAATGTCACTTCGAAATTTCTTCTAAAAACGAAGTTATATCTCAGAAATTTAGTACCTTAGAGACAAATTGTGCTTCTTGTCATGAAAATATTCATGGCGAAACTTTTGCGATAAACGGGATCACAGAATGCTCTAGATGCCATGTAACAACTAGCTGGTTTCCTGAAAAATTTGATCATGGTAAAACACGTTTTCCACTAACTGGAAAACATGAAGAAGTAGATTGTAAGGTATGTCATGAGGTAAACAATGAAAAGGGAGTACCTGTCGTTATATATAAACTAAATAAACTGGATTGCAAAGACTGTCATTCATAATTGGCTTCTTATTAATTTGCTCTCATATTCTGGGGCAGTCTCCTCACGGAAATTCTTTAAAAATAGATTGTGCCCAATGCCATAACCCAGAAGGATGGACGGTAGATTTACAGACCATTAAATTTGACCATAGTACTACTGATTTTGAATTGGAGGGCACCCACCAGCTTACCGATTGCAAATCCTGCCATACTTCTTTGGTTTTTAATGAAGCTCCAACAGATTGTATTTCCTGTCACACCGATGTACACAGCCAATCGGTTGGCAATGATTGCGTGCGTTGCCATACATCTGAAAATTGGTTGGTATTTAATATTCCAGAAATACACGAAGAAAATGGATTTCCGCTTATTGGTTCCCATTCCAACTTAAGCTGTGTGGAATGCCATAGCAACGAAAGTAGTTTAATTTTTAATCCTATTGGCAATGAATGTATTGAATGCCATAGAAATGATTATTTGGCGACCCAAAACCCGAATCATTCCCTTTCTGGATTTTCTCAGGATTGTATAGAATGTCATAATCCACTTGGTTTAGGGTGGGATTCAACAGGTATCATTCACGACTTTTTTCCTCTTACCCTTGGTCATGACATTCAGGATTGTAGCCAATGCCATGATGTAACAAACTTTTCGGATATTTCGGCAGATTGTTTTTCATGCCATAACGATGATTTCGCCCAAACCACAAACCCCAATCACACCAACGCAGGGTTTTCAACAGATTGTATTGAATGCCATACTACCAATCCTGGATGGGTGCCTGCAACTATAAATCACGATTTCTTTCCACTTACTTTGGGTCACGATATTCAAGACTGTAATGCCTGTCATGTAAATGGTAATTATAACAATACACCAACAGACTGTTTCGCTTGTCATGAAAACGATTATAATCAGACCAGCAATCCAAATCACATAGCGGCAAATTTCCCGACAGACTGTGCTGTTTGCCATACCACCAATCCTGGATGGGTGCCAGCAACAGTAAATCACGATTTCTTTCCACTTACTTTGGGTCATGATATTCAAGATTGTAACGCCTGTCATATAAATGGTAATTATAACAATACGCCAACAGACTGTTTCGCTTGTCATGAAGTCGACTATAACCAAACGACCAATCCCAACCATCAGGCTGCTAATTTTCCAACAGACTGTGCTGCATGTCATACAACCAATCCTGGGTGGACGCCAGCAACCTTAAATCATGATTTCTTTCCACTTACTTTGGGTCATGATATTCAAGATTGTAACGCCTGTCATATAAATGGTAATTATAACAATACGCCAACAGACTGTTTTGCTTGTCATGAAGACGATTATAACCAAACAACCAATCCAAATCACATAGCTGCAAATTTCCCGACAGACTGTGCTACTTGCCACACCACCAATCCAGGGTGGATGCCTGCCACTTTTGATCACGATAATATGTATTTCCCTATATATAGTGGAAAACACGAAGGCGAGTGGAACAGTTGTGTGGACTGCCATACAAATCCAAGTGACTATTCCACTTTTTCATGTTTTCTATGTCATTCTCAAGGCGATATGGCAGATAAGCACGATGGGGTAGGTGGTTATGTATATGAAAGTAATGCTTGTTTTTCCTGTCATCCAGATGGGTCAGCAGATTAATTTTTATGAAACAATTTTTGTACATCATACTATCAGTTTTTTATAGTACAACCTGTCTATTTGCACAGGATGATAAAGATACTATGGTCGGGAAAATTTCATTTGTTACTTCAAACAACGCGTACGTAAAATTTGATTCTACCGAAAAGATTGTAATTGGAGATATGCTTCAGATAAACGGTACCAATTGCTTGCAGGTAACAGAAAAATCCTCGACCTCGGTGGTGTGTTCAATTATAAACAATTGTGAAGTAAAAACGGATGATAGTGTTGTATATAAAATTACCGTTGCCAAGGAGCCTCCTATAATTTCCGAAAACAATGTAACTGATACCATTCCAACCAAAGTGATCCAGAAAAAGGGTACTTATCCAAAAAAACAATCTATATATTCGGAAAATATCAGGGGAAGAATTTCTGTGGCAAGTTATAATAATTTTTCAAACCTAAGGGAGGATCGCCATAGGATGCAGGGAAAATTTTCACTAAATGCGGATCAAATTAACGATGGAAAATTTTCGATAGAAACATTTCTCGCCTATCGGAACAACATATCGGTTCCAGAAAATTATCTGGGTAGGACCAGTATTTTTAATGTTTATAATCTGAATGCAAAATATGATGCCACGCCTACTCTTTCCCTTACACTTGGAAGAGAAATAAATTCAAAGGCCTCAACTTTTGGTGCGAATGACGGTTTACAAATAGAAAAATATTTTGGAAACTTTTATGTGGGCGCCGTGGGCGGTTTCCGTCCAGATTTTTTCGACTATGGTTTTAATTCAGATTTGCTTCAGTATGGTGGCTATTTTGGAATTGAAAGTAAAACGTCCAACTATTATGGCACAACCACATTAGGTGCAATGGAGCAGACCAATGCGGGAGCAACGGATAGACGGTATGTTTTCTTTCAGCATTCCAGTACCATTGCCAGCAACCTAAATCTTTTTGGTTCTGCCGAAATGGATATTTTTAGCAAAACCGGAAGTGCAACCCGATTGACCAATCTGTATGTGTCCGCAAGATATCGTTTTAGTAAGGCAGCCAATCTTATGATTTCCTACGATTCCAGAAAGCAGATTATTTATTATGAAACTTTTCAATCTGAAATTGAACGAATATTGGATGATGATTTAGCCAGGCAGGGGATACGAGCCCGATTAAATGTACGGCCCGTAAAGATTATTTGGATGGGAGCTAGTTATAGCACTAGGTTTCAGACAGGTGAACAAAACAAATCGGACAATATATATGGGTATATTACCTTAACTAAAATCCCAGCTGTGGGAGGCAGGTTGAATGCAACTTATAATATGAATACCTCCAGATATTTAAAAAGCAATATATTTTCCGTACGGCATTCAAGGGATTTGGTTAAAAACAAACTAAACGCTGACTTTTATTATCGAATGGCAGATTATGATTACGAAAACCAAAGCACAAAATACAAGCAAAACTACTATGGTATGGCGTTATTGTACCGAATTTCCAGAAGTTGGCAGTTCAATATATCAGGCGAAATGTCGCAGTTTGAAAACGAAAACAGCTATCGTTTTTACACCCAGCTTACCAAAAGATTTTACAGTAAAAAGAAAAAATAAACAGATACAGATGAAATTTTATAATACCCTAAGCCTCGGAGTTATTGCAATGTTCTTATTGGCCTGTAACAATGGTCCCAAGGTGATTACTTCAAATGAAACACCTTCGGCGAAATACGATAGCGGTATTTTTTCAGAAGAAGACAACCAAACAATTGAAGCTCCAATGGAGTCTGGTGGCTTTACCGAAAATTTACATACTGTTGTGGTGTCAAAAATACTTCCGACAGAGAAATACATTTACTTAAACGTCACCGAAGGGGGAAAACAGTTTTGGATCGCTACAGGAAAACAGGAAGTGAATGTTGGGGATACTTATTTCTATCGCGACGGCCTACTAAAGACCAACTTTGAAAGCAAGGAATACAAGCGAGTGTTTGATACTATATATCTTGTTTCTAAATTTGTACCAAAAAACCATGGAGGCAATACCGGAAACTTAACGGCAAACTTTGCAGAAGGAAATTCAAAAAACCCACAGCTAAGTCAAAAGGAAACTATTCCTACCCATACCGAAGAAATCAAGCAACACAAGGGTTCCATAAAAATAGCTGAATTGGTTGCCAATCCGTCTGCGTATGAAGGTAAAACCGTCCAAATAACTGGGAAAGTAGTAAAGGTAAACCCAAACATTATGGACCGTAACTGGATTCATCTACAGGACGGCAGCAAGAATGATTTTGACCTTGTGGTTACATCAAACACGTTTGTTCCCGAAGGAAAAATAATTACAATTCGTGCGGAAGTAGGATTGAATCGTGATTTTGGTGCCGGCTATCGCTATGATCTTATTTTGGAAAATGGTACGATTATAGAATAGTTATGCTATGATATAATGTCAAATTTTCGTTTTCTAATATATGCCAAAACACTTATAAAAATAATACAGCCCACTGCGATATATACCCAACTTGGGATAGGGACAGGATCCCCTGTTGCATAGGAGTGCAAGCCTGATAGGTAATAATTTACCCCGAAATAGGTCATAATCACGGTGCCTAAGCCAAAAATTGTAGCCAAATTATAGGCAAACAGTCCACGCAATTTTGGAATCAGTCGCATATGCAATATAAAGGCGTAGACCAGTATGGTTACAAGGGCCCAAGTTTCCTTGGCATCCCAACCCCAATAACGACCCCAGGATTCGTTTGCCCAGACGCCGCCCAAATAGGTGCCTATACTTACCATAAACAATCCACCAATAAGGGTAAGCTCGCTTATATAGCTCATTTCTTGAATAATTCTTTTAACCCGGATCTTGTTTTTATCAGAAATAAAAATCATTAAGATTAAGTTTATCAAACCAATGATTGCTCCTAACATCAAAAAACCATAGCTGCCTGCTTCCAAGGATACGTGAATGGTAAGCCAATACGATTTCAACACGGGTACCAAAGGGGTAATCTCTGGGTCTAAAAAGCTTAAGGTAGAAACAAATAGGATGGTGCCCGCCAAAACCATGGTCGCCGCTAAGCCCCCAAAGGATTTTCGGGTAAATAGAATTCCCGCCAAAGTTGTGGTCCATGCAATATAAATCATAGATTCATAGCCATTGCTCCAAGGGGCCCTGCCGGATACAAACCAGCGCATTCCAAGCCCAACGGTATGTAGCACAAAACCAATTGCCACCAAGGAAAAAAGGACAATATATACCTTCTTTAAATGCCAACTCGGTTTAAAGACCGAAACAAACAAAAAGAACAATAGCAAAACGCCCAAAATCATATAAAGCCCAGCCAAACGAGTAAAAACATTCATCTTGTTAAGCAAGATTTCAATATTTATTTTAGATTCCGAAGGCATTACCGATCCGCCTTTTGCTACTTGATACCCTTTGAGTTCTGCCAACAAATGTCCTGCATGGCTATAGTCCTTGGTTGAGGTTGCCTTTTGTAGTTCACTGCCATATGAATTAAAGAAATTATTGGCAACGGTGCTATGGTCGTGACCATCGTCCTGGTTATGGTTGCTGTATCCTTCCCAGGTATTATTGGGATCGTTGGGCCTAGGAATTATTTTGAGCATACTCCCTGAAAAGACCATGCTCAATATGTTGAGCCGCTCGTCTATTTTCAGTAATTCCTTTTCGTATACTCCGCGGTCTATGGGTTCAAGGCTATAAACTCGTCTTACTTCGTCCTGAAATTTATATTTTCCGCTTTCATCAAAAAAATCTTTATAGGAAGCGTATTCTCCCGAAACTCCCAAGAGTTTTTGGATATCCTCATGTTTGCCCAATTTAATTAAGGGCACGTCATACCAATCTTCTTTGTTTACAAACATACTCAGTACTACCTGGTCTGCATTTAGGCCGTCCCAACTTTCTTTGCGCGTTATTTTTCGAAGCACTTCGCGGGATAAGGTATGCATCGGTTTCATTCGTCCTTTAAAATCCTGTACTACAACTGTACTAAAAGCCTCCGCATGTTCTTTCGAAACAGCATTTTTAATATGGATGTCAGTCTGGGCATTAATCACAGAACAGAAAAAGAGCGCAATAAGAATGGTAAAGGTGCCACTTTTGGCCCTGATGGCCTTGATTTTTTGTATCAGGCTATAAAAACGAGTGTTCTTGCTGAAGAGGGTCAAAATCATTCCCAGGGTAAGGAGCGCATATCCTATATAGGATATAATAGTTCCCCACCAATCGCTATTAACGCTTAGATAGGTTCCTTTCTCGTCCCTGTCAAACGAGGATTGAAAAAATCGGTACCCACCATAGTCTAAAATATTGTTCATATAAATGCGGTAGTCCATATTCACATTTTCAACTGGATCCACAACGGTTACTTCGCTTGCATATGAAGAAGCGCTATTGGTGCCGGGATATTTATCCATAATAAAATCGTTCAGTTTTACCGAGAACGGAACTTTTATTTCTTTGGAGCCATAGGAAGCTGAAATATTTAAATCTTTAAAAGAAAGATTGGATGGATTTCCAGGAAACCCTTTGTTGCCATATATATACGTTTCCTTGGTTTCTCCATTGACAGTAATATCCATCACCACCGCTGTATTGCTTTCGTTTTTAACTTTGGGGTCAGCCGACTTAATAAATGTCTTGGCACTCGGATTGAATTCTGAAAAAACGAAATTGTTCACTCCGTCTGAATATAAAGACCGCAACAACAAGGGTCTGTACTCCCCACTAGGGTTAAGAGTATCTTTTTGTTGGGTGGCCATAACCGTTTGGGTAAGGGTTCGGTTAGTCAGGAAGATAGCTCCCTCATTTTCATATTTAATGTTAATAGCATCAGCTATGGCTTGGTCATTAAAGTTGTAGAGGAGGGCACCAATACGTCGTGTTTGACCTTTTTCAAGATAGTATTCTTCCCTGCCGTTGGCGCCTGCAATCACAAGCTTTATAATTGGTTTGCCATCCAAACTGCTGGGCTCGATTTGTTGTTCTGGATTGGGGATAAACTCCTTTACTATAACCTCTATCAATTCATTTTCAACAAGATACGATTCCTTAAAATGATTATTTCCGAGGGAAGCGAACAAAACGGGTTCGTCAAAATTATATGTAGTTCCATTCTTTTGGACTTCAAACTTTAAATAGGTATTTGATGAAAGAAAGGTGTTGGCGGCATCATTTTCACGGATATGCATCACTCCCTCAAACCCGAAATAACGGGTTACCCCTGCACCAATCAATATTATAATAATGGACGCGTGAAACATTAAAACTGCCCATTTGCGCTGCTGCACCATTCGGAACTTAATGATGTTTACAAGAATGGTGATGCCAAATAAAAGAAGCAGCAACTCGAACCACCAAGACTTAAAGATTACCTTTTGAGCGGCACTGGTACCAAAATCATTTTCAATAAAAGTTGCAATGCCTATTGCAGCTGCAAATAGTATAAAATACAATCCTGCAGCACGGGTCGAGAAAAATTGGGAAAGTATTCGTTTTAGGCTCAAAATGACTTCTTTTATATTTAGGTTTAAACTTCAATGTAGTACAAGATATTGTTTTTTAAGTAAATAATATTAAAAAAGCATCTCGCACTTTTCTAATCAAATTTAATAATACTCAATTGACCCGTCTTTACTCCATAGATGGTTCCTTGATTTCTAAGAAAACAAGTGTTTTAACTCTTTAAAAATCATTATTAATTATAATCCAAAAACCTTAAGCAGACAACTCTCGCTTCAATTCTCACTATTCACAATCACCCCTCCTATGTCTTCCTTTTGATGTACTTTTACATTTCTAATCCCATCAATGACACCCGAAACAGAAATCGTAACCACCATATTTAAAGACCTCTCCTTTAAGCCAGAAGAAATCCAACTATTGGTGTGTAGTTTTGAAAAACTTCACCTTCCCAAGAACAGCTTGTTACTGGAAGCGGACCAACAGGTGTATGACCAATATTTTGTGGCTGAGGGTTGCCTGCGCACCTATTACATAGCTCCCGACGGCAAGGAACACACCGTGCAATTCGCTATAGCCGATTGGTGGATCAGCGATTACACTGCCTTCTTCAATAGCAGTAAGGCCCTGATGCATATTGAGTGCATACAGGAAGCCACACTCTACAAAATATCTAAAAATGATATGGAATCTCTCTACCAAGCCATGCCTCGTTTAGAGTCTTACTTCAGGAAGAAGATGGAACGCGCCTTCGCTTCCTTCCAAAAAAGAATTATTGCAAACCTATCCCAATCAGCTACAGAACGCTATTTAAATTTTATCCACACCTACCCAAACATAGAACAAAATGTTAAAAATTACCACATTGCTTCTTATTTGGGAATCACAACCCAGAGCCTGAGCCGCATCCGTAAGGAACTGGTGCAGGCGTAGTTTATTACCATAGGTCAACTTTTTTGTAGGGTATGTGCCCTAACTTTGTATTCAATAAGAGTAACTGCAATACATAACCAGTAGGCTATACTAATTTCAGCACTTCAAAAACTATTATGAAACACAAAATGATATTATTAGCGGTGGTTATTGCCGCAGCGGTTACTTCCTGCGGAAATAAGCAAGAAGACAAGACTAAAAATGAAGTATCAAACACTTTAAAAGAAAAAACTATGAAAAAGGTATTATTTGTATTGACAAGCCATTCCGAATTGGGAAACACTGGCGAGAAAACAGGATTTTGGATTGAGGAATTTGCCGCTCCCTACTATTTGTTAAAGGACAAAGGCGTTGAGATCACCATTGCCTCTCCAAAAGGTGGACAACCACCCATAGATCCTAAGAGTGCAACCCCAGATGCACAAACCCCAGCAACAGTTCGTTTTAATGGTGACAAAGAGACTCAAGAAATTCTTGCAAATACAGTGAAACTAGAAACGGTTGACCAAGCAGGTTTTGACGCAGTGTTCTATCCAGGAGGACACGGACCGTTGTGGGATTTAGCCGAAGACAAAAATTCCATTGCCCTTATAGAATCCTTTTATAAGAATAACAAACCAGTAGCAGCAGTATGCCACGCTCCCGCGATTTTCAAAAACACAAAAGCAGCTGATGGCTCGCCTTTAGTAAAAGGAAAAAAGGTTACTGGGTTCACTAATAGTGAAGAAGAAGCTGTACAACTAACAGATGTTGTTCCATTTTTGGTGGAAGACATGCTTAAGGAAAATGGAGGTGAATACTCAAAAGGTGGTGATTGGGCTGCATATGCAGTTGAAGATGGCCTTTTAATTACCGGTCAAAACCCAGCCTCTTCTGAATTGGTTGCCGAGAAACTTTTGGATAAACTGAACAATTAAAAAATAAATCAAATGACTATGAATTTAGTAGAAGATTTAAAGTGGCGCTACGCCACCAAAAAGATGAATGGCAAGACCATTCCGCAAGAAAAACTGGATTATATACTTGAAGCTGCCCGATTGGCCCCTTCCTCCTCTGGCCTACAGCCTTATAAGATATTCGTAATATCAAACAAAGAGCTATTACAGAAAATAAAAAGTGTTGCTTGGGACCAAAGTCAGATTTTAGATGCCTCACATGTATTGGTTTTTGCAGCTTGGGATGGATATACTTTAGACAGAATAGAATCTGTTTTCAATTATACCTTGGATCAACGTGGCTTGCCACATGAAACCATGGACGCTTATAAAGAAAAGCTTTGGGGCATGTATGAACCACTGAGCCAAGAATGGCAAGCAAATCACTCCGCAAAACAGGCATATATATCTTTCGCTATGGCTATTGCAGCCGCAGCCGAACAAAAGGTAGATGCTACACCTATGGAAGGTTTTACTCCTGAAGCGGTTGATGAGTTGTTGGGATTAAAAGAACAGGGATTAAAAAGCGTTTTGATATTAACTTTGGGCTATCGCGATGAATCGGAAGATTGGTTGGTGAATATGAAAAAAGTGCGCACCCCGAAAGCAACGTTTATTACGGAATTAAAATAGTGTTAGATTAATAGTTAGTTTAAGTTGATAGATTTATTAGATTGTTCCTTCGTAAAACCCCCATATTTCTTTGAAAAAGGAAATGTTGGGGGTTTTATTTTTTAAGATTTTAAACCATTATGACCCCCATTAGAAAATATAAGCTTTTGCTATGTCATCATAATTTTAAATAGCCCTTCTCGCTTTGAAGGTTCAATTATAAAAGACTAATTTTGTTTTTCCAAAAAATTGACTTTATGAAAAGCCCAGTAACAATTTGCAAACCCAGAGAAGATGCTTATTTGGGCATTTCATCTTCCTATTTCTCAAATACTGAATACAGATGAAAGGAGTCCTCCTTGTAAATCTCGGTTCGCCAGACAGCACCGACCCAAAAGATGTAAAGAAATACCTCGATGAGTTTTTGATGGATCCTCGGGTCATTGATGTTCCTTTTTGGTTCCGTTCATTCTTGGTGCGCGGCATTATTTTGAATACCCGCCCAAAAAAATCTGCAGAAGCCTACCAAAAAATTTGGTGGGATGAAGGTTCGCCTTTAATTGTTATTTCAGAAAGACTTCAGAAAAAAATTCAGGAGAAAACAACCGTTCCTGTTGCTTTAGCAATGCGCTATGGAAGTATGACCCTTAAAAAAGGTTTGCAGCAATTGGTAGATCAAGGTGTTGATGAAATTTTAACCATTCCGCTCTATCCACAGTTTGCAATGGCCACTACTGAAACTATTGATGTGAAGGTGGAAGAACTTAAAAATGAATTCTTTCCACAGCTAGAAATTACATCGCTTCCCGCATTTTACAACAAGCCAGAATATATTGAGGTACTTTCAAAAAGCATTTCTGAAAAAATTAAAAACCTAGATTACGAACATCTATTGTTCAGCTATCACGGCGTTCCCGAAAGACACATTTATAAGCGAGACATAACCAAAAGCCATTGTAAAATTGATGGAAGTTGTTGTATAACACCTTCGCCCGCCCACGAGTTTTGCTATCGCCACCAATGTTTAAAAGTAACCGCATTAGTTGCGAAAAAATTGGATTTACAGCCTGGAACCTATTCAACATCGTTTCAATCGCGTTTAGGTTTTGATCCATGGCTAAAACCACCAACCGATAGAACCATAGAACGTCTAGCCCTTGAGGGGACTAAAAAAATGGCAATCGTAACTCCAGCCTTTGTAAGCGATTGCTTAGAAACTTTAGAAGAAATAGCCATGGAAGGCCAAGAAATTTTCCACGAAGCTGGTGGAAAGGAATTTACTGTAATTCCCTGCCTAAACGACCGCGACGATTGGGCCGAAGTAGTGACAGGCTGGATAGATACATGGCGCATTGTGGATGTAAAAACTGCAATTGCCTAATGAAACCAAGCCAAAGCGCCACCCTAGGCACCGAATCCATTGGTCGTTTATTAATAAAACAAGCAGTACCCGCCTCTATTGGAATTTTGGTAATGTCCCTAAACATTTTGGTGGACACGATTTTTGTGGGAAACTGGATTGGCTCCATTGCCATCGCGGCCATAAATGTGGTTTTGCCCGTTTCATTTTTTATCGCAGCACTCGGAATGGCAATTGGTATTGGTGGGTCTTCAATAATTTCACGCGCTTTAGGGGCCGGCCATAAAGAGCGGGCGCTTAAAACTTTTGGAAATCAAATCACCTTAACGCTATTGCTAACTACCGCCATGGTTGTTTTCGGTTTGGTTTTTATTAATGACCTGATTCCCGCTTTCGGGGGAAAAGGCGATATCTTTGAACCCGCAAAAATTTATTACCGCATTGTACTCTACGGCGTGCCGCTCTTGGCGCTTTGTATGATGGGAAATAACGTAATTCGCGCCGAAGGGAAACCAAAATTTGCAATGATTGCAATGATAATTCCATCGGTGGGAAATCTTGTTCTTGATTACATTTTTATTAACCTTATGGATTTGGGAATGGCCGGTGCCGCCTGGGCAACGACTATTTCTTACGGCCTGTGCTTTCTATATGTATTGTGGTTCTTCTTAAGTGGCAAATCTGAACTGAAAATAAGTTTGCCACACTTTGGGTTGGATTTGCCCATTCTGAAAGAAATGTCTGCTCTCGGATTTGTTACCCTTGCACGACAAGCAGTAGTGAGCGTTACCTACCTGTTGATGAATAATATTCTGTTCGATATTGGCGGCGAATCTTCCGTTGCATCCTACGGAATTATCGCCCGAATGTTGATGTTTGCACTTTTCCCCGTTTTGGGTGTCACCCAAGGATTTCTTCCGATTGCTGGTTACAATTATGGCGCACACCAATTTACTCGCGTTCGTGAAAGCATCAATAAAGCAATTATGTATGCGGGTGGTTTGGGACTTGTTATTTTTGCTGCGATAATGATTTTTCCCGAGCAAATTGTTTCTGTATTTACCACAGATCCCGATATACTTTCTGAAACACCACATTACATGCGCTGGGTTTTTGCGGCAACGCCAATTATTGCTATCCAGTTGATTGGTTCGGCTTATTTTCAGGCAATTGGAAAAGCAGTTCCTGCTTTATTGCTTACGTTGACGCGACAGGGATTTTTCTTTATTCCGCTTATTTTTATTCTTCCGCATTACTTTGGGGAACTTGGGGTTTGGATTTCCTTTCCAGCGGCCGATATACTTTCAACTATTGTAACGGGTTATTTTTTGAATCGAGAAATTCGAAAGACCCTGAAATAAAGCCTCAGTTCAAAGTTTTTATTTGCTCTGTTCAGACTCTTTTTCAAAAAAAATCCTTCTAAAGGAAATGCATATATTTGCCGCCTTGTATAAAACTTAAAAAAATATTATGAAAAAAATGATGAAATTAAGTGTAATTGCCTTTTTAACATTACTTGCCGTTGGATGCAATAAAGACGATGACTCCAACAACGATAATGGTGCAGCAGATGGAGAATTGATAGCTAATGTTGATGGCAACGAATTTAAAGCTTCAACCCAAGTGGGCGCAACTCTTTATGCCGGAACATTTAACATAACAGCTATTAAGCCTTCAACTGGAGAAACCATTGTAATAACTGTTTCAAACGCTTCAGAAGGAACTTTTGATTTGGGTCCAGATGCAAATGCACAAAGTGGAGCGATTTATATGATAAGTGGCCAAGATGCTTACGGTTCTGTAGGTGAAGGCGGAAGTGGCCAAATAATTATTACCAAGTTGGATTTGGATAATGAAACCGCAAGTGGAACTTTTAGCTTTACCGCTGTTCACCAAATAGTGGATGGTAATGGTGTAATTATCACAGAAACTGTTGAAATTACTGATGGGGTGTTCAATAACATTACACTTGCAACCACAATACCGGGCGGTAATAGTACGCTTGAAGCAAAAGTTGATGGGAATGATTTGAACGCTGACAGTGTTACTGCCTTGAAAATTACCTTTGGAGGAAATACAAACATTGTTATAACCGCTAACAACAATACCACAAATCAAAATCTATCATTAAGTTTTTCAGACAATCTAACTGTTGGTACGTATAGTGCTGCTTCAGACTATGTGGGCATGTACAACCCAAGTTTGGGAGGAGGAACAAACAATTATGCCGCTGAAACAGGAACTTTGACCATCACGGCCATCGACCTTACTGCAGGCACTGTTGAAGGTACTTTCAGTTTTACAGCAAAACGTTTGGACCCTAATGATCCAGACGTTACTTATGAAATTACCGCTGGAAGTTTTTCTGCCGAAATTCAATAGAAAAAATATTAAGTTTTAAAAAGGCTTTGGAATATTCCAAGGCCTTTTTTATTTTCAATTAATTTTGACTTGGATATACGTATAACACTTAAAGATTGAAAGTAAATTTTTAGTATATTTAATTGCTGACCAATCTTTTCAATTATGAAAAAAATCTTCCTTCTTTTTGTCACCAGTCTTACAATGCTGGTCACATTTGCGCAACCCGCTGGAATGTTGAACGAAACCTTCCGACTGAAATCATTGTCCGTTGGAAATGGTTATTTAACCCCAAATGGGGAAAATCCCACTATTACAATATCAGATCAAGCTGGGGATTATTCGGTTGAAGCTAACGGAATCACCAATACACTTTCCGCGGAAGCAACATTCAGTGGCAGTTCCATTACTCTTGATACTAATTCCATTACGTTGGATGACTGTACTGGCTCAGCTTGTTATTATGAAGACTTATATTTTTATGACCTCTTGACAAATATGAATCTCGATTCCAAAACGTTTACGTATTACTACTCTGAAAACAACAGCTATAAATTTTTGAGGCTGAAGGATGCAAATAACAATACAGCATATTATAGTACCGAACCTGCGCCTGTAGCCAATACCATGTTGTTTCAAACATGGTATCTCTTTATGCAGGAAGGAGATATGGGAGATCCTATTTTTTATAGCGGTCCCAATCCACCCCAAATAACTATAAATCCAGATTTTACATACACTGGCATTGAAAGCTGTGCAATCATCAGCGGGGATTTTATTTTGGGCTTTGGCGACAATTATTTATTTCCCTTACAGCCACAGAATTACATAAATGACGAAAGCAATTGCGAACCGGGAGAAGCGGAATACTCATTGTTTGAACTTACCAATAGATCACTTTTAGATACCAGCGTTTATGAAGGAAATGACGGAAATGATTATCTTCAGTGGGAATATGCCCCAGGCTTTCTCTCCCATTTCACAAACGTGTTACTCTCAACTCCTGAAAATAACCTGGCCGATTTAAAGATTTATCCAAATCCTGCCCAAAACAAATTGATTATTCAATCCGCTATTAATTATTTTGATTCTGTTTCCATTTCAGATATTAATGGAAGAATAATAAATTCAACAAAAAAATTGATTTCAAATGAAATAGACGTTTCAGCCTTAAACTCTGGAATGTATTTTATAACCATTACCGCTTCCGAAGGGAATATTACTAAGAAGTTCATCAAAAATTGATTTTCAGTTTCTAGTTGCTGCAACCGCATATTTTGAATTATTAGGTATCTTTACGGTCAAGTTTTTACAAAACTGAGCCGTTAATGGAACAATATTATCCTTACATAAAATCCCTTCACTTAATATTTATAATCACATGGTTCGCTGGGCTTTTTTACATTGTCCGTTTGTTTGTCTATCAAATTGAAGCCACCCAGAAACCTTCTCCTGACAAAGAAATTTTAGGTGATCAGTTAAAAATTATGGCTTCCCGACTTTGGAATATCATTACTTGGCCGTCCATGATTTTAGCGCTTTTTTTTGGATTTTGGCTCATTGGAATGCGTATGTTCTTTTTAAGCGATGCGTGGATGCAAGTAAAGTTGGCCTTCGTTCTGCTTTTGATTATCTATCACTTCAAGTGCCATCAAATTTTTAAACAACTTCAAAATGGTGTAGTGAAACATTCGTCAAACTATATGCGCCTTTTTAACGAAGTGCCCACAATAATTCTTTTTGCCGTAGTGTTTTTGGTTATTTTAAAAGATGGCACCAATTGGATTTACGGGACCGTTGGTATTATAGTTTTTGCCGTTTTGTTGATGTTGGGATATAAGATTTACAAAAGAATTCGGGAGAAATAATCTCACCGTTTTTTGGAATTTGGATGTTGGAAGTTTGAATTTTTCCGTTTACGGTGTAATTATTGCTATCTTTCTTTCTCAAAAAAATGTAAATGTACTTTTACAAAAAATCACTTCGCACCCGTATCTTTCTTTCTATGTTCCTTTTGGTTCTGGGAGCTTCGGTGCTTATTGCTATTGTTACCGTCTTTCAATATAAAGAAGAAGCTCAAGATTACCACCGCGACCGATTATTAAGGAAGGAGGCCGCTATTCGTGAAAACATAAATTACGTTTTAAAAACCACTACCTATCCTGTTGAAACGGCTCAGATTCCGCTGATTTTTAAAGATAAAATCTACGAAATAAAAGATATCCACAGTCTTGAGATTTTTCTATATGATCTTGACGGAAATCTTCTGAAATCGTCAAAACCTTCTTTTTTCAAGGATACCGTTTTGCCAAAAATGCCAGATTACGCTTTGGAAATGCTTCAAAACTCTCCCACAAAAAATTATATAAAAGAGTTTGAAGAAGGCGGCCAGAAGTACCAATCTTCTTATACTTTTATTACCGATAGTTACTTTAAACCTTTGGCAATACTCAATTTGCCCTACATTGAAGATGACGGTTTTATTACCAAAGAACTCACCGAATACCTTTACAGGCTTGGAATTGCTTATTTTTTTATGTTGCTGGCGGCCATTGCGCTGGCCTATTTCCTTTCAAAATATATAACACGTTCCCTTAATGAAATAAGTGAAAAACTTACCGAAACCCGCTTCGATACCCGAAACAAAAAAATCCATCTAAGCGATACGCCTACCGAAATTTCCACCATCGTGAATGCTTACAACGGAATGATTGACGAGCTGGAAAACAGCGCCGCACAACTTGCAGCCAGCGAACGCGAAACAGCTTGGCGCGAAATGGCAAAGCAAGTAGCGCACGAAATTAAAAATCCACTAACTCCAATGCGACTTACCGTACAGAGTTTTCAGCGTAAATTCGATCAAAACGATCCCGAAATTGATAAAAAAATGGCGGAATATACCAATACATTGCTTCAGCAAATTGATACATTGAGTTCCATTTCATCAGCCTTTTCAACATATGCAAAAATGCCAGCACAACAGGATGAAACCCTGAATGTGGTGAAAATAAGCAAGCTGGCGCTGGATATTTTTAACGAAGATTATATCTATTTCTTTTCAGAGGAAGATTTAGTTCGCGCACGCTTTGATAGAACCCAACTGATTCGCGTAATTACAAATTTGGTAAAAAACAGTATCCAGTCCATCGAGCAGAAAAAACCCGCCGAACCCCGAATTGATGTGGTGTTAAAAACGGAAGGCGCTTTCGTGAATATTTTGGTCACCGACAATGGTATTGGGGTGCCAGAGGAAAACAGGAACTGCATTTTTGAGCCCCAATTCACCACCAAAACCAGCGGCATGGGCCTAGGTTTGGGAATGGTAAAAAATATAGTTGAAACCTACGGTGGAACAATAACACTGAATTCTTCCGAAGAAAAAACCACTTTTAAAGTCTCGTTTCCTGCAATGCTTTAAGGTTTTTATTAGCTTTGTGCAATAGTAACATTCGCCAAAGATTATTAAAATCATTTGTGAATTCGCGGCAAAAAGCTTTCATCAAAAAATATAATCTCTATGAAATACGAAAACATACTCTCCGAAACCAAAAACGGCATCACTACAATAATTATTAACCGTCCTTCAAAATTGAACGCATTGAATCGCGAGACCATTCAAGAATTGCACGATGCTTTTGAGGATGCCGAAAATTCTTCAAAAACCAAAGTAATAATCATAACAGGAAGTGGCGAAAAAGCCTTTGTTGCTGGAGCTGACATCAGCGAATTTGCAGATTTTTCAATAGAAGAAGGTGGAAAACTGGCCGCTAAAGGACAGGAATTGTTATTC
This sequence comes from Aequorivita antarctica, assembly GCF_007997155.1. GTDB lineage: Bacteria > Bacteroidota > Bacteroidia > Flavobacteriales > Flavobacteriaceae > Aequorivita > Aequorivita antarctica. The sequence goes on along the minus strand of NZ_VORT01000001.1, from coordinate 287,122 downwards.
GATTTTGTTGCTAATCTTTCCACCCCAGTAATTGCTGCTGTAAATGGCTTTGCCTTGGGTGGCGGACTGGAACTAGCGATGGCGGCACACTTCCGCATTGCTTCTGAAAACGCAAAAATGGGTCTGCCCGAAGTTTCGTTAGGAGTAATTCCTGGCTATGGCGGCACACAACGTTTGCCTCAACTTGTTGGCAAAGGTCGCGCAATGGAAATGATCATGACCGCCGGAATGATTGATGCCAACCAAGCCTTGCAATACGGCTTAGTAAACCACGTAACTACACCCGAGGAATTACTTGAACTTGCAGAAAAACTTGCTGGAAAAATTATGAGAAATTCTTCTGTTGCCATTGCTTCTGCAATTAGAGCCATTAATGCTAACTTTGAAGATGGTGAAAACGGTTTCGATATTGAAATTGAAGAATTCGGTAACTGTTTTGGGACTGAAGATTTTAAAGAAGGCACACAGGCGTTTCTTCAAAAGCGAAAAGCTGAGTTTCCCGGAAAATAATTAAAACTCTAAATAATATGAAAGTATATCTTCTGTTAAGTTTCGTTTTTGCTTTTACATTTTCATTAATCGCACAAGAAAAAGCCGAACCGTGGTTTAAAGATGGCGAAGCCCAAATTGTTCCAGCTTTTGAAAATCAACAAGATTGGATTAGAACCGATTTATGGGTTGAAACTACTTTTGACACTGACGGCGACGGCAAGCCGGACCGCATGCACGTAGACGTTACAAGGCCCAAACAAACCGAAACCGATGGATTGAAACTTCCCGTAGTTTATGAGTCAAGCCCTTATTTTGCAGGTGTAGCGCCAGAGGTTGAAGGTGCTTTCCACGACGTGCACCACGAATTAGGAGCTTCCGAAAAAGAAATTGTGCATCCATCAGTAACAAGAAGAGGCGAGCGACCTATAATTTCCAACACACAAATCAAAACCTGGGTGCCTCGTGGTTACATTGTTGTACATTCCTCTTCTCCAGGAACGGGACTTTCCCAAGGTTCTCCAACCGTTGGCGGTGATAATGAATCCTTGGCTCCAAAAGCAGTTATCGATTGGTTAAACGGCCGCGCAAAAGGTTATACAGCTCCCGACGGAACTGAAGAAGTAAAAGCATATTGGACCAGTGGAAAAGTAGGAATGACTGGCACTTCATATAACGGAACAATTCCATTGGCTGCAGCAACTACTGGTGTTGAAGGGCTTGAAGCTATCATTCCCATTGCGCCAAATACTTCGTATTACCATTATTACCGTTCTAATGGATTGGTGCGTTCCCCCGGCGGTTATTTAGGTGAAGATGTTGATGTGCTTTACGATTTTATCCACAGTGGTGACGAGTCAAAACGAGCATACAATAATGCAACCTATCGCGATAACGAAATAAAAAACGGTATTGACCGCAAAACAGGCGATTACAACAAATTCTGGGCTGGCCGTGATTATTTAAACGATATGAAACCAATGAAGGCAGCACTTTTTATGTCGCACGGTTTTAATGACTGGAACGTAATGCCAGAGCACAGCTACAGAATTTACAAAGCAGCTGAGGAAATGGGATTGCCCGTAAAAATTTATTATCACCAAAACGGTCACGGCGGGCCGCCCCCATTTTCAATGATGAATAAATGGTTTACGAAATATCTTTTCGGAATAGATAACGGTATTGAAAAAGGTCCAAAAGCTTGGATTGTTCGTGAAAACGATAAAAACGACAACCCTACTCCCTACGCCGATTATCCAAATCCTGATGCTGAAAAAGTTACGCTTCATTTAAATTCCACCTCCCCAAATGAAGGAGTTTTGGCTATCAAAAAGAAGAGTACAGCACAACTAAAAGCTATGTTGAGAGATGACTATCATTTTTCGGGAGATTCGCTCGCGCAACTTAAAAATTCTATTCACAGATTATTATTTGTAACGCCTGTTTTAAAAGAAGATTTGCATCTTTCGGGTCTTTCAAAATTGAACATCAAATTAGCCAGCAGTAAACCAGCTGCAAACCTTTCCGTTTGGATGGTTTCACTGCCTTGGAACAATGACAAGAATGCAAAAATAACCGACAATATTATTACCCGAGGTTGGGCAGATCCGCAGAATTATAAATCCATTTCGGAAAGTGAGCCTTTAAAACCTGGGAAGTTCTATGAAATGTCTTTTAATCTTATTCCAGACGATCAAGTAATTCCAGCTGGGCAGCAGATTGGTTTGATGATTTTTTCAAGCGACAACCAATTCACGCTTTTGCCAAAACCTGGAACTGAACTTACTATTGATCTTGAAGGAACTAGCGTAGAAATTCCTGTTGTTGGTGGAAAAAAAGCTTTGGAAAAAGCAATTAACAAATAGGAATATTTCCAAATATAAAAGGAATTATTCCAAATAATAATTAACTTTGAAGAAACCCATTCTTTAAAGTTTTTTTATGTCTGCTGACTTCCTAAAAGGCCGTGGCGCTCAGAAAAATGTCCACAATCGCTTCTTCGAAAATAGTCACGAAGTATTGGATGAGTATTTGAATTTCTGCGAAGCAGAAGGCGAAGAGGCGGACAAAAACAAAACAAACTACATAGAGGTTTTTCCAAAAACCTTTGTAAACAAAGTGGATAGCCCAGATGTTGGCATGGGCTTTTCTGCAAATCCATACCAAGGTTGCGAACACGGCTGTGTTTATTGTTACGCCCGAAACAGTCACGAATATTGGGGTTATGGTGCAGGTTTGGATTTTGAACGAAACATTCTTTTCAAAAGAAATGCACCACAGCTTTTAGAAGAAAAAATAACTTCCAAAAACTGGCAGGGAAACACTGTCATTTTTTCGGGAAATACAGATTGCTACCAACCGCTGGAACGGAAGCTGGAAATAACCCGAAAATGTTTGGAAGTAATGCTGAAATGGAAACACCCGACGGGTATTATCACAAAAAATTCGTTGATACTTCGCGATCTCGATATATTAAAGGAAATGGCAAAACTGAATATTATTTCAGTAAATATTTCAATCACTTCGCTTTCCGAAGATACACGTAGGTTGTTGGAACCGCGAACTGCTAGTATTAAACAAAGGCTAAAAGTGGTTGAAGTTCTTTCAGAAAACAACATTCCTGTTCGTGTTATGATGGCGCCGATTATTCCTTCATTGAACAGTCATGAAATTCTTCCTTTGGTAAAAAAAGTGGCAGAACTTGGCGCTAACGATGTTGGTTATACGATTGTTCGTTTAAATGGGCAAATTGCAGAAATTTTTAAAGATTGGGCATACAAAACTATTCCGGATAGAGCGGAACGTATTTTAAATCAAATAGCGGAATGTCACGGCGGAAACCTCAACGACAGTAATTGGGGAAGACGAATGAAAGGTGAAGGAACCATTAGCGAACAAGTGAAAAACACGATGGCAATTGCCAAAAAAAGATATTTGAAAGATATGAGAATTGAACCTTTGGATACTTCGCATTTTCTTCAACTTAAAAATCCTCAGATGAAATTATTTTAAATTTCTTTATGGTCTTTGTGCCTCAGTTCTGAAAAATTTCCACGGAGACACAGAGGGCAAAGAAGTTTATTTCATTCCCTCCCATTCCGCATAGAATTGGCTCAGAAATGTTTCCATAAATGCGTGTCTTTCTTCCGCAATTCGTCGCCCGGTTTCAGTATTCAATCTATCTTTTAAGAGAAGTAGCTTCTCATAGAAATGATTGATGGTTGGCGCATCGGAAACTTTGTATTCCGAAGGAGTCATGTTCAAATTCGGTTTTATTTCTGGATCGTAAAGCTTTCTATTTTTAAAACCACCGTAATTGAAAGTTCTTGCAATTCCTATTGCTCCCAGCGCATCAAGTCTATCAGCATCTTGCACAACTTCTAATTCTTTTGAATTGAAGTTGTGGGTTTTGTTACCTCCTTTAAACGAAACGTTTTCAATGATTTTTATAACGTGATCGATTATTTCATCGGTAAGGTTTTGGGTTTTTAGAAAATGTCTTGCTTTTTTAGGCCCCACAGATTCATCGCCATCGTGAAATTTTGAATCGGCAATATCGTGAAGCAATGCACCGAGCGCAACTATCATTTTATCAACTTTTTCACTTTCAGAAATTAGCAGCGCATTTTTATATACCCGTTCAATGTGAAACCAATCGTGGCCTCCTTCGGCATTTTGCAATTCCGCTTTTACAAAAGTGGTTGTGTTTTGTATAATTTCTTCCGAAGAAAATGAAGTCATTATTTGTGGATTTTTGAAGTGATTGTTTCTTCCACCTTGTCAATCAACATTTCAATATCAAAATCCGCGATTTTGATGGCGGGATGGGCAATAATTTCTAAGCGGACACCCAGTTGAATAGGGAACATGCCTCGTCGCTGTAATTTCCAAGAATTGTTGATGGTAACGGGAACAACATATCCGTCGGGAATTTTTTTGAACAGTGTTTGCAATCCGGTTCTTCGGAAAGGTTTTGGAATGCCTGTTTTACTCCGGGTTCCTTCGGGGAAAATAACCCCACTTCTCTTGAATTTCTGAAGGTATTTTGAAAATTTTACCAATTCAACTATCGCTTGCCGGGGGTTTTTTCTGTCTATCAAAATGGAACCGCCGTGACGTAGGTTATAGGAAACAGAAGGAATTCCTTTTCCTAATTCTACTTTGGAAATGAATTTGGGATGATATTTCCGCAGATACCAACTTAAGGGCGAAATATCCCACATACTTTGATGGTTGGAAACAATTATTATCGGCACATTTCTGGGAATCTTCGGGTTTATATCAACGTGAAAAGTGGTTCCCAAAACATTCAAACACCGCAATAAGGTCCAGTTAAAACAATCAACACTTTTTTTGTGTGCTGTGTAGCCAAACCAATTAAAACAAACCCACTGAACTGGATGAAAAACCAAGATGGTAATACCAAAAAGCAGGTAAAATAATACCGAAAAGGGATAGCTTATTATTTTTAAAAGTGCGTTCATTTCGGTCCAAAAGTAAGAAAACCATCATTAAAATGAAGGTTTTCTTTTTGCTTGTTTAAATTTTCAAAATGAAAAAAATCAACGTTTTGATTTCGATTTATTTTTCAATGTATTCCGGTCTATGTATATGTAATTGTAAACACAGAGTAAAACAACCACTAACCAAAATGCTCGGTAAAGCCAATCATTTATTTCTTTTCCGAACAAATGCGATACCTTAGGATCTTGATAAAAGTTAAATAAAAGAGCTCCGAGTGCTAAAATGCCAATGACAATAGTGAACGGCTTGGTGATTTTCATAGCAAACTTTTTAAAGTTTAACAGTATTCGTTATAAGCACCTTTTAGGTTTTCAGCAATCATTTGTGCTGGACGACCTTCAATATGGTGACGTTCTAACATGTGGACCAATTCGCCATTTTTGAATAACGCCATAGACGGTGAGCTTGGCGGAAATGGAACCATATTGGCTCTTGCGGTATCCACGGCTTCGCGATCAACACCTGCAAAAACAGTTACCAAATGGTCTGGTTTTTTTTCGTTTTGAAGTGACATGGCTGCTCCAGGGCGTGCATTGGCAGCTGCGCATCCACAAACAGAGTTTACGACAACTAAAGTGGTTCCTCCTTGCTTTAATGCTTCTTCAACATCATTGGCTGTATGTAATTCGGAAAAGCCTACTTTGGTTAGGTCTTCACGCATGGGTCTTACTAGTTCAGGTGGGTACATAATATCTATATTTAAAGTGTATTAAAATTTGATGGCAAAGATACAAATTTTGAAAGGGGAAATATTTTAAATAAATCCCAAAACTCTTGTAAAAAATTCAAGTTATGAGCCTAAAATCCAAATAAATTACAAATAACAATATTCAAAAACCAGCTAAACATTTCCTTTTTTTTAAATTGGAGCTTGGAGTTTATTTGAGATTTGAAATTTGGTACTTTTAATGTTTACCTTTGTCGGCTCTAAAAAAGAAAAATTACAATTCTATGCTTCGTTGGTTATTGGCCGTTCTTGGTTATTTTGTGTATCGATTTCCCGGTGCAATTGTTGGTTTTGTTTTAGGAAGCCTCTTAGATAACCTAAGTGTAAAAGGCAAAACATTTCAAACTTCCTTCGGTTCATCACAGCAGCAAGTTACACCTGCAGATTTTGAACTAAACCTACTATCTTTAGCTTCTTTAGTTATTAAAGCCGATGGAAACGTGAGTCAGACAGAACTGGATTACGTTCGTCAATATTTTGTACAAGCTTACGGGCGGGAGCGCGCCAATGCCACTTTCAAAGTTTTTAATGAGGTAATAAAGAATCGTGAAATTTCGGCTCAAAACATTTGTACCCTTTTACGCCAACGAACACGTTATGAAAGCCGGTTGCAAATCCTTCATTTTCTATTCAGTATTGCAAATGCAGACGGTAACGTTTCAACAGCGGAGGTAAATGAAATAAATCGCATTGCCGGATTTTTGGGGATTTACGCGCGCGATTTCGAAAGCATCAAAGCTATGTTTTTCAAAAATCCAGACAGTGCTTACAAAATTTTGGAAATAGAAAGAACAGCCACAACTGCCGAAATTAAAACTGCATACCGCACAATGGTAAAAAAATACCATCCCGATAAACTGCAACATCTGGATGAAGCCCACCAAAAAGGCGGCGAGGAAAAGTTCAAAAAAGTGCAGGAAGCCTACGAACAACTTCAGAAGGAGCGGGGATTTTAGCTTCAACTCAGTTACTGACACTTAACTGTAATTTTCTTTAAATTTCTGAAAGTTTCTCTTTAGAAATTAATCAATCGTGAAAATAATGCTCTAAATAATGCTAAAATAGATATATCAGCGATTTATTTTAGTCTTGTCTAAAAATAAAATATGGGTATGTAAAAAAATATATTTACTTTTGTGCCTATGTTTACATTAGCTGAAGAAAACTATTTAAAAGCCATATTTCACTTAGAGCATGAAAGTGCGGGTGACGTTAGCACCAATGCCATCGCTGAAAGTATGGACACAAAGCCATCTTCTGTGACAGACATGATACAAAAACTGGCCGAGAAAAAATTGCTAGTTTATAAACGCTATAAAGGCGCTCAACTTAGCGATACTGGAAGAAAAGTTGCCATAAACGTTATCAGAAAACACCGGTTGTGGGAAGTTTTTTTGGTGGAAAAATTAAATTTCCACTGGGATGAGGTCCACGAAATAGCAGAACAATTAGAGCACATTCAATCTGAAGAGCTCATAACACGACTCGATAAGTTTCTAGGTAGCCCCGATTTTGATCCACACGGCGATCCAATTCCTGATAAACACGGCGTTTTAAAACGCACAGAGAAAAAATTGCTTTCAGAAATCGAGAAAAATCAAAAAGGAGTTTGTGTAGGCGTAAAGGAATCCAGTGCTGAATTCCTTCAATATCTGGACAAAAAGAAAATAAGCATTGGCACCAAAATCAAAGTTTTGGGGAAAGAGTTTTTTGATGGGTCTATGATAATTCAGATAGGGAATGACCAGTTTTTTATTTCAAATAAAATTGCTGAAAACCTCTACGTTCAAACCCAAGAATAACGATGGACAGAAGAAGCCACAAATCACTGGAAGAAGTCCACGGAACCATTGAAACACAAGGAAAAAAATCTCCTTGGAAAAAATTGCTCGCCTTTTTGGGACCTGCGTATTTGGTTAGTGTTGGCTATATGGATCCCGGAAACTGGGCCACCGACATTGCGGGTGGAAGCCAGTTTGGCTATCAACTGATCTGGGTATTGTTAATGAGCAATATTATGGCCCTATTGCTTCAAAGTTTATGTGCCCGTTTGGGCGTTGTACGCGGAAGAGATTTAGCGCAAGCATCCCGGGAAGCTTACAATCCTTTTATAAATTTCATTCTATATATATTAGCCGAAATTGCCATTGTGGCTTGTGATCTAGCTGAGGTTATTGGAATGGCTATTGGTTTGAACCTGCTTTTTGGCTTACCAATGATTTGGGGTGTTACGATTACGGCGCTTGATACTTTTTTGCTGCTCTTCCTTTTAAATAAAGGCATGCGCAAAATGGAAGTATTTATCATAGGGTTAATTTTTATTATTGGAGGTTCCTTTGTTGTTGAAATGTTTTTTGCGAAACCTGATATGGGTGATCTTATGGCAGGTTTCATTCCTTCACTTCCCAACAGCGCTGCTTTGTACATTGCAATTGGTATTATTGGGGCAACCGTAATGCCGCACAACCTATACTTACATTCTTCTCTCGTGCAATCGCGAAAAATAGAACGGACAAAAAAGGGAATTAAGCAAGCATTGAAATTCAATTTTATAGATTCAGCCATTGCGCTCAACCTTGCCTTTTTTGTGAATGCTGCCATTTTAATACTTGCGGCAGCAGTTTTCCACAAAAATGGAATGTTTGAAGTTGCAGAAATACAAGACGCACATGCACTGTTAGAACCACTTTTAGGGTCAAGCTTGGCGCCTACTTTTTTTGCAGTTGCCTTGATTGCAGCTGGACAGAGCAGTACACTTACGGGAACATTAGCAGGACAGATTGTAATGGAAGGCCATTTAAATTTGCGTATCCAGCCTTGGGTCCGAAGATTGATTACCCGCATGCTGGCCATTATTCCCGCAATTTTTACGGTAATCTATTTTGGCGAAAGCGGAACTGGTAAATTGCTTGTTTTAAGTCAAGTAGTGCTGAGTTTACAACTTGGTTTTGCCATCATACCTTTGATCCATTTTGTGAGCAACAAAAAACTGATGGGAGATTTCAACATAAAATGGCCCCTTCGGGTTGCCTCTTGGCTTGTTACTTTAATTATTGTAGCGCTAAATGCAAAGTTGGTTTATGATGAAATATTGGGCTGGCTTACCACTTCCGAAAATCCAATCTATATATGGGTGTTTGTAGTTCCTGTGGCTATAGGCGCAGCCATATTGCTCCTATATATTACATTCAAATCCACGGCGAAGGATATCGCGACCGAAAATCGTAAAATGGTTCCGCATATACTCGATGCCAAAGTGGACGAACTGGCGCAGCCACTTTCCTATAAGAAAATTGCGGTTCCTGTAGATTTTTCCACTTCAGATGAAAAAAGTATTTCCGCAGCACTTCAATTAGGTGGCAAAGATGCCGAATATACGCTTATTCACATTGTTGAAACACCCGGAGCGATGATATACGGAGATGAAATAGACGATTATGAAACCGAAAGCGATGAAGCCTTTTTGAATATTTATAAAGAAAAACTACAAGAAAAGGGATACAAGGTTTCGGTAGAACTTGGTTTTGGCTCTGCAAAAAAAATTATCCCTAAAATTGTGAACGCATCCGACTTTGATTTACTGGTTTTGGGCGGGCACGGACACACAGGTATAAAAGATTTGCTATTTGGAACCACAGTGGATAGTGTTCGCCACAGAGTAAATATTCCTGTTTTTATTGTTTAACAAAATCGGGGGTGGGTCTGTTTTTAAAATTTTGAATTTTCTGGCACTATTTTTTATAGTATCTTTAAAATTGAAAAAACAAAAACAATGAAAAATTCACTATTAGCAATTATAATTCTTTTTTCAAGCTTTGCTTTTGGGCAAGAAGATTCTGCAGAAACCCCTAAAATTGGAGTGAAAATACCAATTGGACAAGCAATTGTTATAAAAGGTGTTTCTATAAAATTTTTAGAGGTTATAGAAGATTCACGCTGCCCAACTGGTGTGCAATGTATTTGGGCTGGCCGTGCAATAGTAAAGGCTGCAGTAACCTCAAACGGAAAAACTGAAGAAAAAACATTAACTTTTGGTGAAACAAAACCAGGAGAGGAAAAAAATACCAATCTTTATAATTCGAAAGAATTTGCTATTAACGGATTGACACTAAATCCATATCCAACTTCTGAAAATACAGGCAAAGATAAAGGCTACTTTTTATTGGTTTGCGAAGAGAAAAACAACTAATTAATGGCAACCACAGTCTTTCCTGCCACATTTGGTTTTTTCACCATCTAGCGTACCTGTTGAGCTTTGGCGCGCTTCAAAAATAGGATTCCAAACAAACTTTTTAATCAAAAAGCCTGCGGCCAATAAAAACGTTACTAAAACTAATATTGTTTGCATAGGGCAAAGATAGTCAAAAGCCCCTAAACCCCCAAAGGGGAGCTTATTCTTGACGAAGAAATCCGTAAATTAAAGAAAACTACAACTGCCACAATCTGAATGGTCGCCAGGCTTATTCTTTTTTGGACTTTTACCGATTTTAAAGGGATTCCATACGAACTTTGTAATCATAAAGAATACTGCGAATACGAAGGTTATTAAAACTAATATTGTTTGCATACAAAAAAATATTAAAATCGATTGAACTAAATACCCTTTTCGGCAAAAGATATTATTTCAAAAACTGATAGGCAGCCAAGGCCACAACATAAGCAATAGCGCTCATAACAACCAATTGCCACATAGGCCACTTCCAACTGTTGGTTTCTTTTTTAACAATTGCCAAAGTACTCATACACTGCATGGCAAAAGCATAAAACAGTAATAACGAAACTCCGCTAGCAAAATTGAAAAGCGGGCCACCCAAAATAGGATTTATCTCTGCTGCCATTCTGTTTTTAATGGTTTGTTCATCGTCACTGCCCACGCTATAAATGGTAGCAAGCGTTCCTACAAATACTTCGCGTGCGGCAAAGGAGCTCACTAGGGCAATCCCTATTTTCCAATCATAACCCAAGGGGCGCACGGCAGGTTCAATGGCGTGGCCTACGTGACCAATATAGGAATGTTCCAATTTATAGGAATCTATGTGCATCGCAATCTCTTCTTCTGAAAGATTTTGTGAAGCGTATTCATTTTTAATGATTTCTTCTGCATTATTAAAATCCCCAGGACCATAAGAAGCCAATACCCAAAGAATAATTGAAATTGCAAGAATTATTTTTCCTGCTCCAAAAACAAACGCTTTGGTTTTCTCAATTACAGTAATAATCACGTTTTTGGGAAGCGGAAGTTTATAATTGGGCATTTCAACCACAAAGAAACTTTTGGAACGGATTTTCAAAATTTTATCAAGCAAATACGCTGAAAATATTGCGGCACCAAAACCTAAAATATACATAAACATTAAGGTAAGGCCTTGCAAACTGAAAATTCCCAAAACCCGGGTGTCTGGAATTACTAGAGCTATAATTATTAAATAAACCGGCAACCGCGCTGAACAAGTAGTAAAAGGCGTAACCAAAATAGTGATCAACCGTTCCTTCCAATTTTCAATATTTCGTGTAGCCATAATCGCGGGAATGGCACAGGCAGTTCCGGCAACCAAAGGGACAACACTTTTCCCGCTGAGCCCAAAACGACGCATTAATTTGTCCATCAAAAAAACAACACGGCTCATATAACCTGTTTCTTCCAAAATGGAAATGAATAGAAAAAGGAACGCTATCTGCGGAATAAAAATGACGATTCCACCAAGACCTGGAATTATTCCCTCGGCTATCAAACTAGAAAAATCTCCTGGCGGTAATGTGTTTTTGGCCCATTCACTTAAAGAAGCAAAGGTGCTGTCTATAAAATCCATCGGGTAAGCGCTCCAATCAAAAATAGCCTGAAAAATGAGCAAAAGTATTCCAAAGAAAATGACATAGCCCCAAACTTTGTGGGTTAAAACGCGGTCTAAACGGCTTCTTAAATCCTTTGCGTTGGCAGTGTCTATATGAAGCGTTTCTTTTAAAGTTTCGTTTATAAACTGATAGCGAATCACGGTTTCCTTTTGCTGGAGTCGTTTCAGATTGCTAATGGACTCTGTTTGGAAAGAAGCAACGCCTTTCAACTCATTTCTATCCAATTTTCCGAAATTCACGTCTTGCGTTATTACCAGCCAGAGCTTGTAAAGGTCTTGGTTTGGAAAGGCTTTTCGCAATCGGTCAAAATATTCCGGAGAAATACTGGAGGCGTTCAGGCTTGGTTTTGTGGAAAGGTGTTTATAATCTTCTATCAGCTCCTTTAAATAATCGAACCCCAGATTTTTCCGTGAACTGATAAGGGCGATTTTTGTCTTTAATTTTTTTTCAAGCGCAGGAACGTTTAGCGAAATTGCTTTCCGTTTCATCCTGTCCGACATATTTATTGCGAGAATTGTGGGAATTCCCAAATCCTTAATTTGTGTAAAAAGAAGTAGGTTTCGTTTCAGATTTTCAATATCGGCAACTACTACGGCAACATCAGGAAAATCTTTGTCGTTTTTGTTCAGTAGAAGTTCAATCACAACATTTTCATCTACCGAGGAAGCATTCAAACTATAGGTTCCGGGTAAATCGAGTACATGAACTTTACAAGCTCGTCCAAACTTGCAAGTACCTTGTTTCTTTTCAACTGTGATTCCGGGATAGTTTCCCACTTTTTGGTTCAGCCCTGTAAGCCGATTAAACACAGAGGTTTTTCCTGTGTTTGGGTTTCCAATAAGAGCAACATTTATGTGTTTTGCCATACTTCAACTGAGCCTGTCCTGAGCCTGTCGAAGGGTTCAGTAACCAGCGGATGTATTATAAATTTATATCAATTCAATTTCAATCAGGCAGGCAGTTTCCTTCCGAATGGCAAGGTGACTGCCATTGATGTTTAGGTACAAAGGATCGTTGAATGGAGCTATTTGTACCAAAGAAACTTCATTGCCCGGAAGACAGCCCATCTCTAAAAGTTTAAGGGGAACAACATCTACCGAAAAATCCTTGATAATGCCACGCTGCCCTTTTTTTAATGATGCGATTGTAATCATCTTTTTATTTAGATTGATTTTAAACAAGGCAAATGTAAAGGTTTTATTTTAGAATGAAGAATTCAGAATTCAGAATTATTCAGCTCGAGCATAACTTTTATAAAGTTTTAAACTTTTTAATGTTAGTAGCATCAATCTTCCTGTTCCAAAATTTTAATATCCGTCAATAATTTTTCAATAGACTCCGAATCGGTGCCGTCATAAAAACCGCGAATGCGCTTCTTTTTATCAACGAGCACAAAATTTTCAGTGTGCACCAAGTCATTGTCAGAATATGGAACATCTTTCGCCGCTAGGTAGGATTTTCTGGCCAGGTCGTAAATTTCTTTTTTGTCGCCTGTTACCAAGTTCCATTTTGCATCGTTCACGCCTTTTTCCAAAGCGTATTTTTTAAGTTGGGCAACAGAGTCAATTTCTGGAGTTACAGTATGTGAGAGCAACAGGACCCCATCATCATTTTTCAATCTTTCTTGTATTTCTACCATATTATCCGTCATTATTGGGCAAATGGTCTGGCAGGTTGTGAAGAAAAAATCGGCCACATATATTTTGTCTTTGTAATCTTCCTCCGTAATGGTCTTCCCATTTTGGTTGGTCAAGCTAAAATCTGCAATGGTGTGGTATTTTTTTACATATAGAAGAGTGGTATCCACGAGTTCTTCTGAAACATCTGCAGGTTGATAGATTTTCAATACTTTTTTGGGTATCATTATTTGGTAAATGATCAGAATAATGATAATTGAAAGGATAAGAAAAAAAACTGCAAAGAATTTATATTTCTTGAAAAAAGTAAGCATCGCGTTAAATTTTAGACTGAAGTCACATATTTTGGCGCAAAAATAAGTCCTAATTATATCAAAATGAATACATTTAACATCCTAATTTCACGTTGAAATGAATCCTTTGGTTTCTCCTTACTACATCTTCAGAAATCGTCCCATTAATTTCAACCACCGTATAATCAAAACAAATATTTTACAATGAAAGCAATAGTACTCCCCTTTTTATTTTTAATCTCCCTTTTTTCCTTTTCGCAAAATTTTAGAACCGATGACATTAGTGAAGCAGAAGCCAAAGCAGCAACGGGTTTGTTTACTACCCAACGCAATATGAACACCGGCAACTATGATATTAAATATGCTCGGTTGGAATTGAACATAGATCCCACCCAAGCATTTATTAGCGGCAAGGTAACTTCACATTTTGAAGCGAAAGAAAACTTGAATGCCGTTACTTTTGAACTTGTGGACAATATGACCGTTTCAGCAGTAACACAACGTGGCACACCGCTTTCCTTCACTCAAAACAATAATGATGAAGTAGTAATCACACTGCCTCAAATGCAAAATCAAGGTGTTTTAGATTCGCTTTCCATTAGTTATTCTGGAAACCCGATAAGTTCTGGATTTGGTTCTTTTGAAATAGACACACATAATGGCGACCCTGTGATGTGGACGCTTTCGGAGCCTTTTGGCGCAAAAGCATGGTGGCCATGCAAACAGGATTTAATTGATAAAATAGAAATGTTGGATGTTTATATTACCACCCCACGTTTCAATCCTTCCAATGAAGAATATGTGGCGGTATCCAATGGTTTAGAATTGAGCCAAACAATAAATGGCAACAACAAAACAACCCATTACAGGCACCAACATCCCATTCCTGCCTATTTGGTTGCAGTTGCGGTAACCAACTATACTGTTTATTCGCATACAGTTGCAAACAACGGAAACCCTTTTGAAATTGTAAATTACATTTATCCAGAAGACCTAAGTTATGCACAACAACGCACTCCAATTACGGTTGATATAATTAATCTATACGCAGACCTTTTTGAACCCTATCCATATGCCGATGAAAAATACGGTCATGCCGAATTTGGCTGGGGCGGTGGTATGGAACACACTACTGTTTCGTTTATGGGTGGGCTCAGCCGCGGACTTATTGCTCACGAGCTTGGGCACCAATGGTTTGGCGACAAGGTAACCTGCGGAAGCTGGCAAGATATATGGCTTAATGAAGGTTTTGCAACCTATTTGGCTGGAATGGTAATCGAGAATTTGGATGGCGAAGCAGCTTTTAGAAGTTGGAAACAAGACCAGATTTCTTCCATTACCCAAGAGACAGATGGATCTGTATATATTCCTGTACAGGACACAACCTCCGTTAATAGAATTTTCAGTAGCAGGCTTACCTACAACAAAGGCTCCATGGTACTGCATATGCTTCGTAAGAAAGTGGGCGATGCTATTTTCTTTCAAGGCTTAAAAGATTATTTAGCCGATCCAGCACTCGCTTACGGCTACGCAAAGACCCCAGATCTCATCAGAAATGTAGAAAATGCGAGCGGCGAGGATCTATCAGAATTTTTTAATGACTGGATTTACGGAGAAGGCTACCCACGTTTTACCATAACCTGGAACCAAGCCATTGCAGGAAGCCTTAATGTGAAAATAACCCAGTTCCAAAGCCATCCTTCTGTATCGTATTTTGAAGTACCTGTCCCGCTAAGACTTCACGGAACACAGGGCGAAACACTGGATATTGTTTTAGACAACACTTTTGATGGCCAGACTTTTCAACCTGCGGTGCCCTTTACTGTACAAAGCGTTCAGTTTGACCCAGAACACGATATTATTTCAAAAAACAATCAAGTTATTTTAGGCACAGACGATTTGGCATTTGACCAGCAACTAGTTTTATATCCAAATCCAGCTTCGGGTGTTATCAACATTCACAAACCAGATGCACTGCAAGTGAACCAGGTTCGTGTTTACAACACTTTAGGACAAATGCTTTATTCCGAAGTTTATTCAGAAACGATTGATGTTTCAAAGTTTTCAAAAGGCATTTTGTTCTTTCAAATGGAAACGACAAAAGGAGTTATCAATAAAACCATTGTGAAAGAATAGATTCAAAATACCAAGAAAACTACTTCAAAATAATAAATAAGCGGGAACACACCCGCTTATTTTTTTTGCAAGCTCTAAAAGGTTACTTTTGTGCGATTTTTTGCTGAAACTGACACACTGCAAGAAATATCATTTTAGGCTCGATTTTGGTAACAAGTGATTTATAATCGAGACTATTAAAAACATATTTAAAAACACTATGAGTCCATTTTTTATAAAAACCATTCAACTTCTTTTAAGTTTATCCATATTAATCGTGCTCCATGAATTGGGGCATTTCATTCCCGCAAAACTTTTTAAAACTAGGGTCGAAAAATTCTATCTTTTCTTTGATGTGAAGTTTTCACTTTTCAAAAAGAAAATAGGCGACACCGTATACGGAATCGGGTGGTTGCCTTTGGGGGGCTATATAAAAATAGCCGGAATGATAGACGAAAGCATGGATAAGGAACAAATGGCCGGTCCGCCGCAACCATGGGAATTCCGAAGCAAGCCAGCTTGGCAACGTCTTATTATTATGCTTGGCGGTGTAACGGTGAACATTATCGTGGGATTTGTGATTTATATGGGGATTCTGTATTTCTACGGAAGAAATATTACTACTGCTGAAGATCTTCCACAAGGGTTTGCTGTTACCGAACAATTTAAGGAGTATGGTTTTCAAGATGGCGATCAGATTTTAAGTATAAATGGAGAGCCGCTGGACGATGTGCTCGAAATAAACCGATATATTTTCGTTCGGAATGTCTCAATTGTAGAAGTGAAGCACGCTGATGGAAGCATTGAAAATATTAACGTTCCAGAAGATGCAGGTTCTAAAATGTTCAAAAGTGGTATAATGCCCGCCTTCAGTCCACGACAAAATATTGTATTAGATTCTGTATGGACCGACTATCCAGCACAAAAGGCAGGTTTATTAAAATCGGATAAAATAGTTTCGATTAATGGACAAGATATTCAATATTTAGGTGAATTTGAGAAAATAGCTGAAGCCAATAAAGGCAAAGAAAATACATTAATTGTAGCGCGAGCTAATCAATTAGACACTTTAAAAGTTATTCCCGATGAAAAAGGAACTTTTGGTGTAACGTTTTCTTCAAAGGAACTTAATTCGCAATTGGGCAAAACTGAAATAAAGTACTCTTTGGGCGAAAGTATTGTCGGCGGTTTCGGTTTTGGCTATGACACTTTAAAAGATTATGTAGCCCAATTTAAATATGTATTTACCCAAGAAGGAGCTACAAAAGTAGGCGGTTTTGGTGCCATCGGCAACCTTTTTCCTGGTGTTTGGGATTGGCAAAGTTTCTGGGCAACCACGGCTTTAATCTCAATAATCCTCGCATTTATGAACATTCTGCCCATTCCGGCTTTGGATGGTGGTCACGTAATGTTCCTTTTATACGAAATTGTAACAGGCAGAAAACCGAATGACAAGTTTATGGAATATGCCCAAATGGTCGGCTTCTTCATTTTGATAGCCTTAGTGCTCTTCGCTAACGGGAACGATATTTATCGTTGGCTGTTTGAATAAAACAAAACATATAATTTTTTCAAAAAATACTTCGGAATAACAACCGGAGTATTTTTTTTTGAAATATTTGATGACATTTCCATTCCTTTTCCGATGTATTTAAAATGGCGAAGTTGAATTTTCGGCTTTTGGACAATAAAATAGGTAATGGATAAGTTCCTTTAAACGATAAAAAATCTCCATTTACCTTAAGTTGGTCAAAAATTTTAAAACGATTGCGGATATATTGTATCTTTCTGTATTGTTTTATAACCAATGCAGAAAATAAGCAACAAAAAATTCAACGATTTGCCATTAAACAGAACGGCAGTGCTCATTAAACAAAATGACGCTGCCACCTTAAAGGAATTATACAAAGTAAACTTTGCGAAAGTGAAGCACTATGTTCTCAAAAACAGTGGTGACGAGCAACAAGCAAAGGATGTTTATCAAGAAGCATTTGTGGCAATGTGGCGAAATATTAAAGACAATAAATTTTCTGCAGAAAACGAAACTGCCATCAACGGCTATCTTTTTAAGATTGCAAAATATAAATGGCTGGATCACGTAAGGTCAGTAAAATATAAAAACACAACTTTCATAAATCGTGAAATTGAATACGACGAACCCGATACAGATGAAAACGAAGTGCAAAACAGAAAGATTAAGATTATTATGGATTCCATAAACCAGCTTGGCGAACGCTGCCAGCTTTTGTTGAAACTTTTCTATTTTGAACGAAAACCCTTTAAAGAAATAGCCGAAATTATGGCTATGGACGAAGCCTCTGCCCGCAATGCAAAATATCGTTGTCAAGAGCAATTAAAAAAAATGACCCAAATTATCCCCAATGGATCCAAATAACAAAATACAGAACAATCAGGAAACACAAGAGCTTATAGACGCTTACTTGTTGGGTACTCAGGACTCTGATGCCCAAGCCGATTTTAAGGAGCGAATGAAATTATTTCCCGAATTTCGTGCCTTGGTTGAAGAGCAGAAAGCAATAATTAAAGGTGTGGAAGAACACACTCTAAAAAATTCTTTGGAAGATTTTCACGAAGAAATAGTAGACATGCCTGAAAAAAATTGGTTTTCGCCCAGCTGGTTGGCGCTGGCAGCCTCGTTTTTAATACTCATCTCGGTTAGTACTTGGGCAATTTTAAGCAGCGGGAATTCACCCCAAAAAGTCTTTGCGGCAAATTTTAAACCTGACCCTGGCCTACCGACCACTATGAGCACTTCTTCAAATTATGATTTTTATTACGGAATGGTTAATTACAAACGCAAAGAATATGGCGAAGCCATTTCACGTTGGGAGACGCTTTATGCTGCCAATCCAGAGAACGATACTGTGGTTTATTTTTTGGGTGTTGCAAATTTGGCAAATGGCAACGCTCGCCAAGCGAGAAAATATCTACAATCGGCAAAAGGAAAAACCGAAAGTGCTTTTTATGAAGACGCTCAGTATTATCTAGCCTTGGCCCTTTTAAAAGAAAATAAAATAGAAGAAGCCAAACAAACCCTATTCAAAAGTACTTCTCCAGCTAATATAGTGCTGCTTAAAGAATTAAAATCCCTATAGTCGTTCCTAAATTTTTGTATTTTCGGAACATTAAAAAAACAAATTTCATAAAGTTTTATTTTTTATTTTGAAGGAATCAAAAAATAGGTATATTTGCACCCGCCTACGCAAACTAACGTTCGCTTTGATGGGTGAAAGCCCGCAAAATGGCAAAAAATAAATTCCTCCTTAGCTCAGTTGGTTAGAGCATCTGACTGTTAATCAGAGGGTCCTTGGTTCGAGCCCAAGAGGAGGAGCAAAAAGCCCAACATTTATGTTGGGCTTTCTTGTTTTAGACAGGTAAGCATCGACTGTCAACACCTCCCACATGGCTGGCGTGAAAATATTAAATTAATGCGGATATGAATTATCTATAAGTATCCGTGAAAGTTTCCTGTCCTAAAATCGAGCGGCGTATTTTCTCTTTTCTTATAGCACGATCACTGGGTTTTTCAAACTCCCTCACATACAATTCTTTCCACATTTTCGCCAATTGTTGATAAACATTTAACAACAATATGAGGCATCATTCAAAATGTATTGATATAATTTTCATATTTATACCTTATCCATTTTGAACAAATTCAAGACCCAATTAGCATGGAAATTACCCACGTCATAAAAAGAGATTTCACCACGAAACTATTTCATTTACAAAAGATTACAGATGCAATTCTAAAGGCAATGACCGCTGCGAAACACGGTGATCAGGAAGATGCAAATTGCATTTCTAAGAACGTTTATGAAGCACTTCTAGAAAGAAAGCAAAAAGAAGAAAAATATATTCCTACGGTTGAGGAAGTTCAGGATCTTGTAGAAACCAAATTGATGGAAAGTGGTTTTTTTGATGTGGCAAAGGGATATATTCTTTACCGAAATCAGCAGACTCAAAAGCGTAAGCTAAACATATTTGAAAATCGTATAAATTTAAAACCATACGAATATCCGGCACTCTATGAATATGTGCCAGCTATCCGTCATTCATATTGGATACATACTGAATTCAACTTTACAAGTGACATTCAGGATTTTAAAACCCGTCTTTCAGAAGTGGAGCGCAGCGCCATTAAAAACACGATGCTGGCAATCTCACAAATTGAGGTGGCAGTAAAAAGTTTTTGGGGCGATATCTACCACAGAATGCCAAAACCGGAAATTGGCTCTGTAGGCGCAACCTTTGCAGAAAGTGAGGTACGCCATCACGATGCCTATTCACATTTACTGGAAATATTAGGCCTTAATGAGGAATTTAAAGACCTAAAGAAAAAACCGGTGATCATGATGCGCATCCATTACCTGGAAACCGCTCTTAAAAATGCTAAAAGTGATGATAATAAGGAATATGCCGAATCTATTTTATTGTTTTCACTCTTTATAGAACACGTTTCGTTATTCTCCCAATTTTTGATCATCATGGCTTTTAACAAGCATAAGAATATGCTTAAAGGAATTTCAAATGTTGTAGAGGCCACCTCAAAAGAGGAACAGATTCATGGCGATTTCGGAATTGATGTTATCAAAATCATCAAAGAAGAAAATCCAGAATGGTTTGATGAAGGCTACAACAGTATGATCCAAGAGATATGTAGAGAAGCGTTTACAGCCGAAAGTAGAATTGTGGATTGGATTTTTGAGGATGGAGAACTTGACTTCCTACCCAAGGCTGTAGTAAATGAATTTATAAAAAACCGCTTCAACAATTCACTTGAAAGCATAGGAATAGAAAAAATATTTGAGATAGACGAAAGCCTTTTAGTGCAGACCGAATGGTTTGATGATGAAA
Organism: Aequorivita antarctica; assembly: GCF_007997155.1. Lineage (GTDB taxonomy): Bacteria > Bacteroidota > Bacteroidia > Flavobacteriales > Flavobacteriaceae > Aequorivita > Aequorivita antarctica. The sequence goes on along the minus strand of NZ_VORT01000001.1, from coordinate 266,606 downwards.
TCATAGGCACCAAGCACGGTGATTTCTTCGTGAAACGCTCTATCAATTACAGCAAAAGAACCCAAAGTATAACCAGTGATGACCTATTCTAAATGAAGGAACAAAATCTAAACCTCGACAAACAGACTTCAAAAACAATTTCCGAAACAGACAACCTTGTAAACGCTCGAAAGGAAGCGCTCCATCATACAGGAGAAAAAGAAACTCAAGGCTTTGAATGGCTTACAGAGCACAGTCGAAACTTTTTAGCTTCAGGGTATTTAACGCCAGGAGTAACCGCCGAGGAACGAATTCGCGAAATAGCCGACAGAGCCCAACAAATATTAGGTATTCCGGGTTATTCAGACAAGTTTTATAAGTATATGTCTGAAGGATTTTTCTCTTTAGCATCACCTGTTTGGTCTAATTTTGGAAAGAAAAGAGGACTTCCCATAAGTTGCTTCGGATCGCATATAGCCGATGATATGGGTAACATTCTATACACCCAATCTGAAGTTGGTATGATGTCTAAACTTGGAGGTGGTACTTCAGGATATTTTGGTAAAATCCGTCATCGTGGGGCTGAGGTAAAAAATAACGGACAAGCTTCTGGTGCTGTACACATCATGCAGTTATTTGAATCAATGGTCGATGTGGTAAGTCAAGGCTCGGTTAGACGTGGCCGTTTTTCGCCTTATTTACCAGTTGAACATCCAGATATTATGGAGTTTCTGGAAATCGGTACTGAAGGAAACCCAATTCAGGAACTTACCCACGGCGTAACTGTAACCAACAAATGGATGCAGGAAATGATAGATGGCGATGAAAAAAAGCGTGCTATTTGGGCAAAAGTGCTTCAGCGAAGAGGCGAAATGGGCTATCCTTATATTTTCTTTAAGGACAATGCCAATAATTCAGCCGCAGATGTATACAAGGATAAAAATCTTCCTATTTACGCCAGTAATCTATGTACCGAAATAATGTTGCCATCAAATGACGAATGGTCGTTTGTATGCGTGCTGTCTTCAGTAAACTTATTGCATTATGACAAATGGAAAGATACCGATGCAGTTGAAACTATGGTCTATTTCTTAGATGCGGTTATTACTGAGTTTGTTGAAAAATTAGAAGATTATCGGGATTCAGAAAGTCGGGAGGATAGACAAACCTTTCTATTTATGGAACGAGCCTACAATTTTGCGAAAGATAACCGCGCTTTGGGCCTTGGTGTTTTGGGATGGCACTCTTTGTTACAGTCAAAAATGCTTCCTTTAAATAGCGAAAAAGCTTATAACTTAAATAGTGAGATATTTAGGGTTATCAAGGAAAAATCATATAAAGCTTCGGAAGAGTTGGCTGAAAAATTTGGCGAGCCAGCAGTTCTTAAAGGCTACGGAAGGCGTAATGCTACGCTGAACGCGATTGCACCTACTACGTCATCAGCCTTCATTCTAGGGCAAGTATCACAGGGCATTGAACCAATATGGTCTAATGTTTATGTGAAGGATATTGCAAAGATTAAAACCACTATCAAAAATTCATTCTTAGAGCAATTGCTTGAGGAAAAAGGCATGAACACGCTAGAGGTATGGCGAAACATTCGCGATTACGATGGCTCGGTGCAGCATCTTGATTTCTTAACAGAACACGAAAAAGAAGTGTTTAAAACCTATTCGGAAATAGACCAACTAGATCTTATCTACCAAGCGGCGAACCGTCAAAATCATATTGACCAGGGACAGTCGGTAAATATTATAGTACACCCAGAAATGCCCGTTAAAGAGATAAATAAAATTCACGTGACCGCGTGGAAATTAGGATTGAAATCTCTTTACTACCAACATAGTATGAATGCCGCCCAAAAGTTTGCACAGAAAAAAGACTGTGCAAGTTGTGAGGCATAAAGCCACTTTAAACACAGTAGGCACAAAAATAAAAGGACAGGTTCAAATATAGCTGAACCTGTCCTTTATATTTATGGTCACATTAATGAGATACTACTTCAGAAAACCTGATGAAAGATCAAAAATATTTAAATTTGCATCCAGTAATAACGGCCTCATAGTTCAATGGATAGAATAGAAGTTTCCTAAACTTTAGATCCAAGTTCGATTCTTGGTGAGGCTACAAAAAAACCGTTCCTTTTTAGAACGGTTTTTTTAAAATATAAACTTCATTAGTTATTGCTCCTGGAAAATTAAATTCAATACTTCTTCTTCAAATTATCAAGCATTATTTCAGTCATTTCATCAAGAGAAATTTTACTTTCCCAGCCCCAATCTGTTCTGGCTTCGCTATCGTCAATACTTTGCGGCCAACTGTCGGCAATGGCTTGTCTAAAATCTGGCTCATAGCTAATTTTAAATTCAGGAATGTGTTTTTGAATGCTTTCGGTAATTTCTTCTGGATCAAAACTCATGGCAGAAAGATTATAGGAGCTGCGTATTTTAACCTTTTTACTTTCAGCTTCCATAATACTTACAGTAGCATTTATGGCATCGTCCATAAACATCATTGGCAGTGTTGTTTCCGCATTTAAAAAGCAGATGTATTTTTTGTGCTTCAAGGCTTTGTGATAAATATCTACGGCATAATCTGTGGTTCCACCACCAGGAAGGGTTTTATAACTTATAAGCCCAGGATAACGGATGCTGCGAACATCCACTCCATAACGATTAAAGTAGTATTCACACCAGCGTTCGCCTGTTTGCTTGCTGATGCCGTAAACAGTACTAGGTTCCATAATTGTGCGCTGAGGTGTATCTTTTTTAGGGGTTGTGGGCCCAAAAACTGCAATGCTGGAAGGCCAGAATATTTTCTCGATTTTTTTTTCTTTTGCCAAATTCAAAACGTGAAAAAGTGAATTCATATTTAGGTTCCAGCCTTTCATAGGAAATTTTTCCGCTGTGGCTGAAAGCATTGCCGCCATCAAATAAACATCCGTAATTTCGTGACGGATCACTACTTCTTCAACCGCGTCATAATCCATGGCATCCAAAATTTCAAAAGGACCACTTTTCATCAGTGCTTCATCTCCTTCACGTATGTCACTGGCTATCACTTTGTTTATTCCAAATTTATTGCGTAGATAAATTGTTAATTCAGTGCCTATTTGTCCACAAGCACCAATAATTAGAATCCGCTTCTTCATTACTTTATTTTTTCAAAAATGAAATGTAAATATACGTATTATCAGTTCTTTCAGCACTTAAAAAATTTATGTATCATTTGGTTAATAACCAGTATCTTTGTGCCTCTTTTATTCTTTATGAAGTTTATAATTCCTATTTTATTAATTATCGGTTTCATTTTTTCCTGCAGAAATTCTTCAGAAGAAAAACAAAACCAATCATCCTCAATCGATGCTTCCATTATTTTTGGAAATAAGGATTTTGACTTTCCGAAACTCTCCGCACCAGCAAAGGAGCAAGCTGTGCACTGGGGAGTTCTGGAAGATTTTCTTTTGGAAGCAAAAAACACAAACGGCAGCAACTACGAAGACCTTCGAAACCATTCCGAACTTTTAAAACAGTATTCCGATTCGCTTTTAAAAAATATTCCCGACACTTTGAACACCAAACCCATTAACAGCAGGTTGTTAGTTCTTAAAACAAGGTCGGCCTTATTGTTTCAAACTGCACATCAAGCCATCATTGACTCTTTGAAAGTTCAAAATTCCATGGAAGAATTGAACGTTGCCGTAAAGAACCTTATCATTCAATTGAACGAGAAATTTCAAAAGGACAATATTGATTTCCAAAGAAAGGAAGACGAAGAAAACGAACTGAAGAAACAACAGAGTTATAAAGATTCCATTATGGATTTGGAACTTCAAGATAAAAAGAAAAAGAAAGTGTAACAAACACATTAAAAGAACAACTTATACTTTCAGTATAAGTTCAAGACAATAAATACCTTAAACAAAAATCATAAAATGAAGACTAATTTTTTTAAACCTGTTTTGGCCCTTGCAGTAGTTGCAGTAGCCGCAACCTCTTGTAAAGAAAAAACTGATTTGGCCGCAGCAGACACCGAACCACACGGAATAATACTTGCAAACATGGACACCACCGTAAGTCCAAAAGCTGATTTTTACAATTACGTGAACGGAAACTGGATGAAAAACAACGAGATTCCAGATGATGAGACTAGTTGGGCTGGGTTCACTATTCTGCGGAAAAAAACCAGCAAGGATATGTTGAATATTTTGGAGAAAGCTAAGGAAAGTGGAAAATACGCTCCCGAAACAGACCAAGCAAAAGCTTTAATGATTTATGAATCTAAACTAGATACTGTTGCAAGAAACAAGGCTGGTATTGAGCCAATAAAGCCAACGCTTGCTAAAATTGCAGCCATGAACAGCATGGAAGATTTTCAAAAATTGATGAGTGAGGATGCCGTTGCTGTTTCACAACCATTTTTGGGTCTTGCAGCTTTTTCAAACCCAAGCAATAGTGCGATGAACTCGGCGTATATTACTCCAGGCGGTTTAGGCCTTCCAGACCGTGATTTTTATACCAATACCGATCCTGCTTCTGTAAAAATACGTCAGCAGTATGTAGATCACATTACACATATGCTACAATTTTTAGGCGATACTGAAGAATCTGCCCGTAAGCAAGCAGAAATCATTCTCGCTTTTGAAACAAAACTTGCCACCCCAAGATTGGACAAAGTGGCTAGTCGCGATTTCAGAAACTTCAACAATCCAAGAAGTATTACTGAATTGCAAAAAATGCTTCCACAAATTCAATGGGAAGCGGCTTTCAAAGGTATGGGCATTACCAAACAAATGGACACTCTTATTGTAATGCAGCCAAAGTATACGGAAACATTGAAGCAAATGTTCGCGAAGCCAGATTTTGATACATGGAGAACTGTAATGCGTTGGTCGACTTTGAATAATGCTACTGGAATGTTAACCACAGAAATTGATCAAGCCAATTTTGATTTTTATGAAACAACTCTAAAAGGCACCAAAAAACAAAAACCTGCAGACGAACGTGCTCTTGAAGTTGTTAATGGAAGCGTAGGCGAAGCATTAGGTAAACTGTATGTAGATGAAATGTTCCCGCCAGAGGCAAAGCAAAAAGCTGAAGCAATGATTACCAACGTAATTGCAGCCTACAAAGACCGTATAAATGCTTTAACTTGGATGAGCGACAGCACGAAAGTGAAAGCTATCGAAAAACTTGATAAGTTCACCGTAAAAGTTGGTTATCCAGACAAATGGAAAGACTATTCTTCTATGGAAGTGAAGCAAGGTAATACGTATTATGACAATATGGTTGCCGTTCAAACTTGGGGTCTAAAGGACAATCTCGAAAAAATAGATGAGCCTGTGGACCGTACTGAATGGGGAATGAGCCCACAAACAGTGAATGCGTATTTTAACCCTTTCAATAACGAAATCGTTTTTCCTGCAGCAATCCTTCAGCCTCCTTTCTATGATTACAAAGCAGATGAAGCTGTAAACTACGGTGGAATTGGCGCTGTAATCGGCCACGAGATTTCACACGCTTTTGATGACAGCGGTTCACGTTTTGACTCCAATGGGAACTTGGTGAACTGGTGGACAGAAACCGATCTTATAAACTTCACCGAGCGCGGTGATAAACTAGCCGAGCAATACAGTAATGTAGAAGTTTTGGACAGTGTTTACATCAACGGAAAATTCACTTTGGGTGAAAACATTGGCGATCTTGGTGGTGTGCTTGGTGCTTATGATGGCTTGCAACGTTTTTACAAAGAAAACGGACGTCCAGATAATATTGACGGTTTCACGCCAGAACAACGTTTCTTTATGAGTTGGGCCACAGTTTGGCGCACCAAATCTCGTGATGAAGCACTTCGTAACCAAGTGAAAACAGATCCACACTCTCCAGGAATGGTTCGTGCTACACAACCATTGCAGAATGTCGACGCTTTTTATGAAGCTTTTGATATTAAGGAAGGCGACCCAATGTACGTTGCTCCGGAAAATAGAGTTCGTATTTGGTAGTTTTAAAGTATTCTATATAATTAAAAAGGAGCTGTAAAAGGCTCCTTTTTAATTATATAGAAGTTTTAAAAGAATAATTTAAAATCATCTTTAAGTTTTCAGAATCCACTTGTTTATAAACCTCATCAGTAGAATTTTCAGCAAAGGAAGGTAGTTCCAAACCAAGCTCCTCCGCCTTTTGAATATAATAATCAGATTTTCTGGGATGGTTTGGATTTACAGCGTTAAAAATCTTTCCGAAGGCATCCTGTTTTAAAATTTCAACCAAAATATTAATACAATCCTCGCGGTGAATCAAATTCACGGGGGCATTGCCATCTGACAAATCTTTGCGTCCCGCCAAATATTTTGCGGGTTGGCGAGTGCCGCCAATCAAGCCGCCAAAACGTACGATTGTAGTTTGCAATTCTTCTGAATTGATAAATAATTCTTCCACTTGCCGCAATTGTTTTCCGGCGATTGTTTCGGGTCTTGGCTCGTTCTTTTCTGTCACGTTTCCCTGCGAATCATCATAAACCGAAGTACTGCTCACCAAAATAATTTTAGAAACAGCTGATTCGTTTATTGCCGCAACCAAATGAGCCATTTTCAAAACATAATCTGCGCCCGTGTTTTTGCGAAGTCCGGGTGGAATCATTATCACTAAACAATCTGCATTGTTTAAAAGTGCCTGAATTTCACCCTCAATTCCGTTTTCTGAAATTTCCACAGGATATACATCAAAACCGTTTTGTTGCAATAAAGTAGCTTTTTCAATTGTTGTCACTGAACCTTTTACCGTATAGCCCAGAGAAGCCAGACGATACCCCAATGGTTGACCTAGCCATCCTAAGCCTGTAATTGCGATTGTTTTATTTATCATTCAAAATAATTTGAGGATTTATTTTAACTGTATCGGCTATTTTCCTTTTTAGAGAATCTATTGAAAAAGTTCGTTTCACTGCAACGGCATCGGTAATTACAAAAGGTTTCGGCATTGTATAATCTGGTCTTTTTGCAATTTCAAATTGTGGGTTTGTCATTAAGTCGAAGGAATATTCCATCACTTTAAAAGAAACTGATGTATTTTCTTCTACGGAAAACTTCACTTTAAGAGAATCATTTTCAGAAACATAATAATTGATGAGTGCACTATTCTTTGTGCCGCGATAGTCGTTAGAAACTTCTGAAATCGGCATAGTTTCACCATTAAACTCCAAAGATTTAAAAGATGTATTCCCTTCACTGTATAAATCTATTTTATTAACTCTCCGTTGCGGAACGATTATAAATTTCACGCTTCGAAGGTTTTCAATAAGGGTATCTTCTTCCAAAATTATTTCGAAATTAGCAATGTTTTTTTCGGGAGCTTCGGCTGCGTAACTGAAATTGGTTCCGTATTTATTATACGAAGCAGCATCCAAAATTTCAGCGGCATCTTGAGGTTTTTCTCCTAAATATTGCTGCGTCCATTCGTCAATATCCTTATCGTAAGTAAGCCAATAGGTTTTGTTTGCATCCGCATCTTTGTAATAAACTAGGCTGTTAGGCTTTCTTCGCTCATCAGAAAAATCACTTTTTGAATGGGCTTTTATAAAAAAGAAAACGGCGAGCAATAAAAATAAAACTGAAAGCAAACCTTTCATTTTATAATATCCAAAAACGGGCCAGAGCAACACAAAAAGCAAAACGGTGAAAACGCAGCTTATAACAAGCATTTTCAAGCCCAACCCAACTGGAAAAAACTGAATGAGGGGCGCAAAAATAAAGATAGCGGGAACTGCCAATAGCGTCATCGCTAATATATTGGGGCGTTCCTGTCGAAGCATTACAAAAAACGATAACAATCCAAAAAATACTGGAATAATGAAGAAGGCAGCACCTTTCAGAATAATAAAAACCGCTATGTTTATCAAAAGCCAAAAAAGCAATGGAGCAACGTAAAAGGAAGGCTCGTTAAATTTTTGAGTAAACTTTTTATAAAATGCAAACGTAATGGCCAATGAAAGAAAGACGAAAAATGCAATATACCAATGCCCATTATACGTAAAACCCTGTTGGATTTCTGTGTATTGAGGATACAAAGCTATAATCAATTTCCAACCAAATAGGCCGACAATGCCACAAACAATCAGGGAAAGCAAAAACGGAACAAAGCCCAAAGCCATCTTTTTTCCGTTTAGTTTTCTTTTGTGGAGTCCGTAAAAAATAAGGAACAAAAAAAGAAACGTTGCCAGAATTAGCATCGGCAAAATCCATGAAAATGGATAGCTTATCATCTTTACTAAAGGCAAATTCACGTAAACATCGTCTGTTTTGGACTTCAATTTTGAGAGATCGGCATTGCCAAAATAATGCATAAGCGGCAGTAAATAACTGCCTTGATGTGCCAAGCTGTTCCAGTCTAGATGATACATATTGTCATTGGCCGTGTGATAGTTAAAATGATTGTCAATAAAGGCGAAGAAAAAACTATCAATATCGCCGTCTTCCCTAAAAACAGTGGAATCGGTATCATTGGGCAACATTTTGTATACGCTGTACATCAACGAGGAAGCCACGGGAAAATCTGGATTGGCTTTTATAAATTCCTTTACTAAATTTGAATTACCACCATTAGTTTCCAAAATCATATTGCTTGGGCCACTTGTGCCGCGAGCTTCAAAATTAAGCACTAAACCAACGTTTTTTGCCCAAGGATGTTCGTTTACAAATAGTTTGGCACCGTCCAACCCAATTTCTTCGGCATCGGAAAAAAGAATGATGATATCGTTTTTAGGTTGTTCTCCTGACGCCAAATAGGCGCGAAGGCTTTCCAAGATAGTAACCAGACCACTTCCCGCATCGCTTGTGCCATAAGAAGGCACCAGCGCGCTATCGTAATGCGACAGCAAAAGCAACGCTTTTCCTTCTCCTGAACCTTTTATCCGGCCAACAATATTTATGGGTTTGTTCAGTGTTTTCGATTCTGGATTTATGCTAAATCCTTTTTGGATATGAGGATCAAGTCCTAGTTTTCGCAATTCAGATATCAAAAATTCACGAACTTCTTCGTGTCCTTCGGAACCTAAATAATGTGGTTTTTTTGAAATTTCGCTTAAAGGCTGTAGTGCTCTGTCCACCGAAAATTCAGTAGCCGGAGTCGTTTCGTCTTCATTGTAATGCGGTGTGAGTCCATAAAAACTGTAATAGACTAATGCAATTATGAGCAGGAGCGAAAGAATGGCACCAAGTTTTTTCATGGTTGGGAAGTTTAATTGGTTAAAAGTACAATTTTAATCGCTTTAAGCTAAAAGGTTCCTGATGATTGAGACATCAACATTCGCGTGCTACTGCTCAATTACCCAATAACTTAAGGACCCAATAATTTAATTTAATAAAAATGAGTATATTAGAAGTTCGCAAAAAAATGATATAATGGGAATTAAAAGTTTTATTGGTAAAAGGGCAAAGCCCCAAAAAGGTTCTTCGGAAAAAATAAAGGTATCCGACTTTATGACCCGCAAGCTCATTACATTCAGACCAGAACAGTCCATTCTGGAGGTTATGGAAGTACTTTTGAAAAAAAGAATCTCTGGAGGGCCTGTAGTAAATGAAAAGAATGAATTGGTCGGTATTATTTCCGAAGGCGATTGTATGAAACAACTTAGCGATTCCCGTTATCACAACCACCCAATGGAAGACGTGAAAGTGGAACAGCACATGATAAAAAACGTAGACACTATTGATGGTGAAATGAACGTGCTGGACGCCGCCAATAAATTTTTGGAATCAAAACACCGGCGTTTTCCTATTTTGGAAAAAGGTAAATTGGTCGGCCAAATTAGCCAAAGCGATGTCTTGCGAGCAGCTATGAAGCTGAAGGGACAAACTTGGTAACTACTCTTTTTTCTTTAAAATTATTTCTATTCTTTTATCGGGTATCAACCACATTAAAGCCACCAAAATATAAAGTGCGCCCGCAACCCAGGGGTTATAAAAAGAGGAAATGATTGCTATACCATAAATGATTGGCGAAGCTTTCCCTTTTATATCCTTTCCCAATGCATTTGCCAACAATGAATCTTTTCCTTGCACGGACAAAATTCTATTCTGTAATATAAAATAGGCTATGGCTGCCATTAACAGCACTCCGCCATACATTGCCATTGGCAATTCGGCAAAATGATTTTCACCAAGCCAACCGGTAACGAACGGAATCAATGAAAGCCAGAACAACAAATGCAGGTTTGCCCAAAGGATTCCCCCACTCACTTTCTGCACGGTATGTAACATATGATGGTGGTTGTTCCAGTAAATTCCAATGTAAATAAAACTTAGCACGTAGCTTAGAAATACAGGTAACAACGGCGCCAAAGCTTCAATATCGGTCCCGTGTGGAACTTTCAGTTCCAAGACCATAATTGTGATTATTATGGCAAGTACACCATCACTAAAAGCTTCTAATCTGTTGCTGTTCATAACTGTTTTTTAATGTGAATTATAAAAGATGTGATTTTCAACGGTTTAAATTACAGAAATTTTAATAATTATTGAATATGTTAAGATATTGATTGTCAATTATATATTCGTTTACAAATGATTACAAACAACTATAAACGAAAGTAAGTATGTAACAACCAACTAAAATTTGGAAGCCAATGTAAGTTTGTCCTGTCGAATAAAATGAAGTTCGATAGTATCAATTGTTTAACATTAAATATTAAAAATCATGAGTACACTTAGAAACAAAGTACAGTTGATTGGAAATTTGGGAAACGATCCCGAAATTGTAAATCTTGATGGCGGAAAGAAACTTGCCAAGTTCAGTATCGCCACAAATGAAACTTACAAAAATCAAAAAGGGGAAAAGATCACAGATACCCAATGGCACAATGTGGTTGCTTGGGGAAAAACTGCTGAGATCATTGAAAATTATGTCACAAAAGGAAAAGAAGTGGCAATAGAAGGAAAACTGACTTCCAGATCATATGATGACAAGGAAGGAAACAAAAAATATATTACAGAGGTAGTATGCAACGAGCTAGTCATGCTGGGGAGTAAGTAAAATGACTGGCCAATCAAGCCCTCGCTTTCTGCGGGGGCTTTTTTTAAATTTCAAATCTTTATTTTTACCGAAATGGAAACAAATACCCAGCTAAGTATATTCGATTTGCTCAAAACGCATTTCGGGTACGACAAGTTTCTTCCAAATCAGGAAGAAATTATAAAGAATGTATTAAATCAAAAAGACACTATTGCCATTATGCCCACGGGCGGCGGTAAATCGTTGTGTTTTCAATTGCCGGCTTTGGCTTTGGAAGGAACGGCGATAGTGATTTCTCCATTAATTGCTTTAATGAAGGATCAAGTGGATGCATTAAAAGCAAACGGAATTGCTGCAACATTTTTCAACAGCTCACAAGCTTCCGAGGAACAACAGCAAGTTTTAAAAGATTTACAAAACGGAAATTTAAAGTTGCTCTATGTAGCTCCGGAAAGTCTTCCTCAGTTGAATTTTATTCTGAATTCAATAAAAATTAGCCTCTTCGCCGTAGATGAAGCACACTGTATTTCCAGTTGGGGTCACGATTTTCGGCCAGCTTATACACAGCTGAAAAGTTTGAAGGAACAATTTCCAAACGTTCCTTTGATTGCTTTAACAGCTACGGCAGATCGCGCTACGCGGGTAGATATTGCCATACAACTTTCAGTTCCCGAAGCCAAGACCTTTATCGCTTCGTTTGATAGACCAAATTTATATCTAGATGTTAGGCCTGGCCAAAACCGCAACAAGCAAATTTTAGATTTTCTGAAAAACCATTCAAAAGAATGTGGCATTATTTATTGCCTAAGCAGAAAAAGTACCGAAAAACTCGCTGCGACACTTTCTTCAAAGGGTTATAAAGCTGAAGCATACCACGCAGGATTGACTTCCGAAGAAAGAACTCAAATTCAGGAAAATTTTATCAACGATACTTCACCTATAATCGTTGCTACTATCGCCTTTGGAATGGGCATTGACAAAAGCAACGTGCGCTGGGTGATTCATTATAATATGCCCAAAAATATTGATGGATATTATCAAGAAATTGGTCGAAGTGGACGCGATGGCCTAGCAGCGCATACTATTCTTTTCTACAGTTTCGCTGATGTAATTATGCTTCGGAAGTTTGCAGAAGGCACCGAAACAGAAACGTATCAATTGGCGAAACTTGAACGAATGCAGCAATTTGCCGAAGCCTTGAGTTGCAGAAGAAAAGTACTTCTTGGCTATTTTGGGGAACACATTACTGAAGATTGTGGCAATTGCGACATCTGCAAAACCCCACCAAAATATTTTGACGGCACGCTCATAGCCCAAAAAGTCTGTTCGGCAGTTTCGCGATTACAGGAACAAGAAGCGCTGGGTATGGTTTTGGACGTATTGCGTGGTGCACAAAATGCCCAAGTTTTTGATAAAGGTTACCAAAGAATAAAAACTTTCGGTGCCGCAAAAGATATCGCTTGGCGCGACTTGCAGCAATACGTTATTCAACTTTTAAACCAAGGCGTTTTGCAAATTCATTTTCATGAAAACGGTCGGTTGTTGCTTACTCCCCTTGCCAAAAAGGTTTTATTCGAAGGAAAAAAAGTGCAACTGGCAAACCTACTGCAAGAGAAAGAACAAATTGTAGTAGAAAAAGTAAAAAGAAAACGTGCTGAACTTTTTGATAAGTTACGGGAGCTGCGTTTGAAATTGGCGCAAGAATTAAATAAACCGGCGTTCGTTGTTTTCAGTGACGCAACTTTGGAAGATATGGAATTCAAAAAACCTAGAACTCGTGAGGAGTTTGCAGAAGTTTCTGGAGTTGGCCAAGCAAAACTGGAGAAATATGCAGATGATTTCCTAAAAGTCATCAATCGGCATTTGGATGGTCTTGAAAATAATATACCAACCCACGAGCGCAGTTATAAAATGTTTATTGAAAACAATCTTTCACCTTCAGAGATTGCAGACAAACGTGGACTTTCAGAAGATTCAATTTATGGTCATTTTATAAAAATGCATCAATTGGGTGTGCCTTTTGATTTTTCAAAATTTATTTCTTCCGAAGAAATCCATCAAATCAAGGATGTACAAAAGACGCTCGAAAATCCCGAAGCCCTAAAACCATATTTTGAATATTTTGAGGAGAAGATGGCGTATTGGAAAATAAAACTTGGGCTGTATTTGGGAAGCTGAAACCCTGTTTTAAAAATTTACTATATGTAAAATTGAGTGCCGAATACTATTCAAAATCTTCATAACGATTGCAATATTTCAACCAAACCTAACATATATCATATTTTAAAAAGAAAACAAGTCCGAAATTTGTAGGTATTTTCAAAATTTTTCAACAAATGACTTCTTCAGGAAAAATAGAATTAATGGCTCCAGCTGGTAATTTTGAATCGTTGCAGGCTGCCTTGGACAATGGCGCAGACTCCGTCTATTTTGGCGTCGAACAATTAAATATGCGTGCCCGGGCGAGTATTAATTTTACAATCGAAGATCTTTCTGAAATTACCAAAAGATGTAAAAAGAAAAATGTTCGAACCTATATCACGCTGAATACAATCATTTATGATCACGATCTTTCAGTAATAAAAACGGTTTTAAATGCAGCGAAGAAAGCAGATATTACTGCTGTTATTGCGATGGATCAAGCTGTGATTGCCTATGGAAGACAGATTGGGATGGAAGTGCACATTTCAACTCAAATAAATATTACTAATATTGAAACGGTGAAATTTTACGCCCTTTTTGCCGATACGATGGTAATGAGCCGAGAATTAAGCCTGCGGCAAGTGAAAAATATTACCGAACAAATTGAGAAAGAACAGGTAAAAGGGCCTTCAGGAAATTTGGTTGAAGTGGAAATTTTTGGTCACGGCGCACTTTGTATGGCTGTTTCGGGGAAATGTTATTTAAGTCTACATTCGTATAATTCTTCAGCCAATCGAGGTGCTTGCAAGCAGAATTGCCGAAAAAAATACACGGTTATTGACCAAGAAACTGGTTTTGAGATTGAATTGGACAACGAGTATATGATGTCTCCAAAAGATCTTTGCACTGTAGATTTTTTGGACCAAGTCATCGAAACTGGCATAAAAGTTCTAAAAATTGAAGGCCGTGGTCGTGCGCCTGAGTATGTTGCAACCGTTACCAAAACCTATCGCGAAGCTATTGATGCGTATTATGGCGGCACTTATTCAAAAGAGAAAGTGGAGCAATGGATGGTGGAACTGGCTAAAGTATATAACCGCGGATTTTGGGGCGGCTATTATTTGGGACAAAAACTGGGTGAATGGAGCAATACTGAAGGTTCACAAGCCACACAAAAGAAAGTGTATATCGGGAAAGGGGTTCATTATTTCCCAAAAACCAAAATTGCAGAATTTAAGATTGAAGCCTATGATTTAAACTTAGGCGACAAGATTTTGATTACCGGCCCCACTACTGGTGCCAAAGAATTCGACCTTTCTGAAATGCTAGTAAATGACGAGTCCCTGTCAACCGCAAAAAAAGGCGATTCCTGTACCATTCCAACTCCCTTCCGAGTGCGGCCTTCAGATAAATTGTATAAAATCGTTGCTTCATAAAATGGTTGTTGTCACTCTGCAAAGAAACAAATGTATCGGTTGTAACTACTGTGTGGAGCTAGCGCCGACTTATTTCCGTATGTCAAAAAAAGACGGAAAAACTGTATTGCTACATTCTGAACAAAAGCGTGGTTTTTTTACATTAAAATTTGTCGATAATGCAGCATTTGAAAGCTGTGAACAAGCCGCAAAAGCCTGTCCGGTAAAAATTATTTCAACAAAATTGGTCTAATTTTTCAAGCAGCTTCTTCACTACTATTATTTCTTCTGAAGAAAGGAATTGGTTTATTGTAAAAAGTAATCCGAATTCCGAAAAGTAAAACAATTCCGCCCACAATCATTTGAAAACTTACTTCTTCCCCAATAAAAAGCCACGCCAAAATGGTTGTTAAAACTGCCTGACCCAAAAGACTCACGGACACACGTGTTGCCCGCATGTGTTTGGTTGCATAACCCAAAAGCAGCCACGCCATCAATTGGCAAACTACGCCCTGAACCACCAAAACAAACCAGCCCATATTGCTAAATCCTGTAAAAGGTTGGTCAAGGCCACAACTTAAAATAGCCAAGAAGAAAGCCGAGGAAAGCGTGCTAATAGTGATAAATGGAAGCACTTCCACTTCATAAAGCACATATTTGCTGAGTAGCATATAAATGGCGTAAAAAACGCCAGAAAGGATTGCAAAAACAAAAGCAAGGTCAAAATCCAATTCGAGGAAAAACCGAAAACCCACCAAAGTAATCATTCCGAAAATGGCAATTGCAGTACCTATCCAAAAATTGAATGTCGGTTTATTTTTTAAGAAGAAAAAGGCTCCAACTCCTACCCAGACTGGTGAAAGGTTAGTGAGCAAAGTAGCTTGCGTTGCAGTTGACTCTTGTATGGCGATGTTCCAAACTGCCACGTCACCAGCGAAAATAGCACCACAAAGAACGGTCAGCAAGAAAATCTTTCGAGATGGGATTTTCATTTTACCAGTCAAAAAAGTGAATGGAACCAAAAGTGCCGCAGCAATCGCCATTCTATAAAAAGCCGAAATAACACCCGGTGACAAACTGAGCTTGACCAAAATAGGAAAAATGGAAATACAAATGATTCCAATAACGAGGGCGATGCGGGGCTTCGTCATAAGTTTTTGCAATTGCTATAGTTGAACAAAAACCGCAAAATTAGTGTTTAATAATTGATAGAAACCTATTTAATTTTAGATAAAACAATTATTAACACCTTCAGAAAATTATTAGTGCAGTTTCAACTGAATTCGTTTTCTAGGCACATCCACATCTAGCACTTTTACTATTATTTGTTGGTGCAAATGCACGTGTTCACTAACATCTGAAACATATGCATCGGCAAGATTTGAAACGTGGATCAGGCCGCTTTCCTTTATCCCTATATCCACAAAACAGCCAAAATTAGTGATGTTGTTCACAATTCCGGGCAGTAATTGTCCTTCCTGCAAATCGCTTATGGTTTTTATGTTTTGGTTGAATGTAAAAACTTTTGCCTCTTCGCGAATGTCAAGTCCAGGTTTTTCCAGTTCCTTTAAAATATCTTGCAAAGTGGGAAGTCCAATTTTTTCTGAAGTGTATTTTTCTAAATCTATCTTCTGTAGAAGGGCTTTATTTCCAATCAATTCAGAAACTTTTACCCCTACATCTTTCGCCATTTTTGAGACCACCGAATAACTTTCGGGATGCACAGAAGAATCGTCTAATGGATTTTTACCATTTTTTATTCGTAGAAATCCAGCTGCCTGCTCAAATGCTTTTCCGCCCAAACGTGGAACTTTCTTAACTTCTTCTCTCGAAAAGAATGCGCCGTTTTCTTCGCGATAGTTTACTACATTTTCTGCCAATTTCGGGCCTATTCCAGAAACGTAACTCAATAGAGGAACGCTTGCGGTATTTATATTCACCCCAACAGAATTTACGCATAATTCTACCGAAGTATCCAGCGAACTTTTCAGTTTTGACTGATCCACATCGTGTTGATATTGACCTACACCTATGGATTTAGCATCAATTTTAACCAGTTCCGCCAAAGGATCCTGCAAACGGCGACCGATGGATACTGCGCCTCGCACAGTAACATCATAATTCGGGAATTCATCGCGCGCAATTTTTGAAGCCGAATATATAGATGCCCCAGCCTCGCTCACTACAAAAACTTGTATTGGATTTTTAAAATGAATTCGTTTTATGAACTGTTCTGTTTCCCGCGAAGCCGTTCCGTTTCCGATTGCAATTGCTTCAATTTTATGGGCATCTGCGAGTGAACTAATCTTCTTCATCGCACCTTTAAGATCATTTTTTGGTGCGTGCGGATAGATTGTTTCATTATGCTGTAAACCGCCTTGAGCATCTAAGCAAACCACTTTACAGCCTGATCTAAAACCAGGATCGATTGCCAAAACACGCTTTTCACCCAAAGGCGAACCTAGTAAAAGTTGTTTTAAGTTTTTGGCGAAAACATTAATTGCGGTTTCATCTGCTTTTTCCTTTGCGGCGGAAAGTGCTTCGTTTGAAAGTGCCGGAAGCAAAAGCCGTTTGTAGCTATCTTCAATTGCAAGTTTTATTTGTTTTGAAGCCGCATCGTTTAGTTTTACAACGCGATCTTCAATTTTTGAGATTGCTTTTTCATCATCAATTTCTATTTTCTGGCGAATAAAACCTTCGGAAGTTGCACGTAGTATTGCCAATAATCTGTGTGAAGGAATTCGGTTTAAAGCTTCATTCCAATCAAAGTAATCACGGAATTTCTGCGCTTTTTCATCGTCTTCAAGCTTCTTTATAACTTTGGTTGAAATCGCTGCAAAACGCTCCAATTGGTGACGCAGCATATTCCGAATATCGGTGCGTTCGTTGATCCATTCGGCAATAATGTGTCGTGCGCCTTCCAAAGCTTCTTCTTCGGAAATTACTTCGCCTTTTATATATTTTGAAGCAAGTGAAGAAATATCGGAACTCGAGATACTTCGGGTCTGCACCATTAAAATTTTCGCCAAAGGCTCCAAACCGTTTTCGCGTGCTGTATCTGCCTTTGTTTTTCGCTTCTTTTTGTACGGCAAATACAAGTCTTCCAAAGCGATTAAATCTGTAGCTTCTTCAATTTTTTTCCGAAGTTCGGCAGTTAAGACCTCCTGTTCTTCCAAAGATTTTAAGATTGCAACTTTCCGCTTTTCCAGCGCTTCAAACTGTTCTTTGAATTTTACAATATCGCCAATTTGAACCTCATCCAGATTTCCTGTCAATTCTTTCCGGTAGCGGGAAATGAAAGGAATGGTGCAATCTTCGTTTAAAAGTTTGACTGTGTTTTCTATGCTTTTTGAGGGAAGCTGGGTTTGAGAGGTTATGTATTGAAGAAGGTTGTTCATTTTTAGAAGTTATTCTGAAAATTTAAAAAGTTCATAAGTATCTTCTTTGGAATTATATTTTCCATAAATAAAAAAATCATTCATTTTGAATACGTTTTCTGCCTTTCCATTGGGATTTCGAAGTGTATATGTTCGGATTTTATCAAAAACATTCACTGGAACTATTCCATCAACATGCTCAAAACTATCATTAAAAACACATTCAATACGGGTTGATTTGTTGTGCTTATAGGAATTAAAAGCATAAAATACGGGATTGTAAGAAACCGTAAAGGCTCCAGCTGTTCCAATTGGCATTCCACCACCAAAGCCGCCCATCATCATGGGTGCTCCACCACCAGTTTGTTGTATTTCTTTATTGCCCCCCATTGTAACTTGATAACCGCTCTTGGACTTAATTACAGCCACACCAATATCCTCTGAAGTTATTTTTCGAAGAAACTGAGCTGTCTTTTCCAACTCTCGTCGACCATCCGAGCTAATAGAAGTTCCTTCTTGTATAATTGGACTGTTTTTAAAAGTAATTTCTTCATCTTTTGAAAGTTCAATTCTTTTAAGTTCTTCTTTTGTTTCAATATTTTTTACTGTAAAAACCAAAGTATCGTTTAAACCACTGATTTGAAAAATTTTGTCTTCGTATAAATATGAGTTGCTAGACGCCAAAATACCTTTAAGTGGAAGTTGTTCTTTTTCAATTGCTTTCAAACTTACAGTTAAATTTGGAACAACAAATTCAAAAATATAAGTGTAGAGCATTCCTTCGTCAATGGTTAAAATAAAGGTCTCTCCGCGATCATAAACTTTGCAAACATTACTGGTAATAGCAATGTTGTTAGGATTAGATTCTTCAATTTTAACCACAGTACCTTCGGTTTTAAATTGACTTCGCTCCGTTAAGAGTTGGTCAAGTCTTGTACGGTCATTCCGCATATCTCCAAAAAACTTATCACTAAAATCAAACTCTTTCTTACCAAATTTACCGTCGTGATCAAAAGTGTAAATATTTAGAATTGAACTTCTCCTGGTTACGGTAAGTATGTAAAATTTGTCTTTAAAACTGTGTGATTGAAGGAAAATTTCATCATTCAATTTAAATCCATACTCTGTTTCTATTGTTGCCTCTCTTTCAAAATCGAAAAGAACGCTTCCAAAGTTTCTATTGTTTGCATTCTTCAAAAACAATCTTATTTGTCCATTTTTAAGGGTCTGACCGATAATCTCAGTATAAATTTTTGGCAACCCATTTGAAGCAAATTTTCCTATAGGTTTAAGATCTTCGGAATATAAATATCCATTTAGAGTTTTATCATCATCCAAAAAAATCGCAAACGTATTATTTTCATCATCTACCACTGCAAAAGCATCTTTTGGCGATTTATTTCGAGTTTTTAAATCGTTCGGAATAGTTAAAAAGGATGTTTGTGCTACTGTAGAAAAAATACAAAAAGTTGAAAAAAAAATTATTCTTAAAAACATAGACTTTGAGGATTTGAAGAAAATTTTATTGAATGAATTTAAAGTTAATTGATTGTCGCCCCATTATCAACTCCTTCTTCTCCAGGATTTACAAAAACAAGTTTCCCTTCCGCATTTTCCGTCATCAAAATCATTCCTTGGCTTTCCACGCCACGAAGTGCCCGCGGTGCGAGATTTACCAAAACAGTAACTTTTTTACCAACAATATCTTCTGGCTTGAAACTTTCCGCAATACCTGAAACAATAGTACGCACGTCAATTCCTGTATCAACTTTTAGAACTAAAAGTTTATTTGCTTTTGGCATTTTTTCAGCTTCAATGATTGTTCCCACTCGCATATCGAGTTTTGTAAAATCATCAAATTGAATGGTTTCTTTTTGTGATGTTACTTTTTTGTTGGCAATCTCATTCATCTTTTTGCTTGCTTGTAATTTATCTAGTTGTTGTTGAATTTGTTCGTCTTCTATCTTGCTGAAAAGCAATTCGGCTTTGTCCACTTTATGGCCTGGATTTAGTAATTCTGATTTGGAAGAAACGTCGTCCCATTTCAGTGAGGTTTCGGTTGCATTTGACCGAATATTGAGCATGTTTTTCAATTTATCTGATGTAAACGGTAAAAACGGTTCACTCAAAACTGCCAAGGCAGAAGCAATTTGCAACGCAACATACATCACGGTTTTGGTTCGCTCTTCATCGGTTTTGATGGTTTTCCATGGCTCTTCATCGGCAAGATATTTGTTTCCAAGACGGGCAACATTCATCAATTCTCCCTGTGCCTCACGGAAGCGGTAACGCTCCAGCGAGCTTGCAATCACCGTTGGATAGGCTTTCAATTCGCTTAAAGTCTGTTCGTCAACTTCTGAAAACGGTCCTGCATTTGGCACGATTCCTTCGTAATATTTATCGGTCAAAACCATCACTCGGTTTATGAAATTCCCGAAGATGGCAACCAATTCATTATTATTTCGGGCTTGAAAATCAGCCCAAGTAAAGTCGTTATCCTTTGTTTCGGGAGCGTTTGCAGTTAAAGTATAACGCAACACATCCTGCTGGTTTGGAAAATCCTCTAAATATTCGTGCAGCCAAACTGCCCAGTTTTTACTAGTTGAGATTTTGTTGCCTTCAAGGTTCAAAAATTCGTTTGCCGGAACATTATCAGGAAGAATGTAACTTCCTTCAGCTTTTAACATAGCGGGAAAAATAATACAATGGAAAACGATGTTGTCCTTCCCTATAAAATGAAGCATTTTGGTGTTTTCGTCTTTCCAATAATCTTCCCAGTTTTTGCCTTCACGTTCGGCCCATTCTTTAGTTGAGGAAATATAGCCAATCGGTGCATCAAACCAAACGTAAAGCACTTTTCCTTCGGCTCCTTTTATGGGTACTGGAATTCCCCAATCCAAATCGCGGGTTACTGCACGAGGGCGTAAACCGTCGTCAATCCAGCTTTTGCACTGACCATACACATTTGTTTTCCAGTCTTTTTTGTGATCCACGAGAATCCATTGTTTTAAGAAATCTTCGTATTCATTCAAAGGCAAAAACCAGTGTTTTGTTTCTTTCAGAATAGGCTTATTTCCTGAAATTGCACTTCGCGGATTTATCAAATCGGTAGCATTATGGCTAGTTCCGCAGTTTTCGCATTGGTCTCCATAGCTTTCTTCAAAACCACATTTCGGGCAAGTGCCAATTATAAAACGGTCTGCCAAAAACTGGTTGGCTTCTTCGTCATATAATTGCTCGGTTACTTCTTCAATAAATTTTCCATCTTCGTATAATTTTTTGAAAAATTCCGAAGCGGTTTTATGGTGGATTTCCGCAGAAGTGCGTGAATAATTATCAAAGGAAATTCCAAAATCGGCAAAACTCTTTTTGATGATGGCGTGGTATTTATCAACCACTTGCTGTGGTGTGATGCCTTCTTTTTTTGCTTTTATGGTAATTGGCACTCCGTGTTCATCGCTTCCGCAGATAAAGGCAACATCTTTGTTTTGAAGACGCTGGTAACGTGCATAAATATCCGCTGGCACATACACCCCTGCCAAATGGCCAATGTGCACGGGGCCGTTGGTATATGGCAATGCAGCGGTAATGGTATAGCGTTTTGGGTCTTGGTCCATATCTATTTTTTGAAAACCTATATTAATTAATTTAGAAGTCACAAAAATAGGTATTTTATCTTCGGAAACCAGCGCCCTGTTTTACATTCCTTTAGTTGTTTGAGATTTAGAATTTCCCCTAATCGAAAATCTTAAACTAAAAAAGCTTCCCAAAATATAGGAAGCTTTTCAATAAAAGGGTTTTATAAAATATTACCTAATCTGTATAGATTTACTATAAAATTGTCCTCCAGTTGAAATACGGTAAATGTACTGTCCGTAGGAAAGTCGTGTCTTGACTTTTTCCTTAACGTCTATACTGTATTTTCCAGGGTACAATATTTTGTTTTCCAACAAACCTACTTCTCTTCCCATCATATCGTACAGCCTGATGTCAACATTCGCTGTATTGGGCATATTTATTTCAATAAGGGTACGGTTGTTTTGGTAAATAGGTATATGTACAAAGCGGGTAGTGTCGCTAAAATCAGTATTCGACAAAGACTGACAAGTAATTCCCATATTCAAAGTTTGGTAGGTCTGGTTAAGCAAAATAGTACTTACTACAGAAGGGTCCAAGCAGAACCACTCCGTTAAAACGGTGGAATATATGTCTCGAAAATCGGATGTCGGTATAAGATTGTCATTGGCGTCCCATTCGGTAAGGTTTGGGTGGGTGCCCACAAATCCATTTCCATCTAATCCAGCACCAAACAACATAACTGGTGAGGCTGCTCCGTGGTCGGTACCGTTAGAACCATTTTCATAGGGCCTACGTCCAAATTCTGAAATGGTCATGGTCAAAACTTTGTCATCCATTCCGGTAGCGGCAAGGTCATCATAAAAATCCTTGATGGAATCTGAAAGGTCTTCCAACAATGCCCTTTGGGCATCTACTTGGTTAGCGTGTGTGTCAAAACCATCCAAAGTAACCATATATACTTTAGTGCCCAAGTTTCCTTTTATCAATCGGGCAACGATGGCCAATTGTTTTGCAAGGTCTTCATCACTATAAGAAGAACTGTTGCTTGATGCCAAATAGGCATCATTGATAACAGAAGAATACCTAACCGTTGTGTTTGTAGTGGCACGCATAAACAAGAGTTTATCTCCATAGACGCAATCCGGCAAATCGGTTACATTGTGCTGAACACCATTTTGTGCAACGTTTGCCAATTGTTCGGTGTTGGCAACAGAAAAGGCATAATTACTGTCATTGCCTTCAAAAATAAGATCTCCAATACTTCCTATTTGTACTGCTGGCGGAACTTCTGGTGGGTTTATCAAATAATCTGGGTATAGGTCTTCATAATATCGGCCCCACCATCCTGTAGGTTCCACGTTTATATCGTCTGTAGAAGCCCAGATTGCTGCAGAACGGAAATGAGAGAGATTTTGTTGTGGATACCCCACACCATGGATTACCTTCATTTTTCCATCACCCCAAACAGATTCAAGAGCGCTCATATAATTAGGGATGGCAAAATCTGCGTTCAAATTTATCAAATTGCTTTGTTGATGACGAATGTTAGGGCGCAAATTGGCATAGGTAGCATAGTCATAAACTGGGACTATAGTGTTAAGTCCATCATTTCCACCTTTTAGACGGATAATGACCAAAATATTTTCATTTTCACTTGCTGCCAAAGCTACCGAAAGAGGTGATGGTTTGGACGCAGCAATAGAGGCGTGACCAAGCATGATGCCACCAGCACCAGCCAAACCTAAAGCCTGAATAAAAGAGCGTCTGTTCCAGGTGGAGTGCTCTTTATCGTGAATATTTTTTTCACCTTTTGACGTATTTTTTTCGGGGATAGTATGATTTTTACACATGAGGCTACTTATTTAAGTTGAAATTCGGGCATTCTTGCAATGTGTTTCAGCAGAATTGAAACTTGATAAGGAGCGGAATTGAAGTCTAAATCCCAGATGCCCTGATCATAGTAATTCTGTGGTACTTCCCACTTAAAGATGACTGTTGCTATGTCATAATCTGATAGCGTGTATAATTCTTTGCACATAAAATGATCCACAAGTGTTTTGGTAATAAAGTATGGGTCCTTGCTATTGTTAGTAAGTGCTTTCGCCAAGTCCACAAATATACTGTCGTAGCCATTTTGGTCTAGATAGTCTATATATTCATCTATCAGCGCCCAGCGGCCGGTGAGTGTTGAGGCGTTTATCCATGATTCATCACGTTGCCACCCTGCTACATCCACGGGATCGTAAATTTCCTGCCCTACTAGTCCCATATAATAGATCAGGGCATTGAGTATAGTGTTATTGTAATAAAAGTCTGTTTCTTTCATAAAATTCAATACCACGTCAAAAGGACTTTTAATCACAACAGCCACAGCGTATTCATCAAAAAAATGTTGGCTTTTGAACAATTTTTTCAACATTGGGACCATCTCAAAATTATTGTTGATCAATGTTTGTGCTAATTCTTGGATAATGGTTTGTCCAATGTTGTCCGTAGCTGGGCTCACAAAAAATTTGTATAGCTTTTCACATATATAATATGCAATTTCAGAACCCTTCTCCTGAAACAGGATGTCCACAACATCATCATAACCCCAATTTCCGGTTTGTCCAAAAATGGTTTTTATACCATCGTCAAAAGATTGGGGGTCAAAATAAATGGCACCGTTTTCGTCGTCCCATTCATTATATCCCGTTAGTGCCCTAGCAGTTTCGGTAATGTCGTTTTGAGTATACCCATTGCCTTCGCCAAGGGTAAAGAGTTCATACAACTCCCGAGCATAATTTTCATTAGGGCTATAGTTGGTGTTTTCATACCCATTAAGAAAAATCAACATGGCAGGGTTTATACCTACCGCCCGAGTAAGTTCCTTAAAATTTCCCAAGGCATGAACTTGCATCATATGGTAATACTGAAATGCGTAGGGTGAATGAAAATAGACCCCAAAACGGGTCACAAAATGGTTCATCCAAAAGAATGCAAGCCTCCCGCGAAGGTTTTCTTCCAGAAGGTCTTTGGTAGTCTGTAACCGCCATTGTTCAAAAAATGCGAAGTTTTGGGTCTCGTAGTCCGGAAAATCATTGTTGGAATAGTAACCCCAATACGGCGTCGGGGTTGGTGGCATGTTCTGCGCAGTATCTACAAGCGAATTAATAAATTGTCCCGGGTTTAGCGAGAGTGCGGCATCCACATCATCTTGTGAAGCCCCAAAACCAAGGCGGCGGTACACGTGATTGATCTTACGTGTATCCCACGGATTCTGGGAAGATGGCTCAAAAGGAGCAAGTGTGGAACTATTGCAAGTGGGGGTAGCAATTGTTTCCATTAAAGTTTTTTGTTTGGTTTGGCGCCAAAAGTATTAATCTATAAAAGACTTTAATACATTCTAACATAATATTAACTTAAAAGTCTGGATTTTAGTATTCTAGAGTCAAAAATTTTACGAATGAAAATTCCTACTCTATTAAAAATATAAGATATTTGGGTTATTTAAGTTAGAATTTAGGCATCCTCCCAAGGTGATTCTGTAAAAATAAAACTTGGTAAAAGAGGAGGGCCAGTCCATGTTCAATAGGGTTTGTCGGCAATGTTCTCCAAAAATTCCCCCTAGAAAAGAGTTAGTGAGTTATTCATTTCACGAGGGATTGCCAATTGTTTCTACTAACAGTGAGAATGTTAGGTTTGTTGTTCTAAATTTGCAGATTATTAATCTTTTATCAATAGTTCGTTATCATTTTAACTCAAAAGTTAAATTTTTAGTACTTTAAAACTTTTAATCAGATTTATGCTCACACCTCCATTTTTACATAAAGGCGATACCGTTGCCATTGTTTCAACGGCGCGGAAAATTTCAGAAAAAGAACTGCAGCCTGCATTAAAATTAATTGAAAATTGGGGTTTAAAAGCCATTATTGGAGATACCATCGAAGCCGAAGAAAACCAGTTTGCCGGAAGCGACGACCTTCGCGCATCAGATTTTCAGCAAATGCTTGATAATCCAAATATAAAGGCAATTTGGTGCGCCCGAGGCGGTTACGGAACGGTCAGAATAATTGATAAATTGAACTTTTCAACTTTCAAAAAATACCCAAAATGGATTATTGGGTATAGTGATGTTACGGTTTTACATTCACATATACATAACTTTGGAATTGAGACGCTGCATGCGCAGATGTGCTTGGAAATAGAAAATAAAAGCCCCGAAACTACCGAATCTATTCGGAAAGCCTTGTTTGGGGAAGATTATAGCATAGAAATTTCGCACAAAGATTACTTTGCTTCGTCTGGAATTTATTCAGGAGAACTTATCGGTGGAAATCTTTCGGTGCTTTATTCGCTTTGCGGAAGTGCTTCGGAAATGGAAACCGACGGCAAAATTCTTTTTATTGAAGATCTTGATGAGATGCTGTACCATATTGATAGAATGATGATTAATTTGAAGCGCAGCGGTTATCTAAAAAATTTAAAAGCCCTCGTCATTGGTGGAATGACGCAAATGAAGGACAATAAAGTTTACTTTGGAAAAACGGCAGAAGAAATTATTATGGAATTGGTAAAAGACTACAATTATCCCGTGATCTTAAATTTTCCATCTGGACACATTCCTGATAATCGAGCGTTAATTTTCGGACGGGAAATCAAAATAGATATACAACCATCAAAAATTAAATTTCAATTTTAAAATTCGACAATCAAAAATCGTTAATCGTTAATCAAAATGGCAACGCACAACGAACTCGGAAAAATAGGTGAAGAAATAGCCGCGCAATATTTGCTTCGCAGTGGCTATAAAATTCTGCGACGTAATTTCTTTTTTGATAAAGCCGAGATTGACATTATAGCCCAAAAAGAAGAAGATACCCTTGTAATTGTGGAAGTAAAAACACGCAATAGTGACTTTTTCGGCGATCCACAGAGTTTTGTTACACCTGCAAAAATCAAGCTTTTGGTAAAAGCTGCCAATGAATATATTGTTTCAAATGAACTTGATGTGGAAGTGCGGTTCGATATTATCGCAATTTTAAAAAACCAAAAAGTTGAAAAATTGGAGCATTTTGAAAATGCTTTTTATCATTTTTAATTCTTTTGAAGACGGGAATCTCTTTCCTTTTTTACAAATTCCTCAATTTTATAGAGCAAAATTATTTGCAAAATCACAGCCGGAATTAAAAAGAGGAGTCCCAACCAAGCCATAAAAACAATTGAAAACAATATACCGCTTACTATTTCAAATCCCCCAGCTATTTCCGGAATTTTCCCGAGAGGTTCTTTCAATCGCATCAATGCAAAACCAAAAATAATACTGCCAATTCCACAGAAAATAGATTGTGTTACCATAACATATTCAGTATAAAATGGCTCCAAGTAAAGCGAAACCATATCATAGCCATAAAATAAAATGGTAGTCCCAATTAAAAAGAAAGCACCTATTTTCAGTAAATAATTGTTGAAGATTTTACCGCTCAAAACAAAGCCCCACAAGAAATAAATGTATGCAATCATTACAATAAATTTCATACTGATGTATGCGGCTTTGGGAATTATCAATTCATCTTCATAAAATCTGGCATAGTCAACGGCAAATTCTACAAAGCCTGAAAGAAAATAAATCAATCCACAAATCCAGGCAAGTTTTAGATAAAATGATGAATATGTAACTTCATTTAAATCGAAATTTTCTATATGGGAAGCTTCAGATTTTTGCATATTTTCCAAATCCTCGCCCAAGACACTTAATATTGTTTTAAGTGTAAAACTTCGCGGCATAACCTCACCGGCCTCAATTCGTTGAATTGTCCGTACATTAATATTGCATTGCTCCACAAGTTCTTCCTGCGTAAAACCTTTTTGCTTGCGAAGTTCCAAAAGTTTGCGGCCGAGTTCTGGTTGTTTCATTGTTTAAAATTTTATGAAGCAATAGTACGATGGCAGTAAATATAGTGCAATATTTTCAAGTGTATTTCACACGACATTTACCCGACATTTGCCAATTTTAAGGGCTTTATTTCTAGAATAGTTACAAACCCAGAGACGCTTTTTTGAAAAATGTAATTTCTTCAAAAATAATTAATTTGTTTCTCATTTAAAATCAATAAATTTACTCAAAACGTGGTTATCTATGAAGTTTATAATATATCCCTTCCTATTATTAATATTTACTACAGTATTCTCTCAGGCTCCTTCTATAGAATGGGAAAAATCTTATGGCGGTTCTAAATTTGATTTACCCTCAAGTATTTTTCAAACAGCCGATAATGGTTATGTAATTGCTGGTAATTCACGCAGTGATGATGGAGATTTAACATTGAACCATGGCAATGGAGATTATTGGATTGTTAAGATTTCATCTAACGGACAATTAGAATGGCAAAAATCCCTTGGTGGAAGTCGTGGAGACACTGCATATAGTATTTTACAAACTATGGACGGTGGGTATATGGCTTCAGGCTTCACGAGTTCCTCTGACGGTGATGTAACTTTCAACCACGGCGCTAGCGATATTTGGGTTGTTAAATTGGATTCAGAGGGAAATATTGAGTGGGAAAAGTCTTATGGAGGAACTTCAAATGAAACCGGTCATAATATTATACAAACATTAGAGGGAGGATATATAATAGCCGCGAATACCTCCTCTAATGACGGAGATGTGTCTAACAATAATGGAGGAGTAGATTATTGGATTATTAAAATTAGCAGTACTGGTTTAATAGAATGGGAAAAAAATTATGGAGGTTCGGATAATGAATGGGCATATCGTATTCTTCAACTTGCTGATGGATCATATATTGTAGCAGGAATCACAACTTCGAATGATGGGGATGTTAGTTTCAATCACGGAGGCTATGATTATTGGGTAGTAAAATTGAGTTCCATTGGCTCTATTGAATGGGAAAAAACATTCGGAGGTTCATTAGAAGATAGCTTAAAAAGCATAGATCTTACTCAGGATGGTGGATTTATTTTGGGGGGACATTCCAAGTCTTTAGATGGTGATGTTTCAATAAATTATGGGGCAAGGGATTTTTGGATACTGAAATTATCTGGATCAGGAAATATTCAATGGGAAAAGTCATTTGGAGGAACATTAGAAGATTTTGTGACGAATATTGAACAAGCCCCAAATGGAGATTATATAATTTCAGGCTATACAGGATCAAATGACGGTCATGTTTCCAACAATTATGGGGGCTTTGATTATTGGTTAGTCAAAACAAATAGTTCTGGTTCAATAATTTGGACAAAATGTTATGGTGGCTCAAATTGGGATTTGCCAGCAGATTTTACATTAACGTCAGATAATAGTATTGCATTATGTGGCAGAAGCGAGTCTATTGATGGGGATGTATCGGAAAATAAAGGCGGAGCTGACTATTGGATTGTAAAATTGGAATCGAATATTTTAGATATTACTGAATTTGATAAGCATATTATTTTATATCCAAATCCTGTTTCAGAAATATTGAAAATAAATTCGAAATTTCCTGTTAAACGTATAATTATTTATAATTCATTAGGTCAACAAGTATTTCTAAAAACAATAAATGATTCTCAATTCCAAATAAATATATCAAGCTTACCTGAAGGAACATATTTGGCTAAAATCATTTCCAAAGATATTGCAGACACACAAAAATTTATAATAAAGCGAGAATAGTTATTCCGAAAAAGACTCCAAAGCACGAAGTGCTTTATCCACTGAAGAAATTCCCTCAAAAGTCAACAACAACCTTAATCCGTTTCGGGTTTGTTTTTCTTTCATCGTTACTTTTTGTGGATGGCTTTGCACGTATTGCAAAACTTTGGAAAAAGCTTCGCTTTGATAAAAACCGCTCATTTGATCTGCCACAAAATATCCAACGAGTTTTTTCTGTTTCATAATAACACGCTCCAAGCCCATAGAAATTGCAATCCATTTTATGCGCACGCTATTAAGCAAATCTTCTGCCTGTTTTGGCAATTCTCCAAAACGATCCAATAATTCTTTTTCGAATTTTTGAAGATCTGCTTCATTTTTCAGCTCGTTCAATTTTGTGTAAAGGTTGAGTCTTTCGGTAATGTTGTTTACGTAATCATCCGGAAACAGCAATTCGAAATCGGTATCAATCGTCATTTCTTTTACGAAACTTTTCTTAGGCCCTTCGGTTTCATCGTAAAGATTTTTGAATTCTTTTTCTTTCAATTCATCGATGGCTTCAGCTAGGATTTTTTGATAGGTTTCAAAACCTATTTCATTGATAAATCCACTCTGTTCACCGCCCAATAAATCTCCCGCACCGCGAATTTCCAAATCCTTCATTGCAATGTTGATACCGCTTCCCAATTCTGAAAATTGTTCCAAAGCGGTAATTCGTTTTCGAGCTTCATCCGTCATTGCAGAATATTCTGGAGTGATAAAATAACAGAATGCTTTTTTGTTGCTTCGGCCTACGCGACCGCGCATTTGGTGCAAATCTGAAAGCCCAAAATTATTGGCGTTATTGATAAAAATGGTATTCGCATTCGGGACGTCGAGACCGCTTTCAATAATGGTTGTAGAAACCAAAACGTCGAATTCATTATTCATAAACCGAAGCATCAAATCTTCAAGTTTTTTTCCTTCCATTTGCCCGTGACCGATACCAATTTTTGCATCGGGAACCAAACGTTGAATCATTCCAGCAACTTCTTTTATGTTTTCAATTCGGTTGTGAACAAAGAAAACCTGCCCGCCACGCGAAATTTCATACCGAACCGCATCGCGAATGTTTTCTTCCCCAAACCGCACAACGTGAGTTTCCACGGGATAACGGTTGGGCGGCGGAGTAGTAATTACCGAAAGATCGCGCGCAGCCATCAAACTGAACTGAAGCGTACGCGGAATTGGTGTAGCCGTCAAAGTCAGTGTATCCACGTTTTCCTTAATGGTTTTCAATTTATCTTTTACACCAACGCCAAACTTCTGTTCCTCATCAATAATTAAAAGCCCCAAATCTTTAAATTCAACCGATTTGCTGACCAATTGATGGGTGCCAATAACAATATCCAATCTTCCATCTTTCAGGCCTTCAAGGACTATTTTGCGTTCTTTGGCGGTTCTAAAACGGTTTAAATAATCAACTTTTACGGGCATTGCGGAAAGTCGTTCTGTAAAAGTTTTGAAATGCTGAAACGCCAAAATAGTTGTCGGCACCAAAATAGCAACTTGTTTACCGTTGTCAACCGCTTTGAAAGCAGCGCGAATAGCAACTTCAGTTTTTCCAAAACCCACGTCGCCACAAACCAAACGGTCCATCGGCCGCTCGTTTTCCATATCTTTTTTTACGTCTTCGGTAGCAGTGATTTGGTCTGGCGTGTCTTCATAAATAAAGGAAGATTCCAATTCGGCTTGTAAATAGCTATCTGGATCGAAGGCGAAACCTTTTAAAGTACGGCGTTTTGCATATAGTTCAATTAAATTGAAAGCGATTTCCTTAACGCGCGTTTTGGTTTTTTGCTTCAGTTTTTTCCACGCATCGCTACCTAGCTTGTAGATTTTGGGCTCTCTTCCGTCCTTGCCATTGTATTTTGAAATCTTGTGAAGCGAATGAATGCTGAGGTATAAAATATCGCGTTCGCCATAAAAAAGTTTGATGGCTTCCTGCATTTTTCCTTCAACATCAATCTTCTGCAAACCACCAAATTTCCCAATTCCGTGGTCAATGTGCGTAACATAATCGCCAACTTCAAGATTGGTGATTTCCTTTAAAGTGATTGCCTGTTTTTTGGCGTATCCATTTTTCAGTTGGAACTTATGGTACCGCTCAAAAATTTGATGATCTGTGTAGCAAACAATTTTTAAATCATCGTCTATAAAACCCTGGAATAGCGGAAACAGAATGGTTTCAAATTGTTCCACATGCTGTTCAGCATCTTCAAAAATGTCGTGAAAACGTTTTGCCTGCTGTTCGCTACTGCAGAAAATGTAGTTTTTAAAACCGTTTTCTGTGTTTTCATTCAAATTTTCAATCAGCAGATTGAATTGTTTATTGAAAGACGGTTGTGGTTTGGTATCAAATGAAATTGATGTTGAATCTGAAACTGATCCGTTTTTTATATGAACTTCAGTAAAATCTTCAAGTTGCTGGTTCAACAATTCTGAAGTACAGAATAATTCCGAAGGTTTTGCGCGTTTAATTTCCGAATCGATTGCATTAAAAGCGTCAGTTGCTTTTTTGAATAGATTGTCGATAGCACTGCTGAAAAGTTCTTCATTTTTAAGGAAAACAATCGTTTTGGAAGCAATGTATTTCAGAAAACTTTCGCGGTTTTCATCTATCATTTTGTTTTCCACATTTGGAATGATGGAAACCTTTTTAACTTGTTCCAATGAAAGCTGTGTTTCCACATCAAAGGTGCGAATGCTGTCCACTTCATCACCAAAAAATTCAATTCGATAGGGTTCATCATTACTGAAACTGAACACATCCAAAATTCCCCCACGCACTGAAAATTCACCCGGTTCGGTAACAAAATCGGTCCGTTTGAAATTGTATTCAAACAAAACTTCGTTCACAAAATCTATGGAAAGTTGGTCGCTTACTGCAATTTTTAAAGTGTTTCGTTCTAGTTCTTTTCGTGTAACTACTTTTTCAAAAAGCGCTTCGGGATAGGTAACAATCAATGCAGGTTTTTTCCGAGAATTTATTCGGTTTAAAACCTCGCTCCGCAGCAGAACATTGGCATTATCTGTCTCTTCAATTTGGTACGGACGCCTATAACTTCCAGGGTAGAACAGCACATTTTTGTCGCCTAAAAGATTTTCCAAATCGTTTAAATGATAGGCCGCTTCTTCTTTATCATTAAAAATTAAAAGAAAAGGTGATTCCGAAGTTTTAAAAACCTCAGCCAAAACCAGTGAAAGCGAAGAGCCTACAAGGCCAGAAACTGAAATGTTTGATTGGGATTCGGCAATAGTATC
The DNA here is from genome assembly GCF_007997155.1 of Aequorivita antarctica. Classification (GTDB taxonomy): domain Bacteria; phylum Bacteroidota; class Bacteroidia; order Flavobacteriales; family Flavobacteriaceae; genus Aequorivita; species Aequorivita antarctica. The sequence continues at coordinate 234,172 of NZ_VORT01000001.1, read as the reverse complement.
CCCCAGTTTTCGTGTTTGCGAAGACTTTGAATAAAGTGAAGTAACGAGTGTTTTGCTCATCGAGCGGCAAAGATAGTACGTAGCTTTATTTTATAAAGAGCAAAATTCAACTTTATCATTTTGATAACACAAATAACTTGAATGATTTTCTATTTTCGAGTTATGGCAATATTAGAATTTGATGTTTTTATAATAGGAACCGGAACCGCTGGAAAAAGCGTGGCATACGAATGTGCAGCCGAAGGAATGAAAGTGGCAATTGCAGACAACCGTGAGTTTGGCGGAACTTGCGCCAATCGTGGTTGCGACCCGAAAAAAGTTTTAGTGGGAATTACTGAAGCGATGCAACTTTCAGAAAACTTAAAAGGAAAAGGAATAGTTTCCGTACCAAAGATTGATTGGGCGGCACTTCAGAAATTCAAATCTACTTTTACAGATGCTGTGCCTGCTTCCACTGAAAAAAAATTGAAAGAAGCAGGAATTGAAATGTACCATCAATCTCCAAAGTTTCTTAATGAAAACACGCTTTCTGTTGAAGGAAAAACAATTAAGGCGAAGAAAATTGTAATCGCAACGGGACAAAAACCAATGGAATTGAAAATTCCGGGAAGGGAACATTTAATGATAAGTGATGACTTTCTGGAATTGGAAGAACTGCCCGAAAGTATTGTATTTGTTGGCGCGGGTTATATCGGGATGGAGTTTGCACATATAGCGGCTCGTTGCGGAGCGAAGGTTACTGTGGTGGAATTTGGAGAAAGGCCACTCGCACCTTTTGAAGCCGATATTGTTTCGCACCTCACAAAAGCTTCGGAAAAATTGGGGATAGAATTTATCTTCAACGCACAGGTTTCCAAAGTGGAAAAACTTCAGAAAAACTATCGTGTTTCCTTTCAAAAAAACGGTAAAACAGAATCTGTTGATGCGCGAGCAGTTTTTAATACTGCCGGCCGAGTACCTTCCATCGATGAGCTAGATTTGGAAAAAGGAGGTGTTGCTTTTGAAAAGGGCGGAGTTTCCGTGAATGAATTTCTCCAGAACACTACCAATAAAAATGTTTACGCTTGTGGTGATGTTTCGGCTAGCGGGGCACTTCCACTTACTCCAACTTCTTCACAGGAAGCGCGGATTGTTTCGCTAAATATTAGAAATGGAAACCATACAAAAATGGACTTTCCTCCGGTTCCGTCCGTTGTTTTTACAATTCCGCAGATTGCGTCCATCGGTTTGACGGAAGAAGAAGCAAAGAAAAAAGGCTATGATTTTGTGGTAGAATATAAAAGCGTTCCCAAATGGTTTAACGCAAAACGCACTAATGAGCAGGTTTACGCATATAAAACCATTGTGGACAAAGAAAGGAATATCGTTTTAGGCGCACATATTATTGCTTCAGAAGCTGGGGAAATGATTAATTTATTCGTCCTCGCTATGTGCGGAAAATTGACCGCTGAAAATATTAAAGCAATGATTTTTGCCTACCCAACTTGGGGGAATGACATCAAGGGAATGGTTTAAAAAGTACGAAGTCGGAAGTAAGAAATACGAGATTATCTGTTTAAATATTCTTTGCATTTTTCTGCGGGACTAGTTGCACGGTTTTTGAATGCGTGATAACTGCTGCTGACAAAAAGAACCGCTGCCACTGTAATTGCAGCGAAGGCAACTGTTTGACTCACTTCCCAATTAGCAACCGCGATAGCTGCCAAAGCCCAAACACCAACCAATGCGAATTCACGCATATTTCGTTTCCAAGTAACAACTAGATTTATGATTCCTGCAATTACAATCATTACTACTGCCCATGAAACTTGACTGTAACCCCAAGCGTTCCATTCTATACTCGTTAAATATGCCGCGACGTTTGCGATGCTCGCAACGGTAACCCAACCGCTGTAAAAAACGAAAGGCCACCACAAGAAAGCGATTACCGATATTTGGGCATCCCAAAGTTCCATTCGGTTTTTCATCACAATTTTCAATAGTGAAAACAACAAAACGAAAATCGCCAAAATAGAATATTCCATTAATCCATTTAGCCAAAAGATAATCCACATAATATTGGCGAAGCAGGAAAGCACAAACCACCAACCAGTTTGAAGCACAAACGCGTCATCTCGCACTTTTGTAAACAGACTGCGGCTTTGATAAATTACAAACCCTAAAAGCATCAAATAAATAAGTCCCCAAATGGAAAAAGCATATCCTGCAGGAGTGAAAAGATTTTTTGATGAATTTGAAATTTCCCCAATGGTGGTTCCATTTATAGCTCCTGTATTGGAAAGATAATTTACGAAAACCGTTGCCACGAAGGCAATGATGTTGGCTATTTGTAGTGTTTTTTTCATAAAAATATTTAATTCTCTATAAAGTTAAAGTTAGTGTTTTGCGGGGGATTCGTTTTGCAATTAAGAAAAATTTAAAACAGATTATTTTTCAAAAGAAATAAGGCTTTAAAAATGAATTACAAACTTTATATTTGCAGCATAAAAACCAAATTATGTCATTTACAGATTTATTCGAAAGCGGGGAACATTCCCGAAATTTAGGGCACTTTGCTTCTATTGCAAATATTGCTTCTATTAACGGTGAACTGAATCCAGAGGAAGAAAAAATGTTGAAGCGATTTGCGCGCAAACTGGATATTGAAGAGGCCGAATACAAAGAAGTTTTGAAAAATCCAGGCAAATATCCTATCAATCCGCCAAACGATTCTGAAAAACGTTTGGAGCGAATCCACGACTTGTTCGAAATGATTTTTGCCGATCATGAAATTGACGACCATGAGCGCTTTTTAATTGAAAAATATGCTATCGGCCTTGGTTACACTGCCGAGATTGCACAAGATTTGATAAAAAGATCAGTTGCAATATACAGTGGTGGCTTAAGCCTTGAAGATTATCGTTATTTGCTTAATAGAAAAGATTAATTCTTTTTTTGAAGAAATAATAAGAAACCCATTGTGAAAGCTTCGGGTTTTTTTATTTGGCATTACTCATAAACTCCTCTGCCTTTTCTACCATATTTGTATTTCCAGAGAAAAACGGCACGCGTTGGTGCAAGGTGGTTGGTTGAATTTCTAAAATTCTTTGAAAACCATTGCTGGCCTTTCCTCCTGCTTGTTCAGCAATCATGGCCATTGGGTTACATTCGTACAAAAGTCTTAATTTTCCTTTTGGATCTTTTGAAGTACTTGGATAGATATAAATACCGCCTTTTATCATATTTCGGTGAAAATCTGAAACCAACGAACCTATGTAACGCGAGGTATATGGTCGATCATCTTCCTCCTTTTGACAATATTTTATATAGTCTTTTACGCCTTGTGGAAAGTGAACGTAATTCCCTTCGTTTACGGAATATATGTGTCCGTCCTCAGGAAATTTCATATTTGGATGTGAAAGATAATAGGTGCCTATAGATGGATTTAATGTAAAACCATTCACACCGTGGCCTGTTGTATAAACTATCATTGTTGAAGTACCGTAAACAATATAGCCCGCAGCTACCTGATTAACTCCAGGCTGAAGAAAATCGTCTATTGTTACTGGAGTTCCCGAAGGAGTAATTCTTCTAAAAATAGAAAAAATGGTCCCCACAGAAACATTTACGTCAATGTTGGAAGAACCGTCCAAAGGATCCATCAACACTACATATTTATTATCGTTTTTCTCGTTTCTGCCTTTAATCGTTATAAAATCATCTTCCTCTTCGCTGGCAATTCCACATACAATTTCACGGTTTGTAAGTGTGTTTATGAATACTTCATTAGCGAAAACATCCAGTTTTTGTTGGTCTTCGCCTTGCACATTACTGTTTCCAGCGGTTCCCAAAATATCTACCAATCCAGCTTTGTTCACTTTGTGATTTACCACTTTTGCTGCCAAACGAATGGAATTAATAAGCCGTGAAAGTTCACCCGAAGAGTACTTGAATTCGCCTTGATTTTCAATTATAAACTCGCCGAGAGATTGATTTATTTTTGCCATGGGTTTGAAGGTATCCTGAATTTGACGCAAATATCGGGATTTTTAAGAAATTGAACCGATATTTGTTTGGGGAAAACGAAATTGAAATTGAAAACCAAACTGAAACTCAACAAATAAACGATAATGAAAGTTAGAGAAGCTATAAAAGACGACATGCCGCAAGTTTTAGAACTTATTAAGGAACTTGCTATTTTTGAAAAAGAACCCAATGCAGTTGAAGTTACCGTTGCAGATTTAGAGCTTGAAGGATTTAGCGAAAATCCATTGTTTACATGCTTTGTGGCCGATGCTTCGACTTCGCTCAGCACGGACAGTGAAATTGTAGGTGCAGCCTTGATTTACTATCGTTTTTCAACCTGGAAGGGACGCACGCTTCATCTTGAAGATTTAATTGTTAAAGAAGCATACCGTGGCAAAGGTATAGGCGAAGCGCTATACAAACAAGTAATGAAATATGCTTACGATCAGGGTCTTAAACGTGTGGCTTGGGATGTGTTGGACTGGAATACAGGAGCCATTCGTTTTTATGAACGTAGCGGCGCAAATGTTTTAAAAACATGGCGAGTTGTTCATATGGACGAAAAAGGCTTGAAAAATTATATAAATTCTTAAAAAGAATATGAAAATCTTCAAATTTGGTGGTGCATCCACAAAAGATGCTGATAGTGTAAAAAACGTTGTTTCCGTAATAAAACAAACTAATGAAAAGGATTTGGTTGTTGTTGTTTCGGCAATGGGAAAAATTACCAATGCTCTGGAGGAAGTTATAAAAGATTACTTTTCGGAATCGGGTGATGTAAAAAACGCTTTGCGCACCGTTTACGATTTTCACTACGAAATCCTCACTGGTCTATTTTCTTCTACCTCACACCCTGCTTTTGTTGAGCTAGAGAATACTTTTAAAGAGCTGAAGCTTTTTTTGGAAACCAATAAATCAAAAAATCACGCTTTTGTTTATGACCAAGTGGTATCCTTCGGTGAATTAATTTCTTCCAAAATTGTTTCTGCATATTTTTCTGAAATTGGAATCAACAACACTTGGTTGGATGTTCGCCAATGCATTAAAACCGATGCCAGCTACCGCGATGCCAATGTAGATTGGGAAAAAACGCAAAAGCGCATTTCAAAAAAAGTAAGTCAGAAAGGAATTACTTTAACCCAAGGGTTTTTGGGTTCAGAACACACTAACAATTTTACAACCACCCTTGGCCGCGAGGGAAGTGATTATACCGCAGCAATCTTTGCTTATTGCTTGAATGCCGAAAACGTTACCATTTGGAAAGATGTTCCCGGTGTGCTGAATGCGGATCCACGCTATTTTACGCAAACCAGGTTACTGAACCACATAAGTTACCGTGAGGCCATTGAGTTGGCATTTTATGGCGCTTCGGTAATTCACCCAAAAACGCTTCAGCCACTGCAACGAAAAGAAATTCCACTTTATGTGAAATCATTTTTAAATCCAACAGCACCCGGAACTTGTGTTGGTAAGGGCGTTACACTAGATCCGCAGACTTCTTGTTTTATCCTAAAAAAGAATTTGGTGTTAATTTCACTTTCGTCCTTAGACTTTTCATTTATGATGGAAGACAACATTGGCGACGTTTTCAAATGGCTTCACAAATACAAAATGAAAGTTGAAATGATCCAAAATTCCGCCATCAGCTTTTCGGTTTGTGTAAATGACAAATTCAACAATCTAGAATCCTTGTTGGCAAAACTTCGCGAAAAATTCAGCGTAAAATGGAATGAAAATGTAACGCTCTATACCATTCGTCATTTTAACCCTGCTGAAGTAAAGGCACTTGCCGAAAATAAAAACGTGCTATTGAAGCAGGAAAGCAAGGAAACGGTACAGTTGGTAATTAAGGAATAGAGTCAATCGGTTTTGCTATATTTGTTGGAAATAAACAACCGAAATATTTCATGGGATTAGTCAATGCAAAGGAAGTTGCAAAAGCAATAAACGTCGATAAATTCGGCTTTCTGGGTACCTTTATGGGCTGGTCATTAATGAAAATTCTGAACATTACAACCCTCAACAAAATTTACGATAGAAACAAACATCTGCATGATCTGGAATTCATAAATGCACTGATTGAAGAGTTTGAAGTAAAATTTGAAATTCCCGAAGAAGATCTCCGCAGAATCCCGAAAACAGGCGCTTTTATAACAATTTCAAACCATCCTCTTGGAGGAATTGACGGTATTCTTCTACTGAAATTATTATTGGAACATCGCCCCGATTTTAAGATCGTTGCCAATTTCCTTTTACACCGGATTGAACCGCTGAAACCTTATGTAATGCCCGTAAATCCTTTTGAGGACAGGAAAGACGTAAAATCCAGCATAACTGGTTTTAAATCTGCGCTGAAACATTTACAAGAAGGCCATCCATTAGGCATTTTTCCCGCTGGCGAAGTTTCAACTTACAGAGATGGAAAACTATTGGTTGATAAACCTTGGGAAGAAGCCGCGATGAAACTGGTTAAAAGAGCTGAGGTTCCTGTAGTTCCCATCTATTTCCACGCAAAAAACAGCAAATTGTTCTATCGTTTGGCTAAGATGAGCGACACTTTGCGCACCGCCAAACTACCTTCGGAATTGCTTACTCAAAAAGAGCGTTTGATAAAAGTTAGGATTGGCAATGCGATTTCTGTTGAAGATCAAAAGGAACACGAGTCCCTAGCCATGTTTACTGAATTTATTCGGAAAAAAACCTATATGCTTTCCAATGCATTTCAGAAGAAAAAATTGTTGGACAATATTCCAAAAACACTGAAGTTTCCAAAACCGCCAAAGAAAATTGCAGGACCTATTCCATTGAAAGCGATGGAGGCAGAAATTGAAAAGCTTCGAGAAAATGACAAGCGATTGCTTGTTAGTAAAAACTACGAAGTGTTTTTGGCTGAAGCAAATTCTATTCCTTACATTCTTCAGGAAATTGGCCGCTTACGTGAAATTACATTCCGAGAAGTAGGAGAAGGAACTAACAATAGTACCGATCTCGATAAATTTGATAGTTATTACCATCATATGTTTCTTTGGGACAATGAGGCCCAGAAAATGGCTGGAGCATATAGAATGGGGCTTGGATCAGAGATTTTTCCGCGATTTGGAATTGATGGTTTCTACTTGCAAGATCTCTTTCGCTTTGAACCGGAATTGTATGAAATGATGAGCAAATCCATTGAAATGGGACGTGCTTTCGTCATTAAAGAGTACCAACTGCGACCAATGCCTTTGTTTTTACTTTGGAAAGGAATTGTACACACAACTTTACGCTACCCAGAACATCGCTATTTGATTGGTGGCGTGAGCATCAGTAATAAGTTTTCAGAATTTTCAAAAAGCTTGATGATCGAGTTTATGAAATCAAACTACTACGATCCGTATGTGGCACAATACATCAACCCGAAGAAGGAATACAAAGTAAAACTGAAGGATGCCGATAAAGATTTTATTTTTGACGAAAGTGAAGCAGACCTCAACAAGTTTGACAAAATAATTGACGAAGTAGAGCCTGGAAGTCTTCGTTTGCCAGTACTTATCAAAAAATATATCAAACAAAATGCAAAGGTTATTGCTTTTAATGTAGATCCCCTCTTCAATAATGCGGTGGATGGGTTAATGTATATTCGTATTGCAGATTTGCCTGAAAGCACCGTAAAACCAGTCATGGAAGAATTTCAAGCAGAACTTGAAAAAAAGTATTCCGATAAAAATGGCGAAAACGCAGACTCTGAAAACTCTGAAGAAGAAACAAACACAGATTAATTTCTTATAAAAATCAAACTGTTCCACTATGGCCGCAACAACTATTGATGAAGTCATTGCTCAATTGGACCAAATTATTGATGCCGAATGTTCCACCAAGTCCTGTATGGCGTATTTCCCTATTCTATACCGAAAAGTTACCGTTCGCATTAAAGAAGGAATTTTAAACAATGAGTTTGAAAATAACCAGCGAATGGAAAAACTGGACGTGCTTTTCGCTAATCGTTATATTGATGCTTATGAGTGTTTGGGCAAGAACAAACCATTTACACAAAGTTGGAAAAAAGCCTTTGAGGCCGTAAAAAATAGCAATCTTTTGATAATGCAACATTTGCTTTTAGGCATAAATGCACATATCAATTTAGATCTTGGGATTGCCGTTGCAAAAACCGTGGGTGATGACGGTGATTTGATGAGTTTTGAAAACGATTTCAACAAAATAAACGAAATATTGGGCTCTATGATTACCAATGTTGAGGCAAAGATAATCTCAGTTTCGCCTTTGTTTGGCCTGCTAGACAGATTTGGAAAAGGAAGAGAGGACAAATTAGTAAGTTTCAGCATCAACGTTGCGCGTGATGGGGCATGGCTTTTTGCAAACCAGTATCATATTTCACCCAATAAAGAAGAAGTATTACAAAGCCGCGATAAAATTATTGGAACATTGGCCGAAAAATTGATTTACCAAAAAAGTTGGGTGCTTAAATATTTAGTGAAAACCATTCATTTCTTTGAAAAGAAGGATGTATCCAAAGTTGTAGTGGTGCTTAAGCAAGATTAAATCAAAATTAATCTACCTCCATGTGTAGCGAAAATCACGAAAGCACCTAGAAACAAAAGAAGATCGTAATGCCAGCCGTAGCCTTTATCTTCATAAAACCCCGTTTTCCACACAAAGATTTTTTTATAGATCGCTCCCAACATTGCGCCCATAATTAACAACGCACCTATTTGTGTGAAAATTCCAAAGGCGATGGAAATTGCACCAACTATTTCGGCAAGACCCAAAACTGTAGTTGCGGTTGGCGACATTCCGATGCTTTCCCCACGTTCTTTTGGTTTCTGAACGTGGCTTTTCCCGCTGGAGAAAAACACAATTGCAATAATTACTCGAAATAGTAAAAGTGAGAAACCTTTGAGAAATGCTGTGTCTAAAATCATACTTTCTATTTTGAGGAGTAAGGGTTATAGCTTCCAAAGCTCCAGATGTATCCTTCGGGGTCTTTGCAACTGTAGCCTCGGCCGCCGTAGTCTTCGTCTTTAATGTCCAAGACTATTTCGGCACCATTTGCTTTTGCATTTTTGTAATGATTATCAACTTCATCAATAATAATATATGCTGTTTGGGTATTCAATCCATTGGCTTGTGCAGGCGTTCCTGTCATTTTTCCGAATTCACTTTCTTTACGCTGTGGACCAATCATAACCATCGCATTGCCAAGTGAAAGTTCAGCGTGGTGCACTGCATTATTCTCATCTCTATAAACAAAGTGCTCTTTAAAACCGAAGGCGTTGGTTAAAAAATCAACAGCTGCGTTGGCATCTTTATAACTCATTGCTGGTATTGCGCCATACTTGCTCATAATGCTTTCGTTTAAGTTTATAAAAAAAAGCCTTTGAAAAAATCCAAAGGCTTTTAAATATTTAGAACCATCCTTTTTTTCCTACTTGATAGGTTTGGTAAAATTCTTCGTCGCTTTTTGTTAAGTAAATTATTCCTTCGATTAATGGAATAATTCCACCAATTCCACAAGTTACAATTGAAATAACTATTTGAATGATGCCTTCCTGAGTATAGCCAAGAATGAATTTGTGTATTCCCAGAGAACCGATGACAATAGCCAATATTCCAGCAAGGATTTTTTTGTTTTCTTGCGTATGTGTTGCTTGGTTCCAGCCTTCTTTAAACTCGTTGGCTGTATTTTTTGCCTGTTGCTCAAAGTTTTCAGTCGCTTCGTCAACTCGTTTTTTGGTACTGTCGTAACCTGAATTTTGTTGTTCTTCCATAGTTTTAATTAGTTGGTTTTTAATGAGTAATAAATGTATAAAAAATTATAGAAATGCGCTGTCTACAGGTTCCCAAAGTTCAATTTTGTTTCCTTCGGGATCGAGAATCCAACCAAATTTTCCGTAATCATAAGTCTCCATTTCGCCTACAATTGTTACACCTTCTTCTTTTAAAACTTTCAACAATTCTTCAAGATTTTCAACGCGATAGTTCATCATAAACTCCTTTTCACTTGGCGAAAAATATTTTGTGTCAACATTAAAAGGACTCCACTGTGTTGAACATTTATTGCCATTTTCGTCTTGCCACCAAAAGGTGAAACCATAATTGTCTGTATTCAGACCCAAATGGTTTTTGTACCACTCTTTTGTTTTATTAGGGTCTTTTGTTTTGAAAAATATCCCGCCAATGCCTGTTACCCTTTTTTCCATTTTATAAGTTTTTGAAATTTTGAATAATCTTTTCTGCTATTACTTTTGCAAGTTTTTCTTTGCTCTCAATAGTCCATCCGGCAATGTGCGGACTTAAAATCACATTGTCCATCGCGAACAGTTCTTTTAATGAATTGGGCAGGTTGTCTGAGTCAAAAAGGGTTTCAAAAGAAAGTTTTTCAAACTCTAAAACATCCAATCCGGCGCCGAAAACTTTACCAGATTTCAATGCAGAAACCAAATCCTGAGTCACAACACTTTTACCACGAGCAGTATTTATAAGCCAAAATGGTTTTGAAAAAGAGTTTATAAATTCTGAATCAATCATTTTATCCGTCAAAGGTGTCCACGGCGTGTGAAGGCTCAATACATCTGCATTTTGTTGAAGTTCTTTCAGAGGAACTTGTTTTGCATTTTTATCACCTACGTTTTGCTTTATATCATAACAAAGCACTTCACATTCAAAACCTCGTAGTTTTTTTGCGAAAGCTTTGCCCATATTGCCATAACCGATGATTCCTACCGTTTTGCCATCTAGTTCTATTCCTCGGTTGGCTTCACGGGCCCAAAGTCCATTTTTAACCTCTCTGTCGGCTTTATTTAGGTTGTTGAATAGCGAAAGTAACATTCCGAGCGTATGTTCGCCCACAGCGTTTCTATTGCCTTCAGGTGCAGCAATTAATTTCACTCCAAGTTTTTCAGCATATTCGGTGTCGATGCTTTCCAGACCTGCGCCAACACGGGCTATGAATTTAAGGTTTTTGGCAGCATCTAGAAATTGTTTGTCAATGTTGAAGCGGCTTCGGATTACAATTCCATCGTAATTTGAAATAATTTCCTCAATTTCTGCTTTTGAAGCTTTGTAGTTTTCTTCATTTAAAAACCCAGCTTCCTCCAGCATTTTCAATAATAAAGAATGATTGCTATCGAGGTGAAGGATTTTCATAGTTTAGATTTTAGGATATTCGGCAACGGTCTTTTCAGAAGTTACGTTTCCGGTATGTTTGGTGGAAATTTTTTCAAAAAGAAGTACGTGTACCTCTTCTCCATTTCGAGTCTTTGGGCAATGCTCCACTCCTTTAGGGATTACAATTATTTCGCCTTCTTTTACAATTTCAACCTTATCGGGAAAATGCATTTCCAAAGTTCCTTTTTGCACAAAAAATAACTCATCTTCTTCCTCGTGTTTGTGCCAAACAAACTCATTTTTCAACTTGGCTAAAAGCACTTGCATATTATCAACAACCGCTATTTGGTGTGGATGCCAATGCTTTTTAAAAGTTGAAAACTTATTTTGAAGATTGATGGTTTGCATAGCTATTCGTGAGGATTCTGTTGCGGATAAGGAATCATTTCTTTTTGTAAAAGACTCGAAATTTTATAATAATTCTTCTTTCCACCATACCAATATTCTACCACAGCTTGGTTTTCCTCCAATTGAAAAGGGAAGGGTTTTGAGAGTGTGTTTTGGCCCTCTTTCATTGGGTCAGCATCCATCACAATATCGCGTTGGGTATCATTTTTAAGATAACCCACATATTTATTTGGCTCGTTTAAATTGCCTTTTGCTTCAAGAATATGGTTTCTGAAGTAAATATTCTGAATCACAACACTTGAATCCATTTCGCTAAAAGCAATATGGATATTGGTTCCAGAACCCCCTTCTTTTATACCTGCAACCCAGTTTTGGTAATATGCATCGGCAATATTAAATGGTGGGTTTTCAATAAATACTTTTTTATTGTTCGCATCTTGAGCCCCACCACAATTCGAAAAACTTACTATTAGAAAGGTAACGGTAAAAAGGAGCACTATTTTTTTTAGATTTTTCATCACAATTGTCTAGTCGAGCACAGTCCCGCCATTTTTATTTAATTTATGCAATAATTGTCCTCTCGACTGCACTCGAGGTAATTATTAAAATTACAATTTAAAACCGAAACCCAAAAATACGGCAATCCCATCAGCAGCATCCACATTTAGCGTAATATTTCGTGCATTAAAATATGGGAGCAGTAATTTTAAATACAACTTTTCTCCAATTTTATAATGTGCTCCAGGGCCAATATTATAAACTGTAAGTGCACTATTCTCAATATATCCCTGCGTCTGATCCTCGAACCCAAAACCATACCCTGCCTGCGCAAAAACATTCCATTTTTCCTTGTTTACGAAGTAATAATGTATTGACGGAATAAAGCCATAGGAATGAATTGTAACACCGCTATTATCCTTTATCAAGGTATTATTTGAAGTAAAAAAACTTCCCGAGAGGGAAACTTTGTTTGAAACGAAAAATTCAAAACTAGCCAAGCCCAATGCTCCAAAATCATCTTCATTATTCGTGGTTGTGGGATAGGGGGACACTGCCACTGAAAGTATCATTTCTCCTTTATGGTTTTGGGTGAATGCAGTTATATAAAAAAGAAAAGCGAAAATAAAGAGCAGCTTTTTCATTAAGTTGAATTTTTTATGAAGATAATTAAATATTGCTGCATAAAAAAAGCCTCTCGTAAAACGAGAGGCTTTCAAAAATAAAATTTATAAATATTATCCAGCCAACGCCTCTGCACCACCAACAATCTCAAGGATTTCATTGGTAATGGCAGCTTGACGTGCTTTGTTGTATTGAAGTTTTAAAGCATCGCGAAGCTCTGTTGCGTTATCGGTTGCTTTGTGCATTGCAGTCATACGAGCACCGTGCTCGCTGGCAACGCTATCGCGAAGACCTTTGAACAACTGCGTTTTTAAACTCTTTGGAATTAATGCCTCAACGATTTCTTCTTGTGAAGGTTCAAAAATGTAGAAAGTTTCGTTGGTTTTTGCTTCTTGGCCTTCAATTGATTTTGGAGGCAAAATTGGCAAAAACTGTTCAGTCATCACAATTTGCGTAGCGGCATTTTTGAAATTGTTGTACAACAAAATGATTTTATCATATTTTCCTTCGGAAAAAAGAAGCATCAGTTTTTCAGCAATTTCGGAAGTGCTTTCAAAAGAAAGATCATCAAATATACCGTTGTTGTTTTCAATAACATTTCCAGTTTTTTTCAGAATATCATTTCCTTTTTTCCCAAGAGTCATAAAATCCACTTGCTTACCAGCATAAGTTATAGCTGCCAAGTTACGTGCTTCTTTTATAATGTTATTGTTGAAAGCTCCCGCCAAACCACGGTTACTGGTAATGGCAACCACCAAGATTTTGTTTGCCTCGCGCTGATCAGAATACTTGCTTCCGGTATCGGCATCAAGCGTGGCGCTAAGGTTTTGCAAAAGTTCGGTAAGTTTTTCAGAATAGGGACGCATTGCTGTAATGGCATCCTGTGCCTTTTTCAACTTTGCGGCAGAAACCATTTTCATGGCACTGGTAATCTGCATCGTTGATCCGACGGATGATATTCTGTTTCTAATTTCCTTTAAGTTAGCCATACTGCTTTAGAATTGAGAAATGTGTATTGAGTATTGAGAAAACCTTTCTCAATACTCAATACTAAAATCTAACTACTTTTTATATTTCGCTGAAAGATCGTTTGCAACTGATGTCAACACATCAATCGCATCGTCAGTAAGTTTACCTGCTTTCAAATCGTTAAGCGTGTCTCTGTATTTCACGTTAAGCATTTCTAGGTAATCTCTTTCAAATTCTTTAATCTTAGCAACTGGAACGTTACGCATAAGGTTTTTAGAACCTGCATAGATAACTGCAATTTGATCTTCAACTGTGTAAGGATCATTTTCAGCTTGCTTTAATATTTCTACGTTTCGTCTACCTTTCTCGATTACATTTAAAGTTGCAGCATCCAAGTCAGAACCAAATTTCGAAAACGCTTCCAATTCACGGAAAGCTGCTTGATCCAGTTTCAAAGTACCTGCTACTTTTTTCATCGATTTAATTTGAGCGTTACCACCCACACGCGATACCGAAATACCTACGTTAATAGCTGGACGAACACCTGCGTTGAACAAATCTCCATCCAAGAAGATCTGACCATCGGTAATCGATATTACGTTTGTAGGGATATACGCCGAAACGTCACCTGCTTGTGTTTCAATAATAGGAAGTGCAGTCAATGAACCTCCACCTTTTACCAATCCTTTTAAAGATTCTGGCACGTTGTTCATTTCTTTTGCGATATCATCATCGGCAATAATCTTTGCCGCACGCTCCAATAAACGGGAGTGAAGATAGAATACATCTCCAGGATATGCCTCACGTCCCGGGGGACGACGAAGCAAAAGTGAAATTTCACGATATGCTACCGCTTGTTTAGAAAGATCATCAAAAACGATTAATGCTGGACGACCAGTATCACGGAAGTACTCACCAATTGCTGCGCCTGCGAAAGGAGCATAAACCTGCATTGGCGCAGGATCTGATGCGTTTGCGGCAACAATAGTTGTGTAAGCCATTGCGCCTTTTTCTTCCAACACGTTAGCAATGTTTGCAACGGTTGAAGCTTTTTGCCCAATCGCAACGTATATACAATATACAGGTTGTCCTGCATCGTAAAATTCTTTTTGGTTCAAAATGGTATCAATACAAACGGTAGATTTACCTGTTTGACGGTCACCAATAACAAGCTCACGCTGGCCACGGCCAACGGGAATCATTGCATCAATAGATTTAATACCAGTTTGAAGTGGCTCAGTTACCGGCTGACGATAAATAACTCCGGGTGCTTTACGCTCCAAAGGCATTTCATAAGTTTGACCAGTGATTGGACCTTTACCGTCGATAGGCTGACCCAATGTGTTTACCACACGACCAACAATACCCTCACCTACTTGAAGTGAAGCAATACGCTGGGTACGCTTAACAGTTGAACCTTCCTTTACGCCTTTTGAAGGACCTAAAAGTACGATACCTACGTTGTCTTCTTCAAGGTTCAATACAATACCTTCAAGACCACTATCGAAGGCTACCAATTCGCCGTATTGAGCGTTTGAAAGTCCGTATGCACGAACAATACCATCACCCACGGTTAAAACAGTTCCTACTTCGTCCAGGGAAGCGGTTGCTTCAAAGCCTGTAAGTTGTTGCTTTAATATTGCTGATACTTCAGCTGGTTTTACTTCTGCCATTTTTATTTAGATATTAGATGCTAGATTTTAGACGTTAGACTAAACCTAATTTCCTTATTATATTGATTTACTGAATTCTCTTTTTAAATTTCCAAACTGGTTTGCGATGCTCGCATTATATTGAATATCGCCAACACGAAGGATAAATCCTCCAATAAGTGCAGGGTCAATTTCATTATTAAGCGTTACTTTTTCGCTTCCTGTCAATTCTTTTACTTTGGACATTACTTTTCCTTCCAATTCTGAAGAAAGAGGAACGGCGGTAGTTACGGTTGCTACTTTTACGCCTTGTACCTCATTGTAAAGATCGATATAGCTTTTTGCCACGTTGCCCAACAACGAAGTGCGTTTATTAGCTACCAGAATATTGATAAGCGAATGAGTGATTTCTGACTGTCCGCTAAAAATTTTCAACAAAGCCTCTTTTTTATCGTTGGCTTTTATTACCGGACTTTGAAGCACTGCTTGCAATTCGCGGCTGTCTTCTATGGTTTTGTAAACAGATTGCATATCGCCAAAAACAACAGCTTCTGTGTTGTTTTCGTTCGACTTCTGCAAAATTGCTTTCGCGTATCTTATCGCTGCTCTGCTCATTGAATATTAGTTTAATTTAGCGTCGCCCAACATTTCTTCTACAAGTTTCAATTGCTTGTCTTTATCGGAAAGTTCGTGTTTTACTACTTTCTCGGCAATTTCTAAAGAAAGACTTGCTACTTGTTGTTTCAATTCTGCGATAGCTGATTTCTTTTCGCTTTCAATAGCCGCTTGTGCGTGGGCGACCATTTTGTCGGCCTCGATTTTGGCATCTTCTTTAGCGTCTGAAATCATTTTTGCTTTAATCTCACGGGCTTCCTTCATCATCATTTCGCGTTCAGCACGGGCTTCTTGCAATAATTTTTCGTTGTCTGCCTGAAGGTTTTGCATTTCCAATTTTGCTTTTTCAGCAGAATCCAATGCGTTTTTTATTCCTTCTTCACGATCGTTAACTGCGCCTAAGATTGGTTTCCAAGCAAACTTGCGAAGCAACAAAAGCAACAACACAAATATGATTATTTGCCAGAAGAAAAGTCCGAATGAAAAGTCGTTAATTAATTTTTCCATACTAGTGTCCGCGAAGGCGGGTATCTTATTAATTCAAACTAAATTTTTATTTTAATACCTCCAAGGTTTGAAAACCCTGCAGGAAAGAATACTTCAATTTTAACAAACAGCTGTAACCAACCGTTACAGCTATTTGTTAGTTTTTTTGATTACCCAGCGAAAATCGCTGCGAAACCAATACCTTCAATAAGCGCCGCTGCAATAAGCATTGCTGTTTGAATTTTTCCGTAAGCTTCTGGCTGACGTGCGATAGCTTCCATAGCTTTCCCACCAATCATACCGATACCGATACCGGCACCGATTACTGCTAAACCTGCTCCTACAATACTTGGAATTTCCATAATATATATTTATTAAAAATTAAACACTCTACTTCGACAAGCTCAGCAACCTTAGATTGCGAGCTCCATTAAACTTTTATTATAAATGTTGGATTTCGCCTTCGTGTACTTCGTGGTCTGCGTGCGATTCGCTCGCAAAACCAAAATACAAGGCTGCCAACATTGTGAAAATATATGCTTGTAGCAATGCTACCAATAATTCAATAAGTGAAATTGCAAATGAAAGCCCGAAGGACAATGGTCCGCCAATCCAACTTTTGAAGATAAATATCAACCCTACTAAGCTCATCAATACTACGTGGCCCGCTGTCATGTTTGCGTACAAACGTATTAGCAATGCAAATGGCTTAATGAACAATCCTAAAATTTCAATAGGAACCAAGATGATATAAATCAATATTTTTCCAGCCCAAGGCATTCCGTCGCCCAATGGATCAAAAATGTGTTTCCAGTAATCTTTTGTTCCTGTGAAAGTGGTTATCAAGAAAACTATAACTGCCAAACCAGTAGTTACTGCAATGTTTCCTGTTACGTTAACACCGAGTGGTGTTAGGCCGAACATATTCAAAAACCAAATAAAGAAAAATGTGGTTAAAAGGAACGGCAAATATTTTTTGTATTTTTTCTCACCGATGTTTGCAATAGCAATATCATCTCGAATGTAAAGTACGATTGGCTCAAAGAAACGACCAGCACCTTTTGGTAGGCTTCCGTTTTTTGCATAGCTTTTTGCAAGGCTTCGGAACAACCATATAAGCAACAAACCAACCACAAGCATCATAACAACACTTTTTGTGATTGAGAAATCTAATGGACGAACATTTGTTGGGTGATCACCGTGTTCCTTATCATAGTTTAGGGTACCCTCAGCATCGGTTCTGTAAATTTTTTCGTGGTGAAGTGTGTAATGGTTACCATTAGACGTAGCAACACCATTATTATGGTGAAACTCTGAAGACATGAATGTATGAAGTCCACCGTCCCAAATAATTACAGGAAGTGAAAAACCGTAGTGATGGGTTTCGCCTGTTTCTTCATTTGTAGATCCAAAAAAATTGAAGTCGTGCGAATCCAGCAAGTGATGATTGATGAATTCTTTTATTTCTTCCTTTTTAGTTTTACTGCCCTTTTCACCAGGAGCAACTTCTTTTACCTCCATACCATGCTCATCTTGGGCAAAGCCTGAAAAAGAAACGATAAACAATAAACCTAAAAGTACTCTAACCAATGTTTTTCTTTGCATCTTTGAACAAATATACGGTGTCCTTAAAATCGGTGCAAAAATACATTTCTTTCTGAGAAAGAAAAAACTATTTTTTGTGTTTTTTTCTTCGGGATAAATCTGCTAAAAATCCTGATTATTAAGCTGTTTTGAAAGATATATCACTTCCAAAATCAAACAAGTGGCGTAGGGTACAAAAAAAGCAGCAAATTCCGAAGATGACATCGTTCCGTCCTGTTGATATACAGGATAGAAAACCAGAAAGAAAACCAAGAATTTAAGACCGCTGCCAGCAAGAAATAAAAATCCTGTGTGCAATGATTTTTTGTTAAACTTTGATTTAATGAAAATTAAAATGGTTCCTGCCATTACAAAATTCAGCAAATAGGAAAGCACAATTCTATCATCAAAAATTGGCAATTCCATATTTTGAAGAATAAATAGGTGTGCGGCAAAAACTACGGTCAACACCAATAATAGGACCGCTAAAAATTTGAAAGTAGCTTTTTTCATCAAAAAATCAAGAATTCAATTTATTGGTCTGTTTTATTACCAAAAATAGTGAAGCGCCCACCCCAACAAGTGTGCAGATGATAAGAAATACTTTTCCGTCGTCAGAATATTTGCCGTCAAGCCACTTGCCCAATTTCACAAAAAGATAAATGATAACACCCATCTGGATGCCAATACCAGACAGAATGGCCCATCGTTTTAATCCATTATCTTTTTTGTCGGCCATTATAGGAAAATTTAATCGTCGAGATCGGTCCCAACGGCTGCTTTTTTTAAGCGCTGTTGGCGATCAAAAGGATGTGTTTTTGTATTTTCAGAAGGGGACTGATTTACTGTAGTGTTTTTCGGCTTACCGTCTTGCATAACGCAAGAAGCGTTTATTGTGGCGCCAGGCTCAACAGCTAATTTGCCAACCGTTACATCGCCTTCAATTACCGCTGTTGACCGTAAAGATAGCGTGCCCGAAACTTGAAGATTTCCTTCAAATTTGCCTTCTATATCGGCATTTTCACAAGTAAGTGTACCTATAATAACACCCGTTTTACCCAAAACTACTTTGGATGGGGTTTTAACATTGCCTTCAACAATGCCATCAATTCTAAAAAATCCAGTGGATGTAATATCCCCCTTTAGCTTGGTGCCTTCGTTGATTCTATTTTGGGCGGATCCAGGTTCGGCCGCAATTCGCTTTTCTTTTTTGTCTGAAAACATAGCAGTTGGTTTTAAAGGTTACTATTCTGTTGTTCGGTTTGTTACTAGGTATTATTCGGCTACATCCTTCTGTAAATATTCATCCAGATTTTTATGGATTTGAATTATTTTATAGTTTGGGGACGAAATCTCGAAAAAGGGATATTTAATCTTATAATTCTTGCTTTCTTTTAAAACTTCACCAAAACCACGGGCGCCTAATTTGGTTTTCAATCCGTGGACAATTACAAGTTTGTTTTTCGGGTCGAAGTAATCTATGGAAGTCACCATATCTGTATAGTAGTAATCTGAAATGGCTTTGTCCAGTTGTTCTTTAAGTTTTTGTGCAGCTTCCACTTCCTCATTTGTGAATTTATAAACCAATTTCCAATTTTCAGATTCTTCGTCAGGAACAAAATCCTTAATTGCAATCATAGGAAGCACATTGCTGTAAATTTGTTGTGCCTGCTTGCCTTCTTCAGTACTTGGATAATTAAGCGAAACAAAGTTTAATGCTTTCTTATAAGCCTCAAAACCTTGCTGGCGACCAATGGCAGTAGCTTTTAGCAATTCAAACTTTGGTACAATATCATTGCCGTTGTAAACCATCATATAATCGTTACATTTCTGGATGACTTCGGCATATTTAGCAGCTTCAAATTCTTTGTAAAGTTCTTTATACTTAAATTCTGGGCTAGACTCATCCGTTGGCAGTTGTGAATTTGGATTGCGAAGAATTTCAGCATAACGCGTTTCGGCATGGTTGGTCAAAATATCATTTCTGTATTTATCTGATTCGGAAGGATTTTCCAAAACTTCATAAATCTTAACCAAATTATATTTTGCAGGCACTACCAATCGCTCCTCAGGATTATAATTCAGCAGTTTTTCAAGTCTGTTTGCGGCAAGATTGTATTCTTTAAACTTTTCTTTGTAAATCAAGCCTAATTGGTAATATGCAAAGTTCCTATCTTTTGCCAAACTGTCTATTGCTTTTTTGTCTGTAGGTATTCTACTTATATAAGTTTCTGGCTTGTATAGTTCGTTTTCGGCTATTGGTGTTGCGGCAACCACTTCATCATCATTATTGATCAAAGAAGTTTGCTTGCTGGAAAGTCTCCAATTGTCCTCCAATTTTCTGTCTCCCCAAATTTTTCGGAATTCACCTTTTCCGTAAGCTACTGTGGAAGTATTATAAAAGTAGAATGTGCTGCCGCCTTTGTTTGGGCCAGAAGCTACATTACCTTTTTCATAAAACTCTTTATTGGCGATTTTCTGTTCAATTTTGATAGCTTCCAAAGAATCTTTTACCGCTTGCTCCTTCAATTTTGAAGTGTAATCGGTAAAAAAGGCAAGCTGTTCAGCTTCGCTCATTTTGGTCAATTTAAGGATGCTGTCATTTGTTGTGGCAATGTCTTCGTATTTTATTACATCCTCAAGGTTTTCACGCTTCTTTGAAACGCGGCGCCATTGACGGCTATTTTCTTCAAGAAATGTTAGCGTACTGTCGTAATAGGCTCCTGCATTTTTATATTCAGCATTGTCAAAATTTATTTCTGCAAGGGTTTGATAGTTTACTGATTGAAGAACTTTATCCTGCTTAAAGGCTTTGATGGATTTGTTGTAATATTTAATCGCTGTTTCAGTACTGTCGCTATTGAGGTAATAATCGCCAAACTGATTGTAGATTCTGTCCAAGAATGGACGGTTTTCACGGTTTTTCTCAAGATCCTGCAACAATTCCAAAAATGCGATACGGTCACCTTTTTCGTAATCGAAATTTTTTCCTTTTTCCAAATAGGCACTAATCATATAAGCTCTGGAAGTCTTGCGATTCATTGCAATAACCTCATCAAAAGCGATGTTAGCGCTGTCTTTTTCGCCGAGACGATTGTATATTTGGCCCTTTATAAAAGTATATCTTCCTTTTAATTCTTTGTCCTTCACATTCTCAGCCGCTATTTTAATGTAATCCAGCGCTGGTTGCAAAGAATCTAAATTTATAAATGCCTGTGTCATCATTGCGGCACCATCTGCAATTTCTTCCTCTTCCAAATCTGCTGTCTCAAACATCTTTTTGAGGTTTTCTATAGCGAATTCTTCGTTTTTTAAACGGATGTTGGTTTTTGCCTTCCAAACTTTCGCAAGGTTTATATTGTTACTGGTTGGATAACGGTCCAAAATAAAGTTGAAAGCGTCCAAAGCTGGAATAAAACGGCCGTCGTAATAACGCGCTTTTCCAAGCAACATATAAGCCTCGTCTATCTGAGGGTTGTATTCCTTTCCATCAATATACATGGAGTGTTTCTGGATTGCTTTTGCAGCTTTTTCCTCAGCCCGATTGAATTCGGCATTTTTAGAGGCGCCGGGAGCTTTAGCCTCTGCTTCCTCGATATTGATACGTTCTACTGGAAGTATTTCCCAAAAATTATCTCGAAAACCATACGCCAGTTGTTCCTTTCCATCTGTAAACGCCATATCGCCGTTGTACAGTGTGTTAAATTCCGTAGTTACCGCGTGAACATTGCGGTTCAAAAAGGTATTTTTTTTACGTGAACAAGCTGCCAAAAAAACAACAGCCAGAATAAATAATGTAATTTTATATGTGCCTTTCAAAATGCTTTCAGTTTATATGATATTGTAACTTAAAAGGTTCTATTTTAGTATGTAGAATCACTAAAGAGCGGTAAAAATACATTTCTTTTTAATATCTGCTCAACGAAACGCCTAAAAAATGCTTCACTTTAAAGTCTTTGAAGCTTTGTTTCCTTGATTTCCTTTGTACTTTTGCAAAAAAAATTCAAGATTATGAGCGAATTTCATGCGCTTACCGTTTCCGAAGTAAAAAAAGAGACCCCGAATTCTGTTTCTATATCTTTTTCAGTGCCCGAAAACTTAAAAAACCTTTTTACTTTTAAGGCAGGTCAATATATTACTGTAAAACATCAAAGTGGTGGTAAAGATTTACGTCGTGCCTATTCTATTTGCTCTTCGCCAAAAAGTGGTGTGCTGAGAGTAGCAGTTAAAAAAGTGGAAAAAGGAGCTTTTTCCGAATACGCCAATAAAAATTTGAAAGCTGGCGACACACTGCAAGTGATGCCACCAACGGGGAAATTTATTTTGGAGCCAAATTTAAAAAACTACGCTGCCTTTGCAGCAGGAAGTGGTATAACGCCTGTACTTTCGTTAATTAAATTCACTTTGGAAGAAATGCCACAAAGTACTTTTTTACTTGTTTATGGCAATCAAAGCATTGAAGAAACGATGTTTTACAACGAAATTTTGGAGCTTCAAAAACAGTTTCCGAATCGTTTTAATGCCGAATTTGTTTTCAGTAGAAAAGAAGTAGATAATGCCCAATTTGGAAGAATTGACCGCTCTATCGCAAACTTTTTTCTGAAAAATAAATATGCCAAAACGCTCTATGAAGCCTTTTATTTGTGTGGTCCCGAGGTAATGATTGATGAAGTTTCCGCAACGTTGAAACACAACGGCATCAACTCAAAACAGATTCATCATGAACTTTTTTCCACTGCGGAAAAAGGACTTTTGGTAGAAAAACATGATGGGAACACAAATATTACCATCACTTTAGATGATGATGTGGAAATTTTTGTAATGCCGCAAACCAAATCTATTCTTGAAGCAGCTTTAGACCAAGGTTTGGATCCACCATATTCTTGCCAGGGTGGTATTTGCAGCACGTGCATTGCCCGATTAAAAGAAGGAAAAGCCGAAATGCGTAAAAATCAAATTCTTACCGAAGCCGAAATTGCGGACGGATTGATACTTACCTGTCAAGCGCATCCCACAACGCCAAACGTTGTTGTGGATTATGATGATGTTTAAATAATTATTCTAAGAAATTTAGAGCAGTTCCCGTACTTTCTGAACTACTGTTTCAGGAGCAATAGTTTTCATCGCTTCCTCATAACCACTTGGAAATTTATTTCCATAAATAGAGGTAGGAATAAGGGGAAATTTTTTACGATCTGCCATCAATTGATTGCTTTCTGGCTGATTGAAAGGAACAAAACCCGCAAACGGATGTGTAACGCCCCAAAGTGTAACCACTGGCACGCCATACATAGCAGCCAAATGTCCATTACCACTGTCCATAGAAAGCATCAAGTCTAAATTTGAAATCAGGGCGAGTTCTTCTTCAAAAGTCAGTTTTCCGGCAACGTTGGTCACGTTTGCGAATGGATTTTCAAGTTTTTTGAGTAGTTGTATTTCTTTTTTTCCACCTCCGAAAAGGAAGATTCGGTATTTGTCGGTTTCGTCCAGATCGCGGATTAAATCAGCCATTAAACTTAGAGGATACATTTTGCTTTGATAAGCTGCAAAAGTTGCGATACCTATAAGTTTTTTGGACTCTATTCCTAAAAGTCCGTTGAGTTTTGGCGACAATTTTTTCTTTGGAGGTGCAATATGTTTTTCCAAGTCTATTGGAAAACCTAGCTTTTCAAAAACATCCGCGTACCGCTGATGGGTAGTTTTTAATTGTGAAATGTTTTCTCTTTTGGAAGAAATTAAACGTTTTTTTTCTGTTCTGCCTTTATCGATGGTGGCAGTTTTCAATCCTTTAAACTTTAGATATTTCGTGATGATTTTTGAACGAATCACGTTGTGAAGATCTGCTACGGCATCTATTTCCATGTCCTTGGCTTCCTTTGCCAATTTAATCAATCCGAAACGTTTGTGTTCTCCATAAACATCGGCTTCCAAAAAATCAAGATTGGGGATTCCTCCAAAAAAAGGTTTGAAAAAAGGACGGGAAAGTACAGTAATTTTTAATTCAGGATATGTTTGCGCCAAAACGCGAAGCACTGGCACGGTCATGGCCACATCGCCCATTGCGGAAAGGCGGATTACCAGTATGTGGGTGGGTTTAGGCATTGAGGTTTTGAAAACCTGTTAAGTTTAAAAATAGGTTTATTTCTTTCCGCGAAGTACAGGGTTCAATTCGTCGTCATTGTACATTTTCATCTGCTTATAGACTTTCATATATTTTCTGCCGTGGGCAATATCGTCCAATAATTGGTTGATCGCGGTACTTAAATCTACGCGTTGTTCCAACAGTATATTCAACTTTGCTTTGCAGGCCATTAGGTGTTCTTGGGAAGCATCTGTTCGGGTTGCTTCTTCATTCATGTGATACACTTTCAGCGCCAAAATAGAAAGACGGTCAACACCCCAAGCAGGGCTTTCGGTGTTTATGGTCGCGGCTTCATTCACTTTTACATCCTTGAATTTTTCTAAGAAATAGCTATCAATGTATTCCACCATATCGGTGCGATCTTGGTTTGAAGCATCAATTTGACGCTTCAGTTTTAAGGCGCCGACTGGATCAATATTTGGGTCGCGGATGATGTCTTCATAATGCCACTGCACCGTATCTATCCAACATTTTCGATATAATAAATGCTCAATCAAATGACTGCCTTTATTGTACGGATTGCTGAAGGCTTGGTCCACGGTATTGATTTCGTGATACTTATTTATTACTTCTGCGAAGATTTTGTTGGCTTTGTCTGAAAACATTATCTATTAATTTATTGTTGTTTATGTGTCTTCGATTCCGCTCAGACACCGACTTTATTTCTTTTCTAAAATGTGTAAATATTCAAAAGTTTCGGAGGCTTTGTGGTTTCGATTTTCGGTTTTATCTGCTTTAAAACGTTGGTATTTTTTTGTTTTCAAGCTGTACTCTCCGAAGCGTTCCATTACCGTTTGCACTTCCTGTTGGCTCATTAATCCTTCGTTGTTATAGCTTAGGAAAATGTATGGAAATTGTGCATTTTCAATCAATTCCTCAAAACTTTTAAGGACTTCTCCGGTTCTACACCAATCGCTTTTGTAGTAATTGCGCAGACCCGTTTTTCCCTTAGGCACAAAGGTATCATATTTTGCGATAGTATTCAGCAAATGATAGTTGGCGCCGTACTGACGGGCATTATACGGAGGGTCTAAATATAGAATATCACCTTCAATTTTTTTGATAAGTGCATTGCTGTCTTCCTGAAAAACTTGATGAGCGCTTTCTGTTTGCTGAAAAATAGCGGGTTTAATAACTAATTTTTTTGCAGCTGAAGTTTTTATATGTTTTAAATACGCGCCATAAACGGAGGCAGTATTCGCCACTTTATCCGCGCTTTCCAGCAAAGAGGCCAGTAGAAAATAATATTGGTCTTCCGTAATTTTTGAAGTATTTTTCCAGTCTTCAATTTGAAGTCGAACCGCATCTATTTTCTGTCCATTTTCTGAAGTGAAATAGTTTCTACCTGCTTTTCCGTCTTCGGAATAATGCTGAAAAATGAAGCCTTTTTTTCCGCTGAGCGAATTCAATTCATTTAAAAATTCTTCGAAATAGAAAGCAGTATGATTGCCGATGTAATTTTGGTTTAGAACATAGCTGTAAAATTCCATATCATTAGCAATTACTTGTTTTACATAGGGTTTAAAATTTCGACCAACAATTCCTGTACCTGCAAAAAGGTCACAAAAAACCTTTTTGGAAAGATCTTTTCCGCAAGTTTCGGTAACCGTTTCAAAAATGAAGCTGGAGAGTTTATGTTTGCTGCCTATGTAGTTCATTTGGAAACCCAGATAATATCGCTCAAAGTTGTTTGTCCGTCGGCAAAAGTAAAGGAATGTAGTTGCGCTGGCTTAAATGCTGCAACATATTTTTCGATTGCTTTTTTAAGAAGTGTGAGTTCAGCTTTTAGTTTCCAGTGTTCGCCAGTACGTTCAAAAACTACAATAAAAAGACGATTTTTGAAATGATGGCGTTTTTGGGTGCTTTGATTTTTGTAAAGCCATTCAATCAATTCGCCTTTGTGGCTTTGGGCGTATTCAAAAGATTTTTCAAACTGCTTTGGAAACACAGATGTTTTATGGTCAAAAGGGATTCCTAAGAGATAAAAATCCTTTTCAGAATCTCTTACTTCCTCAGCAGGCTCAATGCCTTCCATTTCAGCAAATATTTGCTCCACAGTCTGTGCGCTCCAGAAATTATACCATCGGTTGGCGGCGTATTGAAAAAAC
Source organism: Aequorivita antarctica (assembly GCF_007997155.1). Classification (GTDB taxonomy): domain Bacteria; phylum Bacteroidota; class Bacteroidia; order Flavobacteriales; family Flavobacteriaceae; genus Aequorivita; species Aequorivita antarctica. The sequence goes on along the minus strand of NZ_VORT01000001.1, from coordinate 207,977 downwards.
TGTTGCTTGTCCAATTCCTGTGCTTCAGCAACAATTGCGATTTTCTGAACAAGCGTGTCCCAACTGGAGGTTCGGTAAATAAAATTTGTGTAATTATCCCAAGCATCATTCTGCTTTCGGAACCATTTATAGGGATGTTGGTGCCGTCTTTTTAATTCCTTTTCAATATTTTGAAGATTCAGTAGACTCATAAGAATAAAAATACAAACGGTAAAACCACAACCAACCATAGCATAATTTCCTTGAACCAAAATTCGGAAACATCTTTTTCCACAAAACGATCTGTTTCAAATCCTTCAATATAATTAGCCGCAATAATTGAAATGGGAGCCAATACAAAAAGTATTTCGGCGCCCGTTTTTTCGGGGCCCATCAAGGCCACAAATAAGCTGGTCAGACTCACGTAAAGCATCAAAAGATAGTTGGACTTCTCTTTTAAGGAGACTGCGGAAAGTCTTAAAATTCGATACAATCCCGTCCAAATATAAAAAGCGAGAATTACTGTAGCTGGCACCAAAACAGAGGCTAAGTTGTATTTTGAAAAATCAAAACTTATAGGTTCCTTCCAATTAAAAAACCACTCAAACGAATTGTATACAAGTAGTTGGTATGCCGTATTTATTAATAAAACAGCCATAAAACCTGTGAAAGGAATTAGCATCTGCTTATAGTTTGAATTCGGTTTTTGTATAATGGCTATCAAAAGTGGCACAAAAAACAACAGGCTCCAAAAATAAAACAGGGACGCAATGGTAATCCAAAGACTCGCATCAAGAATTTTCTTTGATGAATTTTTATCGCTTCGCAAACTCATAATCCTTCGCAAGGCAAGAATTAGAAAAGCATTGGCTAAAAGAATTGTATGCTGAAGAAAAATAACAGGCAGCATTACCATAAAACAGGTAAAAAATAGAATGGCGAAGGTGTTTGTTTTTGTCAAATGGTTTTTTCGGATAATAAAATCCAACAGCAACATAATCAACACACTAAGAATTACAAAAATACCATGAACAAACAGTAAAAACGGTGTAATGTCAATGGCAGATCCTGAAATTGCACCCAATAAATACCCTACAACAATAAAAACACCTAGAATTAAATAATTTATTGGATTAGATTTTCCGAAAAAGCTTGTTAGCATAAGGGGTATTTTTATATTTTTGCTTTCTAAAGATTAAAGATATGACTTGGAAAGGTTTTTGGGAAGGAATAGCTTCTCTTTTTGAAAATGTGCTTTTTATCCCTTATAATGCTTTGGCAAAGGTAGAGCTTGATAGCTGGTGGCTTGCAAATATTGTTTCCTGGACTCTTTTACTCACAGGTGCTATTGCCTTCACTTATTGGATGATTAAGTTGAAAAGTTTCAACGAAAGCACGGAAAGCACATACACTTACAACGAAAATCCCTAATATTCAGGATTTGCCTTCTCACCTTTAGTGGTTGGGGTTAAAGGTCGAAGCCTATATCAGTACGATACTTCATCCTGTCAAAAGATAGTTTTTCTATATTTTGATAGGATTTTTTTAGTGCCTTTTTGTAATCACTGTCCAATGAAGTTACGGCCAAAACACGGCCCCCATTGGTGAGAATTCTACCATTTTCTGATTTTGTTCCAGCGTGAAAAACGATGGAGCCTTCCACGTTTTCTATGCCTGAAATTTCCTTTCCTTTTTCGTAATCTTCAGGATAGCCGCCTGAAACGAGCATTACCGTCGCTGCTGCTCTTTCGTCAATTTCAATATTTATAACATTGAGTTTTTGATGATAGGTGGCTTCAAATAAATCAACCAAATCTGTTTTTATGCGAGGAAGCACCACTTCGGTCTCGGGATCGCCCATACGCACGTTGTATTCTATAACGTAAGGTTCGTTGTTTACTTTTATCAAGCCGATGAACACAAAACCTTTGTAATCAATATTTTCTTCGGAAAGACCGTTCACGGTTGGTTTCACGATTCGGTCTTCAATCTTTTTCATCAAAATATCATCGGCAAAAGGAACTGGTGAAATGGCGCCCATTCCTCCCGTATTTAAACCAGTATCTCCTTCGCCAATACGCTTATAATCTTTTGCTGTAGGAAGAATTTTGTAGTTTTTGCCATCAGTAAGTACAAAAACGCTGAGTTCTATGCCGTCCAAAAATTCTTCTATGACAACTTTGGAGCTCGCTTCGCCAAACTTGCTATGCGCAAGCATATTTTCAAGTTCCTGTTTGGCTTCGTTTAAATCTTTCAAAATCAAAACACCTTTTCCTGCGGCCAATCCGTCGGCTTTCAAAACATAGGGTGGATTTAATTTTTCCAAAAATACTTTTCCTGCGTCCAAAGATTCAACAGTAAAGCTCTCGTAAGCAGCCGTGGGAATGTTGTGCTGCATCATAAACTCTTTTGCGCGCTGTTTGCTTCCTTCCAATAATGCACCGCGTTTTGACGGTCCTATGAGCATTACGTTTTTCAATTCATTTGTTTCAGAAAAATAATCAGCTATTCCTTGCACCAAAGGGTCTTCCGGGCCAACCACTACCATTTCGATTTTATTTTCAACAACACATTTTTTTACAGCCTCAAAATCGGTTGCCTTTATGTTTATATTTGTCGCTATTGATGGCGTACCGGCGTTTCCGGGCGCCACAAAAAGTTTTTCGCAACGTTTGCTCTGTGAAAGTTTGTAAGCAAAAGTATGTTCGCGACCACCGGAACCAAGGATGAGAATATTCATAATTGAAATGTTTTGTTTCGGTGTCAAAAATAATTCATTTTAATGCTAAAACAAGTCAATAGCAAATAAAAGGTCCCGCTATTCAGTAGGATTTCTAGAACTAACAATTTGCGAAAGTTTTGGAATAAAAACTTTCGCAAATTGGGTTTCAGTAAATTTGTACCTTGAACCGCTAATTTATTTAAAAATTAAAGTAAGCCTTTGAGACTTTTCGACTTTTCCCTTTTTCTGAAACGTTTCCCTATTAAGAGGGCCAAGGAGGAATTGCTTCAAATTTCTGAAATAAAAGAAGCAGATTACGAAGCATTTTTGAGTGTAAAAAAGGCCAAAATTGTAAATTATCAGTTAGAGCACAACCGTTTTTATCGCAAGAAGGTGAAAGGTAGTTTTTCAGATTGGGAATCACTTCCTATAATGAAAAAGGAAGATTATCAAATACCATTGCAAGAAAGGCTTACAAAAGGTTTTTCAGAAAAGAATGTTTACCTAAACAAAACGTCGGGTTCCAGTGGTAATCCTATTCGTTTTGCGAAAGACAAGTACAGCCACGCTATCACTTGGGCATACCACATGGAGCGGTTTGGTTGGTACGGAATAGACTTCAACACTTCACTTCAGGCACGTTATTACGGAATCCCGTTAGATACAATTGAAAACAAAACCGTACAGCTAAAAGATTTTCTGGCTAACCGCCATCGGTTTTCAATACTTGATCTTTCCGAAAAAGCATTGGACGAAATGTTGGAAGTTTACAAAAAGAAACCGTTTGATTATATCAACGGTTATACCAGCAGTATTGTGCTTTTCGCGAAATATTTGAAGGAAAAAAATATTGTTTTAAAGTATGTTTGCCCTTCATTGAAAGTCTGCATCGTTACTTCCGAGATGCTTTTTGAGGATGACAAAAATTTGCTCGAAAAACATCTTGGTGTTCCCGTGGTCAATGAATATGGATGCTCAGAAGTGGGCGTCATTGCGTTTACCAATCCAGAAGGCGAATGGGAAGTGGATTCTAAAACGCTTTTTATGGAAATTTTGGATGAAAACGACAAACCGCTTACTTTGGGAAAAGAAGGGCGAATAGTTATTACTTCATTGGACAACAAAGCACATCCGTTTATCCGTTATGAAATTGGTGATTACGGTGCTTTAAGCGAAAAAAGCACTTCCAAAAAGCCTATCTTGAAAAAGTTATTGGGCAGAACTAATGATTTTGCATTACTTCCCAGCGGGAAAAAAGCAGCAGGGATGACTTTTTATGTTATCACGAAAAAAATAATGGAAGAAAGTGGAAACATGAAGGAATTTAAAGTGATTCAAACAAAGATTGATACTTTTGAAATAAATTATGTGAGTAATGAAATTTTAAAAGCGGAGAAAATAAAGGCTATAACAGAAACACTGGAGCAGTTTTTAGAAAAGGGACTCACCTTTCATTTTAACCGAAAAGAGCAGTTGGACAGAACTGCAAGCGGCAAATTGAAGCAGTTCGTTTCCATGGTAATACAATAACTTCTTTCAAAAATTGTCAAAAGAAATCCTTCTAATAACTAACTATTTTCCGCCCGAAAAAGGTGCGGCAGCCAACCGAATGCAAAGCATTGCAGAAGGTTTAGGGAAAGCTGGTTATTCAGTAAAAGTAGTTTGTCCATTGCCAAATTATCCCAATGGAAAAATATTTGAAGCTTACAGGGGAAAGTTGTCATTTACAGAAGATGCTTCTTTTGGAAAAATATTTCGATTATGGACTTGGCCAAGCAATTCTGCCAATAAATTTGTTCGGTTGGTTTCAATGCTTTCGTTTTCATTGAGTTTGGTGTTATTCTTTATTTTCAACAAAGTGCCAAAAAAAATATTTATTCAATACTCTCCTGTTTTTATAGGATTTACTGCGGTTTGTTTGGGACGAATGTTTTCAAAAAAGATAATCTTGAATGTTTCCGACTTATGGCCATTGGCGGGACTAGAAATGGGTATTTTGAAAAAAGGATTGTATTATTCAATACTATTGAAAATGGAGCGTTTCTGTTATCGAAAGGCATATTTAATTGTTGGACAATCTGAAGAAATTCTTCAACATATTTCAACATTTGAAGCAGAGAAACTTTTCTTTTTGTATCGCAATATTCCAAACTTTGATGCTCCTTCAATAAAAGAAAAACCAACATCCGAAGAAATCAAAATCGTTTACGCGGGTTTATTGGGAATGGCACAAGGAATTTTTGAAATCTGCCAACGAATTACATTTCCAAAAAATGTAAGCCTTCACATCTACGGAGCAGGGCCAGAGGCTGAAAAACTAAAGTCGTTGCAAAAACAAAACATCTTTTTTTACGGCGAATTGGATAGGCCTTCACTTCACAAGGCACTACAAGGTTATGATATTGCTTTTATTCCCTTAATTAAGAGAATTTATGGATCCGTTCCCTCAAAAATATTTGAATACACCCGTTTGGGGCTGCCGGTGCTATATTTTGCTGGTGGAGAAGGTGGCGAAATTGTAGAAAAAGAATCTTTGGGGTGGGTTGTTCCTGTAGACGATTTTGGAGCGCTACAAGATTTAATAAATTCTATTTCCCAAATGGAATTGCAACGTTTTCCAAAAGAAATTGTTCAGAATAATTCTATTTTGGCATTTGATTTCACTAGGCAGTTTGAATCGTTTATTGTTTCTCTTAAAGCTATTTAGTATGCCTTATCTTCGCCTCGAAGCGCGTTGAAGATAGTTTGGAAGACGATCTTTAGATCGAGAAAAAGACTCCAGTTTTCGAGATAAAAAATATCATATTTCACTCTATTGATAATATGGCTCTCGCTTTCCACCTCGCCACGGAAACCACTTATTTGTGCCAATCCTGTTATGCCTGGTTTGATAAAATGGCGAACCATAAATTTGTCGATCCTTTCGGCGTACATATGGGTGTGACTTACCATATGTGGGCGCGGTCCCACCACACTCATTTCACCCTTTAGCACATTGATAAACTGTGGCAGCTCATCGATACTAGTCTTTCGGATTATGCGTCCGACCTTTGTTACGCGTTCGTCTCCTTTTTTTATTTGGTGTAAGTGCGCCATAGGGTTGGGCTTCATGGATCTGAACTTGTAACAATAAAACTCTTTATAGTCCAGACCATTCCTTTTTTGTTTAAAAAATACAGGCCCTTTGGATTCCAACTTTATCCAAAGTCCAAGCAAGGGTGTTAGCCAAGATAAAAGCCCTATGATAACCAATAGTGAAAGTACAATATCAAAACTTCGTTTTATAAACTTATTAAAAGGTTCATCCATTGGGATTTTTCTCAGAGACAGGATGGGTAGTACTCCGTAATAAGTAAAATCCAGTTTTTTGCTATAAATCTCTTTGTTGTCGGGAAGAAATTTTAGGATTTTGAGGTTGTTGTCCACAAAATCAATCAGTTTAATAAGATCTTTATTCCCAATTTCCGCTACAGAAGAATACACCTCATCTATCTCTTCCTCCAAAATATAATCCATACATTCCTCTATGGAAACTTTGTCCGGACCTTTTAGATCAAAGGTTTTGTAGAGTTTATAGCCATAAACGGGATTGGTGGTGAAAAACTTCCGCAACAGATCTGTCTTTTGGTTAAGACCAATTATAACAACCTTACGAACGTTTCCTCCCAGATGCAAGCGATATTTCTTGAGAAGAAAGAAGACTCCTAATTTTACAATAGTAATACAGCCCATCACCAATAGAATATATTTAAATATCGATGATGCCGAAGTAGACAACTCATTATAAAAGCCAAAAAAGGAAAAAACAATCAGAACAAAAATAACTCCCTGTCTTCCTATTAAGGACATTATTTTTGCAAGATGGGTAAAGCGATAAATCTCATAAAAACCTGAACGCAATGAAAGCAATGGCCACGCAACGGTCAAAAAAACAATATAATTAAAATATGGAAAGGGTGTGCCAAAAAATTCAAAAGCGAAAAAATGGATAAAGAAAAGGTCTATTCCATAAGAAATAGGCCGCAACCACCCAGAATATCTTCCACTTTTAAACATTTTTTATCTATTGTGTTTTGAAAAATCTTTATGTTCACTTTTAAAAAGGTCCTCTTTTGAAAGATTTTTAAAATATTCAAAAGTTTTCTTCATTCCTTCCTCTCTCGATACTTTTGGTTCCCAACCCAATATTTCCCTTGCTTTTGAGATATCCGGTTCTCGCTGCATAGGGTCATCTTGTGGCAATGGTTTAAAGACTATCTTTTGCTCGGTGCCTGTTAATTTGATTATCTCTTTCGCAAAATCAAGAATTGTTATTTCCTCGGGATTACCAATGTTAACAGGCAGGGAATAATCGCTCATCAATAAACGGTACAATCCTTCCACCTCATCATCCACATAGCAGAACGAACGGGTTTGCATTCCATCTCCGAATACGGTTAAGTCTTCGCCCCGAAGCGATTGTCCAATAAATGCTGGAATTACACGGCCATCATTCAGCCTCATCCTTGGACCATAGGTGTTGAAAATACGTGCAATACGGGTTTCCAAACCATGAAATCTATGGTAAGCCATAGTAATGGATTCCTGAAAGCGTTTTGCTTCGTCATAAACCCCTCGAGGACCAATGGTATTTACGTTTCCAAAATACTCCTCAGTTTGCGGATGCACCAAAGGATCGCCATAAACTTCGGAAGTAGAGGCTATTAAAATGCGCGCGTTTTTCTCCTTCGCCAACCCCAAAAGGTTGTGTGTTCCCAAAGATCCTACTTTTAAGGTCTGGATGGGTATTTTTAAATAATCTATCGGGCTTGCAGGCGAAGCAAATTGGAGTATATAATCTATCTTCCCTGGAACATGAACGAACTTAGTTATGTCGTGATGGTAGAACTCAAAAGCTTCCAATTTAAAAAGATGGGCAATGTTTTTAAGATCGCCCGTAATAAGATTGTCCATCGCGATTACGTGGAAATCTTCAGCTATAAATTTATCGCAGAGGTGAGAGCCTAAAAACCCTGCGGCACCTGTAATAAGTACACGCTTCCTCATAGATTAATTGCTTTTCTTCCTACGGAAACATAGGTGAAACCTTCTGTTTCCATATCTTGGATGTTATATAAATTTCGGCCATCAAAAACAACAGGGTTTTTTAATAATTTTTTCAGTCTGTCATAATCGGGGGTACGGAAAATACTCCATTCGGTACAGATTAAAAGTGCATCTGCTTTGTCAAGCGCAGCATACATAGAATCTGAATAATTCAATTTATTGCCAAACCGTTTTTCAATATTCGGCATTGCTTCGGGATCAAACACTTGGAGTTTAGCTCCTTTATCTAGCAATGCTTCCATCATATCTATGGATGGGGCTTCGCGGATATCATCTGTTTCGGGTTTAAAGGCCAATCCCCAAATAGCGATTGTCTTTCCTTTTAAATTGTTGTTGAAATATTTCTCAATTTTAGGCAGTAAAATTGTTTTTTGAGCTGAATTGATCTCGATTACTGAATTCAAAATCTTGAAGTCGTAGTTTTTATCTTTTCCAGCTTTCTGAAGTGCTTTCACATCTTTTGGGAAGCAAGACCCACCATAACCAATTCCAGGAAAAAGAAAACGCTTGCCAATACGGCTGTCGCTGCCCATTCCGGCACGAACCATATCTACATCTGCGCCAACTTTTTCGCAATAGTTGGCAATTTCGTTCATAAAAGTAATCTTGGTAGCCAAAAAGGAGTTTGCAGCATATTTTGTGAGCTCGGCTGATTTTTCATCCATTATGATTATTGGATTTCCCGAGCGTACAAAAGGACCATAAAGCTTTTTCATCAAATCAGTTGCTCTTTCACTGCTGGACCCAACAACGATGCGTTCGGGTTTTAAAAAATCGTCTACCGCAAAGCCTTCACGAAGAAACTCTGGGTTGGAAACTACATCAAATTTACAAGAAGCATTTTTTGCAATTACACTGTGCACTTTTTCCGCTGTACCTACAGGCACAGTACTTTTGTCCACGATTACTTTGTAACTCTTTATTTTCTTTCCAATTTCTTCGGAAACGCTCAAAACATAGGAAAGATCTGCAGAGCCGTCTTCATCTTCTGGGGTTGGAAGTGCAAGAAAAATAATGTCACCATGTTCCAAACCTTCTTCTAGTGAAGTTGTAAACTTTAAACGATTCGCTTTAATATTTCTTTCAAAAAGCACGTCTAAATGCGGTTCATAGATTGGCACTTCGCCGTTACGCATTTTTTCTACTTTCGCCTTGTCTATATCTACACAGACTACTTCATTTCCTGTTTCTGCCAAACAGGTTCCTGTTACAAGGCCTACATAGCCAGTTCCTATTACTGAAATTTTCATTTATCTCTTTCTATCTTTTCAAAAATTGAAAAGGTTTTTTTGTTATCAAAGCGCAAAAGTACAATTTGCAATTCTTTTTATATCTTTTTTATACTGTTGTTTTCCGCGGGTTTAGCAGTTGTCATTAGTACAATCAAAATGAAGCCTACATAATATGCTCCAATCTGTCGGTTAAATAGATTTTCAACTAAACAGTACATTATCAATATTGCCAACATAGCTGTGGGTAAAAATTGCTTTCGGGTTGAGAAAACACTGGCAACAATAAAAACCAAGAAAAGCAACAAGGCTATAAAACCTGCACTTAGGTAAAAATCCAAAAACTGGTTATGTGTGTTATAGCGTTCAGAAACAAATTTTTCTTTTTTCGTTGGATTGGAAATTTGAGTTTCGTAACAAGAAACCAACTTCTCTTTTGTAGTGTCGAAACCCATTCCGGTTAAAGAAAAACCTTCTTCATTAATTATGTTTTGAGCGCACTTCCAAACCACTGCCCTGAGTTCATAGGTCATTGATTTTTCAATAAAAGCAGGAGGACTTTTGTGGCTTTCTTGGTTGAATTGAATGCTTCTTTCATTTTTAATAATTAAGAACAATCCCACTACCGCGGCTAATGCTAAAACGGCAATTACAAGCTTCCAAATTTTCCGTTGGCCATAAAACTGTCTAATCAATAACAGTATAAACAACGAAACAACGGCAATTTTTGAAGCGATTAAAATAATGAATAGTGCATTGACAAAAATATTGGCCAAATAATAGTTGTTGTTGGGGTGGTATTTTTTTTGAATTGCCTGAAAGGAAATCAAAATACTGAAAGTGCTGAGTAGCCCTAAATAAAGCCTATCTATCAATAGGGATTCTATGACTTGTGGAGAATCACCAAGAGCAAAACTTCCAGTTGCGTCAGTTATTAGCACAAAATTATAGACCGAAAAAATGATGGCTGCCAATGATGAAAAAATGATTGCGCTGTTTATTTTTTTTACATCCGCCACTGGAATGTAAAGAATTGCAAGCCCTACGGCTATCAATACTTTTTTGATAACGTTGAAATCTCCATCCCATCGACCTGAAAAAAATGAATTAAGGCAGAGGTATGCAAAAAAACCTAAAAATATTGCAATCGGGAGTGATTTGAGTTTTTTTAAATCCTCTTTTTTAACAACAAATGGAAAAGCTACTAGGAGTATAGCCAACAATATGTTTGGTGGGGCCCTGAAATATTCATCAAATGGGATAATAAGGTAGAGCAGCAAAAAAGCATAGGGGTATATGGCGGAGAGCAGTATCCTCATTGTTATTTAGCGTATCTTAAATTTTAGGGAAAGATAGAAAACTCTCGCCTAAAAACCTTATTTGAACTTTCAATTTAATTCAGAAAGTCATTTTGCAATACTTTAAAAAACCGTAGGTGTTTTGAACCATTATATATTTGTAGGAAAAAAGGGCTATTTTCTTACATTTTAATGACTTTGCTATGGCTTTGGTATGGCTTTGCTATGGAGTATCTATGGAGGAGGGTTTTTGGACAAGACAGTTACCCATCCTGAAATAAATCTACTAGTATTTAATAATGCAATTATCGTTTATTTGAAAAACGCTCTCTAAGTACCAAGTAAATAAATTTAGAATTTCCCACCAAATAGCGTTTCCACATGCGCCTAGGTTCTTGGGCAAAGCGATAGAACCATTCTAGACCTGCGTTTTGCATCCAGGTAGGTGCACGCTTGGTTTTTCCAGCCACTACATCAAAACTGCCGCCTACGCCCATAATTAGGTTTACTTCTTTAAGAATATCGCGGTATTTGTAGAGAAAATTTTCCTTGATGGGGGAGGATATTGCGACGAAGAGCATTTGGGTTCCGCTGTCTGCTATTTGTTGCGCAATTGTTTTTTCCTCTGAAGGGGAGAAGTATCCGTTTCTATATCCTGCAATGATTTCTGGACCGTAGCTTTCAGCGTATTTCTCAACAACGCTTTTAACCACTTCTTCTTTTGCTCCAAATAAGAAAATTTTGTTGTGATTTTTATGTGCCATTTCAACGAGGCTTGCCATAAGGTCTATACCAGCAACGCGCTCCTTAAGTGGTTTTCCTAAAAACCGTGAGGCCCAAACCACAGCTTGTCCGTCAGCGTTGATGATATTACTTTGATTGACACTTTGGCGTAGTTCTGAATCCTTTTGCATCGCCACAACTTTACCTGCATTTACGACTACATGGTGGAGTTGTTCACCAGTTTGGATTTTTTCCTGCACCAATGCAAGGGTTTCCTCCATAGAAAGGTTATCTATGGTCGTGTTTAGGATTTGGATTCTATTGTTCATTTGTTTCTAAAAAATAGTATGAAAATGCATAAAACATCCAAGCCTGTGCCCATCGCATATATGGAATGTTTGAGTTAAAAAATTTATTTTTTTGATACTGGAAAAATCCTTTATCTGACTGCATGTTCTCCACGGTCCAATTCAAAACTTTGTCGATTAATTTTTCATTCTTCTTGAAAACTTCCAGTTTGCTCAAAGTTACGACCAATTGTGCAGGCGCGTGAATATCAATTGGAAAAACAGAATTGTTATAATATTTTGAAATCCCTTCTTCCGTAAAAAAAGTTTTTAAATAATAATCCAATCCTTTTTCAATATGTTTAGAAAAGGAGTTGTCACCAGATATTTTTTGATAGGTATAAATACATTCCAGATTATAACCTGAATGAAAGTTATCAACCCATTGGTGGTATGGCAGAGTTCCGTAAGCCCAAGCACCATTTTCCTGTTGAAAATCGGCAGCATATTGCACTGCTTTTCTGGCTTCGATTAGTAGGTTTTCTTCTTTGGTAAACTCATAAACCAAACTCAATAGTTTCGCACCGAGCAACGAAGCATTAAAAACCTGTGTTTTGTCCAATGGTGAATAAGAAAAAGAAAAGTCGTCCTTTTCATCATACGTTCTGTTTAAATCCTTTAAAACGAATTGCGTTGCGCCCTTTGCAACTTCTAAATATTCTTCGTTTTTCGTGATTTTATAAGCTTCCAGTAATGCTTCAGTGATAAACGTAGTGGCAACAACCGTAGGCATTCCTTTGGGTTGAAAGAAAGCGCGTGCCTGCCAGTCAAAATTATAGCCCCAACAGGCTCCGGAATATCCTTGGGTCTGCATTTTCAGAACTTGTGCGGAAAGCTGGTTTATTTTTTTGAGATATTCAGGTTTGGGGTCAGTTTTATAAAGATTGCAATACCCAGTGATGAAAAGACCAAGTCCTTTAGCGTTATAGCCTTTTTCTACGGAAGTAATTTGGCGTAAATTAATCGGGCTTCTTTTAAAAACCTGAATCCAAGCAAGTCTGAAAAAACGGGATTTGGAAATTACGGGAAGTGATTTGAACAATTTGCTGTTAAGCCCATCATATGGATCCCAACCCTTAAAGTTTTCTTTTTCGCAATAGGATTTTAGTTTTTGAAAACTTTCCAAAAAACCATTATGTGGTAACATGTGTTTCGCAATTTCGGGGCAAAAGTAGCAATATTTCCCCTTTAGTATTGCTATAAACTTGTTTTTATAAGTCCAATTGGTCTATAATGTAAAGCGCTAGCTTATTATGGCCATTTTCATTAAAGTGAAGCACATCAATTTTATCCTTGTCTTCCCCGTTTTTGTATATTCCAAAATTTTCAGCGGAAAGAATATAAGATGCATCTATAAACCTAACATTCTTCTCCGTACAATAGGCTTTTATGTTTTCAATTAAATCTCTGTACTCCTTAATTTGTGGATAGGCAAGTTTGTTATTATAATGCCAGAATGGCGTGATTAATAAAGCTGATTTAGAAGAAAATTCTTTGTTTTGGGCTGCTAAAAAATCTACAGAATTTTTCATGTTCAGCAAAATCAATTGCCAATCTGCCTGACTGTATAAATACGCTGCGTTTTTTCGGATTAAAGATTTGTCTTCAGCACCAGCATTAGGAACCAAATTCTCGCTTTTGGAATCATCATCTCCTTGAGTTATTTTTACATCGTCAAACCAAACTGTACCCGTTCCTCCATAAAAAAGCAAGAAAGGGCGTAGGCTAACCACATTTTTATCAAAAGTAATTGTGGTATTTACTTTTTGCCAATCGTGGTCTTCTTTTGAAAAACTAAGGTTATTGTAAAACTGAGTTTCGGAACCATCTTCAAATGTCACTCCCAAATAGAAAGCATAAAATGTTATGTTTCCGCCTATATTTTCAGCTTTGCTGTATGCCTCAAAATTGAAGGTTTTGGATGGAGTATCCAGATATATAGGATCGCCCAACCACAAAGCATTTTGAGGGTTTGCATTCGAGATTTTTAATGACTTCTTCCCGGAATGCATTGCTATACTATCCCAACCTGTTATATCATTCAGTTCCTGCTTATTGGTGGACCAGTACTCTGGTTTCAACTCATCCGTTACTTCAGAGGCGATAGTTAAGGTATCTACTTTATGAGACCCAAATAGTGCATCTGTTTTGTATTTAAGCCATTTTTGAATTCCAGTTCTTTTGGAATAAAGAATGCTTTTTTCCTTTGTAATACCTTCAAGGTAGGCACTTATTTTATTGTTAAATGTGATTGGAAATTTGAATTCTTCTTTAGCTAAACTAGCTTTGTTCAAATCCTTAATTTCATCTTGAGTTTTATAGGTATTTTTTTCTATTGCTTGTAAAGTAGGTCTTGTTTTATTGACACCGCTATCCCAAGGTGTCATTGCAATAATTATGTTTTGGGGCTGCAGAATTGAGGCAGCTTTGTTAGCAATCAACAATTTTTCAGGGGCCGTCATTCCTCCCATGGAAAGATTGTATGTCTGGTATTTATCGTTGGTTAAATATTCTATTTTTGTTGAAACAACTTGGGAACGGGATTTCCAGTATTCTTCACCCTGAACAACAATAAGCTGGGAAGATCCCACTATTAATAGTTTTTCTTTTTTTGAATACTTTAAATTGTTTAGAACTCGGTCAATATCGTTTCCGTCTGAAGGGTCAATGGTCAAATTGTTTATTGCTATTAAAGAATCCAGCAAAGCTTCCCTAGACTTTGCCATGGTGTTTAGGTCTTCATTTAAGGCCAAGAATGGAACACCTTCGGGATCTTTTATGAAGGAAGACGAAACGATATTTGCCAGCAGTACAAAGAACAGTGCGGCGATCATAAACTGAATTAAAAATAGGCGTTGTTTGTTTTCCATCATTCCTTAAAATTGAAAATAAATAAAAGCCTGATTGTCATCACTTCCAAAGAGAAGTACCATAAATATCGCCAGACCGAACAAGAGTCCCTGAACAACTGGTCTTGAAAAAATGTGGTCTTGCTTTTGTTCAACCTTATCAAAATATTTTGTACCGAAAAAGTGTCCAACCACTGTTAAGGCAAGTAATAAAACGAAGAACAAAGGAACGACGTAGTTCTCACTGTTCTCAAACACGAACATTTTCTTTATCATATATAAAGAGTCTGCTAGGGTTTGCGCCCTAAAGAAAACCCAAGTGACCATCACAAAAATCATCGTCATTAACCACGCAAAAATTGTATAAATGGAAGCCGTTATTCCAGTAAAATTAAATTTACTTGAAACCTTTGTTTTATATAATTTGTGCACAATAAGTGCACCGCCGTGCAAGCCTCCCCAAATTACAAAGTTCCAGCTGGCACCATGCCACAAACCGCCCAAAAGCATCGTAATCATTAGGTTTCTATAATACATTGGCTTGGAACATCGGCTTCCTCCAAGCGGAATAAAAAGATAATCGCGAAGCCAGGTAGATAAACTAATATGCCATTTTCGCCAGAACATGGTTATATCTGTAGCATTATAGGGCATATTAAAGTTCTCCATAAGTTTGAATCCCAAAAGTGCCGCAACTCCTATTGCCATATCAGAATAGCCAGAAAAATCACAATATATCTGAATGCTATAGGAAACTACGCCAACCCAAGTTGCTAGGGTGCCGTGCTGTTCGGGGTTTGCAAATATTACATCAGATATTTGCGCAATATTATCAGCAATTACTACTTTTTTTACCAACCCAAGCAGGAAGTAATTCGCAGCAAGCTGAAAGTTTATATTCTTAAAATAGTTGTTCGCTTTTAACTGTGGAATAAAATCTATAGCCCGAACAATAGGCCCTGCAACAAGTTGGGGGAAGAAAGTAACATACAATGAAAATTCGAAAAAATCTTTTGATGGTTTCATTTTATCATTGTAGATATCTATGGTATAACACATAGATTGAAAAGTGTAAAATGAAATCCCTACTGGTAAAATTACGTTTACAAAGAAATTGGTTCCACCGCCGTCTGAAACCAACCCTGAGACTTGGTTTACAGTATCAAGAAAGAAGTTTACGTACTTAAAATAGGCCAAAAAACCCAAATTGATTACCAAACTGAGTATTAAGAAAAACTTCTTTTTGTGTTTGGAAGTAGCCTTATAAATTTCCTTTCCGGCTATAAAATCTACCAATGTTGAAAAAAGAATGAGTAAAATAAACATTGGATTCCACGACATGTAGAAATAATACGATGCCAAAAGAAGAAAAATAATTCTTGCTTTTAAACGGGTATCATCGTTTTTAATGGCACCCAAAACGAACCAATAAATAGCAAAAACAACAATGAAGAATACTAAAAATAGTGGAGTAGAAAAAATCATATTTCTTTAAATACTAATCTAGTAGAATAAACTTTCTTAATTGTTATAATTCGATATTTTGAGGCAATCCCGTAGCCAATGAATCCAAAACTTTAAACGTTGTAAGCGTTGTAAGATAGATAGATTCAAAAGGAATTGGCGCTTCGGTGTTTTGTTTCAAGGACTTCAGAAATGCTTCAACTTCCTGTTTGTGACCTTTGCCGTCCATCTTTAACTTTATTTGTTTGTTGCCTTTATGGAAATCGCCTTTTCTAAAATCATGTATTCTGCCAACTTTTCCGCCACTGAAAACCTCTATCAATTCCTTTGGAAGGGATTTGTCGCCATTTCCTAAATATAAAAGGTTTCCAATGGAACCGTCGCTAAAGGAAACGGTAATTGAAATATTATCTTCGGAAGTAAGGTTTTGGTTATCAGTTTTGATGGATGCTGCATACACTTTTACAGGTTTTGCATCTGTGAAATATTGCATTAAGTCAATAAAATGGCACATTTCGCCAATAATTCTTCCACCACCAATGTTTTTATTTTGCGTCCAATGATCTTTCGGAATGAAGCCAGCATTCACACGAATGTTGACCACTTTTGGCTCACCATTGCCTACAAATTCTGACTTTATTTTTTCAGCAATTGGAGAAAATCTTCGGTTAAAACCAACCATTAATTTTTGATTACTTTCTTGATAAACCTTTTTAACTTCCTCTAATTCATCATAATTCATCGCCAAAGGTTTTTCAACGAAAACATTTTTTCCAGCCTTGAGTGCTTCCATCACATAAGGAGCGTGGCTGTTATGCGGTGTTGCAATGAAAACCGTATTTATATCTTTTTTATTTATAACATCCTGCGCTTCAGAAGAAGCATTGTTGAAGCCAAACTTTGAAGCTACATTTTTAGCGGTAATCCCTTTGGTGGTAACAACTGTATCAAGAGATGCGCCTTCTTTTTTTGTATAGGGAATCAGATAGCTCTGTGCAAAACTTCCCGCACCAATAAAACCAATATTTACGGTTGAAACCGCATTGGATTGCACCGAAACAAGAGATATTTTTTTCGTCTCGCTTTCAGGATAGGCCAAGAGAATACCAATATGTGGTTCTTCCACTTTGCCCAAGACAATGTCGTAGGCTTTTTCAGCATCAGCAATGTCAAAGGTATGTGTGATAAGATCTTTAAGGTTTACGGTACCTTGAGAAATGAGGTCTAAAAAGGTTTCCATATTGCGCTGCTCGGTATAGCGAACGTAGGCGAAAGGATAATCATGGCCGTCCTCCTCATAGGTATTGTCGTATCTTCCAGGGCCATAGGAGCAGGACATTTTCAGTTCCAGTTCCTTTCTGTAAAAATCGGGGTCGCGAGGAATGTCCATTTTTACGGCGCCCACCACAATAACTTTTCCTTTTTTACGACTTATAACTGCAGAAAGCTCAATAGGGTCATTACTTGGGGCAGCGGCAGTGATAATCACGCTATCAAATCCGTGACCTTCCGTAAAGTTGTCTATGGCAGTATTTAAATTTGATTCGCTACGAAGCATGGCACCATCTGCACCACTTTTAATAGCAAGGTCTACCAAGTTTTTTGAAAGATCTACTCCAAAAACGCGACAACCGTTTGCTTTTAGCAATTGTACGGTAAGCTGTCCCAAAAGGCCAAGGCCGATTACACAAACTTTATCACCTAATCTAGGTTCTGCTTGTCGAACACCCTGTAAAGCAATTGCGCCAAGGGTAGTAAAACTGGCTTCTTCAAAAGAAACATTATCTGGAATTTTAACCACTAGATTCTGTGGAATGGCAACGACCTCGGCATGCGAGGCATAATCCTGCCCAGCGCAGGCAACGCGATCTCCTGGTTTGAATTTGCTGTTGCTGTCCATGGAAGCAGCAACAACACCAGATGTGCTATAACCAAGTGCTTTTAATGAATCAAGTTTGGTTTTTACTTTATCAATTGTGGCCTTTAATCCTTCTTTTTTGATATTTTGAAGTACTTGCGCCACAAGGTCTGGTCGTTGTTTGGCTTTGCCTATAAGACTGGCTTTCCCAACTTTAACGGTACCTCTTTCAGTTCCCGCACTTATTAGAGAAAATTTGTTCTCCACTAGCACCATATTTTCCGAAATGGAAGGGTTTGGCACCTCATCTACATATAATTCTCCAGTTTTAAAGTTTTGGATTACTTGTTTCATTATTGTGAACTTTGGTGCAAAAGTAAGTTTTTTTGAGAATTGAGTTGACGTTTTGCAATAAAATGAAATTTAAAAAATGTAGTGTTGATATATAGACATCCAAAATAGAAAACTTTTACCCACTAAAAGAATAGCTCTACTACCAATCATCTTTTACTATATTTGCTGCTCTAATAAAATTTAAATTCTAAGAATGGATCATTACAATGAAGATTATTTTAAATGGCAAAAGGCACGTGGTGAATTCGGGGGAATTTCCAATATATTTAAATTCAAAGATTATATTAAAGAAACAGATAACGTTATAGATTTTGGTTCTGGCGGCGGGTATTTGCTTAAAAATTTAATATGCAAAAATAAATTAGGGATAGAAATTAATGATACGGCACGCGAATTCGCAAAAACAATTGGGATAACTTCTCATAAAAATGCAGATGCAATTGAAGATGAATGGGCTGATGTAATAATTTCAAACCACGCCTTGGAGCACGTAGAGAATCCACTCGCCGAAATTAAGCATTTATATAAAAAATTAAAACCTGGAGGGAAAATTGTATTTGTTGTGCCTCACGAAAGACGCAAAAAATATGTTGACGGCAACATTCACAATCATTTTTTCACTTGGGCTGAGATAAACCTAGGAAATCTCTTTAAACATGCAGGGTATAAGGTTTTAGATGTTAAGGATTTAAAATATACCAATCCGCCAGGTTACAGATCGCTTCGTAAAGCTATAGGCGATAATCTGTTTTATATTTCTGGAAATGCTTATCATTTCTTTCGGTCTACATTTCAAAGATTGTATAAATCTGATATTACTCAAATAAGAGTTGTGGCCGAAAAACCGATTTTGTAAGAACTATTTTTTAATTTTTTATAAATTTCTTTGTTACACTCTTATCATCAACCGTAATTTCTACAAAATATATTCCAGTGCTTAATTGTGAAACATCTATAGTATTTGAATTATATTCATTAACCAAAACTCCTTGGGGAGAATATATTTTTACATTCTCAATGGGGGTTTTGGATTGAATGTTTAGCATATTTTCAGTGGGATTGGGGAATAATTTAAAATCTGTGGCAGCGAAGTCTTCAATACCAACCAATTCACAGTCTTCACTATATATGGCCATAGCATCTTTTTTCCAATTAGGAGCATTATTTGCATACGCAACATCGTCTACCTGAATACATGCCAAGTCTGGATTGTAAAGCGCGTGAAATAGCTCTAAACTAGTATTATCTCCATTTTTTATGTTCAAATTAACTAATCTATTGTTCGTGCAATTTAACCATTTAAGATTTGTATTTTGTGATACATCTAGGTTTGTTAAAGCATTGTGAGAGATGGTTATTCGTTCAATTTTTGTATTTTGTGAAAAGTCTACAAATGCAGTGTAGGAC
Source organism: Aequorivita antarctica (assembly GCF_007997155.1). Taxonomy (GTDB): domain Bacteria; phylum Bacteroidota; class Bacteroidia; order Flavobacteriales; family Flavobacteriaceae; genus Aequorivita; species Aequorivita antarctica. Next base: position 188,641 of record NZ_VORT01000001.1, on the reverse strand, counting down.
TCGGAGCATATTAACCATTCTATATTAACGAAATGTTCCATTCCCTCTAACGAAGGAAAAATCCCATAGTTATAAAGATTAATCCCTAGAACTGCTTCTGCCTCCGAGACCTGAATTTCTCCATCATTATTAGTGTCTATATTACTATCTACAGTTCCATCACCATCCAAGTCTACAACTTCGGAATTTATTAATGCATATTTAAAACTGCCTTCTGGGAAATCTATGATTTGTGAAGAAGAAATTGTTACTATTAATAAGAAAAGAAAATTTAGTGTCAATTTCATTTTTGCTTAGGTTTTAAAATTTACATACAATCTTTTCATGATTTCTAGATTTTTATTAATTTATTTGTGGTGCTATTACCTTCAACCATAACTTCTGCAAAATACATCCCCGAGCTTAATTGTGAAACATCTATAGTATTTGAAGTATATTCATTAACCAAAACTCCTTGGGGAGAATAGCTACACTAATTCTATATATTAAAACGAACTCACAATGATTTATGAGCAAGAAATATGCGATTTAATTAAATTCAGAGAGTGATTGGTTCATTTTAAAATTTCGCACATTTTCTTGGTACATTCTGGAAACGTGGTATGTTGTTAATGCCGATTTAATAAGATCTGACTTAGTATAGGTTATTGATTTTTCATTATTATAAACCTTGGTTAAGTGCTTATACATAGCATCATGACCCTTATCTCTTTTGAGGTTTCTTTTTGTGGTTTTAGACCCATCACTCTTAACCCTTGTATATTTAAGATAGTCTTCAATAAAAAAAGTTTCATTCTCAGTTCTAATTTCGATATGTTCTTGCACTCCACGCAAGGAGTTTCCTTTATCTGAAACGCTTATGTTTACCAACGATCCTTCAGAAAACAGAATGGATAAAGCAATAGTTTCATCTTTTGACGGACTGCTTAATAAATTAATTTCAATTGGTGAACCGTTTATCCAATAAACCGCCAGATCTATCCAGTGAGTAAGATTACCCGTTATGCGAGTGCCTTGATTTTTCCAGAAATACCAATGACTTTCATTTATTAAAATTTCTTTCGCCGATATATTAATTATCTTTTGCTGTTTAAATGTTGCCGCTCTTATCTCTTGATTCACGGGTATAAATCTTCGGTTATATCCTATTTCAATTAAAGCATTATCATTATATAATGCTACTAAAGTTTTAATATCCTGTAACGTAACGCACGGAGGTTTTTCAATAAAAATAAATGTGTTGGGGTTAATATCAAAAATTTCCTTCGCAATCCTTGTATGATCAGAATGATATGTAGCAATAATTGCCAATGGCTTTTCTATTGTGGGCAAGAATGGGTAACTATCTTCTGGTATAATCCCGAATTTTTCATAACCAAACTTATGGTAATAATATTTTGAAAGTTGATGACTATAATCTACACAGAAAATCTTAGAAAGCATTTTTATATTCTGAGCTATATATACTCTAGAATAATCCCCAAGACCATATATGAAAACTCCTTTTTGGGATGCTACAACTTTACTATCGGATTGATGGGTCTTAATATTAAATGAAATATCCGTTTCATTTTGCCCATCTTCTACAAACTGATTAAATTTTTGTGTGGAAGTTATATCGTTAATTTTTGGAACGATTAGAACTTTAGTGAAGTTGTTATTTATTACAAACTCATCCTTATTTTCCGTAGTCTGGGTACTAAAGTTTGTATATAAAGAATTTTTATGCTTTATAATAATTAACGTAAATCGTTTCTCTAAATTAAGTTTTGGGTTGGTTTTAGATCTTATCTTATAAAAGGTCCTAAAAATTCCCTCACGAAAAGCGAAAAATAATAATTTCCTGTATTTATTGGTAAACTCTGGCCTATCTGAAACAAAAATAACTTCCTGTTCAATTGAAACTAGTTCGTCAAATTCAATATCTTTAAATTTTACAATATGAACCATAGGTATTTTATTTCAAGACGTAAATCAATAATATTTTCAAAATTGTGGCTTGGAGCATTCAAATTTGTATTAGAGTAATAATATTCATAAACTGATATAAATTAACCCGTTTTTTAATTTTTAGGCTTTGATTACCCATTCAAATATAAATAATAATAGGGCAGAATTGAAGCCTCTTTATTTCTTATTGAAACAACAATAAATGAAAAAATCAATAAATATCTGAATACTTATCGAGATAAAATTGTGTTGTATTTTTCAAAAAACTCTCCTGGTTCTTAGCTGCTTTATCTAAAACTTGATTAATCTTTAAATACAAATCTTGACTATCTCTATTTGCAAACAAAATTGTGCCCTCTGGCCTAAAGGTAACATCGGACGCTATAATAGGTTTATTTAAAAATAGTGCTTCTCTAACTGTCAGTGCATCACCATCTGTATTTGTTGCCCTGACCACCAGATCGCTCGCCATCATTAATTTTACAAAAGAAATGGAATAAGGTATTAAGGAAATTTCTTCCTCTAAATTTTCTTCTTTAATTATTTGAGCATAATAATCATACAGATTTAGTTTTTCATCCATAGAAGCTATTACAAAAATTATTTTATAGTTTTTTTGATCTCTTTTTATTGAACGGGCAACATCTATTAACAAATCTAATCCGTATAAATCCTGCTGGTTATATAAAACGAGTTTAAAAGCGTTATTTACTATTATTTTTTTATCCTTATTCTTTTCTAGAATAGTCGAAATTTCTAAAGGCAAATCTGTTTCTTCAGATATCTCTGGGGGGATGAAAGCAGGTATTATAATCTTATTTTTTAATTTAAATTTTTCTGAAATTTCCTTACTAACAAAAATTGTTCTGGAGGTTAATGACAAAAATAATTGAGTGATCCATATTGAATATTTATTGTTAAGATTGCTCAGCGAGTGAATTGTAACAATAGTTTTTTTTCTAAAAATGAAAGCTAGAAAAATATGTATACACTGAAGCCATAAAATACCTGTATGAATATGAACAATGTCGGCGCCACTCAACAACTTAAAATATTTACCTATATTTTTACTTCTTAGGTTAAATACATCAGTGTCAGCTTTAATTCTTGGAGATTCATCTATAAAAGTAAAATTATGCTGCTCCTTTAACAGAGCGGCAAGTCTCTTAATATGAATACTTACACCACCAACCGCCGAATATGGTCCTATTTCTAATATATTTTTCTTCATTTATTCAATAGCTCAAAATCAATTAATTCTAATTTTATCTGAAAAGGAACGGGAAGCCATCATGGCAGTAAAATAAGCAAAAAGAACAATTCCGCTTTGGCTTTCAAGAGTTGATTCGGTTATCATAAAAACTATTTGGGTAATTATTATTGCAGCACCAAGATAATTCTGACATAAATAGCATTTTTTAATTACAATAAAGATTATTGTAATTAAAAATACAAGCCCAAATAACCCATAATATAAGGCTGTTTCCAAAAATTGATTATGAGCATTGTATTGATAGATATAGCCCGTTTCAAAACCATTTTCTAGATATTGGTCATATAATATTTCATGGCCATCTCCTGTTCCAGCACCAAAAAATAAATTGTTTTTCCCTATTACTTCCAGAGCTGACTGCCAATGCACTGTTCTGGTATCTACATCAGAAATGGCAATGCCTTCGGGAGTTTTAGCGTTAAACCGTTTTTGGAAATTGGGTGTAAAATAAAATAGCACTATCAACAAAACGCCGCCAATAAGCAAAAAAATGGTTTTGGGTGTTATGGATTTTCTGTTGCCATAAATCAATATTAAACCGCTCACGATCAAAGCCATAATGCTCACCCTAACGCTCAAAAGATATAGAAACCAAAGTAGGAAAACGATACATAAGCCATAAATAAGGCGTTTTTTAAAGGGTTTTCGGGAAATGAAACTCGTAAAATAAAGCAGTGCAATTAACACATACATTGCGAAATAGGTGGTGTGAATATCCAACAACTGCCCCAATTTGTCATAATAAAAATAGTCGCCAAAATTGTTCCACTTAAAATAGATGGCCTTTAACAGTGCGAAAGATGCAGAAACAATAACGCCATAGCTAAAATATTTCAGTAATATTAGTTTAGTTTTTCTTGAAATTTCCACAGTAAAGAAAATGAGAGGAAATACCAAAAATGGAAGTTGTTTCTGAAAATTCTTAAGGCCATCAACCATATTTTCAGAATAAAGCAAACCAATGAGCGAAATCCAAAATAGGGAACTGACCAAAAGAAAAGGAAGAAAATTTCTTTTTAGCAGAAGGTACTTTTGCTGAAAAGGGCTGTAAAATAACCAACATATGGTGCAAATAATTATGCTTTGGGAGTTGAGGCTGTATTTTGGCAATGACAAGCTTATAACCACTAAAATGAGTGACCCGAAGAAAAATTGTTCGCGTATGTTTTTGAATTTACTCACGGAATTTCTTGGGTTAAAAGTTTGTTTAGATATAAATATCCTTTTGTATTCAAATGCACCTCATCTTCAGATAAATAGTCCTTTTTGTCAATTAAAAAATTATGCAAGTCCACAATTTGGGCATTTTTAAATTGGGCCACACATTCTTGTAAACGTTTATTGAATAAGTTATTGTAAGCGTCGAATGTGGGGTTTGATGAAGGTGGTAGTGTAATGACGAAAATCTTTTCGGTTTTCGGTTTATTTTGAAGTGATTCTAAAATATCACAAATATTTTTATTCAGCAATTGCTTATCCATTCGTTTATCCTGTGCCCCAAAAAACAAGATATAATAAGCTGCAGATGGTGCGTTTAATGATTTTATCAAAATGTCTGAAGAAGTATTGAACGTACCGCCTTCATATGGATAACCATAGGCGTCGGTCTGGCTTCCCACAAAAAACAGTTTCTTTTTCCGCAATAGATTTTTCCGAAGTTCACGTGCTTCACGCCAGATTATTTGTGAATCGCCTATGGTAAGTGTGGTTTTTCCTTTGGGCTGGATAAGCGGCAAATCTATAATTTCAATACTATTTTGTTTGCTTGTTTTATTGGGAATTTGGTTAATCCATTTAACTCCTGAGAAAACAATTTTACTGCTGTCTGAAAGTATTTCTGACGCCCGGAAATAGCTTTCTTGGTTGTTTTTTAGTAAAAAAGTATTATTGCTGTCGAAGCTTCGGGGAGGCTGAAAATTATTTTTAATAGAAATATAATCGTTCGCAATGGAATCTATTTCAACAGCGCCAAAGGTCCCAATAACTTCAGAAGCGTCCCAATCATAATTGAACTGAACAAAATTTACATTCGCCTTTCCTATAAAATTAAATATAAGATAGCCCAGCAGTGCGCCCCAAATAATAACAATGGCAATATGTGGTGGCATTTTGTTCATTAAAATCAAACAGGGTTAGGTACAGCTTCTTCAAATATATTTTCTTCCTCCTTATAAAAATACAGTGGATATAAAAAGCCTAGTGAAACTATCAAAAAAGCTATATTATTCAATGAATACGAAAAGAGAGCATCAAAAAAGAGGGCAAAATAAATAGCAAAGACCAATTTAAACTTATCGCGTTTCCACGATAACGCGAAGGGAGCCATAAGAACAATCAAATAGAGCAGGCCACCAATGAGACCCATTTCAACAAATAAATGTGGAAAAAAAGTATCTGTTGTAGCTAAATCTATTGTATAGAACCAATTAAAATGATGTTCACTATATATTGGGGAATTATAAGTTACCGAAGCTGGACCACCAAAAGAACCTATTCCACGGCCAAAGAGGTTAAAATCTGAAATTTCAGCAAACATTACCCGATAGGATTCCGCTCTGGCAGAATCTCCTTCAGTCACATATTGTTCCAATCGTAGCACAATGCTTTCACCCATACTCGCAATTACTTTAGGGATTGCAATTAGGGCTATTACAAACAGTACTCCAACTATTTGAAAAAATTTCAGCTTGTTTTTATATTGAATAAAAAGTAAAACCAATAAAGCCCCAATGGTTTTATAGGAAAAGCTTAAAAAAAGTGAAATTAGAAAAATAGAAAGGAGCAAGCTTTTCCATTTGCCGTTGTAGTATCGTCGGGCTAAGAAAAATGCAATAAGATTGATAAATCCAAAAAGTCCAAAAAACCCAACAACACCCGTAGCCCGAATGATTCCAGAAGATGCGTTAAAATAGCGGTTTCCATATAAATCTGTATTGTAAAACCATTGTGTAACGCCGCGATACCAATTTACATAGTTTACAATCTGCCAAAAATCGTTTATAAGTACAAAAACGATAAAAGCTAAAAGAAGAAATTTAAAGTGACGCCTTATAGCGTATCCATACATTAAAACCGAAATAGGAAAAAGATATCTGACTCCTTCGGAAATTGCCGCATTGATGTTGAACGAGTGTAAAATTCCGTAAATAAAAAAGGGAATAAACAATCCAAGGAGTATTAAAAAACTTCCGTGAAATTTTAAGCCCATAAACGCATATATAAACATATATAGCACTGCCCCAACTTTAAAAACTGAAGATGCCGTTGGTATAATTGGAAGCAAAATCTCTGATAGAAATATGAGAACAAAGGGCAATAAAATGAGGATATTTGATAAAATATCCTTCACTGGTGTTCTTAAATTAGCGATTTTCATCCGTATAAAATATTTATAAATAGGAAGATAAAATCTCCATATTATGCATTTTAGTTATTTTATAATCTGGCAGAAGGCATTTCATACTCAAAATTCAGTTTTATAAAGGTATCAAGAATGTTTTGAAACCTTGTGTACAAAATAATGCAGTACACCCAAGCTTACCAAATTTTGGAAAACATAGGCGCAGGCGGCACCAATAGCAGCGTATTTAACGTCCAAATAATAAATCACCGGAACGGAAATCAAAAATATGGTGAACGAAGCATAACTTATGTATTTCATTTTTCCCAAACTAAGGAAAATAACACCTTTCAACGCGTATAGCGCCTCAATAAGCCAGCCCACAAGCATAATTCTTAAAATTAGGATCGCCCCGTCATATTTATCTCCAAAAACCAAGCTTACTGCCAAAGGCAAAAACAATTGTGCCCCAATAAAAATAGCAACAGCTATTATATTGAAACGCTTTTCAAACATTTTATATTTCTGAAAAAACAAAGTGAGATTTCCCGAAGTTTCAGACATTTTAGGAATTATGAATTGCTGCACGCTGGAAGCAACAATGTTGATGCCCTGCGTTAAGATAAGTGCGAAAGCATAAAACCCGAATATTTCCCGGTCCAAAATAACATAATTCGCAATCAGAAACCCCGATTGCAGTTTAAGCTGATCAATGACTTGTGCCGTAAATGCGGTTTTGGACAGACCGATAATTTTTTGCCGTATCTCTATATGTCGTTCGCTAATGGTTTTATCAACCAATTCTTTCCGAAGATCATAAAGCAATATAAGCGTTGCCAAAACGGTCGAAATAACCATTGAAAGCACATAACCTCGGATAAAAAAGAAGTAGGTAAACGAAAGAACGAAGACTGCGGAAAGTAATTTCAGATAAAAAACAACGGTGCTGATTCTCTTAAACCTATCAATTGCTTGGTAATAGCGTATCAAAACCATCGTCAAAACTGAAGGTACAATAAGGAAGGAATATTGTTGAAACCAATAAACAAGCGTTTCGTCCTCGGAAACAAAGCCAGAATAGGCCAGCAGATTAAAAAAGACAAAAACCACCAATGAAAAAATTGTGGCGTATTTTAAAGAAAAAATTAAAGAAAGCCGCCGTATTGCGTTGTCTTTGTGTTCGGGAATAACTTTTAGGATTGCAAAGATTACTCCCCCACCACCTAAAACAATGGCCATATTTGCAAAAGTCTCAATAGTTTTTATAATTCCAACGTCTGTTGGTGACATGATTTTGGCAACCAGCAAACTGGAGCCAAAAACGATAAACTGAACCGAATAATTGGAGATTATAAGGTGGAAAAAACCTCTTTCTTTTAATTTTAAAAAAAGTAGTGTGAGCCTTTCCACGATGAGATTAATTTAATACCCCGCAGAAATCCAGGATTTTTTTGTTTTGAGGTAAAGTGATGTTTTTAAATTCGTTGTGGGCTACCAAAAACACCAAAATATCAGCCGCTTCAATAGCTTCACTTGTTTGGGTTAGTTCACGGTCAGTTTCTTTTTTAAGATTTGGTTCCACGTTAAGGGTTTTAAAACCTTCATTTTTTAAAGCTTCGGAAACGTGTAATGCTGGAGATTCACGAAGATCATCAATGTTAGGTTTAAAGGCTAGGCCCATACACGCTATAACTGCATCCCTACCATTATCTATTTTAAATTTAAGAGCGGCGTTTTTAACTTTTTCAATAGCCCACTCGGTTTTGTAATTATTTATTTCGCGAGCGGAACGAATTATTTTTGTTTCCTCTGGAAATTCAGAAACAATAAACCAAGGGTCAACGGCAATACAGTGTCCACCAACGCCAGTTCCAGGTTGTAGGATGTTTACTCGAGGATGTTTATTAGCCAAACGAATCAATTCCCAAACGTTTATATTGGCTTTATCGCAAATCATTGAAAGTTCATTTGCAAAAGCAATCTGCACGTCGCGGGAAGAGTTTTCAACCAATTTGCACATTTCAGCGGTTTGTGAATTTGTTTTGTGCAGTTCACCTTTCACAAAATGTTTGTAGAACCAAACTGCTTTTTCTGTAGAAGCTTCATCAATTCCACCTATTGCGCGATCATTTTGTTCCAGTTCATAGATTACATTCCCAGGAAGTACGCGTTCTGGACAATACGCAATGAAAATTTCGCCTTTTAAATCGGGGCGTTCCGCAAAAATTATTTCTTGTATTTTTTGGGTTGTTCCAACGGGGCTGGTAGATTCCAAAATAACCAAAGCTCCTTTTTTTAGGGTAGGAATAATATTTTTAACCGCACTCTCAACATAAGAGAGATCTGGCTTGTGATTTCCCTTGAAAGGTGTTGGAACAGCTATCAAGTAAACATCTGCCGCTACAGGCTTTGTAGAGGCCTGAAGATAGCTTTGCTTCACCACATGATGAACCAGACCATCAAGATCAGGTTCCACTATGTGGATTTTTCCTTCGTTTATAGTATTTACTACACGTTGAGAAATATCTACGCCCGTTACATTTAATCCTTTACTAGCTATCAGTGCCGCAGTGGGTAAGCCTATATAGCCCAATCCCATCATTACCACTGTGGGTTTATTTTCCATGTTATAGTGCTTCAATAAAATTTACGATTCTTTCAGTTGCCTTCCCATCACCATAGGGATTGTGCAACATACTCATATCGTTATAATATGCTGTATTGTTCAATAATTTTTCGGTTTCCTCGATAATTCTATTTGAATTGGTACCCACCAAAATTACAGTTCCTTCATCAACAGCTTCAGGTCGTTCTGTGGTCGTTCTAGTTACCAAAACCGGTTTTCCTAAACTTGGGGCTTCTTCTTGGATTCCACCACTATCCGTAATGATTAGATATGATTTTTCCATTAACCAAATGAATGCAGGATACGCCAATGGGGATACTAAATATATATTTTCAATCCCTCCAAGAAGTTCATTTACAGGCCCTATTACGTTCGGATTGAGATGAACGGGATATATTATTTCAACATCCTTATTTTTCTCTGCGATAGTTTTTAAAGCAGCACAAATACTGATAAGTCCATCTCCGTGATTTTCTCTTCGATGACCTGTTACGAGTATTATTTTTTTTTGAAAATTTAAAAGAGTTTTTAAACTTTCAATTTCTGAATCCTTGAAATTTTCAGCATTTACTTTTTCAATTCCATAAAGAAGGGCATCGATAACTGTGTTTCCGGTAACCAAAATACTTGATTCTTTAGTATTTTCAGCTAAAAGATTTTTCTTGGAAAGTTCCGTAGGCGAAAAGTGATAATCTGCAATTTTTCCTGTTAGTTGTCTGTTAAATTCTTCTGGGAAAGGGTATTGTCTATCAAAAGTACGTAAACCAGCTTCTACGTGGCATATTTTTGCGCCGCTATAAAAAGCTGCAATACCAACAGCCATGGAAGTTGTAGTATCTCCGTGAACATAAACAAAATCTGGTTTTACCTCATCTAAAACCGGTTTCATATTTTCAATGATTGTGGCAGTAAGGCTGTACAGATTTTGATTGGGCTTCATCAAGTTTAGATCGTAATCAGGCACGATTTCAAAAAAATCCAAGACCTGGTCCAGCATTTCTCGGTGTTGGGCAGTCACACAAACTTTAGTGTCAAAACTGTCGTTTTGCAAAAATTGACGTACCAAAGGCGCCATTTTAATGGCTTCAGGTCTAGTTCCAAAGACAATGAGATTTTTCTTCTTCATATTGTCTATTTCGCATCGATTTCAACAAAATGTTTCATCTTTTTATAAATATACTTTAAGAAGAAAAAACCCGAAAAAAGCAATACCAGAATTACTGGGTATTTTACTTTATTACTGATATGAAACCCAGAAAAATCTGAAACATTATAATTGATTGCTGCAACTTTTATTATACTTTGTTCATCAACTTTCTGCATATTCAATTTTAAAAGGTTGTAAAGCATACGGTCTTTTGACTCAATTACATCGTTGAGCTGGCTATTGTCACTTACCATCACAGACGGCAAAGTGCTTTTGCCTTTATCAATCGAAGCGCTGGACTTTAATATAGTGTCAATCTGTGAAATTGTCCGTTCGGAAGTCTCTATCCTAAACTGTGTGCTCTCTCTGCTCACTTTCATATACTCACTAAAGTGTTCATTCTCGTTAAGATATTTTTCAATAGCGGTAACAATTTCTTTTGAATGTTCCTTTCCCTTTACTTTAATTGTTATGTGATGGTATTTAAAATACTGAAAGTTTTGTGGATCTTTTACATAGTCGGGAATGTCCTGTTTGTCAGTTAAAACCTTAAACAGATCAACGCGATCCCGGCTTGTTGCGGCGAAGCTGAATATGTCCACAATAGGTTCCGCTTCCAAAGTTACTAGCTCTATGTAGTTTGCTCCAATTGTTTTTTGAAGGAATTCAGTATCGCCATCTCTGAGTTTGGATGAAAGCGCATCTACTTTATCATATAAATACTGCGTGCTTTCAAAGTTTGGAATCACTATCAGTTCGTTATTATAAACCTCCGTTTTGTTTTTATCCAAATAATACCCGATTCCGATTCCAATAAGTATTAAAATAACTATAATGACGATATACTTTATAAAAAAAGTAATAACCAAAAAAAGAATTCTTACAAAAGATCTAAAAAGATCTGAAATCTTGTTGAAAAGATACCCTAAATCTATTTCGTCTTGATTATTCTGTGCCATAATGTGTGCTATTGATTAACTGATAGGTTTTTAATTATTGTCTCTAAACTCTTTTTCCAACCTGCGGTTGAAGCTGGAATTAGGTTTTCAATTTTTGAATTGTCCAGTACACTATACGCTGGCCGTGCGGCAAAAGTACGGTAATGGTTGGTTTTTGCAAGATTTGCATCTTTTAATTTTTCGTTTAGCGCAAGTATCTCCTCGGCAAAGCCAAACCAAGTGGTTTCGCCACGATTACTGAAATGATAAACGCCGTAATCTGTTGAATCTTGTGTAACTATCTGCAATAGTGCTTTTGCCAAATCGTTGGCGTTTGTTGGTGTTCCTGTTTGTTCTGTTGTTATGGTAAGTGGTTTTCCTTCTCCGGCGTATTTTAAAACCGTTTTTAGAAAATTATGACCGTATTGCGAATACAACCAAGAGGTTCTGAAAATGAAGTATTTATTACATATTTCAGTAATATATTGTTCCCCTTTCAACTTTGAAGCCCCATAAACATTGATTGGATTGGTAAAATCGGTTTCCACATAGGGCGATTCCTTTTTCCCGTCAAAAACATAATCAGTTGAAATGTGGAGCAGAACAACATCATTTTCTTTACAAACAGTTGCTACATTTTTAACTGCTTCAGCATTTATTGCAAAAGCTTTTTCAGGTTCGCTTTCCGCCTTTTCAACGTTGGTATATGCAGCAGTATTGACGCAATGGGTAAAGGCATTTTTTCTGAAGTAATCTTTCAGCAAAGCTGTATTTTCAATATCCAGCGTCTCTTTTGAAACAAAGACAAATTGAAGGTCGGGAAAATTGGCAGCAGCATCTTTTATGCATCTTCCCAATTGTCCGTTTGCGCCTGTAACCAATATTTTTCTCATGAAATTGCTTCCTCAAAACTAGGAAGTTCCAAATCTTTTGCTGAAATAATAAATTCTTCCTTTGGAAGATGCCAATCCAATGCTAAGGTTGCGTCATTATAGATGATTCCACATTCTGAAGCCTTATCGTAATAATTATCGCACTTATATGAAAAAATAGATTGTTCCGAAAGTGTAATAAAGCCGTGGGCAAAACCTTTAGGTACAAAAAGTTGCAAATGCTCCACATCGTCTAAAATGATAGAAAATGATCTTCCAAAAGTTTCAGAATCCTTTCGAATATCCACTACTATGTCCAAAACCTTTCCTTTTACCACACGAACAAGCTTTGCCTGCACCATTTCACCATTTTGAAAATGAAGCCCACGCAACACACCTTTTGATGAAACGGATTGGTTGTCCTGCACAAAATCAATTTTTAGACCAGTTATCTTTTCAAAAACTTTTTGATTGTAGGTTTCATAAAAAAGACCGCGGTCGTCTCGAAAAACGTCTGGTTTCAATATAAAACAGTCTTTTAAAGGGGTTTTTTGTATTTCCAAAGCTAGTCTAGTTGAAGTAAATGTTTTCCGTAACCACTTTTCAGTAAAGGTTCGGCCAAAGCTATTAATTGTTCTTTTGAAATATATCCCATTTCATAAGCAGCTTCTTCAATGGCGCCAATCTTTAAGCCTTGCCGCTCTTCAATAACCTCTACAAACTGTGCGGCCTGCATCAGCGATGCAAAAGTACCAGTATCAAGCCAAGCGGTGCCTTTATCGAGGATGCTCACGTTGAGTTTTCCCTGTTTTAAATACACATTATTGACATCGGTAATTTCTAATTCACCACGAGCACTGGGTTTTATATTTGCAGCAACCTCTATGACGCTGTTGTCGTAAAAATAGATTCCCGGAACGGCATAATTTGATTTTGGATTTTTTGGTTTTTCCTCAATGGAGAGGGCTTTTCCGTTTTTATCGAACTCCACAACACCATATCTTTCTGGGTCTAACACGTGATATGCATAGATAACTCCGCCAACAGGATTGTTGTTGGATTGCAACAATTCTTTCAGGCCAGAACCATAAAAAATGTTGTCGCCTAGTATCAAAGCAACTTTATCTTTCCCTATAAATTCTTTTCCGATGATAAAAGCTTCAGCAAGGCCGTTTGGATTTGCCTGTTCTGCATACTGAAAGTTGCAACCAAGTTTTTTACCATCACCCAAAAGTTGCTTGAATAGCGGAAGATCCTGAGGTGTGGAAATAATCAAAATATCCTTAATGCCAGCATGCATTAGCGTTGATAGTGGATAATAAATCATCGGTTTATCATACACTGGCATCAATTGCTTACTTACGGCCAATGTAATTGGGTGCAAACGCGTGCCTGAACCTCCTGCTAAAATTATTCCTTTCATTTGTAGTTTTTTTGCCAAGATTCACGGATTTTTTAAAAAAATGATTCGCAAATTCATGGCTTTAAATTATAATCTGTCCCTATTTTGCAAATACCAAGCAATCGTTTTCTGGATACCTGTTTCAAAATTCTCCTTCGCCTTCCATCCCAATTCGTCTTCTATTTTTGAAGCGTCAATTGCGTATCTAAAATCGTGGCCAGGCCTATCTTTTACAAAGGTTATTTGTTCTTTATAGGAAGTATTCCTCGGAAGCATTTCATCCAGCAATTCGCAAATAACATTTGCAATATAAAGGTTTTCACGTTCATTGCGTCCACCAATATTGTAGGTTTCGCCAAGTTTTCCGTTTTCCAAAGCCAAATAAATGCCGCTGCAATGGTCCATAACAAAAAGCCAATCCCGCACGTTTTTTCCATCTCCATAAATTGGGATGGGTTCTCCAGTAATTGCTTTACGAATAATAGTTGGAATCAATTTTTCCTTATGCTGATTGGGGCCGTAATTATTGGAACAGTTTGTAGTAACAACCGGCATTCCGTAGGTGTGAAAATAACTGCGCACAATAAAATCTGACGAAGCTTTTGAAGCACTGTACGGGCTGTTTGGCGCATACGATGTTTCTTCAGTAAAAAGACCCGTTTCGCCCAAAGTACCATAAACCTCATCTGTTGAAATATGTAGAAACCTTGCATTTCTAAATTCTTCTTTTAAATCATTCGGGCCGTTCATCCAGGTTTTATAAGCACTTTGAAGTAAATTGAAAGTGCCGACGATGTTTGTCTGAATAAATTCCGAAGGACCCGAAATGGAATTGTCCACATGGCTTTCTGCTGCAAAGTGAACTACTTTTTGAAATTGATGTTCTGTGAATAGTTCTTGGACCAATTCGGCATCACAAATATCCCCCTTTATGAAGGTTATTTTAAGGGAAACGGCTTCCAAATTCTTTAAATTTCCGGCATAGGTAAGTTTATCCAGCACGAAAATTTCGTCTTCTGAATTTTTAAGGATGTATTCTACATAATTAGAACCTATAAACCCTGCTCCTCCGGTAATCAGTACTTTGTTGTTTTTCAAAATTAATTTTTAGGAGTGTCTAAAATCTGTTTTAACATCTTTTCTGTTATTAAATAGGTCGGTTTTACACCGCTCGTGCCCAATCCACCCGAAGCTAAAGTGCTTCCAGTTTCCAATGGATTATCTGATGCATAATAAGCGTAGCGAACTTTCACTTTTGGACTAATACTTCGGCGAATTTTTGAAGCGGACTGAATGGCTTTTTGATAATGAGCGCCTTCCATTTCAAGGCCAATCACATTCCACGTGGAATTATGGAAAAACTTAAGCACATCACGATTTTGAAGTGAAGTTCCCAATACTGAAATCATTGTTCCTGTAAAAACTTTAACGTCATCATCCTTAAAAAGAGATTTATCCATTTGGTTTTTGAATGGGTAATTATCTGCCGTACCTTCAAAAACGTGTGCTGATGGAATCATGATATCGCCTTTACCTCCTTCAAGAATACCTGCTTTACCCATAATGGACACGGAGGTTACATTTAAAAAATGGCGGTCTTTGTTGGAATCTACAAATGGCTTTAAAAGTTCGTCCATGGTTTCGTAGGCTTGTTCGCCAAAGGCGTAATCCATAACCACAATCACGGGTTTTTTGGAATCTTCCAAACCATTTAACCCATTGGTATAAGGGTTATTCTTTATTTGTGCGGTATCAATTATTTGAATGTCAATATTGGTTCCGCTAACATCCTCTATAAAAATCATTCCTTCCGCAAGTGCAGTTTTGGAAACTTTTTCACGTATTTTTATATTTATCGGACTGCTCAATGCTTCAAATACAGCCATGGGTTGTTTCTTTGAAAATTCAGCGGGCAATGCCTTTGGCGCGAATAGACTATTCATTACACTATGCATATTAGCGCTAATAATGTGCAGCGGACGCTCTAGCAATCCATTTTCTTGTAAAGTCTGCTTTATGCGATATGCCCATAGCTCACCGTGAATGTGGTGCCCCAAACGCTCCCTAAGAACAGGGCTGAAGGTAATGATGCGTTTGTTGTTTTCAAGAACTTCGTCAATAGCCAGTTTTCCTAGATAATAGATAATATTGAAAAACCGGTTTTCATTCTTCTCGGTTGCAAAATAAGGATAGACGTTATTTACCTCCTCAAAGGTTCTTCCAAGGAAATTTGCGGTGTGTGTAAGTGCTACTTCTTTTTCTTCTTGCGTAAGCTTGCCTTTTTTCTGCACAGCCTGTTCCAGCTTTTTCCAATCGCGTATCACTTCGCCATTCTCGTTGATAAGCACCTGTTTCATAATCTTATGCGACTCTATAAAAAGAAATGTTAAGTGCGTAAGAATATCATAGATTTCTGAACGGCCTCGAGTGATTTCAATATTCATCTGTTCCGAGTCAATCCGGTAACAGTTTCTGCGGCGTTTCAAAGGGATTATGGGTTCGAAATGCGAATTTTTATAGCCTTCATCACTGGTTAAGTTAATGAATCTACATTCTTCAATGCCATCAGGCAAACGGTCCATAACGTAAAGCAAACCCTGAAGCTCTATTTTGTCTTCTTTTAGAGAGCCATAAATCTCTGGACTCAGCGTTAGCAGCGACTCCCGAAGAGATTCGCCAGAAATCCCCATAGGTTTGTAAAACCCACGGTTAAAGAGATGGCGCATAGTGATATATAACTTCTCAATGGCACCAGTGCTTTCCTGCGCACGTGTTCTTGTATGTGATTTTAAATTGTTCATTGGGTGCAAAGATAACACTAATTTTGAGGTTGAATTTTGAGCAGGGTATCAGCAATTTTGCGATCGTTGGAAAGGCGTGGCACTTTATTTTGGCCACCTAGCTTACCTTCAGATTTCATGTATTGCTGAAAACTATCTTTTTTTAGTGAAGATACTTTTAAAGGTTGAAGCACTTTCCCTTCTATTAAATCTAAGTAATACGAATTTTGCTGTTGCATTTCAGCATCAAGAAATTTGGCAACTTGCTGAAGGTTTTCAGGTGCATCATCAAACTCAACAAGCCATTCGTGATACGGAAGTTCTCCTTCCGAAGGCAGAATTTGTGGGGCAACTGTGAATTCGGTAATTGAAATTTTGAATTTTGAAATTGCTTTATGCATCGCTTCTTCCACTTCTTTTCCGATAACGTGTTCTCCAAAAGCAGAAATGAAATGTTTGATTCTTCCCGAAACTATTACGCGATAGGGTTTTATTGAAGTAAATTGTACGGTATCGCCCAAGTTATAGGCCCAAAGCCCTGCGTTTGTTGAAATTATCATCACATAATTAATTCCCGTTTTCACTTCGCCAATGGTCAATCGTTTAGAATTTTCATCAAAAAAAGAGGCTGCTTCGATGAATTCATAAAAGATTCCTGAGTTTAAAAGCAACAACATTCCCTTTTCCTTTTGACTATCCTGAAAGGCGAAAAATCCTTCACTGGCTGGAAACAGTTCAATGCTATCAACTTTTCTTCCAATTAAATTTTCAAATTTGGCGCGATAAGGCTCAAAGTTTACACCGCCATAAATAAATAGATTGAAGTTTTTGAAAAGATTGCCAACCTTCTTTCCGGTATTTTTTTGAAGTTTTTCAAAATACATCTGTACCCATGAAGGAATGCCGCTGATAACAGTCATATCTTCTCCTTTGGTTTCTTCAACAACAGCATCCACTTTGGTCTCCCAGTCTTCAATGCAGTTGGTCTCCCAACTTGGTAAGCGATTTTTTTGAAGATAGGCGGGGACGTAATGTGCAACGATACCTGAAAGTCTACCTGTTTTAATTCCGTTTTTTTCCTGCATTTCTGGACTTCCTTGTAGAAAAATCATTTTGCCATCCACAAAATCAGCATTTCCAGTTTCATTTATATAACACAGAATTGCGTTTCGGGCCGCTTCTATGTGGTATGGCATGGATTCTTTGGTTAATGGTATGTATTTCGCCCCAGAAGTAGTGCCAGAAGTTTTGGCGAAATAAAGCGGTTTTCCAGGCCAAAGTATGTTTTCCTCACCCGAAACTACGCGTTCTACATAAGGCTTCAGTTCTTCGTAATCTCTTACTGGAACTTGTTTTGCGAAATCATTAAATGCATTGATCCCTTCAAAACTGTGATCTTTTCCGAAGGCTGTATTCTTCGCATTAGAGATTAAAGTTTCAAAAACTTTCTGCTGAGTTTCAATGGGGTTAGACGCCCATTTTTGAATTCGGTTTACAATAATTTTGGCAAATATTTTTGCTCCGATGGATTTTAAGGACATACGCGATTAATCAAAATCTATAAAACTGGTCGGGTTAATGGGGTATCCATCACGCCAAAGCTCAAAATGTAGGTGTGGACCAGTGGTTAATTCACCTGTATTTCCCACGGTTGCGATTACTTCGCCTGCTTTAACGATTTCTCCTTGTTCCTTGGTGAGCATTGCATTGTGTTTATAGACCGAAATTAGGCTATTGTTGTGTTTCAAAATAATAACATAACCAGTTGTGGCTGTCCATTCCGCAAAAATAACAGTGCCGTCTGCCACGGCTTTAACTGGTGAATCCTTTACTGTAACCACATCAACGGCATAATGTTTTGTTTTGGAATCATAAGGCTCGGTAATAGTTCCCCTTACAGGTGCGAACAAAGCATATTCTTGTGCTTGAGGAGCAATAAGCGGGTTGTATTTATCCTCTTTTGCCACTTCTTGGCGTAAAAGTGAATCTTTTCTGGAAGTTCTAATTAAAACTGACGGATCTGTTTTGGCGACTTCAATGATGGAATCCTTGTTAAATTCTACTGTTTTCACATCGCCTGTAAGCACTTTTTTAATTGATGTGAGGTATTGCTCATTTACGTCGAGAATCTTTTGTAGCGAATCTGTTTGATAGGCTAACTGTGTAGCTTTCTTTTTTAAAGTGGTAGATGAGTACCCGGGAATATATTCGCGAAGCGGTGTAAAGGCAATGATATAGGTAGTTGTTAAAATAAGAAATAGCGCAAAAAGGGTACTGAAAACAAATACATTCAATCTGTTAAGCTTAAAAGAAAAACGCTCTTCGAAGGTTTCTTCGTTTAAAATTACCAATCGGTATTTATGCAATAACTTCTTTTTGAACCGTTTTGCACCTTTCTCTTTCTTTATCATACTGCGCAATTACTTTTTACAAATATAAAATAAACTATAGCCATACACGCTAAAGTTACTCTCAAAACGTTGTATCTAAACATTTCTTGTTACCTTTGCGTAATTAAATTTAGAAATCATGAGCGCATTATTTATTCCCTTAGGTGTTGTTGGTCCTTGGCAAATTATATTGATTGTAGTAATTGTACTACTGCTTTTTGGCGGAAAGAAAATCCCAGAACTTATGCGCGGTTTGGGTGGCGGCCTTAAGGAATTCAAGAATGCTTCCAAAGATGACGATGCTACCGATAAAAAAATTGACGAGAACAAATAGTTCCCGTTTAATATCAAAAAAAAGAGCCTTTCAATTTTAAATTGAAAGGCTCTTTTTTTAATCATTCCAATGTTTTAAACACTGGAAGTAGTTATTTATTGATTATTCCAGCTTGGCAGTATTCAATATAGACTCCAACTCAAATTGAAGATCTCTTTTTGCTGCACTGGGAGCATAGGTAAAACCTTCTATGATTAAATAGCGATTGTTTTTTTCGTCCCTAACTGCATAATTTATAAAGGGTCCGCCCATCCAAGCACCTTTCACCTCCCATGTTCCTTTGGTTTTATACGCAAATTTTCCGTCTATTTCTGTTTTAAAAATATATGGGGCATAAGCATCTTCGGTAATAAACTGACCTTCATCTTCAACGGGCAGCAATTTGCTTCCTATGGAATCACGTATTTTTATAATATCGCCAACTGCGGTACTGTCGTTTGTAATCATAGTTAGAGGAACTTCATATACCAGAATATTGGTAGTACCGTCTTTCAAATCTTTTCGCATCCAAAAGAAACTGTCAGTGGCTTTTGCAATTCTATAAGCGCTTGGAATTTGCATACTCACGCCCATTACCTTTCTTAAGGAGTCGTTTTTCATCAATGAAATAGCGGTCCTGCGCTGTCTTTCCTTAATTTCGGAAGCGTGAAAAGATTCAATTATTTTTGCGGCATTTTTATCTATCAATGCTACAAGCTTTTCTTCTGAAGTAGCTTTTATGACTGCTCCTGCCTGTGGTTTTGCATATTCGTCTTTGGCTACGGTAACTCTGTCTTCTTCACTGAGAACCACATATAAAAAAAGCCTGTTGCTTCGGGCAAAACCCGTAAAAGCTTCTGGAGGCATTTGGTTTATTGAAAACAGCGGCTCGTCTTGGGGAAGACCATCTACAGGTGCAGCGAAATTATTTCGAATTGCTTCACCAACAATGCCATTCCATAAATCGTTAGGTATAACAATTTGAAGAGCGTTAATATTTCCTACTGAATCTGGAAGGAGGCTCTTATCTCTTTTAATGCCATCATTGCAAGAAGTGAATGCAACAAATAGCGAAAATAATACAATGTAAATGGGTCTCATTAAAAGGATGTTTTTATGGAACTATCCTTTATAAATTTTAAGTTTAGTTCCAGGCTTTAAGTTAGTACCACTAATATCGTTCCATTTTTTGATATTCTGTACCGAAACTCCAGGAAATTTTTGTGAAATGCTCCATAAAGAATCCCCATTTCGCACTGTATATGTTTTTTCTGAGGAACTACTTTGCGAAGGTGCATTGCTCGCAATATCCTGAGTGCTCTTTTTAGGGTAGATAATTAAGTTTTGACCTACTTTAACGGTATTGCTGCGCATACCATTCCAGCTTTTTATTTGGCTCACGCCCACTCCATATCTGTCGGCAATTCTACCCAAATAATCGCCACTTTTTACACGGTAGCGGATTTTTTCAGGTTGCTCATACAATTCAGGCATTGGTTTTTCCGCTTCTTGTTGCTCCTCTTGCACGAATGTATAAATAGCTTCCTCGTTGTTTACAAAAGCACCAACGGAAGTAAGCGGAAGGCGCAACATATAATTTTCATCCTTAATAACTGGAATGATACCTAATTTATAGGAAGGGTTCAAAAACTCCAATTCTTCCTTGTCAAGATTGGTAAGTTTCGCCACTTGATCCAGCGTAATTTGCTGCTTTACTTTAATAGTGTCTGTTGCAACGTAAGGGATTCTCGTACCTTGCTTTTTAAAACCATGTTCCTTCGCATATTCAAAAATGTACATAGTGGCCAAAAATGCAGGGACATAGCCTGCAGTTTCACGTGGAAGATAAGCGCGGAGGTTCCAATAATTCGTTTTTCCACCTGAACGGCGAATTGCTTTTGAAACGTTCCCTGGGCCTGAATTATAGGCTGCAAGTGCTAAATCCCAATCGTTAAAACTATTATTCAGACTTTTCAGATATTTACAAGCTGCTTCGGTAGCCATAATTGGGTCTGAACGTTCATCAACATAGGAACTTACATCTAAACCAAACATTTTGCCCGTAGGGTACATAAATTGCCATAGACCCGTAGCGCCAACCCTTGATTGTGCGCGTGGATTTAATGCCGATTCAATAACCGCCAAATATTTTAATTCTAAAGGAAGGTTGTTTTTGTCAAGTTCCTGCTCAAACAATGGGAAATAATATTCGCTCAAGCCCATCAAACGTTCAAGGGACCCTCTTCGATTTTTAAGATATTGTTTGATCACACTTTCCAAAGAAGGATTGTATTCAACTTTAAAGGGAGTGCGCGCATCGAGTTCTTTAAGGCGTTGTTTTAAAACTTCCGTAGGAAGTTCATCATAGTCAACCGCTCCATATTCTTGATTTGCAACGCTGTTATATACATCTTCAAAAAGATCCGATTTGTAAAGTTCTTTTAACCAAAGACTATCTTTTTTTCTGGCCATAGCCATGTCCTTTAAATCGAATATAACTGTGTCTTTAATGCCTTTAGCGACCATAATAGATGGCAATTCTTGAGCAATTTTAGAAACTTTTATGGAGTCAACTACTTGAACTTTTTTAGTGTTCAGCTTTTTGACATTCTTTTTACCCTGTTGGGCAAAACTCATACTGCAGGCCAGCAACAGCATAAGGGGAAGGATTTTGTTCAGTTTCATCAGCTTATTTATTGCAATTGGGGATTATGGCAAATTCGCCTGATTAATATGTTTTTTGTAGCAAATAAGGTCAATCTCTTAGGAATTGTAACGCTTTTTAAAATAAAAAATTTTATCAAAAATAAAGATTTTGCGAAACTATGCAAATTTTCAATCCAAAAGACTAATATACAGATATTTAACGTTTCTACAACAATTCTTTAATTCCAGGCAGCGTTTTCCCTTCAAGCATTTCAAGCATCGCTCCTCCGCCTGTGGACACATAACTCACCTTATCTGTCAGATTAAATTTATGTACTGCTGCCACAGAATCACCGCCGCCCACCAATGAAAATGCCCCATTCTCAGTAGCTTTAGCTATGTTTTGTCCCAAGACTTTTGTTCCCTCTGCGAACTTCTCCATTTCAAAAACGCCTACTGGGCCGTTCCACAAAATGGTTTTAGAATTGGCTAGTACCTCTGCAAAAATTTCGCTTGTTTTTGGACCTACATCAAGTCCCATCCAACCGTCTGGAATGTTGTTGGCCGCTTCAATTTTAGTATTGGCAGCCTCAGAGAAAGCATCAGCTATTACAGCATCAACGGGTAAATGGACGGAAACGTTCTTCTTTTTTGCCTCCTCCAAAATTTCAAGTGCAAGTTCTTGCTTATCTTCCTCAACCAGCGAATTTCCTATTTTTCCACCTTGGGCTTTTATAAATGTGAAAGCCATTCCACCGCCAATAATCAAATGGTCAATTTTATCAAGTATGTTTTCAATAATTGTGATTTTTGAAGAAACCTTTGCCCCGCCAATAATTGCAGTAACAGGCTTTTCGCTGTTCTCCAATACTTTTTTTACATTCTCAATTTCAGAAGCAAGCAGTAATCCGAAGCATTTATTTTCAGGGAAAAATTGAGCTATAATAGACGTTGAAGCGTGTGCGCGATGGGCTGTGCCAAAGGCGTCATTCACATAAACATCTCCAAGTTTCGATAATTTCTCGGCAAAATTGCGGTCGCCTTTTGTTTCCTCTTCATAATAACGAAGATTTTCCAGTAAAAGGATTTCACCGGATTTCAAATTTTCAACCGCTTCAGCAACTTTTGGCCCAATACAGTCATCAACAAACTTCACTTGTACACCAAGTACTTCAGACAGCGGTTTCACAATATGTTGTAATGAATATTCCGCTTCTCTGTTTTTTGGTCTTCCTAGGTGCGACATCAAGATACAGCTTCCGCCATCTTCCAAAATTTTCAAAATAGTGGGTTTGGCAGCGCGTATACGCGTATTGTCGGTTACATTGAAATCGTCATCCAACGGGACGTTAAAATCTACCCGGATTAATGCTTTTTTGTCTTTAAAATCTATATCGTTTACAGTTTTCATCTTCTGAAATTTATTCGTGCAAATATACTTCTTTTGAGATTTATTAGCCTCTGTGTTTTAAAGACATTAAATCGTCATTTCAGCAAAATTCCATAAAACCCTTCAAAATTTCGGCATCCGAAAAACCGTAAAATTGTTTAGATTTGCGAATGGATTTTTCAGAAGTAATAGGCCAAAAACACTTAAAAACGCACCTTTCTAAAACTATAGAAAATGGTCGTATCCCTCACGCCCAGATATTTTCTGGAGTTAACGGCAGTGGTTTGTTGCCAATGGCCATTGCCTACGCTTCTGAACTGTTGTGTAACCAATATGAGAAAGGAAGCCCTGAATATACTTCCTGCAAAAGCAAGGTTTCCAAATTAGCCCATCCAGATTTGCACTTCGTTTACCCCGTAAACACGAGTGATGATATAAAAAAGAATGCTGTGTCAGATAATTATGCAGAAGGGTGGCGCAGTTTTGTGTTGAACAATCCGTATGCCTCACTTTTTGAATGGTTGCAGAGCATTGGCATAGAAAAAAAACAAGGAAACATAAGCAAATTCGAAGCTGAAAATATTTCAAA
This sequence comes from Aequorivita antarctica, assembly GCF_007997155.1. Classification (GTDB taxonomy): domain Bacteria; phylum Bacteroidota; class Bacteroidia; order Flavobacteriales; family Flavobacteriaceae; genus Aequorivita; species Aequorivita antarctica. The sequence goes on along the minus strand of NZ_VORT01000001.1, from coordinate 164,985 downwards.
AAAATTATCGCTTAAAGCTTATGAGGGCGGTTACAAAGTGATGATCATTTGGATGGCCGACAATATGAACAGTGAATGTGCCAATAAAATCCTGAAATTGGTAGAAGAACCCACAGACAAAACAGTGCTGCTTTTGTTGACCGAAAAGGAGCAACAAATAATCACAACCATACGTTCACGTTGTCAAAAAATAACTTTTCCATTGCTTTCCGAAGCCGATATTGCAGAAAGTTTGATTAAAAACCTTCAATTAAAAGAAACATTGGCGCTTCAAACTGCTCGGAGATCTCGGGGTGATTACAACAAAGCGTTACAATTACTAGAGGAAACGGGCGAAGATGAAGTCTTTGAGAAATGGTTCATCAGTTGGGTACGGACTGCTTTTAGGGCAAAAGGAAATAAAGGGGCAATCAATAATTTACTGGATTGGAGCGACGAACTTGCCAAACAAGGGCGCGAAACACAAAAGAAATTTCTATCGTACTGTATAGAAGTTTTTAGGCAAGCACTTTTGAAAAATTACAAAGTCGACACACTTTTGTTTTTTGAAACGAAAGACGAAACTTTCTCGCTTCGAAAATTTGCGCCTTTTGTGCATCAAAATAATATTTTTGAAATCAACTCGGCTTTGGAAGATGCTTCTTACCACATTGAACGAAACGGGAATGCCAAAATTATTTTTACAGACCTTTCCATAAAACTCACACGACTTATTCACAAACCCGAATTGGTATAAATATTTTCTATTCCTTAAAACTTTAAATAGACAGTATTTATTGAAATCGTAGTGATTATTAGCTTTTTTTAGGGCGAAACTATCAAAAGACAGCCAAGTCTTCCGTTTTGAGGAAAAAATAGCTTAAAAGTGCTAAAATTCCCTTATTTGGTTTTTCTGAAGCAATACATGTGTGAAGAATACTCTTTTGTGCTTTTTGCTTTTAAATTTGAAATAAGCCCAATCCAAATTCCCTTTAACGAAAATTTATTTCCTGTTTTGTATTTTTCTGAAAGAAGACTCACATAAAACGAATCAAAAATCATCGGCCTTATTTGTTGAAGTTCGAAATATTCGGAAAAAAGACTTTTGATAGACTTTTTTGAAAAATGCCAAAGATGTCGGGGCGCATCAAAAGCGGCCCAATATTTTCCATAATAGTTCGCGTCAAAACTTTTGAAGTTTGGGACAGCAATAATTAATACACCATTGGTTTTTACCAAATTTGACAATTGCAAAATTGTTTTCTCTAAATTAGGGATGTGTTCCAAAACATGCCAAAGAGTAACAACATCAAATTGTTTCCCTTCTAATTCGCTTAAAGATGAATTTAGTTCAATGCCCTTTTCAAAAGCTAATTTAGCAGCGCTTTTATTGGGTTCCATTCCGTAAACTTGCCAACCCTTTTCTTTTGCAGCTTTTAAAAAATCTCCGGTCCCTGCACCAACATCAAGCAAAGACCCAACTTCTTTATTCTGTTCTATAATCAATTTAATTTTTTTCTGAAGGGACCGCTTTTTAACCAATTGGTATAGTTTGGAAAACAAACCACGCTTTTCATCTGTGTGTGAAATGTAGTCTTGGCTCTCGTAATATTTTGAAAGTTCTTCAGGATTTGGTTGAGGATAGGTTTTCAGAAAATCTATATCGGAGTCATAAACCAAGTCAAAGTTTTCTCCGGAAACCAGATAATCCTTTACTGATAAATATATATTTTTATGATTTTGCAAGAAAGAAATTTTGATTTATTAAAGAGATTTAATTGACACCTACACTTAGCGCCGTAAAATGTTCCACGTGAAACAATGACGTTAACGTCCCATATACACCAAGAGTACCGAAACATCGTTAGGAGAAACACCACTTATTCTTGATGCTTGTGAAATGGTCGCAGGTTTAATTTTTGTGAGCTTTTCACGTGCTTCATAAGAAAGTGATTTCAATTTTGAATAATCAAAAGAAGCTGGAATTTTTAAACCTTCTAGCCTATCTAATTTGTCAGCATTGTTCTTTTCCTTTTCAATATAGCCTGAATATTTAACTTGGATTTCGGCTTGCTCAATCATTTCAGTATCCAAGTTGTTTACTTCTATATAATTTTTTACGGAAGAAATATTTTTCATATCCTCCATCGTCACTTCAGGCCGTGAAAAGAATTTAAACATTTTGTCGCTTTGTTCTACCAAGGCAGATTCACGTGCTGAAAATATTGGATTAATCTCCTCTGGAGCTGCGCTAGTTTCTTTAAAAAAAGTAACGAAGGCTTCAGACTTATTTCTTTTAAGTTCCATTTTTCGCATACGTACATCTCCAGCCAAACCAATTGCGTGAGATTTCGGAGTCAAACGAAAATCCGCATTGTCTTGACGCAACAGGGTTCTATATTCTGCGCGGGAAGTAAACATTCGGTAGGGTTCTTCTGTTCCTTTTGTGATTAGGTCATCAATCAAAACACCTATATACGCTTCATTTCTTTGGAGAATAAATGATTCCTTCTCATGAACTTTTAAATGTGCATTAATACCTGCCATCAATCCTTGTGAAGCTGCCTCTTCATAACCAGTTGTCCCATTTATCTGTCCTGCAAAATAGAGACCTGAAACCAACTTGGTTTCCAAAGTATGCCTCAATTGTGTTGGTGGAAAATAATCGTATTCAATAGCATAACCAGGACGGAAAAATTTTACGTTTTCAAAACCTGCAACTTGGCGCAATGCTTTAAACTGAATATCTTCAGGCAAAGAAGTTGAAAAACCATTGATGTAATACTCTACAGTATCCCATCCCTCCGGTTCTACAAAAAGCTGGTGTCTATCCTTATCTGCGAAACGGTTTATTTTGTCTTCTATGGATGGGCAATATCTTGGACCTATACTTTTAATAGAACCATTAAACATTGGCGATCTGTCAAAACCTTCTCGTAAAATATCGTGAACCTCCAAACTGGTATAGCTCATATGGCAAGACCGTTGTTGCTTTAAAGGTTTGGTTTCATCAGAATATGAAAACTTCTCTGGAATTTCATCTCCCGGTTGTTCAACCATTTTTGAAAAATCCAAAGAACGTCCATCAACTCTTGGGGGTGTTCCGGTCTTCATTCTACCTGCCTCAAAACCTAAATCAATTAAATCTTTGGTTATTCCTGTTGAAGCTTTTTCACCAGCACGTCCACCTCCAAATTGCTTATCGCCAATATGTATCAACCCATTTAAAAAAGTGCCATTTGTAAGCACTACACTTTTTCCTTTTATCTCCAAACCAAGTGAAGTTCTTACGCCAATTATCCTTCCGTTTTCAACGATAATGCCAGAAATCATTTCCTGATAAAAATCAAGGTTCGGAGTTTGCTCAAGTTTCAATCTCCAAGTTTCTGCAAAACGCATTCGGTCACTTTGAACTCTTGGGCTCCACATGGCAGGACCCTTAGATTTATTGAGCATTTTAAACTGAATTGCTGTTTTGTCTGAAACAATTCCGCTATATCCGCCTATTGCATCAATCTCTCGAACTATTTGTCCTTTGGCAATTCCTCCCATCGCGGGATTACAGCTCATTTGGGCAATTGTTTGCAAATTCATTGTAACCAATAAGGTTTTTGACCCTAGGTTCGCAGCTGCCGCAGCCGCTTCAGAACCTGCGTGACCAGCTCCAACTACAATTACATCATACTCTTTTGGAAACATAAATTATATTAATTGTTCCACGTGGAACATTTGTGTTTTTAATTTTTTTTAAGGGGTGCGAAATTACAATAAATAACTAATTTTAAAGCAATTAAGTTGGTGAAAATTAAACTAATGAATAGAGAGCCTATCAAGCGATTCGTCTTCCTTTTCTCGCATTGCATTTTCCTCTGAATCACTTTTATCTGTATAGCCACAAAAGTGAAGGATGCCATGAATCATTACTCGGTGTAATTCATCTTCAAAATTTGTTTTGAAATCATTGGCATTCTCAGCAACGCGTTCAATGGAAATATAAATTTCGCCGTTCACTTGTTTTCCAACTTTGTAATCAAAACTAATTATATCAGTTAATGTATCGTGGTTCAGAAATTCAACATTCAGTTTGTACAAATATTCATCATCACAAAAAACATATAGTACTTCACCAACTTCATATCCTTCGGAAATTATGATTTCTGAAATCCATTTTTGTAGTTCTGCTACGTTATTTAATTCAAAATCCGTCTCAAAATTAAACTCAATCATTGCTCTCTTTAAAATATTCCTGAACCTTGTTTTTGTAATCTTGGCGCAAAGGTAAGGCCTCGCGATTTAAAATTTCAGTAGTGTTGAAGTATTTTTTTATGTCCTCTGGGGAAAGCTGGGTTTTATTCTGAAAATCCTTTTTATTTGTTTGTGATTCCCTTCGGGTTTCCTGCCCTTGTTCAAGATCGGCCTTATCTAATTTTAATAACTCGTATTTAAGGTTGAGCATTTGCTGAAGTGTATTTTGATTAAAGCCTTTATCCAATAACTGCTGCTCTATACCTTCCATTTTCTTTAATAAATTTCCGCCATTTCCATTTAATCCTTCTTTGCTCAATCTATCCTGAAGTTGGTTTCTCAATTCTTGCTGTTGTTTGTATATTTCGAAAATCTCACCGTTTATATCTTCACTACTGCCATTACCTTCTTTATCTCCTCCTTTTTCATTTCCATTCTGGCCATCCCTTCCGTTCTCACCATTTTGTCCATTTCCATCACCACTTCCATCACCTTCTCCTTCTCCTTTTCCTTCACCCTCCCCTTTTTTGCCTTTCTTTCCTTTCTTCATTCCTTCTTTCATTTTTTCGCCTAGGCCCTCTTGCTTCTCAATAATATCAGGTAATTGGAATTCACCTTCACCTGAGCCAGGCATTGGCTTACCCTTTCCAGATCCAGAACCCATAGCCATAGCCATAGACATTTGCATATTGCTCAAAATATCACTCAACAATACTGCTAAATCATTTGCTCCTGTAATCGTATATTGTTGATTACCAATACCTTGCCTTGTTTCATTCTGAGCCAATCGTTCCAATGATTTATCAATATTATATTGAATTTCAGTTAGAGAGGTATTTATTTGTGATCCAATCATTGGTTGGCGGAGCGATAGTGCAAATATACTGTCGTCTATATGCTCAAAATTTGTTTTAAGGTCGTTTTGAATGTTCAGTTTCTTTCCGAAAACAGGATTGCCATATTCAATTTTTTTGAAAGTCTCCATCAAATCCTCTTGTTGAAATGAAAAAACAACCAAGTTATCTACAATCTGACGAAGCATTTTCACGTCCTCTTCTATGGTTTCCATCTGTCCAGACTGCATCTGCATTTTCATGCTTTTGCTCATCTGCTTCATCTTTTGACCAGCCTTTTTTTGATTTTTCCCAGCCTCGCTAGGTTTTTGTTCTTCAAGTTTATCTGTGGCCTTTTGCTGTTCTTCATCAATCTGTTGCTCGGTGGGTTTATCTTCCGGAATATCCATAGGTTTTTTTAAACCTTCGTTTTCCTTTTGGAGTTCGTCCATCTGCTTTTTGTACTCTTCAAACTTTTCGTTTAGTTCCTCTTGGGCTTCTTTAGTATTTTCGTCTTCAGATTCGTCTGCAAGTTTTTCTTGTTCCTCTCCCAATTCGTATAGCTCCTCAGCAAGTTTTTCGGCTTTCTTTTCTACGTAATATCTTTTGGTCAACTCTAATAACTGTTCCAAGTTCTTTTCTTGGTTCTTGTTCTGTTTTGAAAGTTTTTCAAGTTTGTCGGTCAGTTCCTCTTTTTGGATTTTATCTTGTAATTTTTCAAGTTCATCCAACAATTTTTCATTCTCCTTCAACCTTTCCTCATTTTCGTCCAAGCGTTTTTTAAGTTCTTCTTTAAATGGATCTTTTTCTATGTTTTCTGGTTGAAAATTCTCAAGTTCTTCTTTCATTTCCTTTGAAAAATTCTTCATCATTTCCTCCTGCTTTTGCTGACGTTGAATGAAGTTTTCAAGTTTCTTTTTGTCTTTGTAATTAAGTTCGTTCTTTTCCTTTTGGGTTCGTGAAAGTTCTTCCAGCGTTTGCTTTCTGTCCTTTAAATCTTCTAAAGATTTATCCAATCCTTTTATGGCGTTTTGCTGGTTTTGAAGTTGCTCATCTTCCAATTCATCCTTTGTAAGTTTTCTAAAGGAATAGATCCCCGATTTTGAAGATTTAAAATTGTGAATGGCATCGTTATCAAAAACCTCAAAATAGTATTCATACGAAACACCTTCTTCCAAAGAAAGATTACCCGGAAAAGTGTAGGTAAATTGATCAAAATTGGTTTTGTTTAGTGGTAAAGCCTGCATTTTAGCTTGCTTTTCATCACCTTCGGGAAAATAGACCAATCTCAATTTTGTAAGCCCGTAATCATCTGAAATCTGCCCTAAAAAGAAAAACCGCTGACCGTTTGTACTATCCTGTTTTGACTGGACATCTATTTCAGGGAACTGGTCTTTCACTACGTTCAATGTAAATGCAAGGTTTTCATAATCCTTCAGTTTTTCATTGGAGGTGGTTATCGCATAATCCAGCTTATTATAGACACCTTTTTCAAAATTGAAGTTTTCACCTTTGGCTTTAAAAGAAAAAGTTGTATCAGAAGTTTTTAAGGCAACTGCATTTGTGTTTTTTGTTGCCACGTTCCATTTAACGCGAGTTCCTTCAGGGATAGTTGCGTTTCCTGTGCTTTTCAAGGTTTCATCTCTCTTTCCGGTATAGGAAGGATAATTCAAAACCATTTCGAAATTAAGCAGCGATGGTGTTTTTACAACATCCAACATATATTCTCGTGAAGTAACTTTATTAGCCTTTAGGTTGAAATCAATGGATTCCAAAGGTTGTTGAAAAGTATATTCAAACAAACCAGGAGCGGTCTGCTGCATATAATAAGTTTCACCACTGTAATTGATGCTGGCATTTTCGGGAATCGCAGTTCCCTGCGCACGGACTTTTAAAATGAAAGGTTTGTTTTCAATAGCGTTCAAATCCTCATTCATCACAATGAAAGCGAAGGGTGCGGGCGGTTCAAAAGCCGTGTCGTAATGCACCACGCGTTTGTAGCTACTTGAAAAAATATCCATTCCACCTAAAACACTAAACAGTACAAACACCAAAACAGGAATAGCTGCGTATTTTAAATATTTGGCATTCTTTTTAAAATTTACAGCACTTTTGAAGGGAACAGGTTGCAGCTCTGTTGCTTTTTGGTCGATGCTAGCGGCAAGCAATTCACTTTCGCGTTGATTTTGGTTCAGTTGAATAACATTCAACAACTTATCACTAACCTGTGGAAAATGGTTCCCAATTATTTTTGAAGCTTCTTCGTAATCTATCCCCTTTTGAAGTTTGAAAAGTTTTGCAAGTGGAAAGGCAATAAACCGAACAAATAAACCTACTTCAACAATTACAAACGCCCAAAACAGTAAGCGTCTTCCTAGTGGATTAAGCCATAGAAAGTACTCTACGAGCAATGTTATCAACAAATACAGCAGCCCAATGGCGAAAAAAAGGATAGCTCCTTTTATAAGCTCATTGGTGTAGTATTTCTTTATAAATTCCTCCAGTTTTTGCTGGATGATGTTGAAAGTGCTCATAATTCTATTCCTCTTTGTAGCAAACTTCTAAAATACAATAATATTTTGTGCTGAGCACGCAGCAAAGATTGCTCCAAAAAAAGAAAAAACAGCGCCGTGGAATAACTTTAAAATGCCACAACAGAATTGTACCTTTGCGCCTTCATAAAAAGAATACAGATTATGTCTCAAAAAGTTCGGGTTCGTTTTGCCCCAAGTCCAACAGGGCCTTTACATATTGGTGGTGTTCGCACTGCTTTGTTCAATTATTTATTCGCAAAAAAACACGGTGGTGATTTTCTATTGCGAATAGAAGATACCGACCAAAACCGTTATGTGGAAGGTGCAGAGGCGTATATTATTGAAGCTTTAAATTGGTTGAACATTCCTTATGACGAGGGTCCTGGAAAAGAAAAAGACTGTGGCCCATACCGCCAAAGCGAAAGAAAAGAGCTCTATAAACAATATGCAGATACATTAATTGAATCCGGAAACGCTTATTTCGCTTTTGATACTGCTGAAGAACTTGACGCGCACCGAAAAGACCACGAAGCAAAAGGAAAAACTTTTATATACAATTGGCACAACCGTTTAAAACTGAAAAATTCATTGGTTATTTCTGCGGAAGAAACCCAACAAAAAATAGCCAAAGGCGAAGAATATGTTATCCGCTTTAAATCGCCTGAAGATGAAACGCTATATTTAAACGATATTATCCGTGGCGGAATGCAGGTAGAAACCAATGTTCTAGACGATAAAGTTTTGTTTAAAAGCGACGGAATGCCAACCTACCATTTGGCAAATATTGTGGACGACCATTTAATGAAAATAACCCATGTTATTCGTGGCGAGGAATGGTTGCCATCTTTAGCGTTACACGTTTTGTTGTATCGCGCTTTTGGCTGGAATGCTCCACAGTTCGCACATTTACCCCTAATTTTAAAGCCTACTGGTAACGGAAAACTCAGCAAACGCGATGGCGACAAAATGGGTTTTCCAGTATTTCCTTTAGAGTGGAAAACTGCCGAAGGTGACTTGTTTTCTGGCTACCGAGAAGATGGCTATCTACCCGAAGCCGTTATAAATATGTTGGCTTTTTTAGGCTGGAACCCAGGAACGGAGCAGGAAATTTTTAGTTTAGAGGAATTGGTTGAATCTTTTGATTTAGAACGCGTCCATAAAGCTGGCGCAAAATTTGATCCCGAAAAAACAAAATGGTTTCAGCACCAATATATTCAAACGGTTGATGATGCTGAATTAGCTTCTCAGTTTTCAAAATTCTTAAAACAAAAAGACATCTCGACTGCTCTGGATGTGACAAAGATTGTTTCGCTTTTAAAAGAACGCGCAACCTTCGTCAGCGACCTTTGGGAACAGGGAAGTTTCTTTTTTGAAGCTCCTGAAAATTACGATGCAAAAGCTGCGGAAAAAGCATTTAAACCTGAAACTCCGGAATTATTGCAACAAGTAGTTTCTATCTTAAATACTTCCGAAGACTTTTCAGTAGAAAAACTTTCGGAAAAAGTAAAAGGATGGATCACTTCAGAAAATATAGGTTTTGGAAAAGTAATGATGCCACTGCGTTTGGCTTTGGTTGGTGAAATGAAAGGTCCAGATGTTTTTGATATTCTTTCAATTTTAGGAAAAGAAGAAAGCATTTCCCGCATTGAAAAAGCGATTGATTTTATGGGTTAAAAGTAAATTACTCCAGATACAATAATTGTGGAGCTATTGCCTTTAAAGTCATCCTTTTCCAAATCATTTCCATTCAATGTACCCAACATATTTGTAACACCGTATTGGTATTGTGCGCCTATACGAAAGTGCTCCAAGCCAGCAGTAAGGCCGGCAGCAAGCCGCACGTTGAATCTGGAAATATCCTGAATATCCTTTGCGGTTAGTGTGTTATAGCCCGTTAAAATATAGTCTTCATATTCCTCCCTATCGAGTTTCATTTTTCCACTAATATTGAAAACTGGACCGAACTCAACACTTAAATGTTTAACTATAATGTTATAACTTCCCAAGAAATTGATCTGGGCCCCTTGAATGGTATAGCCAATATTTTGGGTATCGGTTCCCAAAAGATCACTTCCTTCCACCCCCACCGATGCGCTTTGAAAACTTATTCCATAAACCAAATCAAAATCATTTCTGAAAGCGCCACGCGTTGTAAAACCAGCTATAAAGCCTTCTTTTTGCTGGGTTACAAAATCATCGGTTTGAATGTCGAAAAAAGTTATTCCGCCTTGAATTCCTAGAAAATTATAACCTCCATAGTTGCGCTGTGCAAAGGTTTGCTGAAAAAAGAAAAGACAAAAGGTAGCAAAAATCAATCGTTTAAAATTCATCGTTGGGGATATTTTGAAGGCGTGAAAATAGGTTTTATTTTTTGTATCTTCCACAACGTTTAATCATTAATATTTAAAAATTATGGGTGGGTTTATTTTTATACCGCTGCTGGTTGTTGGCTTTTTTATTCTATTGGCAGGCTTTTTTACAGTAAAACAACAAACTGCCGCAGTTGTAGAACGCTTCGGAAAATTTCATAGTATAAGGCATTCTGGATTGCAATTAAAAATTCCTTTAGTCGATCGAATTGCTGGACGCATTAACTTGAAAATACAGCAGTTAGATGTAATTGTTGAAACAAAAACCAAAGATGACGTTTTTGTTCGATTGAAAATTTCGGTACAGTTTCAGGTTTTGGAACAGAAGGTTTATGACGCTTTTTATAAGCTTCAAAACCCTCATGATCAAGTAACTTCATATGTTTTTGACGTAGTTCGCGCCGAAGTACCAAAAATGAAACTCGACGATGTTTTTGAAAGAAAAGACGATGTTGCAATAGCAGTAAAATCGGAATTGAACGAAGCCATGAGCACTTATGGTTACGACATTATTAAAACGCTCGTTACAGACATTGATCCAGACGTACAAGTTAAGGAAGCAATGAATAGAATTAATGCAGCCGAACGTGAAAAGGTAGCTGCCGAATTTGAGGCGGAAGCAGAACGTATAAAAATTGTTGCCAAGGCGCGCGCAGAAGCAGAAAGCAAGCGTTTGCAGGGACAAGGTATTGCAGACCAGCGTCGCGAAATTGCGAGAGGTTTGGAAGAAAGTGTGGATGTGCTCAATAATGTGGGTATCAATTCACAAGAAGCATCAGCGCTTATTGTGGTAACGCAGCATTATGATACCTTACAGAGCATTGGGGAAGCTACTAATACTAATCTTATCTTGTTGCCAAACTCACCTCAAGCGGGGAGTGATATGCTGAACAATATGATAGCGAGTTTCGTGGCCAGCAACCAGATTGGTGAACAAATGAAAAAAGAAAATATTGAAAGAGGTATTGTCTCCAAAAAGAAGCCGAAACGCCAAGCTCCGCCACGTGCTGAGGAAGGGGATGACTTGAATTATTAATTCCGATTTAATATAACAACAAAGCCCTTCTATTTCTAGAAGGGCTTTTTTTATCAATCAATCAAAGATTAGCAACAATTAAAGATACTAATCATCTTCGTAATCTTTCTTCTTCACTGTTTTTATGCCTATTAGTTTATCCACAACCTTTAAAACGAAAGCTTTTTGTAATATAGAACCGACCGTACTCGCAATCAAGTTTATAGGAGAAAAGGTTTCATTGATGGTTTCCTTGGTTTCTTGCAAACCTAGCTTCATTTCTTCCATATCAATCTGCGATTTTAGGCGAAGGTATTTTAAATCCCTATCAATTTCGTCAAAAGTACTGTATCGCTTCATAAATACTATTTTGAAATATTTGATTTTCGCACTGCTTTCTCTTGGAGTGTTTCTTCATATTCCTTTAATTCTTGCTCTGCCAAAACTTTTGGTTCCAAGTCATCTTCATCGTATAACAATGTAGAAAATTTATGAAGCATTTTTTGCTCTATAATTTTTCTTCCGAAGATAAACATGAAAATCAGTATTATTCCGTAGAAAACGCCAATCAACAAAAAGCCAACGTAAACGTTTTCGAAAAAAGTAGCCAACCAAAATGCGGCGCCAAGGGAAATAAAAAGCAGTACAAAGAGAGAGAGACTACCATAAACTAATAGATTTACAAGAGATATAGCTCCTTTCATTGTAGTTTTAAACAGGCGGAGTTTGTAATACTCCGCCATGCTCAAACTATAATCTTCAATTCTGTCTGTAACCTTGTGCAGGCTGTCCTTGAGGCCTTTAAATGCCATATTATGCTGTTACTTTTTTAGCTGTTGCTTTTGCTTTGTCAAGTTTGGAATCCATTTGAAGTTTTGCGTTTTGTCTTCGCAATGCTTCCAACTTATCCTCCATTGCCAACAATATATCATCTGCTTTGTAGCTTGCAGAAGATAGTGTTTCGTTCAATTTTTGTTCAAAGCTATACTTAGCCTGTTGTGCTTTTTCGCTGAGTGTATGGCTAGTTTCTTGAATTTGTTTATTCAATTTTTTCTGAGCTTTCTGAGCTTCTTTGCTAAGCTTATCTCTAGTTTTTGAACCTTTGTCTGGCGCATAAAGTATTCCTAATCCAGCTCCAATAGCTGCTCCAGTTAATAATGCGATGAGTGTTTGACCTGTATTTGATGCCATTATTCTATGTTTTATTAGTTAATAATATCAAAGGTAAGTATTGCATTTTCGCTTTGCTGTTAACAACCGGTTAATAGTTAATTTTCAATTCTTAAATTTGTCTTAAATGATGGTGATTATTGCCAATTTTTCTTAAAAAAACAAATATTTCTTGTAATAATTGTTAATTATTCTGTCAATTTGGTCCAAGAGTCACGCAACGCAACGGTGCGATTGAAAACAATTTTTTCTGAAGTAGAATCTCTATCAACAACGAAATAACCCAAACGCTGAAACTGAAACTTGTCTTCAACTTTAGAATCTTTCACGCTTGGTTCGGCATAGCCCGTTATTACTTGTAATGAATCTGGATTTATGAATTCCATAAAGTCCTTTTCTTTATTGGTATCTGGCGAAGCTTCTGTGAAAAGACGATCGTAAAGACGAACTTCAACAGGAATTGCGTGTGCAGCAGAAACCCAATGAAGTGTTCCCTTTACTTTTCGAAGAGAAGCTTCAGAATCACTTCCACTTTTGCTGTCAGGATCGTATGTGCAATGAATTTCAGTAATATTTCCCTCGGAATCCTTTACTACGCTTTCACCTTTAATGATGTAAGCATTCTTCAAGCGAACCTCTTTACCGAGAGTTAATCTGAAAAATTTACGGTTTGCTTCTTCCAAGAAATCTTCTCTTTCAATCCACAATTCTTTTGAAAAAGGTACTTCGCGGTTTCCGGCACTTTCGTCTTCTTGATTGTTTTCAGCCTCTAGCATTTCGGTTTTACCCTCTGGATAATTATCTATTATCAACTTCACAGGATCTAAAACCACCATGATTCTTGGTGCTATTTTGTTGAGATCTTCTCGGACATTAAATTCTAAATGTGAGACATCTATCAAATTTTCACGTTTTCCAACACCAATGCTATTTGCAAAGTTTTTGATAGAATCTGGTGTGTAACCTCTTCGGCGTAGACCGGAAATTGTGGGCATTCGTGGATCGTCCCAGCCAGTAACAAGGCCGCTACTAACCAGCTGTGCAAGTTTTCGTTTGCTAACAACGGTATGGCTTAAGTTTCTACGGGCGAATTCGCGCTGTTTGGGGCGTAATCTTTTAGAATCATACACTTGGTCCAAAAACCAATCGTAAAGCTCTCTGTGGGGCAGGAATTCCAGCGTACAGAAAGAATGCGATACTTGTTCTATATAATCGCTTTCGCCATGGGTCCAATCGTACATCGGGAAGATTTTCCAATCAGTCCCTGTGCGGTGGTGGTGTTTATTAATGGTTCGGTACATAACAGGATCGCGCATTAACATATTTGGCGATTCCATATTTATTTTAGCGCGAAGTACATGTTCACCTTCTTTGGTTTCGCCATTTTTCATTTTCTCCAACAAATCCAAGTTTTCCTCAACAGAACGATTTCTAAAAGGGCTCGGTTTTCCAGGTGTGTTTGGCGTTCCTTTTTGTTCTGCAATCGTTTCAGAGGTTTGGGAATCTACGTATGCCTTTCCTTCCTTAACCATTTTAACCGCCCATTCATATAACTGCGGAAAATAATCGGAAGCATAACATTCTGTTGCCCACTCATAGCCCAACCAAGAAATATCCTTTTTAATGGCATCGACAAATTCTTGTTCCTCTTTTGCTGGATTGGTATCGTCAAAACGAAGGTTTACAGGGGCATTGTACCGCTCACCCAAACCAAAATTCAAACATATTGAAGACGCATGGCCAATATGAAGATACCCGTTGGGCTCAGGCGGGAAACGAAAGCACAATTGTTCCTTTTTATATCCTTTAGTAAGATCTTCTTCAATTATGTGTTCAATAAAATTCAGCGGCGCGGCTTCGTTTGTCATATTCTTTAGGTTAAAGACGTATTGCGTCTTGTAAATAATGCTTTGTATTTAAGAGGTACAAAGGTAACCAAATAACATAAAAAAGTATCTTTGCGAAAACTAATTACATGGGAACCATTCGTTTAAAAAACATAAAGATTTACGCCTTTCACGGGTGTTTGATTGAAGAAGGACAAATAGGCTCTGACTATATAGTGAATCTTTCGGTGAAGGCTGATTTAAAAAAGGCTTCCTATAGTGATGAATTAGCAGATACTGTGGATTATGTTTTGTTGCAAAAAATTGTTCGGAAAGAAATGGCGGAGCGTGCCAAACTTTTGGAACATGTGGCAAAACGAATAATGGAATCTGTTTTGGAGAAGGTGGAACTGGTTAACGAAGTGAAAGTTACCGTTGCAAAACGAAATCCCCCTATTGGCGGAGATGTAGCGGAAGTAAGTGTAACTATGAAGATGAAACGGTAATTTGTTTTTTAAGTAGGAATTTTAAGTTTAATTTTTTTACATTTGCAAGCTTAATAGGGTATCGTGGCCGAGTGGCTAGGCTCAGCTCTGCAAAAGCTGCTACAGCGGTTCGAATCCGCTCGATACCTCAAAAAAACCTCAACGTATCGTTGGGGTTTTTTTATTGCGGTTCTTCAACTGGAGGAATTGGTTTTTCTAAAGGATGTTGCTGCCCAGGAATTTTTTCAAGACCCGCTTCTACTCCTTTTGGGAAAACACCTTGGATAAGCAGTAAAATTCCAAAGCCCAAAATTAAAATACTGACCCATTTTTTTGTTTTAAAAATGAAACGCGGGGTCATTTTGTTTTTTAGCCTTTTTGCCAAAAGCATTTTTAAAAGGTCTGTGAGAAAGAAGGTTGCCAATACAGTGGCAATAAAAAGAAGTACACCATTTTCTGAAGTGGTAAGGGCATTTGCCATAATCAAAGTTCCTATCCAACCTGCCAAAACACCGAAGTTCACAAAATTCAAGAGGAAGCCTTTCAGAAATAATCCACCGAGGTTTTTTTTCACGTTTACAGCATAGTGTTCGCGAACAATTTTAAAAATAGATTTGTTGGTGCGGATGTATGAAATTATTCCATAAGCTATCAAAATGGCACCTCCAAAGATGAGAAGGCCTGGATCGTGCTTCACTTTTTCTAATATTCTACTTGTACTGAAAAAGGCTATAAATATGAAAATTATATCTGCAACGAGTGCGCCAAGATCGAAAAATATTGCTGCCTTAATTCCTTTAGTAATCGCTGTCTCAATCAATGTAAAAAACACAGGGCCGACGGCAAATGCCAATAAAAATCCGTAAAATGCAGCGTAGAGTAAACCGTCAAACATAGTAGGGTAAAAATACAAATTACTTTTACCCAATTACAGTAAAATTTTAATTTTTACCTTTTACTATTTCAATTTTTCCGCCAGCAAGTTTTTTCTTTTTTACCTCATTCGGATTTCCATAAACTGTAATATACCCACCTGCAGTAACTTTTGCATCCACTATGTCTGTAGCGAAAACAGTTGCAGATCCCCCAGCAGTTACGGTAACATAGGTTTCCTTTGAAATAAGTTCTTTAGCTTCATAAACACCGCCTGAATTTATGTTGATGTCTTGTCTTTGGGTAGTTCCTTTTACTTCAATAACACCACCAGAAACCGATTTAATATTTAGATTTTCTGTAGCTACAGCAATGTCAATTTTTCCTCCCTCTTGAGTTTTTAGTTCTAAAGAAGCTATTCTTATTTCAGTTTCTGAATATATTTTTGATCCTTCATTGGCGTCAATAATAGCAATGTTTTTAAAGAAAACGGTCACAGTAGTAGCATTGCCATCAAAACGCTCTTCAAGTTCCATCCGTATTTTCAATACGCCGTTATCGTTGATAGTTTTTACATATTCAGTATTCTTACCAGCAATAACCACCCTATTTTCATCAGACGGAATAAGTTTTACGGTTATAAGGTCGTAAACCTTTAGTTCACTAAAATCACCAACTTCTGTTTTTATTTCTTCTTGCGAAAAAGCAAAAGAGGTTATAAAAAGTACACTTATAAATATTAATTTTTTCATCGGTTTCTTTTTAGATTTTAAAAATCTTTTCCGTGTCCCAGCATCGTAAAGTCTAAATGCTTCTTCACTAAATCAGCATTTTTCACTTTTACGTATACTTCATCACCAAGACGGTAAATTTTATTGGTTCGCTGGCCAATTACTGCATATTCATCTTTGTCAAATTCGTAACGGTCGTCCTGCAAATCTTGTAAACGGACCATTCCTTCACATTTATTCGATATAATTTCTATATAAATTCCCCATTCGGTTACTCCAGAAATTACACCCAAAAAGTCTTGATCCTGATGATCCTGCATATACTTCACCTGCATATATTTTATGCTATCGCGTTCGGCATTGGTGGCGAGATTTTCCATATCGCTGCTGTGACCACATTTTTCTTCGTATTCTTCCTCTTTGGCCGATTTTCCGTTGTCTAAATAGTGTTGCAACAAGCGATGTACCATCACATCTGGATAACGACGAATTGGCGAAGTAAAATGTGTGTAATAATCAAAAGCCAAACCGTAGTGACCAATGTTATGAGTGGTGTACATTGCCTTGCTCATACTGCGTATGGTCAGCGTATCAATTAAATTCTGTTCTTTTTTTCCGTGAACATCCTTTAAAAGTTGGTTCATTGAAGTTGCGGTAGTATGACGATCTTTAGTGTTCAGTTTATACCCGAAACGTTTGATTATATTTTCAAGAGCGGCTATTTTTTCATCATCCGGTTCGTCGTGGACACGGTAAACAAAGGTCTTTTTTGGTTCTTGTTTTCCTATGAATTCAGCCACACTTCTGTTTGCTAAAAGCATGAATTCCTCAATCAGTTTGTTGGCATCTTTACTTTCTTTGAAATAAACACCCTCTGGGTTGCTTTTTTCATCGAGAATAAATTTCACTTCCACTTTATCAAATGAAATAGCACCGGCTCGCATACGTTTTGTACGTAATATTTTTGCTAATCGATCCATTTCTAATATAGCTTTAGCAATTTCTGGCTTAACTGTGTATTCCGTATCTGTAATTGAAATATTTGAGGGAATTGTATGTATTTCTTCAGTAGGATTTTCAATTATGTGCTGTGCTTCTTCATAAGCAAAACGCGCATCACTGTAAGTTACAGTTCTTCCAAACCATTGTTTTACAATTTCTGCTTTTGGGTTTATTTCGAATACTGCAGAGAAAGTATATTTTTCCTCATTCGGACGAAGCGAACAAGCGTTGTTTGAAAGAATTTCTGGTAGCATGGGTACCACTCTATCTACTAAATAAACTGATGTTGCGCGTTCGTAAGCTTCATCATCCAGTTCGTTTCCTGGAGTTAGATAATGTGAAACGTCTGCAATATGTATTCCTATTTCGTAATTTCCGTTGTCTAATTTTTCAAAGGAAAGGGCATCGTCAAAATCCTTTGCATCTTTTGGATCTATTGTAAATGTGAGCACATCGCGCATATCGCGACGTTTTTTTATTTCAGAAGCTTGTATTGAAGTGTCAATGTTATTGGCGTAATCTTCAACTTCCTTTGGAAATTCATACGGCAGCCCGTATTGTGCAAGAATGGAATGGATTTCCGTATTGTGTTCACCTGGCATTCCGAGAACTTTTATAACGCTTCCGAAGGGGGAATCAGCTTTTTCTGGCCAATCTTCCATAGCCACCAAAACTTTTTCTCCATTTTTTGCACCGTTTATTTTATTCTTAGGAACAAAAATATCGGTGTACATTTTATAATCGGTAACATCAACAAATGCAAAGTTTTCCTGTACTTGAATGGTACCTACAAACTCAGTTCTTTTTCTCTCTAAAATCTTGGTTACTTCTCCTTCGGTCTTACCACCTTTTTTGCGTTTGAAAACATAAACTTCAACAATATCGCCATTTAAGGCTTTGTTTAAGTTTTGGCTTTTCACATAAATATCTTCTTCTAAATCCTCGACAATAATATAACCTTGGCCACGGCCTGCTATATCTACTCTTCCTGTGTAATAATTTTGTGAAGGGGTAAGTATATATTTGCCACGCTCAATTTCTTGAATAGTGCCCTTTCCTTGCAGATCTTTTAGTTTTTTTACTATTTGGTTTCTGCTGCTAGGATCGTCCAGTTGGAGTTTTGCGGCAATTTGTTTGTAGTTAAATGCTTGTGAATGATCTTTCCGAAGAATGTTTAATATAGTTTGGGAAAGATTTTCAATTTTATTGTTTTTAATTTTACGTTTTTGTTTAGGCATAGTTTATTTTGTAATAAATGTAAAAGTACTACTTCTCAAGGAATGACGTGTTTACATTAGGAAAGATTTAGTACCTTAGTAAGGGTCTCTGATTTCAGTAATATTCTAAAATGAAGCATTTTAAAACCATCGCTGTTTTTTCTTATTCTGCAGAATATGCAGTGCTTCAGCTTTTGTTTGATCAAGAAGAGATTCGATATATTTTTATGAATGAAGTAATGAATAGTGTTTTTCCATTTTATCCCAACACTATTGGTGGTATTAGACTTCAAGTACATATTGACGATATTGAACAAGCAGCGGAAATTATTAAAAATCTAGATTATCCTTCCAGTTTGAAAATAGTTTGAAATTTTGAAGCAAGAAACAAGAAGCAAGATAAAACTATTAGTCAAATTAAACATTTTTAAAAATATTGTATCTATAGTCCTGGCTCCCTTTTCCCTTTTTTATTGTTATCAACATATATTAATACATCATTTCCTTTTTTTAAATTATTAAAATAAAAATGGTGATGATTATAGGGTGTTAATATGTACTATAACTTTTTGAAGATTTGTTTTGAAATCAATTTATTGTTTTTTAATAATACGTTATTAACATATATTTAAGATTTAAAACGCTTAAAAATAATGAAATAACATAAGAAGTTAACAACTGTGAACAACCTATTTTAACAACTGAAAACTCATAAGTTTTTATGGAAATTTTGTTTGAAACAGGAAGAATCTTGCTAACAAATAACATGTAAAAAAGGGTTTAAATTTTTGGTCTATTTAAATTTTTGAACCTATTGTAAATAATAATTACCCCTGCAATTTTACTTGTCTTATTAAGTAAACAAATATCAACAATGTTGTTAACTAAATTATCAATAACACGTTAAGAAATCGTTATCAATTGATTTTCAATAGGTGTTGAACACAAACGTTGAGATAATTAATAATCCATTTATCTTTAAATAAAAAGACGATGCTTTATCTTTGAAAAAAATTTAGTCATGAAAATTTCCATCGGCAACGATCACGCAGGTACTGAGTATAAGTTTGAAATAGTTTCTTTTCTTGAAAAAGAAGGACACACAGTTATTAACCACGGAACCGACTCTGAGGCAAGTGTGGATTATCCAGATTTTGTGCATCCTGTAGCAAATGATGTGGAAAACGGAAAAGTGGATTTTGGCATTATAATATGCGGTAGCGGAAATGGAGCGAACATGACCGCTAACAAACATCAAAAAGTACGTTCTGCACTTTGCTGGACCAAAGAAATTACCGAGCTTGCCCGCCAACACAACAATGCTAATATTTTAAGCATTCCGGCACGTTTCACTAGTAAACCACAAGCTGTTGAAATGGTGAAAACTTTTTTAAAAACCGATTTTGAAGGAGGCCGTCATCAAAAACGCGTAGAAAAAATAGCGTGTTCATAAAATATTAAAATGTCCCACAGCCACGTGCATTCCCATAACCATTCACACCCTGATTTGAAAGGAAGAAAGCTTTTACTCTCCATTCTATTGAATATTGTTATTACGGTCGCCCAAGTAATTGGCGGATTAATTTCTGGTAGTTTGTCTTTGCTTTCTGACGCCTTGCACAATTTCAGCGACGTACTTTCTTTATCCGTAAGCTATGTTGCTGATAGATATTCAAAAAAGGACGCATCGGTTGAAAAAACATTTGGTTACAAGCGTGCTGAAATAATTGCTGCTTTTGTTAATTCGGCTACTTTAATAATTGTTGCTATTTACCTTATTTACGAGGCAATTCTTCGTTTTGAAAATCAACAACACATAGAAAGTGGTTTAGTTATTTGGTTGGCTCTTTTGGGAATCGTTGTAAATGGGTTTAGTGTAATTCTTCTTTATAAAGATTCAAAAAGCAATATGAATATGCGCTCTGCGTATTTGCATTTGCTAACTGATATGGCTGCGTCTGTCGCTGTTTTGATTGGTGGTTTATTGATGAAATATTTTGAATGGTTTTGGGTGGATAGCATTTTAACTTTTATAATTGCTATTTATTTAATTGTTATGGGTTATAGCTTATTAAAAAGTTCCTATAAGGTATTAATGCTTTTTACGCCAGATGATTTAAATTTGGAACTAATTAATGAGGCAATTTGTAAAATACCCGAGATAAAAAACGCGCACCACATGCATATTTGGCAGCTCAACGAACATGAAACGCATTTGGAGGCACATATTGATTTTCATGAAGACGTCACTCTTTCACAATTTGATGCTGTACTCACGAAGGTTGAAGAATTACTTTATCATGACTTTGGAATAAACCACGTAACAATCCAGCCCGAACACCAAAAGGACGATTCAAAGGATATTATTGTTCAGGATTGATTTTATTTAAAATGCTATGGAAATTGAAGTAAAGAATTTTGAAGAATTGAGCACGAAAGAATTGTATGATGTTTTACAATTGCGAAGCGAAGTATTTGTGGTAGAACAGGATTGTGTTTATCAAGATATTGATGGAAAGGACGAGCGCGCTTTACACATAATGGGTTGGGAAGATGGTATTCTAGTGGCTTACACCCGCTGTTTCAAAGCGGGGGATTATTTCGATGACGCCTCTATAGGGAGAGTTTTGGTGCGTGAAAACTACCGAAAACTTGGTTATGGACACGAAATAACCAAAGCGTCCATAAAAGCGATTAAAACAAAATATAAAGCAGATAAAATAAAAATATCGGCTCAAATATATTTAGTAATTTTTTACGAAAGCCATGGTTTTAAAACCTTTGGCGACCGTTATCTGGAAGACGGCATCCCACACATTGCAATGGTTAGAGCTTAATAAGGTTTTTTTCCAAATTAAGATCTTTCAGCATTTCATCCGTGAATTTGTAATGTCCGCGGCGCGTAATTATTCTGAAGCGTTGGTTTCGCATTCTCGTTAACGTATCAAGAAATTGCCATTTCGACTTCAAAAGTCTTGGTTTTGCAGATTTAAGACTAATTTCAAAATAGTGTTTTATTCCAGCGCGATCTGCTACTATGTCTGGAGTAATTACCACATCGCTATCCTTTTTGTGATAGGATTTTGGAGTTTCATAACCTTCCACATCAGCCTGAATGTGTTCAAAACCCCTCTTTTCTAAATAGGCCACAGATTCCTGTAGAATCTCCATGTTTTCGTCTCTATCTGTTTTTATCATAATCAACAAGATACGATATTATTGATAAACAGGCGGTTAACTTTATGTTAACTAAATAGCGATAGTGTTAAATTCAATTTTTATAAGGAATGGATTTATCAAAAGGAAGCCTGAGTTGTTGCAGAATATTTTCATCGTTTTTGTGATCGGCTATATCCAATCCGTATTTAATATCAGAAGTTTTTCCGTATACAAAAGTTCCGAAAAAGCGGTCCCAAATAGAAAGCATGTTTCCAAAGTTGCTATCCGTCCAAGGCATTTGGTAATGGTGATGGAATTTGTGCATATTCGGCGTAACAATTACATAGCTGAGCGCTTTGTCCAATTGTATTGGAAGGGAAATATTAGCGTGTGTGAAGTACGTGAATAGCACACTTAAAATTCTATAAAAAAGATAGAAAGGGATCGGCATTCCCATAATAACCACTGCAATTAAAGCAAAAGTTTCCCGAATAATAAAGTCGAAGGGATGGTGGCGCGTACCCGTAGTTACATCCACATTTTTATCAGAATGGTGCACCGTGTGCAGTCGCCACATCCAGTTTATTTTGTGAAGAAGATAATGCACAAAATACTGCGCAATCAAATCCAAAACCATGATTGAAAGCAGCAATTCAACCCAAACCGGAGCATTAAAAAGATGAAGCAAACCAAAGGTTGAATCATTTAGCCACAGAAAAACTCCAATGGTTGCCATCCCGAAAACTACGTTTATCAACATTACAAGAGCCAGTAAAATTAAATTGGTTTTTGCGTGCCGCCATTTGTTGTATTTGGTAAAAACGAGTTTGTAATAGCCTTCCAAAACCCAGAAAATGGAAAGGACAAAGAAAATCCACCCCGCTTTCATCCAAACGGGCATGGTTTCGAAGAAGGTTAGGAAGGAGTGCATTAATAGTTTTTATTAAGGATAAATAATTAAAGATCTTCACTTACATAAGTATGATTGAAAGTACTAACCCTAATTCTATCCTGCTTTTTTATTATTACATAAACCCAAACAGGCACTAATAAAATTAATGCTACAGCATACAATCCCATCGCGGTATTTGAACTGCTCAGAATTTTTATCCAAAATATTAGAACTAAAACAGAACCAATCAAAAAAATAATACCTGCGGATAAATATGTAAGTTTTGATTCCTTGGCATATATTTTATTTAATGGAATTTCTATATTTTTATTACAATTATCGCAATTCTGCTTTTTAATTTTTGTATTGTACCTCATTGCATATTCTATACGAGAAGTTGCTTGAGATTTAAATGTATTCTCCAATTTACAATGCGGACATTTTAAGTAGAGTATCAAAAATCAATTTTTTTATTTAAAAAATTAGGTCTCGACTGCGCTCGACCAGACATAAGGTCACTTCAAAATCTTACCATACCGCCCAGCATCATTCAAAACAGCAATAGCCTCCAAAATCTCCGGATTGTGCTCAATTTGATAATTATACAATCCTTCACGATAAAAATAACGCTTCAAAATTTCATCGGTTACCAAAGATTCTATTTCTATTTTTTTGTCAACGATTGCTTTGTCTTTGGCCGCGTCAATTGCTGCCATAAGTTGGTTATAGCTTGCCGAAATGTCTTTGCTCATATCATCATCTTCAGAAATTTTCAAACCTTCAGCAAATTTCTTTTCGGTCTCTGTTTCGTATTCAAAATTGTTGGCTTTCAGAAATTTCAGAAAATCCTGAAAATCGGCTTCCCCGAATTTGAAGTTTTTCCAATCCGTCATTTGGTGACTGTAATAATATTTGGTAGCGTAGTCAAAAATGGCATTGTCTTTTAGCAAAGCCGTTGTAATTGGGCTGTAAACACCAGATTCCAGTTGCACATCGGGCAAAATACCCCCACCGTCATAAACCGTTCTACCGCCTTTGGTTTTAAAAGCGTTATACTCTTTTGCATCTTTCCTTACAGGATCTCCGTTTTCATCACGGTGCCAGTAATCCAAAGCTTGTATACAACGCCCGCTGGGGGTGTAGTAGCGAGAAATGGTTACTTTCAATTGGGTTCCGTAAGTCAATTTTTTTGGTCGCTGAACCAATCCTTTTCCAAAACTGCGTGCACCAACAATCACGGCGCGATCCAAATCCTGCAAGCCACCAGAAACAATTTCACTGGCAGAAGCACTTCTTCCGTTAACTAAAACCACTAACGGAATTTCTTTATCCACGGGATCGTATTTGGTTTTATAGACTTGATTATACTTCTCAATTACCGATTTTGTAGTCGTAATTACTTCCCCTTTGTCTACAAAAAGATTTACAACATTTATGGCTTCATTGAGCAATCCGCCTGGGTTTCCGCGTAAATCTAAAATGATTTTTTTAGCTCCTTGCGATTTCAAATCAACTAAGGCAGCCTTGGTTTCAATCGTTGTTTTTCTATTGAATTGCGAAAGCACAATATAGCCAATGTCATTATTTATCAATTTATAAAAAGGAACTGCTTTAATGTCAACCGCGTCACGCGTGATGGTAGTTGTGGCAGTTTTTCCTTGGCGGTTATAGGTTACTTCCACTTTGGAACCTGGGGCGCCTTTTAATAATTCACCCGCGTCGTCTTCCAAATTGGCAATAGTGACATCTCCAATTTTTATAATTTCATCTCCAGCTTTTAAACCTGCTTTGTCAGCTGGATAATCTTTGTACGGCTCAACAATAATGATTTTATCCTTTTTGCTTTGTGCGCTTGCACCAATGCCCGTATAAATGCCTGAATTGTTGATTTTGGCGTCCTCTACTTGCTGTTCGTTCCAATAGACGGTATAGGGGTCCAAATCTTCCAACATCCCTTTTATGGCTTTGTCCATAAGTGTAGCTGGAGTTACCTCGTCCACGTAATTCATGTTCAATTCCTTGAAAAGGGTAGTGAAAATTTCAATCTGTTTCGCAATTTCGAAAAAATCACTTTTGAAACTTACCGTAGTAAAAAATATACCGATGGCGATAATGGGAACTACTATTCTTTTTTTCATTTTTTGAAATTTTAATGCGTTTTCTTTCTCTTCTTCAGAAATATACGAAGAACAAAAACTATAATTATTGCAACGAGGAATAATGGCCAAAGGTATAAAATGCCCAAGAAAAACACCGAAATCCCGTTCCAGCCGCTCTGCAGTGCATTCTTCATTTTTTGTCCGTAAGATTGTGTGATACCAGTTTCGGCAGTGGTTTTATAAAATTCAATGTTTACGGTGCTCATTGAAACCTGACTTTGAAGATATTGTAATCGGCCCTGTTTTGCCTCAATTTCCTCGCGAATATTGGAAAGTTCACGTTCTATTTCAAGCATTTCTTTTACGTTGTTTGCTTTTTTTAGCAACTCAAGATAACGCTCTTCAAGGGTGCGCTTGGCTTTAAGGCGTGCTTCCAAATCTACAAATTCTTCGGAAACATCCTGTCGTGAAATGTCGCGTTGGTCAAAATAATCAACCCCTTCGGAAATTCCGTCAATAAAAGGCTGAAAGCTTTCCGTGGGAATTCGAATGGTTAAATTTTTATAAATACGGTTATAGTCTTTTCCGCTATTGTCGCTTTGCACCAAGCCTTTGTATTGCGAAGCAAGCTGAAGTATTTTTTTGTGCGTTGCTTCTACATCTTTTGTTTCAAAAGCCAAACGCGCGGTTTTGATGATTTTTTGTTCTTCCATTGGTGGCGGTGATGGCATGAGTTGCTGCGTTATTGGAGCCTCTTCCGTCATTTGAATATCTGCCATTGAAGAACCTGCTTCATAATTTTTGTTGGAACTTCCATTGGAACACCCCAAAACGAACACTAAAAGTAAAGCGCTAACTATTTTCATCTGGAGTAATATTTATTTTTTATATGAAGATGGAATTCGCCTTAGAAAGATTTCTTTAAAAAATCAACCTCTATTTTGGCTCATTTCATCGTGTAGTTTTTTAAGCAGTTTTACCATTGCTTTTTCAACTTCGGCGTACTGCGGTTTAACTTTTCCTAAAAAAAGAAAGAGCATCACAAATTTCTTGCCGTGAATTTCTTCAAGGATGTGTTTATTAAGCCGATACGCTTCACGAAGTTGCCGTTTCACTCGGTTTCTGTCAACTGCAGATTTAAAATTTCGCTTTGGAACCGCAAAAGCTGCAAGGCTGGTTTCCATGTCTTCTTTTTGAAGAAAAAATAGTTTTATAGGAAATTTTGAATGGGTCTTTCCTTCCAAAAACAAATTTTCGATTGTTTTGGCACTTTTTAGTTTTTGGCTTTTTGGAAATTTTTGGTTCACAATGTAAATATATAAAAAGACCCCGCAGTATTTAGCACTTGCGGGGTCTCTTTGAAAAAAGGAAAGTAAAGATTATTATTTTTCGTAAATATTGTTTTCCTGATTAATGTCTGCCATTCTTCGGGTGGCATCAATCATCATATTTTTTACTTTTTTTCCGTTCTTTATTTCAAAAGTATAGGTTGGAAATGCCCATGCCCAATCTTCCAAAACAGTACGTTTTAGATCCGTAAATGGATTGGATTTTTCGCCCCAAGTCATTCGCAATGGAATATAAAATAACTCCTGCGAGTCGTCTTCATAAGTTACATATAGGTCTATTGGCATTGGCATTAAACCAATTCTTTCCAAAGTTACCTTTGTGTTTTCTCCTTCATTATCAACAGCTTTTATTGCGTAATCAATTGTGTTTGTGGTCTGTGCCCAATCCGTCAGATACCAATCCAATTCAAAACCAGAAACTTTTTCCGCAGTGCGTATAAAATCGTTCGGCGTTGGATGCTTGAATTTAAAATCAGTATAATAACGCTTCAATGTTTTTGATAGGTTCTCTGGCCCAATAACGTAGCCCAATTGTGTTAAAAACACCGACCCCTTGCTATAAGCATTAACACCATAGGCACGATTACTTGCATACCTATCAGCGTGAGTAGTAAGCGGTTGCTCCACTCCACTTGTCGCCATAAAGAAATAACTTCTGTAGGAACCAGAATGTGGATTTGGCTTTTTTTCTTGCATAACAGAATTCATCGCTTCATCTGAAATGTATGAGGTAAAACCTTCGTCCATCCATTCGTGTTTGCTTTCATTGGTGGCCAAAACAAATTGAAACCACGAGTGAGCAAGTTCGTGGGCTGTTACACCAACTAAACTTCCAAAATTGCGATCGCCAGTAATCATGGTGCACATTGCATATTCCATTCCGCCGTCGCCACCTTGAATTACTGAATATTGTTCATAAGGATATTCCCCTACCTGCTCATTGAAAAACTCCATCAGTTCAGCAGTTTTGGGCTGTAGGTTTTTCCAGTTTTCTGCAATCTCAGGGTCATCTTTATAGAAGAAATGAAGCGTAACACCATTAGGTCCAGGGTAGGTATCGTGCACATAATTGGCATCAGCGGCCCAAGCAAAATCATGAACATCAGGCGCCAAAAAGTGCCAAGTATATTTACCCTTTACGGGGTGCATCGGTTTTTGTCCAGGAACGGTGTAACCGTGGCCAACAGCCGCTGGATTTTGTAGATAGCCTGTTCCTCCAATAGTATAACTTTCATCAATGGTAATAGTAACATCATAATTGCCCCAAACACCGTAAAACTCTCGTGCAATATAAGGGTCGGCGTGCCAACCCTCAAAGTCGTATTCAGCAAGTTTTGGGTACCATTGTGTCATTGTTAATGCTACTCCGTCTGCATTGTTTCTACCGGATCGACGGATTTGTAGAGGAACTTGTGCATCCCAATTCATATTTAAAACTGTGTTTTCTCCTGGGAATATAGGCTTATTCAGCATTACTTCCATCACGGTACCTTTTATAACATATTTTGCATCAACGCCATCTTGCGTGAAAAGCGTTGGTTTAATATATCCAATTTCCGAAGGGGACAGTTTTGAAATCCTATCCATTACGCGGCTATCCGGATCGGAAATAGTCCTTGAACGTACGTCCATTTCACTTCCTGGTTGAAAAGCATTGAAGTAAAGATGATAAAAAACCTTGTTCAAAGTATCAGGCGAATTGTTTGTGTATTTTAACTCCTGCGTTCCTTTATATTGAAAAGTTTTCACGTCCATTTGAACGTTCATTTTATAATCTACTTCCTGTTGCCAGTAGCTGTTGTTGTTTTGAGCAAAAGCCGAAAAGAATACTGCTGTTAAAAAGAGTCCGTTTAATATATACTTCATTATTTTGACATTTTATCGGCCATAATCAGGGCGTTATACATATTTACCATTTTCCCAGATTTTGAAATATTCGCAAAAGAATCTGTATTTGAAGCTTCCCCTCCCAAAATAACTTTTGTGTTGGTTGTAAGGCCGCTATCCATTAAAATATGCTTTACTTGTTTTGCAGTTAAGTTTGGATAGTAGGAACGAATCATTGCGGCTACACCAGCAACTTCAGGAGCTGCCATAGAAGTTCCCTGTAAAAATTCATAAGTGTTTAAAGGCGTTGTTGACCAGATTTTCACTCCAGGAGCAAAAACGTCTACGTTTGTTTTTCCATAATTTGAGAAATTGGCAACCAACTCACCGCCATATTTGTAGTTAAGAGCGCCAACGGTTAAAAATGAATCTGCCATTTCAGAACCATTGTCAATTTGATCGTTTGGATAGATGTTTACGGTGTCCAAATCTAAACCATCATTTCCGGAAGCATTTACAATCAAAACATCTTTTGAAGCAGCGTATTTAATTGCGTCATAAACCCAGTCTGCGTGTGGTGAATAGTATTTTCTGAAGCTAGTGTTCAAAACTTTTGCACCGTTGTCCACGGCATAACGGATTGCCAATGCAATGTCCTTATCGTACTCATCACCGTCTGGCACAGCACGAACTACCAAAATCTTGACGTTGTTTGCCACGCCATCCATTCCAATTCCATTGTTGCGTTGTGCGGCAATAATACCCGAAACGTGTGTTCCGTGTTTTACATTTTCACGTGTTGGGTCTGGTCCCGCAACATTATTGTCGCCATAATGGTTGTCTGTAATGTCTTCTGGATTATCACCTAAAATACCACGAAAGTCTTTCGTCATATTGAAATTGTTGTCTAGTCTTCCATTGAAGTATTTCGTGTCTCCTTCCAATCCATCAATGACTTCCGGGACAGAATCTGCATAATTGAGCATTTGGTTAAGCATTGCTATTTGCTGTTTCTCTTGTAATGTTGGATTTTTTATTGCAGCAAGATCTTCTTTCGTATAATCTGCTTTTCCAAGTTTTTTAGCTATAGCTTCATGAGTTGGCTTTAATTGTGCAAGAATCTGCTCATAACGCACTTTGTTTGCTGTAATTTCTGAAGATTCCTTTTCATATTCCGCCTGTGCTTTTTGGTATAGCGCAAATTCTTTTCTATCTGCAGCACTTATGGAAGATTCATTTTTCCCTTCATATTTAGGCTTCAATTTTCTTATGATACGAACATATTCCATGTTTTCACCAACAATATCACCAAGGAAATTCCAACCGTGGATATCATCAATAAAACCGTTATTGTCATCGTCAATTCCGTTTCCGGCAATCTCGCCAGGATTGGTCCAAATCACGTTTTTAAGATCTTCATGATCAATATCTACCCCACTATCAATAACACCAACGATAACCGTTTCGCCTTTGCGTTTTTTAATGATTTCGCTGTAGGCTCTATCCACGCTCATTCCCGGAACGGTATCTTTTACCAAGTCCATGGCCGGCCAATGCTTTAGCTGTGCATCATCGAGCGTTGTGATTTTTAAAGGATTGGTGTCGATATTTTGAATTGGAGTGGCTACAATTGCTGCTCCACTGCCACAACTTGCCAAAACAGTTGACATGGCAACTGCAAAAAGGGTGATCTTAAAAAGTTTCATCTGTGTATTATATTTGTTTTTTTGGAAGATGGAATGCCCAATTACTCATCTTCTTTGTTTTAAATCCGACATGGCGGAGGGCATTTCATTATTGAAATAAAGTATTAATTAAAAAATTCATTGAGAGATAAGGTTTCATTAAGCCGAATGCCTTTATCAGTATTTTGGACCGTTATTATCGGGTTGTGTGCATCGTGTTCAAGAAAAAGATGAAAATTGTTTTCAGCGGCATTGATAAGAAATTTTTCCTTTTCGGGAAGTGTTAACAAAGGCCGAGTATCGTAACCCATCACAAAGGGAAGTGGCAAATGCCCTGCTGTTGGCAGTAAATCTGCCACAAAAACCAAGGTCTTCCCTTTGTAATTTATATGCGGGACCATTTGTTTGTCTGTGTGCCCGTCCACAAAAAGAATGCCGAAATCAAGTTCGTTGGCTTCTGCAAAATCTGAATTGGGTTGCGTAACAAATTTAAGTTGCCCACTTTCCTGCATCGGTAATATGTTTTCTTTCAAAAAGGAAGCTTGTTCTCTACGGTTTGGCTGGGTAGCCCATTGCCAGTGGTCTTTATTGCTCCAGTAGGTTGCATTTTTAAAAGCTGGCTCATAGCCAGTTCGGTCTTTGTTCCATTGAACGCTGCCGCCGCAATGGTCAAAATGGAGGTGTGTCATAAAAACATCGGTAATATCATCGCGGTGGAAACCGTGTTTTTTCAAAGAATTATCGAGGTTGTAATCACCCCAACGGTAATAGTAACCGAAAAATTTTTCGCTTTGTTTGTTTCCCATTCCAGTATCAATCAACGTAAGTCGGTTGCCGTTTTCAATAAGAAGACATCTGGCTGCGATGTCTATCATATTGCTTTCGTCTGCAGGATTGGTTTTGGACCAAAGGGTTTTGGGAACAACGCCAAACATAGCGCCGCCATCTAGTTTAAAATTGCCAGCTTCAATAGGGAATAATTTCATAATCAGGAGAAATGAGCCGCAAATTAGTAAAAGCGTTACATTCCGTACACCGAAGTATAAATTAATTATACTATTTTTAACAATTCATTAGTATTTCGTGGAAGCGAAAAATCTTTAATTTACCGAAAACCCAATTGAATGGTAGAACTTGCAGGAATAATAATTTTAGGAATTTTAGCCCAATGGGTTGCTTGGAAATTCAAAATTCCCGCAATTTTACCTTTGATTTTGATTGGTCTTTTGGTAGGCCCGCTTTCCACATTTATGTCTGCCGATGGGGCTCAATGGCTCCAACCTATCTGGAATGGTGAAAAAGGACTGTTTCCAGGAGAAAATCTTTTCTATTTTGTTTCTCTTGCCGTTGGAATTATTCTTTTTGAAGGTGGTTTGACCCTTAAAAGAGATGAAATTTCAAAAGTTGGACCTGTTATTGGCAAGCTTATAAGCATTGGCGCAGCTATCACTTTTGTTGGCGCTGGTGTCGCAGCGCATTACGTTTTTGGCCTCAGCTGGCGTATATCTTTCCTGTTTTCGGCACTAATAATTGTAACTGGACCCACGGTAATTACTCCGATTTTAAGAAATATTCCACTAAAAAAAGACGTTGCAGCTGTCCTTCGGTGGGAAGGCATCTTAATTGATCCCATTGGCGCATTGGTGGCGGTGCTTGTTTATGAGTTTATAAGCGTTGAGGGCGATTCAGGCTATACAAAACAGGCAATGTTAGATTTTGGAAAAATTGTTTTAATAGGTATGGCCTTTGGAATTTCGGCAGGATATGCCCTTTATTTTTCCATAAAAAAGAAACTTGTACCGCATTATTTGTCCAATGTGGTTTCGCTGTCACTTGTAATGGCGGTTTTTGTAATTAGTGATCTATTTGCACACGAATCTGGACTTTTGGCCGTGGTGGTTATGGGAATGTTTCTTGGTAACAGCGATTTGCCAAGCCTAAAGGAGCTTCTTTATTTTAAGGAATCGCTTAGCGTTTTACTGGTTTCCATACTTTTTATTCTACTTGCAGCAAACATAAGTGTGGAAGATCTTTTGTTAGTCTATAACTTGAAAACCGCAATTCTATTGGCCATAGTTATTTTTGTATTACGGCCTTTAACGGTGTTTGCGAGTACCATTGGCTCTTCGCTTAAAACGAATGAAAAACTTTTCATTAGTTGGGTCGGACCACGGGGGATTGTTGCCGCAGGTATTTCTTCACTTTTTGGAACACAATTGGTCTCAAAAGGTGTTGTTGGGGCAGAATACATAACTCCGTTAGTTTTTGCAGTAGTTTTGATAACCGTAATTATAAATGCTACAACAGCAAGGGTTATGGCCGGTTGGCTGGGTGTATTTTTAAAGAAATCTGATGGAATACTTATGGTGGGAGCATCAAAAGTGTCTAGATTGATTGCTACTTATTTACATAAAAATAATCGTCATGTGGTTCTAATAGATTCCAACCAATTAAATATAAATAGGGCAAAAGAACTAGGCTTAGAAGCCTTTACCGCGAATATTTATGCAGATGACCTTACGGATAACATTGAATTGAATGATGTAGGTTATTTATTGGCAATGACTGGCAGTGACGAAATAAACAAGCAGGCAATTAACCGTTTTGGAAAATATTTTGGGGAAAACGGAACATTTAGATTAATGACGTCTGAAGAAATGCGACAACGCCAACACCTTTCTGCTAAGGAATTATTTTCATACACACACGATTATACACGTTTTACGGAAGTGGCACAAGACTTCCCGTCTATACAGGAGATTCCTGTAGAAAACCACAACCAATTTTTGCGAGTTCTCAACATTATTGGTGAAAATGAAAACGCCATTCCACTTTTCCTAAGACGCACTAACGGATTTTTGGACCTTATCACTGCGCCTACGGAACTGGAAGTTGAGCAAGATAGTAGCTTGGTCTATCTTGGAAAACCGATGGATTTTGAAGATGTTGTAAATGCAACGCGCTCAGAAAATGAAGCAAAAGAAAAAAAATAATTGTGCAATATTATCGTTTTGATAAAAACCGTTTTTGATGAAAAAGACTTCTTTAATTATTGCAATAGCTTGCAGCCTATCAATTTTTTCCTGTAAAAAAGATGAGGGTATCAGTTGCACCACCTGCTCTTCACCCGAAACATCTGATTTTCAGGTCTGCAAAGAGAATGATGGGAATGCATCGGTTAACGGGCAGGACACTGGCACGCCTTATGATACATATATTTCTGGATTGGAACAAGCAGGGGCGAGCTGCGGAAATTAAGGCATAAACTTAATCGTTTAGCTTAAGTACCGCCATAAAAGCTTCCTGCGGAATTTCAACATTACCTACTTGGCGCATACGCTTTTTACCTTTTTTCTGTTTTTCCAAAAGTTTACGCTTACGCGAAATATCACCCCCGTAACATTTTGCAGTAACATCTTTCCGAAGTGCTTTCACAGTTTCACGTGCAATGATTTTTGCACCGATGGCCGCTTGGATTGGAATATCAAATTGCTGCCGCGGAATAAGCTGGCGAAGTTTTTCGCAGATTTTCTTCCCAATATCATATGCATTATCTCTGTGAAGTAAGGCCGAAAGTGCATCTACAATATTTCCATTCAAAAGAACATCCACTTTTACAAGATGTGACATTCTCAACCCAATTGGTGAATAATCAAACGATGCGTATCCTTTTGAAACAGTTTTCAATCTGTCATAAAAGTCGAAAACAATTTCTGCCAAAGGCATATCAAAAGTAAGTTCTACCCTTTCGGTTGTCAAGTATGTTTGATTGGTAATTTCACCTCTTTTTTCAATACAAAGTGACATTACGGAGCCAACGAAGTCAGATTTTGTTATAATCGTAGCTTTTATATAGGGTTCTTCAACACGGTTGAGTTTTGAAGGATCCGGCAAATCGGATGGATTATTCACCAAAATTGGTGTTTCGGGATCTTTATTGGAAAAGGCGTGATAAGAAACGTTTGGGACGGTTGTGATTACCGTCATATCAAACTCTCTTTCCAGTCTTTCCTGAATAATTTCTAAGTGAAGCATTCCCAAAAACCCACAACGGAAACCGAACCCAAGGGCCATGGAGCTTTCTGGTACGAAAACTAGGGAAGCATCATTCAGCTGCAGTTTTTCCATAGAGTTTCGCAACTCTTCGTAATCTTCAGTATCAACGGGGTAGATTCCTGCAAAAACCATAGGCTTCACATCTTCAAAACCTGCAATCATATTGACAGTTGGACTTTTGGAATCTGTAATGGTATCGCCAACCTTTACTTCTTTTGCTTCTTTTATACCGGTGATTAAGTAACCTACATCGCCAGTTTTAATTACATCTCTTGGAAACTGTTTCAATCTCAAAGTTCCCACTTCGTCTGCGAAATAACTTTTTCCGGTAGCCATAAATTTAATGTGCTGTCCTTTGCGTATTTCGCCATTTAAGACCCTAAAATAGGTTTCAACACCACGGAAAGGATTGTAAACAGAATCAAAAATCAAAGCTTGTAATGACTCGTCAGGATTGCCTTTTGGTGGCGGAATGCGTTCAATAATAGCGCTCAATATTTCGTCAATACCAAGTCCAGTTTTTGCACTTGCGGGAATTACTTCTTCGGCTTTGCAACCTAAAAGGTCTACAATATCATCGGTCACTTCCTCAACATTTGCAGAAGGAAGATCTACTTTGTTGAGTACTGGAATTATTTCCAAATCATTTTCCAAAGCTAAATACAGGTTGGAGATGGTCTGTGCCTGAATGCTTTGTGCAGCATCCACTATTAATAAAGCTCCTTCACAAGCAGCGATGGATCGGGAAACTTCATAAGAGAAATCCACGTGGCCGGGAGTATCAATTAAGTTCAGAATATAATTTTCGCCTTTATAAACATATTCCATCTGAATGGCATGGCTCTTAATGGTAATACCGCGTTCGCGTTCCAAGTCCATATTGTCAAGCAATTGGTCCTGTTTTTCGCGATCGGTCACGGTACCAGTGGCTTCCAAAAGTCGATCTGCCAAGGTGCTTTTTCCGTGGTCAATATGGGCGATTATACAAAAATTGCGAATGTTCTTCATAAAAAATTCCTTCTCGTGCTATAGGCTGCAAATATAGATTAAAAGAGTGATTATATATATTTTGATTAAAACACTTAAAATTTATGCTTCATGAATGTTTTTGTTTAATATATTTTTAACATATTTGTAGTGCATAGCTGTATTTCAACTAAGTAAACAAGTTTTCTCCCCAGAAAAATCATAGTAACGGGTGTCGCCCCAGATATCTACTTATGTCATGACAAAACTTTTTATGTTTTTGTGCTGCCTTCAAGGCGGTGTTTTGATGGCGCAGGACTATTCAGTTTCTGGGAAGGTAACTAATGCAGTAAATTCTCCATTGTCTTTTGTAAATGTGCTGGTCTATGAAACCGAATCAGAAACCCCTTCCAAAGGGACCACTACAGACGAAGACGGATTTTTTATTGTGAAAGGTTTGGAGGCCGGAAGCTACAGACTTAATTTCAGTTATATAGGTTTTGAGAATTATTTTGAAACTGTCGACCTTTCTTCAAATAAAAATTTGGGTAGCATCATTCTAAAAGAAAACCCTGAAATGCTAGATGAAACGGTTGTTACTGCAAAACTACCAACTGTCAAAAAGAGCCCGGGGAAATTGATTTTCAATGTTGAAAACACTTCTTTTTCTGTAGGGAGCACAATAGATCTTCTTAAAAAAACTCCCGGTGTTGTTGTAATTGGAGAGGATATTCAAGTGAAGTTTTCTTCACCTATAATTTATATCAATGACAAAAGGGTCTATCTATCTTCTTCAGAAGTGGCTTCGCTATTGGAAAATATGGATGCCGCTTACATAAAATCCATTGAGGTTATTACAAACCCTTCTGCAAAATATGATGCCGATGCGGGCACTGTGCTGAATATTGTTACCTCCAAAGCTATTTCTATAGGGTACAAAGGTTCAGTAGATGCAACTTATGAACAAGGTATTTACCCAAAATACAAATTTGGTACTTCCCATTTTTACAAAAACAATTGGTTGAATGTTTACGCCAGTTATACCTTCGGAAAAAGAAAGGAATATAAGGAAGATGATAGCTATATCAGGTTTTTTCTACCAGATGAGGTTTCTACAAAATCTATATGGGAAACAAAGTTTGACCGAACTACGGAGTATGAAAACCACAACGGAAATATTGCATTAGATTTTACGCTGAACGAAAAAAATTCACTCAGTATTACTTCGAATATATCCGTTACACCGAACGTTGGCTATAGTAATAACGGAAATTCTTTGATTTATAATCCACAAATTCAAGTGGATTCAACTATAACCACATTAAGTTACGTAAACTATGAAAAAAACAACCTCACTTTTGCGTTGGATTACAACAGAAAACTGAATGAAAAAGGAGCTACCTTTTCTGCTTCAACGAATTATATTTATTATGATAATGTGCAAGATCAAAATGTCAGCTCTAGTTATTTTTTAGTAAATGGTGATTTTTTAAGAAATAATAGTTTTTACACAAATTCAGAACAGAAGAGCAATATTTTTACTGGCCAAGCTGATGTTTCAACTGCACTTTGGGGCGGTACTTTTGAAGCTGGCCTCAAGTACAGCAACGTAAACACGGAAAGCATGCAGGATTTTTTCAATATTGAAAATAATACAAATATCTTCAATAATGCATTGTCTGATAATTTCAAATACAAAGAAAACATTTACGCAGAATACATAAACTTTGAAAGATCTTGGGAAAAATGGAGCATTACGGCAGGTCTTCGCGGGGAATATACTGATGTGGAAGGCGACTCTCGCAGTTTAGGACAAGTGAATAGCCAACAGTATTTTGATCTTTTCCCTTCGGCATCTTTTCACCATATTCTAAATGAGAACAATGGCATTGGGCTAAGTTATAGCAGAAGTATTGAGCGTCCTCGTTATCAAAGTTTGAATCCATTCAAATATTTCATTACTGAACGCGACTTTAATACGGGTAACCCAAATTTGGACCCAGCAATTCAAGACAAAATTACCTTGACCATTGATCACAAAGGCAAATTGTTTTTTGAACTATATTATGAAAATTTTGAAAACAGTTTGGACGCGCTCACATTTCAAAATAATAACAATAGCACGCTAGAAAGAATTGATGCTAATTTGATCAAAAGTTATCAATATGCTTTTGATGTTACTTACTTTAATTCACTCAACTCATGGTGGTGGTTGCATTTTAACACTTCTACTTTTTATTTGGCCAATGAATTTTATGCGTTACAAAGTGTTGAGGAAAAATACACTAATGACACTTTTGGACAATATCTATTTCTTACCAACCATTTTACACTATCTAAAGACCGTACTTTTACGGCGGATCTAACTGGAAAATATATTTCAAATTTTGTCTTTGGAAACCGATATTTCAAAAATCAGAGTTTTGTAAATATTTCTTTCAGAAAAGAACTCTGGAATAAACGAGCAAGCTTGACTTTAGGCGTGGATGATATTTTTGATACATTGAAGGATATGGCCTCAACAACGCGTTATTACAATCAGGACAATCATTATTATGCAAATTTGGAATACAGGTTGTTACGTGTGGGTTTCAAATATAACTTCGGAAATGCCCGTCTTCACGACAACAGCAAACAAATAAAAACTGACGAAGGCGATAGGTTGGAGGGTAATTAACTTCGTTTACTTCTGCTAAAATCTTTTCAAAACACATTCTCTTGATATTTACTACTTTTGCAGTTCCAAAACGAAAAAATTGCCAAAAATAGGAAACATACAACTACCAGACTTTCCACTGCTGCTCGCGCCGATGGAAGACGTTAGCGACCCGCCGTTCCGCGCACTTTGCAAAGAGCAGGGTGCTGATGTAGTTTTCACTGAATTTATCTCTTCAGAAGGGCTTATTCGCGATGCCGCCAAAAGTGTGATGAAATTGGATATTTACGAAAAAGAACGTCCGGTGGGTATCCAGATTTTTGGTGCTGTTTTGGAATCTATGCTGCGCAGTGTTGAAATTGTTGAAGCTAGTGGGCCAGATATTATTGACATCAACTTTGGCTGTCCCGTAAAAAAAGTGGTTTCAAAAGGTGCTGGGGCAGGAATATTGAAAGATATAGATTTAATGGTAAGCCTTACCGAAGCAATGGTAAAGCACACCAAACTTCCGATTACCGTAAAGACCCGATTGGGCTGGGATCACGATTCTATAAAAATTTTGGAAGTTGCGGAACGTTTGCAGGATGTGGGTTGCCAAGCCCTATCCATTCACGGTCGTACGCGTGCGCAAATGTATAAAGGCGACGCTGACTGGAAACCTATAGCTGAAGTAAAAAACAACCCGCGAATGCACATTCCCATCTTTGGAAATGGCGATGTGGATACTCCTGAAAAAGCGATGGAAATGCGCGATAAATACGGTTTGGATGGCGCAATGATAGGCCGTGCAAGTATTGGCTATCCGTGGTTTTTTAAGGAAGTAAAGCACTTTTTTAAAACAGGAGAACACTTGCCGCCCCCATCAATGTTGGAACGCGTTGATGCCGCCAAACGCCACCTGCAAATGGCGATAGATTGGAAAGGTGAAACCCTGGGTGTTTTTGAAACCCGTCGTCATTATACCAACTATTTTAAGGGCATTCCAAACTTTAAGGAATACCGAATGAAAATGGTAACCAGCGATGATTCTGCTTCTGTTTTTGAGGCTTTTGATGAGGTTTTACAGGTATTTGCAGATTATGAATTTGCTTAAATGGATTATGAATTTTAAGTGTCTTTTATCTATAAATCCTTTTTATCTTTGAAGCTCAAACTATCATAATGCAGAGGCTCAAGATACTCAACACCCATTTTATTACCCATAACGTAAAGCGCTTTGTGCTAGAAAAGCCTAAAGGCTTTGAATACACTCCTGGACAATCGGCACAGATATCTATCGATCAAAAAGGCTGGGAGGATCAGATTCGGCCGTTCACCTTTACTTCATTACAACATTGGGATCATCTTGAATTTATAATCAAAATATACGAGGATCACGAAGGCGTGACGGCGCAACTGGGCAAGCTCAATACAGGCGCCGAGCTATTACTTCACGATGTATATGGAACAATCCAATATAAAGGCCCAGGCATCTTCATTGCTGGCGGCACAGGTATTACCCCCTTTATTGCAATCTTTAGGGCGCTTTTCGAGAGTGGAAATCTGCGAAATCTGGCGCTTTTGTATTCAAATAAAACCAAGGAAGACATCATTTTGCACGATGAATTGACAAAGATGTTGGGGCCAGCCTATAGAAATGTATTCACCCAGGAAGGAGTGATTGGTTTTCGAGAGCGCAGAATTGATCGTAAATTCCTTATAGAGACCATTGGGGATTTTAACTCTCGTTTTTATGTCTGCGGTCCTCAAAAATTTACGGAAGAGATTTGTGACGCCTTGATAAGTTTGGGAGCAGATCCAGAATACCTGATTATTTGAATACGCACCATACAAATTAAAGGCAGCGTGCTTTTCAGATTAAACCAACAGCTTCTCCCTAACTCTGCTCGAAGCAATCCGTGAAGCGATAATTCCCAAAACACTTATTGTAACAAAAACAACCACAATGTTTATAAATTTCAGTTTTACGGGATAGGGCAGGGTACTTGTTATGGCCACAAACTCAAATTTCAGTTGGGCCAGTACAGCAAGGACTCCTAAGAAAATTCCTAATAGGCCTCCAAGCACGGTCATTAGTGTTCCTTGCAAGAAAAAGATACGACGTATTTCAGGTAGCGAAGCACCCATATTATAGAGTGTTTTTATGTTTTTTCGCTTGTCTAAAACCATCATAATTATAGAGCCGATCACATTGAAAAGTGCAATAATCAAAACCAAGGTGAAGATTAAATAAACAGCAATATTTTCGGTATTCAACATTTTATAGAGCGCATCGTTTTGTTGGATTCGATTCTTAATAAGAATTCCCGACGGAAAAATATTTTCTATTTCGCTGCGCACATTTTCTTCGGAAGCGGTTGGCAACAATTTCATTTCAATGGAAGAAATTTTTGTGCTATCCAACGAAAGTAGGTTTCGGGCAAAGTCCAAATCGGAAAAAACATACTTTGTATCCAAATCTTCATTTACTTGATAGACCCCAGAAACCACTACACTTTCTTTGCGGAAAGCATCGGATGGGTCAAGCGCATTTAGCTGTCCCGTTCCCGGTTTTGGAACGTAAATTTCCAATGGAGCACCGTAATCATTCACGCCCATAGAAAGTTTTGCAATGGTAGAAAGGCCAACGACCACTTGATGCTCATCAGGGGTGAACCATTCTCCAAAATACATAATACTGTCCAGTTGGGTCACTTTTCCGTAGAGCGAATCCACTCCTTTTATGTAGGCGATATGGTTTTTTCCTTTGTAGTGAAGAAAAACACGTTCCTCAATTATTTCTGAAAAATTTTGAATCCCTTCAATGTTTTTCAGTTGCGTCCTTTGTGCTTCTGAAAAAGCAATTGTTTTTCCGCTTTCGGGAAGGATTTTTAGGTCGCTGTCAAATTCATCTGTAAACTGAAGACTGAAATCTTTCAAACCAGAAAACCCTGAAAGTACTATAAACAAAGACATCGCGCCTACTACCACACCAACTGCCGCAATACCAGTAATAATGTTGATGGCATTGTTACTGCTTTTTGAAAATAAATACCGCTTGGCTATGTAGAGCGAAAAATTCAAGTTATGATCTTTTTCTTTTCGGAAGTAAATCTGGGTTTTTTAGTGGATTTTCCTCACCTTTTACAGCTTTGTCAATCTTTTCAATGTATTCCAAAGAATCGTCGTTATAAAAAGAAAGATCGGGCATTTTACGCAATTGATGTTTTGTTAATTGCGCAATTTGATGTTTTATGTTTGGCTTTAATTTATTAAGCTCCTCAACTATTGCCTCCGCTTTATCTGCGGGAAACACGCTTACATAAACCTTCGCAATGGAAAGATCTGTGGTTACGCCCACCTTGCTTACCGAAATAATAATGCCCATTTGCCCCGCTTCTCGCAGCATACTTTGAAGCACATTTGCGAGGTCGTTCTGCAAAACGCCGGCTATTTTCTTTTGTCTGTTAGTTTCTACCATAGTGCAAAAATAGAACATAAAACCGTACGGAATGTTAACGAAGCCACAAGGTTGTTGAAATTCAATGGAATTAAGTTTGTATTTTTGAACCATTTAAGAAGAATTTATGGAGAAGATCGAGCACATAGGCATTGCAGTAAAGAACATTTCTGAAGCCAACAAAATTTATGAAGCATTGCTGGGAAGCCCACCTTACAAGAGCGAGAAAGTGGAAAGTGAGAGCGTTGAAACTTCGTTTTTTCGCTGTGGTGAAAGTAAGATTGAGTTATTGGAAGCGTCTAGTCCAGACAGTCCTATCGCGAAGTTTATCGAAAAAAGAGGTGAAGGAATACACCATATTGCTTTTGCGGTGAACGATATTATAGCTGAGATGAACCGTCTTCAAAAAGAAGGATTTATATTGTTGAATGAAGTGCCAAAAAAGGGAGCGGATAATAAGCTGGTGGCCTTTCTTCACCCTAAATCTTCACATGGGGTTTTAGTAGAGTTGTGTCAAGAAATTGAGAATAACCAAAAATAGTTTTGCTGTATTTGCAAAGTGTTTTACATTTGCAGACTGTTATTTTCCCGTAAATGCAGTAAAATGGAGTAGATGGGAAGTTGTTAATTGAAATTATATATGTATAAGGTCCCATAGCTCAGCTGGTTAGAGCACCTGACTCATAATCAGGGGGTCCATGGTTCGAGCCCATGTGGGACCACTTTTTTTTAAATGGCCAATAATGTACTAAAGTAAAACCCGTTTAAAAGACAATTTTCACGATGAAAATGAGTTATTAACCATTCGATAACTCATTTTTTTATTTGAGGATAAAAAAAAATTATTACTTTAGGCGCATAAATACGATCCCAAATCGTTAATGAACAACCATGACATCACTTATTTATAATGTTATTATGCTTGCTATCCAAACTACTTCTGGTAGTCAGGGGCCACCAGCACCTTCTCAAAATCGTGGACCTCAATTGCCTATAGATGAAAATGTCTGGATATTAATTGCATTTGGTGTTCTTTTTGGCATTTATGTAATTTACAGAAGAAGCCAAACTATAAATAAGGCGTCATAAGATTTTTCACGTACTTTCCAATAATATCAAATTCCAAGTTTACTTCGCTTCCTTTTTTAATTGTTTTAAAATTTGTATTCTCAAAAGTGTAAGGGATAATCGCGACACTAAATTCTCCTTTTTTCGAATTTACCACTGTTAGGCTAACACCATTTACTGTAATGGAGCCTTTTTCAACAGTATTGAATTCTGAATTTTTATATTCAAAAGTGAAAATCCAGCTGCCGTCTGCATCTTCAACCTTTTTACAAATGGCTGTTCCGTCCACATGACCCTGTACAATGTGGCCGTCCAGTCGGTCTCCCATTTTCATTGCTCTTTCCAGATTTACCAATGTCCCTTTTTCAAAAGATTTCAAGTTGGTTTTGTTTAAAGTTTCTTTGATGGCAGTAACCACATAAGCGGTTTCTTTTAATTTCACAACTGTTAAACACACGCCGTTGTGCGACACGCTTTGGTCTATTTTCAGTTCTTGCGCCAAAGGGCTCTTTATTTCTATATGAAGATTTTCGCCCTCTTGAGTAAGTTGGGCTATTTCGCCAACGGTTTCAATAATTCCTGTAAACATTGTAGTATTTAGTTACATTTGTAATGCAAAAGTAACAATTAAAAAAGCCAAACATAATGAGCAGAGAGGACAAAATAGTGGTCGGCATTTCAATAGGCGATATCAATGGGATTGGAAGCGAAATAATCATGAAAACGTTTGAGGATTTGCGCATGCTGGAATTTTGTACACCCGTTATTTTTGCATCGGTGAAGTTGATGTCTTTCTTCAAAAAACAATTTGAAACAGATATCAATTTCCATGGAATTGATAAAATTGAAGATCTTGTTCCGAAGAAAATAAACGTACTGAATGTTTGGAAGGAACACGTTGATGTCACTTTTGGTGAAGAAAATCCAACGGGTGGCGAATATGCCATTAAATCTTTGAAAGCTGCTGTTGAAGCTTTAAAGAATAAAAAGATAGACGTTTTGGTTACAGCGCCTATCAACAAAAGCAACATTCAATCTGAAAGTTTTAATTTTCCAGGTCATACCGACTATTTGGCGCAGGAACTTGAAGGCGAAAGCTTGATGCTTTTGATTTCTGAAAATTTGCGCATTGGGCTTTTAACGGATCACGTAGCTGTAAAAGACGTGGTAAAAAACATTACCCGAGAGCGAATCGATAAGAAAATAAATACCATTTATCACACATTAATAGAAGACTTCGGAATTGAAAAACCGAAAATCGCAGTTTTGGGTATAAATCCCCATACGGGCGATAACGGTGTGATAGGCGATGAAGATGATACCGTTTTACGTCCTGCTTTGGACAATATTCGCAATAACGGAAAAATGGTTTTCGGACCTTATGCCGCAGATAGCTTTTTTGGCTCCGGCAATTACAAGAACTTTGATGCCATAATCGCTTCCTATCATGACCAGGGATTGATACCTTTTAAAACACTCGCTTTTGGGAAGGGCGTAAACTTTACCGCTGGGCTTAATCGCATTCGCACTTCACCAGATCACGGTACGGCTTTCGATTTGGCTGGAAAAAATACAGCAAATTTTGAATCCTTCCGCGAAGCAGTTTTTAGCGCCGTTTCAATTTTTGAGACGCGTCGAGAATACAATGAAATATCCAAAAAACCACTTCAAGCAAGCCGCAAAAGAGCCTTCTTAAAAAAGAAATAGAAAAACTAATTGCTATTCAAATAATTTTTTATCTTTGCACCCGCCTTATCCGTAAGGTTAAGGTCTTAAATAGGTGTGAAAATGAAGGATTTGAAAGAGTTTACCATCCCTTTCGTAGGGCTGAAATTAGGCAAACACCAGTTTAACTTTGAATTAAAAAAAGCGTTCTTTGAGTATTTTGAGTATGATGAATTTAATGACGCTGCCATTAATCTCGACGTACTGCTGGAAAAAATGAGCACGTTGCTAGAGTTCACATTAACATTTAATGGAACTGTAAACGTTGCTTGCGACACGACAAACGAACCCTTTGATCAAGAGATTTCGGGAACATATCGTTTTGTAGTAAAATTTGGTGAGGAATATAATGATGAAAATGAAGATTTACTCATTCTGCCCCACGGAAGTTACGAAGTGAACATCCAGCAATACATATATGAATCTATTGTGTTGGCTATGCCTTCACGACGAATTCATCCTGGAATAGAAGACGGCACATTAAAAAGTGATATACTCGATAAACTTGAAGAATTAAGTCCAAAAGCGATAGACGAAAAAGAAACGCCCGAAGACGACAATACCGATCCCCGATGGGATTCATTAAAAAAACTATTAACGGATAAATAATAAATAGCAATGGCACATCCTAAGAGAAAAATCTCGAAA
Source organism: Aequorivita antarctica (assembly GCF_007997155.1). GTDB lineage: Bacteria > Bacteroidota > Bacteroidia > Flavobacteriales > Flavobacteriaceae > Aequorivita > Aequorivita antarctica. Next base: position 121,137 of record NZ_VORT01000001.1, on the reverse strand, counting down.
ACTAGAAGAGATAAGAGAAGAACGCATTACAAGGCTACTGCCCCTACACTTGCAATAGACCCTACAACTGGAGAGTCGCATCTTTTCCACAGAGCACACTGGCATGAAGGAAAAATGTACTACCGTGGTCAAGTTGTGATTGATGCAACTGAGCAAGTAGAAGCATAATTCTATACATTTTACTGAAAAACTCTCACAGCAACGTGAGGGTTTTTTTGTTTTTTCACTTTGCAAAAAGTCAAAAACAACTTAATTATTACCGAATTTCAAGTAAAATTTAGTAATTTTCACTCTTTTTAAAAGATTTTTGGTCTTTTTTGTGAATTTTAATTCAGCTTTATGAATAATATCACGGCAGCTATTACCGCTGTAGGGAGTTACGTTCCAGATTACATTCTCTCCAACGAAATTTTGGAAACAATGGTCGATACCAATGACGAATGGATCACCAGCAGAACTGGAATTAAGGAAAGGAGAATACTAAAAGATAAAGACAAAGGCACTTCCTATCTTGCTATTCAAGCAGCAAAAGACCTTCTCCAAAAAAGTAATACAGATCCTGCTGAAATTGATCTGGTTATAATGGCAACCGCAACGCCAGATATGCCCGTAGCAGCAACTGGAGTTTATGTGGCTACACAAATTGGAGCAGTAAACGCTTTTTCATATGATTTGGTTGCAGCCTGTTCCAGTTTTCTCTTTGGAATGTCAACTGCAGCGCGTTATATTGAATCCGGGAAATATAAAAAAGTACTTCTTATTGGCGCAGATAAAATGTCGTCAATTATTGATTATACCGATAGAACGACTTGTATTATTTTTGGTGATGGAGGTGGAGCAGTTTTGTTTGAGCCTAATACCGAAGGTTTTGGGGTAAGGGATGAATACCTTCGTACCGACGGAGCGGGAAGACCTTTCCTGAAAATTGACGCAGGTGGATCTTTACTTCCTGCTTCAAATGAAACTATAGCAAACAAACAACATTTCGTTTTTCAGGAAGGGAAAACAGTTTTTAAATTCGCCGTTTCAAATATGGCAGATGTTTGTGAAAAAGTCATGAATCGAAACAATCTTACTGGTGATGATGTAAATTGGCTCGTACCACATCAAGCCAACAAACGGATTATCGACGCAGCAGCTTCACGAATGAAATTGCCTGATGAAAAAGTAATGATAAACATCCACAAATATGGCAATACCACTTCTGCTACCTTGCCGTTGTGTTTGGCCGATTATGAAAAACAACTTAAAAAAGGAGATAATTTGATATTTGCTTCCTTCGGTGGAGGATTCACTTGGGGCGCCGTTTATGTGAAATGGGCCTACGATTCAAAATAATTTTAACCAACTCAAAAGACTAAACTTTCTAATATGGATTTAAAAGACATTCAAAACTTGATCAAGTTTGTGGCAAAAAGCGGTGCCAGCGAAGTAAAACTTGAAACGGACGACATTAAGATCACTATTAAAACAGGATCTGAAAATGAAAGAGGTGAAACCACCTATATTCAGCAAATACCAACTATGCAAGCCCAGCCGAATATACAGCAACCTCAGGTTCAGGAAGCTAATGGTGCCAATCAATCTTCAACACAGGAAGATGCTGATTCAAAATTGATCACCATCAAATCACCAATTATTGGTACTTTTTACAGAAAACCTTCTCCAGACAAACCCGTTTTTGTAGAAGTGGGAAGTACTATAAATATAGGAGATGTTCTTTGTGTAATTGAGGCAATGAAACTTTTCAACGAGATTGAAAGTGAAATTTCTGGAAAAATTGTAAAGGTTTTGATTGACGATTCTTCTCCTGTTGAATTTGACCAACCACTATTTTTAGTAGATCCATCATAAATGTAAACTCCAAATCTCAAATCCTAAATTCCAAACCTTTGGAATTAGTTATTTGGAATTTGTTATTTAAGAAACCTTATGTTTAAAAAGATATTGATTGCAAATAGGGGCGAAATAGCACTGCGAATTATCCGCACTTGCCGCGAGATGGGTATAAAAACGGTTGCCGTTTATTCAACCGCTGATGCAGAAAGTTTACATGTGCGCTTTGCAGATGAGGCTGTTTGTATAGGACCACCACCAAGCAATTTAAGCTACCTAAAAATGTCCAATATAATTGCTGCTGCAGAAATAACCAACGCAGACGCAATTCATCCTGGCTACGGATTTCTTTCTGAAAACGCTAAGTTTTCAAAAATCTGTCAAGAACATGGCATAAAATTCATTGGCGCTTCGCCAGAGATGATTGAGCGCATGGGCGATAAAGCTTCTGCTAAAGCTACAATGAAGGCAGCTGGAGTTCCTACCGTTCCTGGAAGTGAAGGCATCATTGAATCTTTCGAAAAGTGTGAAAAACTAGCTGAAGAAGTTGGCTATCCCGTAATGCTGAAAGCCACCGCAGGTGGTGGAGGAAAGGGAATGCGCGCAGTTTATAAAAAAGATGAACTTAAAAAAGCGTGGGATAGCGCCCGTCAAGAAGCTTCTGCAGCCTTTGGTAACGATGGAATGTATATGGAAAAACTCATTGAAGAGCCACGCCATATCGAAATCCAAATTGTAGGTGATAGCACAGGTAGAGCTTGTCATTTAAGTGAACGCGACTGTTCTATTCAACGTCGTCACCAAAAGCTTACCGAGGAAACGCCAAGCCCTTTTATGACGAAGAAACTTCGTACCGATATGGGTAATGCAGCCGTAAAAGCCGCTGAATACATTAAATACGAAGGCGCTGGAACTATAGAATTTTTGGTAGACAAACATCGAAATTTCTATTTTATGGAAATGAACACCCGTATTCAGGTAGAGCACCCAATTACAGAACAAGTAATTGATTACGACTTAATACGCGAGCAGATTTTGGTTGCTGCAGGTGTGCCAATTTCAGGTAAAAACTACACGCCACAACTACACTCCATAGAATGTAGAATAAACGCTGAAGATCCGTATAACGATTTCCGTCCTTCGCCAGGTAAAATTACCGTTTTACATGCGCCGGGAGGCCACGGCGTGCGTTTAGATACGCATGTTTATGCAGGCTATACAATTGTGCCAAACTATGATTCAATGATTGCGAAACTTATTACAACTGCGCAAACCCGCGAAGAGGCAATCAACAAAATGAAACGCGCATTGGACGAATTCGTGATTGAAGGTATAAAGACAACAATTCCGTTCCACCGCCAATTGATGGATGAACCGGATTATGTGGCAGGAAACTACACTACGGCGTTTATGAATACTTTTAAAATGAACGAACCCGAGGAAGAATAAACTTCAAATTCTAAAAATAAAGCACCAAACTCCAAAAGTAAAACAATGGATGTTGGTGCTTTTTTTATTTAAATCTTATATGAGTTTTTGAAAATTCCTCTCTCAAAGGAAGCTAGGTGGAGGTTTTCATGATTATATTTGTTTGTAAATAGAAGCAAAATGAATCTTTCCTACTGGGAACATAAAACCTGGCTATCAGAAATTGATTTCGGAGTAATTGGAAGTGGAATTGTGGGATTAAGCTGTGCGCTTTCACTTCGGAAAAAATATCCAAAAAGTAAAATCGTTGTGTTTGAACGGGGCATGCTTCCTAGTGGCGCGAGCACTAAAAATGCAGGATTCGCTTGCTTCGGAAGTATTTCTGAAATACTGGATGATTTAAAAAACCATTCCGAAGAAGAAGTTGTCCAACTTGTAAAAAACAGGGTTGAAGGTTTAAAATTACTCCGAAATAATTTGGGAGATGAGCAACTTGATTATAAAGAATACGGTGGCTATGAACTTTTTACTAATGAAGATACTGAACTTTTTGAAACCTGCAAGTCAAAAATTGGCTTTGTAAATGAGTTGTTGAAGCCTATTTTCAAGGCAGAGGTTTTTTCAGAAAAAGAAAATTATTTTGGCTTTAATAATATTCAACAGAAACTGATTTACAGTAAGTTTGAAGGTCAGATTGACACTGGAAAAATGATGCTCGGCCTTATCAAAAAAGCTTCGAAGGAAAATATTTTGATATTGAATTCTTCTGAGATTACAAATATTTTGGATGATGGCAAAGCTGTTTCACTTCAAATAAATTCCTCCGAAAATATTTCAGTAAAAAAAGTCTTCATCGCCAATAATGGTTTTGCAAAACAATTTTTAAATGAAGATGTAAAACCAGCAAGAGCGCAAGTTCTGGTGACGAGAACTATTGAAAACTTAAAAATAAAAGGAACTTTCCATCTTGACAAAGGCTATTATTATTTTAGAAATATTGAAAACAGAATCCTTTTTGGCGGGGGTAGAAACCTTGATTTTAAGACAGAGGAAACCACCGAAATGGAGTTGACTCAATTGGTGCAAGACAAGTTGGAGCAATTACTTAAAACCGTAATTTTACCCCATCACTCTTTTGAAATTGAAAATCGCTGGAGCGGAATTATGGGAATAGGAAAACAGAAGAAACCCATTCTTAAATCGGTTTCAGAAAATGTGTTTTGTGGCGTAAGATTAGGCGGAATGGGTGTGGCCATAGGAAGTTCCATTGGAAATCAATTAGCAGAATTCGGTTAGATAAATGCTTTGTGTACTCTGAGGTTATTTTCACCACATAGGCACAGAATACACGGAGACAATAAAGATTTATGATTAAAAAACTATTCAAATTTCTATTCAAATTTTTCCTTTGGTTCATCGGACTTACGGTGCTTTGGGTACTCATCTACAAATTTGTTCCTGTACCCTACACACCTTTAATGGCAATTCGCTCTATTGAAGGGGATAAAAATTACAAAACCCTTCACGATTGGGTGCCGATTGACGAAATTTCGCCGAATTTGAAACTCGCTGTTATATGCGCCGAAGACCAAACCTTTTTGAGTCATAGCGGCTTTGACCGTGCAGCGATTGAAAAAGCCTTGGAAAACAACGAAAAAGGAAAGAAAATCCGTGGCGGCAGTACCATCTCACAACAAACTGCAAAAAATGCTTTTTTATGGCCGGATCGAACCTGGTTTAGAAAAGGACTGGAGGCATACTTTACCTTGCTAATTGAAACACTTTGGAGCAAAGAGCGCATATTGGAAGTATATTTGAATAGTGTGGAAATGGGGAATGGTGTTTTTGGTGCCGAAGCAGCTTCGCAATATTGGTTTAAGAAGTCTGCAAAAAACTTACGGCCTGAAAATGCAGCGGCAATAGCTGCTATTTTACCTAGTCCGCAACGCTACAAGGCAAATCCTCCCGGACCTTACATTGCACGACGCACACAATGGATTGTCCGCCAAATGCGTTATTATGGGCCGTTTAAATTGGAGAAACAAGAACCGAAAGAAGACAAAACGAAATCGAAAAAGAAAAAATGACCGCAGTAGAAATTAAAACCGAATTGCTGCAACACTGCCAAAAACAGGTTGACAACCGTTATTCAAAAATTAAACAAACCATTGCCGATATTGAAGAATCACTATTGGAGGAAGCTAAAAATAGCAGCGGAGACAAGCACGAAACAGGCCGTGCTATGTTACAGATAGACCGTGAAAATGCTGGAAAACAGTTGCAAGAAATTGAAAAAATAGTTCCCCTTCTAAAAAAGATTGATGTGAAAGCTACTTCAGATTATGCGCGTTTGGGGAGTTTAGTTTATACTGATAAGTTTACCTATTTCATCAGCCTTTCTATCGGCACTGTTCCCATTGGTAAAACCGATTATCTCTGCGTTGCTTTAAATTCTCCAGTGGGATTGCTTATTTCTGGGAAGAAGAATGGAGATGAATTTAACCTTAACGGAAATGCTTATAAAATCACTAGTGTGAAGTAATATTTATCCACTCCTTTTCTGGTTTTGTTGCATCTAAAATGTCTAGTTCTAAAACAGTTGCGATATGTTTGGCGACTGAAAATGCATCCTCTATTTCGTCACTAACATACGCCTCAATATGTCTGTTCCTGCCGTAAAATAAGTTTAATTTAAAAACTTCGAAGCCTAGATTTGCTTCAGCGGTAACTACTCGTGCCCTACTATTTTTAATTGTCTTAAATACAGAGACGTATTCTATTTCCGGTAATTTTTGCCAAATACCGAAATTTATTGCAAAAATTGAATAAACCTTACGATACTTCTTTTCTTCCAAATTAAGTTCGAAACCTTCCCGAAGTGATAATTTCAGTGCAGCTCCTAGCAGGATAATTCCAAACATGGTTCCTGCAAAAAACAGATATACGGAAAGTAAGGAAAGAATTATGGCAAAAATAATTTTTATACTTACTACGGGCTGAAGATGACGAATATTTTTGTTCATTGAAAATGATTTGGGTAAATATAAATTTTTAAAGTGATATGGTTTTAAAAATTTGTTTCCCTTACAATCTTCTGTATTTTTTTGCTCATCGCCAACAACCATTTTAGCTGTTCACGCACCAAGTGTGCCTCTTCAATTTTTAAATGGAAATCATTTTCTTTCGGTAAGCCATCTTCAGAAAAGATTATTTTCTTTCCAAAAGTGGCCTCAAAAATGTCTTCCACATCGGTATCTTCTTTTTCGGTTTCAGCAGCAATTTCATACTTCAAAATAGCTTCAGCATCTAAAAGATTTTGAACAATTTTGGAAGAAACCTTATTGAAATTTTCTGATGCTGGAGTAGTCGGATTGTTTAAAATATAAGTGCTCAGCGAAGCCAATGAAGATAAAAAAGTATGGTTCAGCATTGCAATTTCATAAAACTTGTCCAAATTTTTCTGCTTGGATTTTGGTTCTTGCGTCATCCTTTGAAAAGCTGCACTTAGGTCAGACATTGCCAAAAAAGCTTTTTTCCTCGCCACTTTGTATTGAGACGGAATAGCTCCTTTTTTGTTGTAGAAACCTATGATTTCTTCCAAATAAATCCTATTCGCCTTAATGGTTTCCAATAAGGTTTTTTGCATCCCCTGCATTTCCCATGCAGGCCAGAGCAGTAAATTGCCCAAAGTTGCCAATCCCGCACCAATGAGCGTATCCATTACGCGATATTGAATTACGTTAAAAATATCCGGTCGTAAAAGCGCATAGATAAAAACCACACTCAGCGTTATAAATGTGGCAGCAGCCTTATAATTTCGTTGCACCATAGAAAAGGCAATCACAAGCGAAACGATTGCTAAAATGCCATAAACTGTTGTGTTTTGAGTAAGCAGAACAATTCCAACAGCCAATGCGCCACCAATCAAAGTACCAATAGTCCTTTCTTTGGAGCGCGTTTTGGTCAGTCCAAACGTGGGTCGCATAATTACGATAAGCGTGAGCAAAATCCAATATGGGTTTTGTACCGAAAAAAGCATACCCGCACCATAACCTATCATGGTCATCACCCCGAGTCTTAGCGAATGTTTGAAAATGGGAGAGCGCATATTGAAGTTTTCTGCCAAAACCTCAAAGTCATAATTCTGCTTGGTCAAAAATCTGCGGGAGTCTTCTTTTTTCAATAATGAAATCTCGCGTTGGGCCGGGTTTTTTAATAGCCATTCTATTTTTTCAATCTTCTTTATTTGCTCTTTTTGATATTTGAAAAGATTTTTTAGCATCAAGATATTTTCATCGAAATTTTCGTTTGACCCTGATGCATATTCCGAAATATCATTTTTTATTTTTTCTTGAAATTCAACTATTTTGGCATTATGACGAAGTTTTTTTGGATTGGAGATATTTGCAGAAATAACATTCAACCTACTGCTCATGGCGAAAAGTAAACCCTGAAAGTCTGCCAACTGTTGCGGATTCTGATTAAAAAGGGTGTCCGTTTTTGAATAGTCCACTGGGTTTGCCATCGCTAGTTCCAACATATCTACCAATTGCACAAAAATGAGCATGCGCTTTCCCTCATAATCAGATTTTCCAGAACCGGTTCTACTTGAAATCAATATATCGCGCAGGGTTTCATGGATGGCGGTAAGTTCGGTTTGGGTGTTCAGCAATTTTTTTAAAAGCTCGGCACGGTCTGTGGTTTCGGCAACTAATTCGCCACGGGTCCTCAAATAATCAGCCGTTAGCCTTAGGGTTTTGGAAAGATAATATTCCGTGGGTGCCTTCGGAAAAATAAAATGACGGAGTAATGAAAGCGCCACATACCAAAGTCCACCAATGCCAATGAGAAGGAATCTTTCATAAGGCTCCATTCCGCCCGATACTTTCGAAAAACTGAGCACCAATGCCAAAAGCCCGGAAAAACTAATAAGCGATGCGCGAAATCCATAAATGGCCAGATAGGAAATACCGAACATTAAAATACCCAAAATGGGAAACAACAGCCAAAGCGAAAGATGCAAATAACCGCCAATCAAACTCACAATCATTGCCAATAAAGTGGCAAAAAGAATTCCTGAAATTTTATGTCGAATACTTCCACTAACATCGCTTGGCGACGCGAGCAAAGCTCCAACCGTGATGGTGATACCAATCTGCAGCGCATCCAGTTTCACCCCAACAATTATTGGAATTGTGAGCGCGATTCCCAAAAGGATGGCTTTGGAAAAATCAGTACTATTAAAGTAATCCGTAAGATCTTTAATGGCTGTAGACACTATGTTTTTAGAAGGTTTCACGAGGCTATTTTCACAAGGTGCAAAGATATTCCCTATGTTGGTTAAGTTCGTTAATCTTTTCAGAAAAGAAAATTTGTTATTGTTTTATTAAATAACTTAAATGTGCGACTTAGTTGTGTTTTAAAATTTTAACTTTATGTTTCTATCCTAAAAAGACTACTAATGAACAGCGTAATTCTACTGAAAAACCGCCCCGCGGGAAAACCTTCTCTAAAAGATTTTGAATTTACTGAAGAAGAAAAACCACAGCCAACAGAAGGCGAAATATTACTTAAAACAAAATACGTTTCTGTAGATCCATATTTACGCGGCCGTATGCGCGATGAAAAATCATATATAGAACCTTTTGAAGTAGGTAAACCTATGGAATCTGGTATTATTGCTGAAGTTGTGGAATCTAACAACAAGAACTTCGAAAAGGGCGATTTTGTAAATGGAATGCTTCAGTGGAAACAGTTTCAGACTTCAAACGGAACAGGACTGAATAAGGTTGATAGTAAAAAAGCGCCATTGAAGGCCTATTTGGGCATTTTGGGATTAACTGGAATGACAGCGTATTTAGGGTTGGAAAAAATAGGTAAGCTACAAAAAGACGAAACGCTTTTGGTTTCTGGAGCTGCGGGTGCCGTGGGTAGCGTTGTTGGGCAGATAGGAAAAATAAAAGGCTGTCGCGTTGTTGGAATTGCAGGAAGCGAAGAAAAGATTGACCGAATTCAGGAAAAATTCGGCTTTGATGCGGCCATCAATTATAAGACCACCGACAATATGAAAAAAGCTATTGCAGCTGCCTGTCCCAAAGGCGTTGATGTTTATTTTGATAACGTAGGTGGTGAAATTCTGGACGCTGCTTTAGCGAATATGAACAAATTTGGACGTGTTATAAACTGCGGCGCTATTTCACTCTACAACGAAATCAAAAGGCCTATGGGACCGCGAGTTGAAACTACACTGATTAAAAATAGTATTTTAATGCAAGGGTTTACAGTTCGTGATTTCGTTAAAGATTTCGGGCCTGCCCAAAAGAAGTTATCAGAGTGGTTAGAAGATGATAAGATCAGTTACTTGGAAACCGTTGTGGAGGGTTTTGAAAGCATTCCACAAGCCTTTATTGACTTGTTTGATGGGAAGAATAAGGGAAAAATGATTGTTGTGGTTTAGATTTTCTTTGAAACTTTCAGCCAGCAGCGTTTTTCTTTTTTTAGTGGCAATGGATTATTGAAAAATATAGTTTTACCATTAAAATCAGCTTCAATTAGGTAAAAAATTCCTTTGAAAAAGCTATTTTTTACCGTTGCTTCCAGTTTTGTTTTTTCTTCGGAAATTTTCAATTGATGTGGAAAAATGATGGTTTCTTCGGAATTCTCTTCGGAAGAAAAAAGATTTTTTGGAAGCAGATTCGCTTCGCCAAAAAAACCAGCCTGATATTCCGTTGAAACATTTTTATAAATAAATTCCGGAGTACCATACATTTCCTCAATTCCATCTTTCAGCATTAAAATATGATCAGAAAACGCCAAGGCTTCATCGCTATCGTGCGTTGCGGTGATGCAGCTGATGCTATTTTCTTTCAGATAATTAAAGATTTTTCGCTGCAATTTATTTTTTCTAAAAACATCAATATTGCTGAAAGGCTCATCCAACAGAAGGATTTCAGGTTCATTCGCCAATGCTTTTGCCAAAGCCACTCGTTGTTTTTGTCCGCCGCTGAGGTTTTTTACCAATGTATTTTTGAAGGCTTCCATTTCAACAACTTCCAAAAGTTCGTCAATTCTTTTTTCATCCTTTTTTTCGTCCAGACGCGATAGATGTGAACCCAAGTTTTCGGCAACAGTTATAAAAGGCATAATGTTGAATTCCTGCGCTACGAGTTTCATAAAGTATTCGCCGGGAACGAGAGTGTTGGTTGGGCCTAACAGCTTTCTTGCATTAAAATAAATATTTCCGTATTCTAAATGAAGCAAACCGTAAACAAGATGTAAAAGTGTAGATTTTCCGCAACCGCTTTCGCCGAGAATGCTGAGATGTTCTCCAGGTTTCAGCGTGAAACGAATATTCTTTAAAATGGTTTTTTCGGAATAGGAAAAAGAATCGATTTCAACTTTCAGCATTGTGTGAGAAATTTTTATTTCGCCAAAATTCCTTCGCTTTCCATAACAGGTATTTCAACCACATTTTCTTCTGAAATACTGTTCGGTTCAAAAATGAATTTGCGTTCCAAGAGCTTGTTTTCAGCAAAAAAAGTGACTAAATATTCGTTGGTAAAACCTAAAACTTCCGTTGGAATAAACTCCACTTTTGCAGCGGTTTTTGAAGGTATATTTCCCAAACCGTGACGAAGCGTTGAAGTTTTTCTGTCTTCACTTTTACCGCGCGACATTACTAAAACTGTGGTAATCTCATCTTCGCGATCATTTACCAAATAGATGTTCCACTGTTGGCCGGTAAAGTCTTTGTCCCATTCCTTTATGGCAACAATATGCACGTTTTCAGCTTTGGGAATTTCAATATCTTTTTGCATAATTAATCGTCAATTTTCCACATAATCCAAACTGCCAAAAGTGCAATGGCAGCAATCCCTAGCAATATAGAGCCAATTATGATTTTGATGGCTGCAATAACAAAAGTAAGGTAAGCAACGGCCAAGCCTAAAATAACGAGCAAAGCGATAACGAGATATTTTTTCATAACAGAATGTTTTAAGTGCGGTTTTTGCTTAAAGATACAAACTTATAGCACACTTTTAAACTGCTCCAAAAAGCGAATATCGTTTTCGCTGAACATTCTGATATCTGGAATTTGGTGCAACAACATTGCGATACGGTCAATACCCACGCCAAATGCAAATCCGGAGTATTCCTCGGGATCAATGCCGCAGTTTTTAAGGACATTTGGATCTACCATTCCACAACCACCAATTTCTAGCCAGCCCGTTCCTTTGGTGATTCTGTAATCTGCTTCGGTTTCCAAACCCCAGTAAACATCTACTTCGGCACTTGGTTCTGTAAATGGGAAATAAGACGGACGAAGTCGAATTTTTGACTTCCCGAACATTTCGGTAGTGAAATATTGTAGCGTTTGCTTCAAATCTGCGAAGCTTACACCTTTATCTACATATAAACCTTCCACTTGGTGGAAAAAGCAGTGTGAACGCGCTGAAATGGCTTCGTTTCTATAAACTCGACCTGGAGAAATGGTGCGGATGGGCGGTTTGTTGTTTTCCATATAGCGAACCTGAACCGAAGAAGTGTGCGTTCGCAACAAAACATCTGGATTGGTTTGGATGAAAAAGGTGTCCTGCATATCGCGTGCGGGGTGATATTCAGGAAGGTTTAGCGCAGTAAAGTTATGCCAATCATCTTCAATTTCCGGTCCTTCGGAAACATTGAAACCGATACGCAAAAAAATGTCGATTATTTTGTTTTTAACGATGGAAATAGGATGGCGAGAGCCCAACGGAATAACTTCGCCTGGACGGGAAAGATCGCCGTAAACGCCTTTAGTTTCGGTACTACTTTCAATTGCTTCCTTAAGCGAATCCACCTTTTCCTGTGCAGCGTTTTTAAGCGTGTTTATAACCTGCCCAAACTCTTTTTTTTGTTCGTTGGGCACGTTTTTAAATTCGGCGAAAAAGTCATTTAATAATCCTTTTTTCCCCAGGTATTTTATGCGGAAGTTTTCTATTTCTTCTTTATTGGTTGAAGAAAATGCTTGTACTTCAATTATGTGTTTTCTTACGGTTTCTATCATCATTAAATTTTCTACGAAAAAATATTCTAGTTAATCACTTCCTTTTCTACAAAATACTGCACAATAGCCTCCTTCATCAAAACGCTTTGTTCACCTGCTTTTAGCGGCGGCAATTGCTCCAAAACGTGGTAATGTGGCCAGCCTTCTTCGTCAACATAATCAAACTGATAATATCCGTAGGGTTCTAAAACGCGACAGATGGCAATGTGCATCAAGTTTAGTTTTTCGTCTTTTTTAAACTTTCGGTGCAGTTGGCCGAGCTCTTGAATACCTATTAAATATATGATGGCATCCAAATCTAAAATTTGGCCATCGGCAAAACGGTCGCCCAGCATTTTAACTACTGCTTCCCATCGTTCCTTTAATTGTTCGTCGCGCGCCATTTTTTTAAAAATTATTTGATTGCAAAGATACATTTTACAATTCTGAATTATGAATTCGGAATTCAGAATTTGGAAAATGCTATATTTATGGAAAATTTGAAATTATGAATACAATTGACATTGTTATAGGCATCATTTTTATCATCGCTTTTTTTGTAGGCTTTAGCAAAGGGTTTTTGCGTTCGCTCGCTTCTTTAATAGGAATTGTGGTTGGCGTTTATTGTGCAATGTTTTTTTCGGACTATGTGAAGGTTTATCTTGAAAATTGGTTTAATTGGAGTGCAGATACTACGCAAGTTTTAGCGTTTGTAATTACCTTTTTATTGATAATGATTTTGTTCAGTCTTTTGGGAAGAGTTTTAACCAAAGTGGCCGATTTGGCAATGCTTGGAATCTTCAACAAACTTTTTGGTGGCATTTTTAATGTGCTGAAATTTGCCTTTTTAATAAGCGTGGTATTTATGTTTGTAAACGCTTCTGAAAGCTATAGAATACTTACTGAGGAACAAAGGGAAGCTTCGGTTTTATATGCCCCGGTTGCGATGATTGCACCTGTAATTCTTCCTGCAATAATGAAGGAAGTTGATAATCTAAACAACGATGAAACTGAAATTACTCCCGAAGGAAGCCCCGCCGAAACGGAGCCGCCCAAAGAGTAGTATTATTTTCAAACTACGTTTTTTATTGTATCACGTGCATATTTCACGGCTTCTTTAAAGTCACTGAAAATAAGTTCTTTTGGAACCAAATCTGGAATAATATCTATCTTTTCCATCATTACACGCGGTTGCGCCTGAAGGTCTTCAAATATTGCGGTAATGCCTTTTTGTGAAATTTCTGTCAGTACTTCTTCCATGGCATAAAGTCCGGACTGGTCAATGTATGGTGCTTTTCCCATTCTTATAATTACGTGGGTTGCGGTATCTGGAATTTCTTTTGCCAATTGCTGGAAATCTGACGTATAACCGAAGAACAATGGGCCTTCCAAACGTTTTATGAATACTTCTTCTTTGAGTCTTTCGGGGAAATTAAGCTCGTCGTTCCAAGCCATTGAAAGTTCATCAGCATTTTTTAACGGAACTACTTTTGATTGTCCTGCGGTGAGGTCTCCAATTTTTTTCATAAAAATAATGGAAGCTAAGATTAGTCCTATTCCCACGGCATACACCAAGTTCCAAAATACGGAAAGCAACAATACTACAATCATGATGGTAACTTCAGCTTTCTGCATTTTTGGGATTGCTTTTAAACCTTTGTAATCCATCACACCAATACCAACAGTGATTAAAATTCCTGCAAGAACCGCCGCTGGAATCTGTGATGCCACAGGGCCTAGTGCCAATAAGATAACTAACAATAAAATTGCGGCAATCATCCCCGAAAGCTTGGTTGTTCCTCCAGACTTTATGTTAACAACAGTACGGATGGTGGCACCTGCACCAGGAATTCCACCAAAGATTGCTGCAATACTGTTACCTATTCCTTGCCCCATCAGTTCTCGGTTTGGGCTGTGCTTGGTTTTAGTCATATTGTCTGCAACAACAGAGGTCAAGAGCGAGTCAATGCTTCCTAAAAAAGCGAGTGTTAAAGCTGTAAAAACATAAGGTGTAATTTGCGCAAATTGAAATTGACTAAACATATTCAAGTTTGGAATCGGGAAACCGCCCGGAATTTGATCAATAGGTTGGTAATCCAGTTTCAAAAAATATGCACCTACGGAAACCACAAGTAACGCTACCAATGTACTAGGTACTTTTGTGGTAATTTTTTTGAACCCATAAATGATAAAAATGGTTAGCAAGGCCAAAATGAATTCCAACCAATTAATGTTTGAAATTGCACGCGGCAATGCTTTTATAGCCCCAGCAACACCTGAATTTTCAGCTTTTGCGAGAATTTTGGCTTCCTGAAGAATTTCTTCCTCTGAAATTTGTTCAGATCTGCTTATGGTTTCTTTAAAATCCTCGAGAACTAAGACGCCTTCGCCAGCTTCATCGTTCAGGATTTTTGTCATTATTACCTGTTCTGCCTGGGGTTTAAATGTTTCAATAAGGGCAGTGTCTTCTTCAGTATAATAACCTAAAATGGGCAACAACTGAGTGATTAAAATGATAACCCCAATTGCTGTCATAAAACCTGAAACCACAGGATAAGGGATGTACTTTATGTACTTTCCTACGCCGGTAATTCCCAATAATATCTGCATTAAGCCTGCCATCAAAAAGACAAGTAAAATGTATGGAAGCGCTTGTTCAACATCACCATTGTTTGCAGCAATAATACCTGCTATCAAAACCATGGAGACTGCGGTCATAGGTGCAGTGGGCCCCGAAATTTGGGTGTTGGTTCCTCCAAAAAGTGATGCGAAGAAACCGATGAAAATAGCTCCATATAATCCAGCATCGGGACCAAGGCCCGATTGAACACCAAAGGCGAGTGCCAGTGGTAAGGCAACGATTCCGGCGGTTATTCCGCCGAAAAGATTGCCCCTAAAATTTGAAAATATATTTTTAGTCATAAGTGTTTGTTTAAAGATTTAAGTGAATTAATCTGAATACCTGTTTAATCTTAGAAATTCAGTTGATACACTTTGTCCAATTCATTGTCGTTACTGACATTTACACCTAAGTCTTTAATCAATCCTGAATCGAGACCATAGACCCAACCGTGTAAATACAGTTCTTGGTTGTTGTGCCATGCGTTTTGAACGATAGATGTTTTGGCAAGATCAAAAACTTGCTCTTTTACGTTTAGTTCCACAAAACGATTGAATCTTTCTTTTTCTTCATTAATTCCATCAAGTTCGTCTTTATGAAGCCTGTAAACATCTTTAATATGGCGCAGCCAGTTGTCAATTAATCCAATGGATTGGTTTTGCATTGCGGCTTTTACGCCCCCGCAGCCATAGTGGCCACAAACAATTATGTGCTTCACTTTTAAAGCATTTACGGCATAGTCAAGCACGCTAAGCATGTTCATATCTGTATGCACAACCATATTAGCAATATTGCGCTGTACGAAAACTTCGCCAGGTTGGGCGCCAATAATCTCGTTGGCGGGAACGCGGCTATCTGCACAACCAATCCATAGTATTGGCGGGCTTTGGCCTTTAGCAAGATTTGTAAAATAATTGGGGTCATAATCTAATTTTTCTGCTACCCACTTTTTGTTGTTTTCTATAAGTTTATCGTATAATTTCATCTGTATATTTTTAAAGTAATTGATATGAATTGTTTCCAAAGCCAATAAAATTGACACATAATTCCCTATTGCAATTGCAACGGAAATGATTTTGGAGAAATAAATTAAGAGTATTTAGGAAAGGATTAAACCATTTGCGGAGGGGGCGAAATAACGTCTAAGAAGACTATGGAATAATTATAAATTTGAAAACTATCTCTATTTTTCTGATTTTTCAGAAATTCTAAGCTTTCAAAATTAGATTGCAATTTTTCAATAACAAAAGCAAAATTGGGTTTAGGCATTTTGTTTGAATTTTCTTCCTCGTTCATTGAAAAAAAAGCAGAAATATCGGATTGATTGCCAGAAAGACTTATAATAGCAGGTGTTACAAGAAAACTTGTAAAGACGAGCAACAATAAAATACTGGTTAACCTCAAGCGTTTTTTTAAGAAATTCAAAAATAGCAGATTGAATTTAATTTCCTGTTAAGTAAATATTAAAACTACAGTTGTTTCAGATCTGAGGCAGGAATCCAACCATCTTTTCCATCTGCTAAAGTAATGCGGTACCAATTGCCATCCTGCGCCAAAATCTGGACTTTCGTTCCTTCGTGAAGCACAAAGGCCACATTACTGCCCATCGTTGGTTCGGTTTTTACTTCTATTTCATTTGCAAAAATAATGGCGGGTTGTTTCTTTGAATAATCACCATAGACCAAAAAAGCCATTGTTAATGAAGCGAGCAAAAGAATTCCTGTAAACATGGAGCTCACAAAAAGTAATCGTTTTCTTCTTTCAGAAAAAGCGAAGTAATAAAAAAGGAACAACGCCACAAAAAAGATGGAAAAAGCAACTGCCAAAAGAGCCCAACCATTAAAAGTAAGAATCCCAGAAATACTCTTGTACCATTTTGAAAAAACCGTCTGTGGCAAAGGTTCTATGGAATCAATACGCGCATTTTCGGCGAAGGCAAGATTGTTTTTTATATCGGCATCGTTAGGTGAAAGTTTTAGTGCTTTTTCGTAATAATACACGCTTGGCCCAATATGGTTCAGTTTGTATTGCGCATTTCCCAAATTGAAATACATCTCGGCAGAATGTTCACCATTGTCTAAAATTTCCATCCAAGCCGTAATGGCTTGTTGGTATTTTCCGTTTTTGTAAAGTTCCTTTCCTTGGTCAAAAAGATTTTTGTTTTGACCAATACCGGAAAAAGAAACCAGTAAAAAAAGTATGTACAGCAGCTTTTTCATCTTCTTCAGTTTTACTGTATTTGTTTATCAATGTTTGAAATCACTTCCGCCGCTTTGTTGTAATCCTGTTGTACAGATGTTGTGGAAGAGGAAGCATATCTTGCATATTCGCAGCTTTTCAGCAAATTGATGAAGTTTTCAACGATTGGTGCTTCCACTTTTCGTTCTAGCAACATTTTTGAAATAAGGCCCTTCTCCATTTCAGAAGTTTCAATGTTCAGCTTCGCTTTTAAGTAATTGTGAAGCGCGCGTTCCAAAGCTTCGTAAAATGCAACTGGATTTGAAATATTCCGTTTTGCTTCGGATAGATATTTTTTGGCAAGTTTGTTTGCGCGACGCAGTTTGTTTCCTTCAACGTCATTTAATCGTGCTTTGCGTTTTTTTCCAGCAAGGATAAACAGTGGAATCAACAAAAAAGGTCCTCCCAAAAGCGACCAAAATAATGGCGATTTGAAGAACGATTCCTGCGCTATTGGTTGCAAATTGGGATCTAATTTTATATACTTGAAATTGTCTTTTGAAAGGACAACTTGCTTTTTTGCATCGTTGGAATTGTTACTTGTGGTTGCGGAACTTATTGGTCCGTTTTCAACTTCAATGGTAAATTCTTTAGAAGTAATGGTTTTATACTTTTCCGTCTTTGGATCGAAAAAGGAAAAAGTGATTGGGTTCACAGGATAAGTCCCTTTAAATTGAGGAACAACTGTATAGGAATCTGTAATGGAACCTGACATGCCACCCACGGTTGTATTTACACTTTCGCTGTGTTCTGGCTCATATACCTCTAAAGTATTTGGAAGCTTTACGGAAGGAAGCGTGAACAATTTTAAATTCCCTTTTCCTGAAACTTTTAAATCAAGCTGTAAAGATTCATTAGCGTTTAGTTTGGTTTTATTAGTGTTTACATCAAAAGCGAAATCGCCGACGGCACCGTTAAAACCATCTGGTTTTCCTTCCAACGGAAGTGGTTTTACATTAACAGTACGATTTCCAGCCGAAATGGTTTTGTTAACACGTTCCATTACTCTGCGACCGAAAATATCACGGCGATTGCCCTGAACGTCAATTGGAATATCCAGAGTTAGTGGCTCTATTTCTAATTCTCCAGTTTTCTGTGGATAAAGTACGGTAGTTCTTAAAACCACATAACGATAGTCTTCGCCATTGTATTTTCCTTCGTAAACTTTAAAATTGTTTTGATTGTCAATATTCTGGCTCCAAAAATCTGCGTATTTAGGAGTATCAATCTCACGCCATTGGCTGGTAATGCTGACATCGTGAGAAACATATAATTTGTATGTAACTGTAAGTGCTTCGTTTAAATACGGGTTTGCGTTTGAAATTTCTGCAACCAAATGCACATTTTCACTTGCCACGTAATCTGCATTATTGCCATCTTTCGGAACGTCAACGGCGGCGGTAACTTCTATTTCAACGGGAAGTGTTTTGTAGGTTTCACCTTCTATTTCAATAGTAGCTTGAGCAATGGTAACTTTTCCGCGAGTTTGTGGAGATAAAAAATAAGAATACGTTTTTGAAAAGCTTCTTTTGCCATTTATCCAAGAATTACTAATGGATTGGTTGGGACCTCCAACAACGCGAAAACCCTCAAAATTTGGCGGCCTAAAATTGTCGCCATCTTGGTTCATTTCAAAGTCTATTCGTAAACGTTCGTTTATTCCAAGTCTTTTTTTGCTCACCTTGGCATCAAACTGAACTTGCGCCGTGGCAGTAATGCTGCACAGTACAAATCCTAAAAGGAATAAAAAATTCTTCATCTTCATAATCTACCAATCTTTATCCGTTTTCACTTTTGCGCCTTTTTGTTTTTCGGCATTTATCTTATCCTGCGTTTTTTTCTCTTCGTTGTTCATTGCTTCCAAAAGACTTTTCACTTGTTGGGGTGAAAGCTGTCCTGGAACAGGCTGCTGTTGCTGTGGCTTATCGCCCTCTTCGTCTTTTGGCTTGTCAGGCTTGCCTTGATCTCCTTCCTTTTTATCCTCTTTCTGGTCGCCTTTATCTTTGTCTTCCTTCTCGTCGCCTTTGTCGCCCTCTTTATTTTTATCGTCTTTGTCCTGCTGATCTTTTTTATCCTGATCTTTTTTGTCTTCGTTCTGATCCTTGTTTTTGTCGTCTTTATCCTCTGGCGGCGGCGGATTTTTTTCCAACATATCTTTTGCTAATGCTAAATTGTAGCGCGTCTCATCATCGTTTGGATTGTTGCGAAGTGCGTTTTTATAACTTTCCACGGCTTCGGTATATTTTTTTTCATTCATATACGTATTGCCTAAATTGTGAAAGGCCTTGTGCTTTTCATTTTTGCTGGATTCAGTGGTGGCAGCTTGTTTAAAACGAAGCATTGCCTCAGCATTTTTCTCTTTTCCGTAATAGGCCGTTCCTAAATTGTATTTCGCGGTTTCGCTTTTCGGGTTGAGTGAAATGGCTTGACGATAATCAGCTTCTGCGGTTGGGAATTCATCCTTTTGAAGTGATTCCTGGGCTTCGCTCAAATAATTCTGTGAGGCTTTTAATTCTTTCTTTTGTTCTTTGGTGGGCTGGGCAAATGAATTCAATGAAAAAGTGCCAGCACAAAGAATCATTACAATTCTCAGCATATATTTTTTCTGAAAAAACGTTCTATCTCCAAACATCATTTTATTGTTTTTCCTTTTCATTAAACAAATTCAATTTTTTCAGCCAGGCCGTTTGTCGTTCCAAAAGGAACACATCCAATATCAGCAAAAACAATGCCCCAGCTAAAAACCATTGGAATTGGTCTTTAAAATCAGTGAATTGTTTGGCTTCAAATTCCTTTTTATCCATTCCGTTTAGAATAGCTTTTACTCGGTCCACAACCACTTTGGTACTTGAGCCGTCAATATACTCACCATTAGCGGTTTTAGCAATCTCTTTAAGAGTTTCTTCACCTAATCGCGTAATTACCTGTTCGTTATTTTGGTCGCGTTTGTAATATTGTAACACCCCATTTTCTTTAATAGGAATTGGTCCGCCCTCCAATGTTCCCACGCCAATGGTAAAAATGCGGATGCCTTTTTCGGCTGCTTCTTCAGCGATTTGAGAAACATTGCCTTCGTGATCTTCTCCATCTGAAATTATAAAAAGAACGCGATTGGTTTGATCTTCGTCGTCATAAAAAGTCTGCGCCATGGCAATGGCTTGAGTAATGGCGGTTCCTTGCGAAGAAACCATATCTGTGTTCATGCCGTTTAAGAATAATTTTGCGGAAGAAAAGTCGGAAGTAATTGGAACCTGCGGAAATGCGCTTCCTGCATAACCGATAATACCAATTCTATCGCCTGCAAGGCCATTGATTATTTGGGTGATGAGTTGTTTTGATTTTTCTAAACGGTTTGGCGCAATGTCTTCCGCCAACATACTTTTTGAAACGTCCAAAGCGAAAACAATATCTACCCCTTCGCGTTTTACGGTTTCAAGTTTAGTTCCAATTTTAGGGTTTACTAAAGCAAAACTTAAACAGGCAATGGCCAAACAGAGTACCAAAACTTTTAAAATAGCTTTAAAGAGCGAGCGGTTTGGGCTCAGTTTTTTCAATAGCTCTTTATCGACAAAACGTTTTTGAACCGTTTTTTTCCAAACCAATACCAATAGAAATAGCACCACTATCACTGGAATGGCGAAGAGAATGTAGAAGTATATGGGTTGTTCTAATTGGTACATTTTTAAATAAATCCTTTAAATATTGTGGTTCGCAACAAAAACTCAAGCACAATTAAAACCAAGGCGAATATTGCCCATGGACGAAACATTTCGTCATAATGGGTGTATTTGAATTCTTCGATATCGGTTTTTTCAAGTTTGTTTATTTCTTCATAAATCTGTTCAAGCTTGGTATTGCTCGTTGCGCGGAAATATTGTCCGCCCGTTTTTTCCGCTATTTCTTTTAGCAGGGGTTCATCAATCTCAACCTGTACGTTTCCATATTGAAAACCGCCATCGGGACGTATTCCGATGGGCGACATTGCCATTCCGTTGCTTCCAATGCCGATAGTATAAACTTTGATTCCAAATTCAACTGCAAGTTCGCTCGCTATTTTTGGGTCAATGAAACCCGTATTGTTCACCCCGTCTGTGAGCAAAATAATCACTTTGCTTTTTGCACGACTTTCCTTCAAACGGTTTACAGCCGTTGCAAGTCCAGATCCAATTGCGGTTCCGCCTTCAATAACTGTATTATATGACATATTCTTCAAGGAGGAAAGTACAATGGTTTTGTCGCTTGTTAAAGGCGTACGAGTATAACTTTCACCTGCATATTCCACCAAGCCAATACGGTCGTTAGGGCGACTGTTTATAAAACGTGCGGCTACGGTTTTTAGGGCTTCCAGTCGGTTTGGCTTTAAATCGCGAGCCAACATACTTGCCGAAAGATCCATTGCCATAACGATATCAATTCCACGGGTAGTTTTTGTTTTTGTTGATTCATCAACAGTACGTGGACGCGCCATTGCTACAATCAATGCAGAAACAGCCAAAAGGCGAAGTACAAAAAGCAATGGTTTTAAACGTGCCAACCAATTTCTCCCAGATTTGAAACCACTAATACTTGAAATTTTTAGGGAAGCCGTTTGCTGTTTCCGCTTCCATAAATACCATAGCACAAGCACTGGAAGTATTAGGAACAACCAGAAAAACTGCGTATTTACAAATTCGAAATTACTGCCCATCTTTCTCTGAAATTTCAAGCTCTATGGAAGCTTCAATTCGTTTTAATATTTCATTGGCGTATTTGCCATCGTCTTGATAAACTATCAATACTTCCTGCAAACCGTTTTGCTGTGCGAAAAGCAATAATTGATAAGTGCTTTTCTGCTTCAATACTTTATCGTCGGAAATCTGTACGTTGAATTCGCCGTAAGCTTTCAAACCTTTTATTCCTTTTTCAGTTTCAAAATCGTCGCGTTTCACGATCATATTTTTGGCGCCGCTTTGTTCCAAATCGTCTAAAACAGCGTCCAGCGCAGTATCCAGTGCAATATCTTGTTTTTGGCTAAACTGTGTGGTTGAGACCATAATGTAAAGCGGGGAATTCATTTTGCCATAAGTGAAAAAGTCTTTTCCAGCAACAGCACTTTTAGCTGCGTTTGTAACTGCAGCTTCCGCTCTTATAAGTACCTCGGGCGTTTCTAAAATTACTGCGGGATTTCCATATTCACTCTTTATCCAACGAGTTTCGGCCAGTTCGCGGAGGTCGTTACCAAATACTTTATCTTTTAAATTATCGAAACCGGAAAGACTTCCGTAGATAAATCCTGTAAGAAGAATCGCTGCAAGCACGCCTGAAATACCCAAGATCCATTTTTTACGCTTGCGTCTTTTTCGAAGTTTTTCAAGGTATTCCTGATTTTCCAAAAGTTCTTCTTCGGTAGGTTCGGGAACGGCCTCATGAGTTTCGTTGATAATTTCCTCGATAGTTTTTCGGTCAACCTCTGCTTGTCCGGCTTGTTGGTTCATTTTAGCGAATTTCACCAAATCGGCACGTTTAAAAATCAAATCCAGTTTGCGGATAGTTTCTAAATCGAAGTCGAAATTTCCGGAGTCTTTGTGCATCATCAAACGCGTGATAAGCTCATCACTCGTACTTTCCAAAGCGGCTTCGTCAACTTCGCGATCCAAATAGCGTTTAACGATTTCGGTGAGACTGCTGTAATATTCCTTACTTTTATTTTCTTTAAGTAGTTGGGAATTGTCCAACGTTTTTAGAGCTACAATTGCTTCTTCGTAAGGTGGCAATTGCTTTTCAGCAGCGTCTTTTCGCTTTTTTCTTCGGAATAAATAAATAGCAAGCCCAATTATTAAAAGAATGGGGAGAAGCCAGTACAGAAGCAGCAACCAGTCAAACGGTGGACTTTTTACTTCCATCGCAGGTTTTATGTCGAACATTTTCTGCTTGGTGGTGTCCACAATCACATCGTTTACTTCCACTTTTATGGAGTCGGTTAAAAGTGGTTTGTTGTTTATGAAAATGCGCTGTGGCGGAATGGTGTATTTACCACTATCAAACTGAGTTAACCCGTATTTTTTAATGAGGCGATACTTGTCGCCTTCAAATGTGGTATCTGTTTTATAGGATTCAATCATTTCCAAAGGCGCAAAAGTCTGCTCTTCTGGAAAAACAACAACATCGGTAGAATCTGCCTGTACGCTTATGGTGTAAAGTATTTCCTCGCCAATTTTAATTTTTGTGGAATCAATGGAGGAAGTTACTTGGGCGGTTGCGAAAAAAGAGAAGAGAAAAAAGAAAATAGAACAGAGAAAAGAGAAATTTCCTTGAAAATTCAATTTTCTTTTACCCTGATTAATATATTTTTTAATATCTAACATTTCAAATCTACCGTCTTTTAAAATACCCCAGTAATTTTTTCACATAACTTTCATCAACCCTACAACTCAAAGCTCCTGCGCCACTTTTAGTGAAAGACTCGGTGAAGTAATCCACACGTTCGCGGTGGTAACTGTAATATTGATTACGCACACTTTTTGAGCCTGTATTTACCAAAAGCAGTTCGCCTGTTTCTTGATCTTGCATTTGTACCATTCCAAGACTTGGAATGTTTTCCTCGGCTTTATCGTAAACCCGGATTCCTGTTACGTCGTGTTTTCTTGCGGCAATCTTCAATGTATCACGGTAATTGTCAGCAATAAAATCTGAAAGCACAAAAACAATGGCTTTCTTTTTCATAACACTACTTAAAAATTTCATTGCGTTGGCAACATTGGTTTTGTTGCTTTTTGGTTTGAATTCAATCAATTCACGAATGATTCGAAGTACGTGCGATTTTCCTTTTTTCGGTGGAATGTAAAGTTCAATTTCATCTGAAAAAAGAATCAATCCCGTTTTGTCATTGTTTTGCATTGCTGAAAAAGCAAGGGTTGCAGCTATTTCAGTAATAATTTCATTTTTGAATTGTTCCTGAGTTCCAAAGAATTCGGAGCCACTTATATCAACCATTAACATGAGCGTTAGCTCACGTTCTTCCTCAAAAACTTTTATAAAAGGCTCGTTATAGCGCGCGGTAACATTCCAGTCAATATTCCGAACGTCGTCGCCAAACTGGTATTGACGAACCTCGCTAAACGTCATCCCGCGACCTTTAAAAGTACTGTGATACTCGCCACCAAACACGTGATCGCTCAAGCGTCGTGTTTTGATCTCGATTTTCCGTACTTTTTTAAGAAGTTCCTTTGTATCCACTGTATTTTCAGGTTTCAGGTTTCAGGTTCAAGTGTTTTCAACTTGCAACTTTAAACTTTTTACGGTACTTCAATTACATTAACAATTTTGTTGATGATTTCTTCGGAAGTAATGTTTTCGGCTTCCGCTTCGTAAGTAATGCCAATTCTGTGGCGAAGCACGTCGTGAACCACGGCGCGAACATCTTCTGGAACCACATAACCACGACGACGAATAAACGCGTAACATTTGGCGGCAATGGCAAGGTTGATACTTCCACGAGGAGAAGCACCAAAATTGATAAGTGGTTTTAGATCTGAAAGACCATAATTTTCAGGAGTTCGGGTAGCGAAGATGATATCAAGAATGTATTTCTCAATTTTTTCATCCATATAAACCTCACGAACCGCAGCTTGTGCCCTTAAAATTTGTTCAATGGTTGCAACAGGATTTATTTTTTCATATTCGCCTTTTAAATTTTGGCGAATGATGAGTTGCTCCTCAGCAATCTGTGGATATTTAATTACCGTTTTTAACATAAAACGGTCAACCTGTGCTTCGGGCAGTGGATAGGTTCCTTCCTGTTCAATTGGGTTCTGCGTTGCCATTACCAAAAATGGCTTATCCAATTTAAAAGTGGTGTCGCCAATGGTTACCTGTTTTTCCTGCATAGCCTCCAAAAGTGCAGATTGCACTTTGGCGGGAGCTCGGTTAATCTCATCTGCAAGGACAAAGTTAGCGAAAATGGGACCTTTTTTAATGCTGAAATCGTTCACTTTCATATTATAGATCATTGTTCCTACAACATCTGCAGGAAGTAAATCTGGGGTAAACTGTATTCGGCTAAAGGTACCGTGAACCGCTTTTGAAAGCGTGTTGATAGCAAGTGTTTTTGCAAGCCCAGGAACACCTTCCAAAAGAATGTGTCCTTGGCCTAAAAGACCTATCATAAGCCTCTCCACCATGTGTTTTTGGCCTACAATTACTTTGTTCATTTCCATTGAAAGAACGTCCACAAAGGCACTTTCTCTTTCAATTTTTTCGTTTAATGCCCCAATGTCAAAGGTCGAATTTGTATTTTCCATGCTGTATTTAGATTCAATGTAACGTACTTTTTAAAAAGACGGTGCAAATTGAAAATTTATTGATTAAAAGCCTGTTAACAATTGGTTAAATTAAAAAAGAGGAAAACTTAAAGTTTCCCTCTTTTTAAAAATGTATTATTTTGAAATTTTACGGTTACAAATTAATTTCGCCCATGCTTGTTACTTCACCTTGAACTACTGTAACGTTATCAACAACTAATGGGGGGATTCCCAAACCTAAATCTGCTTGAATCGTTACGGTATAAACTCCGTCTGGTACTCCGCTAAGGAGGAAATTACCTTGAAGATTTGTATAAGTAGAAATTTCAAGAGGTCCATTAACCGCTGTAACCATCGTCAACATACCGGGAGGAAGTACTTTACCAGAAATGGCACCACTTTCAGCAACAGTGGTTGCTCTAATTACTGGTTTTAGGCTATACCCTCCGTTTCCTTGTGAAACAATAGATTTGTCAACATCAAAATCGAGCATGAATTCATATAAAATTCCAGCTTCGAGATTTTCATTTACCTGAATTTTTAAACCTGATTGTTGGGCACTTGGGGTTGCAAGTGGTAAGGGCTGTCCATCCACTACTATGGTGTTTTCTTCGCCTAAAACTAAACGAATTTGGCTAATGTTTCCAGCGGGAACTTCATCATTAAATAATAGCACATTTACACCTGCGGTTAACTCTAAAAGGTCGTAAATACCAGCATTAATACCTAGTACAACATCGTCTTGGCCGTTATTGTATTTTATTACTACCTGTTCAACATCAATAAAGACGGCCTCATAATCGCCAGGGGCATCTGTCAGTCTTATTGCCAATTTTGCTTTTCCTTCATTATCATTAGAATCATCACTGCTGCATGATGCAAATCCTAGAAATAATAATGCAATTAAACTTAATTTTAATAGGGTTCTCATATTTGTGGGTTTAGAATTAGTTTTACAAACGTATTGTTTGATATTTAGAGCTTTAAAGTTGTAAGCAAATATTAACTTTTGATTTAACTGAATTTAACCTTCTAAAAACCTCTATAGATGTAATTTTAGAAAAATTTTAAACATGAAAAATAAAACAGCATTTATTACAGGAGCAACCTCCGGAATTGGGATGGCAACTGCGAAACTTTTCGCTAAAAAAGGAGTAAAATTAATTCTCTGCGGAAGAAGAGAAGAACGATTAAAAAAACTTTCAGAAGAACTTTCGGCCTTGACGGAAGTTCACACTTTAAGTTTTGATATTCGCAATAAAGAAGCGGTTTTTTCAGCTATAAAATCCCTTCCCAATAACTTTTCCGAAATAGATATTTTAATAAACAACGCCGGTAACGCCCACGGAATGGACACTATTGACGAAGGAAATACCGATGATTGGGACGCGATGCTCGATATTAATGTGAAGGGTTTATTATATGTTACTAAAGCGATTCTTCCAAAAATGATTGAACGAAAAAACGGCCACATCATAAATATTGGAAGCACTGCAGGAAAGGAAGTTTACCCAAAAGGGAACGTTTATTGTGCAAGCAAACATGCCGTGGACGCTATAAATCAAGGTATGCGGATTGACTTGAATGGTAAGGGAATAAAAGTGGGGGCAATAAACCCTGGAATGGTTGAAACTGAATTTAGCGAAGTGCGATTTAAAGGAGATAGCGATAGAGCCGAAAAAGTATATCAAGGATTTACACCTTTAAAACCAGAAGATATTGCAGATATTATTTGGTTTTCCGTTACACGTCCGCCGCACGTTAATATTGCAGATTTGACAGTAATGTCTTTGGATCAAGCCTCATCTACCATTGTGAATAAATCATGATCAACAAACGCCTTTTAGTCAAAAACCTGCTCGCCCATAACGACGAGAGCAGTTTTTATGATAAAAAGCGAAAGATTGACCTAGGCACCAAAGAAGGAAAAGCAAAGTTTCTGAAACACATTTGTGCACTCAGTAATAGCAATCCAGCAAATAATTCTTTTATAGTGATTGGTGTTGAGGATGAAACCAATGAAATAAGAGGAGTAGATTTTTTTGACGATAGCAAAATTCAAAATCTTGTAAATGCTTACCTAACAAACGCTCCTTTGATTATTTATGAAAACGTGGCATTCCCCAATTTGCCTTCAGACAAAGTGGTGGGTTTGGTAACTATTCGTCCCAATGGAATGATCACGTCATTGCGTAAAAATATTTGGAAGTATTGGGGCGGCTCCATTTTTCTCCGGGATGGCAGTATTTCGATGCCAAAGGATTTTGACATTGAAATAAAAGACGTGAATTCCGAAATAGTAAAATCCATTGAAAATGCCGCCAAAAACAATATTGAACTCACCCTTGACGGGGTGATGGATTTTATAAGCAACCGCCACAAAGATTTGGAAAGCCATTACAAAGTTTTCAAGGAACAGTTTGTGGTTTGCTGGGCCGGAAATCCAAAAAAGCTAAAAGAAAACACCTACTATTCGCGTGTAGACATTGAGTTAATCAATGAGCAGGTTCGTCTTTTTTATTCGGCTTTGGATGAAATCAGTATCACATTTACGGACGATTATTTTAAAACTGTGGAGTATGTGCATTTGGGCTTGAACGAACAGTTTAAATATTATCCGTTGGAAGAGGTGACTATCCATTTTCAAGAAAACGGTTCGTATCAAATGGATTCAAAACTTATTTTTGAAGCGCCGAAATTTAATAAAAAAACGCTTTTTCATATTTATAATGCGAACAATGCAGTTTTAGAAAAGTTGAAAAAGAATATTCCACTCAACGCTTCCGAAGAAAAAGATTTACGAAATCTTCCATCCACCTATCTAATTTGTTAT
Source organism: Aequorivita antarctica (assembly GCF_007997155.1). Taxonomy (GTDB): domain Bacteria; phylum Bacteroidota; class Bacteroidia; order Flavobacteriales; family Flavobacteriaceae; genus Aequorivita; species Aequorivita antarctica. Next base: position 92,878 of record NZ_VORT01000001.1, on the reverse strand, counting down.
TTGAACGATTTTGAGGATGCCAAGGAAAAATTGCAGGAAGCTAAGGAGTTTTTAAGGGATTATGATGTGGAAGCCTATCAACTTTCAAAGGAGTCGCTGCGTATTTTGAGAAAAGTTAGTTATAATTAATTTTCGTAATTTTAAAAGTGCCAAATTTTATAATTATGAAAAATTTTATCTTCAGCATTTTCTTATTCTTTATTGGCTTTCAGTCTTTTTCCCAATGCAGTATAAACCCATTCATTCAAAATAATTATGAATTGGACGCAAAAGTTTTAGCGCTTAGAGAGATTTTAAATGACCCCTTAGATCCGGATTACGATAATCCTTTTTTGCCAGAAGAGCGCTATAGGCCTTATCTTGAAAGATTGTCAGCACTTTATGAAAATCCACATAACAGTCCAATGGTAGATTCGTTGTTCAATGACTTCCGTATTCATGTTAATTGGGAATATATGCTAAGTACACCTTTTAAACGAATTGTTTTTGCTATAGACAATAATGCACCTTGGTTAGAGGATTTTAAAACTACAGGTGTTTCTGGGGTAACAGAATTGGACGATTTGATGGCCACATATCAATTTTCAATCGATTATTTTATTGTACTCACAGGGGCGGGCTATACTGCATTTTGGATTGAGACCTCGTTGGATTTTTTAAATGTAACGGCACTTTTGGATGATTTTGATGCTATCCCAGACTTATTACCTTCAGAAACCGATGTAGAATTAGGAGACCGGTTTAATTACACTGGAATTCAATATTACATTTATTCAGAACCAGTTGAAGTTTGCGATATTATTATAAGTGGAAACCAATTCGAATTTGTGCTTTATGCAGGGGATTGTTTTGCAGGTTGTACATATTCCGAAAGTAGATATACTTATGTTACAGAGGATTGTGAAGTGCTTTCAAAACTGGAGAATGATTTATCGAAAATCACGCTTTATCCTAACCCCGTTTCAGATAAATTATATTTTAGCGGAAATTCTTCGGAAATAGCCTCGCTTCAAATTTTTTCCGTTCAAGGAAAATTGATTAAAAAATTGAATAACCTTTCCACAGAAATTGACGTTTCACATTTAAAAACTGGAATGTATTTTGTAAAACTTATTTCGATAGATGGTAAAATAAATACTTTGAAATTCATTAAGGAGTAAATCAATTTGGATTGAAAGATTATAGTTTGACGGAATTATAAAATTATTAACTATTGCAACTAAGGAATTCATTATATTTTCAAAATGAAAACAGTTGTAATAGGAGACATTCACGGAGGTTTAAAGGCCTTGAAACAATTGATAGAAAGAGCCAATCTACCAGCAGGCACTAAATATATTTTTGTGGGCGATTATGTGGACGGCTGGAGCCAATCTGCTGAGGTGGTTTCTTATTTGATTGAATTTTCGGAAGAAAACAACTGTATTTTCCTTCGGGGAAACCACGAAGAACTATTATATAAATATCTAAAGTTTGGTGAAAGCAATCCAATTTGGCTAAGTCAAGGCGGGGAAAGCAGTATTAGAAGCTATTCAAAAATATCAAAAGGAGAAAAAGAAGAACACCTTCATTTTTTCGAAAATCTTATCAATTATCATATAGATTCTGAAAACCGTCTTTTTGTGCATGCGGGATTTATGAACCAACACGGTCCGCAACACGAATATTATCCAAACTTGGTTTATTGGGATCGAACCCTTTGGGAAATGGTTTGCGCAATGGACACTACTATTTCTGAAGAAGATGATAAATATCCCAAACGACTGAAACTTTTCAAGGAAATTTATATCGGCCATACGCCCGTAACCCGAGTGGGTTTTGACAAACCAGCAAATTTCGCAAATGTATGGAACGTTGATACAGGTGCTGCATTCAAGGGAAAAATATCAATGCTCGATGTGAATTCCAAAGAAATTTGGCAAAGTGAGCTGGTGTATTTGCTTTATCCAAACGAAAAAGGAAGGAATTAATACTTCTTTATTACAAATTAAACATCGCACTCCCTATCTTTGTAGTTACCTCTAAAAAAATACCATGGCGCTTAAAAACATTCGTTTGGAAGTAATGCAGACTGTCGAAAAGGAGATTGACAGTTATATTGACCAATATCTTATTCCCGTTGATGAAATATGGCAACCAACTGATCTTTTGCCCAATTTCCAAAAGGAAAATTATATGGATGAGGTAATCCAAATTCGTGAAGAAGCCAAAGAATTAGGCTATGATTTCTGGATTGTTTTGGTGGGCGATATGGTTACCGAGGAAGCGTTACCAACCTACGAAAGTTGGTTAATGGACATGGAAGGTGTGGACCAACACGGCCGTAACGGTTGGAGCAAATGGATTCGCCATTGGACTGGAGAAGAAAACCGACACGGAGATACACTTAATAAATACCTCTATTTATCTGGAAGGGTAAACATGAAAGAAGTTGAAAGAACTACCCAGCATTTAATCAATGACGGTTTTGAAGTGGGAACCGGCCGTGACCCTTACCGAAATTTTATCTATACAAGTTTTCAAGAATTGGCAACTAATGTTTCACACAATCGCGTGGGAAAAATTGCGAAGCAAAAAGGAAATAAATCTCTTGCAAAAATGTGTAATATTATTGCTGGAGATGAAATGCGCCATCATTTAGCCTATCGCCAGTTTGTAAAAACCATTTTTGAATACGACGCTAGCGAAATGATGATTGCCTTTCAAGATATGATGCAGAAAAAAATCATTATGCCTGCCCAAAACCTCCGTCAGAGTGGTGGTAAAATGGCTTCAGCATTTGATGATTTTAGTAATGCAGCACAGCGTTTGGGTGTTTACACAACATACGATTATATTGATATCCTAGAAAAATTAAATGCGCATTGGGAAATATCAAAAATCTCAAACCTCACCGATGAAGCTGAAAAGGCACGAGATTATCTTTTGAAATTGCCATCAAGAATGCTTCGTATTGCAGAAAGGATTAAAATTCCACAAGATGCCAACCGTTTTAAATGGGTTGAGCCGAATGGAATAGTATAAATTAAAAAAGCCGTTTCAATTGAAACGGCTTTTTTAATCTTATAGGATAATAAATATTTCTACAAATCAAACTTAATTCCCTGTGCTAATGGAAGCTCAGTGGTATAGTTAATTGTGTTTGTTTGTCTGCGCATATAAACTTTCCAAGCGTCGCTTCCGCTTTCGCGGCCACCGCCGGTTTCTTTTTCACCACCAAATGCACCGCCAATCTCAGCACCAGAAGTACCAATGTTTACGTTTGCAATTCCGCAATCTGAACCTTGTACAGATAGAAAATGTTCTGCTTCACGAAGATTGTTCGTCATAATTGCAGAGGAAAGTCCTTGTACAACGCCATTTTGAAGTTCAAGTGCATTTTCAACATCGCCGCTGTATTTCATCATATATAAAACAGGTCCGAAAGTTTCGTGTTGAACAATTTCATAACTGTTTTCAGCTTCAGCAATTGCTGGTTTTACGTAGCATCCGCTTTCGTAACCTTCGCCTTCAAGTACGCCGCCTTCCACTATAATTTTTCCACCTTCTTCAACAACTTTTTTAAGAGCAGTTTGGTAATTCTTTACAGCATCTTTGTCAATAAGCGGTCCAACGTGGTTTTTTTCATCTAAAGGATTTCCAATGCGAAGTTGATTATAAGCTGCAACTACAGCATCTTTCACTTTGTCGTAAATACTTTCGTGGATAATCAGTCTTCTGGTTGAAGTACAACGTTGTCCTGCAGTTCCAACAGCGCCAAATACGGCACCGATTACTGTCATTTTAATATCAGCATCTGGAGCTACGATTATGGCATTGTTTCCACCAAGTTCAAGTAGAGATTTCCCTAAACGTCCTGCAACAGCTTGGGCAACAATTTTTCCCATTCTGATAGAACCTGTAGCCGAAATCAAAGGCACACGTTTGTCGTTGGTCATCATTTCGCCAACTTTATAGTCGCCATTGATAAGGCAAGAAATTCCTTCTGGCAGATTGTTATCAGCAAAAACCTTTGCAGCAATTTTTTGGCAAGCTACTCCAGTTAACGGAGTTTTTTCTGATGGTTTCCAAACGCAAACGTCTCCACAAACCCAAGCCAATGCTGTGTTCCAAGCCCAAACGGCAACTGGAAAGTTAAATGCTGAAATAATTCCAACCACGCCAAGCGGGTGGTATTGCTCATACATTCTGTGTCCGGGACGCTCACTGTGCATCGTTAAACCGTGAAGTTGGCGGGAAAGACCTACTGCAAAATCGCAGATGTCAATCATTTCCTGTACTTCGCCAAGCCCTTCTTGATAGCTTTTTCCCATTTCATAAGAAACAAGTTTCCCTAATGGTTCTTTTAGTCTTCGTAATTCATCACCAAATTGGCGTACAATTTCACCGCGAAGTGGAGCTGGTTTCAATCTCCAGTCTTTAAAGGCTGAAGTGGCGCTTTCCATTACTTTTTCGTAATCTTCTTTGGAAGTTGTGGTTACTTTCGCAATTACTTGTCCATCAACGGGAGAATGTGAAGTGATTTCTTCACCGTCTGAAAACCAATTTTTTCCAGTGGAAGTTCCTTTGTTTACTTCTTTAATTCCTAATTGTTCCAATGCTTCTTCGATTCCGAAGGAAGTGGTTGTTGCTTGCATATATTTATGATTTTTATTCGAAAATTTATAAAGCGCAAAGGTACACAATGCGCTGAAGAAAGTAAAACGAAACGGTATCTGTTTGGGAAATACGCTGTTAATCTTTTGTGAAACGTGGGTCGGTTTCCATCACCGTTCCACATTTGTCACAAGTTCGCAGCTCCTTACTTCCGTAGAATTGTTTAAAGTGTTTTAGGAAATCGGTTTCAATATTGCTTAGAGGAAAATAAACATCGTATAATTTGTGATTGCAATTATCACAAAACCAAAGCAGACCATCTTTTCCATCAAGGTCAGTGCGTTTTCTTTCAATAACTAAACCTATGGAACCATCGCTTCTACCTGGAGAATGTGGCACTTTTGCGGGATGAAGGTACATATCGCCAGGACCGAGTTCCATTACTTTTTTTTCACCATTTTCTTGAATAGCCACTTGAATATTTCCTTCAAGTTGGTAGAAAAGCTCCTCCGTTTCGTTGTAATGATAATCCTTTCGGGCGTTGGGGCCAGCCACTATCATTACAATATAATCGTCAGATTCAACGTATAAATTTTTGTTGCCTACAGGTGGTTTTAGCAGATCGCGGTTTTCTTTTATCCACTTGTTAAGGTTGAAAGGTTTTTTAATAGCCATTGCCGTATTTTTAACAGTTACGTAAAAATACGGCAAAATGGTCTAATAGAAAAGGGAAGTGAGGTTACTTTCTATAAAAGAGTTGGGTGTAGTAGCTTCGGCCTTTAGCGCTCTTCATTACACCAAAGCCGGTGTGGGTGAAGTTGCCCTCAATGATGGCTTTATGGCCAGGGCTATTTAGCCACGCGTTTACTACAGTTTCAGCAGTTTCGTACCCATAGGCTACGTTTTCGCCAACTACTTCAGCGCCGTCATGGTATTTAATTCCTTCGGAACGATATCCAAAATTGTCGTGATTTATCTGCTCTTTATCAATCATATATTCGGTGTGGTCTACAGCGAAAGCCGAGGCGTATTGATTGTCAATTATAAGCGCAGAAAGACCCAGCGATGAACGATGGTCATTTACCAAACTTAAAATTTCAGATGACATTTGACTGTCATTTTTTTGAGCCAGCGCTAAATTAATATCATATTTAGAAGCTTCAACTTCGACAGAATCCTCTTTTGAACAAGAGGTAATCACTAGGCATAGCAATGCCATTGCAAGTAGGTTGCTTTTTAGTAGGTGCATAATTTGGGTAACATCAAATTTGGGGCATGATGTTGGTTCAAATATATAAAAAAAATTAAGCTAAAATGCTTTTAATCGAAATAATGTTACACTTTGTCGGATAAACGACAATTATTTAAATATTGAGGACTGCTTAAAATTATGCTTAAGCACTGTGAACATTATATTTTTCAAGTATATTGTGATGAATTAAAAGATATATTTATGAGTAAAATTTTAACATATTTTATTGCTATTTTCCTACTTTTTGGATGTAAAAACGAAGAGAAACCTACTTCAGAACCCATAAAATCTTCTGAAAAAGCAAATAAAAAGGAAGAAAACTTCGGAATTGTCATTCACGGCGGCGCTGGAACTATACTGAAAGAAAATATGAGTGATTCGCTTGAGTCTGCTTATAGAGAGAAACTGAAAGAAGCCATTTCCGCGGGATATGAAATTTTGAAAAATGGCGGTACATCATTAGATGCTGTAACACATACTATTAATGTAATGGAAGATTCCCCGCTTTTCAATGCAGGAAAGGGCGCAGTATTTACACACGAAGGCTCTAACGAGTTGGATGCTTCAATAATGGATGGCGCGACTTTGAATGCTGGCGCAGTAGCTGGGGTGAAGCATATTAAAAATCCAATCGACTTAGCCAGAGACGTAATGCAGAAGAGCGAACACGTGATGCTTTACGGCGTTGGGGCAGAAGAATTTGCACAAGATTTGGGTTATAAAATTATGGATACCTCTTATTTCTACACCAAAAATAGGTACGAGTCTTTACAAAAAGTTTTAGCGAAAGAGAAAGTCCAAAATGAAAAGAAGGTTTCTTTTGAAGATCCATTTATCAAGAACTCAAAATTTGGCACGGTGGGTTGTGCAGCCTTGGATAAGCACGGAAATCTCGCTGCCGGAACCTCAACTGGCGGAATGACAAACAAACGCTGGAATCGTATTGGTGATGCACCAATTATTGGAGCGGGCTCTTACGCCAATAATGCTACTTGCGCTGTTTCTTCAACAGGTTGGGGTGAGTATTTCATTCGAGCTGTGGTTGCTTATGATATTTCTGCCTTGATGGAATATAAAGGAATGACGCTACAAGAAGCTGCAAAGGAAGTCATTCAGAAAAAAGTTCCGGCGCTTGGTGGTGATGGCGGTATTGTAGCAATTGATAAAGATGGAAATGTGGCTATGGAATTCAACACTGCTGGAATGTATCGCGCTTCGATGAATTCCGAAGGAGAATTGGTTCTTAAAATTTATAAAGAAAAATAAATGGAACAACCCTATTACGCAGTAATTTTTACATCCATCCAAAGTGAAAACATTGAAGGCTATTCTGAAATGGCCGAATTGATGGAAACACTTGCAAAACAACAATCCGGATTTTTAGGGATTGAAAGTGCCCGTAATGAAATTGGCATAACGGTAAGTTACTGGCAAAATCTTGAAAGTATAAAAAGCTGGAAGGCAAACCTAGACCACTTGTTTGCACAGAAAAAAGGACGGGAACAATGGTATTCCTATTATAAAGTGAGGATTTGTAAAGTAGAGCGGGAATATGAGTTTACACGTTGATGGAACATAATCTCTTGGAAATCTGTTAATTATCTCCCAAATGTTAAAATCTCAAATACGATTTTTAAAAAGTTCAACGTTCCAATTTATACCTCCCCATCCATAAAACTACTTAAACAGTTTTTTCAAACAAAACGAATTGTGTTTTGCTTTGTAGGCCAATCTATTTGCCTTAATTTTAAATACTCTAACCATTATCTATGAAAACCTCACTCAAGTTCCTATCTATTGTTTTATTGCTGTTCGTATTTTCCTGCAAAGACAAGGACAAACATTCCGAAACCGATAATCTTTTCAAATTCAAGGAATACATATCTTATAATACTTATGGAAACCAATCCATCACAACGGATATTCGAATTGAACTTGCAAAGCCTTTACAGCAATTTGAGCTAACACAGGAACTTTCATCCGATGAATATTTAAAAATTTCACCAAAAACTGAAGGCAAATTGCTTGTTGAAAACGGGAAAACGTTGATTTTTCAACCTTCGGAATATTTAAAACCGGACACAGAATACACAGTTACGGTGAAGCTTGATAAATTTTACGAAGATATTTCAAAAGAATTCAAAACCTACACCTTCAGCTTTCACACCATTACGCCCAATTTCAAAGTTGATTTAGGAAAACTTCAAAGCTACAGCAAGCAGTGGCAATATGTTGAAGCGTCTGTTGAAGCCTCCGATGTTATTTCTTTGGAAAAAGCGAAGCAATTGGTTTCTGCTTCCCAAGATGGCAAAAATCTAAAATTGAAATGGCCTTCCGAAGCTACAGATGCGCGCTACTTCAACTTTACAATTGACAGCATAAGTCGAAAAATAGAAGATTCCGAAATTCTTATTAAATGGGAAGAAAAACCCATTGGTGCGGAAAATAAAGGCGAAAATACTTTCGCAATTCCTGGGCAAAATAATTTTACAATAGTTGACATTAGCAGCACGTTGGCACCTGCCGCACTTTTGAGCATAAACTTTTCCGATCCGTTACTAGAAAATCAGGATTTTGCTGGTTTGGTGACTATCGAGAATACACAGGATTTGCGTTACGAAGTCAACGGAAATGTACTTAACGTCTATCCGCCAAACCGCGTGGTGGGCGATGTAAAAGTCACCGTTTTCACGGGTATCAAAAACACCGAAGGCTTTGGTTTGAAGAAGGAGTTTTCAGAATTGGTTTCCTTTGAACAACTAAAACCAGCCGTACGGATGATTTCAAAAGGTGTAATTCTTCCAAATTCCGCTTCAACGCCAGTTTACTTTGAAGCTGTGAACCTTGCAAAAGTAGATGTTCGCGTCATTAAAATTTATGAAAACAACGTCCTTCAATTTCTTCAAAGTTATAATTTGAATGACAACAACACATACGATATTAAACGAGTTGGACGAAGAATTGCCAAAAAAACGATTGATCTTAAAAACGACGATTTAGGAAATAATGGAAGCTGGAAAGCATACGCCATCAACCTTTCGGAATATTTTAAAGCAGATCCCGGCGCCATTTATCAATTAGAATTCAGTTTCAAAAAAGATTATATCACCTATGATTGTGCTGAAACTGCTTCCCAAGAAGAAAATTCTGAAGAAAATGAAGACGAATACTATAATGATTATTACGAAGAAGACCCTTATTACACCAACGATTCCTCCGAAGATGAAGAAATCCGCGAAGAGCGCTATTGGGACAATGAAATTTACCGTTGGAGAAATTACACTTACAACTGGGAGCAACAGGACAATCCCTGTCATCCTGCATATTACAACGAAGACCGAGTAGTTACCGCAAATATTTTGGGCTCAGATTTGGGCTTGATTGTGAAAAAAGGCAATAACCGTTCCTATCATTTTTTTGCTACAAACCTTATCTCAGCGAAACCTGAAGGTGGAGTAAAAGTGAAACTTTTCAATTATCAACAACAACTTATTGAAACCGTAACCACCGAAAGCGATGGAATGACCATATACGATGGTAGCAAAAATGCTGCTTTTGCAGTAGCCCAAAAAGGAAATAATTTTGCCTATGTAAAACTGGAAGACGGGAATGCCCTTTCCATGAGTAATTTCGACATTTCTGGGAAAGAACTTCAAAAAGGTTTGAAAGGTTACTCCTATACCGAGCGTGGCGTTTACCGTCCTGGCGACAGTATTCACCTTACTTTTGTTCTGAACGATAACGCAAATCGGCTACCAAAGAATCATCCAATAACGCTTTCTGTGACTGATGCGCGGGGGAAATTAGTTCAAAGAACGGTTTCTTCCTCCTCTAAAAATACTTCTACGGAAAATGGATTTTATTATTTCCCAATCGCAACTGACGCTTCTGCGCCAACGGGCAATTGGAACGCCACAATAACCGTGGGTGGCGCACAGTTCAGCCACACTTTAAAAGTTGCAACTATTAAACCAAACCGATTAAAAATCAAGCTCGATTTTGAGGATGAAATCTTAGACGCAACAAAACCAGTAAAAGGAACAGCGAGCGCAATGTGGCTCCACGGATCGCCTGCGCGGAGTTTAAAAATTGATATGACCGCCACACTTCGCGCGAGCAACTCTGCTTTTCCGAAATTTCCAAAGTATAATTTCATAGATCCTATCCGAACTTTTTCAGAAGTGGAAATACCTGTTTTGGACACGCAACTTTCTTCTGAAGGGAGCACTGCTTTTAGCCAAAATCTAGAAGTTGGAAAGAATGCGCCCGGAATGTTAAAAGCTACATTTTTGACGAAAGTGTACGAAGGCGGTGGTGATTTTTCTATGGATATTTTTTCAAAGGACTTGGCGCCGTTTTCACATTTTGTCGGTTTAAAATCTCCCGAAGCGGGTCGTTACGGTTCTTACTTCACGGATGAAAACACAACGTTTGATGTAGTTTCCGTAGATGCCCAAGGCAAAGCTGCCGCCAATCGCGAGCTGGAAGTAAAAGTTTTTAAAATTGAATGGCGTTGGTGGTGGAATCGCGGTTCGGATAATCTTTCAACCTATGAAAATTCAACCGTCCACCGTCCTGTAAAAGATTTCACCGTAAAAACCGATGGTAACGGAAAGGGAAAATTCACGGTAAATATTCCCGAAGAGGAAGGCGGACGCTATTTAATTCGCGTAATCGATAAACAATCCGGCCACGCAACTGGACGTATCACTTATTTCTACAGAAATTGGTCGCAACGCCCAAGTGACGGCGATGCGGAAAGCGCAAAAATGTTGGTTTTTTCAGCCGATAAAGAAAAATATAATGTTGGCGAAGAAGCGTTTATAACTTTTCCTTCGGGAAGCGACGGTCACGCGCTAATTAGCGTTGAAAACGGCACCGAGGTTTTGGCAACGCATTGGATTGAAACCAAAAAAGGGGAAACCAAAGCCGCAATAAAAATCACAAAGGAAATGGCGCCGAATATTTATGTGAATATTTCACTGCTTCAGCCGCATAGCCAAACGAAAAACGATTTGCCAATTCGGCTTTACGGTGTTATTCCACTTTCCGTGGAAGATCCTTCAACGGTACTTCATCCAAAAATCACGATGCCGGAAGTATTAAAACCAGAAAAACAATTCACTGTAAAAGTTTCCGAAGAAAAAGGAAAAGCAATGACCTATACCTTGGCAGTTGTTGATGAAGGACTGCTGGATTTAACAAGATTTGCAACACCCGATATTCACGAAGGTTTTTACAGCCGTGAGGCTTTAGGAGTAAAAACGTTTGATATGTTCGATTATGTGATTGGGGCCTATTCCGGAAGTGTCGATAATATTTACGCAATTGGTGGTGGCGATGCCGCTTTGGGAGCGAAAAATAGAAAAGCAGATCGCTTTAAACCCGTTGTAAAATATCTCGGACCTTTCGAACTCGCAGCTGGAAAAACCGCAACTCATAATATTATGATGCCAAATTATGTAGGTTCTGTTCGCACGATGGTGATTGCGGGTGATAAAACCAATAGTGCTTACGGTAGTGTTGATAAAGCTACTCCCGTCCGTACGCCATTGATGGTGCTGGCTTCGCTTCCACGGAAATTATCGCCGGGCGAAACTGTTACGCTTCCCATCACCGTTTTCGCAATGGAAAATAAAGTGAAATCCGCCACGATTACTGTGAAAACCGGCGATGCATTAAAACCAAAAAATGGCTCATCAAAAACCGTTACATTCAATGAGCCGGGCGAGCAGATTGTGAATTTCGAATTTGAAGTTTTGCCAACTAAGGAATTCCAAACTATTGAAGTAACGGCCTCGGGCAATGGCGAAAAAGCAAGTTATAAAGTTGAAATTGACGTGGAAAACCCGAACCCGATTTCACAAAAATCTACCCAATTCACTATTTCCGAAAATGGGTCTGAAACTATCAATTTTGAAACTTTTGGAGTACCGGGAAGCAATGCAGCAATGCTTGAATTTTCAACCTTGCCGCCGATGGATTTCGGAAAGCGAATGGAATATTTAATCCATTATCCCTACGGATGCGTTGAGCAGACAACTTCTTCAGCATTTCCGCAGTTGTATTTGGCAGATGTTTTCGATATTACTTTCGATAAAAAACAGAAGATTGAGAAAAATATAAAAGCGGGAATTGAACGTTTGGGAAGATTCCAAACCGCAAATGGCGGACTTGCATATTGGCCCGGAGAGCGCGAAGCTGATGAATGGGCGACCAATTATGCCGGTCATTTTATGCTTGAGGCGAAGCAAAAAGGCTATGCGCTCCCAATCAGTTTTATGAGCAATTGGTTACTATATCAACAAAACACTGCGCGGCAATGGCGAAATAGTTATAAGGTTTATAATTCAAGTTTGACGCAGGCTTACAGGCTTTACACATTAGCGTTGGCCGGAAAACCAGAGCTGGCCGCGATGAACCGCCTTCGCGAAAGCAAGGAATTGAGTAACGATGCCAAATGGCGTTTGGCAGCTGCTTATGCATTGGCCGGAAAAAAAGAAGTCGCACAACAGATTGCAAAAACTGCTAATATCAATTTTGTTTCTCAGAAATACGATTATTACACCTACGGTTCTCCTTTCAGAAATAGAGCGATGGCTTTGGAAACATTGGTTTTATTGGGAGATTCAAAACAACGTGATTTGGCAATTTCCGTGGCGAAGGATTTGTCTTCAGGAAATTGGTACAGCACTCAAGAAACATCTTATGCTTTAATGGCGATGGCGAAAATGGTTGCCAAAAATGGTGGAAAAGCAATGGAACTAACATTTAATAATGGTGGAAAATCGATCGAGGTGAAAACCGACCGAGCCATTGCGCAACGAGACCTTTCATTTGTAATGGGAAATAATTCCGTTTCGGTGACCAATAAAAAAGGGAATGTTGTTTACGTTACACTTTCGCAACAAGGGAAACTTCCACTTGGGAAAGAACTTGCAGAGCAGCGAAATCTCTCAATAAAATCGCAATATTTGGATGGCACGGGCAAGGCAATTGATGTCACTAAATTGCGACAGGGAACCGAGATTATTGCAAAAGTGAGCGTTACCAATACCTCGGGCGATTGGATAAACAATGTGGCGCTTTCAAAAATCTTCCCGAGCGGTTGGGAAATTGTAAACACGAGTTTCTCAGAATTAGGTGGAGGCGCAAGTGGAAACGCACGTTATACAGACATTCGCGATGATAGAGTGAACTTCTTTTTCGATTTGGATAGAAATGAAACGAAAACCTTTACGGTGAAACTGAATGCCTCCTATTTGGGAACTTATTATTTGCCTGGTACGCAAGTGGAAGCTATGTATGATAACTCGTATTATGCACGGAACAAAGGAATGTGGGTAACTATTGAGCAGTAAAATTCCATTGAAATTTGACAAAACTGAAATAAAAAAAAGAATCAGCAGGCACAAAATAAAACTCAGTGTCCTGCTGGTCTTATTTGTGTTTTGGCTCTTCTGCCTTCCTTCACCTTTATTTGATGTTCCCACCGCAACCGTTGCTGAAAGCAGCAGCGGACAAATGCTCGGTGCTCGGATTGCCGATGATGGTCAATGGCGATTTCCGCAGATGGATTCCGTTCCGCATCGGTTTGAAAAATGTATTCTTTATTTTGAGGACGAACATTTTTATTGGCATCCTGGCTTTAATCCAGTTTCTATTTCAAAAGCACTTTGGAACAATCTTACCAGCGATTCCCGTCGTGGCGGAAGTACGATTACCCAACAGGTTATCCGTCTTTCCAGACAAAATAAAGGGCGGACATATTTTGAAAAACTAATTGAAATTTTTCAAGCCACACGTTTGGAAGCGGGTTTTAAGAAAAAATCAATTCTAAATCTATACGTTTCCTATGCGCCTTTCGGCGGAAATGTGGTTGGGTTGGAAACTGCTTCGTGGCGATATTTCGGAATTCCTGCCAGCGAATTGAGTTGGGGACAATCTGCGGCATTGGCAGTACTTCCGAATGCGCCATCACTTATTTTTCCTGGAAAAAACGAAGAAATTCTGAAGCAAAAAAGAGATGCGTTATTGCTGAAACTTTTCAAAAATGAAGTGATTGATGAAACGACCTATCAATTGGCTTTGGACGAAAACTTACCGGGCAAACCTTTACCGTTACCAGAATTCGTTTCACATTTAACTGAGAAAATTCGAAAGGAACATCCGGGAAAGCGCATTGAAACAACTATTGATTTTTCTCTTCAGCAAAAGGTGAACAACATCGTAAAAGAGCAAAATTATATATTGGCACAAAATCAGATTCACAATCTCGCCGTTTTGGTTTTAGATGTAAATACTAGAGAGGTTTTGGCTTATGTAGGTAATTCCCCAACAACGCGCGAACACAATAATTTTGTGGATATTATTGAAAAACCACGAAGCACGGGCAGTATTTTAAAACCGTTTCTTTTTGCGTCAATACTTGATGCGGGTGAGATTCTGCCGAATACTTTGGTAGCCGATATCCCAACTTCGGTGAATGGATACACACCTGAAAATTTCGATAAAAAATTTAATGGCGCGGTTCCAGCTAGTGTTGCCCTTTCGCGTTCGTTGAACATTCCGGCTGTGCGAATGTTGCGCGATTTTGGTTTTCAACGCTTCTATAATATTCTTGGGAAAATAAATCAAAAAGCTATTGATAAACCAGCTGATTATTATGGTTTATCGTTGATACTCGGTGGCGCGGAAAGCAGTTTGTGGGACATTACAAAAGCCTATGCTGGAATGGCTTCAACCTTGAATTTCTTCAACATTTCTTCAAGTGAATATCGAAAAAATGAATTTGTTGAACCGATTTATTTGAAAAATGACGAGAAGATTGATTTCGGAAAAATTCAGCAAAAACCATCAGTGTGGAATGGGGGAGCAATTTACGAAGCATTCGAGGCGATGGAAAAAGTGAACCGTCCGAATGGTGAGGAAAACTGGGAGTTTTTTACCAGCAGCCAACCGATTGCTTGGAAAACCGGAACGAGTTACGGTTTTAAGGATGCCTGGGCAGTTGGCGTTACGCCAAAATATGCAATCGGCGTTTGGGTTGGAAATGCCGATGGGGAAGGCCGTCCAGGTTTGACAGGAATTCAAGCCGCAGCGCCAGTTTTGTTCGATGTTTTAAATGTTTTGCCACAAAGTGGTTGGTTCAACATTCCGTATGACGAATTGGTGGAAGCTGAAATTTGCACTAAAAGTGGTCATCTTGCGGGACTTTTTTGTGAGGAAACAAAACAGGTATGGATTCCAAAAAACGGAACAAGAACGGAAGCTTGCCCGTATCATCAAACCATATTTTTGAATGCATCGGAAAATTTGCGGGTAAATTCTTCCTGTTATCCGCTTTCTGAAATGAAGCAGGAAAATTGGTTCGTCCTACCACCAGTAATGGAATATTATTATGCACAACTTCATCCGGAGTATAAAGTACTTCCGCCCTTTGCCCCAAATTGTTTACAGGAAGGCGAAAAGTTGATGGCTTTTATTTATCCGAAGAAAAATGAAGCCGTGTTGCTTCCTAAAAATTTTGATGAAAATGTGAATGAAGTTATTTTTAAACTCGCTCACCGATCCCCGGAAACTACTGTTTTTTGGTATTTGGACTCTAAGTATATCGGTAAGACCGAAACTTTTCACGAGTTGGCTGTTTCGCCAAAACCAGGCAACTATATTTTGACAGTTGTGGACAGTGAGGGCAATGAATTAAAGGAAAAAATAGAAATACAAATCCTTCAATAAAAAAGGCCATCTTTAACAGATAGCCTCTTTCAATTTATAAAATTCTGAATAAATTATTGCTTTACAAAGCGAGCGATACTTGTATTATTTTCAGAATTAATCTTTACAAGATATGTTCCTGGAGCTAATGCAGAAACATCAATGCTTTTTGATTTTTGAATTTCAGAAGTATATACTTTCTTGCCCAAAACATCAAAAATCTCAACTAGATAATTTGAAGAGGCATCACTCAATTCAATAGTAATTTGCTCGTTTGCTGGGTTTGGATAAAGACGGAATTCCATATTTTGAAAATCTTCAGTTCCCAAGATTGTGTTTTCATAACGTGCAACAAATATTGTTTCATCTTGAGCAGATGTGCCAGAAAAACCTGTTAATAGAATTTTGTTGTCAGTCTGAAGCGAAATAGCGGTTGCAAAATCGCTATTTCCATTTATATCCGTACTGACTTTTCCGTCCGTTCCAAAAGTAGTGTCTAGATTTCCATCAGTATTAAAACGCACCATGACTATATTAAAGTATTCCGATTGATATTCTGCATAGCCCGCTAAAATTAATTTTCCATCAGATTGTAGCAATATTGTGGTGGCCATCTGATAACCTAGTACAATTTGTGCAGTTACTACGCCATTGTATCCGTAAGTGCTATCAAGAGTTCCATCAGTATTCAATTTTAAAACCAAAAATTCATCATAAAACGTAGTAATGCCCCTCCATCCTCCCAAAAATATCTTTCCATCTCCCTGAACTGCAATTCCTCCAAAACGGGTGGAGTTACCAATACCACTTAAACTATAACGAACTTTTCCGTTCGTTCCAAACGTATTATCTATAGTTCCATCTGCATTGATTCTTGCGGCGGCAATACCGTAAGTATCAATAATTCCATCACCTCCCAGTAGAATTTTTCCATCTTCTTGTATTGTAAGATCCTTAACTAAGCTCAAGTTATCTTCAAATATTATAATAGACCATCCGTTTACTCCAAAGGTCGTATCTAATGTACCATCAGTATTAAATCGAGCTACTGAAAAGTTCTGGTCATTGGCTCCTGCCAAAAGGATTTTACCGTTATCTAGAATTGTCATTGCTTTAGCAACTTCATTACCTCCTGCATCAATAATAACGATTCCGTTGTTTCCGAAAGTATTGTCGAAAGTTCCATCTGTGTTAAGCCTTACTAATGCGAAGTCTCCAGAAACGTTGTCATCGGTATATCCGCCAAGAATAATTTTTCCATCCGCTTGAATTTCCATACCAGTAGCGATTGATTTTGCACTTCCCACTGGAAAGTTCAAGGTTCCATTATCGCCAAATGAGGTATCTAAAGAACCATCAGTATTGTATCTGGCAACGGCCATATTGTAGGTGGCAGCATCACCAGCGTAACCGGCAACTACAATTTTTCCATCAACTTGAGCAGAAACTGCGTTTCCTTGGTTGGCGTTTGGAGATATATCAGTAAGTACTATTCCATTGTTGCCAAAGGAAGTGTCCAAAATGCCAGATTGGGCGAAAGTAGTGGTGGCAAATAAAATAACTACTAAGAGCGTGTAAAGTTTGATTTTGATCATGACATTAATTTTAATGTAAATTATTACTTTTTGGCTACAATTCATATGATATTTGTCAGTAACGACTTTAAATCAATGAGACAAAATGATTTTTTAAACGTCACTAATTTTTACGAAAATGTAAATGAAGTTATCTTCAAATTAGCACATCATTCACTAGAAGGCACAGTGTATTGGTATTTGGATTCAAAATATATTGGGAAGACCGAAACTTTTCACGAGTTGGCTGTTTCGCCAAAACCAGGCAAATATCTATTGACAGCCGTTGACAAATCTGGCAATGAACTTCGCGAGCAAATTGAAGTGAAGTCTGCTTCCCAAAACTAATAAAATCCTCAATTATTCTTCATCCAGAGCGTAATCGAAGAACTTAAAATTTATTTAACAAAAGATTAATACCGTTTGGTTCGCAATATTCCGAACCAAACGTACTTTTGTATCTTTCAATTTAATTCATAATCTATATTTTGACTAAAAAAGAAAGCTTAATTGAGAAATTAGGTGTGCATATTGAGAACAAAGAACAGCTTGCTCCATTGGCTGCAAGAATTCTATCTACCTTGATTTTAACTGGCCAAAAAGGAGTGACTTTTGATTCTTTGGTTTCTGAACTTAACGCTAGTAAAAGTACGATTTCAACACATTTAACCACATTACAGGCTGCAAACCGAATTACCTATCACACTAAATGTGGTGATCGAAAAAAATATTTCACACTGGTTCCAGATGTGATGATAAATGCCATGAACGAAATGCTCAAAAATTGGAAAAATGAACGCGATCTACATCTTGAAATAATGGAATATAAAAAAGAAATCAATGAGGAACTTCCAGAGGACTGTACTGAACTATTTGATTTGGAGTTTCATAAAGATTATTTAGAATTTCTTTCTCAAGCAAGTGCTTCAATGGAAAAACTTCAAAAAAGGCTTACCGAAAAACATAAAAACGATTAATTAAATCAACAATGAAAAAGAAAAATTTAATGCACTCTCTTCCCATAGCTTTAGGAATGCTACTATTGTTTTCATCCTGTGGTGACGATAAAAGTTCACAACAGGCCCAAAGGGCACCACAAGCTCCAACATTGCCGGTGGTAACAATACCAACAAAGACAGTAACGGCATATACTACGTATCCTGCCAGTATTGAGGGAATTGTAAATAGCCAAGTACAGGCAAAAATTTCAGGATACATTACAGATGTTCTTGTTGATGAAGGTCAAAAAGTTAAAAAAGGAGAAACGCTTTTCCGTTTGGAAACCCAAACTTTAAGTCAAGATGCCGCTGCTGCTAGGGCCAACGTGAACGCCGCTCAAGTTGAGGTTGACAAACTAAAACCATTGGTGGAAAAAAACATCATCAGTAATGTGCAGCTAGAAACAGCTAAGGCGAAACTTCAGCAGGCTAAAAGTGGCTACAACAGTATTGCCGCAAACATTGATTACGGAAATATAAAAAGTCCCGTAGATGGTTATGTAGGTTCCATCAATTTGCGGAAAGGGGCATTGGTTAGTCCTTCGTCACAAATTCCTATGACTACGGTTGCGGACATTAGTAAAGTGTATGCGTATTTCTCGATGAATGAAAAGGAGTACCTAGATTTTATTCAAAATGCCGAAGGAAAAACGATTGAAGAGAAAATTAAAAAAATGCCTAAAGTTCGATTGTTATTGGCAAACGGAAGTCTTTATGAAGAAGAAGGAACGATTGAAACTATAAATTCACAAGTGAATGCAAATACTGGTTCTATTTCTTTTAGAGCAATATTCGACAATCCATCACGAATTTTAACGAACGGAAACAGTGGAAAAATCCAGATTCCGAAAGTGTTTACAGATGCTTTGGTTGTTCCGCAGGAAGCAACTTTTGAGCAACAGGGGAGCGTTTATGTATACAAAGTGGGTCAAGACAGCACTGCTACTTCCACAAAAATAACTATCGCAGCCGAAGTTGAAAATCTGTATGTGGTTGAAGCTGGTCTTGAAAAAGGCGATAAAATTGTAGCCAAAGGCGCCAATAAACTCCGCGGAGACACAAAAATAAAGCCGCAGGAAATGCCTTTTGACAGCATTGCCAAACCTATCGAAAAAGTTTTCAGATAACCGTTTAAGAAAAACCAATCATGTTAAAAACATTTATAGACAGACCCGTACTTTCTACGGTTATCTCGATAATTATAGTAATACTCGGAGTTTTGGGGCTATCGAATCTCCCAATCACGCAATATCCAGATATTGCGCCGCCAACTATTCAAGTAAATGCCTCCTATCCGGGAGCGAGCGCAGAGACTATTCTTGAAAGTGTTATAATTCCGCTGGAAGAACAAATTAACGGGGTAGAAGGAATGACCTATTTAACCTCTACCGCCACCAATACTGGAACCGCATCTATAAGCGTCTTTTTTGATCAGGATGTAGATCCAGATATTGCTGCTGTAAACGTTCAAAATCGCGTGGCGCGTGCGAATTCATTGTTGCCACAGGCAGTAATCCAAACCGGGGTAACCACTTCAAAACAGCAGACTTCTGCGTTGATGTTTCTTTCTTTTTACAGTGAAAACAAAGATTATGACGATACCTATCTTCAAAATTATTTGAAAATAAATGTAATCCCAGAGTTACAAAGGGTGAACGGGGTTGGTGATGTTAGTGTTTTTGGAGGAAAGGATTATTCCATGCGTATTTGGTTAGACCCACAAAAACTTGCAGCCTATAGTTTGATGCCCTCAGATGTTGTGGCTGCCCTAAAAGAACAGAGCTTGGAAGCTGCGGCGGGAGCTTTGGGTGAGAATAATGGTGAAGCATTTTCATACACAATTAAATATTCCGGGCGGTACAAAACTGAGCAACAATACAGCGATATTGTAATAAAAGCATTGGGCAATGGCGAATTTCTAAAATTGAGTGATATTGCCAAAATAGAACTTGGAGCACAATCCTATGCTGGTAGCTCAGTGACCAATGGATACCCCGCGGTAAATATGGGTATTTTTCAAACCAAAGGATCCAATGCACAGGAGATTATTGATGCCATAAAGGTTCAACTAGCAAACGTAGAACGCGACTTGCCAGATGGTATTACTTATTATATTCCTTACGATACCAATAACTTTTTGAATGCCTCCATTGAAAAAGTGGTAATGACTTTAGTTGAAGCATTCCTTTTGGTTTTCTTGGTTGTATTTATCTTTTTACAGGATTTCCGTTCAACTTTAATTCCTGCAATTGCGGTACCGGTTTCAATTATTGGAACATTTTTCTTTCTGAATTTGTTCGGATATTCAATAAACCTATTGACACTTTTTGCCTTGGTATTGGCAATTGGTATTGTGGTAGATGATGCCATTGTGGTCGTGGAGGCGGTGCACTCAAAGATTGATGAAGGCGAAAAAAGTTCCAAGAAAGCTTCGCTGAATGCGATGCACGAAATTTCAGGGGCCATTGTTTCCATTACTTTGGTGATGTCTGCAGTATTTATTCCCGTAACTTTTATAAAGGGTCCAACGGGGGTGTTTTACGAACAATTTGGTGTAACCCTAATTGTGGCGATTATCATTTCCGCAGTAAACGCGCTTACCTTAACACCGGCTTTGTGTGCTTTATTTTTGAAAGGACACGATGAAAAACAAAACAGTAAAAAGCCAGGTTTTATTCAGAAATTTTTTAACGGTTTCAATCGTGGTTTTAAGGCTACTATAAACAAATACGGTAAATCCGTTCATTACCTATACCGTCATAAATGGATTACCGTGTTCATTCTGCTTTTGGCAGTTGCAGGAATTATGTGGTCTTCATCAGTTACAAAAACTGGATTTGTACCAGATGAAGATCGTGGAATTATATTTATGAATATGGAGCTACCAGCAGGCTCTTCCATTGATAGAACCCACGAAATTAACCAAGTTCTATATCAGAAAATTAAAAATCTTCCAGGCGTTCAAGGGGTTTCTGTTATTGACGGGCGAAGTTTGATAAGTGGTGCAGGAAGCAACTACGGTCTTGGTTTTATTAGGCTTAATGACTGGAACGATCGAAAAGCCGATTCACTTTCTGTTCAATCCATTACGGGACAACTCTTCGGAATTGCCGCCCAGATTCCTGATGCTCAGATTATATTCTTTTCCCCACCAAGTATCCCAGGTTTTGGGAACTCGGCGGGTGCAGAGTTAAATTTACTGGATCGCTCCGGCGGAAGCTTTACCGATTTAGATAAAGTAAACCAGGAATTTATGGCACAACTTAGTCAGCGACCAGAAATTCAATATGCGCAATCGTCTTTCAACACGCGTTATCCGCAATATGAAATGACACTGAACGTACCGTTGGCAAAAGAATTTGGGGTTTCTGTTCAAACTATTTTCAACACGCTTCAGGGATATATAGGAAGTATTTTCGCGGCAGATTTTTCCCGTTTCGGAAAACAATATCGTGTGTATGTTCAGGCCTTGCCAGAAGACAGAGCAAGTGAGAGTGATTTGAATAGCATTTACGTGCGCACCGAAAGTGGCGAAATGACTCCGATTACGCAATTCGTCACATTAAAAAGAGTGTACGGACCGCAATCGGTAACGCGTTTCAACCTTTTCAATTCAACCAAGCTTACTGCGGCTACAGCTCCTGGATATAGTACGGGTGATGTAATTGCAGCGGTGGAAGAAGTAAAACAAAGCTTGCCAAGTAATTTTGACATTGCCTATTCAGGGTTGACTTTAGAAGAAAAAAACGCTGGAAACCAAACAACTACCATTTTTATTTTGTCCTTGGTGTTTGTTTATTTCCTACTTGCAGCACAATATGAAAGTTATTTATTGCCTTTTTCTGTATTGCTTTCTTTACCCGTTGGAGTTTTTGGGGCGTACATTACAACGCAACTCACGGGGCTGCAAAATAATATCTATTTCCAGATAGCTTTGATTATGCTTATTGGACTCTTGGCGAAAAATGCAATTCTTATTGTTGAATTTGCCCTACAGCGAAGAAAGCATGGCGAATCCATCGTTGATGCAGCAATTGACGGTGCTGAAGCAAGACTTCGACCAATTTTGATGACATCTTTCGCCTTTATTTTTGGATTGATGCCTTTGGTGCTTTCCAATGGTGTGGGTGCGGCAGGAAACCGTTCCATCGGTACGGGAGCTGTTGGTGGACTTTTTGTGGGGACTGTTTTTGGGGTATTCGTGATTCCAATTCTATTTATATTCTTTCAATGGTTACAGGAAAAAATTACAGGCCCACCGACAGATAATGAAGAAATTTCCGAAGAACTTATCGGCATTGAAACAGGCGATAAACTAATAGAAAATCCTGAAAACAATGAATAATCAAATAAATTCATCACTAAAAAATAATAAAACCAAACAGATGAAAACCAATAGAATTTATTCATTACTGTTGATTGCAAGCGTTCCGTTTTTGCTGGTTTCTTGCTTTGCGGCCAAAGATTATGAAAGACCAGAAGTGGTTAACGAAGCCAATTACAGAACGGATAATCTTACGCAAGATACTTTAACAATTGCAACGGTTTCGTGGAAAGAATTATTTACAGATCCAGCACTACAAAATTATATTGAAGAAGGACTGAAAAATAATATGGACATTCGCGTGGCGCTTCAGCAAATTAGAATAGCTGAAGCTTATGTAAAACAAGGAAAGGCGGGTTATTTTCCTTCCTTAAACGGAAAGGCACAATACACTCATCAGGAATTGCCTGCTACTAATCAATTTGGCGATATTTCTTCCATCAGTCAATACGAATTGAGCGCTGGCCTTTCTTGGGAAGCCGATATCTGGGGAAAAATTCGTAGCAATGAAAGGGCTTTTCAGGCCTCATATCTTCAAAGTGTTGCTGCCCACCAAGCAGTGAAAAGTAGATTGATTGCCAATATTGCGTCAGTTTATTATCAATTGATGGCTTTGGACGAACAAATTCGCGTTACTGAAGAAACTATAATTACGCGATCTAGAGGTTTGGAAACCACACAGGCCTTAAAAGAAGCGGGCAATGTTACGGAAGTAGGAGTAAAACAGACCGAAGCGCAATTGTACAACGCTCAGGGAATTTTAATCGATTTAAAAAACGATGCGCGTTTGCTAGAAAATACAATGTCTATTTTGTTGGGAAGCGCGCCTCACGAAATTACTCGCGGAAGTTTAGAAAATCAAGACATTGAAATGCCTTTAAAAACTGGAATCCCAGCACAATTGTTAAGAAATAGACCAGATGTAATGGCCGCTGAATTCAGTTTGATGAATGCTTTCGAGCTAACAAATGCAGCACGGGCAAGTTTTTATCCTTCATTAACGCTTTCTGCAACTGGAGGATTTCAGAATATAGAAATTGATAAACTTTTCAACGCCAATTCCCTGTTTGCAACTTTAATCGGAGGATTGACGCAGCCTATTTTTAACAAGCGACAAATTCGCACGCAATATGAGGTTTCACAAGCCAAGCAAGAACAAACCTATTTAGATTTTAGGTTTGCAATTATTAACGCTAGCAAAGAAGTTTCGGATGCGCTTTACAGTTACGACGCTGCAACTGAAAAAATTGAGGTGAAACAGAAAGAATTTGAAGCCTATGATTTGGCAACTGGTTATTCCGAACAACTTTTGGACAACGGTCTCGCCAATTATTTGGAAGTATTAAATGCACAGGAAAACGCGTTGAATTCAAGTTTGAACCTAATTTCGGCAAAAAATAGCCAACTTCAATCCATTGTTGATTTATATGAAGCCTTGGGTGGCGGTTGGCGATAGTTTTTTTCATAATTTTTTTATTGTTGATTGGTAAATCTGCCTTGTAATTTTTCAAGGCAGATTTTTTTTATGTGCTATTCTGAAAACACCTATTTTAGTGGAATGGGAAAACTTTACTTCACCTATTTCATAATTATTTTCACCTTCCTTTCCTGTGAAGAAATGCCCAATGAAACGCTTTCACTGAATGAAGGTTGGCTATTTTCAGAGACAAAAAAGGACAATTGGCAAGCTGCCAAAGTTCCCGGAACTGTACAATCAGATTTGCTGAGGTTGGGCGAAATACCTGATCCATTTCTAAAAAATAACGAAGACTCCATTCAATGGGTTTCCGAAAGGACTTGGCAATACAAAAAGCAATTTTCTGTTTCCGAAGAAATCTTAAACAGGCCCAAACATTTTTTGAAGTTTGAAGGATTAGATACTTATGCCGAAGTTTTTCTTAATGACAGCTTAATCCTTTCGGCAAACAACGCTTTCCGAAGTTGGGAAGTAGATTTAAGTGATGCATTAAAAGCTGAAAACGAATTACTCGTTGTTTTCAAAAACTCAGATTCCATCGAAAAAAGTAAGACTGAAAAGTTAGATTACGAACTTCCTGGGGGCAGTCGTGTTTTCACTAGAAAACCACAATATCAGTACGGTTGGGATTGGGCTCCAACTATAAAAACGATGAGTATTTGCCGAAATGTTTCTTTGATGAGTTATGATTTTGCGCGACTTACAGACACTTTTCTTCAAACGAAATCTATTAGCGATACGCTTGCAGAAATTGATGCAAAATTTGAAATTGAAACAGTAAAAGAGGAAGAAATTACCCTTCAAATCACAAATAAAAATACCTCCGAAACTTTTTCTTCAACCTTTAAAACCAAAGCGGGCCAAAGCGAATATCAAATACCTTTTAAAGTAAAAAACCCAAAGCTTTGGTGGACGCATAATTTAGGCGAACCATTTATGTATGACATTCAAATTGAATTAATTCATAAGGGAAGTGTTTTGGAATCCTATTCAAAAAAACATGGAATTCGTTCTATTGAATTAATTACTGAAAAAGATTCCATAGGCGAAAGTTTTTATTTCAAATTGAATGGGAAACCAGTTTATATGAAAGGCGCCAATTATGTTCCGCAACAAATGTTGGAGGCGGGTGTAAATCAAGAAAAATACTCAGGATTGATTGATGATGTGGTTTCTGCCAATATGAATATGCTCCGCGTGTGGGGTGGCGGAATTTATGAAGATGACTATTTTTATCAGCTCTGTGACGTAAAAGGAATTCTTGTTTGGCAGGATTTTATGTTCGCCTGTGCCATGTATCCTGGTGATGCAGCATTTTTGGAAAATGTAAAACAGGAAGCCATTCAAAATATAAAACGCTTACGAAACCATCCAAGCATTGCTCTTTGGTGCGGCAATAACGAAAACAACGAAGGTTGGCAGCGTTGGGGTTGGCAAGACGATAAAACCGAAGTAGAAAAGCAAGAAATTTGGGAGAATTATTATGCTCTTTTTAATCATATTTTGCCACGCGCGGTAGACAGCTTAAACCCGAGTGTATCCTATTGGGAGAGTTCGCCAAAATACGGCCGTGGCGATAAACGCTATCAGTTTGAAGGCGATGCGCACGATTGGTGGGTCTGGCACGACGGCTATCCGTTTGAACATTTTGAGGAAGAAGTACCGCGGTTTATGAGCGAGTTTGGGTTTCAGTCTTACCCGACTATTGAAACAATTAAATATGCCATTGGAAAAGATTCGGTTTCTTTGAAAGATCCAGCATTTTCAAATCATCAAAAGCACTCACGAGGTTTTCAGATTATTGAAGATTATATGGCGCGCGATTTTCCAATTCCACAAAACGCTGAGGATTATGTTTATATAAGCCAACTTTTGCAGGCGTATGGAATTTCCAAAGGAATTCACGTTCAACGCCGTTCAAAACCCTACAATATGGGAACGCTTTATTGGCAATTGAACGATTCCTGGCCCGCCGTTTCGTGGTCGAGCATTGATTATCTGGGAAATTGGAAGGCTTTGCATTATCAAGTTAAAAAGGCTTTTGAAAATATTTTGATATCTGCGGAAGAAAAAAACGATTCTTTAAAAATATTTGTGGTTAATGATACTTTTGAAACCATTACAGATTCACTTTCGCTGGAGTTGATTGATTTTGATGGAAACATAATTTATGAAAACCGAATTTCAGTTGAAAGTCTACAAAATAGTAGCAAAGTACTATTTTCCATTCCACTGAAAAGGTTGAAGTTTGACAAAGCATTTTGTGTTTTAAAAGTCAGTTTTGGGAAGCGTGAATACATTCATTATTTTTCAAAACCAAAAGATTTGAAGCTGAAGAAATATGAAATCGAAACTAAAACTGAAAAGACGAAAGAAGGATTTAGGGTAACGCTTTTCTCAAAAAAACTTCAGAAAAATGTATTTTTAATGACTGACACAAAAGGTAAATTTGAAGATAATTTTTTCGACTTGTTGCCGAACGAAACCAAGACGATTTTCTTTTCAACTCAAAGTAAAACTAAGCCAATACTTAGATTTAAAACATTGAACCAATTCATAAAATAGCAATGAGAAACTATCTATTAGTTATTTTCTGTTCCATTAGCTTCTGTATATTTTCGCAAAATGAAACTGCGCTAATCCCAAAACCACAATCTATTGAATTGAAATCGGGAAACTTCAATTTTGATGAAACTACTACAGTTTATTTTGAAACAGAATTTGAAATCGCGGGTAATATTCTCAATGAATTTCTTCAAAATGGCGTAGGATTTCAACTTCAAAGTACTTCAAAAAATAAGGCCAAAATTGTAATTGAAAAAGATGCTTCCCAACCTTCCGAAGGTTATTTTTTGGATATTTCTGATTCAAAAATCATCATAAAAGCTATAGATTCCAGTGGCGCTTTTTATGCTGTCCAAACTTTGCGGCAATTGCTTCCGATAGCATTGGAACAAAAAAAAACAAAGGAGAATACAAGTTTTACACTTCCGCAATTAACGGTTTCAGACTTTCCAAAATTTCCGTATCGCGGAATGCATTTAGATTGTGCGCGACATTTTTTTGATAAAGAATTCATCAAAAAATACATTGCAAATCTTGCACTGCTGAAAATGAATTATTTCCATTGGCATCTCACGGATGATCAAGGTTGGCGCATAGAGATAAAGAAATATCCAAAACTCACTTCAAAAGGTGGTTTTCGCGATGAAACGCTTATTGGGCATTATAACGATCAGCCACAAAAGTTTGACGGGAAGCGCTATGGTGGTTTTTATACCCAGGAAGATATAAAAGAGGTCGTTGCTTTTGCAGCAAAATACAACATCACCGTTATTCCAGAAATTGAAATGCCCGGTCATGCACAGGCTGCCATAAGTGCGTATCCAGAATTAGGATGCACGGGGAAGCAAATTCCCGTGGCCACAACTTGGGGTGTTTTTGAAGATATTTTTTGTCCAAACGAGCAGACTTTTACGTTTCTAGAAAATGTGTTAAGCGAAGTCATGCCACTATTTCCAGGCGAATATATTCACATTGGTGGCGATGAAGCACCAAAAATAAAGTGGAAAAATTGTGCGCATTGCCAGCAATTAATAAATGATTTGAACTTGCAAGACGAGCACGGTTTGCAAAGTTATTTTATTCAGCGAATTGAAAAATTTGTAAACAGTAAAGGAAAAAAAATAATCGGTTGGGATGAAATTTTGGAAGGCGGTCTTGCGCCAAACGCAACTTTAATGTCGTGGCGCGGCATGCAGGGCGGAATTGATGCCGCAAAACAAAAGCACAACGTGATTATGACGCCAAATTCCCACGCCTATTTTGATTATTACCAAAGTGACAAATCCGATGAACCCTTGGCGATTGGCGGTTTTCTTCCATTGAAAAAGGTGTATTCTTTCAATCCAATTCCAAAAGAATTAAATAAGGAAGAGGCAAAATATATACTTGGAGCACAGGCCAATTTGTGGACTGAATATATTCCAAATGAACAGCAAGTGGAATATATGATTTTTCCAAGAATCCTTGCAATGAGTGAGGTTACGTGGAGCGGTCCTTCACAGAATTTGGAAAAAGAGTATCCTGAGTTCCTTTCTCGGGTCGAAAATTTTATGCCACGTTTGGATGCTTTAAGTATAAATTATGCCAACCATTTATACGAAATTGAGGGAAAGATTTCGAAAAGCAATGGAAATGTTTTTTATGAATTGACAACCCCTACAAAAGGAAAGGAAATTCGATATTCTATAAATAATGTGGAAAGCAAAGTGTATTCAAACCCCATTTTGATTGAAAAGGATTCGAAGATTACTGCAAATGTTTTCAAAAATGGCGAAAAAGTTGGTCGCGATTTTTCCGAAAAAATTATTTACCACAAAGGAATTACAGCAAATATTTCACTGAACGTACCGCCAAATCCAACCTATGCTGCGGGTGGAAAAGAAGCATTGATTAATGGAATTCAAGGTAGTGATAAACGCTATGGCGATAAAGAATGGCTTGGATTTTGGGGCGATGATTTGGAAATTACGATTGATTTTGGGAAGGAAATAGAAATCAATTCCGCCAACCTTCGATTTTATGATGCGCCCGGACAATGGATTCACTCTCCAAAAGAGGTTTTAATCTATTGTTATAATGAGGATGGAAAAAAAGTGTCTTACATAACAAAATATTTTAAAAAAAATGAGCCAAACATTTCAACAGTGAAAGTTGAATTGTCAGAAAATTATATTTTAAAAACCAGCATTTTGCAAATTAGAATTCCAAATTATGGAACAATCCCCGATGGACAAAAGGGTGCTGGCCACAAAGCCTGGACATTTATTGACGAAATAATAATTGAATGATTATAGAAATCTGCGCAAATAGTTTTGAAAGCACCCAAGTTGCGCAACTTGCCGGAGCAAACCGAATAGAAATTTTTACCGAACTTTCTGTTGGAGGACTTACACCAAGTCAAGGGTTAATTGAAAAAGTTGTTTCGGAATTTAATATTCCTATACACGTTTTAATTCGTCCGCGAAGTGGAAATTTCACCTATTCCGAAGAAGAATTTGACGTAATGTTGCGAGATATTACATTCTGCAAAAAATTAGGTTGTGCAGGAATTGTAAGTGGATTTTTAACTTCGGAAAACAAAATTGATTCAATGAAAACAAAGCAATTAATTGATGCATCCGAAGGAATGGAATTCACCTTTCACCGTGCTTTTGATTGGGTTGAAAATCCAATCGATGAACTTCAAAAGTTAATCGATTTAAAAGTAAACAGATTACTCTCTTCGGGCCAAAAACCCACGGCAATTGAAGGAATTTCACTTTTGAAAGAGCTCCAAAATCATTCAAAAGGCAAAATAGAAATTATGCCCGGCGGCGGAATTAATGTAGAAAATGCTTTGAAATTTAAAGAAGCTGGATTTAATAGTATTCATCTTTCGGCAACAGCCAAAAAACAACTATTAGCTCAAAAACCAAAAGTTACTATGCACAGTGATGCTTTTTTTGAAGAAGGAATTATTGCTACTTCTGATAAAGAAACGATTCAAAACATTATAACACTGTTAGCGTAACGAAAAACCTTTTGCTGCCCACCAGGGATGGATTTCAATTACCAATCTTCCAGATTTTACCATCGGATCCATGTTGGCCAGGCTGTCCGCCATTTTTTGTGTGGGCACGTTGTAAATAGTAATGCCTCGAATATCGCCATCATCGCCAAACGGTCCTGAAATATCTGCAAATCCCTCTTCATACATTCTGCCCAAATGCGCTAAATGCAACTTTTGAAGACTGTCCGCTTCTTCTTTAGTTTGGGAACGGGTTGGTCCGCTTTTTAAAAAAGCAATGAAATATTGTTGCATCAAAATAGTGTCACCCGATTTGTCATCAATGTAGTCAAAGGTTTGAAACCCTTTTTTGGTCAGGTCTTCTTTTAACTGTGCCATTGGAATTTTTATTTCTTCAGGGCAAGGCTCGGTGATGTATTCTTTTTCAACTTTGGTTTCACACCCCAAAAGTATAATTCCTGAAATTGCAACAAGTAGTTTAGCTTTCATTTGTCCAGCTTTTAAAAGGATTTTTACTCAAATTTGAATTATAATATTTCACATCACCCGTAACTTCTTTTCCTAACCATTCGGGTTTTGAAAAAGGTTCGGTCTCGGAACTGAGTTCAATTTCAGCAACTATTAAACCTTCGTTTTCGCCTATAAAATCATCCACTTCAAAAGTGTGGCTATCACTTGAAATTTCATAACGTGTTTTTTCAATAAGGCCTGGTTCGCAAAGGTGAAGCAATTCTTCTGCTTCTGCTAGTGAGATTTGTTTTTCCCATTCAAAACGGGAAAGACCTGATTTGTTTGATTTTCCTTTGATCGTAATAAAGCCATCATTTCCTTGAATCCGAACTCGCACCGTCCGCTCAGGATTTGTGTTCAAAAAACCTTGCACAATTCGGGTTCGTTTGTGGGCTTCATTTTTAAAAGCTTCGGAAGTGACTAAAAATTTACGTTCTATTTCCTGCATTTTGGGCTATTTTTTTAATTTCGTCGGAAGTGATTTGTTGCTTTGAAAACCCTTCTTTTGCCAAAACTAACATTGCTTCTGCAATCGTTTCAGCTTTAATCATTTTGTATTTCTTCGGAATTAAAAACCCAAAGGTTTTCATAAAAACTGTTGCTACTTTTTCGCCAAAACGGTTTTCATTTCTATCGCCAACTATCAACGAAGGCTGTAAAACATATGTATTTTCAATATTTTGTTGCAACACATCGCGTTGCATTTCGCCTTTGGTTTTGTTATAAAAAATGCTGCTATCTGCATCTGCACCCATTGCGGAGATTACAATAAACGTTTTAATCCCGTTTTGTTTTGCAAGTTTTGCAGCTGTGACGGGAATTCCGTTATCAATCTTTTTATATGTTTCCTTATCGGGAGTGTTGGCTTTTGTGGTACCAATGCAGCAGAAAATCACATCGGCTTTAAATGCTTCGGAATGGTCTTCCAATTGAAACATGTTTATTAAATGTTCTTCAACTTTTGACGAATTATTTTCTGCGGAACTTCGCGAAAAAAGTTTTATTTTTTCAAAAGAGGGATCTTTTAAAAGCTTTTCTAACAAAATACCGCCCGTTAATCCCGTTGCGCCTAAAATGATTGCGGTTTTTTTCATTATTTTATTTGGTTGAAATTAGATTTCGACTACACATAAACCAGACGTTAAAGATATTAAATTTGTAGGATGCAAGACGAAATGCCTCTTCGTAAAATAATTCATGTAGATATGGACGCTTTTTATGCGTCCGTTGAGCAGTTGGATAATCCCGAATTGCGTGGAAAAGCTGTTGCCGTAGGAGGAAGTTCAGCCCGTGGCGTGGTAAGTGCTGCAAGTTATGAAGCGCGAAAGTTTGGTGTTCGTAGTGCAATGAGCGGTGCAATGGCTCGTAAACTTTGCCCTGAACTTATTTTTGTGAGAACGAATTTTGACCGTTACAAAGAAGTTTCAAAACAGATCCGAAAGATATTTTTGGAATATACCGATTTGGTAGAACCACTTTCGCTGGACGAAGCTTATCTGGACGTTACTGAAAACAAAAAAGGTAATCCGAGTGCTACAATGATTGCAACTGAAATTCGGAAAAAAATTAAAGAAAAAACAGGACTGAATGCTTCTGCAGGAATTTCTGTAAACAAATTTGTAGCAAAAATTGCCAGCGACATCAACAAACCCAACGGACAAAAAACAATTGGTCCCGAGGAAGTAATTCCGTTTTTGGAGACGTTAGATGTAAAGAAATTTTATGGAGTTGGAAAGGTAACCAAAGAGAAAATGTACCGCATCGGTATTTTCACTGGAAAGGATTTAAAGGGAAAATCGCTTGAATTTTTAGAAGAGAACTTTGGAAAGAGTGGTAGTTTCTATTACAACGTTGTTCGCGGCATTCACAACAGTAAAGTGAAACCTTCACGAACGCAGAAATCATTAGCGGCGGAACATACGTTTTCAGAAAATATTTCCTCTGAAATTTTTATGATGGAACGACTCGAAGAAATCGCTTCCGAAGTAGAGAATAGATTGAAACGCAGCAAACTTGCCGGAAAGACAGTAACCTTGAAAATTAAATACCGCGATTTCACATTGCAAACCCGCAGCAAAACACTGCCACTTTTTATCGCTTCCAAAGAATTAATTTTAGAAGTGGTTAAAGAATTGTTATTTCAGGAAAAAATGAAGGAATCGGTACGGTTGTTGGGCATTTCAATTTCACACCTAAACAACGAAACCCCAAAGAAAAAGGAGGTTCCGAAGGAGTCAATTGACGTACAACTAAAACTTGAATTTTAAAGCCCCCTCCGCCTTCGGCACCTCCCCCAAAAAAGGGGAGGAAAACGGTAAAAATTTTAAATATGATTGAAAGCTACTTATCTTTAACTAATTTAAAACTCCAAACTATGAAGACCGTAGCTTTTTCCTTCCTTGCGCTTGCAGGTTTCACTTTCCTTTTTTCCTGTAAAAACGACGCCAAAACTAGCGAAGAAACCCAAACCGCTGTTACAGATTCTATTCCCGCTGAAACTATTCCTGACGCAATGTATGTTGCCGCAGTAAGTGGTTTGACATTGCGGGAATTTCCAAATCTTCAAAGTGCAAAGGTTGCCGTGATGCCTTTGGGCACGAAAGTAAAAATTGTGAATGCTGAAGGAAAGACAACAATGAATGTTGGCGGAATAAATGGTGCGATGGATGAGGTAGAATACAACAACAAAAAAGGATTTGCTTTTAATGGTTTTCTGTCGAAATTTTCCCCTCCTGGAGAAGATGCTTCCGCAAAAAATTATTCTGAAGAACTAAAGAAAGATTTTCCAAAAGTGAATTATTCCGAAGCTACGGGCGGCACGGCAAGCAAACCTACCAAAGCCGAAACACTTATTTTACCTACCGATAAGTGGCACGAAGCGTTTTTTTCGGCTCAGCAACTTTTTGCAATTCCAAAGGCGTTTGCTTTTCCAAACCCGAAAGGCTCGAATAATGAAACGCAACAAAATGGAGAGAAAAAGAAAACTGATTTTATCAGCGAACTGCAGATTTCGAGAAACGACAACGAACTTCAGAAAATAGTTTATAACTACAAAACGACAGGTTTTGGGTACACGGTTACTATCTCAAAAGAAACTGGCGGGATGAAACTTGAAAAGGTTGAAGTTTCGGATTAAAGTTCAAATGTTTTACAAATCTTCCAATAATTTTGAAATAGAAATATCCAATGCTTTTGCTATTACGCCTATGGTAACAATATTGGGTGTAACCTTACCTTTTTCGATTTTATAGATATATTGCCTGTCTTTTAAAGTGAGTTCTGCCAGTTCTGTTTGGGAGAGATTCTTTCTTTTTCTTGCCATTTTTATAGCCAAACCCAAGCGATCCGGGAGGTTCGCTTTAAGTTTTAAAATTTGTTCTTCACTTACAAATGGCATGTAAGCAAATTCTTTGAATATTTATTAATTATGGTAACCTTATAGTACTACATAAATTTTTTTATTCTATATTTGGTTTTCTCCCCAGTTATTTAGCTAATTAAATTATTGTTTAACTAAATACTGTTTTTATGAAACCAACCAAACTATTTTTAAGATTACTTTTTTGTACATTTATGCTAAATGTATTTTTTATGAGTGCGCAACAAAACAATGATGGATGCGGAACTCCTGAGCCCACACAGCCCGATTCTGATGGTGTGTACAGTTATTCTACAAACCCTGCGGAATTTGATAATTGTGAACTTATAGTTTTTAACGTAAGATTTTGGGGTGTTAATTACCCTAACGGTGTCAATGATTTTCTTAATAGAGCCAATGATGTTTTGCAGGGAATAGCCAATTTGAATATTCTATATAACCAGTTCGGAATTTATTTTAAATACCGTGGATTTGAAGAATTTGATAGTCCTGTAGTAGAAGGTGATCCGACTGGGTATTATGTACTAGAAACCATATCCCAGTATTTCGACATGGTTGATTGGGCCATTGATAACGGCTACAATGATGAAAACGCATTGAATGTCTATGCTTATGGATGGTCATCCTTTGGCGGAGGCATTGCCGATGCAATCATTTCAACCAATTGTGGGGTTGGTTCTGCTGGTTTGTTAACACACTTGTTACCACACGAAATCGGCCATAACCTAGGCCTTATACATACCAATTCTACTTCCGAACACACTACCAGAGATTCGGGTGATATATGTTTTAATGCAATCACCGCGGGTGATAGAGTTGTTGACACTAATGCTCATAGAGGTTTCGACGCTAATAATACTAATACTAATTGTGAATATGTGGGGCAAGAAACCGATAATTGTTTTGAAATGAATACTCCATATGATATATTTCCTGAAGATATTATAAATACAATGAAAAGCAGTGACAATGGTTTGGGTTGTATAGAAAAATACCTAACGATGGGCCAAGGAATACGGATGCGAAATACCATAGATCAAGGCCATTTCAATGCTGTCCTAACAGATGTATCCTCACTTTATGAACCGTATGCCGGTGAATATTTTTACAGCAGTACGCAAGGCAATCCAGTTAATTTTAAGCCTTTGTTCCAGCCGGGGTTCGATTATAAATTTTTTGAATGCAGTTGCGATTGCCCACTGCCTTCAGATTATAACAACACCTCTTTTTATTATAACAACAATGCAGTTTTAACTATTAGTAAATATGAAACAGATTTTAGTATAATTACCCATCCCAACCACACTGCCATATTTATTGATCTTATCTCGCCCTGTATTGCCAATGGACAATTAACCCGTAGATGTTATGACAATTATAATCATAAACCGGGGTGGGGAAGCGTTACGAAGTTTAATGATGGCGTTTTAAATGGAAATGTTACTGTAACTCCAAAGGATTCATTGGGAATAAACAACCCTACGCTAATTGATGAATTAAATCCGGGGCTTTATAAAATAGAAAAAACATATCTTGATGGAGCTACAGACCAAGATATTATTTTTAAGGAAAATTAAACTTTACTTTTTTGAATGGCTCTAAGAAAATTAGAGCCATTCTTTTAAATATTAAAAGATGCGATACTTACTATTTTTTTTATCATTTGTTTATTTTAATGGATATTCACAATTTGGGCCTCAAAAAATTATTTCTACAGAACCCCAGCTTCCTGTAGCTGTTTTTTCAGTTGATATTGACAGCGATGGAAAAATAGATGTTCTATCAGCCTCAAGATCTGAAAATAATATTGCTTGGTATCGAAACTTGGATGGCTATGGCACTTTTAGCTCTTTGAATCTTATTGGACTCTTCAGTGAAGCTAAATCAATCTATGCGGAAGACTTAGATAATGACGGCGATATGGATGTATTGGCAACATCTTCCCTTTTAGATAAAGTTGTATGGTTTGAAAACTTAGATGGGCTAGGAAACTTTAGCTCACTAAAGCAGATTGCCGGTAATGCTGAGGGTGCTTTTTCGGCAATTGCTGTAGATATGGATGGTGACGGTGATAACGATGTGGTCTCGGCATCTGATGTCTCTGGACTGGCATGGTATGAAAATCTTGATGGTAACGGAAATTTTAGTGCGACTAAAATTATAGACAACGATATATCAAATTCGCGATCCGTTGTGGCTGCCGATCTGGACGGTGACGGAGATCTTGATGTAGTGAGTAATGGGATTGCCCCTAACACCGTAAGGATATTCTGGT
This sequence comes from Aequorivita antarctica, assembly GCF_007997155.1. Taxonomy (GTDB): domain Bacteria; phylum Bacteroidota; class Bacteroidia; order Flavobacteriales; family Flavobacteriaceae; genus Aequorivita; species Aequorivita antarctica. The sequence continues at coordinate 57,204 of NZ_VORT01000001.1, read as the reverse complement.
ATGAAAATTTGGACGGTTTGGGGAATTTTGGATCCCTTCGGGTAATACGCGATTTTTCGGTTTATGCAAATATGCTTTTTGTTGCCGATGCTGATGGCGACGGCGATATGGACGTTTTTTCAGCTTCAAACGGAGACGATGAGATTGCGTGGCAGGAAAACCTTGACGGTCTAGGAAATTTTGGGGCGAAGAATATAATAACAAGCTCTCTGCCCACTGCATTCGCAGTGTACGCAGCCGATCTTGATAATGATGGCGACATGGATGTACTTGCCACAAGCATAGAAACCTTTGGAGGTGAGGTGGTGTGGTTTGAAAATGTTGACGGTCTAGGTAGTTTCGGGGGAAAACAGACAATAACTACAGAAGTCCAGTCGCCCCGTTCTGTAATTACTGCCGACATAGACAATGATGGAGATATGGACGTAATTGGTTCTTCACAGAACGACAATAAAATAGCTTGGTATGAAAATTATACTATTTTGGGAGTTGAGGAAAATGAAACCAACAATTTTAAGGTTTATCCAAATCCAACAAAAGGTTTGGTCTTTATAGGCTCAAAAACTGAAAATATTGTAAGTGCTATTATATTTGATGTATTGGGTAAAAAAGTTATTCAACAAAACGGGAATATTCAGCAACTGGATATTTCAGCGCTTCGTAGCGGCATTTATTTTTTACATTTGGTAACTGATAACGGAGATTTTGTCCAAAAAATTATTAAAGAATAATTTTATTTCACCTGCGTAACCCGCAACGTATTCACCATTCCTTTATCCACAATAGGCATTGCCGCAAGGTTTATTAAATAATCGCCTTTGTGCACATAGCCTTTTTCAAAAGCAATTCGGTTTACATCGTCCACGGTTTCATCGGTGCTTACATATTTATCGTAATAAAATGCTTTTACGCCCCATAATAAGTTTAAACGGGCGAGAATGCGCTTGTTACTAGTAAATGCTAAAATAAAAGCCGAAGGTCGCCAAGCAGAAATCTGGAAAGCAGTATAGCCACTATTTGTTAAAGTACAAATAGCTTGGGCTTCAATTTCATTGGCCATATGTGCCGCGTGATAGCAAATTGATTTTGTAACGTAACGATTGGTTTTAATCTGTGGCGGTTCTTGCGGCACACGTATCAATTCAGAATTTTCTACGCTTTTCAGAATTTTCGTCATTGTTTTTATAACAGCAACGGGATAATTTCCAACGGAAGTCTCGCCAGAAAGCATAACCGCATCGGCGCCGTCCATTACCGAGTTTGCAACGTCGTTCACTTCGGCACGAGTTGGCGTTAGTGAAGTTATCATCGTTTCCATCATTTGGGTGGCGATGATTACTGGAATGCGCGCACGTTTTGCAGTAAGCACCAATTCTTTTTGAATCAACGGAACTTGCTCTGCGGGAACTTCCACACCCAAATCACCACGTGCCACCATCAAACCGTCGCAATAAGCTACTATTTTGTCAATGTTTTCGACAGCTTCGGGCTTTTCTATTTTAGCGATTATAGGAATTTTATATTCCGAATGCGCTTCAATCAACGCTTGTAATTCTTTTAAATCTTCGGCGTGGCGAACAAAGGAAAGTGCAATCCAATCTACTTTTTGTTCAATAGCAAAAATAGCATCTGCCTTATCTTTTGGCGTAAGTGCCGGGAGTGAAATATTAGTATTTGGAAGGTTTACGCCTTTTTTGGAACGCAACGGACCGCCTTGGATTACCATTACTTTTACTTCATCTTTTCGGTTGGTTTCAAGTACTTCAAAAATTAGTTTTCCATCGTCCAAAAGTACACGCTCGCCTGGGTTTACGTCTTTTGGAAAATTGGAATAATTCATATAAACCTTTTTCTTGGTGCCTTCAAATTCAGCACCGGTGATAAAGGAAAGCTCATCGCCTGGTTGCACAATAACTTCTTCTTTCATTATCCCCACGCGAAGTTTTGGGCCTTGCAGATCGCCCAAAATGGCAACGTGCGTGTCAAGTTCTTCGGAAAGGCTCCGGATGGTTTTAATAGTCTTTTTTACCGTGGCATAATCAGCATGCGAAAAATTCACCCTAAACACGTCCACGCCTTCCAAAATCATCTGTTTCAAGATTTCTTTGCTAGAAGTTGCAGGGCCAAGGGTAGCCACTATTTTGGTTCTTTTTTTATCTGACATTTAATCGAAAATTAAATTGTTCTTAGATTTTATAGTATCTGTTTCTACCACATAAGCAGAAACAATCTGTTCTATATTGTTTATTTGTGAAACTAAAGATTGCAGCGAAACATTTTCAAAGTCTGAATAAATTTTCAGAAAATAATCTACTTTTTTAAACTCTGATAGCAGAAAATGGTCTTTTTCTGAACCGATTTCTGAAAATAGGCCGCCGGAACTTTGCAAACTTGCCTCTACGATTCTACATTTATTGGCAACAAGATAAAATTGGCTATAATTAAATTCGTCCAAAAAATCGAAGATTGGAAATGTTACCATCATTCCTTCAGAAGGAAAATCAATGTCTATTCTTCTTCTTTGGAAGCGCGTATTTAGGTGTTGGTTCATCAAATAAGCCAATTTGTACTCTTCTTCACCACAATGAACAGCGATGAGCGTATAGGGCTCTTCAAATTCCTCTCCCATATCCAATTTGTGATGGACCATATTTCTTTGATACTATAGATGCTATGGAGGCAATTGTTTTGCTACCACAAGTCTTTATACAAAAATAGGGAACTTTGGGGGTATTAACTAAATAAGCTGGGAATGTTGAGAACAATTAATGTAAAAATAATCTGGAAATTTAAGACGTTTCTGAATCTACCTTTATCTTAAGTTTATAAAAAGCTCTCTTTGCAGCACGTTCTTCGGCTTTCTTTTTAGAAGTTGCGCGTGCTTTAGTGATTACTTCGTCTTCAAGTTTTAGTCGGACGGCAAAATGTTTTAATTCATCTTTGCCATTGTCTTCATAGATTTCAAAGTTGAATTGCTTCTTATATTTTTGGCACCATTCAATAAAAAGGCTTTTGTAACTGATTACTTTTCCTTCCAGTTTTTTGATGTCAACATAAGGTTTTATGACTCTTTTTTGGATGAATTTTTCACAATATTTAAAACCACGGTCTAAATAAATTGCACCCACGAGCGCTTCAAAGACGTTTCCGTAAATATTTCCACTGAACTGCTGAGTCGGGACCGTTGTTTTTAAAAATTTCACCAATTGAAAATCGCGTCCCAGTTCGTTTAAATGTTCGCGGCTCACTACTTTACTCCGCATTTTGGTTAAATAACCTTCGTTGCCGCTTGGCACTTTTTTGAACAAATGTGCAGCGATTACCGCGCCTAGCATGGCATCACCCAAAAACTCAAGTCTTTCGTAGTTTTGGGGTTGGCCATTAAGGTTTTTCTCATTTGTGGAGCGGTGTGTAAACGCAGTTTTGTAAATGGAAATGTCTCTAGGCTTGAACCCTAATATTTTTTTTAGGGAATTGAAAAATTCCCCGTCCTTGTCAGTACGGGAAGAAAATATGTTTTTTATGGAAGCCATTAATTATTTTAGGCATCAAGTTTTTTAAAGAGAACACAAGCATTGTGCCCGCCAAACCCAAAAGTATTGCTCATAGCTACTTTTATGTCGCGTTTTTGAGCTTTGTTTAAGGTAAGGTTTAAGGAAGGATCAATGTTTTCATCAACCGTGGTGTGGTTAATGGTAGGTGGAACAATCCCGTATTTCATTGCCAAGATAGAGGCAATTGCTTCAATAGCACCGGCAGCGCCCAAAAGGTGTCCGGTCATAGATTTTGTTGAATTGATATTGATGTCTTTAGCGTGTTCACCAAAAACCTTTACAATTGCTTTTAATTCTGCAACATCACCAAGCATTGTTGAAGTTCCGTGAGTGTTTATAGTATCCACATCTTCAGGACTCATATTGGCATCTTGCAAACAATTAAGCATTACGCGTTCTACACCAATTCCGTCTGGATGTGGGGCTGTCATATGGTAAGCATCACTACTCATACCACCGCCAACAACTTCTGCATAAATTTTTGCACCACGTTTTTTAGCGTGTTCATATTCCTCAAGGATTAACGCTCCAGCGCCTTCGCCCAATACAAAACCATCACGTGTCGCATCAAAAGGACGCGATGCCGTTTCTGGGCTTTCGTTACGGGTTGACAAAGCGTGCATGGCATTAAAACCGCCCATACCGGCCATGGTTACCGCTGCCTCGCTTCCACCTGTAACAACAACGTCACACTGGCCCAAACGGATATAATTGAATGCATCTATCATTGCATTGGCAGAGGAAGCACAGGCCGAAACTGTTGTGTAGTTGGGGCCCATAAAACCGTGCTTTATGGAAATGTTTCCGGGCGCAATGTCCGCAATCATTTTTGGAATAAAGAAGGGGTTGAAACGTGGCGTTCCATCCCCTTCTGCAAAGTTTATTACTTCATTTTGAAAAGTTTCTAACCCGCCTATACCGGCTCCCCAAATTACACCAACGCGGAATTTATCAACCTCATCAAGGTTTATTCCGGCGTCTATTATAGCCTCATCTGAAGATACAAGTGCATATTGGGCAAAACGGTCCAATTTTCGGGCTTCTTTCCTATCAAAATGGTCTTCTGCATTGAAATTCTTCAATTCGCAAGCGAATTTTGTTTTGAACTTTTCAGTATCAAAATAAGTTATTGGCGCACAGCCACTTTTCCCGCTAATAAGTGCATCCCAATATTCTTGGATATTGTTGCCAATAGGGGTAAGGGCGCCAAGGCCTGTAACTACAACTCGCTTTAATTCCATAGAAGAATTGTTATTTTGCTGCTTCTATATAGGAAATTGCTTGACCTACTGTCGCAATATTTTCAGCTTGGTCGTCTGGAATTTGGATATCAAATTCTTTTTCAAACTCCATAATAAGCTCTACCGTATCCAAGGAGTCCGCTCCTAAGTCATTAGTGAAGCTGGCTTCGTTTACAACTTCGTTTTCGTCTACACCTAATTTGTCTACGATAATCGCTTTTACTCTTGATGCAATGTCTGACATAATTCTTGATTTTTAAATTTAATTATAAGTGGCAAAAATAAAATATTTTAATTGAAAACACCATTTAATGTTAAAAATGTGAACTTGTTAATTTTTGAAAATTTCACACTTGAACTGAAATAGCAAATGCGCATAGTTTAAATTTTTCTTTTAAACACTTAATTTCTTTGCGCATTCCATCTTTCCAAAATTTATAATAGTATAGAAAGATTAAACCAATTTAAACAATTTTGGGCGAAGTAAAACCCTATTGCCGTACTTTTGTTACTTTATTTGTTAATATTTACTTCGAGAAAAACTTTTGGAAACAGGAATGAAGAAGCGGATTGTAATTTTTGCGTCGGGTAGCGGTACCAATACCGAGAACATTATTAAATACTTTCAACGAACCCAATTTGCCGAGGTCGTTCTAGTGCTTTCAAACAAGAAGGATGCCAAAGTTTTAGAACGCGCCAAAAATCTTCACGTCAATTCAGTTTCTTTTACTAAAGAGGAATTGTTTTCTGAAGAAGATATTTTGAAAAATTTGAAAGAAATTGAGCCTGATCTTATAGTTTTGGCTGGTTTTTTACTGAAATTCCCTGAAATTATTCTGAAAGAATTTCCAAATAAGGTGATAAACATTCATCCAGCATTGCTTCCAAAATACGGCGGAAAAGGGATGTATGGCAATTTTGTGCACGAAGCTGTTGTGAAAAATAATGAAGCTGAGACAGGAATAACGATTCATTATGTGAATGAAAATTATGATGAAGGCGCAATTATTTCACAGAAAAAAGTGAAGCTTTCCAAAACTGATACAGCTGAAACCGTCGCTGAAAAAATCCATACTTTAGAATACGAATGGTTTCCGAAAATAATTGAAGAAGTACTCCGCGATGGCTAAAAAGCAGAAATTTTATGTGGTTTGGCTCGGAAATCCTGCAGGAATTTTTGGCAGTTGGAAGGAGTGCAAACGTTCTATTGATGGTGTAAAAGGCGCACAATACAAAAGCTTCGAAACTTTTGATGAAGCCAAAAAAGCCTACAATAAAGAATTTGCCGATTACAAAGGGAAAACCGTAAAAAAAACACTTTCAAAAGAACAACTTCAAAAAATTGGCGAACCAAATCTGTATTCAATTGCTGTTGATGCGGCTTCCAGCGGTAATCCCGGAAAAATGGAATACCGCGGGGTGGATACGCAAACGCAAAAACAACTTTTCCATCAAGGACCTTTTCAGCAGGGAACAAATAATATTGGAGAGTTTTTGGCGCTTGTGCACGGATTGGCATTTCTAAAAAAAAATAACAGCGACCGTATTCTTTACAGCGATTCTAGAATTGCGATGGGCTGGGTAAAAAAGAAAAAGTGCAACACAAAGCTAAAGCAATCTGCTAAAAACAAAACCCTTTTTGAATTGGTTGAACGAGCCGAGAATTGGCTAAAAATAAATAAATACGAAACAAAAGTCGTTAAGTGGGAAACCAAAGCATGGGGTGAAATTCCTGCAGATTTTGGACGGAAATAATTCTATCAGTTGCCAGTTCTAAAGATTAATTTTCATAATCCAAATTTCTTTAAAATATTCAAAGCCTTTATACTGTTTCCATTTTTCGTATACTGGCATTAAGGCATTGTTATTTGCAACATAAACGTAATTCCAGTTGTTTCTGGAATTGATAAAAGTTTGTGGGCTGTAGCTTTTTTCCGTTAAGAACTGTGACCACTTTGTGGCATTTGCAGATACAGAGAAAACATTTGTAACAAGATAATACCCAGAAGCCAAACCAGGAACCGACATAGATTGAACTCTAACTTCTCTTTTTATTTTGTCTTCTTCTGAAAGCACAATAGGTTTTTTGGGAACTACATTTTCTTTCGGTTTTTTAATAGCAGGAGTGTTTTTTTGAATGGGTTTGGTTTCCTTTTCTTTAGCTGCAACAATTACATTTGACGGCTCTTCTTCAATTGAATCTTGAATTTCCACAATTGGAGTCGTACTAATAATTGTATCCGCCACCGGTTTTATTTTTTCTTCTAAAAAATCTTTATTTATTTCAGTTTCAAACGCGACAAAAAATAAATAAAAACGGTCTGCTTTTGCTTGAAACTGAAGATTGGCTTGGGTAGTGGCATTATCAAAAAAATCATTGTTTGGGTTTGGGATTTCCATTTTCAACAAATCAAAACCAAGTGTGTTGGCACTATTGGGATTTCGATCCGTAAAGAATTCATCGCCCATAGTAATTGAACTATTGAAAAAGTTCTTTTCTTCTCTTAGTTTGTTGCTTAAAGGTTTATAACGCCCTGCTTTTTTATCGAATATTGAAAACTCATCCGTTTTTATTTTTCGATCGCCTTCCATAGCTCCGAGAGCAATTGTAGTGGTAACGATTCCCTCTTCTTTGCTTTTAAAACCTTTGAAGTTTATCTCCACAGCTTCTTTGTTCACTTCTACCAGACCATTATAGGTTGTGAAATATTTCGGACTTTCCGAAGGATCTTCATAAACAACATATAGAAGCCAACCCGCAGAGCCGCCGCCTGAAATTTCACCTTCGGTAGCTTTAATGTTTGCAACGGTATAAGTGCCGTTAAGAATTGCAAGACTTTGGAGTTTTGTTGTAACATCGGCATAGCAAACATAGGGTGAATTGGTAGTGAAAACCTCAGTGTCGTAGCTGTCAAAAATTACTTTTCCGCTTAAGGCTTCATAACTTCCATTTGGGGTTTTGAATAGTATCGAATTTATCGCTCCATCTCTATCACCGCGACCCACGTGGATCATTTTATTGCCAGATTTCCGCAATGCTCCTTTTTCAGAAGGATATAATCCGCACCAATAAAGTGCGGCGTGTGCAATTTTTGGTTTTCCAAGAACATTTTTTATTGTGGCTTCACTAGAACTGAATGTCGTTTCATCTGCATCTATATCTATATATTTCATTTTCACAACATCGTTGGGAATGCTAATATCCATCAAAGGTTCCGTGGGATGATCGCCCAAAATGTTATTCCCAATAAGGATAGAATTTCCCCTTACATACAATTGTTTGTTCTCTTTAAAAGAAACACCTTCTTGCGAATACGTAAGATGAAAAAACAAAAGGGCGATAATCGGGAAGCATAAGTTTTTCATTCAAAGGGAATTAAAAGTTTCGGAATTTACAATTTTTTTAATTTATTGGGCCTTCCCAACTTTTAAAATTTGGGTTTATTAGTTCATATTCATAAAGGCTAGAAATTGTAAATAATTCATTAAATTTGCACCCTCTTTAAAAACCCTTTATGAGCAAACTTGTAATAGTTGGCACCGTTGCCTTTGATGCCATTGAAACCCCTTTTGGTAAAACCGATAAAATCCTTGGTGGAGCTGCGACCTACATAGGTTTGGCGGCTTCGCAGTTTAAGGTTGATGGCGCAATTGTTTCGATAGTTGGTGGTGATTTTCCAAAGGAAGACCTTAAAATGCTCGAAGAAAACGGGATGGATATTTCAGCACTCGAAATTGTTGAAAGCGGAAAAACCTTTTTTTGGAGCGGAAAATATCACAATGATATGAATACGCGCGACACTTTGATAACAGATTTGAACGTGCTTGCTGATTTCAATCCAAAAGTTCCGGAAAATTATCGCGATGCTGAAGTAGTTATGTTAGGAAATCTTCATCCTCTCGTCCAATTAGGCGTTATCGAGCAGATGAATTCACCAAAATTAATCGTGCTTGACACTATGAATTTCTGGATGGACAGCGCCTTGAATGAATTGATGCAAGTTATTGCCAAGGTAGATGTGATTACTATTAATGATGAAGAAGCAAGACAACTTTCCGGCGAATATTCATTGGTAAAAGCTGCTCATAAAATTATGGAAATGGGACCAAAATATGTGGTTATAAAAAAAGGAGAACATGGTGCTTTGCTTTTTAGTGATGACGATGTGTTTTTCGCTCCGGCTATGCCTTTGCGTGAGGTTTTTGACCCAACCGGCGCTGGCGATACTTTTGCGGGTGGATTTACTGGCTATTTGGCAAGAACCGGTGATTACAGTTATGAAAACATGAAGAATGCCATTATCAACGGCTCTGCACTTGCTTCGTTCTGTGTAGAAAAATTTGGGCCAGAAAGATTGCTCAGCCTTACAAATAAGGAAGTGCACCAGCGCATACAGCAATTTAAAAGCCTGACACAATTTGATATCAAATTAACCTAAATACGCGCCCTGAAATTTCAGGGCGTTTTTTGTACATTTATATAGTTTCAGAAAAATATGAGCGACGCGTTAAAACACGAATGTGGAATTGCACTGGTAAGACTGTTGAAGCCCTTGGAGTATTACAAGGAAAAATACGGAACCGCTTTTTACGGAGTAAACAAAATGTATTTAATGATGGAAAAGCAACATAACCGTGGACAGGACGGTGCGGGCTTTGCCAGTATTAAATTGGATGTATCTCCAGGCGAAAGGTATATTAGTCGTGTTCGCTCCAACGCAGCACAGCCTATTCAAGATATTTTTGCACAGATAAACGAGCGCATAAATCTTGAATTCACAAACCATCCAGAATACAAAGACGATGTTGCTGCTCAAAAAAAGAATATTCCATATATAGGTGAATTGCTCCTCGGCCATGTACGCTATGGAACTTTCGGAATAAATAGTGTTGAAAATGTTCATCCTTTTCTTCGTCAGAACAATTGGATGCATCGCAACCTGATTATTGCTGGAAACTTTAATATGACCAACACCAACGAGCTTTTCGACAACCTTATAAAGCTTGGAATGCATCCAAAAGAAAAGGCCGATACCGTTACGGTGATGGAAAAAATAGGTCACTTTTTGGACGATGCTGTTCGCAAACTATACAAAAAAGCAAAAGCAAAAGGGTTTAACAAGCAAGAAGCTTCGCCCTATATTGCCGAACACCTTAATGTTGCGAAAATTCTTCGAAAATCTGCAGCTGATTGGGATGGTGGCTATGCCATGGCAGGTCTTTTGGGCCACGGAGATTCTTTTGTGCTTCGTGATCCCGCAGGAATACGTCCGGCATATTATTACCAAGATGATGAGGTAATTGTGGTTGCTTCGGAAAGACCAGCAATTCAAACTGTTTTCAACGTTCCTTTTGAGGAAGTGAAAGAATTAGATCCTGGACACGCCCTTATTATCAAGAAAGACGGAAGTATGAAACTTACCGAAATACTTGCACCTTTGGAACGCAGATCCTGTTCCTTTGAACGCATCTATTTTTCACGAGGAAGTGATGCCGAAATCTATCAGGAGCGTAAAATGCTTGGCAGGCTGATAATGCCGAAAATTTTGAAAGCAATAAATTTTGATACTGAAAACTCAGTATTTTCCTTTATACCGAATACTGCCGAAACTTCGTTTTATGGAATGTTGGAAGCTGCACAGGACGAACTGAACAAACAGAAAAACGAAGCAATCCTAAATGAAAAGGAAAGATTAACTCCAGAGAGACTTCAGCAAATACAAGCCCATAAAATTCGTACGGAGAAGATTGCAATAAAAGATGTAAAACTTCGGACTTTCATTACAGATGATAGCAGCCGTGATGATTTAGTTGCACACGTTTATGATGTAACTTATGGTGTTGTAAGACCTGAGGACAATTTGGTAATCATTGATGATAGTATTGTTCGTGGAACCACATTAAAGAAAAGTATTCTGAAAATGCTGGATAGACTTCACCCTAAACAGATAGTTGTGGTTTCATCTGCTCCGCAAATCCGTTACCCGGATTGTTATGGAATAGACATGGCCAGACTTGAGCATTTAGTTGCTTTTCAGGCGGCTTTGGAACTTCATAAAGACCGCGGAACTTACTCAATAGTTGAAGAAATCTACCACAAATGCAAAGAACAAGTTGCAATGGAGGATGTTTCAGTAATTAATCACGTGAAAAAACTTTACGCACCTTTTACAGATGAAGAGATTTCAGATAAAATTGCGGAGATAATTAGCGGTGAAGGTATAGAAGCCAAAGTGAAACTTATCTTTCAATCTGTTGATGATCTTCACAAGGCGTGTCCCAAAAATCTTGGCGATTGGTATTTCACTGGAAACTATCCTACGGCAGGTGGAAATAGGGTCGTGAACCGAGCCTACATCAACTTTTACGAAGGAAATCCAGAACGCGCTTATTAATTCTTTAAATTTTAACACAGCCCTTACCGTTTATCGGAAACCCAATCCACTTAATCGAAATTGTTGATTAACACTGCTTTAGTGCCTAAACTTAAATTATATTTGAGCTTACCATAAGGCGTAAGTAGGTTAGGTCTATGGTAAGATTTGGGGCAAAAAAGGTAGACCTTATGGTCTGCCTTTTTTCATACCCCAAATATTGGGGTGGCGAGCATTTGGAGTCTCGGCAATTTTTTCATTTTTTTTGCGAGCCGTTTCCCCCTTCTTTTTGACCTTATGGTCTGCTTTTTTTCATACCCCAAATATGGGGTGGCGAGCACTTGGAGTCTCAGTTATCTTTTCAGTTTCTTACGAACCACTTTGTGAAGTATCTAATCTTTATTTTGAGATAAAGCAATTGCGGTAGGTTTTAAAATTATATCTTCTAATACTAGTTTTTAATGGTTAAGATCAATTTTGTTTTCTTATAAATAGTGTTAAAATTTAATTTTAAACGTTGAATTTTTGACTTAAAAATCACAAAATAGGCTTTTCAACGAAAAAACAGGCAATTCATCTAAAACCATAATTTTGAATGTTTTATTGCCCTATATTTGGATATACCATTAGCATAAGTAGGTTAAGTTCATGGTAGATTTGGGGCAAAAAAAGGCAAACGTGAGTTTGCCTTTTTTTATGCCGTAAATCTTCGGGGTGGCGAGCAACCAGAGTTTGAATTTCGTTTTCCGAATTTTGTGCGAGCCGCTTCTTTTTCCCGACGCTCGTTTGCCTTTTTTTATGCCGTAAATCTTCGGGGTGACGAGCAACCAGAGTTAGAATTTCGTTTTCCAATTCTTATACGAGCCCTTTCTTTCTGAAATATTTCCAAAAAAAATCCGCAGCCTTGAAAGTGACCGCGGATTTTAGATTGAAATAGTCTGATTAATCTCTACTTATTCTTGGAGTAGTTAACAGAGACTTCATCCCAGTTGATTATATTCCAAAAAGCACCAACGTAGTCCGGACGCTTGTTTTGATATTTTAAATAATAGGCATGCTCCCAAACATCCAATCCTAAAATTGGAGTTCCACCGCAGCCAACGTTTGGCATCAAAGGATTGTCTTGGTTTGGTGTAGCGCAAACATCTACTTTTCCACCTTTGTGAACGCAAAGCCAAGCCCATCCAGAACCAAATTGTGTTTTTGCAGCATTAGAAAATTTCTCTTTAAAAGCATCAAAACTTCCATAGGCAGTGTCAATGGCTTTGGCCAAGTCACCTGAAGGTTTTCCGCCACCGTTTGGCGACATTACCTTCCAAAAAAGGCTGTGGTTGTAAAATCCACCACCATTGTTACGGACGGCTTTATTTTCCATATCAAGATTAATTAAAATATTTTCAATGGTTTTTCCTTCCATATCCGTGCCTTTTATGGCATCGTTTAAATTGTTGGTATAACCTTGGTGGTGTTTGTCGTGGTGTATTTCCATCGTTTGGGCATCGATGTTTGGCTCTAATGCATCAAAAGCATACGGTAATTTTGGTAATTCGAAAGACATAATTATATCGTTTTTATACTGGTTATTACTAAATTCCCTCAAATTTAAACATTCTCAGTTTTTAAAAGTGTTATAGCTTTTATAAGATTTCTATCTTACTATAGATTTATTTGATTGTAAAGCCATAAAAACACTATTTTAGTGCAAAATGTCAATTCCTTGGAAAAACCATCCTCCTTTTCAATTTATGATGCCGCGGCAGGAAGCGGGAAAACTTTTACACTAGTAAAAGAATACCTAAAGCAAATTTTATCTGCCAAAAGCGACGATTATTTCAAACACCTTTTGGCCATTACATTTACCAACAAAGCAGTTGCCGAAATGAAGCAGCGCATCGTGGAAACGTTGGTAAATTTCAGCAATGAAAAAAGTGTGTCAGAACCATTGCCGATGATGCTTAAAATTGCTGAGGAAAATGGGATGAATCTTGAAGAAATCCAAACCCGCTCTCAGAAAATTCTTAAAAATCTATTGCACAATTACGCGGCGTTTAGCGTGGAAACTATAGATAGATTCAACCATCGGCTTATCCGTACATTTGCGCGCGATTTAAAACTGGCAACTAATTTTGAAGTTACACTTGACACTCCCGAACTATTGGCAGAGGCTGTAGATTTATTACTGAGCAAAGCCGGGGAAAATAAAGAAATAACCAAAGTATTGCTCGATTTTGCTTTGGAAAAAACAGACGATGACAAATCTTGGGACATTTCCCGAGACATTGCCAATGCCGCCAAATTGCTTTACGATGAAAATGACGCGGACCATGTTTCGGTTTTGAAACAGAAATCGCTGGAAGATTTTCTCGAATTCAAAAAGCAACTGATTCATAAAAAGAAAAAACTTTCGGAAGAAATAAAATCCATCGCTTCGCAAACACTTCAGCTTATTGAAGAAAGTGGCTTGCAGTTTGACGATTTCAGCGGAAGTTATTTTCCCAAGCATTTTCAAAACCTTGCAATTGGCAGATATGATCTGAATTTTACCGCTAAATGGCAGGAAACCATGGGCGACAAACCGCTTTATCCAGGACGAATTTCTTCAGAAATTGGAGCTATAATCGATGAATTAACACCTAATTTTATTGTAAACTTTCAACAATCAAAAGATTTGGTTTTCCAAATGCTTTTGTTTGAAAATTTGCTGAAAAATATTACCCCGCTTTCAGTAATAAATTTGGTAAACCAAGAAATAGAAACCATAAAGGAAGAAAAAAACATTTTGCCCATTTCAGAATTCAATTCACTTATAAACAAAGAAATAAAAAACCAACCGGCACCTTTCATTTACGAACGTTTGGGCGAAAAATATCGCCACTTTTTTATTGATGAATTTCAGGACACCTCAAAATTACAATGGGAGAATTTGATTCCGCTAATTGATAACGCGCTGTCGCAACAACTGGAGCCAAACTCTGGAAGCCTTTTGTTAGTGGGTGATGCCAAACAATCCATCTATCGTTGGCGTGGCGGTTTGCCCGAACAGTTTATGGATTTGTACGGAAATGTAAATCCTTTTCAGCGGGAAAAGGAGGTATTCCCTTTGGACACCAATTACCGCAGTTGTTCTGAAATAGTAGATTTCAACAACCAGTTTTTCACTTTCGTTTCTTCTTATTTTGCTGATTCGGGTCACGGAAAATTGTATCAGGATGGTAACAAACAAAAGAGCAACGATAAAAAAGATGGTTACGTAAAGTTTGAATTTATCGAGAAACAAAATAAAGACGAAAAGGAAGAAGCATATTCAAACCTTGTTTTCGAAACAATCCGCAATGTAAAGAGCAAAGGTTTTTTGGAAAGTGATATTTGTATTTTAACGCGGCGCAAAGCAGATGGCATTGCACTTGGATCCTTTTTGATGGAACAGGGTGTGCCGGTAATTTCTTCGGAAACCTTGCTTTTACAGTCCTCGACTTTAGTGCAAATGCTGGTTTCTTCGTTGCAGCTTTGCTTGTATCCAAAAAATGATGAAGCAAAAATAAATCTACTGGATTTATTGCATGACCACCTAAAAATCTCAGACGAAAAACATACTTTTTTTACCAAATTTCTAAATATTTCTGAAGTGAAATTCACTGAGAACTTAAAGGAATATGGTGTTCATTTCACCTTTGCCGAAATGCGCTCCGTTTCGCTTTACGAAGCTTTTGAATACTGTGTTGAAAAATTCAAAATTGCTGATTTTGCAGATGCTTATCTTTTCGGTTTTATGGATTTGGTTTATGAATTTGAGCAACAACCGCAGGCCGATAAAATTTCGTTTATGGACCATTGGGAAACCAAAAAGGAAAGTGCTTCAATTCCTGCCAGTGAAGGAACAAATGCGGTTCAGTTAATGACCATTCACAAAGCCAAAGGGCTGGAATTTCCTGTGGTCATTTTTCCATTTGCAGATATTCAATTGTATGATGGCAAGTTTGACAAACTCTGGTATCCATTGGAAAATAAAGATTTCAATTTTAAAGAAGCACAAATTAATTACAAAACAGAGATTGCAAATTACAGTGAAATTGGTGAAAAAATGTACGCCGAGCATCGAAGTCAGTTGGAATTGGACAATACTAATTTGTTGTACGTTACCTTAACGCGTGCTATTGAAAAACTCTTTGTTTTTTCGGAAATGCCCAATGAATTAAAAGACGGAATTCCTTCAACCTACAACCATCTTTTTATGGAATTTCTGAAACAAAAGGGAATGTGGAATAGCGACCAAATGATTTATGAATTCGGAAAAGATTTGGAGAAAATTTCAAAAGTAAAAGAAGTTGTAGCCCAAATGGAACCACTGTATCTTTCCAGCAATCCGAAAGGGCATGGATTGAAAATAGTTTCTTCGGAAGAAGTTTATTTGGAAACAGAAACAGTTGCTGCTATTTCTGCAGGAAATTTACTTCACGATACTATGGCTCAAATACACACGGAAGCAGATGCAGAAAGAGTTTTGATGGAATTAAAAGAACGCGCGATTATTCCAAAGGAAGATTTTGAAAGTTTACAGAAAACAATTTCTCAAATCATTCAACATACTGATTTAAAAAAGTTGTTTGACGGAACCGATAAGGTTTATAACGAGCGGAGCATAATTACAAAAGATGGTTTGGTTTTGCGACCGGATAGAATAAATATGAGCGTGGAAAACATTGCGGTTATTGTTGATTATAAAACGGGAAGCCCAAAGATATGGCATAGCGATCAATTGACTGATTATGCAAATGCGCTAGGAGAAATGGGATTTACGGTCTCCAAAAAAATACTTATATATAGCAACGAGGATAAAATAGTTATAAATAAAGTTTAATTTTGGAACTTTAAAAACAGCAAAAATGTACGGAAAAATAAAAGATCATTTACAGAACGAACTTCAAGAGATAAAAGATAACGGGCTTTACAAAAGGGAACGGATTATTACATCGCCTCAGGATGCTGAAATTACTATTTCTACTGGGGAAAAGGTTATCAATTTTTGCGCCAACAACTATTTAGGGCTTTCTTCTAACAAGGAAGTTATCCAGGCTGCCAAAGATGCGATGGACACACACGGATTCGGAATGTCGTCTGTTCGTTTTATCTGTGGTACGCAGGATATTCATAAAAAGCTGGAGCAAAAAATTGCAGATTTTTATCGCACTGAAGACACCATATTATATGCAGCAGCTTTTGACGCAAATGGCGGTGTTTTTGAACCCTTGCTTGGCGAAGAGGATGCAATTATTTCAGATTCCCTGAACCATGCTTCTATAATAGACGGTGTACGTCTTTGTAAGGCAGCACGTTATCGCTATGAAAATAGCAATATGGAAGATTTAGAAAAACAGCTTATTGCTGCCAATGAAAAAGGTTCTAGATTTAAAATTATAGTTACCGACGGCGTGTTCTCAATGGACGGTTTGGTTGCTCCACTTGATAAAATCTGCGATTTGGCAGATAAATATGACGCCTTGGTAATGATAGACGAATGTCACGCCGCAGGATTTATTGGAGAAACAGGACGTGGCACTTTGGAAGAAAAAGGTGTAATGGGCAGAATAGACATTATTACGGGGACCCTCGGAAAAGCTCTTGGAGGAGCTATGGGCGGGTATACCACAGGTAAAAAAGAAATTATTGAAATGCTTCGCCAGCGTTCTCGTCCCTATTTGTTTTCAAACTCCTTGGCTCCCGCAATTGTAGGTGCATCTATTAAGGTGTTCGAAATGCTTTCGGAAGATACTTCGTTACGAGATAAACTTGCAGAAAACACGGCTTATTTTAAAAAGGGCATGAAAACTGCTGGATTTGATATTATTGATGGAGATTCTGCAATTGTACCTGTAATGTTGTATGATGCCAAGCTTTCTCAGCAAATGGCTGATATGTTATTGGAAGAGGGAATATATGTAATAGGTTTTTTCTTTCCG
Organism: Aequorivita antarctica; assembly: GCF_007997155.1. Lineage (GTDB taxonomy): Bacteria > Bacteroidota > Bacteroidia > Flavobacteriales > Flavobacteriaceae > Aequorivita > Aequorivita antarctica. The sequence continues at coordinate 40,078 of NZ_VORT01000001.1, read as the reverse complement.
GTTGTACCGAAAGGAAAGGCGAGGATTCGCGTCCAGCTTTCGGCTGCGCACAATAGAGCACATCTGGACAAAGCTATAAATGCCTTTATTAAGATTGGGAAAAAATTAGAGGTTATTGGCAAGTAAATCCTTTATTTGCGTATCCGCAGCACCGACTTTAGGAAAATTTTATTAGATTTGCTTTTGTTTATAATATTTAACAACTTACTTTTGCTCTTAATTAACACTTAAAAATTAAACAATCGAATATGAAACATCTTAACAGATTATTAGTTGCTGCTATCCTATTCATGGGAATCGGGGTGGCGAACGCACAAGACGAAAACAATCCTTGGGCTGTTGAGGTTGGTATGAACGCTGTTGACGTTTATCCAGCTGGACTTAACGACAGTCAATTACTATACCAGCAGAATGGTATGAGAGGAGACATCTTTGACGAGTATTTTAATGCAAATGACCACTGGAACATTCTTCCTTCAGTTTCCAAACTTGCAGTTAGCAGATATATTGGAAGTGGTTTTGTATTTACTGCAGCAGGTACTATCAACCGTATTGATAAAATGGGAGATGTTGCTGTAAGCGATCTTAGCTACTACGGCGCTGACGGTGAAATTAAGTACAGCTTCAAAAAAGCTTTAGGCAGTAACTGGTTTGATCCATCGCTTGGTATTGGTGGTGGTTATACTTGGATAGATGATATCGGGTTTGGTACTGGAAACGCAATTGCTGGAGTTAAATTTTGGTTTAACGAATATTTAGCGCTTAACCTTCAATCAACTTACAAGCATGCATTTGAGGATGCTTATGGTGTTACTCATTTTCAACACTCTGCTGGTATCGTATTCCAATTTGGTGGAAAAGATACTGACGGTGATGGAATCTACGATAAAGATGACGAATGTCCAGAAACTCCAGGTCTAGCTGAATTTAACGGTTGTCCTGATACTGACGGTGATGGCATCGAAGATAGAAATGACGCTTGTCCAAACACTCCAGGTTTAGCTGAATTCAACGGTTGTCCTGATACTGATGGTGATGGTATCCCTGATCCACAGGATGAATGTCCTACTGTTGCTGGTTTAGCTGCACTTAATGGTTGTCCAGATGCAGATGGTGATGGTATCGCTGATAAAGATGATGCTTGTCCTAACGAAGCTGGTCCAAAAGCTAATAATGGATGTCCTTACCCAGATAGAGATGGTGATGGTGTTCTTGACAAAGACGATCAGTGTCCAGATGTTGCTGGTACTGTTGCTAACAACGGTTGTCCAGAATTATCAGTAGAAATCATAAAAGCCTTGAGCGATTATGCTAAAACAATTTTGTTTGACACTGGTAAAACAACTCTTAAGCCTGCTTCATTGAAAGTATTGGATAATGTTACAGACATTCTTAAAGAATATCCTAACTCTAGATTCCATATTGATGGACATACTGACAGTGTAGGTAGTGAGGCTAATAACCAAAAACTATCAGAAGGTAGAGCCGCTTCAGTTGTGAACTACTTAATTGAGCGTGGTATTCCTTCAAACCGTCTTGTTGCTAGAGGTTTTGGTGAATCTAAGCCAATAGCTCCTAACACTACTAAAGAAGGACGTACTACTAACCGTAGAACAGAGATCAATTTGATTCCTAGAAACTAGAAATAGATAGGATTAAATAATAAATAATTTTGAAAAAGCCTTCCATTTTGGAGGGCTTTTTCTATTTTTAGACCTATGATTAGCTTTCTTGAAGAAGTTGTTACTGCTATTAAAAATACAAATGGAGATATCTCCGATATCACATTAATTCTCCCAAGCAAAAGAGCTGGAGGGTTCTTAAAAAACATTCTCAAAAATACTGCAATACAAACTACCTTTGCCCCTAAAATTCTCAGTATTGAGGAGTTTATAGAAGACTTATCTAACCTAAAAATTATAGATAATACCGAATTGCTTTTTAAAAGCTACCAAGCTTATCTTACCACCAAAGTAATTGAGGAAAAAGAGGATTTCGAAACCTATTCATCTTGGGCAATAACATTGCTAAATGATTTCAATGAAATTGATCGTTATTTAGTAGAACCGAAGCCTTTTTTCAGCTATCTATCCAGCATCAAAACATTGGAGCGATGGGGTGTAGATCAAGAAAAAACGGAGCTTATAAACAATTATTTACAGTTTTGGGCTGGCCTACCCGATTTTTATGAAAACCTCCAGACACTTTTATTAAATGAAAATCTTGGTTATCAAGGAATGGTTTATCGAGAGGCGGCTTCAAACCTTGAACATTATATAAATAGCAATAGAAATAAAAAACACATTTTTATAGGTTTTAATGCGTTGAATTTTGCGGAACAAAACATTATACAAGAATTGCTTGAAGAAGAAAATACTGAAATTTACTGGGATACAGATAAAACCTTTTATGAAGACACAAAACACAGCGCATCTTATTTCATTAGGAAATATATAAAAGAATGGAAATATTTTAAAACGAATACCCCCAAATTTATCGCTAGCAATTTTGAGAAACCAAAGTATTTTCAATTTGTGGAGGTTCAAAAAAATATTGGTCAAGCAAAATATGTGGGCGAATTGCTTTCAGGTCTTTCCGATGATGAAATCAATAAAACAGCCATAGTGCTTGGCGATGAGAATCTATTGGTTCCTTTGCTTTATTCACTGCCTGAAAACGTGAAAAATTTGAACGTTACAATGGGAGTTTCTTTAAAGAATTTTCCCGCAGTTGTTTTCTTTGAATTGCTTTTCGGCATTCATCTTCGAACAGCGGAAACCATATATTACAAAGAGATTCTTTCAATATTGAATCATCCTTTGGGAACTCTTTTAGTGCCCAATGCAAGCGATATTGCGAAAAATTTGACTCGTGAAAACATAACTCATATTTCTACAGCTGGCCTGATTGAACTCTCAGGCATATCTGAAAATGAAATTTTACAATTTCTTTTTGAAGACTGGAAAGACGATAGCCAAACGGCTATAAAACGAGCTTTACAAGTCCTTGAAGAGCTTCAAACAAAGCATACCCTCAATACCATTGAACGTGTGGTTTTGCATCAACTAACGGCTGTTTTCAACAAAATCGATGCCTTGAACCAGAAGTATCCACATCTTAAATCTATAAAAAGTGTGCAGACGCTTTTTTCAGAATTAACTTCAGCTACATCGCTGGATTTTGAAGGAGATGCATACAACGGACTTCAACTTATGGGCGTTTTGGAAACACGTGTACTGGATTTTGAAAATGTAATCATCACCTCCGTTAACGAAGGTATTTTCCCTTCCGGGAAGTCGAATGCTTCCTTTATAACCTACGATTTAAAACAACAATTCAACCTGCCGGTTTATACTGAAAAAGATGCTATTTACACCTATCACTTTTACAGGTTATTGCAACGCGCAAAAAATGTAACATTACTCTATAACAATCATTCCGAAGGTATAAATACAGGTGAAAAAAGTCGTTTTATTAGACAATTGGAGATAGAAAAACACCCAAATCATATCATTGAAAAACGAATTCTCTCACCGAAAGTTCAACTAAAGTCAAAGTCCTTAAAACAAATAGATAAGACCGATGCAGTTATGCAACGACTTCGAGAGATAGCCGAAAACGGTTTTTCACCATCGGCGCTTACAAGTTATATTCGCAATCCGATCGATTTTTATTTTCAGAAAATATTAAAATTGAACGAATTTGAGGAAGTAGAAGAAACAGTAGCTGCCAATACTTTAGGCACCATTGTTCACGATACATTGGAGACGTTTTACCAGCCTATGAAAGACGCTGTGTTGACCGTTCAAAATCTTTTGGATATGAAAGGTCGTATTCACGAAGAGATAACCGTTCAGTTCAAGAAAACCTTTAAGGGTGGAACTTTCAACAAAGGAAAAAATCTCATCGTTTTTGAAGTAGCAAAACGGTACATTTCAAATTTCCTAGACAGAGAAATAACCGAAATTCAAGCTGGAAATGTTATAAAAATTATTCAAATTGAAACTGATCTCACCTTGGAAATTCTAATCCCAGAACTTGATTTCCCCGTTAAAATCCACGGGAAAGTGGATCGAGTTGATGAGTATAACGGACAACTTAGAATAATAGATTACAAGACCGGTTCTGTAAATCAAGGAGACGTAGAGATAGTTAATTGGGAAGACTTAAACCAAGATTATAAATTTAGCAAGGCCTTTCAGGTTTTAACCTATGCGTTAATGATGAATAAAGAAATTTTAATAAATAATGCCGAAGCAGGAATCATTTCCTTTAAAAACCTAGGCAGCGGATTTCTAAAATTTGGAGTGAAAGAAAAATCAGGCAGCCGCAACAAATCTCAAATGATTACAAATGAAACTTTGGAAAATTTTACTGTTGAACTGAAGAAGTTAATTTTGGAAATTTGTGATTCAAATATTCCATTTACCGAAAAAGTAATAGATTAATGATAATTAAAAAGAATAAAATACTCACTTCCGAAACCAAAAAAACAATCCTTTACGATGTTTATTACAACGAAATCGCAAAACCACAAGCAGTTGTAATTTTTTGTCATGGCTACAAAGGTTTCAAAGATTGGGGTGCTTGGCCTTTGGTGGCCGAAGCCTTTGCTAAAAAAGGTTTTTGTTTTGTGAAATTCAATTTTTCGCACAACGGCGGAACGGTGGAACAACCCATAGATTTCCCAGATTTGGAAGCCTTCGCCGAAAATAATTTTAGCTTAGAACTCGATGATTTGGACAGGGTTTTAAACGAAATTGAAAACGGAAACGAAAACCTTCCAAATATAACCTCAGCCATTTCCTTGATCGGTCACAGCCGTGGCGGAGGCATTGTTTTAATAAAAGCCGAAGAAGACAACCGAATCCATAAAGTGGTTACTTGGGCCAGTGTAAGTGATTTTAAAGCGCGATTCCAGGAAGACACCGATGAATTTAAAGAATGGCAGGAAACCGGCATAACGCACGTTGAAAACAGCAGGACAAAACAGATGCTACCGCACAATTTCCAGTTCTATAAAGATTTTAAGGAAAACGAAGAACGGCTTAATATTAGGCGCGCAGTTAAGAATTTAAAAATTCCGCAGCTTATTGTTCACGGAAGCGAGGATCCAACGGTTTCCGAAAAAGAGGCAATGGCAATCCATTCTTGGAATCCACAAAGTGAGTTGGAAGTTATTAATGGTGGGGACCATGTTTTTGGTGCAAAGCATCCTTGGATTGAAAGCAGTTTGCCAGAAGAGTTAAAAAATATGGTTGAAAAAACAATAGATTTTTTAAAATGAAGCTTGTATTAAAAAATTTACTATTTTTGGCATCCTAAACAGTAATTGGGGGATTAGCTCAGCTGGCTAGAGCGCTTGCCTGGCAGGCAAGAGGTCACCGGTTCGACTCCGGTATTCTCCACAAAAAAACCATCGTTTTTACGGTGGTTTTTTGTTTTATTCCTGTACCGGTAAAACCAGAAGTGGTTTGCTTGTGTGAAATTCTTTTTTAAGAATTTCGTTCTTTTCCCAAAGCTTTTTGAAAAAACCGCGCTTTCTTCTAATCACACAAAGCATATCTGGGTTAAAATGCTGGAAATATTCTATTACAGCCTGAAATGTGTTAGCTGCTTCAACTTGGGTATAAGAAGTTTGTATGGCTTTTAAATTGTCGGTTACGTTTTTCATTTCTTCCGTGGTTTCGGGAGTTTCTACGTGAAGCACATTAACTTCAGTGCCAAAACTTTGCTTGAACTGTTTAACGGCTTCCAATAAATAATCGTGCTGAAAAGTTCCATTTTTGAAAGCCATCAACATAGTTTTCGGCGGTTGGAATTTTGCTCCTTCAGGAACGATAAGCATTGGAACATTAGTATGCTTCAATAGTTTCCCTGAGGTTTTTCCAAGATATACTTCTTCTTTTATAGAATTGCTTCGCGGTGCTAATACCATTAAATCTATTGGCACTTGCTTACAAATTCGACTAATTCCATCCAAAATCTCACCTTTTATAGTGTGAGCAATTACATTTACGCCTTTTTTATCAACCTGCGAAAGCACTTCTTCCAAACGGTTTTCGGTGTCTTCCTTCAAAATGGTATTCAATTTGGAAAGGCCGCCTACTTTTGAAAGTTCTTGAAAAACAGAGACCATATATACATTGGCATTAATTTCCTTGGCCAAATCGATTGCATACTGTAGGTTGCTAACTGAATTATTCGAAGACCCTACGGGTACCAAAATATTGTTCATAACTTGAAGTTTCTAGAATTGAAAGCAAAATTAACCTTAAATATCATTCAACCCACAATTCTTTAACATTTCAAATAGATTTTAAATATTTAGAGACAAACCAATCCTTTTGACTTTCGGCATTTTCCGTAGTTTTGCTCTTTCCAAAATGATACAAACCGATATTTCTTTCAAACGAATCCAACAACTTGCCATTCCCGCAATAATCTCAGGAATAGCGGAGCCAATTTTGTCTGCCACCGATGCTGCAGTTGTTGGAAACATACATGAATATGGTATTGAATCGCTCGCAGCCGTTGGAATTGTTGGGTCATTTCTTTCAGCTTTAATATGGATTTTGGCACAAACCCGCAGCGCTATTTCTGCAATAGTATCTCAGAACTTGGGTGCTGGTAAACTCAAAGACTTGCAAAATTTTCCTGCGCAGGCCATATATTTCAATATAGCGCTGAGTATTATCGTGCTGTTTTCAACCTATTTTTTTGTGGAAGAAATTTTCAAACTGCTCAATGCTGAAGGATTGGTTCTTTCTTTCAGCATAGATTATTACAACATTCGCGTTTGGGGTTTTCCGCTTACACTTTTCACCTTTGCCGTTTTTGGCTTGTTCCGCGGGCTCCAAAATACGTTTTGGCCCATGGTTATCGCTGCAATAGGTGCTATTTTGAACATCGCCTTGGACTTTGCTTTGGTCTTCGGAATTGAAGGATATATTGTTCCATTGGGAATAAAAGGTGCGGCGTGGGCAAGTCTTATTTCGCAAGCTGTAATGGCTTTGATTGCCTTGATTTTTCTTTTAAAGAAAACAGAAATCTCCTTGAAATTGAAATTTCCGTTACATCCCGAAATAAAGCGATTGGTGAATATGAGTTTTAATCTTTTTTTAAGGTCTGTGGCTTTGAATACTGCATTAATATTGGCAATTCGCGAAGCCGCTGGTTTAGGTAAAGAATACATTGCTGCATACACCATTGCCTTCAATATCTGGATTTTTACCGCGTTCTTTATTGATGGCTATGGCGCCGCGGGAAATATTCTCAGCGGAAAACTTTTGGGTGAGCGCAATTACGGTTTGCTGTGGAAACTCACCAAAAAAGTAAATTTGTATAATTTGGGTGTAGCCGCAGTTCTCGTTTTGATAGGGCTGCTTCTTTACGAACCCTTAGGACTTCTTTTCAACAAAGATGAAAAAGTACTTTCTATCTTTTACGGAATATTTTTTATGGTACTTATTTGTTTGCCATTTAATGCTTTGGCTTTTACGATGGATTCTATTTTTAAGGGTTTAGGCGAAATGGGCTATCTGCGCAATGTACTTTTGGGCGCTACTATATTTGGATTTATTCCAGTGCTTTATTTTTCAAAATATATGAATTGGGGCTTGATAGGAATATGGGCGGCCCTCATCGTTTGGGTAGCATACCGAGCGGTGGCACTAATGATTAAATTTCGAAGAAAATATATTCCACTGATAGAAAATTGATATTTTTACGAAACAAAAAACAATGAATCACGAAACCATGGATTGGTTAAAATTTTTAGGTGGCCCTGGCCTGTTTTTAATATTATCAGTTTTAGTAATTGCCGTTGTGATCTATCAAAGAATGAAGAAAAAATAGCTTTTTCTTATTTTCTTTACAACGAAAATGTATTGAGGTGAAATGGCTTCAAAAATCTTCAAAAATACTGTCGAGAATCTTCGCAATTGTATAGGTGAATATTGCCGCGACCATAAAATGTACTTTTAGTTTTCAAAATGCCCTATCTTTGTGGCACAATTCCAGACAATGCAAACAATACGGATTACTAAGATTTTTTCTTTTGAAACAGGCCATGCACTTTATGGCTATGATGGCAAATGCAGAAATGTGCACGGTCACAGCTACAAACTTTCAGTAACCGTAGTAGGAAGCCCAATTGAAGACAGCAGCAATGTAAAATTTGGAATGGTTATAGATTTTAGCGACTTAAAAAAAATAGTGAAAGAAGAAATTGTGGACGTTTTTGACCATTCAACCGTGTTCAATAAAAACACGCCGCATGTAGAGTTGGCAAAAGAACTGAGCGATCGCGGGCACAGTGTGTTGCTTGTGGATTACCAACCCACCAGCGAGATGATGGTGATTGATTTTTCTGAAAAAATAAAGAGCCGTTTGCCGAAAAACATTCAGCTACACTCTCTAAGATTACAGGAGACCGATAGTAGTTATGCGGAATGGTTTGCGGGAGATAATTAAACCGAATCACTTTCCTATCTTTGAATATGCAAATCCCACAAGGCAAAAAAATATACTTTTCCAGCGACAATCATCTTGGCGCGCCCACACAGGCTGAAAGCTTACCGCGCGAAAAGATTTTTGTGAAATGGCTGGATTCCATTAAGCACGATGCCGAGGTTATTTTTCTGCTCGGCGACCTCTTCGATTTTTGGTTTGAATATAGAACTGTCGTACCAAAAGGCTTTGTACGCGTTTTGGGGAAACTGGCGGAACTTCGTGACAGCGGTATTCAAATCCATTTTTTTGTGGGAAATCACGATCTCTGGATGCATGATTATTTTGAAAAGGAACTGAATATCCCTGTATATCACGACCCGAAAGAATTTGTGATTAACAACAAACATTTTCTTATTGGTCACGGCGACGGAAAGGGACCCGGCGACAAAGGCTACAAGCGGATGAAGAAGGTGTTTACCAATCCGTTTTCAAAATGGCTTTTTAGGTGGTTGCATCCAGATATTGGTGTGCGCGTGGCGCAGTATCTTTCCGTAAAGAACAAATTGATTTCTGGCGACGAAGATAAAGCGTTTTTGGGCGAAGAGCAGGAGTGGCTTGCTCAGTATGCCAAGCGAAAACTGGAAGGCAAACATTTTGATTACTTCATTTTCGGCCATCGCCATTTGCCCATGGAGATTAAAGTTGGTGAGAACTCAACTTACTATAATCTGGGCGATTGGATAAACCATTATACCTATGGTGTTTTTGATGGGGAAAAGTTTGAGCTGAAAACATTTACTCCATAATATCTTTCAGCCGAAGCTGCAAGCTTACATTCCCTTGCCATTCGTTTTCATCAATACAATAGGCCGCTTTAAATGATTTTCCATTGCAGGCAATATCTTTTTTATCTGCCAGCCCGAAACCAATTCCTGTAAACTGATTGGAATTTCCTTGCTTTATCACAACACGCAGATGTGTTTTATCTTCGCCAACACATTTTCCCCAACCCGTGTCTTTTAGGTTTTGTGTCATAAACGTGGGCGTCATATTTCCGGGGCCGAAGGGTGCAAATTGTTTTAATATTCGGAAGAATTTTGGGGTGATGTCTTCCAGATTTATTTCGGCATCTATTTTTATTTCAGGAGTAAGCAAATTTGGGTCGATGGTTTCTGAAACCACACGTTCAAATTCATTTTTAAAGTTTTCGAAATCTTTTTCAAATAAAGTCAAACCTGCGGCATACATATGTCCACCGAATTGTTCAATGTGCTCCGAACAGCTTTCCAAGGCGTTGTAAACATCAAACCCTTTTACGGAACGGGCGGAGGCTGCTAGCTTTTCACCGCTTTTTGTGAACACTAAAGTTGGGCGGTAATAGGTTTCTGTTAAGCGGGAAGCCACGATACCGATAACGCCTTTATGCCAGTTTTCATGATACACCACGGTGGTCTTTCGTTCTTCCTCGTTGTTTTTGATAATTTGTTGAAGGGCTTCTTCGGTAATTTGTTTGTCGGCTTCTCTGCGATCTGTATTGAAAACTTCAATTTCAGCAGCATAAATTTCCGCTTTTTCAAAATCAGTTTCGGTGAGCAAGGTAACGGCGTGGTTTCCGTGTTTCATCCGTCCAGCGGCATTGATTCGCGGGGCAATGATAAAAACTACATCGGTAATAGTGAGCGTTTCTTTTTTTACTTGCTTTAAAATTGCCTGTATTCCCGTTCGCGGATTGCTGTTTATTACTTTTAGGCCATAATGGGCGAGGATTCTGTTTTCGCCAGTCATTGGAACAATATCGGCAGCGATTGCTGTGGCTACGAGATCTAAATAAAGAAGTAAATCGTCAATCTGTAAGCCTCTTTTTTCGGCTAAAGCCTGAATCAATTTAAAGCCGACACCGCAACCACAAAGTTCTTTATACGGGTATTCGCAATCTTCGCGTTTTGGGTCGAGCACTGCAATAGCTTTTGGTATTTCCTTCCCTGGGCGATGGTGATCGCAAATGATGAAATCGATGTTTTTTTCAGAAGCGTAGGCCACTTTGTCGATGGCTTTTATGCCGCAATCTAAAGCGATAATGAGTGAAAAGTCATTGTCTTCGGCAAAATCAATTCCTTTATATGAAATGCCATAACCTTCGTCATACCTGTCTGGAATGTAGGTTGAAATGTTTGGGTAGTAGCTTTTTAGATAAGAAGAAAGCAATGCTACGCTTGTGGTTCCGTCTACATCGTAATCGCCGTAGATTAAAATGTTTTCTTCGTTTTCGATTGCTTTTTCTATTCTGGAAACCGCTTTTTCCATATCCTTCATTAAAAAAGGATTGTGAAGATCTTCTAGACTGGGGCGGAAAAACTTTTCGGCTTCCTCAAAAGTTCCCACACCGCGTTGCACTAAAAGAGAAGCGATTAATGGCTCCACCTTCAAAGCTTCTGAAAGCAAATTTACTTGTTCGGGATCGGGTTTTGGTTTTAAGGTCCAGCGCATATACTTCGTAAGTTCCAAAGTTTAAAATTACAAACAATGGATTGGTTGTGATTATTAATTTTAAAGGAGAGAGTTGTAAAATTACAAATTCTATTTTGTATTTTGGAAGTTCAAAAAACATTTTAAATGCCATTAGTAACCCCACTTTCCCCAAACCACGACGCCGAAACAAAACAATTGGCCGAATTTTTCAATGAAACACTTGGCTTTTGCCCAAATAGTGTGCTCACGATGCAGCACCGTCCTGCAATAAGCAAAGCGTTTATCAATCTCAACAAAGCCGTAATGGCGAATGAGGGACGTGTTACGTCAGCCTTAAAAAGAATGATTGCTTGGGTGAGCAGTAATGCTTCGGGTTGTCGCTATTGCCAAGCACACGCCATTCGCGCTGCGGAACGTTACGGAGCGGAGCAGGAGCAACTCGATAATATTTGGGAATATAGAACCCATTCCGCTTTTTCGGAAGCTGAGCGGGCTGCTCTGGACTTTTCTTTAGCCGCAAGTCAAGTGCCCAATGCGGTGAATGAAGAAATAAAACAAAATCTTTACAAATACTGGAACGAAGGAGAAATCGTGGAGATGCTGGGCGTTATTTCGTTGTTTGGATATTTAAACCGTTGGAACGATTCTATGGGAACTTCTATTGAAGATGGTGCTATGGAAAGTGGCGAACAGTATCTGGGGAAGCATGGATGGAATAAGGGGAAGCATGTTTAGTTCCCGTGGTGTATGGTGGTTGTTTTAAAAAATCAAGAACTTTTTTCTTCTTGATTTTTTAAAACTTTCCGTTGCGTTGTCTAAAAGATGGTGCTGCGGAAAGTGGTGAGCAGTATCTGGGGAAGCATGGGTGGAATAAAGGGAAACATATTTGATTTTAGATTAACGATTGCAGATTTTTGATAGCTGAATCGCTTTAAAAATCTTTATTTTTTTCCAGCAACCACCACCACAATCTCCCCCTTAGGCGGCTTGTTTTCAAAATGTTTCAATACTTCTTCCGCAGTGCCGCGGATGGTTTCTTCGTGAAGTTTGGTGAGTTCGCGTGAAACGGAAATTTGTCTTTCTGCTCCAAAAAATTCAACGAATTGGGCGAGTGTTTTAAGCAACTTGTGCGGCGATTCATAAAAAATAACGGTTCGGGTCTCTTCGGCTAAAAGTTCGAGGCGGGTTTGTCTTCCTTTTTTCACAGGAAGAAATCCTTCAAACACAAATTTATCATTTGGGAATCCACTGTTTACAAGTGCTGGCACGAAAGCTGTGGCACCAGGTAAGCAATCTACTTCAATACCAGCTTCCACACAGGCGCGAGTCAATAAAAATCCAGGATCGCTGATGGCTGGAGTTCCGGCATCACTTATTAACGCAATGTTTTCACCATTTTGGATGCGTTTTACAATGCCTTCCACCGTTTTGTGCTCGTTGTGCATGTGGTGGGAATGCATTTGGGTGCCAATTTCAAAATGTTTCATCAGTTTTCCACTGTTTCGGGTGTCTTCGGCGAGGATTAAATCTACGTCTTTCAACACTTCAACAGCGCGAAAGGTCATATCTTTTAAATTGCCAATAGGAGTGGGTACCAAATAGAGTTTTCCCATAATTTATGCGCGAACGATTTTTCCGAAGAAATATGAAGTCAATAGTAAAATAATTCCAACCAAAGGCAGGGTAATTGCCGGATCGTTTATGCTATAATGTGCAAAAGAAGCCAGCGCCATATCAAAAAACAGACCCGCGTATGCCCACTCCATTACCCATTTTGGTTTTCGTAACAGGATAAAAATGATTGCCAAAACTTTTGCGAGAGCCATTGGGATTACTAGATAAGTGGGATATTGAAAATCTTGGTAATAGCCTTCAATTACCGCCGTATCTGTTAAATACATAAATGCCGAATACAGAAACAGGGTACTAAGCAACCCAGTGGCTATCCAGTAGATTGTTTTTTGGGCTGTCATAAAATGTGGGATTTAGTTAAAACGCTTTTCAATGATGTTCATAAAACGTTCTGAATATTCTTCTTTTTCTAACCAGTAGTTATAGTCGGGTTTTACTTTTCCTTTGATGAAACTTTGCGCCTCTTCATAATTTTCCATTGTGTTTATTTGCGAAAGCACGCGTGTAAAATCTTCGGTCTGCCCTTCAAAAAGGTGTTTTATGAAAGCCAATCGATCGTTTAATCCAATGTTTAAACCTTTGTTTACGGTATCGTTCAAAGATTTTGCGCGCGATTCCGTCATCGTTTTGCTGGCTTCGGTCCCTTCAACTGATTTTGGGAAAAGCTCTGTAGTTTTTCGTTCAAACTCTGGCATTTGCTGGTAGTTTGAGGCGAATTCCTCCAAATCATTTTTTACATACTTTACCGTTGATTTTTCCTGTATTTCGGCAGTTTTAGTCTCGAGATTTTTCGGAAGTATTTCATCCAATAGTTCATCGATACGCTCGCTCTCTTCTGGCATTTGCGCAACAATGTCCTTTATTTTTTCCATCAATGGCTCAATAAGATCTTCTTTGTGATCGGGTTGAGGTACGGGTTCAGGCTCTGTAAACCAGTTTTCCTCTCGGAAACTTTTGGAGTCCATAGACGCTGCTATTGGTTTTTCGGAAGGCTCCTCTAGTTGATTTTCAAGATATTCAAGCACAGCCAACTTTTCATAGAGCTCGCCTACCAATCCCTTTATGGAAGCGGTTTTAAATGTTTTTTCTTCTTCAATCAGTTGCTTTGCAAGCACTGTTACCTGCTCGCGGAGTTTCTTCTTCATATCTTTTTAAATTAAACTGAATTTCTATTTTGTTTTTATAAATTTACGCATCCTTTATGTAAACGTCAACTATTTTTGTTTTCTTGTCTAAATCCATTGTTTTAAAAAGATTTTAAGCAATCTTCAAGTTGAACATTCGTTTGGAAAAAGTATTAGTGCCATTGTTTCGCGTAAATTTAAACTATGTTTCTTGAAAATACCGTAAATCAGAAAGAACAATTTGGCTGGATTGAAGTAATCTGTGGTTCCATGTTTTCGGGAAAGACTGAAGAGCTTATCCGACGGTTGAAACGTGCCCAATTTGCCCGCCAAAAAGTGGAAATTTTCACACCTTCCATAGACACGCGCTACACTGAAGATTCCGTTACAAGTCACGATAGGAACCAAATTCGTTCCACCCCAGTTCCTGCGGCTGCAAATATTCCAATCTTGGCAGATAACTGTGATGTGGTTGGTATAGACGAAGCCCAGTTTTTTGATGATGAAATAGTGAAAGTGTGCAACGACCTTGCCAATCGTGGCGTTCGGGTGATAGTAGCAGGACTTGATATGGATTATAAAGGCAATCCTTTTGGTCCAATGCCCGCTTTGATGGCAACTGCGGAATATGTTACCAAAGTACACGCCGTCTGTACCCGCACCGGAAATCTTGCCCATTATAGTTATAGAAAAGCAAAAAGTGAAGCCTTGGTTTTACTTGGTGAAACAGAAGAATATGAGCCTTTGAGCCGCGCCGCTTATTATAAAGCACAACTTCGGGATAAAGTAGTGAAACTGGAGGTAAAAGAAGCCGAAGAAATACGCGAAAACAAATCTTCTGAAAAAACAGGAAAACAAGCCTAGAAAAACTCTAGCCCATATCCTAAAAGGGTGAATTTTTCAGAGCAATCAATAATAGAAAAAAATATAAACTTCAAGTTTAAATGCCCAAAGCCACCGAAACTTTATTGGAGATAAACCTTAACGCGCTCGACAATAATTACAGTTACCTTACTTCAAAACTAAAGCCTAAAACCAAAGTACTTGCCGTGGTAAAAGCCTTTGCCTACGGAAGCGATTCTGTAGTTATTGCAAAGGAACTTGTTGATTTGGGCGTTAATTATTTCGCCGTTGCATACGCTAATGAGGGTGAGACGCTCAGAATTGCAAATATCGAAACGCCAATTTTGGTGCTACATCCGCTTCCTGTTAGTTTTGAGGTAATAGTAAACCGCTGTTTGGAGCCGAGCATTTATTCTCGGAAAACCTTGCAAGAGTTTATCGCTTTTGCGGAAGCAGAAAAACAGACCAATTATCCAATTCATTTAAAATTCAATACAGGCTTAAACCGTTTGGGTTTTGATGAAAGTGATATTTCTTTTATTGTTGAAATACTTTCGAAAACCACAAGCGTAAAAGTGAAATCAGCATTTTCACATCTTGCTGCGAGTGAGGATTTAAATGAGAAAGAATTTACATTAGGGCAGATTGAAGGTTTTCGGAAAATTTCAGAAGAGCTTATAGTGAAACTTGGTTATAAGCCACTTCTTCACTGCGTAAACACTTCTGGAATTATCAACTATCCCGAAGCACATTTTGACATGGTACGCACAGGCATTGGTCTTTACGGCTTCGGAAACGACAAAGAAGTAAACAAGCATTTAAAGCCTGTAGCGACTTTAAAAACAGTTATTTCACAAATTCACACGGTACAAAAAGGTGAAAGCGTAGGCTACAACCGAGGCTTTATTGCTGAAAAAACAACGCGTTCCGCAACGCTTCCCATTGGTCACGCAGATGGAATTCCACGTTCTTACGGTAGAGGAAAGGGCTGGGTAACTATAAACGAAAAAAAAGCCCATATTCTCGGCAACGTTTGCATGGATATGATAATGGTAGATGTTACTAATATTAACTGCGAGGAAGGTGATGAAGCCATCGTTTTTGGCCCTTCCGCAAATGCTGAAGAATTATCAGCAGCAATAAATTCTATTTCTTATGAATTAATTACTGCAGTTTCACAAAGAGTAAAAAGGATTGTTTGCCGCAAATAATATTAGAATTCATTTTTTAAATTAATGAATTCTTTTGAGTATTTTAGTAGCTATTAACTTCTAAAACCAATCAACATGTTAAAAGAATTTAGAGATTTTATTATGACCGGCAACGTGGTAGACCTTGCCGTTGCTGTAATCTTGGCAGGCGCTGTGGGGCTTGTTGTTACAGGATTTACAAATGACATGATTATGCCACTCGTTGGCCATTTTACTGGTGGAATGGATTTTGCGGACCTTAAATACGTGCTTGATCCGGCTGTAATTGGCCCAGATGGTGAAGTTGCCAAACCTGAAAATGCTGTTATGTACGGAAGGTGGATCAATGCTTTGATAAACTTGGTAATCGTTGGTTTTGTATTGTTTTTAATTGTTAAGGCATACGCAAAAGTAAGAGCCAAAAAAGTAGAAGCTCCAGCACCACCTCCAGGCCCATCAGAAGTAGATTTATTAAAAGAAATCCGCGACGAACTAAGAAAAAAATAAATTTCAGCCACCGCTGCATTACATATTCTAACCTTAAACCCTTCTTCGCCTAAAGCTTTGGAGGGTTCTTTTTTTCCTTTAATTCAGAAAAAATAACTTGCTATAAACTACTTTTGCGTAAAATTCAATTAAAATGAAATTAGCTTTGGTAGGAGCCACTGGAATGGTTGGCGAAGTAATGTTAAAAGTGTTGAACGAACGAAATTTCCCAATTGACGAACTACTTTTGGTAGCTTCGGAAAAATCTGTGGGGAAGGAAATTTCTTTTAAAGGGAAAAATCATAAAGTAATCGGTTTAGAAGAGGCCGTTGCTGCAAAACCCAACATCGCCATTTTTTCTGCTGGCGGAAGCATCTCCTTAGAATGGGCGCCAAAATTTGTGGAGGCTGGAACTACTGTAATCGACAATTCTTCTGCATGGAGAATGGAAGCCGATAAAAAACTAATCATTCCCGAAATCAACGCACATTTGCTGACCAAAGACGATAAAATAATAGCCAACCCAAATTGTTCAACCATACAGTTGGTAATGGCTTTAGCGCCGCTTCATAAAAAATATAAGATGAAAAGGGTAGTTGTTTCCACCTACCAATCTGTTTCTGGGACTGGCGTTAAAGCCGTTCAGCAAATGGAGAATGAAATGGCTGGAATAAAAGGGGAAATGGCTTACCCATACCCAATCCACCGAAACGCAATACCGCATTGCGATGTTTTTGAGCCTAATGGCTACACCAAAGAAGAAATGAAATTGGCACGCGAGCCACAAAAAATATTGGGTGACCGCACGTTTTCAGTTACTGCAACAGCCGTTCGTATTCCAACCGCAGGAGGCCATAGTGAGGCTGTAAATGTTCAGTTTGAAAATGATTTTGAATTGGGAGATATCCGCAGAATTCTGCACCAAACTCCAGGGATCACTGTTCAGGATAACCCAGACACCAACACTTACCCAATGCCAATTTACGCACACGACAAAGACGATGTTTTCGTTGGGCGCATTCGTCGTGATGAAACGCAACCCAATACCCTAAATATGTGGATAGTGAGTGATAACCTTCGGAAAGGTGCTGCAACCAATGCTGTTCAAATAGCAGAATATTTGTTGAACAACAATCTCGTTTAGTTTTTTAAGATAAAATAAAGGAATCTTTTTAAAGATTTGTTAAAAAAATGCACTTTTTTTAAAGGTGCATTTTTTATTTTTCAGTATCTTTAAGGATTAACCTTTAAACCTAAAGCCTATGAATTCAACTTTTACTAAAATCCTAAGAATTATATTAGGCTTGGGATTAATATTTTTTGGACTGAGCAAACTGATGCACTTCAACTTTATGCCAACGCATATCTATACAGGAGATGCTGCTATTTTTATTGATTCTCTCAGCAACACAGGATACATTCTGAAAGTTGTTGGAGTTTTTGAACTCTTTATTGGATTGCTCCTGCTGTTTAACAAATGGGTGCCATTTGCTTTACTATTACTTGCGCCTATCACGTTGAATATTTTGCTATTCCATTTGTTTATGGATACACCAGGGCTTATTATAGCTATAGTGATCTTGGCTTTAAACGCTATATTGATCTACAAACATTGGAAAGTTTACAGACCATTATTTCTCTGAAATTGAATGTTTTTGTTAAAATGAAGGCTTCCGAAATGGAGGCCTTTTTCTTTTCTCTACTATTTTCTATACATTTAAAAAATGTACATTTGCATTTCGTAAAAAATAAAATCTTATGAAGTTTTTAATCGTTCCTGCAATTTTAATCCTTGCCTTTGTTGGCTGCAAAGAAGAACCTAAAAAAGAAGTAATTTCCGTGACCTATCCGCAGACAAAAAAAATAGATACCGTGGACACCTACTTTGGTGTTGAGGTAAAAGACCCATACCGTTGGCTGGAAGACGACCGTAGCGAGGAAACCGCAGCGTGGGTAAAGGCTGAAAACGAAGTAACTTTTGATTATTTGAACAAAATACCTTTCCGGGAAGAATTAAAAAACCGTCTTTCCGATCTTTGGAATTATGAAAAAGTAGGCGCACCATTTCATGAAGGGAACTATACTTATTTCTACAAAAATGACGGGCTGCAAAATCAATATGTTATCTACCGTTATAAAACTGGAGAAGATCCAAACACCGCTGAAATATTTTTAGATCCTAACACTTTTAAGGAGGATGGAACAATCTCTTTGGGCGAAACTAGTTTTTCCAAGGACGGAAGCAAATTAGCATACAGCATTTCTGAAGGTGGAAGCGACTGGCGCAAAGTGTTGATAATGAAAACCGAAACTAGGGAATTGGTAGGCGATACTTTGAAAGACATTAAATTTAGTGGGCTTTCGTGGAAGGGAGAAGATGGATTCTATTATTCTAGTTATGACAAACCAAAAGGCAGTGAACTTTCAGCAAAGACCGATCAACACAAAGTGTATTATCATAAATTAGGTACACCTCAAAGTGACGATAAAGTTATTTTTGGCGCAACACCTGAAGAAAAGCACCGCTACATAAACGGAAGTGTAACCGAAGACAACCATTATTTAATTATCAGGGCAAGTACTTCAACCACGGGAAATAAACTTTTTATAAAAGATCTTACAAAACCAGATTCTAAATTTGTTACCATTTTGAACGATACTGATTCAGATACTTTCATTATGGAGAATGTTGGTTCCAAACTATACATCGTTACCAATAGGAACGCACCGAACAAAAAAATTGTTACTGTAGATGCTGAAAATCCGACTCCAGATAATTGGAAGGAGTTTCTTCCTGAAACTGAAAATGTGCTTTCTGCCAACACTGGTGGTGGAAATATTTTTGCCAATTATATGGTCGATGCGGTTTCAAAAGTGATGCAGTATGATTATGATGGGAAATTGATTCGAGAAATTAAACTTCCTGGGGTAGGTTCCGCCGGTGGTTTCGGAACAAAAGAGGAAGAAAAGGAACTGTATTATTCCTTCACAAATTATGTAACTCCCGGAAGCATTTATAAATATGATATTGCGAGTGGCGCTTCAGAATTACACATAAAACCCGAAATAGATTTCAACCCAGAAAACTACGAAAGCCATCAGGTTTTCTATACTTCCAAGGATGGAACAAAAATCCCGATGATTATTACCCACAAAAAAGGCTTGAAAATGGATGGGAAAAATCCAACGATACTATACGGTTATGGTGGATTCAACATCAGCTTAACTCCAAGTTTTAGTATTGCTAATGCGGTATGGATGGAACAAGGCGGTATATATGCAGTGCCAAACTTACGTGGCGGTGGCGAATATGGTGAAAAATGGCACAACGGCGGTACACAGATGAAGAAACAAAATGTGTTTGATGATTTTATAGCTGCGGCTGAATATTTAATCAAAAACAATTACACCTCTAGCGATTATCTTGCAATCCGTGGTGGTTCAAACGGAGGTTTGTTAGTAGGAGCAACAATGACCCAAAGACCCGATTTGATGAAAGTAGCGCTTCCCGCAGTTGGAGTTTTGGATATGCTTCGTTACCACACTTTCACGGCTGGTGCTGGTTGGGCGTATGATTACGGAACAGCAGAAGATAACAAAGAAATGTTTGAATATTTAAAAGGATATTCGCCATTGCACAATGTAAAAGAAGGGGTTGCATATCCTGCAACATTGATTACCACTGGCGACCATGACGATAGGGTGGTGCCAGCGCACAGTTTTAAATTCGCTGCTGAACTTCAATCGAAACAAACAGGAAACAATCCTGTTTTAATACGAATTGAAACCGATGCCGGCCACGGAGCGGGAACGCCAGTAAGTAAAACTATTGAGCAATATGCCGATATTTTTGGATTTACCCTTTTTAATATGGGTTATGAAGACTTACCCGAAAAAATCAATAAAGACATTAAAAATTAAAAAAAGCCCCGCTACTAGTAGCGGGGCTTTTTTTTAATCCAACTTTTCCGTTAGCTTTTTAAATATCTTTCTGGGATCCTTATTTTCATAAAGAATTGCGTAAACAGCATCTATTATTGGGGTTTTGGCCTTTTTCTTTCCCTTTTGCTGGTTGAGATTATAAGCGCTTTTTGTAGCGTAATAACCTTCGGCTATTTGGCTCAGTTCCATTTGGGCGCTTTTGACGGTGTAGCCTTTTCCAATCATTGTTCCGAACATTCTGTTTCGGCTAAACAAGGAATAGCCCGTAACTAACAAATCGCCCAAATAAGCAGAGTCATTAATATCACGTTTCATTTTGTGAACTTTTTTCACATACTTTTTCATCTCGCGGATGGCGTTGCTCATCAAAACGCTTTGGAAATTGTCGCCATAGCCAAGGCCATGTGCAATTCCTGCGGCAACAGCGTAAATGTTTTTAAGCATGGCGGCATATTCAGTACCTAAAACGTCGTCGCTGATGTTGCATTTAATATAATCACTGCTTAATACCGATGCAAGACATTTTGCCTTTTCTGCGTCTGCACTTGCTATGGTTAAATAGGAAAGTCTTTCAAGCGCAACTTCTTCAGCGTGACAAGGACCAGAGATAACACCAATGTTATTAAACGGAACTTTATAATGCGTATTAAAGTGGTCACCAACAATCAGACTGGTTTCGGGAACAATGCCTTTAATGGCTGAAAAAACTACTTTGTCTTCTAAAGAAGCCGTCAGTTTTTCAAGTTCTTGGCTAAGGAAGGCTGAAGGAATTACGAAGATTAGATAATCGGCATTGGAGACTGTCTCATTAATGTCTGTGCTGAGTTTTAATTGTTTCAGGTTAAACTCCACTGAACTTAAATAGTTTGGGTTGTGGTTGTTCTTCTTTATAAAATCTACGGAAGACTTACTGCGCATATACCAACCTACTTCGTCTAGGTTTTCACAGAGCATTTTTACAATTGCCGTGGCCCAGCTTCCCCCGCCAAAGACTGCAAATTTTGGTTTGTCTGACATTTAATTGAATTAATAAATCAAAAGTACATAATATCTGCCAAAACATCCATTACTCTATTTTAAATCAGAAGGGAAAAAGAAGATTCGGATGTTCCATCTGTCCTATGAAAAACAATTACTGTCATCAGATGAAACTTTTAACAATAGCTTAAGAATGGCAGCACAATCATTCCTTGATTTATGGCGTTATGGGTTTTGATTATTGAAATGGGTTTACCCTTGAATACGAAAGTAGTTTCAATGATTTTGGTTGGTTATTTAGTTGAGGCCGCTCCCCAAGTGTTAATTTGGTGGGGCGGTTTTTTATTTATAGAAATTCATCTCATCCAAATACTTCCAAACTTCCGTCGAAAGCATAGGGCGAATGTTTTTTCCAGATTTTATGCCTTTGCGGATAAATGTTGAAGAAAGTTCAATAATTGGGGCATCAATCTTTTTTATCTTTTTGTGATTCTCGAATTGCGTTTCCAAAGTTCCTTCGGAAATTCTGGGATAAATATAAATTGAATAGCGTTCTAAAATAATCTCATAGTTTTTCCACTTCGGGAAACTTTTCAAGTTGTCCTCGCCCATAATTAAACAGAAGTTTTTTTCGGGATATTTTTCTTCCAAATAAGCCAGAGTATTCACAGTGTAATTTGGCTGCGGAAGATCAAATTCCACGTTACTTGCTTGCAATTTTGGATAATTTTCAACAGCAATGCGAACCATTGCAAGCCGATGATGATCTTCCAAAAGTGTTTTTTTCTTTTTTAAGGGATTGTGAGGAGTTACTACAAACCAAACTTCATCCAAATCGCTGAACTCCACCAAGTGGTTGGCAATTATCAAATGCCCAACGTGTATTGGGTTGAAAGTGCCGAAATAGAGTCCTATTTTTTTTGAAGATTTCAAATTTTAGATGTTGCTTTTTATTGTTTTATAAAACCCTCCACCAAATCGTGTGCTTCGTTTAGAGCCGTTTCCAAATCGTGGTTTTTGATTATATAGTCAAACTGTGGTGCTGTAGCCAATTCCACTGAAGCTTTTGCAATACGCATATTGATGCGTTCATCGCTTTCAGTCTTGCGTTTTTTGAGTCTGATTTTCAGCTCGTCAATGCTCGGAGGTTTTACGAAAACAGCCAAGGTTTTATCGGGGTATTTCTTTTTAATGCGAAGTCCGCCAACAACGTCAATGTCAAAAATTACGTTTTTGCCATGGCTCCAAATACGCTTCACTTCACTTTTCAAGGTGCCGTAAAAATTGTCGCGATACACTTCTTCCCACTCCAAAAAATCATCGTTTTTGATGTGCTGCTTAAATTCTTTGAGTGAAATGAAATAGTAATTTTCTCCGTGTTTTTCATCACCGCGAGGTTCCCGAGAAGTACAGGAAACTGAAAACTCCAAGTTGAGATCTTCTTGTTTCAACAAATGCTGCACAATTGTGGTTTTTCCACTGCCAGAGGGTGCCGAAAACACTATCAATTTCCCTCCTTCCATCTATAGAACGTTAAGTGCTTGTTCCTTTATTTTTTCCAGCTCGTCCTTCATTTGCACCACTACTTGTTGCATGGGCGCATAATTTGCCTTGCTGCCTATGGTATTGATTTCACGGCCAATTTCCTGAGTGATAAACCCTAATTTTTTTCCGTTTGAATCGTGCGAATTCAGTGATTGTTCAAAATAATCGAGGTGATTTTTTAAACGCACTTTTTCTTCGGTGATGTCGTATTTTTCAAGATAGTAGATCAATTCCTGCTCAAAACGGTTTTCGTCCACTTTTTCCTTTAAATCAGCAACCGCTTTGCGAAGTCTTTCTTTTACACCGTCAATCCTTTCGGGATCCAAGGCAATCACTTCATCTAGCAATTTTGAAATGGTTTTAGAGCGATCCAAAAAGTCATTTTCCAATACCAAACCTTCGTCGGTTCTATACTTGTTGATGGCCTCCAATGCGCTGTCAATTCCTTTTAGAATGGTTTCATATTCCTTTTCATCTATTTCTTCGCGCTCTGTTTTCATGGCATCGGGCATACGTACCGCCATTTTTAAAAGCTCCACGGGATCACCATTTACAACGTTCGCCAATTGTTTTATGTATTGTTTAACAACGCTTTCGTTAAGTTGGGTTGTAACTGCTTCGCCCGTAACTTCAATGTAAAGTGAAAAATCTACTTTTCCACGCTGCAATGATTTAGCTAGCAAGTCACGGATTTCAAGCTCTTTTTCACGATAGGCCGAAGGCACACGTGTGTTGAGGTCAAGTCCTTTACTGTTAAGCGATTTAATTTCAATGGTAATAGTTTTGGATGGCAGTTGAATAATTTCTTTGCCGTAGCCCGTCATGGATTGGATCATATTCCTAATTTTGTGAAGGCAAAGGTAATAAAATTAGGCGGTAGGTTGTGGGTTTGAGGCGTGAGGGTTTTAAACTGAATTATTCATTCAAGAATTGCACCGCACGTTTTTCACTGTAATACAATTTATTTGTTTGATGAAAACCCACGTGGCCGCCGTATTTTGGAATTTCGAGGTGGAGGTTTTTCATAGTTGAAACCAATTCTGTTGGATAACATTCCGAAGAAAGGAAACTGTCGTTTTCGGAATTCAAAATAAAGACAGGAATTTGGATATTCGGAAGAAACTGTAGGCTGCTGTTCTTTTCGTAATAATCTAAAGCATCTTTAAAACCGTGTGCTGGGGCGGTATAAATATTATCGAACTCCAAAAGGGAGGTGATTTTTTTATAATCTGAAGCCGTCATTTTTTCAGGGAAATCCTTCATTTTGGTTTTGTACTTTTTCCGAAGATCGAACAAAAAGGAATTTCTATAAACCCAATTGGAAAACTCATTTAATGATTCCAAAGAACCCTTTAAACTTAAAGGGGTTGAAATGGCTACGGCTTTTTTAATTTCCTTCGGAAAAGATTCGCGTTCTCCCAAATACTTTAAAAGTAAATTGCCCCCCAAACTAAAACCTACTAAAGTTATTTCGGTGTATTTGTCTTTTTTAAGAATATGATTAATAATCGCTTCCAAATCGTCAGTTTTTCCTGCGTTATAGGATTGATAGGAAAGATTATCTTCACCGCTACAGCCCCGAAAATTTACGGCTGCTGCATCCCAACCGTTTTGATTTAAAATTCTGGCTTGCCCCTTCATATAGGTTCGCTGGGCGTTACCTTCGAGACCGTGGAGCAGGATTGCAACTTTCCGCGACGGCTTATTGGCAAAGGACCAATCGATATCCATAAAATCGCCGTCTGGCAATTGCAAGCGTTCTCGTTGTTGGACTAAATTGGGTGAAGGGCGAAGTTTCGCAGAATAAATAGTTGAGAAGTGTCCATTTTTAAAGGGAAATAAAGGTTTGTAATTGCTTTTAATTAGCGGCATTTTCTAAAAGAAATTTTAACAGAAACTAAACACATTTATTATGCTTGCATAACAAAAGTACTCTAAATTTGTAGAAAAATTTGAAGATGTACACAAAACAATTTGAAATACGCTGGAGTGATGTGGATGCCAATCGGCATCTTCGCAATAGCGCGTATATAGATTACATGAGTCACACCCGTATGAGTTTTTTGATGGAAAGCGGAATGGATCAACGGCATTTAGCGGAGTACAATTTGGGGCCGGTGGCTTTTTATGAGCATATGTATTATTTCCGTGAATTTTTTCCTGGGAAACCGGTTACTGTTTCACTCCAATTAAAAGGATTGTCTGAAGACGGGACATATTTTGAATTTCTGCATAATTTCTACGATGAGAAAGGTAAAAACTATGCCCGCTGCGAAATGATGGGCGGATGGATTGATTTAAAAGAACGAAAGCTCGTGGAACTTCCGAAGGAGTTTTATGATAAATTCAATTCATTGGAAAAGACGGATGATTTCAGAATTCTTACTAAAGAAAACACCCGAAAATACAGTCAGCGTCCAATAGATCTTTAATCTGAAAATTTACGGGCACGTTTTATTGTGGAAAGGTAAACACCCAAAAATATTAATGCTGCTGCGCCAATTCTTAATGAAGTGAGACTATCTGCGCCAACTATTACAGCAAAAATCACCGCAATTACTGGTTGCAAATAAATAAATGCACCTATGGTTGAAGGGCTCAGTTGTTTTAACGCGTAAATATTTAGAAGATAGGTCATAACCGTTGTGCAGATTACCACAAAGGCCAGTTTCCAAAGGTCCTCGAAAGGAAGGCTCGTCCAAGCTACTTCAGTAAATTCTGAAATTCCGATTGGCAGATTTATTAGGAATGCAAACAGAAAGAGAAACTTCATTAAAGTAATGGAACTGTATTTTGGCACTAAGGGTTTCACTAAAATCAAATAGATAGAATAGGAGGTTGCATTTACTATAAACAGTAGGTTTCCGAGCGGAATATTTGGGGCATTTGGTTGTTCTTTCATTCCAAAGAGGATTAAAACCAAAGCTCCGCAAAGCCCTAGAAAGATACCCAGACTTTTCACCCAAGTTATCCGTTCCCTTAAAATAAATGCGGCGAGTACCAATAACAAAACGGGTGACAGTGTTATAATAACGGAACTATTGATGGGTGTGGAAAGGCTTAATCCCTTAAAGAAGGCAAGCATATTTAAAACCATTCCGAAGAACGCGCAGATTACAAAACGAAACCAATCGCGACGCTCAATTTTTTCTGAAGGGAAGAACAAACTTAGTATCCAAAAAATCACTGCTGCCCCCGAAACCCGCAATAATATAAAGCCGAACGGCTGAATTACATCTGGCATCAGTCCTTTTGCAATCGTATGGTTTATACCATAGATGGTGCTGGCAGTGGTTGCCGCCAAAAGCGCAAAGATGCGTTGGTTTGTCAATTATTATGGATGGATTTTTTTGCTTCCGCAACCGTTTTTGGGCTACTGCCAATAAAAATTTTATCGTTGTTTACAATTACGGGACGCTTCAAAAAAGTATAGTGCTCCAAAATGAGTCCTTTGTAATTTTCCTCCAAAAGATTTTCATCTTTTAAACTTCGCTCTTTATAGAGCTTTGCCCTGCGGCTGAAAAGCGCTTCAAAGCTATCAGTTAGGTTGAAAAGTTCATTCAATTCTTTTTCTGTAATTCCCTGTACTTTTAGATCCTGTTTTATGAAAGATGATGGAATTTCTATTTCGTCCATCACACGTTTACAGGTATCACAGGTTGATAAATAATATACTTTTTGCATAGCCCAAAACTAATCAATACTTAGGAAAGGCTTGGCTTCTTTCATAGCTATTTTTAGTTCTATCGGGCCATCTGCATAGCTGGCAATATCGTATTGGTTGTAAACAAATATGAGACTGTCCTGTGTAAAACCGACACTTTCGGGAAGATAGAAATCGTCATTCTCAAACCAAAACCCATTGTCATTAATTGATTGATCTTTTGCTATTTTTTGTTCTGCACGAAATTTCTTTTCCGCGAAAGCAGTGAACTCTTTGTTGTTTTTAAAAAGCTCATTTGAATTGAGCTCGTCCCCGGTTTTTGGATCAATGTTTAGAAATGAAGTGGTGCCATATCCGTGAGCACCACCAGTGAAAAGGTATTGCCGCATTTCAAAACAAAGATGCCCTTTTGAACTGTAAATTTCATTCACAGAGATTTCAGCAAAATACTCCCCAGCCATATCGGGGAATTGCGTTTTATCAGCATTGTAAGCTTCAATAAAACCAGTTGCTGCTTCTTGTATTGTTCTGGCAGTTGGAATGGTGTCTTCACCCATTAAAAGCGAACTGAAGATGAAGTTTTTAATCTTCTTGTTTATTTTTTCAGAAACGCCATCATCGCCAAAAACTTCCACATAGTTGATAGTAACTTCGGGACATTTGCTATTGGTGCAAATGGAAAGCTCCTTTTCTGTAAAGCTTTCCGAAGAAAACTCAATATTTTTTTCTTGGTCGCAACTCACGATTATAAGCGCAATTATTGTTACGACCGCAATTTTGTTATTCATACGTTAAAAGGAATAGATGGTTAGCTATCACAAATGAAACTTTTACATTTGCATTTCAAAAGTAATAACTTTAAAATCAGCGATTGTGAAAGTTATATTAAATGATAAAATATAGTCTTAATATTACTTTTTGTTATTTAAATTAATATTCATTTATATGGAATGGCCATCAATGAATTATAAATTAATTGAAGATGTATATTTGGGTATTCCATCTTCTTATTTCTCAAATATTATATACAGATGAAATTCAACACCAAAACAATACACGGCGGGCAGCATAATGTAGATCCGGCTTATGGTTCTGTTATGCCACCAATTTATCAAACTTCAACTTATTCGCAAACCACTCCAGGTGGTCACAAAGGTTTTCAGTATTCGCGTAGCGGCAATCCAACACGTGCTGCTTTGGAGCGCGCTTTTGCCAGTATTGAAAACGGCGAATTCGGAATTGCCTTTGGAAGCGGTCTTGCAGCAATTGATGCCGTAATGAAGCTTTTAAAACCTGGCGATGAGGTAATTTCTACCAACGATCTTTATGGTGGAACCTACCGTTTGTTCACCAAGATTTTTGAAGGCTTTGGTATAAAGTTCCATTTCATCGGAATGGAAAATGCCGATAAAATTGAAGATTACGTAACTGATAAAACCAAACTCATTTGGGTGGAAACTCCAACCAACCCAATGATGAACATCATAGACATTAAAAAGGCGGCTTCAATTGCTAAAAAACACAAAGTTCTACTTGCGGTTGACAACACTTTTGCAACACCTTATTTGCAACAACCATTGGAAATGGGTGCAGATATAGTGATGCACAGCGCCACAAAATACCTTGGTGGGCATAGTGATGTGGTTATGGGCGCTTTAATTGTAAAAGATAAAGATCTTGCGGAAAGACTTTATTTTATCCAAAACGCAAGTGGTGCTATTTGTGGACCGCAGGATAGTTTTCTTGTTTTGAGAGGTTTGAAGACGCTTCACATCCGCATGCAACGCCATTGTGAAAATGGGAAAGCCGTTGCGGAATATTTGACAAAGCATTCAAAAATTGAAAAAGTATATTGGCCTGGTTTTGAAAGCCATCCAAATCATAATATTGCAAAAGAACAAATGAGGGATTTTGGCGGGATGATTTCATTTGTAACCAAGGGAAATAACTATGATGAAGCCATCAAGATAGTAGAAAATTTAAAAATCTTCACATTGGCAGAAAGCTTGGGCGGGGTGGAAAGCCTTGCAGGCCATCCTGCAAGTATGACCCACGCTAGCATTCCGAAGGAAGAACGCGAAAAAACAGGTATTGTTGATTCGTTGATTCGTCTTTCCGTGGGTATTGAAGATATAGAAGATTTAATTGCAGATTTGAAACAGGCGATAGGATAGTTCAATCAGTTTATAGAAAACAAAACGGGTCAGATTATTTAGAATCTGACCCGTTTTTATATTTTAAAAAATCTTTAATCTATATAATAAATATACCCAATATTTAACCAATAAATCCACTCATTGGCTTTGTTTTCGGGAACTGGCGTTGTTCCGTTGTTTTCAAGTGTTGGATTAAGACCGTCCACATAATCTGAAAAGTAATGCTCCCAGCGACTGTCCAGCATCAAATCGCTCAACGGGGTTAATTTGTAACGAATACCAACGCTGCCTACAACGGCCCAAGTGGAAGCAGGTCCCTGTTGAAAGGAATTATAGTATTTATCCGGCGTAGATATAGGAGTGTTTAAAGGTCCCAAGGAAGAGGTAACCTCAGAGCTATAACTTACCCAATGTACCCCAAAGCTCATAAAGGGTGCAATTTTATAAGCGCCCGCAGCAAAATCACGGATGCTAAAAGGAAAATATTCCAACTGTGACCCAATTTCAAAAACAGTAACAGAACCGCTCATGGCACGAAGTTGATCTGCAAACAAAGAAGTTTGGTCAGCTTCTACCCAACGACCAAAATGCTCCAGATTTGTTTTGTGGTAGTCAATCTCATTACGGATCTTAAAGTGATCGTTAAAATACTTATCGCGGGTGTAGCAATTACAATCTGCACGATACGAAAAATTGAGATAATGGATAAGACCAACTCCAAAACCAGTGTTTTTAGCATTGGTTTCAAAATTATTACGCTGACCAAAATCTGAATAGAAAACTACGGGCCCTGTAATTAAACCCACCTCGTGAGAAAAGCCAAGCTGACTGTAAACTTCTTGCTTTGTTAAGACCAACAAGAAAAATACCAATAGTAAAATTCTGGTATTCATTATAAAAATAGGTTTAGTTTGAGACACAACAAATATATAAAAACATGTTTAACAGCGAAATTTAATAATACTATTTAGCTTATTTGTAAAAAATTGCACACTGTTTTTATCATAACGCTTATATTTGTGCCTTCCTTATGTAATTGTTTAATTTAATGTGCTTTTTAAACATTTTTTTTTGAAATGTATTCAGTAAAACACATTCTAACATCCAGTAAATAAGGAAATTCGCTAAAAGTAAAATAAAATTATAACCGATGAAGCAAAGTATAAAGGATTTCATTTCTGAAGTCGAAAAACTCAATCCCAATGAACCTGAATTTCTTCAGGCGGTAACCGAGGTTGCCGAAACAGTAATCCCTTTTATTGAAAAAAACGAAAAATATGCCAACAAAAAACTGTTGGAACGTATGGTAGAGCCTGAGCGCACCATACTTTTTCGTGTTCCATGGACGGATGACAAAGGTGAAATTCACGTAAACAAGGGTTACAGAATTCAATTTAATTCTGCCATCGGGCCATACAAAGGAGGCTTGCGTTTTCACCCTTCCGTAAACCTTAGTATTCTTAAATTTTTAGGGTTTGAACAAACTTTTAAAAACAGCTTGACTACGCTTCCAATGGGAGGTGGAAAAGGTGGCTCCAACTTTGACCCAAAAGGAAAGAGCGATAATGAAGTGATGCGTTTCTGTCAAAGTTTTATGACAGAACTATCAAGATATATTGGCCCAGATACCGACGTTCCCGCTGGAGATATTGGTGTAGGTGGTCGCGAAATTGGCTTTATGTTTGGCCAGTACAAACGTATTCGTAACGAATTTACCGGAGTACTAACCGGAAAAGGCCGTTCTTACGGTGGTTCACTTATTCGTCCTGAAGCCACGGGCTATGGAAATGTTTACTTCGCAAAAAACATGCTTGCAACCAAAGGCGAAAGCTTTAAAGGAAAGACAGTAGTTATTTCTGGCTCTGGAAACGTTGCACAATATGCCGCCGAAAAAGCAATAGAGTTTGGTGGAAAAGTAGTTACATTTTCAGATTCTGCTGGTTATATTTATGATTCCGAAGGTATTAACGCAGAAAAACTTGCTTTCGTAATGGATTTGAAAAACGAAAGACGCGGCCGAATTTCAGAATACACAAAAAAATATACTGGCGCAAAATATGTTGAAGGAAAACGTCCGTGGGAAGTGAAATGCGATATTGCACTTCCTTGTGCCACACAAAATGAATTGGACGGTGAAGAAGCCAATATGCTTTTAAAGAACGGATGTACTTGCGTAGGCGAAGGAGCCAATATGCCTTGCACACCAGAAGCTATTGAAGCATTTCAAAAAGCGAAGATTTTGTTCTCCCCCGGAAAAGCTTCAAATGCAGGTGGGGTTGCAACCTCAGGTTTGGAAATGTCTCAAAACTCTTTGCGATTAAGCTGGACCGCTCCAGAAGTTGATGAAAAGCTTCACAATATTATGAACGACATTCACGCCGCTTGCGTACAATACGGTAAAGACGGTGACGGTTATGTGGATTACGTAAAAGGAGCAAATATTGCAGGCTTTGTAAAAGTAGCCGATGCAATGCTTGCCCAAGGAGTAGTTTAACCGGTTCAAAATTCAAAATAAGGCTAAAGCCTTTCCGAATATCTTTTTATATTATGAAGGATATGGAAAGGCTTTTTCATTCATATACAGCAATAAATAGTATTTTAGCGTGTTAATAAACAAAACCAGTTTTATATGAAGCGGTGGATCATTGCTTTTCTTCTACTCATTCCGTTTCTGGCAATCGCCCAGAATTTCGAAGACCGTTGGACGGGACATTTCTCCTATGTTTCTGTGAAAGACATTTCGCAGGGCGATAACAAAATTTTTGTGGGTGCCGAAAATGCGGTGTTTACTTATAATCTTTCTACGCAAAAAATTAAAACCTTATCTACCGTTAATGGGCTCTCGGGGGAATTCATTACTACAATTCATTACAGTGAAGCTTTTAAATTGTTGATTATTGGCTATGAAAACGGACTGATAGATATTGTGAAAGACGGTGAAGAAAACATCTTGAAAGTGGTTGATATTTTCGAAAAGCAAACCATTCCGCCCGACAGAAAACGCATCAACAATTTCAACGAATACAATGGTAAGATTTATATTGCCACAGAATATGGTATATCGGTATATGATCTTGAGAGATTGGAGTTTGGCGATACTTATTTCATCGGGGATGGTGGAAGCCAGATAAACATTGTGCAGACAACCGTGCAGGAACCTTATATTTTTGCGGCCAGTGCTGGTAACGGTATGCGCAGAGCTATGGTGGCAGATGATAATTTGATTGATTACCAAAACTGGACCACCATTATGGGCGGAGGTTTCAGAGCTATGGAAAAATTGGGTAACGAGCTTTATGTTTCAAACAGATCGAATTCTATTTTGCGGTTTACGCCTCAAGGAAATACAACTGTTGTTCAAACTTTTAGTTCTGAAGTGCAAAAATTCAGGCTTGCAGCTGATTTATTGACCATTACCACAAAAAAAGGAATCTACGCCTATTCTGATGGATTTGTACAGCAATCCTCAGTGACGAATGTTCTAGACTTTGAGCTAGACCTTCAGTCTGGTTATGGCTTTGGAAATAACTTCTATTTGGGTACTGCAGAAGATGGACTATTAATTGTTCCTTTTGGAAGTATGCAGGCCACACAGGTATTACCAAATGGACCTATTAGAAATAAGCCATTTGCACTCGATGCAACACCTGGACAATTATGGGTGAGTTTTGGTGAAGTAGATCGTGATTTTAATCCATACCCTCTTTCAGAGTTTGGTGTAAGTCATTTGAGTGATACTTTATGGACAAATATTTCATACGAAGATTTGGATGCAAGTGTTGCAGGAAAGCCATCCGATTTAATAAAAGTAACAATTAATCCCCAAGCACCTAATGAGGTGTATATGAGCTCTTTTCAAGCTGGACTCCTTAAAATTGTTGATGATGTACCTACGGTTCTTTACGACGACACCAATAGCCCATTGGAAAGAGTCTTTCTCCCATTACCAGGCGGAGGAACAGCTGATGCTGGGATAAGATTATATGGTTCACAATTTGACAATCAGGGCAATCTGTGGTTTGTGCAGAGCAAGCTGGACGAAGGTCTTATTAAATTAACACCAAACGGACAGTTTCAAAAAACAGATGTTTCAGTTTTTTTCAATCCAGTAAGTGATTTGGCTTTAACCAAACTAGCTTTGAGCCGAGAAAACTATGTTTTTTTTGGAACATATGAAAATGGAGTGATAGGCTATAACGCTAATGTCAATAAATTTAACAAAATAGGAGAAGGTTCGGGTAATGGTAATTTACCTTCCTCAAGTGTTAGGGCGTTAGCATTTGACAGCCAGAACAGATTGTGGATAGGCACACTTAAAGGACTCAGAATACTCTATAGTCCCGGAAGCATTTTTGAGGATGGATCAGCACCAGAATCACAAGCAATTATTATTCTTGAAAATGGTGTGGCACAAGAACTTTTGTATGAGCAATCCATAACAAGTATTAAAGTGGATGGTTCCAATAACAAATGGATTGCCACGGCTACTTCCGGAGTGTTTTATTTGTCACCGAACGGGCAGGAAACCTTGCTGCGTTTCACAAAAGACAATTCGCCATTGCCCACTAATAACGTTCAGGATATAGCGATTGACCCTTTTACGGGGGTCGTTTATTTTGCAACCACACAAGGTCTTGTGGCTTATAAAGGAAGCGCCACCGCACCCAGTGATAATTTGGAAAATGTACATGCATTCCCCAACCCAGTACGACCTGGATTTTATGGAAACGTAACCATAGATGGCCTTACGGCTCGGGCAAACGTAAAAATAACCGACATTAACGGAAGTCTTGTTTTTGAAGAAACCTCAGAAGGAGGAAGCGTTCTGTGGGACACTACAGCTTTTGGGAAGTATAAAGTTCGTTCAGGCGTTTATTTGGTATTGGTTACCACAGATGATAATTTGGAAACCAAAGTCTCAAAAATAATGATTATCCGCTGATGGTTGTCGCTACCAAAGCCATTGTATTTTCAGCCATAAAATATTCCGAAGCAGATCTCATTGCTAGTTGTTATACCGAAGTTGCGGGAATAAAAAGCTATTTGCTGCGAAACATTCTAAAATCAAAAAAAGGCAAGCTAAAAGCATCTTATTTTCAGCCCCTCACCCAGTTGGAACTTATTGCAGAACACAAAAATAAGGGCAGACTTGAATTTATTAAGGAAGCAAAAGTATTTTATCCCTATCAAACACTGCATACAAATATCGTAAAATCTGGCTTGGTTATGTTTTTGTCTGAAATGCTCAAAAACTGCATCCGCGAGGAAGAACCCAATCAAGAACTTTATACTTTTTTGGAACAATCTTTCCAGTGGCTTGACCAAAGTGATGAAGTAGCCAATTTTCACATTTTCTTTTTGTTGCAATTAAGTATGCATTTGGGGTTTTATCCAGATGCTTCAAATATTGATGAATCATATTTCAACATAATGGATGGCAATTTTCAAGCTATAAACACAAGCAACTATTGTTTGCAAGGACCACAGATAGAAAATTTTAAAAAGTTCTTCGGAGTAAATCTGGAAACTTTAAACACTATAAAGCTTTCAAAAAAAGACCGACATAATCTGTTGGAACTTATCTTGGGGTATTACAGTTTTCATGTGCAAGGCTATCAAAAACCAAAATCACTGGTGGTATTGAACCAATTATATTCCTAAAATCATTCTATTCATAAAAAATTGCACTAATGTAATGTTAAGGCAACACGCTGTGTGTTTAACAATATGTAATTTAGGGGTAAAACAATATTATGGACACTAACAGACTTTCAAAAAAAATTGAAGACGTTTTAAACAAACAAGTTACACAAGAAGCCAACGCAGCGCAGATTTATCTTTCCTATGCCATTTGGGCGGACAGTGAGGGATATGCAGGTATTGCAAATCTTCTTTTCAGACATTCTGGCGAAGAACGCAACCATATGATGAAGGTGATTGAGTATATTCAGGAACGCGGTGGAAAATCCAAGATTTCGGCTTTATCAGCTCCGCCAAAAGATCCAAAAAACCTTCAGGAATGTTTCGAGAAAATATTTCAGCACGAAGTAGACAACACTACTGCCATTTATGGAATAGTAAACCTTTCCCAAGAAGAAAAAGATTGGGCAACGTGGAATTTTGGTCAATGGTTCGTGAAAGAACAAATAGAAGAAGAAACCTTAGTAATGGATCTTTTGGACAAATTGAAAATTGCTGGAGGTGATAAAGCAACAAGTGAATCCTTGCTTTATTTGGACACTAAAATTGGGGACCAAGAAGACGATGCAGATCTTGCTCGCGATGCAAGCGTTGACAATCCATAAATAATTACAACTTGAGTTGCAAGTGTTCGTAAACACTATTGCCAAGTTGCTTTTTACCCACACTTTCAAACCCCAATGCCGAATACAGTTTTTTGGCGCTGGGGTTTTTTAAATCTACCAAAAGCCCAATCTTTTTTTGGCTGCCTTTTTTGGCTTGATTTATTGCTGCAGCCAATAATTGTTTGCCAATTCCTTTTCCTTGATGCTTGGCGGAAACGCTTACCGTGTCTATATATACTTCCTTCGATTCGGTTTCATCTTCAATTACTAAATCTGTAACCTTGTATTTTTCGGCTATATACTCTAGAAATGGTTGCCGGTATTGGGATAACAATGAGCCATCATAAAACGTAATGGAGCCCATGACATTCCTCATTTCTTCATAAACCAGCGTATGCTCAAAGCTATATTGATTGGCTTTTTGTTGAAAAAAATGCTCAAAAAGTGGAATGGCCATTGGTGGATCTTCAGTATTGGCAAAGGTACAGGCCAAGTCTTCCATTGCCTGGATTATCAATGGAGCTACCTGTTTATAATCTTCGGGACGGGCGGGGCGAATATTTTTAAATATATCGGTTTTCATAGTGCAAATTTATAAAAGTGAAATGCTTTGGAAGCACATCATTTTTCAATATTTAAAAGTATAACAGTTTCTTAAGATAGACTTCTTCAGCAAAATAATATATTTCATATAAGAAAAAGCTAATCAATTTATTAAGCAACCCAAAAGAACAAATTATGAAAATTCATTTCTTGCTTTTCGTTTTAATTATTGTTCCAATTTCACTTTTTTCACAAATTAAAGATGAGAAACAGCTTCCTGATCCCTTTGAAACAAAATCTGTCTCAAATTATTCCAACGTAATTGGTTGGAAAGAAGGAGAAACTCCAAAGGCACCGGAAGGGTTTACAGTTACTAAATATGCTGATGGTTTTCAAAACCCGCGCTGGATGTATGTTACCTCAAATGGAGACGTTTTAGTTGCTGAAAGTAATAGTAATTACAGTATTCCGAAGCAAATAGGAGCTACTATCATTGGTGCTGGGGGTTCAAACAACTTAAAACACAGTGCAGATGTAATCACGATTTTGCGTGATACCGATAATAATGGTAAGCCCGACGTTCGCGAAACATTACTCACTAAAAAAGAAGGCCTCAATCAACCATTTGGGATGCTCGTTATTGATGATTGGTTGTATGTTGCCAATACCGATGCGGTGATGCGCTATCCATACAAGGCTGGACAAACCAAAATCACTTCCATGGGAGAGAAGATTGCTGACCTACCTGCTGGAAAAGTAAATAGGCACTGGACACGAAACTTGATTGCAAATGAAGATAATTCCAAAATATACATTGCCGTAGGCAGTGGTGACAATGCAGGCGAAAAGGGTATGGAACACGAAGTGATGAAAGCCAACATTCTCGTAATGAATACGGATGGTAGTGACCTTCAGGTGTATGCTTCGGGACTTAGAAACCCAGTTGGAATGGATTGGGAACCAACCACAAAAACACTTTGGACTTCAGTTAACGAACGCGATGATTTGGGTGATAATTTGGTGCCTGATTATTTAACTTCGGTAAAAGAAGGCGGGTATTATGGTTGGCCATATTCGTATTGGGGTAACCATTACGACCCAAGAATTCCGGTACCGCCAAATGTTAGGTTGAAAGAAGCCATTGTGCCAGATGTTGACCTTGGTTCGCATACGGCTTCTCTTGGTTTGGTTTTTTACACCGCAGACGCTTTCCCCGAAAAATACAAAAACGGAGCATTTGTGGTACAGCACGGCTCTTGGAATAGAGATATTCTGTCTGGCTACCGTGTGGTTTTCATTCCTTTTGAAAATGGCAAACCTGCTGGTAAACCAGAAGATTTTCTTATGGGTTTTATTGTTAATGGTAATAAAGATGAAGTACGGGGAAGACCCGTGGGTGCAGTAATATTGAAAGATGGCTCCATGTTAATAACAGATGACACTACAAACCATATTTGGAGGGTTTCTTATGATAAATAACCTAGTATTTCCAAAATAAAAATTGTTATTAAACCTCTTTTATGGCAAAGTCCGATAAAGGAGTTTTTTTTATTGGGCAGTTTCCAAAAGAGGCATTTCGGTTTCTTTTTGAAGTAGCGGATAAAAATCCATTACATTTTTTATCCCGTCAAGAAAACACAAAATTGCAACTGCAGCACAAAGGCCTTTAAAGAGGGTTTCTTTGGAAGTCGGGTCTTTTGGTTTGGTATTTCTGTAATTCAACGGAAGTTTATAACCACAGCCTTTTAAAAATTCAGCTTCAATTTTTAGGAGTTCCAGAGGTGAATAGCCTTGAAATTTACGTCCTAAATTTTCGTGAACCAGACCAACATAGTTCAATTGCAGCGAACCATGTTCGTCGCTGAGATGCTTCCAACTATCGGTATTATTGCAAATATTTCCCACCGCGCAATGATTACAGCACTCAGCATTTAGAGTGTTGTTGTGGAAAGCGGTGTACAATTTTTCCAGTGCGGCGTCTAGTCTTTTTGTGGTTTTCATAATCATCTTCTTAGCTACCTATGAAATGCCCATCACCGAATTTCAAATCAAATGAAAAGATTATTCTGGGCATTCCATCTTCTTATTTATCAAATATTTTATACAGATGAAATTAATAAATATCGCTAAGAAGCCTTATAGGTTTTTGGTTTTTTTTTGGCATTGTAAAAAAGTGACGAGATATACTATATGTGAGGGACGTATATGGCGGGATAAATTGTTATCTCTTTTGGGTCTTGGTTTTTAAAAAGTGCTTATATACAGCCTTATGCTTGTATATAAGCAATAGCTCTTAAACATGCGCATAACCATACTGTTTGGGTTGTATATAAGCACTTTTTTGGTAAATTGCGGATATATAATAGTTACCCAACATTTGAAAAAAGCCACTTACATACAATTTAAAGCCCCAAAAACGGAACAAGAATCTCAATCAGACGGAATTGTTAAACGGACTTTTAAAAGTGCAATCGTCGGAATTTTGACCTCTATAATTCCCAAAGCGAATCCTGATTTTGAAAATAAAATTGACCTAGTAGAAAACTGGCTCATTGAATTGGATTTTGAAACTGGAATCCCTGAACGCGAAATCGGATTAAATAAAAATGGACAAGTGATTTTGAAAATGCCGTTTAAAAATAATTATGGATATTGGACTGACAACAACTTGATGTTAAAAGATTTCAAAAAACATTTTAAAACTTCAGAAATCAACAATACGGATTTTGAAAAATATTGGAATTTATTTGACCAAATAGCGGACAAAAAAACGTTGGGTAACACCGTGTAAAAAACATTGCTTATTTTAGTTAAGTCGTTTGGTCGTTGCTTTGTTTGCTAGCTTCTGATTTTCCTTCGGAAAATCCTCGCACTCAAACACGCAACGAAACCATAACCTAAACGCTGTGCTTAATTACCAGAAACCGCTAACCAATGATAAAATTCTTTAGAAAAATTAGACAAAAAACTCTAACTGAAAATAAGTTCGGAAAATATCTGACTTATGCAATCGGCGAAATAATACTGGTGGTAATTGGAATTTTGATAGCATTATCAATTAATAATTGGAATGAGGATAGACAAGCCACAAATTTAGCGAATGAAAACTACCTCAATTTACTCACATCTCTAGAGCAAGACTCAATTACTGTTCAAAAAACTATTGAAAGGAATATGATAGGATTGAGAGCACTACGTAAAATTATTCCATTAAAAAAAAACGCAGAACTTTTAGAACTTACCGAAGAAAATCTTAACAAATATTTGATGCAATTTAGTTATGCTGCTCGAAGTTTTATTCCAAAATCAGGAGTTTATAACTTACTTACCTCAAACAATGGTTTTGATTTAATAAAATCCGATAAAATAAAGTCGTTACTTATTAATCTTTACGATTATCAATATAAAGCTTATGAAGATTTAGATTCCCAAATTGACAACAAATATCATAATCAATTGGGTTCTATAATGAGATAAAAAATTGGAATAGTTGCGGAATTTATACCAGAACTATCTATTGTTCAAAGTACAACACCAGAACTTTTTGAAAAACACTACTTTGAACTAGCATCTGAATCAAGAGACATATATGGAATGTTATCGTTTAATAAAAATAACCTAATTCAAATAGAACAATCAATAAATGAACTGATTTCATTTATTAGAGATGAAATTAAAAAATAACGAAAGCGCAACCACGTGTATATTTAATTGCTAGGTCTAGCCTACTTACGAACATTCCTGCGGAATATTCTATCTGTGATTTATTTGCTAAATTAGGTGCTTAACCACGCAACTAACCATACACAACAACGTTACCTGCAAGCTAAAAAATGATATTAGGATATTTTGACTACGTAATTATTGCAATAGTAATTTTTCTATCAATAAAGTATTGGAATAACGAATTCAATTGGAAGAAAGGCTGTTTCTTAAACTTCTTATTATTTGGTGTGGTTATACCATTTCTTTCAATAAATATTGGAGTTCTGTTTGAGATATTTAATGAGAGTGATTCCAATGATTTGATTTTAGATCACGGATATTTAATATTCCTTTTCTATTGGATTTTAGGAATTCTATTTTCTATTGTTATTGGAAGAAACAATAAACGTAAAAGGAAAAAGCCAGCAGGTAACAATGGTAACCGTTGCACAACCCCATAATTTATAAAAACCCAACCCATATAAGCCGCTTTAAGCGATTTTGTTTTTTAGTTCAGCGTTGGGAATGGGCAGAATTTGGAACCGTTAAAAAGAGGGGATGCTTTTGTAGAGCGCCGTTTTGAAAAAAAAATGAAAAACAAGGCATCCCGCCCCGCTTTTTGTGCGTTTTTGGATAAACTTTAGGTATTTTTTGAGGTTGTAGGCCATTGCCGAGAGGTGCATACATTTGTTGGCTTGTGCCAGCCCCAGGGTGTTTACCTTGCCCAGGCCCATAAACTGGGTGAGCGTCCCGAAGACCGGTTCTACCGTACTCTGCCTTTTGCCCTTCATATACCTGCCCTGGGGGCTGTTGACCCGCGCAATGTTGCGCTGATACTCTGCACGGTAATAGGTAACGCTGAACTTCTTTTCCTGTGCGCTTTTGCCCAGACAGCTGCTCCTTATGGGGCAATCGATGCACACGTGCTTGCGAGCTCGGTATTCCTTTTTTCTAGTCTGCGTCCTGCTATCCAAAAACTCCTTGGTAAAAGGAATGGTCTTTCCCTGCGGACAGCGATAATAGTCTCCTTCCTCATTGTAAA
>NZ_VORT01000019.1 GCF_007997155.1 Aequorivita antarctica | reverse complement strand
TCACCGCGTTCAATCTGCTTTATCAGATCAAGCTTTAAGGACAAATCGAAAGTACGTTTTAAATTCTCTTTTTTCATGTTAAATTCAATGATGAAAAAAGGCAACTTATTTTAGGCTTAATCAGTTTTCCTAAATCGAACTTCTTGAATTTTGAATAGGTGTAAATCTTATTATCCCTATTAATAACAGTTAGCGAGCTGTCCTTTGCCTTAATTACCGTTTCTTTCCATTCGTCAAAAGGAGTTTTGTAATACATCCGCAAGCTGTCATCCTCAATTTTTAAAGTGAAGTTTTCCGAAACACCATTGGAGGTATAAGTGCCATCAAATTTGGGTGAAACTTTTGTGCGGGTACCGCTGTCTCCTTTTATTTCAATGTAATCTACAACAGTATTGATGTTGAAATCCTTCTTTTCGCCATCGGGCATTTTTACGGTTTTTATTTCCCAATACCCGCTGAGGTTTTGTTTTTGCGTCTCGGGATTGGGTTTCTCGCAGGAAGCAAAAAATAAAGCAATTATTAAGATTGTGAGTTTATAGTTCATTTGTTTAATAATTTTATTTGCGCCCTTGCATGCCATTTTTTCTCGCAAAGCCGAAGAAGCATTAAATCGTAGCTTTTTTAAATCCCCCCTTCGGGGGTTAGGGGGCCAAAGGAAACATTTTATAAGTCTGATGCACTTTTCTAATCACTTCTTCGGTGCGTTCTGCATGGGTATCGCTAATAAAAAGCTGGCCGAAATTTTCATTGTCTACCAAAGAAATTAAATGCTCCACCCGCGTTTCGTCCAATTTATCAAAAATATCATCCAATAGCAAAATCGGGTTCGTTTTTGAATGGTTTTTTATAAAATCGAATTGCGCTAATTTTAAAGCTATAAGGTACGATTTTTGTTGTCCCTGCGAGCCAAATTTCTTAATAGGATGGCCGTCAATTTCAAAAACCAAATCATCTTTGTGTATTCCGAAATTGGTGTATTGCGTGATTTTATCTTTTGTAATATTCTTCTGAAGCAGTGTTAACAGGTCGTTTTCCTGTAATTGGCTTTCATAGACCAAATTGATAGTTTCTTCACCGCTGCTGATGGATTTGTAACGATTTAAAAATATTGGGAGAAATTCTTCCAAAAAAGCAGTCCGTTTCCCAAAAATTGAAGTGCCGAAATTATGCAGCTGCTCGTTGTAAATATCAATCGTGTCTTGACTGAAGGTATTGTTTGCCGCAAAATATTTTAACAATGAATTGCGCTGTACTAAAACTTTATTGTATTTGATGAGCGTCTGCAGATATTCGGAATCCCGCTGCGAAATAACGCCATCAACAAATTTTCTTCGCGTTTCACTCCCTTCAATAATCAAATCTCTATCTGCTGGCGAAATAATTACTAATGGCAAAAACCCAATATGCTCACTAAATTTGTCGTAGCCTTTCCCGTTTCGTTTTATGATTTTTTTCTGCCCTCTTTTGGCACTCACCACAATTTTTTCTGCAGAATCGTTTTTCTCATAAAATCCTTCAACCACAAAAAACTCTTCCCCGTGTCTAATATTTTGCGTAGTTATTGGATTAAAGTAACTTTTTCCAAAGGAAAGATGGTAGATTGCATCGAGCACATTGGTCTTTCCAACACCGTTATTTCCTACAAAACAATTTATTTTTGGGTCGAATTCGAAGGTTTCGGCTTCAAAGTTTTTATAGTTGAGTAAAGACAGTTTTTGTAAAATCATAAGAATGAATGGCTTGTGCTTCAGAATCTTTTCTGCAACGGAAGAATAACCGCTTTGCAAATTATTAAAAAATAAGAAATATTTATCCTTTCAAATTCCATTTAAAATTTTATTTTTGCGCCACTATAACCTAAAACTATGGCAACGTACAACAAACGCGGAGGCAAACCAAAAAACAAAGCTGAAAAAGAAAGCCAGCTTGAAGAAAACAGCACAACTGCAGAAGTATTTAATACGCTTGACGAAGGCGCATCAAAAACTGAAGCTTGGGTAGAAAAAAACCAAAAGCCAATCTT
This sequence comes from Aequorivita antarctica, assembly GCF_007997155.1. GTDB lineage: Bacteria > Bacteroidota > Bacteroidia > Flavobacteriales > Flavobacteriaceae > Aequorivita > Aequorivita antarctica. The sequence continues at coordinate 35,900 of NZ_VORT01000019.1, read as the reverse complement.
AGGCTTTATTATAGTTGTCGCAGTTTGTGTATTGGGATACTTTGCATACGATCGATACATCAAAGGTCCTAAAGAAACTGAAGCTATGAACGAAATGTTCCAAGCACAGAGCTATTGGGAACAAGCTTTGACCGCTCCAGCAAAAGATTCACTATACAATCTTTCGCTGCAAGGTGGTGAAGGAAAGTACGGTTTCATTGATATTATTGAAAACTACGGTGGAACAAAAGCTGCAAATCTTGCGCATTACTATGCTGGAATGGCTTATTTGAACACTAACAAGTATCAGGAAGCTATTGCTCAATTAGATAAATTCAGCAGTGATGATGATATGTTGGCACCTTTGGCAAAAGGAGCAATTGGCGATGCTTTCGTACAATTGGGACAAAACGAAGATGCTTTGAAATATTATGAAGAAGCTGCTACTATGCGCACTAACGATTTCACAACGCCACGTTTTCTTTTGAAAGCTGGAATTGCTGCAATGACTTTGAACCAAAACGATAAAGCGTTGGCGCATTTCAAAAAAATAGCAGACGATTATCCAAAAGCAACTGAAGCTGCAAAAGCTGAAATCTATACTGGCCGCGCGGAAGCAATGAATAAATAAATGGCTACAGCAAATACAAATTTATCGGCTTACGATAAAACAACAATCCCAAACGCGAAGAATTTTCGGTTTGGGATTGTTGTTTCAGAATGGAATCACAATATAACCGAAGGCATGTTCCAAGGCGCTTTTGATGCTTTGAAAGATTGTGGAGCCATCAGTGAAAACATTGTTCGTTGGAACGTTCCTGGCAGTTTTGAACTTATCTTTGGATGCAAGCAAATGACGCAAAGCTATGATATGCTGGATGCCGTAATAGCAATCGGTAGTGTTATCCAAGGCGAAACAAAACACTTTGATTACGTATGTGAAGCCGTTTCCCAAGGCATAAAGGACTTAAATGTTCACGGGAATATTCCAGTGATTTTCTGTGTGCTTACAGATAACAACATGCAACAATCCATAGACCGCAGCGGTGGCAAACACGGCAACAAAGGCACGGAAGCCGCCATAGCGGCAATTAAAATGTCGCAACTTCGGAAAGAATCCAAATTTTAATTTTAATTTCGACTCACGACTCACGACTCACGACTCACGACTCACGACTCACGACTCACGACTCACGACTCACGACTCACGACTCACGACTCACGACTCACGACTCACGACTCACGGCTCACAACTAAACAACGGTACGGTAATTGTTTAAAACAAGCTTCAGAAACACTTTAGAAAACATACTATTTTCAGTAACTTTGAGGCACGACAATTATGGGACTAATAGGCAAAAGAAAAAACAAAAAGTACGGCTACACGCCACGTCATTATGAATCTGATGGTGAAAGCAGCCCATTTGCAATGGGACATAAATTTGACCAATTCAGGACTACCGTTGGCGACAACCAAGGATTAAAGGGGAAATTTAAAACCGCTTGGGCAGATTTGCGACAATCCTCTGACAAAACCGCAAACCGAAGGCTGATTGTAATTATTGCGATACTCGTGCTTATTTTCCTCTTAATTATTGAATTCGATTTATCTATTTTCTACGCATAAATTTTAATGGCAGACATTATTCAGTTATTACCAGATCACGTTGCAAACCAAATTGCAGCTGGCGAAGTTGTTCAACGACCCGCTTCGGTAGTAAAGGAATTGTTGGAAAATGCTATTGATGCAAAAGCAACATCCGTTACACTCGTTATAAAAGACGCCGGAAAAACCCTCGTTAAAGTTACCGACAACGGATCAGGGATGAGTATTACCGATGCTCGACTCAGTTTTGAGCGCCACGCCACTTCAAAAATTAAATCTGCAGAAGATCTTTTTAATCTGCATACCAAAGGATTTCGTGGAGAGGCTTTGGCTTCCATTGCCGCAATTGCTCATGTTGAGCTTAAAACCAAAACAGAAGCTTCTGAAATTGGAACTCATTTAACCATTGAAGGCAGCAAAGTGATTTCTCAAGATCCAGCTGTTGTTCCAAAAGGGACGACCATTTCGGTAAAAAATCTTTTTTATAACATTCCAGCTCGGCGAAACTTTTTAAAAAGCAATCCCGTAGAAACCCGCCATATTATTGACGAATTCCACCGAGTGGCTTTGGCACATCCAAGTGTGGCTTTTCAAATGCATCACAACGGAAGTGATGTTTTTAATCTTCCATCCTCAAATTCGCGCCAACGAATTGTAAATATCTTCGGAAGTAAAACCAATGAGAAACTAGTGCCGGTAAGTGAAGAAACCGAGATTTTAAAAATAGAAGGTTTCGTCTTAAAGCCTGAATATGGAAAAAAGAGCAGGGGAGAGCAGTTCTTTTTTGTGAACGATCGCTTCATTAAAAGTCCATATTTGCATCACGCCGTTTCTTCTGCCTTTGAAGGCTTGATAAAAAATGATGTGCATCCCGGGTATTTTCTCTTTCTGGAAGTAGATCCACATTCCATCGATATCAACATCCATCCCACAAAAACCGAAATAAAATTCGACGACGAACATTCCATTTATGCAATGCTTCGCGCAACGGTTAAGCACAGTTTGGGGCAGTTCAATATAGCTCCTGTACTTGACTTTGAAAGGGATAAGGGTTTTGACACCCCTTATGATTACAGCAAAAAACAACCCACAGCCCCTTCGATAGAAGTGGATAAAGATTTCAATCCGTTTAAAGAAAGGGCAAAGCAAGGCAATATCAATTTTCCGTTTAAAAGGGAGCAAACAGCTTCCTGGGAATCGCTATACGTAGGACTGAAAGATGAAAATACAGCAGTTTCCAACTTGGGAGACATTGAGTTTGAAAGCGAAGAGGTAACCGGAAGTCTTTTTGAAAATACTGATGCTGAAACGGGTCATATAACTTTCCAGATTCAGAATAAATACATTGTAAGTCCGTTAAAAAACGGGATGATGGTCATTCATCAAAATTTGGCACATCAAAGGATTCTTTACGAAGAATTGTTAAAGAATATTACAGTAAAAGAGGCTGTTAGCCAACAATTATTGTTTCCGTTGCAATTGCATTTTTCAAAACCCGATTTGGAAATTATTGAAAAAATTAGGGAACAATTGGAGCACACAGGCTTTATTTTTTCCGAATTGAAAGACGAAACTATTGAGATTAGCGGTATTCCAGTGCTGATACTAGAAAGCCATGTTGTAAATTTGCTCAACCAATTGGTGCACGACATTAAAGAAGAAGTGCCCGATAACGGTTTCAGCCAAAACGATATGCTGGTAAAATCAATGGCGGCAAGTATGGCAATAAAAACGGGCGTTTCGTTGAACAGAGAAGAACGCGAACATTTAATAAATCAACTCTTTGCTTGCAAAGAACCAACAGTAAGCCCGACCAACAAACCAGTTTTCACTACAATGGATGTGAGTGACCTGGATAAAAAATTAATGTAAAACCACCCTTTTGGGTAAAAAAATTCGCTAATGTTTATCCTAGACGGTGCTCCCTTAGTGGAACCGAAGGATAGTCGAAGGGCGGGAAATGAATATGGGAAAAATAACCGATACCGTAAAATTTCTATTAATATTGAATGTGATCTTCTTTATAGGGTCACAATTTATGAATGGGGTAGCTGAGCGGCTTTTCGCTTTGTATTATTTTGAAAATCCCGGTTTTCAGTACTGGCAGCCATTGACTTCTATGTTTATGCACGCCAATTTTTTTCACATACTTTTTAATATGTATGCCTTGTGGGCCTTCGGATCACCTTTGGAAATACGTTGGGGACAAAAGAAATTTTTGTTCTTCTACTTTTCTGCGGGACTTGGCTCGGCTTTGATTTATACGTTGGTGAATTATTATCAATTGCACAGTGGAATGGATGCCTTGACGAATGCGGGAATGAGCCACGAGCAAATTATGGATTTCCTGAACACAGGAAAATATAATACTTCAATTTTAGATTATGTTTCACAAGACTCCATCCAAAGTATGTATAATACTTATAACGGAGTTGCGCTCGGTGCTTCGGGTGCCGTATATGGGGTTTTGGTAGCTTTCGGAATGATGTTCCCAAATGTGGAACTGATGTTGATCTTTTTGCCAATTCCCATAAAAGCAAAGTACTTCATTCCTGGAATTATTGTGCTCGACTTGGTTTTCGGAATTACTGGAGCTCAAACCGGCATTGCTCACTTTGCACACATTGGTGGTGCCCTCTTCGGCTTTATTATGGCGTGGTACTGGAAGAAAAACAGTTTTGATAACCATCGCTGGAATTAACTATGGCAGCCACAAGTCTTTCATATAAATATAAAATGGCCAGCGTTTTGGTCAAGCTCATTATTATCAATGCTGCGGTATTTTTGGTGGTTCGGTTGGGCGCTTTCTTTTTAAGTGTAAGCCAGCAACACTTCGCTCGTTGGTTTGTTTTGAGCGATGATTTTGACACCCTTCTTTTTCGTCCTTGGACTTTGATTACATATGGTTTTCTACATTTTGGCTTCTTCCACATTCTGTTTAATATGATTTGGTTGTATTGGTTTGGGCAATTCGTGTTGAACCTTTTCACAGGAAAACGATTGCTGACAGTGTATTTACTAGGTACGCTCTTTGGAGGATTGCTTTTTGTTTTGGCTTACAACCTGTTCCCGGTTTTTGCCGAAAATCGCGGCTTTTTAATCGGTGCTTCGGGAGCTGTAACGGCTATCATGATATTTATAGCAACCTACACCCCCAATACTGAAGTTCGCATTTTCACTTTCACCATAAAACTTTGGCACATTGCCCTTTTTCTGTTTCTCTTTGATTTGGTGCGAATTCCAACATCTGGAAATGCAGGCGGATTGATGGCACATGTTGGTGGGGCGTTGTTCGGATACATTTATGCCGTGCAACTTGCCAAAGGAAACGACATTGGGAAATGGTTTGAAAATTTTATGGATTGGATTGCCGATTTTTTTAAACCCCGCACCAAAAAACCTTTCAGGAAAGTACATCGCACAACACAACCTTCCCCGCAGCGTTCTAAATCCAAAGCAGCAAAATCCGATCATCAAAAAAAGGTGGACGGTATTTTAGACAAAATAGGCAAAAGCGGTTACGAAAGCCTTACCAAAGAAGAAAAAGACTTTTTGTTTAAAGCTGGAAAAGAAGACTAAACCAATGCGGAAATCTATAAACAAATTGATTTACTGGGGCAATTTGCTTGCAGCATTTTTGTTGTTGATTTCCTTCGTTCTGCCATATTTACCGCCAAAAACTTTTCCTACACTTTCGTTGCTAAGCTTGGTGGTTTCATTACTTATAATTGTAAATATTGCTTTCGCCATTTATTGGGCTATTCAGCTTCGGCGAAGGTTTTTCTTGTCGTTCACCGTTCTTTTAATTTCCTATTTTTATTTCAATGTTTTTTATGAAGTGTCCTCAGAAGGTGATGCTTCACAGTATAAAAACACATTGAATGTATTATCGTACAACGTCCGACTTTTCAACGCTTATGAAAAAAATCCAGTTACGGATGCTTCAAAAATAATTTCAGAAATACTTGTCGAGGAAAACCCTGATGTGGTTTTCGTTCAGGAATATTACAAACCCAACAAAATCGATTTTTCAGCTTACCCTTATAAGTACATTCACTTTAAATCTGAAAAGGCAAAACTGGGTCACGCTTTTTTTTCAAAATACCCGCTCATAAATACTGGAGCATTTGATTTTGAAGATACCTACAACAATACAATCTTCGCTGATATTGTTAAAGGAACGGATACCATTCGCATTTACAGCGTACACTTGCAGTCGCTCGGCATCATTCCACGGGTAAGTTTTTTACAGGATAGCGACAATGAAAAACTTCGAAAACGTGTTTCCAACGCTTTTGAAAAACAACAAAGCCAAGTGGAAGCCATTTTGGATCACAAACAAAAAACCTCAAACCCTGTAATTATCTGTGGCGATTTTAACAATACGCCATTTTCATACAGCTATAGAAAATTGAAAGAAGGCATGCTGGACGCATTCCGCGAACGCGGAAACGGATTGGGGACTACCTTTGAGTTTGAAAGATTCCCAATGAGAATAGATTATATTTTTGCTTCAAATGACTTTGATATTCTTTCATTTGATACGATGAAGAAAACTTTTTCCGACCATTACGCCATACGGGCAACGGTGGGCTGGTAATCTAATTCTGGATTACAGAGAATGACTTTCCAAATAGGTCAAAGCATTAGGGCCTTCATTAAAAAGCAAATCCAACACTGAAAGATTCGGTAAAAAGGGATGATTTGCTTCGTGAACTTGGGTGTATGCTTTCCCTTCAAAATCTGACTTCCTTTTTGAATTAATTAAAATACGAAGATCGATCATTTCGGGAGCTGTTTCAAAAGAAGTGGTTTTTGAAACTTCAACTTCAATCCCAATTAGCTCACATAACAGATCAAAAATTTTGAGGTTGTGCTCCATTAAATTCCCAACGGACTCTGTAAATAAAGGTTTTAAATCATCTTCGTAATATTCAAAAAAAGGCGAAGTGCGATAAGCGCTCTGCAAGCTTTTCCAATGCTGCTCCTGCCACGGAAAGTCATTTTCAACCATAACTTCCTTTGTTTTTTGACGCTTCCCTAATTTATTGTGTTTTATAGGAATGTTTAAAAGTAACTTACCGTTACTGTGCGCAATAAACATACGGTTGCGGTAGGTTTGTTTTTGATAATTATCGGCAACTTCAAAAACCACTTTTTCCGATTGCGCAACTGCTACCATTTGCTCAATGGAAGGAAAATAGGAGGGATGTAGCAGAATTGTTTTCATTCAATATTTAAAGAATTCAAAAATAGCAAAGAAGTTTGAAATACGAGTTACGAAATATGAAGTACGAAATATGCATTACAAAATAAAATCATCGACTCAAAGTCAAAACTTTCAACCTGAAACTTGAAACCTGTAACCTGAAACCTGAAACAAGAAACTTGAAACAAGAAACTTGAATCCTTTTCCCTACATTTGTAAAAACCTTTAAAATATGCTAATAATTGGCATCGCTGGCGGCACCGGGAGCGGAAAAACAACAGTGGTAGACCAGATAGTTGCAGAACTTCCCGTGGACGAAGTTTGCGTTATCTCTCAAGATTCGTATTATCACGATACCAGTCATTTGTCTTTTCAGGAACGCACAAAAATAAATTTTGACCATCCCCAAGCAATCGATTTCGATTTGTTGGTAAGCCATTTAAAGGAACTGCGAAAAGGAAATGCTTTTGAGCAACCTGTCTATTCCTTCGTGGAACACAACCGTACTGGCGAAACAATTACTACCTTTCCAAAAAAGGTTATTATTGTTGAAGGAATTTTAATCTTAGCGCATCCAGACATTCGCGAGCTGTTCGATATTAAAATCTTTGTACATGCAGACAGTGACGAACGCCTGATACGCCGTTTGAAGCGCGATATGGCCACTCGGGGTCGCGATTTGGAAGAAGTTCTAAACCGCTACCAAACCACGCTGAAACCTATGCACCAACAATTTATAGAACCAACTAAGGAATTTGCAGATATCATCATCCCCACCAATAAATACAACACCGTGGCTGTTGACGTAATTCGCAGCATTATTCATCAAAAACTAAGCTATACTGAATCATGAGTTTTTCAGAATTTAGACAAAATAAATGGGTTAGGTTTATAAGTAATAAATACATACTTATTCTTATCCTTTTCATTGTTTGGATGATTTTCTTTGATGCTAATTCCTATTTGATCCATCACGAATTAGACAATGATATCAATGGGTTAGAGGACAATGCAGAGTTTTACCAGAAGGAGATAGACCACGACAAAACCTTTATAAAGAAAATGGAGGACAGCAACGAAATGGAGAAATTTGCGCGTGAAAAGTATTACTTGAAAAAGGAAAACGAAGACATTTATATAATTGAACACGAAGACAGCATCAAAAAAGAAGAAAAACGATGAGTAAATTTCTATTTGAGGATTTTGATGAAGTTTCTGCAAAACAATGGAAACAAAAAATACAGTTCGACCTAAAAGGTGCCGACTATAATGAAACATTAGTGTGGCAAAGTTCTGAGGGAATAAACGTAAAACCCTTTTATCACCAGGACGATTTTAAGGAAGATTTCCAACCCATTCCTGGTCAGCCAGAATCTTGGAAAATAGCTCAAAAAATCTTTATCGATGATGAAAAGATAGCGAACAATATTGCACTGGATGCTTTGGAAAGAGGTGCAGAGGCAATAATTTTTACAGCGGCCGAAGATTTTGACACAAAAACAGTGTTTAAGGATTTTCCGTTTGAAACAGCTTCAATTTATTTTAACCTAACATTTCTTTCCGAAGCATTTTACAACAAACTCATTAAATTCTTTTCAGAAAAAAACGCAACGGTTTACTACAACATAGACTTAATAGGAAACCTTGCCCGCACGGGCAACTGGTTTCACAATTTGAAAAAAGACCACGAAATGTTGGATAACCTTTTTCAAAAGTATCCTTCAGAAAATATCCTTGCAGTAGATACAACCTTATACCAAAACGCAGGCGCAAATAGTGTGCAGCAACTAGCTTACGCTTTAGCCCACGCCAATGAGTATTTAAACCATATTAGTTCGAGCGAAACCGACAACAACTCTTCGTCAGGTTTATCAATGACCTTCAGTCTCGCCACAGGCTCTAATTATTTCTTCGAAATAGCAAAAATCCGCGCCCTACGTAAATTATACGCAACACTTGCAAAAGAATACCGGGTCAATGAAACCTGCCACATTATAGCAACGCCTTCAAAGCGCAACAAAACGCTATACGATTACAACGTAAACCTACTCCGCAGCACCACTGAATGTATGAGTGCCGTTTTAGGTGGGGCAGATACGGTTTGCAATTTGCCCTATGACGAACTTTATCATAAAAGCAATGAATTTGGTGAACGAATCTCCCGTAACCAGTTACTCATTTTAAAGCACGAAAGTTATTTTGACGCCGTAAGCAATCCCTCAGATGGCACTTATTACATTGAGAGCTTGACAGAAGAGCTGGCCGAAAAAGCACTTCAACTCTTTAAGGAAATAGAAAAAGGTGGTGGCTTTCTTCAGCAATTAAAAGAAGGAATCATCCAAAAGAAAATAAAGGAAAGCGCCGAAAAGGAGCAACAGCTCTTCGATAGCGGCCAACTTAAATTGTTGGGAACTAATTACCACCCCAATAAAAACGATAAAATGAAAGACGATCTGGAGCTTTTCCCTTTCGTAAAACACAATCCAGTCAAAACCCTCATCGCCCCAATTATTGAAAAAAGATTAGCAGAATTCACTGAACAAGAACGCTTAAAACAAGAATCATGAACAACGAAGTATTAGGAACCGTTTTAGGAATTATCTTTATCGTACTCGGCTTAGCAATCCTGGTCCGCTATAAAAAACTGACCTCGCACAAATATTTCCAAATCCTTTTTGTAGTCATTGCCTTGATGTTGATTGGTTTTGGCATTTATACGGGTTGGAGCAGCATTACATTGTATGAATAGAAAGAACTTACAACATTTAACGATAAATAATCGGTCCCTGAGCGGAGCCGAAGGGACAACTAATACCCAACCAGAAACCAGAAACCAGAAACCCTCGTCCTCGGAAGCTTTTTCAGCGAAAGAGGAAGAAAATTTATTGACGGCTGAAGAAATAACTCTCAAAAAACAATACAAGGCCGAAGACATAAAAAACCTAGACCATCTCAACTTTGTAGCCGGAATAGCGCCATACCTTCGCGGTCCTTACTCCACAATGTACGTCCGCCGTCCGTGGACCATCCGCCAATACGCAGGTTTTTCAACGGCAGAAGATAGCAACGCTTTTTATAGACGAAACCTAGCCGCAGGTCAAAAAGGACTTTCCGTAGCCTTCGATCTTGCTACACACCGCGGTTACGACAGCGACCACGAAAGAGTAGAGGGCGACGTTGGCAAAGCAGGCGTAGCCATAGATAGTGTAGAGGATATGAAAATCCTTTTCGACCAAATTCCTTTGGACAAGATGAGCGTTTCCATGACCATGAACGGCGCTGTGCTTCCCATTATGGCTTTTTATATAGTTGCCGCTGAAGAACAGGGCGTTTTGCCAAAAGACTTGGAAGGAACCATTCAAAACGATATTCTAAAGGAATTCATGGTGCGGAATACGTACATCTATCCGCCCACACCATCCATGAAAATTATAAGCGACATTTTTGAATTTGCTTCCAGGAATATGCCCAAGTTCAACAGTATTTCTATCTCCGGTTACCATATGCAGGAAGCGGGAGCCACGGCAGATATTGAACTTGCTTACACCCTTGCAGATGGTTTAGAATACATCCGCACCGGAATAAAAGCAGGCATGGACATAGACGATTTTGCACCCCGACTTTCCTTTTTCTGGGGAATTGGGATGAATCATTTTATGGAAATTGCAAAAATGCGTGCAGCAAGAATGCTTTGGGCAAAAATTGTAAAACAGTTCAACCCCAAAAGCGAAAAATCCCTTGCCTTAAGAACCCATTGCCAAACCAGCGGTTGGAGCCTTACCGAACAAGACCCATTTAACAACGTAGCACGAACTGCCATTGAAGCCACCGCAGCAGTTTTCGGTGGCACACAATCCTTGCACACAAACGCTTTGGATGAAGCCATCGCGCTACCAACGGATTTCTCTGCGCGTATCGCAAGAAACACACAGATTTTCCTTCAAGCCGAAACCCAGATTACCAAAACGGTAGATCCTTGGGCGGGAAGTTATTATGTGGAAAACCTTACCAACGAAATTGCCAACAAAGCTTGGGCGCTAATTGAAGAAGTAGAAGAACTCGGCGGAATGACGAAAGCTATCGAGGCAGGAATTCCCAAACTTCGCATTGAAGAAGCTTCCGCAAGAAAGCAGGCGCGTATTGATAGCGGACAGGATATAATTGTGGGCGTAAACAAATACCGCCTCGCAAAAGAAGACCCGTTGCAAATTTTGGATGTGGACAATCAAAAAGTACGCACTTCACAGATTGAAAGACTAAACCGAATAAAAGCCGAGCGTGACACCAAAAAAGTAGAAAAAGCATTGGCAGATATTACACAATGTGCAAAGACAGGTCAGGGAAATTTATTAGCTTTAGCCATAGAAGCTGCCCGTCACAGGGCAACGCTTGGCGAAATCTCTACCGCGATGGAAAAGGAATTCGGTAGGTATAAAGCACAAATTAGATCTTTTAGCGGCGTGTACAGTAAAGAAATTAAAAAGGACGAAAGTTTTGAAAAAGCGAGACAAATGGCAGATCAGTTCGCAGAATTGGAAGGCCGTCGTCCACGTATTATGATTGCTAAAATGGGACAAGACGGTCACGACCGCGGCGCCAAAGTTGTAGCCACCGGCTATGCAGATGTAGGTTTTGATGTAGACATTGGCCCCCTTTTCCAAACCCCCGCCGAAGCCGCCAAACAGGCTGTGGAAAACGACGTGCACATTCTCGGCGTTTCCTCCCTTGCCGCAGGCCACAAAACCTTAGTACCACAAGTAATTGAAGCCCTAAAAAAGTATGGCCGCGAAGATATTATGGTCATCGTGGGCGGCGTGATACCACACCAAGATTATCAATACCTTTTTGATGCTGGTGCCGTTGCGGTTTATGGACCCGGGACTCGTATTAGTGATGCTGCTATTGAGATGTTGGGGATTTTGATTGGGGGGGTGGAGTGATGTCATTAAAACACATAATACTTAAACAGTTATGGAAAAAATTGAATTACTTAAGGATATCGCTTCAATAGCCGCCCCATTATCAAAAACATTAGTTGATCATTGGTTATCCCCTAAAATAAAATTTTTAATTTCTAAAGCTGAAAAGTCCCATAAAATTCAAGATCATTATTTTGATAATAAATTTAAAGATTACTTAATTGAGAAATATAAAACATATTCAATACTAAATATTCTCGCATTCAGAAACCAACAACGATTATTAGATGACATTTATTTACCATTAACTTTAATTGAATCAAAGTCTACTAAACCTAAAAAGTATAAAATTTTAGATTTTAGTGATGATTTTATTCCCAAATATAAAAAAGTTTTAATTACAGATACTGCGGGAATGGGGAAATCAACTCTCTCAAGAAAATTGTTTTTATCTGTAATTAAACAAAATAAAGGAATTCCAATATTGATTGAATTAAGAAGATTATCTAATTCTCGAAAGATTATTGATGAGATATTTGATGAATTGAAACTCTTAGAAAGTGAACAGGATTCTGAATTTATATTAGAATTAATTAAACGTGGTGATTTTGTTTTTTTTCTGGACGGCTACGACGAAATTGCTTCATCGGAAAAAAAGCAAGTTACTGAGGACATACAAAAATTCATTAGCAATGCATCAAATAATAATTTTTTTCTTACATCACGTCCTGATGGAGCTTTAGCTTCTTTCGGCCAATTTCAGTCATTTTTCATTAACCCATTACAGAAAAGCGAAGTATATGCTTTATTAAAAAAGTATGATGGAAATAGCGCATTATCTAAATCTTTAATAGAAAAGATAAAGGGAGAAAATTATAGAGATTTAGACGAATTCTTAACAAATCCATTATTAGTTTCCCTTTTGTATACTGCTTATGAATATAAACACACGATACCTTTAAAGAAGCATATTTTTTATAGACAAGTTTATGATGCTTTATTTGAGGCTCATGATTTAAGTAAAGGTGATTATTATCAAAGAGAGAAATTTAGTAAATTAGGTATTGATGATTTTCATACAATAACTAGATATATCTCTTTTCTTTGTCTTAAGTTGGATAAAATTGAATTTACAAAAGATGAAATTTTAGACGTAATTAATAATGCAAAAGTTTTTTGCGAAATTATTGAATTTGAGAATTCAAATTTTTTAAAAGATTTAATTACTACGGTTCCTTTATTTGTTCAGGAAGGTATGTATTATAAATGGACTCACAAATCCATATATGAATACTTTGTGACACAATTTATATATTTAGATTCGGGAGAGAAAAGAAATAATATATTAAGGGGATTAGTGAATAAAAACCAAAATGCTAATTATAATAACATTTTAGATATATACTCAAATGTCGATTTCAAAACATTTCGTGAAATAATAGCTAAGGAGATAATAATAAAATTTATAAACTTCTGTAATACTACGTACAAAAATTTGAACATAAATTTAGATGAAAAAGATATTATTGAAAGGCAAGAGTTAACATTTGATAGAGATGAAATATTAATTCAACTCGCTGCTTTCAAAGATAAAAATAAAGATTTTGATTATGGAATGACTGAATGTTTTAAAATTATCAATAGCGATATTCTAGTGAAGGATAAGGGTTATGGAATAAGACTTGGCAATCTAATAAAAAATAATATAGAAAAAGGAAATTATACTTTTGCTTTTAGTTCGCATAAAGATGATTATACAGTTGATTGGATAATGTATTTGTTAAGTAAAAGGGAAGATACTTTAATTAAGCCTATTCAAATTAAAACCATTCCAGATTTGAGAAAATTTAATATAAGAAATAAAATTATTCATAAAATTCATGATAAAAAAGATTCAGTTTTAAATAAAAATAAAGAATATTTTACAGCTGTCAATACCATATTAAAAGGTTATTATCATAAGGATTCTACTTTTGACTACCAAGAGTGTGTAAAATTTTTAAATGAAGTTAATAATGAAGATAAAATTCGTAATCAAAAAGAATTTCTATCTTTTTAGTCTAGCTAACCCCGCTAGCGCGAGCGTCCCGCTCGTGGCCACCATGTTGTAATTAATAAAGATTTTTGTAAGCCAAATAGGATATAAAAAGCACCATCTGGCTTATAAAACTATCATTTTTGTTTATAATAGTAACCCATTTTGATTATAAAATTATCATTTTTGTTTATAATAGTACCTCATTTTGATTATAAAACTATCCCTTTTGTTTATGATACTAACCAATTTTGATTATAAAACTATCTTTTTTGTTTATGGTACTAACCAATTTTGATTATAAAACTATCGGTTTTGTTTATAATAGTAGCCATTTGAGCTATAAAAGCACCCCGCTACCGCGAACGTTCTGCTCGTGCCACCATTATTAACCGCAAACCATAATATATCATGGATAAAGAAGAAATATTTGAACTTATTATGAGCATCTCAACGGAGGTATTACCAGAATTAGAAGGTAAGGACATTCCTATAACCGATTCATTAAAGGATTGGGGTGCAAACTCTATAGACCGTACGGAAATTGTGTTGATGACTTTAGAGAGTCTTTCTTTAAATATCCCTATGGTGGAGGTTACAACTACGCGTACTATTGAGGAATTGGTAGATATACTATACGCAAGATTATAAGTCTTGCAATCGAGAGGGTTCGCTCTTGCCCACATATACAATTCAGAATTGATGCTTAATCTCTCCCCCGCTAACGCGAGCGTCCAGCTCGTGCCCATACAATTTCGTTTCACTTCTCAAAATCCATGTTTCAAAAACCAACAGAATATTTCGTTATCTTTGAATAGGAAAATAATTCCCCATAAAGAATATTTAAATGGAAACTCTTACAATCCACACTAAGAACAAAGCACAGACCAAAGCTATAAAAGCAGTGCTTAAGGCAATGGAAATTCCTTTTGAATCTAAAGGCGAAAGTACGTATAATCCCGAGTTTGTTGCAAAAATAAAAGCTAGCGAAGAAGAGGAAAACTATGGTAAGACCAAAGCCATCAAAACCGATGATTTGTGGAAATAACCTACACAGAGAACGCTATTAATGATATTTCTTACTGGAAGAAATCCGGAGACAAAACCATTCAGAATAAAATAACGAAACTTTTAAAATCTATTGAAGAAACTCCTTTTGAAGGTATAGGGAAACCCGAGTTGCTAAAATACGAACTAACGGGATTCTGGTCTAGGCGAATAAACAAAGAGCATCGATTGGTTTATAAACTGAATGAAGATACAATTACAATCTATTCTCTAAGAGGTCATTATTAAATATTGATAAATTAAAAATCCAAGGTAACGCGAGTGTCCAGCTCGTGGCTATACAAACTCACGTATTCAAAAACTCACGTACTCACTTATTCACATTAGTTTCTAATAACCTTCACAGTTTCATTCCCTAAATGCACATAATAAAGGCCCTTTGCAAAGTTTGAAAAGTCAATCTGCTTTTCACTTTGGGTAAGTTCACCAGACAGTAATCGTTGCCCAAGCGCAGAATACACTTCAAAATGTACGGGATTGGTACTATTTATATTTACAAAGTCTTTTGTGGGGTTTGGATATACGCTTATCGCAAAACTATTATCAGGCACACTAAGCAACTCACATTCAAAACTAGATAGTACTTTAGAAGCCGCTGGAGGATCTACTAATAGTGACTCAGTTAATAACGGACAATAACAATCATTTTCATCTACATATAGCTTAAGCCAAGAAAGCGCAATTTTACCCACAGCACCATTACCACCATCAGGCGTATTAGCCACAGAATGATTTCCATTTTCAATTTCAAAAAGAAGTTTGTTGGTTGTTTCTGGAGTAGCTGCATAATGCAGGTCTGCGTGTTGTGCGGGAGGTGCGGTAGGATCATTTTCACCACTAAAAATTAATACAGGACTGTCGTGGTTTAAGGAAGGGTTTGGCAACCAAGGGCACAAAGCAACCACACCTTTTATGGTATTGTCCAATACAGCTGCACGCTGCGCGCCGCCGCCGCCCATAGACCATCCGCTCACTGCAAATTTGTCAACATCAAGCTGGTTTTCTAATGGAGATGAGCTTCGGGTATTTTCCTGACGCATAGTTTCCAAAGCATCTATAAGTGCCACAGCCCTTTCTTCTGGAAAATCAAAAAGCGAGTTGGTTCCAATAATGATGGTTACTATTCCGTGTGAAGCATAAAAAGGCCCCCATTCTTCAACACTTGATGGTAGTGCTGTAAATCCAGGAACGATGGCAATACTTGCAAAGGGAGGTGTGGCATTTGTGGGATAATATACGGTAGCATCTAAATAATCTGGACCATTTCTAAGTCCATCCGCTTCGGTAAGTGTAGCAACGTCATAAGGACCTGGGTTTGTTAAACTCTCAATTGTAACATCTCCACATTGTGCGAACAATGTGTTTGGTGAAAATGAAGTTGCTAAAAAGAAAAGTGCTGCTGCGTATATTTTTTTCATATGTATTTTTTAAAATAGTATTTGCAAAGTTGAAAATTAAACTTTTTAAAGATATTACCAAAATATAAAAATCCCTATATTTAAAAGCCTTTGCAATTCCTGTTTCCCTTCCCATGTAAAATACCCTTCACTTTTAAACCAACAAATCTAAAAATGAATTATCTTGGTATGTAGCTAACAATCAAAACAATAACTTTTATGAAAACCCTTTCTAAATTCGTCTTGGTAATACTACTGTTTACCGCTATCATTGCTTGCAAAAACAACACTTCCACCGAAGCAGATGCCGAAACAGCCACAGACACAACCGCACAAATGCTATCGGAAACTCCAACACCTGCCGAAACAAAACCAGGCTTCGCAACCCTCTCCTTCAAAATGGACGGTACCTTAGTAGAAGGCACTGTACCCGGCGTTATGGCTATCTACGTTCCCGCCAAAAAAGAAGTTAATATCAGGGGCAATACCCCCAAAGGTCTTTTTGCAGTAACCATTGACAATGTAGAAGGCACTGGAACATACACCATTAAAGGAACCTCAGCTAATGGAGGAGGAATAATGATGACGGACAAAATGTATGAAGTAAAAAAATCTGGAACTCCCTTCACTGTTACCATAGACACAGTTGAAGATATTACAGCCGTTTCAACCCCAGATGCAAAAGCCATTCGCGGCACCTTTGAAGGAAAAATAATGGATGATGCGGGCAACACAATAATGATAACCGAAGGAAAATTTAGCAGTCAGTAAAAATCTTATTTTAGTTTTAAGAATATATTTCACCCATTTCTATATTTATTCAAGCATCCCTAATTCATTTTTAGGGATGCTTGAATTTTTATATAGCGAACAAATGACGCTAGTCTTTTCCTAGTAGAAATAAGTATCTTTATAAAAAATTACCAACCCAATGAATGAATCGCAACGCATTCAAAGCCTTTTCACAGATCTATACCACGGCCATCCTTGGCTGGATGTAACCCTTGAAGATACACTAGGGCGCATCACCCCCGAGCAAGCCGCCCAACGCCCCATAAAAGACGGCAACACCATTTGGGAAATAGTAAACCACATCATTTCTTGGCGCGAAAACGTCCTAAAAAGAGTGCAGGGCGAAGTCCTCCAAACCCCCTCAAATAATTACATAGAAAAGATAGAAAATACTTCGGACAAAGCGTGGCGCCAAACCTTAGTCGCCTTGGAAACCACCCAAAAGGAATGGCTCTATTTCCTAAGCACTTTCAACGAAGCCGACTTCAACAATGAATACTCCGTAAACAAACTTACCTACTACCAGCACATTCATGGCATCATCCAGCACGATGCCTATCATTTGGGGCAAATAGTGCTCTTGGCAAAAATGGTTACCCCCTAAACCGATCCATGCTCCAAATAATAGTACATTATAGTTTGCACTTTTTGGCCCCCGGCCTCATCGCTTATATTTTTTTCAGAAAAGAATGGAAAAAAGCTTGGCTCATCATGCTCGCCACAATGCTGGTAGATGTAGATCATCTCTTCGCCACCCCGCTTTTTGATCCCAACCGTTGCAGCATCAATTTCCACCCGTTACATACCTATTGGGCAATGGCGGTTTACGTAATACTATTGTTCTTCAAAAAAACCAGAATCATAGCAGTCGGATTATTATTTCACATGCTAACAGATTTCATAGATTGTCAATGGTAAAAACCTCTTCGCTAATCGCTTTTCGCTAATTCCTATTTATGATGATATGGTTCATTCCTCAAAATAGTAAACCCCCTGTAAAGTTGTTCAATAAAGAAAAGTCGAACCATTTGGTGCGAAAAAGTCATTGAAGAAAGTGAAACCTTCCCGTTGGCACGTCCATAAACCGCATCACTAAAGCCATAAGGGCCACCAATAACGAAGATGAGGTTCTTCAGTCCGCTATTCATTTTCTTCTGAAGAAACTCCGCAAACCCTTCCGAAGTATAGGTTTTCCCCTTTTCATCAAGCAGAATCAAAACATCTGCGGTAGAAGTTCGCTTCAATATTTCATCGCCCTCAGCTTGCTTTTGAAGTGCCTCAGAAAGATTTTTAGCATTTTTTATATCCGGAATCACTTCCATTTCATACGAAATGTAAAACCCCACCCGCTTGGTATATTCATCCATCAAGGTTTGCAGTTGGTTGTTATCGGTTTTGCCTATTGCGAGTAGTGTGATTTTCATTGAAGTCTATTTCGAAATTCAAAAATACAAAGATAAAATGGCTTCAGTTCTAATTTTTTTGGGTGCTGAGCGAAGCCGAAGCATCGTCCTTCAAACTTTTTAAAGTATTTTAGCTGAAATTTCCTTGCTATGATTTCAGATAAACAATTCAACAAAGAAATAGACATCATTATCGCCAACGCCATCCGTGAGGACATAGGCGACGGCGACCACAGTTCCTTGGCCTGCATCTCTGAAGATGCACGAGGCACGGCGAAGCTCTTGGTAAAAGACGAAGGTGTAATAGCTGGTATAGAATTCGCCCGCCAAGTTTTTGAATATGTAGACCCAGGCCTAGAGCTCGATATTAAAATAAAAGATGGCAGTCCCGTAAAGTATGGTGACGTATGTTTTTACGTTTCCGGCCTTTCACAATCCATTTTAAAGTCAGAACGATTAGTTTTAAATGCAATGCAACGTATGAGTGCCATTGCCACCAAAACCCGCGAATACGTAAAGCTTTTGGAAGGAACTAACACAAAGATACTGGATACTCGCAAAACCACCCCAGGCATTCGTGCTTTGGAAAAATGGGCCGTAAAAATCGGAGGCGGGGAGAACCACCGTTTTGCATTGTACGATATGGTGATGCTAAAAGACAATCACATAGACTTCTGCGGTGGAATAACCAAGGCTATTGAAAAGACAAAAACATATTTAAAAGAAAATCAGCTCGGTCTCAAAATAATTGTTGAAGCAAGAAATCTTGATGAAATTGAAGAGATACTAAAAACAGAAGGCGTTTACCGAATTTTAATAGACAATTTCAATTACGAAGATACCCGTAAAGCAGTAAATTTAATAAACGGAAAATGTCTGACAGAATCCAGCGGTGGAATTACGCTTGAAACCGCCAGACGCTATGCTGAGTGTGGCGTAGATTACATTTCCAGCGGTGCGTTAACACATTCTGTTTACAATATGGATTTGAGCTTAAAAGCCGTTAAATGAGCGAAGACAAAAAGGAAATAAACATTCCCGTTATTAAGGAATTGGTGGCATTCAGTAAAAAAATAAAACTTCCCGGTATGGGGGGAGAGTTTTCGCTTTATCACTTGTTGGACATTTATGGAACAGGAATATTGAAAGGTTCTTTTTCGCCTCGTGCAAGTTCCATTGCTTACAGTTTTTTTCTGGCGCTATTTCCCTTTTTATTGCTTTTACTAAACCTTATTCCCTATATCCCGGTAGAAGGTTTTCAAACTCGCTTTCTTATATTTATGGAAGCCTTATTACCCGCACAGACCACACAGTTCTTTTATCCAATAATCGCGGATATTGCAGTGAATCCTCGGGCGGGTTTAATATCCTTTGTTTTTTTCCTCTCTATATTCCTATCGACGAATGGTGTAAACGCTATTTTCAGCGCGTTTGAATTTTCGTATCACGTAAACATCAACCGCAATTTCTTTAGACAGTATTTTGTGGCGCTGGTAGTTTCCATTTTCTTGGCATTGTTGTTGTTAACTTCAGTTGGGGTCATTCTTTATGGAGAATATATTATTCACGACCTTCAGTCCAGAGCTTATATAGACAACGATCTTTTCTGGATTTCGTTCTTTCAATTTCTTGTTTTTGTAATAATGATCTATGTTGTGATAGCAACACTTTATTATTTCGGCACCAAAGAAGGAAGGTCTTCCAGCTTTTTTTCAATTGGGGCAGTAACCACTACGGTGTTATTTCTGCTTACCACATATTTTTTCGGTGTCTATATAAATAACTTTTCAAATTATAACGAGTTATACGGCTCCATTGGTGCACTTTTAATTTTGATGTTATATATTTGGATAAACGCAAACCTGCTGCTGCTGGGTTTTGAACTTAACATTTCAATAAAGCGGCTAAAAGAAAAAATGTAACTTTAAACCTAATTTTTTTAACTATCAGATGCCCACTAACTAATAATAAACCAACGGAAGATGTATATTTGGGCACATCACCTGTGCAGAGCGCAGCCGAAGCATTCTTAATCCTCAAAATATTTTAAACAGATGAAAAAAGTACTTTTAACTATCTCCCTTGTTGCCCTTACCGTTATGACGGCAGTTGCCCAAGACGTAACCGGAAAATGGAAAACCGTTGACGACGAAACTGGCGAAGCAAAATCCATTGTTGAAATCTATAAAGAAAACGGAAAAATTTACGGAAAAGTAGTAGAGATTTTAAATCCTGCTAAAAAGAACGCCACTTGCGATGAATGTCCAGGCGCTGATAAAGGCAAACCCATTTTAGGAATTGTAATTATAAAAGGTCTAGAAAAAGATGGCGATGAATACAATGACGGTACCATTATGGATCCAAACAACGGAAAAGTCTATAAATGTTATATAGAACTTGACGGGGCCAATAAATTGGATGTTCGCGGTTATATCGG
The DNA here is from genome assembly GCF_007997155.1 of Aequorivita antarctica. Classification (GTDB taxonomy): domain Bacteria; phylum Bacteroidota; class Bacteroidia; order Flavobacteriales; family Flavobacteriaceae; genus Aequorivita; species Aequorivita antarctica. Next base: position 15,055 of record NZ_VORT01000019.1, on the reverse strand, counting down.
TTTCTCACTTTTGGGAAGAACGCAAACTTGGACTCGCGTCAATTAAAAAATATTAAAAATAGTATCTTTAGGCTGCCAATTTTGGCGGCCTTTTTTATATTATTTCAACAACCCTATAACTATTAACTTTACCATTTGTATTTCATAGACGTCATTCTCCCTATTCCTTTAAAGCAAGCCTTCACCTATAGCGTGAACAAGGACGAAGCTGCCTTTTTGAAACCAGGAATGCGTGTGGCGATTCCCTTCGGAAAGTCAAAGGTTTATACTGGCATTGTCTATCAAGTCCACGATCAACCCCCAGTAGGTTACGAAACAAAATCCATTGACCATATTCTGGATGAAGAGCCTATCATTACAAGCGTCCAATTAAAACATTGGGAATGGTTGGCCAAGTATTATATGTGTTCTTTAGGTGAAGTAATAAAAGCAGCCTTGCCGAGTGCATTTTTGCTGGAAAGCGAAACGATAATAAAGCTTTCCTCGGAAAAGGATTGGGATGAGAATTCGTTGTCTGACGAAGAATTTTTGGTCTTTGAAGCATTGCAGCACCAGTCCTCGCTTCACATTAATGATGTGCGTTCCATTCTCGATAAAAAGAATGTGGTTTCAGTAATTCAAAAACTGTTTGAAAAAGGAATCGTTGAGGTTGAAGAAACGGTTTACGAACAATACACCCCTAAACTGAAACGCTACATAAAACTTTCACAGAAATATACTTCCGAAGAAAACCTTCGCGAACTCTTGGATACGTTAAATAGAGCTCCAAAACAACGCGAAGTGCTGATGAATCTTTTTATGCTGAACAGCCAAACCAAAAAGCCAATCGGTTCTTCAGCGCTTCAAAAGAAAAGTGAAGCCTCTGCGGCGACTTTAAAGTCGCTCATCGATAAAGGCATTTTGGAAGAATATTTTATTCAGCACGATAGGGTGGAATTCTCTGGAGAAGCTTCCCAAGAAATAAAAACATTGAACGAACCACAAAAGAAAGCTTATGAAGAAATAAAAACTTCTTTTACAAACAATGATGTGGTCTTGCTCCACGGCGTCACTTCCAGCGGAAAAACCGAAATCTACGTCCGCCTCATAGAAAAAATGATCGCTTCCGGGAAACAGGTTTTATATATGCTTCCTGAAATTGCCTTGACCACCCAACTTATTAGCCGTCTTCAAAAATATTTTGGCGGAAAAATAGCTGTTTATCATTCCAAATTTTCTGTAAATGAACGGGTTGAGGTTTGGAACAACGTACTTAACGAAAAGCCGAAAGCACAAGTGGTTATTGGAGCGCGTTCTTCGTTATTCCTTCCCTTTAAGAATTTGGGGTTTATCATCGTTGATGAAGAACACGAACCGTCTTTCAAGCAATACAGTCCCGCGCCACGTTATAACGCCCGCGACAGTGCTGTGGTTTTGGCCAACCTTCACAAAGCGAAATTGTTGATGGGCTCCGCCACGCCTTCCCTGGAAAGTTACCACAATGCAAAATCTGGAAAGTTTGGGTTAGTTACTTTGAAAAAACGCTTTGGAAACGTCTTGATGCCCGAAATTGAATTGGTCGATATCAAAGAGAAGAACCGGAAAAAACAGATGACTGGCCATTTCAGCGATCTTTTGCTGGAAGAAATGCGTGAAGCTTTAAAGAATGGAGAACAAATAATTCTTTTTCAAAATAGAAGGGGATTCTCACCTGTTGTGGAATGTACTACTTGTGGAGTTTCGCCGCAATGTCCCAATTGTGATGTGAGTTTGACCTTCCATCAACATAAAAACCAGTTGCGATGTCATTACTGCGGCTATCATATGGCTATGATGCTAAACTGCATTGCCTGTGGAAGCGAAACCTTGGACACCAAAGGTTTTGGTACGGAGCAGATTGAAACCGAATTAAAAACGCTGTTTCCAGATCACAAAGTAGCACGAATGGATCAGGATACAACAAAAGGAAAACATTCCTATTCAAAATTAATTGAGGCGTTGGAGAACGAGGAAATCGATATTTTGGTTGGAACGCAAATGCTCGCCAAAGGCTTGGATTTTAGAAACATAAGTTTAGTGGGCGTAATGAATGCAGACAACCTCTTGAACTTCCCAGATTTTAGAGCGCATGAGCGCAGTTTTCAGTTGCTTCAACAAGTATCGGGTAGGGCAGGGCGCACCCAAAAACGTGGCAAAGTTTTAATACAGACTTACAATCCGTACCATCAAATTTTGAAGCAAGTGAGCGTGAACGATTATGATGGCATGTATAAAGAACAGCTGGAAGAACGCTACAATTATAAATACCCGCCTTTTTTCAGAACTGTAAAAATTGTTTTTAAGGATAAAAATTTAATTCGTGTTCAAAAAGCCTCAACGTGGTTTGGCCAAGCGTTGGAAATACAGTTTAAGGAAAATATTTTAGGGCCGGAGCCACCACCAATTGGGAGAATAAAAAATAAATACATTATAAATCTTCTTATCAAAATTCCTAAGAAACAATCCTTGGAAAAAACGAAGAAATACATAGAGAATGTGCAACGCAGTTTCAATTCCATAAAGGAATTTTCAAGCGTTCGCGTCAATATTGATGTAGATAATTACTAGGCGTTCTGAGTAGCAGCCAATGCTTCAACAAGATCGGCTTTTCTGTTTCGGCTCAAAGGTAGTTTGTCTTTGTCCAATTCAATAGTCTTACTGTTGTAGCGCTGCACTTTGTCCAAATTCACAATATAAGATTTGTGGATTCGTAAAAATCGATCGCTTGGCAATAGTGACTGAAATGCTTTCATCGTTGAAAGAACCACAAGTGAATCGAACTCGGTAACCAATTTTACGTAATCGCCCAAAGCTTCAATGTAGCGCAATTCGTTTAAGAAAACTTTTCTTTTCTTAAGGTTGCTTTTCACAAAGATAAAGTCCTCATCATCAAAGCCTTCTTCATTTTTCAGCTTGTAATTGTTGATTGCTTTGTGAACAGCATTTAAGAAACGATCTTTTGCGATGGGTTTACGAAGGTAATCCACGGCATCATAATCGAATGCTTTAAAAGCATACTTGGTTTTTCCGGTAACGAAAATTACCTGAGGCTTCCTTTGAATATCGTCCAAAAGATCAAATCCGGACAGAATTGGCATTTCTATATCCAGAAATATAAGGTCAATTTCAGTAGATGCTAGTCCCATTTTTGCTTCAACAGCATTTTTATACTCCCCAACCAGTTTAAGAGATGGGTGCATTTGGATAAGCTTCACTATTGAAAGCCGTTGCAGTGTAGAATCATCTACAATTGCACATTTAAGTATGGTTTTTTCCACAATAGTAGGTTTTGCGTAAGGCAATAATATGCATATAATCGATGAAATGCAACTTTTTTTGACTTTAATCGAAAAAAATAAACACTTTATCTAAAATCAACATTTTTGAAGTCTATTCAAGATTAGGTTTGATAATAACAAATAAAGTATTATTTTTGCACCCTCTTGGCAGAAAGCCAAAAGTTTAATCATTAATTTTAATAGATTTTTTATGAATCATTACGAAACTGTTTTCATCTTAAATCCCGTTTTATCTGAAGATCAGATAAAGGAAACAGTAAAGAAATACGAAGATCTTCTTGTTTCTAAAGGTGCTAAGATGATATCCAAAGAAAATTGGGGCTTGAAAAAACTTGCTTACCCAATCCAGAACAAAAAAAGTGGTTTTTATCACCTTTTTGAGTACACCGTTGATGGTGAAGTAGTACACGAACTAGAAACTGAATTTAAAAGGGACGAACGTTTTATGCGTTACCTTTCAGTAAGTCTTGATAAGCATGCAATTGCTTGGGCAGAAAAAAGAAGAAACCGCGATAAAAAATCAGCATAAATTATGGCCACACTACAACAACAAGCAAAAGGAAAAAAAGACGGAGAGATCAGATATCTTACTCCGCTTAACATAGAGACCAACAAAGCAAAAAAATACTGTCGTTTCAAAAGATCCGGTATTAAGTATGTTGACTATAAAGACGCAGATTTCTTATTGAAATTTGTAAATGAGCAAGGTAAAATCCTTCCAAGAAGACTTACTGGAACTTCATTGAAGTATCAGCGCAAAGTGGCAGTTGCCGTTAAAAGAGCGCGCCATTTGGCACTTATGCCTTACGTAGCCGATTTATTAAAATAAAAAACCAGAAAGTATTATGGAACTTATATTAAAGAAAGACGTAGAAAATCTGGGATTTGCAGATGATCTTGTAACCGTGAAAAACGGTTTCGGAAGAAACTTTTTGATTCCACAAGGGCACGCAGTTCTTGCAACCCCTTCGGCTAAAAAAGTATTGGCTGAAACTTTGAAGCAACGCGCTTTTAAAGAAAAGAAAGTTGTTGACGAAGCTAAAACACAGGCTGAGAAACTAAACGGACTTGAAATTAAAATTACTGCCAAAACTGGCGAAGGTGATAAATTGTTCGGTTCTGTTACTAACGGAGATCTTGCTGAGGCCCTTGAAAAAGCAGGTGTTTCTATCGAGAAAAAATACATTACTGTTGCCGGTGGAGCTGTTAAGCGTACTGGTCAGTATGATACTACCATCCGTTTCCACAGAGATGTGGTTGCCAACTTCGCTTTTGAAGTAGTTGCTGAAGCTAAGCCAGAAGTAAAATCTAAAGCTAAGCCAGAAGCAAAAGCTAAACCAGAGGTAAAAGAATCAGAAGAAGTATCGGAAGATAAATCTGAAGATTTATTGAATTCTAAATAAAGAATACGATTAATTGTTATAAAAACCTTTCCCGTTTCGGGGAAGGTTTTATTATTTTATATACTTATGAAATGCCCATTGAAAAATCATAAACAAACGGAATATATGTGTTGGGCATTCCATCTTCCGCTTTATCAAAATATTTTTAAAGATGAAATACGCCAGATTAACAAAAGAGCAATTTGAGGAACTGCACCAAGAATTTATAAATTTTCTTGCCACGCAATCCATAACAGCCGATGAATGGAAGAAGCTAAAAGCAGAAAAACCTGAAGTGGCCGAACAAGAACTGGATATTTTCAGTGATTTAATTTGGGAAGGAGTTTTAAATAAAGTAAACTATTTGGAACACATCTCACCCAAACAATTGATGCTTTTTCACATATCCGAAGCTTTTATGGAGCTCATTGCCATAAAAGTTGAAGATGATAATATTGATATTACAAATGAATACGGCTACAAATGGCTTCAGCAAAACCTGCACGATGATAAAGTATCTCTTTATACTTCAACAAAAGCCATTAAAGACGATCGAAACAAGGATCTTTTTGTGTTGATACAGCAAGGTTCGGTTATTACAAAGGGAGCGCTTTATAATTATTTTAGTGAATTGTTAAGCGAATAAATTCCAAATACAAAAAACTAAAACAAAGAACCAACTGTTTTATCTCGGGGCTTGGTTGGAATTTGGAGCTTGTGATTTGTAATTTCCCTTGTCTACTCGTATCTCAAACTTTCAATAGGATCCAAACCAGCAGCTTTTGAAGCTGGATAAGAACCTGCAACCACGGCAACTATAAATGTAATAACTGTCGCCCAAATCATAGCGGTCCAAGGAAGTGTAAAATCAAACTCGAAGATTTTAGCGAATGCGAATCCAGTCAATACTCCCAGAATAATTCCCAGAATACTACCGAATTGACCAATAACTATTGTTTCAATGAAAAACTGGGTTGAGATTGTAGAGCGTTTTGCCCCCATAGCCTTCCGAACACCAATTTCACGGGTACGTTCGGATACAGAAACCAACATAATGTTCATCAAGGCAATTGAAGATCCTAGAATGGTTATGATGCTGATGATCCAAGCTGCAATTTCAAGATATTGCGTAATGGAAGCAATCCGGTTTATCAAGTCTTCGCTGCGTTCAATTCCGAAGTCATTAGCTTCAACAGGATTCAGACCACGAATATTTCTAAAAGTAATGATAGCTTCGTCCTGCGCGGCCTCCATCATCTGTTTGTCATCTACCTTTACACTTATGTTGTAGTTTATATTTGGCTGCGTATAGATTCCGCGGGCAACTTGTACAGGGATTAATACCTTTAAATCTTGATTGTTCCCAAAAGTGGATCCTTTGGACTCCAGCAGACCGATTATCTTAAACTTTACCCCGCGAATACTGATTGTTTTGTTAATTGGGTCTTCGTTTTTAAAAAGATTTTTTTCAAAATCAGAACCTATCAAACAAACCTTATTGTTGTTTTGAATATCGAAAATGGTAAAATTTCTACCTTGGTCAATCTCGGTTCCGGTGTTTTCCAAATAGTTTTCGTTTACACCGTAAACCTGTACTTCGGGATCGGTTTTTTCTGAACCGTATTTTACTTCGGCAACAGAGGTTCCCTGAAAGGATAGCGAAGTTTTGGTGAAGGGATAATCATATTTGTCCAAAAATTCACGGACATTGTTATAGCTAATGATAGGATTTATTTTCTCTCTTTCGCCGCTTCTATTTGATTGGACGGTAAACTCGTATTGCTGAATATTAAAAGTATTGGCGCCCATGGACGCGAAATTCCCAGAAATGGTAGTTTCCAATGCTTTTACGGCGCTCAAAATACCCACAAGCGCCCAAATGCCAATCCCAATAATTACAATGGTTAGAATAGTCCTTAGTAACTGACTTTTAATAGAATCCAGTGCGATACGGACATTTTCCCAAAAAAGTGAAAACATATTTTTAGTTTGTGTTTCTCGTTAGACTGCAAATGCACGATAAAGTTACAGAATTACAGTGAAGCTAATTATGATTCCTACAATCTTATTGTGGCAAACTTCATTATTATTTAGGATATTTGCTAAGTAGAAAATACAAATTTCAAAAACATAAAATCTTGTCCAAAAAACCATCCATCCCAAAAGGCACTCGCGATTTCAATCCGGAAGAAGTTTCTAGGCGTAACTATATTTTTAATGCAATAAAGGAAACCTTTTCACTATATGGTTTTCAGCCAATTGAAACGCCTTCTTTTGAAAATAGCGAAACCTTGATGGGGAAATATGGGGAAGAGGGCGATCGGTTGATTTTTAAGATTTTGAACAGTGGTGAAAAAGTAAAAAAAGCAGATTTGATCTCACTGGAAAAAGGTAATTTGGCTCGTTTTTCAAGTTCACTTTCAGAAAAAGCTTTGCGTTACGACCTCACTGTTCCTTTTGCACGTTATGTTGTTCAACATCAAAACGAGATTACTTTTCCCTTTAAGCGCTATCAAATTCAGCCCGTTTGGCGCGCAGATACACCACAAAAAGGCCGTTTTCGTGAATTTTTTCAGTGTGATGCCGATGTTGTGGGTTCAACCTCACTTTGGCAGGAAGTGGAATTTGTGCAGTTGTATGATGCTGTTTTCAGTAAACTCGGTTTAAAAGGCGTAACCATAAAAATCAATAACCGAAAAATATTGAGCGGCATTGCCGAAACCATTGGTGCGGAAGACAAGTTGATAGATTTTACCGTGGCACTGGACAAGCTGGATAAAATAGGGGAGGAAGGCGTAAAAAAAGAAATGCGCGAAAAAGGTATTTCTGAAGATGCGCTACAAAAACTGCAGCCGTTGTTTTCTTTCAAAGGAAGTAATGATGAAAAGCTAAATTCTTTAAATGGTTTACTAGGTGGATCGCAATTGGGAATAAAAGGCGTGGAGGAACTGAAGTTTATCACAAAAAATATTGAAACACTTGGCCTACAGACGGCTTCATTAGAAATTGACGTTACACTTGCGCGTGGACTAAATTATTACACTGGCGCCATATTTGAAGTTTCAGCACCTGCAGAAGTAAATATGGGCAGCATTGGCGGTGGCGGAAGGTATGATGACCTCACGGGAATTTTTGGTTTAAAAGATATGAGCGGTGTAGGTATCTCCTTTGGATTGGATCGTATTTATCTGGTTTTGGAAGAATTAAATCTTTTCCCCGAAACTGTTTCAGAAAATAGCAAAGCACTTTTTATAAATTTTGGAGAAAAGGAAGCTATGTATGCTATGAAAGCGATAACCAAACTTCGCAATGTTGGCATCAAAGCAGAATTATATCCTGATGCCACAAAGATGGGCAAACAAATGGGTTATGCAGATAAAAGGAATATAAGTTTCACAGTCCTGGCTGGTGAAAAGGAAATGGAATCGCAGTCTTTCACCCTCAAAAACATGAAAAGCGGTGAACAATCTCAAGTGAATTTCTCAGAATTGGAAGTATTTCTTAAAAGCTAAAAGGTTTAAGCTTTTAACCAAAAGTAATACTAGCATTATTCTCAGAAGCTTCTGGTCTTGGTTTTTCTTGTATATTTTTTTCAGCTTCAAGCTTTGCTGCTTCAGAGAGCATTCCGGCAATGCGCAGTTTCGTTAAAATTTTCAGTGTTTCATTCATTCGTCCCCAATTTCGTTGATAATCTTTTCATAGGAAATAACATAATCAATCTGCTTTTCCTCTGAAACGTGTTTGCGGGGAGTTTCAAGAATGATAAAATCGAATAGTTTTGAAATTATTGTTTTAAGGCGTTGTTCGGTTGTAATAACAGCTTTGTGAACATGATTTGCTATAGCGGTTAAAGCCAAAGCAAGAGCCAAAAGAACGGCGTAGTATGCATATATAGAAAGATCATACATTGGAGCGAAAGTGTATATTAAAAAGAAAAATCCCACTAATAAAAAACTGTTCGAAATATATCCAAAGGTTTTTTTGAAATCATCAATAATTATACTCTTTGCAAACTTTAAAATCAAACCTGAACTAATAGCCATTAATGGCAGGCTAATAGAAAATAAAAAAGAGGACATATATGCAAAACCAAATACGCCCTCTTTATCTTCAATAAGATATAACATATGCAGAAACGGAGATAAAATAGCCACTGCACATAAAAAAATCAAATAAAAATTAATCTCCTTGCTCCATGTGATCTGGAATCCCATTACAGTTTCTGTCGCTTGGGGGGCAGACTTTGACTTTGTCGATTTGTTGTTCATCACTAATTTGGTTTTCTGGGGTACAGCTAATAGCGATACTGGCTAGCATTAAAAATGCAAAAAAATACTTCTTCATAATATAGGTTTTAAGGGTTCGAGGGTAAAAATAACCCTTTATATAACCTATACAAAGCTGTGCTCCAATATTTTATTAACTCATTTTCAACAAATTTAAGAATATTAGTGATATGTGCAAGAAATTTTCGATTAAAGGGAAAACTAAAAAAAACCTTCATACTTGAAGGGTTTTTTGTAGCGAGAGGGGGTGGCGCGCAGGTTAATTAAGGGAGAAACAGTATAAAGTTTATTACGAAATTGTTCTGGGCCTGCGATAGGCATATTATGGAATTGAGCAAAAAGACAAAGGCTAATAATTTCTGCTTTCGTAATTTCCTTCAGGGATCAGGACACAAAAATGCTATAAAGTTTGAAGCAACAATTCATCTACTTCACAATGCCTCGCTGCAGTATTGCTTCAAAAGTCTGTCCGGAACGATAGCTAATGGCTTTTCCCGGAACATCAGCAAATAAACGGAAGCGTTTCGACTTTAATTTGACCGTACTGCCGTCCACTGCTTCCACCCGAATGATTACAAAACCAATTAAAGCTTTCTTTTTACTATTTGAGGGTACGCAGTCCACAATCTTTCCCGTAACCGTTGAACCTTTACGAATAATAACCCTGTTGTCTGCAAGCACATCTTCATTACAAGTGAGCCGAATTAGCTTTCCGTCACGTTCTTTTTCCTCAGAACTTAAATCTTCCTGTAAGGTTACAAGAATTGATTTTCCTGAAGGAACCTCTGCAGGAGTGTTTGGAACCGTTCGCTCTTTATTTATATTTTCACTAAGCTCAGTCTGTTGTGGAGTATTTGATGGCTTATTATCCGTTGTGTTGTTTACACTCTTTTTTACGTTGTTTTTCTCTTCTTTGGGTTTTGCTTTTACTTCTGTTGGCTTAGCAATACGACGGTACATTTCACTTGGGGTCTCATCAAAATTACCGGAACTTTGCTCTGCCATATCCTGTTCTGGCTCATCCGCGGGTTCTTCCCAAGTAACAACAGGGGTTTCAGGTATTTCGTCGGTCTTGCTAACTTCTGTTCCTCCACTCCAAATCAATAGAATGAGACATAGCAGTACGGAAGCGCCAAGAATTAGATAAGACCTATTAATTTTACCAACAGTTGGAACTTTAAACTTTCCCGCACTGGGAACTCTGAATCTTCCCGAGATTGATTTTGCGCGGGACAAAATATTGCTGACAGAGATAATTTCATTTCCTTTTTCTGGCGCTGTGAAAACCTGTGACGCTTTAAGTACTTTACTGAGTGTGAACTGATCCAGCAACGTTCCATCCAGACATTTCTCAATGGCAGATTTCAGCTCGCGGGCGGTTTGATATCTTTTATTGGGATTGCGCTGAAGGGCTTTAAAGATTATCTTCTCAAGAGATTCAGGAACCGTGGGATTTTCCCGTAAGATAGATTCCGGTTGTTTCTCCAACTTGTCCTTCATCAAGATATAATCGGTATCACTTTGGAAAGGAGTAGTTCCGCAAAGCATTTCGTACAGAATATTACCCACGGCATAGATGTCTGTTCTTTCATCACCTTCATGGCCTTGGATTTGTTCCGGCGCCATATATTCTAGTGTTCCCACTGATTTACCGTGACTGGTAATACGCTGTGCATTGCGCATTCTTGCAATACCGAAGTCCATGATCTTTACCTCGCCATCTTCATTAATCATAACATTGGCTGGTTTTATATCGCGGTGAATGATGCCCTTACGATGTGCATGATGTAAACCATCAAGTATTTGTACGGTAATGCTTGCAGCTAGTTGATGTGTAATTTTTTTGTGGACAAAAAGCCAGTCTTCGAGCGTCTTTCCTTCCACGTATTCCATGATCATCCAATAAGTATCCTCCTTTGGAATGAAAGAATAGAGATGGGTTACGTTGGGGTTATTCAGTTTGGCGAGTGCTAGCGCTTCTGCTTGAAAACGTTCTCCAAGACTCTCTTCTTCTGATCCTGTATTCCGGTGAAGTTGTTTTATGGCGACCAAACGGTCAATCATGGTATCTTTTGCGAGATAAACCGTTCCCATTCCGCCTTCGCCGAGTTTTTGGATAATTTCGTATTGACTGCCTAGTCCGCTCATTGTACTATATTTTGTTCTTTTGTCATTGAAGGATTCGATTGAACGCCCGATGAAATATCTATCAGCAAAGCTGAGAAGTTGTCAGAGACATTGCGAGCCGTTGCCGTTGCACTGAGACATTCCAGTGCAAATTCAGGGCGTTTTATTAAAAGTAAGTCTTCAATATCTTCCTCACTCAGTGCATCATACACCCCATCAGAGCATAGAAACAAACGATCGCCTTCCATTATTGACCATCCATCAGCCAGAATCTGAGGTTGTATGGTGGGGGTGGTGCCCATTGCTTGCAATAACACATTTTTCATTGGATGATGATCTCGTTCCTTTTCTGTAATCTCACCATTTTCATACATTTGATTGACTAAGGTGTGGTCTTTGCTTAGCTGCATTAAACTGTCATTCCGTAACAAGTAAGCACGACTATCACCAATGTGCCCTATATAACAAGCATTTTTATGAATAATCACCGAAGTGGCCGTGGTACCCATTCCCTTCTGTTCGGAATTTGAATTACCAGCTGTAACAATCGTTTGGTGCGCCTCCAAATATGCTTTATGAAGCAGTTTATCTGGAGCCTGCTGTTTCCAATTTTTCAAACAGTAGTCAAGCAACAGATCGCAAGCCATCTTACTGGCTACTTCACCTGCATTGTGTCCTCCCATACCATCTGCCACCACAGCAATAAGATTATGTCTGTTATTTTCCGGAAAGGAAAAAGCGATGGAGTCTTCATTGTGATCGCGTACCGGGCCTGTTTCTGAAATGGCATAGACTGCACAGAATTTCCCTTTACTGCTAGGGTTATTCTTAGTTGAATCAGGGAGCTTATTATTATTTTTTGAAAACAAAAACTTCATAGTTGTTATTGTTAAATGCTAGGTTACTGTCTTCCAACAGCGCTGTAATTGGAACTGGTGGAAAAAGCGACAGTAATCATCTTAAAAATCTATTAATTGAAAAAAGACTGCTATTTAATTACTTCCTGACGGCCCATTAGTTCCATTACATACTTGATGGGAACGGCAAAACTAATAGCGGTGCCTGGTTCCCATTTGCCAGCGCTGAACACACCCACTACGCGTCCCTTGTCGTCAAACATAGGTCCGCCGCTGTTGCCACCACCTGTAGAATTGATGGTAAGTTGATAATAGTCCCCGAAGGTAGATTTGTAATCATCAATCTTGCTGTTCTTTTCGGAACCACGCACCATTCGTCCAACGTTTCCTGTGCTAATAGTGGGAACGGGAACGGAGGTAATATTTGCATTGGTGTTAAATACATCCTGCGAACGCTTAAGAACAAGCTGTGCCGGTGCAATTCCTGGATACCCCATAACAATGGTAGCATCTCCTGGTGCAATTTCATCATAACTGTCATAAAGTTCCACCTTTGGTAAAGCCTCTGGCAAATCAATTTTAATCATCGCTACATCATGTGTAGAAGAGATACGCACGATCTTCGCTGGCGTTCTTTGTGAGTTATTGGCAAAGGTTACATCAAGATATGTATTTACACCTGTGTATCTTTTATCGTTGCCAGGAACCCATTCGCCTACCATTTCCCTTGAAATTTGTTTATCCCAAGCTGGTGCCAATTGTCCGTTTTGATTAGGCTCTATAAGTACCCCGGGAAAAGCATAGTCTTGAAAGCGAAAGCTTGTGAGCCAATTGGAAGCTACATGTCTATTGGTTGCAATAAAACCTCTATCATCCACAACGAAACCGCTGCCACTACCGGCGCTCGCAATAAGGTCAAGCTCTATACCATCATAATTACCGAATGACTTAAGATAGTCGCCCTTTGTTACCAGCATGGGTACGATTGCTCCCTGGTCATTTTGGGTATAGCCACCTTGGTATCCAACAATTTTTTTATCCTGCACAACAGGATAATAAACATGATACATTTCCTCGCTAGATGCCGTACTTGTAAGTTTCCAGGCCATCTCTATATAAATCACCTTGTCTTGGCTAGCCTTCGCTATTTCGGTTGGGGTAAAGGTAGTTTTAGGGTCGGTCACGTGAACGATTTCCTTTACCTTCTGATTTTTAAACAACAAATATCCGCCAGTTGAAACCAGAAGCAATACAGCAATTATCGTAATCACTAGACCGGTTTTACTTTTCTTTTCAGACTCGCGAATCATGTGCTGCATGGTATTCTTGCCGATACCTTCTTTTGCGGGTGGGGTTTTCTCTGAAGTGGCCTTAGGTAAATCAGTAGCAGTATGAATCTTTGTTTCTTTTGCTGCAACAGCATCTATGATACGGGTCTTTTTAATATGCGACTGTGGGCGCGGATCAAGATCAAATTCAAAGGAAGGGCCGTCCTTCCCTAGCTTTACGATGTCACCCGCAAAAAGCTCGGTTTTACCAGCAGTTTTTACATCATTTACAAAAGTTCCGTTTTTGCTTTGGCTGTCCGTGATGTAGAACCGCTCCGGATTTATGCTATCCTGAACAATACGGCAATGGTCGCGACTGATGGTATCTTCCTTAACAGGGTCGAAGCTTACATCGTTATCCAATCCGCGGCCTATTCGAATTTCAGGTGTGCTTGCAACTGAAAATTTTTCAACTTGACCTTTTTTGGAGCCTGCTATGTGACGAATTAATAGGGAAATGTTTTGCTCATTCATGGTGTGAGATTTAATTGGTTAGAATTAATTGTTGAAAAGTTGGTGCAGATGTGTAATCGTTCCCGCTTTACAATCATATATCGGAAAATTGGAAAAATGTCATCATTTAAATGGAATTTATTTTCAAATTATATGAACTGGACTGTTGCCATGCGATGTAGTTTGATGCAAGACATTTTTTTTTAAAAAGGAATTTTTGGTTTCCTCGGGAGAAAACCATTTATAAAAATGGGGGGGCTGGAACCTCTTTAAGATATATTCAATTACTGTTGGGGCATAGCTCGACAAAATCACAGAAATTTACATTCATGTTTCTACAACTAATTTTAATTCAATTAAAAACCCTTTAGATTTGTGAAGATATAATGGGAATAAAAACTATAATAGTGTTTATCCACATGTCGTGCATAATTAAAACCATCTAATGAGACCAATATTTCTAATAATTATAATTTCACTAATATCTTGCAATAAACAAAAGCCAATGGGGACTGAATCATTGGAATGGATAACGGTTTCTAATAGTGTTTCTTCAATGACTTTTAAAGACTCTTGCTTGACACCTGAATTAAAGATTGTAACAGTTGATTTAACAGATTCCATTATTTACTTGAAAGACAAGTGTGAAAAACGAAATTTAGCTATTATTGCTGCCAAATATGAATATCCTGACGGATCGTTGAATATTAGGTCCAAAATTTCTAATGATACAATATTAACCATATCAATAGGCGAATATCTAGGAGCTTATGAAGAAAAATACTATGAACTACTTATAGATTCTGTAACAACTAGATGGACAATCAATAACCGAATTTCTGTTCAACTTTCAAAAGATTCAACTCGAATAACTAAAACAATTAAATTATAAATAGCTGTTATCAACAAAGAACTTAGGTAAAAAACAACTAATTTCCCTTAAGCCGTATATCGTTCATTGCTTATGAATTTCATCTATCGGAATCGAGAAAACTTTTTCCAAGAGAAAATTCTATGTAAGATTATCCCCGGCACTGTCGCCGTTGGCATTGTAGATTTTTGGGGCAGAAAATAGCTTTTTGTGTTCCAAATCGTGTTCAATTCTGTGTTCTAAGGTAAGAAATTCAAGAATAGATTCCATAAAAAAACGGTTAGGAGTGAACCTAGCCGTTTATTTCTGGTACTTTTTCGAATAAAGAATATATGTAACGAATTCTTCCATAAAAAAATCCCCATAGAATTTATTCTTGGGGATTTAAGTAGCGAGAGGGGGGCACGATCCCGCGTCCGCCTCAGGCGGATATG
>NZ_VORT01000018.1 GCF_007997155.1 Aequorivita antarctica | reverse complement strand
CTGTTTACTGGGTTGTTACCTCTTCCAGTTCTATTGGCAATCCAACAGCGTTGTTTGACGCAGGTTGGGCTTATTTTGACCCACTTTTAGATGGTGTTTATATTTGGGAAGGAAACTGCGAGCCAATTGGCGGTGGTGGCAACTATGACGATTGCTCTGGAGCCATTGCTCTTGCTTGTGGCGACAGTGTAGTAGGAGAAACTTTGACTGCGACTGATTCTGGCGGAAACGCTGCTCCAGACGTATTCTATAAGTTCACTGGTAGCGGTACTTCACAATTAGTTACCATTTCACTTTGTGGAGGCGGTACTGACTATGACTCATTGCTTCGTGTATTTGACGATTGCGACCTTCTTAACGAGCTTGCTTTCAATGATGACTCTTGTGGTCTTCAGTCCGAGGTAACCTTTGTTTCTGATGGTACATCTACTTATTATATTATGGTAGAAGGATTTGGTAGTGCCTCTGGTAACTTCAGTCTTGATGTAACTTGTGAGGATCCATTGCCAAACGATGATTGTAGCGGTGCTATTGCAGTAAACTGCGGTGATTCTGTTACCGGTTCTAATGTTGGTGCAACTATAGATAACGCACCTACCTGCGGTACGCCTATAACCTCTCCTGGGGTTTGGTATTCCTTGGACGACAATAGTGGTCTACCTGGTGATATCACCTTATCATTGTGTAACGGAACAGACTTCGATTCAAAGATTTCGGTTTATAGCGGAACTTGCCCAGCGCTTGTTTGTGTTGGCGGAAACGATGATGCCTGTGGACTTCAGTCCGAAATTACTTTTGCAAGTGATGGAAACACAAAATACTACATCCTTATCCACAGCTTTGGTGGTGCTACCGGTAACTTCACTATGGACGTTACTTGTACCCCAACACCTCCGCCGAACGATATGATCGTGAACTCGATAGATGTTGATGAGATAGGGTTCCCTTATACTGACCCTTCTGTAGCAATGCCTGCGGCGACTACTGAGGACGGTAACCCGGTGAATTGTGATCTTACTGGAGCCAACGGTGTTTGGTACAACTTTGTTCCTGCTGGCGACGGTACTGCTACTGCAATGATCGTAACTCCTGGTGGAGCCAGTTCAGTAACGTTCTATACTGCACCTGATGAGAACGCTGTGGAAACAGACCTTACACTTGTGCCACAGCAGAGTAACCAGTGTGCTCCTGGCACTTCTGCGTCCATATTTACATTGGGCGGTCAAGCATATTATGTGTTTGTGATGAACACTGGAGCCATTACGGACATCGTAATAGACGGTACCAACCTTGGTGTTTCAGACAATACAATTGCTGGTTTCAGTTATTACCCGAACCCAACCAATGGTATCCTGAACCTTAAGAGTGTTGACAACATCGAGCATGTATCGATATACAACCTTTTGGGTCAACTAGTGGTTGACAACCGTGTGAACGCTACTGCTTCACAGGTTGATATATCAGGTCTTAGCACCGGTACTTACTTGATGAAGGTTACCGTAAACGGTGAGACAGGTACTTATAAAGTGTTGAAACAATAACTCTTTAATTTTTTAACTGTAATTAAGGCCGCCCACATTCGTGGGCGGCTTTTTTAATGGTAAGTAAAGTTGCCTTAAGTATTTTATGTTTTTTTTTGTTTTAGTGTCTTTTTTGAATATCTTTAACCTAGTCTTTTGTGAATATCTTTAACCTATTTAAGTAAAAATTCTAATATTAACTTTTAAATCACATTTTATTATGAAAAAAATTACAATGTTAATTTTTCTGAGCTTTTGTGCTATGGGATTTAGCCAAAACAAGGCAACTAATGAACCTGCGGATCAAAATTCGCAAACTGTCCAACTTCCTGCGGCTTATTATAATTCCACGGGGACAGCAATTGGTGAAACTACTGGAGTAATTTCCACTATAGAGAGAGATGATAACTTACGCGTTCCTTTTACTGGAACCTATTATTTCCAATCTCCAGATGCCATTGTTTATGACAATGGCCCTTACTTTAATGTAGCAGGCCCTCCAGACATCAGCTTCTTGCAGGATGCCTCATTAAGTATGGGTTTATATGGTTTTGGAGCTCAATTCACTGCTGGCAACAGTATGGCTGATGATGTTGTACTTGCTGCTGATTATGATATTACTTCTATTGACGTTTTTGCTTATCAAACAGGATCTTCTGCTCCATCTATCAATGCATTATATATGCAAGTTTGGGATGGTGATCCAAGTGGTGGTGGTGCTAGTGTAATTTGGGGAGATCTTACTACAGATATCCTTGATACTGCTACTGCAACCGATGCTTTTAGACAATTGGAAAGTGCACCTGGTGATACTTCAAGAGAAATTCAAAGAGTCACTGGGCTTACTACAGGACTTTCATTGACTGCTGGTACTTACTGGATTGAATATTCCTTTGCGGGTACTGGTGCTTCTGGTCCTTGGGCTCCTCCTATTGTAATTACAGGAAATGCTACAACAGGAAATGCACTTCAAAATCAAGCTGGTTTATGGGTTATAGCTGAAGACAGCGGTTCATTAACTCCCCAAGGTATGCCTTTTGTAATGTACGGTGACCTTGTTGGTGGTGGTACCGCTTGTAATGAGTCGAATCCATCAAACGGGTTTGAAAACGGTTATACTTCTTCTGTTGATACTGCTCAGATGATAGCTACTGATTTAACAGTAGCAATTAATGAGAATATGAGCTTTAATAAAGCAACCGTCAACTTTATAATGCCTGATGGTGATGCAGTTGTATCTGCTGATATTATTGTATATGCTGATGATTTTGGAGGCCTTCCAGACCCAGGAAATATCATAGCTTCTCAAACTGGCGTTGTTCCAAGTTCACAAACAGTGTTAGGCGATTTCCCAGCAGCTCCATCTCTTGATGTTTCTGAGATTGTATTTGATCTTGCTCCTATTGCATTAGCTGGTCAAGGTGCCTTTCCTACTACCTATTGGGTAAGTGTATATGTTACCACTACTTCAGGTACGGGAGGTCCAGGATATTGGGAGACAACAACTGCAAGTATTGTAGGTTATCCTTCTGTCTATTCACCTGATGGGGGAGTAACTTGGTTAGTTGCCACAGGTGCTGACGATTTAGTGTATAATTTTGAAGGTGATTGTGATCCATTGAGTGTTGCTGATAACACACTTGGAGGTTTTACTTTCTATCCAAACCCAACTAACGGTGCTCTTTCATTGAAAGCTGTTAAAAATATTGATACAGTAGCTATCTATAACTTGTTAGGTCAAAGTGTTTTGAATTCCAAAATTGGTGCCACCACTTCTAATCTTGATATTTCAGGTTTAACAACTGGAACCTACATTATGAAGGTTACTGTTGATGGCCAGACAGGTACATACAAAGTATTGAAAAATTAAATTTATATAATTGATATTATTTTAAAAGCCATCCACGAAAGTGGGTGGCTTTTTTTATTTTTAGCATATTATTTTTGGGGTTAATCTTATTTTGAATATCTTAGCTTCTAATATTGAAAAATTTTAACCTTTAAATCAAATTTTATTATGAAAAAAATTACATTACTATTAGCTTGTTTTATTGGGTCTATTGGCCTAATGAATGCACAAAGCTCTTTTACAGGAACAAATACTGGTACGCAAACTCCAGTGACTGTTGAAAGTTTGATAACCAGACTTCAGAGTATTGGAGATGTTGCCGGAGACGTTAATGCTTATTTTACGCCTCAGGAACAACGTATGCTAAACGTACACTTCAATGGAATTCAGAATTTAGCTCCCGTTGTTATCACGCAAAGCAATTCACAAACAATTGAATCAGGTACTGAGATTGCTTGTGCATCACCAACAAGCTTCCGAAACAATAATATGTACAGACACTTTGATCTTCCTGGAGATTTTGGTATTATGAACGGCTTGGAAGTTTCAGCTGTAGAATTTGCAATTGGAACTATTACAACTCCAGCAGGTTTTCCTATTACAGCTAATATCTATTCAACAACACCTGGGTCATTTCCTGGTGGAACTTTGACTCTTCAAGGTACTGCTGTTTATAATGCAACCAACGCAGATTTTGAAACTATGATTACTTTGCCTCTTACGGCTATGGTTCCTGCAGGGGAAGCAATGGTAATGGAACTTGTATTGGTAGATGATGGTACTGATACTAACTTTATGCGTTTTGGCTGTAACAACGCTGGCGAAACTGGACCAAGTTATATTATGGCTGCTGATTGTGGAGCGACTGTACCTACTCCTTTTTTCGACCTAGGTTTGAGCCAAGGTTTAGTATGGAATGTTCTTGGTGATGATGAGCCAGGAGGCGGTGCAGATCCAGCCGTTGTATTCGGTATTAATAACTCAACTGCTAGCTTGATAACATTTGATCCAGCTGATCCAGCTGCTTTTACAACTGTTGGAGCTTCTCCAGCTGCTAATTTTGAAAATGCTGGTGCAATAGATCCTAACGATGACGGAACTGCTTATGTTCTTGACAATGGCGGTGCTTTCTACAGTGTAGATCTTGCATCTGGTGCTTACACTTCTCTTGGTAGCATTGCTGCTCCAGGTGGAGAATCTTGGGCAGGTGCAGAATTTGACCCTACAAGTGGAACATTATATGCACTTTCTACAAACATTACAACCTCTACACTTTCTACTATTGATATTGGAGCGGCTACCGCTACTACAGTAGGTGTGACTGGTATGGCAGGTGGTATTTCCTTAATGATCGACGAGAACGGTGATGGCTATAGCCATGATATCGTTGATGATAACTTTTACTATGTAGATCTTGGAACTGGTACAGCTTCTATTATTGGCTCATTAGGTTTTGACGCAAACTTCGGTCAAGGTGGAACTTACATTAAAGGCGATGCAGGATTTGTTTATCTTTCTGCTTTTGACGGTGGTGCATTTCAAGGACAGTGGAGAAGAGTTGATGTGCTTACTGGTGCTTCAACTGTAATTGGTCTTTTCAACGGTGGGGCTGACCAAGTAGCTTGGACTTCTGCAAAAGGAGAAATTCTTGGAGTTTCTGAAAATGCATTGGAAGGTTTTGCTTACTATCCAAACCCAACTAGCGGAGTTCTTTCTTTGAAATCTATCAATAATATTGATACAGTAGCTATCTACAATATTTTAGGTCAAAGTGTTTTAAGTTCTAAAATTGGAGCTACTACTTCTGATCTTGATATTTCAGGCTTAACAACTGGAACCTACCTTATGAAGGTTACTGTTCAAGGCCAGACTGGTACTTACAGAGTATTGAAAAACTAAATTTCATAATTGAATATGAAAAGCCATCCACGAAAGTGGGTGGCTTTTTTTATTTAACTAACTTTGTGCAATGCAACGAAAGTACTCCTTTATAATCCCAGTCTATAATCGTCCTCAGGAAGTGATGGAGCTTTTGGAAAGTTTTGCAAAACTTGATTTTCACGAAGATTTTGAGATTGTTTTGGTGGAAGATGGCTCTACGGAAACCTCTGAAAAAGTAGTGAACCAGTTTTCAGAAAATCTTTCCATTTCATATTATTTCAAGCAAAATTCTGGCCCAGGAGATTCACGAAATTTTGGAATGAAGCAGGCGAAAGGAAACTATTTTATAATTCTCGATTCCGATTGTTTGTTGCCTCCACACTATTTGAAAACCGTTGATTCATTCCTAAGCGAAACATTTTATCATTGTTTTGGGGGTGCAGATGCTGCACACGAAAGTTTCACTCCTTTACAAAAAGCTATAAATTACACAATGACCTCTTTTTTTACCACTGGCGGTATTCGTGGCAGTAAAGCGAGTATCAATCGTTTTGAACCTAGAAGTTTCAACATGGGAATCTCAAAAGAAGTGTTTGAAAAAACAGGTGGTTATGCAAAAATCCACCCAGGAGAAGATCCAGATCTTTCCCAGCGTATTTTGAAAGCGGGCTACAAAACAACGTTTCTACCCAATGCTTTTGTATACCATAAAAGACGAATTTCTTGGAAGAAGTTTTATATACAAGTAAGAAAATTTGGACTCGTTAGGCCAATTTTAAATCAATGGCATCCTTCCGCAGCTAAAATTACGTTTTGGTTTCCAACAATCTTTGTGATGTTTGTTGTCGGGTCTATTTTATTTTCCATCTTCTTCAATCCTTTATTTTTAATTCCGTTGCTTTTATATTTAATGTTGATATTGATTGATTCTTCCATAAAAAACAAAAACGTTTATATTGGATTGCTTTCCATAGCGGCTGTTTTTATTCAATTTTTTGGATATGGAATTGCTTTTATAAAGTCCAGTTTTTTTATAAATCTTATAAAGAAAGATCCACAGAAACAATTTCCCTCCTTATTTTTTAGTTAATTTTAGTAACATTCAAACAAACCACTATGTCGAAGGGATTTTTTAAAAACAGTAAAAATGCAAAAGTGAACCGCTTTCTGCTCTTTCTGTTGCTTGCTACAATCTTTTGGGTTTTAACCAAGTTTAGTAGGGAGTTTACTTCTACAATGACTGCCAAAATTAATTATGAAAATATTCCCGAAACTGCGGCACTCTCAAAGAACAACACACAATTTATTACTTTTGACCTTGCGGCAAACGGTTTTGAAATACTTTTCTATAAATTTAAACAACCGACAATTACGGTACCTGTAGGCAAGTATTATTCAAATGAAAAAGATGGATTTAAGATTTCAAAAAATGAACTATTGCGAATGGTATCCTCTAATTTCAACAGAAATTTAGCCATAAAGAACCTTTCTGTTGAAGAACTGAATGTTCATTTAGACCCTATTGTACTAAAAAAAGTTCGGGTTATTGCAAAGATGGCTATTTCATTTAAAAACGGTTTTAAACCAGTAGATAGTATAAAGGTTATTCCAGATTCAGTCACAATATCTGGCCCTTCGGGAAGTCTGAAGAACAAGCATACTATTGAAACAGAATTGATTTCCATCAATGATGTTGAAAAAAATATTTCCGAAACGGCAAAAATCGTTAGTCCGGGAAGTGAGATAGTTTCAATTAAACCTAATAAAGTTAAGGTTGAACTTGTTATTGCAGAGTTTTCTCAAGGTCAATACACTTTTTCTGTTGAGGTGATTAATCTACCGCCAGATATAGATATTAAAATGGTGCCGCAAGCGGTAACTATTACTTTTGACGTATCTGTAAATGATTTCGCTAATATTTCTAAAGATAGCTTCAGGCTGGTCTGCGACTATTCACAAAGAAACAAAGAGGAAAACTTTATGTTGCCATTTCTTGAGAAAAAACCTCAGAACATTTACAATGTAGTCTTCGAGCCAAAGAAGATCGATTTTTTTAAATTCAAATAATTCTTCAACTTTAAAAAGCAATAAAAATCCAAGTGAAAATAATCGGACTAACTGGGGGAATTGGTAGCGGAAAAACTACGGTGGCGCAGTTGTTTTCCGAATTGGGCGTGCCTATTTATATTGCGGATATTGAGGCAAAAAAACTAACCGATACCTCAAAAGTGATTCGCCGTAAACTTATTTCGCTACTTGGTGAAGAAGCTTATAAGGGACCGAAACTCAACCGTAAGTTTGTTGCAGATAAAATTTTTAATGACAAAACACTTTTGGAAGGTGTGAACGCCGTGATACATCCAAAGGTTGCGGCTCATTTCATAAAATGGGTTTCAAAACAGAAAGCTACTTATGTAATAAAGGAGGCCGCAATACTCTTCGAAAACGGCGGTTACAAAAACTGTGATTTGGTTATATTAGTAACTGCCCCTAAAGCAGTTCGTATTGCCCGTGTTAGGGCCAGAGATAATGCATCTTCAATAGAGATTGAACAACGAATGAAAAATCAATGGAGCGATGAGGAAAAGCAAAAACTTGCAGACATAATTATTGAAAATATTGATTTAAAAACTACCCGTGAAAAAGTTGAAACAATTCACAATTCGTTAAGCAAATTGCCTTCATTGTAACTATTCCTATCTTTTGTTAACATTTGGTTAAATGAACGAATAGCTAAATGTTAAAATCTTACTTTTGATTTATGAACAAAAAGCTTTTCGTATTGCTCATAGCGCTCATGAGCCTCTCATTATTGGGAATAGTGTTTGTTCAAGGATATTGGATTTCAAACGCATACCGGACCAAGAATGACCAATTTACCATAAACGCCAAACAAGTGCTTTTGTCCGTTGCGAAGGAAATTAAACTGAGGGAGACCGAAGCCTATTATCAGCTTTATATTCCATATGTTGATAGCATTCAAGTTCCAGATAATGTGAGTTTTACAGAGTTGGCATATAAATATCAGAATAAAGCCACCAATGAAACCTATATTTTCACTGATGGAATTTTAGAACAGGATTATAAACTTTCGGCTGGCCTTATTGATGCCGATGCGGATAGTATCCAATTCAAGAAACTGACAAACCGAAAGACCAAGACCGTAATTTCTGAAGGAATTGACGGCATTTCAAAGCCAGGGACAGTTGTGGAATCTTTCTCACGGATGAAGGATTATGAACAAAAACAGTTTGAAAGCTTTGTGAGCAATGTTACTGCACTTACTCCAATATACAAAAGGGTGAATGTAAATGAGGTAACAGAATTAATTGATGATGAATTAATAGGTAGAGGATTAAATTCAAAGTTTGAATTTGCAGTTTATAGCCATAATATTGAAACTAAAGTAAGGTCAAAGAATTTTAAATATGATGAAGGAAGCACCTATGTAGTCCCTCTTTTTGATACTGAAAATGAGACCAATTATGAGTTATATGTAAATTTTTCGGAAAAAGAAAAATTGGTGCTGAACAGTATTTTGGGGATGGCAATACTATCATTGGTTTTTACGGCAGTTATAATACTTGCCTATTCTAGCGCTATTTCACAGATATATAAACAAAGACAAATTTCTCAAATTAAGAGTGATTTTATAAACAATATGACCCACGAGTTCAAAACCCCAATTGCGACCATCAATCTTGCGTTGGATTCCCTTAAGAATCCCAAGGTTAAGGACAATAAGGAGTTTTTGGACCGCTATCTGGGAATGATAAGGGAAGAGAACAAACGCATGCACGCACAGGTTGAAAATGTATTGCAAATTTCAAAACTAGAAAAGAATGAATTGGATTTGTCTAAAGAACGTGTCAGTTTGCAGGAAGTTGTTGAAGAAGCTATCTCGCACGTGAGTTTGATTGTGGAAGATAGGGGAGGCTATATTAAAACCCATTACGGAGCGCTCCAATCTGCTGTTTTGGCCAATGAATCGCATTTGAGCAATGTGATCGTAAACTTGCTTGATAACGCCATAAAGTATTCTGAAGACGAACCAAAAATTGATATTTATTCAGAAAATGTAAAAAACAGTGTTATTCTCAAAATACGCGACCAAGGCATGGGAATGACCAAACTAGTTCAGAAAAAAATATTTGAAAAATTTTATCGGGAACATACCGGTGATATTCACAACATAAAAGGTCACGGCCTTGGCCTTGCTTACGTAAAGCGCATTTTGGACGACCACGATGCCGAAATATACGTAGAAAGCGAAAAAGGAAAAGGCAGCACATTTATAATAAAACTACACTTAATATCTTAAAATTATGGAAACAGAAAACAAAAAAATCCTTCTTGTTGAAGATGATCCCAACTTTGGGACAGTACTAAAAGATTACCTTGCCATGAACGATTATAACGTTACACATGCAAAAAACGGAATGGAAGGTTTCGAAAAATTTAAAAAGGATGATTTCGATCTTTGTATCCTTGATGTAATGATGCCCTATAAAGATGGTTTCACTTTGGCAAAAGAAATTCGTGAGAAAAACGAAGATGTGCCAATCATATTTCTTACCGCAAAGGCGATGAAAGAAGATGTGATGAAAGGCTATAAAGTAGGAGCAGATGATTACCTAAACAAACCCTTTGACAGCGAAGTGCTTTTAATGAAAATTAAAGCTATCATTCAAAGAAAGGCTACAGACTCCATTGCAGATAGCAAACAATTCGAATTTCAAGTTGGTAATTTCCACTTGAATTCCAAATTGAGGTTTTTAACTTATAACAAAGAAACCCCAATCAAACTATCTCCAAAAGAGAACGAATTGTTGCGTCTTTTGGCACTTCACAAGAACGATTTGATGCCTCGTGAACTTGCTCTTACCAAAATCTGGAGAGATGATAACTATTTCACATCCAGAAGCATGGACGTTTACATCGCGAAGCTTCGTAAATACTTAAGCAAAGATGATGGCGTAGAAATAGTCAACATTCATGGTGAAGGTTTCCGATTGGTTGTGAAGAGCGAAGTAGACAATTAATTACAGATTAAGATAAGTGTAAAAAAACGCCTCTAAAGGGCGTTTTTTTCATTTATGAAATCTATAATCGAGGAGGCATCCGTTTGATAATTGAACCAGTGGATGTGCTCATTTTTCTTGAACCAAGTGTTTTGCCTTTTAGCAAATCGTCGCGTATTTTTTTTAATTTCTGAAATGGCATCTTCCTTTGAAATTTTTTCATCAAAATATTCAAAGAGTTCGCGATAACCCACTGTTTGAAGCGCATTTTTCTCTTTGTATGGAAGTAGCGATTTTGCTTCATCAATTAATCCAGCTTCAATCATTTGGTCCACACGCTGATTTATTCGACTGTAAATTGTTTCTCTTTCAGCCGATAATCCAATGAAGAGGGTTTCAAAATCTCTATGGATAGTTTCTTTATTTAAAAAAGACGAATACGGTTTTCCTGTGGCACGATAGATTTCTAAAGCACGAATCAATCTGTGTGGGTTTTGAATGTCAACTTTTTCAAAATAAGTTGGGTCTGCTTTCTTCAATTCATCTTGAAGTGTTTCGATGCCCTTTTCGTTTAATTCAATATTTAACTGTTCTCTAATTTCCGAAGGCACTTCTGGAAAAGTATCCAAACCTTTCACTACAGCATCTACATATAGACCAGAGCCACCAACCATAACTAGTACATTGTTTTTTTTGAAATAGGTATTCAAAAAGGCGATGGCATCCCTTTCAAAATCTCCTACGGAGTACTCATCAAAAATGCTTTTGTTTTGAATGAAATGGTGCGGCGCAGCACTTAATTCCTTTTCACTTGGAACAGCTGTGCCAAGTGACATTTCCTTAAAAAATTGCCGTGAATCTGCCGAAATTATTTCTGTAGAAAAAGCCTTTGCAAGCTTTATAGCCAATGAAGTTTTGCCAATGGCGGTAGCACCTACAACGCAGATAAGCAATGGTTTTTTTGAAGACATTAGGCTTCAGGGTTATTTTCTGGGTGTAATTCTTCACCACATTTGTGACAAAACTTTGCATCGTCTCTATGTTTAGGCTCACCGCAATTACTGCAAGACTGAGTATTTACATGAACATAATCATCACTTGCCTTTCTCACGTACTGTGCGCTTACAATTCCTGTTGGCACAGCTATAACGCCATAACCAAGAATCATGATGATGGTTGCCAAAAACTGACCAGCAGGTGTAATAGGAGCAATATCTCCAAAACCAACAGTGGTAAGGGTAACAATACACCAATAAACGCTCACGGGAATACTGTTAAAACCACTTTCTTCTCCTTCAATGAGGTACATAAGTGTTCCGGCAATGATTGCGACGATGAGTACGGCAAAAATGAAAATAAATATTTTAGCCCTGCTTTCCACAAGCGCCTTCCTCAGTTTGTTGCCTTCGCCAATGTACCGCGTTATCTTTAAAATCCTGAAAACACGCAGTAACCGCAATGCTCGCACAGTGAGCAAATAATTGCTTCCGACCAAAATAAAGGAGAGGTACAAAGGTATAGTTGAAAGCAGATCGATAATTCCGTAAAAACTAAAAATATAGTTCTTAGGTTTTTTTACAGTAATTATTCTAGCTATATATTCAATGCTAAAAAAAATAGTTATGATCCATTCAATAACATAAAATAGCTTATGGTATTCTAGATCTATGGATCGTACACTTTCCAGCATCACAATTACAACGCTCAGCAAGATCAATATAAGAAGGATAATATCGAAAAGCTTTCCCATAGGCGTGTCTGCTTCATAGATTATCTCGTGAAGTCGGTAACGCCAGGAATTTTTATTGGTTGGTTTCAATATGAAATTTTTGGAAGTCTAA
Organism: Aequorivita antarctica; assembly: GCF_007997155.1. Taxonomy (GTDB): domain Bacteria; phylum Bacteroidota; class Bacteroidia; order Flavobacteriales; family Flavobacteriaceae; genus Aequorivita; species Aequorivita antarctica. Next base: position 33,693 of record NZ_VORT01000018.1, on the reverse strand, counting down.
AATAAGCAACTTTAAGCTAATTGACCGTATTTGTTGAAAGGTTTACTATTTTCAGCACTTTTTTTCTTCGAAGATAGCTTTGAATAATGTGCTGTGCATCGCGGTTGTTCTGCATAGGGTTGATAATGGATTTTAGAATTTCCGGATTGTTGATCTGGTAATTCAAGTTATAAAACCCATATCCTCTATAAACTCCGTTTTCAATTAAAATCACCGAGCGCTCTTCAATTTCCCTACCACGGTCAATAACCAGCATGTTTTGGTTTTCATAACTGCGCTTTTCCAAAAATACTTTTACACGGTTGTTATATTCGGCAATAGGTTCCTTGCATATGCAAGCACCGAAACATTCTTTTATAGTATAGTTGAAACATTGTTTTTTGGTATCGTAAAGCCCAGTCAGTTTTTGGCAAAGCTGGTTTTCCTCCGTTATTTTGAATAGTGCAGACCTTGCCTGCTGATAATTGCTGAAAGTGGTAATTGCTTTCTTCCTACCATCTGCTTTTTCAATTTTTAGATTTTCGTATCCGTTTTCGTCCACAAAAGAAGTAAGCTGATGTGTAAAAAGGGTTCGACGTAGCGCTCGATTGAATAAGGGTTTATTCTGTTTTATTTCTTCAGACTCCTTTAAAAGCGCAATCAGTTCGCTTCCCGTTTTTTCATAGGTAACCGACTTTACTTCCAGCTGTATTTTTTTTGACTTCCGATTGTCGTTTGTAAAGTGTTGCATCAACCTTTTTTTGATGTTTTTGCTTTTGCCGATGTAGATTACATTTCCCGCTTCGTTGTGCATATAATAAACACCGGTTTCCGAAGGAGTCTTTTCAATAATATCGAGCAACTTCGGTTCCAATTGTCGTTTTGGGTCTTTCCGGAGTGTTTCAGTAATTATTTCTTTTGAAATGTCTTTGGCGAGCAACATTTTAAAAAGCGCTACTGTTGCCTTTGCATCGCCCTGTGCGCGATGACGATCACTTAGGGGAATTCCTAAAGAGCGCACCAATTTCCCCAAACTGTAAGAAGGCATATCGGGAATCAACTTTTTTGAAAGTTCAACCGTACAAAGGGTCTCTTTTTCAAATTGATAACCCAATCGGTCAAACTCAGTGGTGAGAATTCTGTTGTCAAAAAGTGCATTGTGGGCAACCATAATACAGCCATCGGTTATTTCGATGACGCGTTTGGCTATTTCGTAAAACTTTGGCGCGTGCCGAAGCATTTCATTGTTAATGCCTGTCAGGTTTATAACAAATGGTTGGATAGGTTTTTCAGGGTTGACCAAGCTTGAAAACTGGTCCACGACTTGGTGGCCGTCAAATTTGTAAATTGCAATTTCGGTGATTCCTTCCTCATTGTATTTGCCGCCCGTTGTTTCTATATCTAAAATTGCGTACATCAAAACTTCTCTTTCTCTATTCTAATTATTATAATTCCGTTCTCCAAAAATTGCACTGCCCACACGAACCATATTGCTGCCGTTTTCAATTGCAACCTTGTAATCGCCGCTCATTCCCATACTCAAAATTCTGATCTCTGAATTTTGATCTCTGAATTTGTCGTATGCATTTTTCAATTTCTGAAATTCTTCAGAAATTTGCTTGTCATCATCAGTAAATGTAGCCATTCCCATCAAGCCAACGATTTTTACATTTTGAAGTTTTTTAAATTCTTCGGAAGAAAGAAGTGATGCGGCATCAGTTTCATCAATCCCAAATTTACTGTCTTCTTCAGCAATTTTTATTTGAAGAAGACAGTCAATAGTTCGCTCGTTTTTTTCAGCTTCCTTATTTATTTCTTTTAAAAGTTTCAGGCTGTCCACAGCGTGAATCAAACTCACAAATGGAGCCATATATTTCACTTTATTGCGTTGCACATGACCAATCATATGCCATTGGATATCTTTTGGCATTTCCTGCCATTTGGCCTCCATTTCCTGGATTTTATTCTCTCCAAAGACACGTTGACCTGCATTATAGGCCTCCATCAAATCGCTAACGGGTTTGGTTTTGGAAACCGCTACCAAAGTAACGTCATCAGGTAATTCTTTATTGAATTTTTTTAAATTTTCTGAAATATTCATCGCTTTTCTTTTCTCTCTTTTCTAAATCAGAATTCATAAATAGTAACCCCACTTCTAAGCTTCGGCTCGATATAAGTACTCTTTGGAGGCATTTTCAAGCCTTCATCAGCAATCATTTTCATTTCTTCAGTGGTTACGGGCAGCAACCCAAAGCCTACGGCAAAGTTTCCCGAATCGACGGCTGTTTTTACATACGCCAAATCCTTTTTTCCGTGGGAATACTCTATGCGTTGGTCGTTACGGAGGTCTTCAATTCCGAGAAGTGGTTTCAGAATAGTCATGAATAAAATGTGGGTGTCCAGTGCATCCAGTGCATTTTTTATTTCATATTTTGCTTTTCGCAAGTATAAAGAGTAAAATTCGCCATCCAAATACATGCTGAAGTGGTGCAATTTTGAAGGTTTGTAATACTCCATCCCACGGTTTTCTATTCGGAAATATTCATCTAATTTTATTAGGAACTCTTGTTTTTCAAGCCCATTTAGGTCTTTCACCAAACGGTTGAATTCATATATTTTTAAATTGCTTTCGGGAATGAGGTAGCTCATAAAAAAATTATAAGCTTCTTCACCGGTATGATGCGGGTTTTCTTCCTTTAGGTCTTTCGCCAATAAATAAGAAGAAGCAGAGCGATGGTGACCATCTGCAATATAGAGCGCAGGCATTTCGCTATAAATTTTCTGAATTTTTTGAAGTAGTGCTTCGTCGTCAACGTTCCAAACATAATGGGTGTCGCGATAGGTTGTTGTAAATTCATATTCTGGACGGCGCTGCATCACAGCATTTATTATTCCTTCCAATTCCAGATTGTCGGGATAGGTGAGGAGCACAGATTCAGCATTGAAGCCAACTGTTTTAAGGTATTCTTTAAAAATCTGTTCACGAAATTCGAGTGTGTCTTCGTGCCTTTTGATCAGGTCATTTTCATAATCCTGAACACTCGCAGCAGCAACAATACCACTAAACTCTAGCCCATCACGGTTTACAATTTTATAAATATATAAAGAAGGTTTTTCGTCTTGTATAAATATGCCATCCTCTTTAAATTCCTGATAGCGGTTTTTCACCAATCCATAGCGTTCTTCTCCCGAAATTTCCTTTTGGTATTTATAACCTGGATTCACAATGTGTAAAAACGAAAACGGATTGTCCCGCAACCGCGACTCCACTTGCAAGGCCGTATAACTATCATAAGATCGCGCTGCGAGCAGGCTCACTTTGTCCCGCGTAGGGCGGACGGCTTTAAAGGGGATTATTTTTGCCATTAGTTAGGTTTTCAGGATGTTGTAATTGATCAATTATTTTGAAAACATTTTTGAAACAACCTCAGCCTTTCTGTTTTCACTGTAATCATAAAAACCTTCACCGCTTTTTGCTCCTAGTTTTCCGGCCATTACCATATTTACCAATAGTGGACAGGGAGCATATTTTGGGTTTTTGAAGCCTTCGTGCATCACCTTCAAGATTGAAAGGCAAACGTCTAAACCAATAAAATCAGCCAGAGCTAGTGGTCCCATTGGGTGCGCCATCCCTAACATCATAACAGTATCGATTTCTTTAACGCCTGCAACACCGTTATAAAGCGTTTCAACGGCTTCGTTTATCATTGGCATCAAGATACGGTTTGCTACGAAGCCAGGGTAGTCGTTTACTTCAACTGGGACTTTGTTCAATTTTTTTGAAAGTGCTTCAACGTTTTTAAAAGTTTCTTCGCTTGTGCTGTACCCTTTTATGATTTCGACCAATTTCATAATTGGCACTGGATTCATAAAGTGCATCCCGATAACCATTCCAGGCCGTGAAGTAACTGAAGCAATCTGCGTGATTGAAATAGAGGAGGTATTACTCGCAAGAATTGTATTATCTGGACAAAATTTATCCAAATCGCGGAAAATTTTCAGCTTTAAGTCAACGTTTTCTGTTGCGGCTTCCACGACCAAATTGGCAGATTTTACGCCTTCTTCAATACTCGTGAACGTAGTAATATTGACTAGTGTACGCTTTTTATCGGCTTCCGATATCGTTTCCTTGGCAACCATTCTGTCCAAATTTTTGGTAATGGTCGCTATTCCTTTGTCGAGCGATGCTTGGTGAATATCAATCAATTGTACTTTATAATCAAATTGTGCGAAGGTGTGGGCAATTCCGTTGCCCATCGTTCCTGCGCCTATTACTGCTATATTTTTCATTAAAATGAACTTTATGTGATTTATATTTTTTTGAAATTTTCAATTATCAACATTGCAACTCTTAATGCTTCTGTGCCTTGTCGTAGTGATACTTCCGGCGTTCTATCAGCTTGTATGGCTTCGTAAAAACTTTCCAGCTCGTCGAGAATGGCGTTGTTGGCTTCTATTTTTGGATTTTCGAAATAGATTTGCTTTTTGATGCCTTCCGCATTGGTCAAAACCATTGCGAAATCATCTGGCTCTTTAGGTGCATCCTTCATTTTTACAACTTCACATTTCTTCTCCAGAAAATCAACAGAAATATAGGCATCGCGCTGAAAGAAACGTGCTTTCCGCATTTTCTTAAGTGAAATCCGACTGGCGGTTAAGTTTGCTACGCATCCATTTTCAAATTCTATACGGGCGTTGGCAATGTCGGGTGTTTCACTAATAACCGAAACGCCACTTGCACTTACGGCTTTTACGGGGCTTTTTACAACGCTTAAAATTGCATCAATATCGTGAATCATCAAGTCCAAAACCACTGAAACATCCGTTCCGCGCGGATTGAATTCTGCCAAGCGGTGTGTTTCAATAAACATAGGGTTGTGGATTTTATCTTTAATTGCCTGGAAGGCAGGGTTGAAGCGCTCCACTTGGCCTACTTGTCCGCGCACCTTCTTCTCTTTGGCCAAATCTCGTATTTGCTCAGCTTGGGCAACAGTTTGCGTGATTGGTTTTTCAATAAAGAGATGCTTTCCGGCATTAATTACTTTTTCGGCACATTCAAAATGTGCGCTGGTGGGGGTTACCACAACCACCATATCGCTAGCATCTATAAGGCTTTCCATTGATGGAAAGCTTTTGTATCCGAATTCAGTTTCTATTTGTTCAGAAGCTTCTTTGTTGGCGTCGTAGAAACCCACAAGTTCATATTTTGTGGATTGTTGTAGCAATTTCAAGTGTATTTTTCCTAAGTGTCCAGCACCCAGAACTCCCGCTTTTAGCATTGGCGTGTGTTTTTCACAAATGTACGTGTTTCGGGGGAAAGTTGAAAAGGTTATGGGTTTAGAGTTTATAAGTTATCAATAGATATTTATCCAAATGTAAATTGTGCTTTGAGAACAAATTTGGTTACTTTGTGGTTCAAAAGAAAGATACCGTGAAAGATACATTTACCCACCAAGGAATGCGGAAAAAATTAGTTGAAACCCTTAAAAAGAAAGGGATTGTCGATAAAAATGTTCTACAGGCTATTGGCAAAATTCCGAGACACCTTTTCATGGATTCCGGATTTGTGGATCACGCTTACGTTGATAAAGCCTTTCCTATTGCAGCAGACCAAACCATTTCGCAACCTTATACCGTCGCACGCCAAACCGAACTTTTGGAAGTTAAGAAAGGCGATAAAATTCTCGAAATAGGAACGGGGAGTGGTTACCAAGCGGCAGTGCTTTTGGAGATGGGCGCAACACTTTTTACTATTGAAAGACAAAACGAACTATTCAAAAAAACAAAACTATTTCTTCCCAAGCTTGGCTACAAACCTAAAAGATTGATTTTTGGTGATGGTTATATTGGGCTAGAAAAAGAAGCTCCTTTTGATGGAATTATCGTGACCGCAGGAGCGCCTTTTGTCCCAAATCCGTTATTGGCGCAATTGAAAATTGGGGGGAAGTTGGTTATTCCTGTGGGTGAAAATGTGCAAATTATGACGGTCTTTAAACGCAAATCTGACACCGAATTTGAGAAAGAGGAGTATGGCGAGTTCCGATTTGTTCCGCTTTTGGAAGACAAGAATTAAAGGTTTAGATAATACACTTCATTATCTTGGTTATCAGTATCTTTTTTACCTTCACTTGGAATAAATCCATGTAGTTTTAATAGCTTTTTTGAGGGGATATTCCTATAATCTGTGTAGGCTTCGATGATTTCAAAACCTCTTTGGTTGAACCCAAAATCCAATACTGCTTTTAACGCTTCGCTCATAATTCCTTTGCCTTGAAATTCCGGGTCGAGGTCGTAACCTACTTCGGCAGTTTTTTTATCTTCAGAAAAATTCCAGAGACAAATGTTGCCTATTAAAACATTAGAGTCTTTAGTTGTGATTCCCCAACTAATACCCTTATCCGTTTTTAAATTGTCGTTCAATAGTTGAATATGCGCAATTGCCATTTCGCGCGTTTGCGGTGCTCTTTTTATGTATTTGTTAATCTCTTTGTCTGAACGGAAGTAAAATACCCTATCCACGTCTGCTGGTGTAGCTTTTCTAAGATTTAATCTTTTTGTAATAATGATTGGGAAGGGTGTGGCCATATTTCTTAGTATCTATTATTTACTTCTGCTGCTAATTCCGTCATCTTGTCGAAGGGAACTCTTAAAACAGTGTCTATGTGCTGATTTTCATTTGTAAAAATAAGTATTCCTAGTTTAGCGCTTTCGTCTATAGTTGGAACGGCAACTACTTCAATGTCTTTTGTTGAAATGCTTGTTTTGCCATCTCTAAAATATCGGTAATCAGCTTCATAAGATATTTTATCGTCTTCAAACGTCAATACTTCACGGCCAAACGTATTCCATAGAATTATGCGAAGCATGTAAAATCCTATTCCCCAGAAAAAAATGAAAGACAGAAATATTCCAAAATGAGGTCCTTTTCTTTCGGACATTAAAGTTATGGTTATAGCTATTGGTATAAGAAGACAAATCAATAAAACAATAATCAAGGTTATCCTAACTACAATAGGGCTTTTGTTTCCTTTGATAAAGAGTTGATTACCTATAAACTCAGCTTGGTTAAATTTCATCCCTCAATTTAAGAATTTAATCAATTCCTCAATAGACTCCTTTGCGGCTTCTTCGTCATATTTCAAAAGGTAATGTTTTTTGCTGATGAAGGGTATGTATCTGTAATATTTCCCCTTTTTCAAGCTTTCTACATCATAACCGTGATAGGCATCATCGTAAACTTGAATGGTCGCGTTTTCAGCAACCATATATTTCAAAATATCATCAACTTTCACGATTCTGTCTTTTCCGCCGGTCATTACAAGTACTGGAACTTTTGGTTTAAGTGGTATTTCATAACCATTTGCTGGATAGAAAAGTGCGATAGATTTTATATATAGATTCTTGAGTTCTTTTGCGTCATTGGCAAGTGGAATTAAACCCAGCCCAGCACGTGACCAACCTACAATACTTCCGTCTGAATTAGGGTCAATTTTTCCAGTCTGTTTTGCCCATTTTAAGGCTTCTTCCAGCGTCCATAGAATTTGGGCAGGCTCTTCTTCGTCAACGTCTCTTTTGGAAGCTTTATAAGCAGCAACGTTATCTACCAGCAAAACCGAAATGCCTTCAGCGTTCAATTTTTTTGCAACATCATAATAATGCGTTGTGTCTTTAAAAATTCGCAAACCACCGGTTCCAGGAAGGAAGACCGTCCATTTTGAGGCATCGTAATCTTTTGCTTTTTGAAAGTGGAAAAAGTCTGCCATCTTCGCGTCTTTTGGCACTTTCTGCATTGGGATGCAGCTTGTGAAGAGCGAGAATACAAGTAATAATTTCAGTATAATTTTCATGTTTTTTTTAATTAAAGTCCTAAAAGATCCAAAAACTTAAGCCCGAAAATAAAGGCGCCATCGCTGCCGCCGTTGTAATAAGATCTCACGTAATCTACCCGAAGCAATCTAAATTTTCCGAAGCCAAGGTTGTCTATACCTACGGAAAATTCGGAATATGGTTTTCTTTCTTCGGTACTTAAAAAATGAGCGCCCGATACTAAGTTGAGGTTCAGCTGATTGATTCCGGGAATTTTCCCTAAAATCCATCCACGGAAATCGTGTTCCAAGTGCCCTTCAAAATAACTCTTGTTGGTACTGAACTCATAATAAGGCATCAAGTTAAAAACATTGGTGTAGTTTGGCGAAGTGCCTACCCGCGTCTGATTTCCGTTAAAATGTTTGTAATCTATAAATGAAATACCATCCCCGTTTGCAAAGGTTCCGCCTTTTAGGTTGTAATAAAATTGACCTTTATTCCCTAGAGAGATAGATTGGTTCAAACTAGCTTCAAACTGGGTGTAATCATATTGGCTTTCAGTGATTGCGGTGCCATTTTCTACAGAAAGGTTTAACTCAGGGTATTTGTTGTCGCCAATATTAAATTTCATATCTGGGTTCGAAAAATACTTTTGTGCGAAGTTGATGCGCGTCCGAATTTTGCTTTTTACAATATTATGCTCGGCAATTGCGGCATGGTTGAAATCGTTTGGCGCCAAAGGGTTATTGCTCGTATAGCTAACATCCTCAAAAGGAATCATAACGTAATCGGTATTGTTGAATAACGGCTTTCGGTTTTCATAGGCTACGGCTGCATACAGATGGAGGCCATTAAAAACTTCTTGACTATAACCGATTCGCCCGAAATTAAGCTCATAGAGCTTCATATAATTCCGTTCAAAGAAAAGTGTCGCAAATGTATTTATCAAGGGCGAAATAGGCTCCGTATCGTTAAACTGGGCTACTGTGCTTCCTCCGGAAAGAGAGAGACGCAGTTTGTCCTTCCAATTGAAATTCCGAAGAATATCTGCCGTAAACCGAAGTCTATCTTCCGAAATGCCGTAATCTGCCCGAACGGCTGCCGAAAGGGTGTTGGTTTGATTATCGTCATACCATTTGTTGAACTTTAGCCCAGCCTTGCTGTTCCATCCCTGCACGGTGTTGAAATTGATGCTTCGCAACGGACCTTCATAACCCACAGACCATTTTTCAAAAGAATTTTTATAAGTATAACCTGCTAGCAAACTCATAAGTCCAGGTTTATTGGATTTTGCATCGATAGAATCTAAATAAGGTTTGGAATGTCTCAAAAGCTGAATACTGTCTTTTTTAATATAATCCTTCAGCTCTTCGTTTGTTAAGGGCACAGGGCGACTGCCTTTCCAGAAGAGGCTGTCCTTTTTGTTAGCTTCGGGTTTAAAGGAAAGCACTTCGTTTGTAAACGTTTTTTTGTTGAATTCCGGTTTGAAATCATAATTGCTGTAAACGGCAATAAAACGTCCGTCGCCCTTCATTCCTAAAAACCCGAAGCCGAAATCGACGGTCTGTGAAAGTTTTACCCAAAAATCGTTTTTGGTGTCGTGTTTGTAATTCTGCTTTACCGTTAAATTGCTTACAAAAGGCACTTGAATGGCCGCGCCAGTAGTAGAAAGCTCTACCCCGTAAAGTTGCCAATCGTCCTCCACAATATAAAGGTAGCCTTGCCAAACCCTATCATTCGGGCGTTTTGGGATTACCTTAATTTTATTGATGAGTTTGGGCCCTTCGTAAAAAACACCGTCTAGTTTATAGTTGTAATAACTCAATGCATTATTAGCAATGGGCGAAACCAGCGCGGCATTTAGTTCGACGGTATTTTCATAAAACGAAATATTTGCATTCTGCGCACTGTTGAAACTGAAACCATTATCGTTGCCGCTCACTTTGCTGGCAATTATTTTTTCGGTGAATTTATCTGGTTTTTGGTATGCTATTTCTGAAATAGTTTCCGAAAGATAAATGATGCCAGTACGCGTAGAATCTAACATTCCGTCAAAATCGCCCACTTCTTGCCCCATTATTTTTTCGGGAACATCCTTTACTTTCCAGAGTCCTCGTGAATAGAAATCTGCGGTGTATTCGCTTAGTTTATCGAGATTTTCCTTTCGCTGTGCAATGGTTTTGCGGATGATGCGATAGGCGGGATCTTCAGAGGTGTTTAAAACCACTTCATCAAGACTGGTGGTTTCTTCTTCTAGGGAAACATTCAGAATATATGGAAACGAATTGGGTGTAACTGTTTTGGTAGTTGTTTTGTACCCCAAAAATTGAAAAATGATTTTGTATTCGCTTTTATTTGAAGCATTCAAGGAATAATTTCCATCGTCGTTTGTGGTGGTTCCTAGGTAACTATTCTGAAGATAAATATTTACGTATGGCAGGGGCTGTCCATTGATATCAGTTACTTTTCCGACTATTTGGGCTTGAAGCAAATACGTTGAAAAGAGTAGGAAAACGAAGAGTGATTTTTTCATAAAAAGGAACAATGGCTACTTTGGTTATTTACGAACCAAAATACCAAAAGGATGTGTGCCTGTAAAATTTTTATGAATTAATTATTAAAAGCCTTCTTAATCCTGCTAAGTTGCTTTTTAGAATCGCGGTCCTTGATTACTTCCCGTTTGTCGTATTCTTTTTTACCGCGACAAAGGGCGATGTCAATTTTCGCAAGGCCTTTGTCATTGGTAAATAGTACTAAAGGGATAATGGTGAGGCCGCTGTTTTTCACTTCTTTTTCCAGCTTTTTCAACTCGCTGCGGTTTAAGAGGAGTTTGCGTTCGCTCTTTGGGGCGTGGCTGAAGTGGGTGGCGTGGCTGTATTCCTGCACGGTCATGTTTATAACGAAAAGCTCGCTGTTGCTGAACTCGCAAAAACTTTCGGCAATAGAAGCCTTACCCTCACGGATGGCTTTTATTTCGGTACCGCGCAGCACGATGCCTGCTGTGAAAGTATCGAGGATTTCGTACTCAAACTTAGCTTTGCGGTTTTTTATTTTTACGTTTTTCTGGATTGCCATAGAGGCAAAAATAGAATAATTAGTATTGAGTATGGAGAAATTAGCACAGAGATTTAATCAATAAGCGTTACTTTACTGTGATGGTCTCTACTTTTTTGTCGTTGCCGTTTATAGTTACTTTAAAAAGGGTAGCATTATCGCTGTCGTCCATATCCTTATACTTTTCCTCGCCAATAAGTTGGTTAACCAAATGCGGTGTAGTGTTACTGTGGCCCGCAATAAGCACTGTTTTGCCGTTGGTTTCTTTTAAAAATTCTTCAGAATAGATGGTGTTTGGGTCGTAACGTTTAGGCGAAACCTGTTTTTGTTGTGCAATAAAAGATATGGTCTGCTTGGTGCGGATATATTTGGTTATGTAAATTTCATCAATCTTAATAGGTTCAAAATAGGTAGCCCAACGTTTGGCACGCATCAAACCGTCTATGTTTAGGGTAGGGTCTTGGTCTTTGGGGTCTGTACGCACCTTTTCGGCGTGGCGAATTAGGTAATAAGTAGCGCTATAATGGGCTGTAGGTGCTTCTTTTACTGTTTCAGCAGTTTTGCTTTCTTCGTCCTTTTCTTTTTGTTGACCACAAAAGGTGAAAAATGGCAATAGTGTTAGTAAAATGATGATATGTTTCATAGTTCTTCTTTTTAAATAACAGTTTTTAAGAATCATTAGCAAAGTTATAACTAAATCTGTTTAACCTTTAGTATTTCATTATTATAAATGGAAGGATTGCTGTTGTAATTTTATAATACGAAAACGAAAAATTAATTTAACTTAAAACAAAAAGCTATGAACGAAGATCAGTTTAAAGGAAAATGGAAACAAGTAAAAGGTAAATTCAAACAAGAATATGCAGACCTTACCGATGATGACCTGATGTACGCTGAAGGTAAATCTGACGAATTACTTGGTCGCCTTCAAGAGAAAACGGGTCAAACCAAAGAGAAATTGAAGGAACAGATTGACAAGTGGTAGTTTTCTCTAAACTTTAAGTACCACTTTATTTGAAGCCTGGCCCCTCAAAATTTCAGCTATTAAAATTTTGAGGGGTCTTTTTTTTAAAAAAGTGTAATTTCTTTAAGGATAACAGCCTTCTTATAAGGCAAATACATAACTTCGCATAATTCAACCTTAAAACTTTAAACTATTATGAAAAAAATTACATTAATTCTTTTACTATTTACCGTTTTCGCAAATGCGCAGGTAAATAACTACAACGTTGGCGATGTAGTAGATGATTTTACCGTAACCGATACGGAAGGAAACGAGTATAACCTGTATACGCTTACTGCTGAGGGAAAATATGTTTGGCTCGATTTCTTTTTTGTGGATTGTGTTCCTTGCCAAGGATCTGCGCCTATTTTTAATGAGTTTTTTGATAAGTATGGTTGTAACCAAGGTGACGTATTTGCTATTTCCATTAATAATGGAAATGACAATGATGCTCGTGTTAGAGGGTATGAAGAAGAATTTGGAGGTCCATTTAACCATGCGCCTGCAGTAAGTAATGAAGGTGGCGGCCCAGAAGTTGACACTAATTTTGGGGTTAACGCATATCCTACTTTTTGCTTGATAGGCCCAGGAAATGTTTTGCTGAACAAAGACATTTGGCCACTAAGCGGAATAGAAACCTTTGAGAACACTTTTCCACAAGGTTTTGAGCCACCTGCAATGCAATGTACTGTTGGTATTGAAGAAGCAACTGCTTTTGATTTCAGCATCTATCCAACAGTTTCTAAAGGTAATGTAAGCATCAGTCTGCCAAGTAGCGTGGAGTCTTCCGTAGCGATATTCAACACACTTGGACAACAAGTTTTTCAGAACAACTATTCAGATAAAAACATAAACTTAAACCTTCAACTTGCACCAGGCGTTTATATGGTGAAGGTTACTTCAGATGAAAATTCAATTACCAAAAGAATTATCATTGAGTAAATAAGGCAAATTATAAACGATTAATTGAAAAACCTGAAACAAAGCCCAGTTGCTTTGTTTCAGGTTTTTTGTTTTTAAATGAAAACGGAATCTTTTTGGGCGGTTGGAGCTGTTGATGGGGGTGATGGGGAAGTGATGGAGGATTTGTATTATATTTGAAGTGAAACAATATAACCATATATAAGGAATAAATGCAACTGTTGCATTTATCCGCATGTTACCCAACATTTGAACAAAATGAATACAAAGAAAATTATAGTAATTCATTTAGCTGTATTTATACTTTTGACATTACTCTTATTTTTCTCATCCGAATTTTTCATTAACGAATTTGCGGAGGGATTTCACGACATTAAATTGTGGATAGGATTAATATATTACGGAACAATTGGAATTCTATTTTTGACAATTATTTCTTGTCTGATATTTCTAAAACAAAGGAAAATAATTGGACTGATAATAATAACTGTAAATTTATTCTGGACTTGGTTTAGTCTTGACCTTCTGTTCAGATACCATTTCACAGAATTTCATCCGACTTTTTATATTCCAAATTGGATTTTAATAATGAATTCCATATTTGCGATTGTCGGAATTGTAATAGGATTTAAACTAATAAATAAGAAGATAACCGTAAAAAGAGCTTTATTGACTGACTTTACTCTGATTTTAATCGAACTGATAATCCAACAAAGCTGAATAAAAAAACGTTGGGTAACAACGGCTATAGTCATTGCGGCGGAATTTTCTGCCGAAAATTGCTGGCGCCAGTTCGCTTTGCTCGTGTCTCGCCGTTTTGCTATCTTTCGGCTACAGCGGAAAAGTCCTTCGGACATTTTCCGCAACGAAACCATAGCCTAAACGTTATGCGTCAGCTAAAAACAAAAATCATAAAATGAAAAAATTTTTCTTATTTGCGCTTATAATATTCATTCAAATTAGTTGTAAATCAAATTTCAGCGAAACAAATAGTAGAAAACAAATTTTTTACATTCACGGTCGAATAATTGAACAACAAGGGAAAAATGCTTTTAGTGAGGAGTTTGGTATTTATGAATTAGACAGCATTATTTCCGCTTTAAAATTTGAAAAATCCAAGGTTTATTATGAAATCCGAAAAGAAAATGTTGAACCAAGAGCGTATGCCATTAAGATTTCAAAACAAATAGATAGCCTTATACATGTAGGCATAAAACCGACGAATATAACGGTTATTGGAGCATCAAAAGGTGCAATAATTGCCTCGAATATTTCTGACTTAAATCTAAATCCAATTAATTATGTGTTTCTTGCTGGAAACAACGAATATCAAGAAACGAATAATAATTGGAAATTTCACGGACAAGTATTATGCATTTACGAATTGTCGGATAGTATTGCGGGAAAAAATTATGATTACTGGAAAAACTCTGAAAATTATACCACGAAATTTGAACAATTGGAATTGAAAACAAATTTAGGTCACGGATTTTTATACAAACCATTAGACGTTTGGATTAAACCAACCAAAAAATGGATATTAAAACAAAGTTTATAAAGAAAAGAATAAAGCCGAACGCGCAACAAAAAACTGAGGTAAAACAACTAATTTCTTCCCCTCGCTACCGCACGTTTGCAATGCATAGCCACCCAAACAAAAAGTTAATCCAAAAATGGCAAATCAAATCACTAAACAATGATACAGAACGACGAATCTAAAACTCAAAACAAAGACCGTATTAAATTGCCTTTAACATTTGATGCTGCCAAAATGCTTGCGGAAGTTGAAGCCTTAAATCTAGGAGGTTTTGAATATTACGATGTAATCTCGCTACGGGCGCCTGCACATATTGTGGATACTTCGTTACCTTTTCCGCCACCAGCAGCAGATTATGCAGATGGTTCTTGGACAGACTGGCTTGACACCCCTTTTCTAGAAAATAGCCCGTACCTAACGAATGTTGTTGACACCTTTAGAAAAAATACGGAGGTCACTTTGGTGAGATTGCTTCGCCTTGCTCCAGGATCAATAGTAAAAGAGCATACAGATCCTACACTTGCTATAGAGGTGCATAAGTCTGTTTTGCGCCTTACCATTCCAATCCTTATTAACGATAAAGTTAAGTTCCTGTTGAATAAAACTCCAGTGCCCATGCAGCCTGGTGAATGTTGGTATTTAAGACTTACTGATCCTCATGAAGTGACTAATCTAGGAGAAACACAACGTATTAACTTAACCATAGATATGATACCCAACGAATGGGTTCGGAAAATGCTTTAGCGTGGTCGTTTTTTTTAGGGTGAAATAACAGCTTCTAATAGATCATCTTCCATATCAAAAAACCCCCAAGCAAACGCTTGGGGGTTTATCTTTAAATATAAAGCCTACAGCCTATTCAACTAAACTCTCTTGGTTTCTAAACACCAGTGCATCATTAAAACTATCTAAAAGTATAATACTATCCGTAGTTATTTTTCCGCCCAGTATTTCTTTTGAAAGCTCGTTTAGCACTTCGCGTTGTATTACCCTTTTCACGGGTCTTGCACCGTATTGTGGGTCGTAGCCTTTTTTGGCGAGGTATGCAATGGCTTCTGGGGTAGCATCCAAAACAATATTCTGTTTCAACAACATTTTGGAAACGCTTTTCAGTTGCAGTCCCACAATTTTGAGGATGTCTGCTTTTGAAAGTGGGGCAAACATAATAATATCGTCTATACGGTTCAAAAACTCGGGGCGCACGGTTTGCTTTAAGAGTGCAAGCACTTCTATTTTAGCACCTTCCATTGCGGTTTCAGGGTCTTTTACGGTATCAAAACGCTCCTGGATTATCTCGCTTCCCATATTACTGGTCATAATAATAATGGTATTTTTGAAATCTGCAACCCGCCCTTTGTTATCCGTCAAGCGGCCTTCGTCCAAAACCTGTAAAAGAATGTTGAAGGTGTCTGGATGTGCTTTTTCAATTTCGTCCAGTAAAACCACACTATATGGTTTGCGGCGTACAGCTTCGGTGAGTTGCCCGCCTTCTTCATAACCCACATATCCCGGAGGTGCGCCCACCAAACGGCTTACGCTGTGGCGTTCTTGGTATTCGCTCATATCAATACGTGTCATTGCGCTTTCATCATCAAACAAGTATTCCGCCAAAGCTTTTGCAAGTTCGGTTTTACCTACACCGGTGGTTCCTAGGAAAAGGAAGCTACCAATAGGTTTTTTTTCATCCTGTAAGCCCGCGCGACTACGGCGAATAGCGTCACTCACAGCAATAATTGCCTCATCCTGTCCAACCACACGTTTGTGAAGGTGGTCTTCCAAGGTCAACAGTTTTTCACGGTCACTCTGAAGCATTTTGGTAACGGGAATTCCGGTCCATTTTGCAACCACTTCGGCAATATCTTCCCGAGTTACCTCTTCTTTAATCATAGAAGTACCTTCGTCGTTTTCGGCTAATTGGGTTTCCAGCTCGCTTAAAGCAGCTTGGGCATCTTTTATTTTTCCGTAACGAAGCTCCGCAACCTTCCCAAAATCGCCATCGCGTTCAGCACGTTCGGCTTCTAGTTTAAAATCCTCAATCTGGGTTTTTAGGTTTTGCACATTGTCCACCACCTCTTTTTCGCTCTGCCATCTAGCGTTCAGCTCATTGCGCTCTTCCTTTAAATTGGCAAGATCTGCGTGAAGCGACTTTAGTTTCGTTTCGTCTTTTTCTCGTTTTATGGCTTCAATTTCAATCTCGAGTTGCATAACTTTTCTGTCCAAAACATCCAGTTCTTCTGGCTTGGAATTGATTTCCATTCTAAGCTTACTTGCAGCTTCGTCCATCAAGTCAATAGCTTTATCGGGAAGAAAACGGTTTGTAATATACCTTTCTGAAAGTTCCACGGCAGCAATAATCGCTTCGTCTTTGATTCGAACTTTGTGGTGGGTTTCATATTTCTCCTTAATACCCCGAAGAATTGAGATAGCGCTTTCGGTATCTGGTTCATCAACCATCACTTTTTGGAAACGACGTTCCAGCGCTTTGTCTTTTTCGAAATATTTTTGGTATTCATCTAAAGTGGTTGCGCCAATTGCACGCAATTCGCCACGGGCAAGTGCTGGTTTCAAGATGTTTGCGGCGTCCATTGCGCCATTGCCGCCACCAGCACCCACAAGCGTGTGTATTTCGTCAATGAAAAGAACGATATCCCCCTCGCTGGAAGTAACTTCTTTAATAACCGCTTTTAGTCGCTCTTCAAATTCACCTTTGTATTTGGCTCCGGCAATCAGTGCGCCCATATCTAAGGAATAGATTTCTTTAGTGCGTAAATTTTCAGGTACATCACCATCAACTATTCTATGTGCCAAACCTTCTGCGATTGCGGTTTTACCCGTTCCAGGTTCACCGACCAGCATCGGGTTGTTTTTGGTTCTTCGCGTAAGGATTTGAAGAATCCTTCTAATTTCCTCATCACGTCCAATCACAGGATCCAATTTGCCATCACGAGCAAGTTGGTTGAGGTTTTTAGCGTATTTATTTAAGGAGTTATAAGTTTCCTCAGCGCTTTGTGAGGTTACGTTTTCACCACCGCGTAGTTCTTGTATAGCGGCTTTCATTCCTTTTTCGGTTACACCTTGGTCTTTTAGACTTTGTGCTATTGCGCTTTTGGAACTCAGAATTGCCAATAGAAGATGTTCTATGGAAACATATTCATCACCCATCTTTTTGGCAATATTGCTGGCCTCAAGCACCGTTTTGTTTGCTTCACGCGAAAGCATAATATCACCTCCAGAAACCTTTGGGAAGCTTTCCAATTGCTTGTCCAGAATTTGTTTCAGGGTAACGAGGTTTACGTTAAGTTTCTTTAGGATAAAAGGAATTACATTTTCATCCACCTCAAAAATAGCTTTGAGTATATGTTCGTTTTCAATTTGCTGGTGACCAAAGCCCTGTGCAATTTGCTGCGCTTGCTGTATGGCCTCTTGGCTTTTAATGGTAAAGTTGTTAAAGTTCATATATAAAATAGTTTTTTTAAAATTATCCCTTCGTCTCCAATCAGGAAACTGATAGTCATTGATGGTAGTCGAAATGCAAATACAAAGCCAAGTTAAAATTAAGACAAAATGTCCGCTAAAAGCTTAGTTTTAACAGACATTATGACTGCTTTAACACAGAGCTTTTTTATAGTTTCTTTTAGAAAATCTGCTATTATAACATGTAGCTTTGTAAAAAAAATAAACCATGGGATTATTTGATATATTTAAGACACCAAAAGACATAGTAAAAGAAGAAATAGTGGAAGTGCCGTGGCACATTTTGGCTCGCATGGAGCAAATGGATGAAATTGTGGAACAATCCAAAACAAAACCAGTGGCTATTTTTAAACATTCCACCCGCTGTGGAATAAGTCGCGGAGTTATGAAGTTGTTAGAGAGAAATTACAATTTAACGGACGAACAACTAAAGCTTTATTATTTAGACCTAATTCAAAACCGCGATATTTCAAACGAAATTGCAGCGCGCTTTAAAGTGCCTCACGAAAGCCCACAAATGATTGTAATCAAGGATGGGATAGTAGTTCACAACGATTCGCATCATTCCATTGAGGCTTCACATTTGGAGAGATTTATATAAAATTTAGAAGGAATTATCCCGCAAGATTTCTTTAAACCTTTCTTTAATATCCTGCCCAGCGTCAAAAACCATTTGTTCGTTGTTTGGGAATGGTAAAAAATAATTACTCAAAAGTCTTCGGTCTTCAGCAGTTAGCGCGCGCTCATCGCCGCGATATTTTGCAAAGCTATTTTCAAAAATAAATTCCGAAGAAAGTGGAAAACTGTTTAGTTGCCTTCTTTTGTTCAAATCTTTATAAACCACGGTGCCGCCTACGAACACACTTTTTTGTTGGGTAGTAATGGTAATAACTGCCGAAACATCAATAAATCTGTCAATTTTAATTGGGTTGCCAAGGCTGTCGCGTACAATATTTCCGGCACGATCGCGCCTGTAATCATAACCGTCTTTTACGCGTTGAGTTCTTGTATATTGTCTATCTGAAACACGTTCTGGTGAAATTTGAATGGTTTGAAAATTTAAATCAATTCCCAAATCATAATTAATTCCATTCTCCCGTTGTCCGTGATACTCCGTCCAGAAATCATCCAAACCATAGGTGTTGAAATTCAACAAATCCTGCTCAAGTCGGTATGGTATGAACTGTCCTGTGTGATTGTTCAAGGTAACAAAAACAAAATCGGTTCCTCGGAAATGTGCATCTTCCCTAAGTTGAGATACATCGCGATAATTTGGCTGCACTTCATCTAATTCACACAATACATTGAAAGCGCTTCTGAAATCCTTCTTGGTGTTGCGCTGCATATAAACGAGAGCCTCTTGATACAATGACTTTACATAAGCGTCTTTTGAAGCGACCAAATCACTGGAATAATCTGAAAACACGAAGTTTGCTTTTCTGCCCATTTCATTGCTGTAAAGCGGAAGCAAGGGACGAATTAAATCTTGTCGTGCCTGCAGATCGAGGTAAGTATAGTAAATTTCTTTGGCGCCGGCTGGACTGTTTTCTTTTTTCAGAAAAGCGATGTGGCGGGTATCTTCGTCTTTGGCCTTTAAGAATGCTTCTTCCAATACTCTAATATGCGGATCGTATTCTTTTGCGCCTTTATCTTTTTGAAGTTTTTTGGTGGCAAGCTCAATTGCTTGATTATAATCACCTTGGGCAATGAACTTTTGAGAGCGCTTCACGCTATTGCAAGAAATGCTGAAAAGAGCCGCAAATAGTAGTATGTAAAAAGCCTTCATAAAGAATGGTTTTGGTTATGAATGCTAAATTACAATAGTAGTGCCAATTTTTGTTGAAATAGTTAAAGGGAAAAAATAAACCACGAACACAAAAATATTTTTTTATAATAATTCGTGTATTCGTGGTAATTTAGAAATTCGCTTATCGCTTATCGCTTATCGCTTATCGCTTATCGCTTATCGCTTATCGCTACTTATTGTTTTATTGCCGGTAGCAATTTAGTGCGGCATTCGCCGAAACCAATTCGCACATTATCGTTTTTACAAAAACCTTTCAAAATAACAGTATCGTTGTCGTTTATGAATTTACGCTCAGATCCATCCGAAAGTTTTATCGGTTTTTCGCCACGCCAAGTAAGTTCTAGCATAGATCCGTAAGAATCTGGTGTTGGGCCTGAAATGGTTCCACTTCCCATCATATCGCCACTGTTTACATTACAGCCATTGATAGTATGATGCGCCAATTGTTGGCTCATATTCCAATACATGTATTTAAAGTTTGAAGAAGAAACTTTTGTTTCGGTTCCATTTTCTGGAGTAATGTATACTTCAAGATTTATATCGTAGCTTTTCTTTCCTTTATACTGAAGATAGGGCAGTTGCTCCATTTCGGGTTTTGGACCTTCTACTTTAAAGGGTTGCAAAGCATCCAAGGTAACAATCCACGGTGAAATGGAAGAAGCAAAGTTTTTAGCCAAGAAGGGGCCCAGCGGCACATATTCCCACTTCTGAATATCACGGGCGCTCCAATCGTTGAAAAGTACCAATCCGAAAATATAATCATCAGCTTCGTTTACAGGTATGGGTTCGCCTAAAACGTTTGCATCCGTAGTGATAAATGCCATTTCAAGCTCAAAATCTACCAATTTTGAAGGGCCAAAAACGGGCTCCGTTGCGCCGTCAGGCATGGTTTGTCCCCAAGGTCTTCTCGCATTGATTCCGCTTGGGATAATAGAAGAACTTCTTCCGTGGTAACCCACTGGAATGTGAAGCCAGTTGGGCATCAAAGCGTTTTCCTTTCCACGGAACATGGTTCCCACATTCGTGGCGTGTTCCTTACTGGAATAAAAATCTGTATAATCGCCCACTTGTACAGGAAGTTGCATTTCCACTTCATCCAACGTGAAAAGGATGTGCTGTCTATGATCTTTATTATCGCGAAGTTTAGGGTTTTCTTTATCGAAAATATCTGCGATTCGGTTTCTTACGAGTCGCCATGTTTTTCTTCCATCACTTATAAAATCGTTCAAAGTATCTTGAAGAAATATATCATCTGTTAATTCAATTCCTTTAAAATAACCCAATTGATGCAGGCCACCAAGATCTATGACGTAATCACCAATACGGGTTCCGATAGTTATAATATCATCGCGCGTTAAAAACACGCCGAATGGTATGTTTTGTATTGGAAAATCTGTATCTGGTTTGGTATCTAGCCAGGTTTTGCGTGTGGGGTCGTTTGCGGTTATGGGCATTTTTAATATTCTTTTGTAGTTGTAAATAAAACTAAGTAAAAAAAATTCAAAAGATTAAAAATCAAAGAATTAATTCACTTTTGTTTTTTGGTTACAAGCTGTGTTTTGTTAGTAAAATTCTTCATCAAATATATATATTTCATGATAGTTACCGAATGGATTTGTTATTTTTGGTTTTAATTAACTTTTGAAGGAGTTTATGGCTTCGGACTAACATTTCCAAAGTCTATAATTAAAAAAAATTGAACTCTAAATACCAATTTCCAAACAATAAAATTTTACTATGCAACGAGACGAACAAATTTTTGAACTAATAGAGGCCGAAAAACAACGCCAACTTAACGGTCTGGAGCTTATTGCTTCAGAAAATTTTGTAAGCGACCAAGTGATGGAAGCCGCAGGTTCCGTTTTAACAAATAAATACGCCGAAGGCTATCCTGGCAAACGCTATTACGGTGGTTGCGAAGTGGTGGATGAAGTAGAACAAATAGCCATTGACCGCGCAAAAGCTCTGTTCGGAGCAGAATATGCAAACGTACAGCCCCATAGTGGTTCGCAAGCAAACACTGCGGTGTTTGCAGCTTGTTTAAATCCAGGTGATACATATTTAGGGTTTGACCTTTCTCATGGTGGACATTTAACCCATGGCTCGCCAGTAAATTTTTCTGGAAGACTTTACAATCCTGTTTTTTATGGAGTGGACAAGGAAACCGGACGTATTGATTATGATAAAGTAGAAGAAATAGCCATCAAGGAAAAACCGAAAATGATTATTGCCGGCGCTTCAGCATATTCTCGAGAGATAGATTATAAGCGTTTCCGTGAAATTGCCGATAAAGTTGGCGCGCTACTTTTTGCAGATATTGCACACCCAGCCGGCTTGATTGCCAAAGGAATTATGGGTGACCCCTTGCCGCACTGCCACGTTGTTACCACTACAACACACAAAACCCTTCGCGGGCCTCGTGGCGGAATGATTTTGATGGGAAAAGATTTTGACAATCCTTTCGGTCAAAAATTGAAGAATGGAAACCTTAAGAAAATGAGCAGCCTTTTGGACAGTGCTATTTTTCCCGGAAACCAAGGTGGTCCTTTAGAACACATTATTGCCGCAAAAGCAATAGCTTTTGGAGAAGCTTTGACGGACGATTTCCTTCATTATATGGTACAAGTAAAGAAAAATGCATCAGTAATGGCTCAGAAGTTTGTAGAAAAAGGCTACGATATTATTTCTGGTGGAACCGATAATCATATGATGTTAATTGATCTTCGCAATAAAAACATTTCAGGAAAAGAAGCTGAAGAAGCATTAGGCAAAGCTGATATAACTGTAAACAAAAATATGGTTCCTTTTGACGACAAATCGCCTTTCGTTACCAGTGGAATCCGTATTGGGACTGCGGCTGTTACTACCCGTGGTTTGGTTGAAAAAGATATGGGAAAGATCGTCGATTTAATTGATGAGGTAATTATGAACCGTGAAGATGAAGCAAAACTAGAAAGCATTGCTGAAAAAGTAAACGAAATGATGTCTGGGTTGCCGTTATTTAAAAATTAGAAAAAATAGTATTTCAAATATTTAAAACCTTCAGCCTGTACACTGAAGGTTTTTTTATTTTTCAACGCAACTTTTTCAAAGTTTTCAGACTATTGAGTATAGCGTAAATGTTAACTTCTTTTAAAACCGTTATTATGAAAAAAATATTCTTGCTTTTTGTTATTACTACATTATTCTTTAGCTGTTCAAAGGATGCAGATGATACGCCTTCTGAACTGCAGGACTTTACGGTTATCTTAAACGTTGATCCTAATTATCGTTTCAGTCAATATCATATAGGCACACACGCCTTCTTGAGTGATGAAAATGGAACAATTTTGGACAGTGGTGAATTAATTATGGGAGAAACAACAACTTTAAGTTTTTCTGGAAACCCTTCCATGTATTATGATTTGAGCTATATGCGTTATGATAATGTTATTCCTCTTAATTTTGAAACATATTCGCTGGTTACCTATACAAATATAGAGCAGGGAACATACAATCTTGGCCCAAGTCCTGTACTTGAAAATACCGATGATGAAATTTATATCTACCTTACTAACACTGGTTACCCCTGCGAGGTTGTTGTTTCACCAGCTGGTCGTGGAACATTCGGTCCTGAAAATGGAGGATATTATAATTGGCAGGCAAATTTGGAGGGTTCGCCCACAAGTGATTTCTATATGGCGTTCAAAAGCCCAAATGATCCATTAAACCGCTACCTATGGTTGGAAGATGTAGCTGAAGGCTCTGTTTTTAATATTGATTATAACACCTTGCCAGAAATCCAAAATGTTGTGAATACCCAAATTCCATCAAATGATTATTCCTATTTTTCAGTAGCAGGGTTAAAAAATGATGATGTCAATAATATCCATCATACCATCGCTTTGGGAAATTTTGCAGGCGGTAACTCTTCGCTTTCAACTTCCGCACCATCAAATGTTTTTGATACTTACTTATTTAATGTTTATTTCAGTAATGGTAATACAGGCTATTCTAAACAATTGCTCACTACTACTATTCCAGAGTTAATCAATACTCCTGTGTTAGACTTTACAGTTAATAATCCATCTGCTCAGAATTTTAATATGAGTATAACCGGAGAAGCAACTATATATGGTGTAACATATAGAGGAGGAAATACTGATGAATCAGTGCTTGTCTCTCACAGTATTTATGGTAAAGTCGCTCCAGAGGTTTCCTTTTCAAAAGAAAATTTGCGAAAAAATATTCAGCAAAGTTATCCAGATATAGTAGGATTTGAAACTTTGCCGTTAGGTTCCGTTTCTTTAACTTATAACAGTCTATTAAACTCTTATGAAGAGGTTTTAAATTATTACATAGCGAGAAAACAATATAAAATTTCAGAGATTAATGGTTTTCTTGATATAATTTCTAAACAATTCGATTAAAACAATTTGTTTAATTTTTTGCAGAATCCTTCAGTTCACCGCTGAAGGTTTTTTGTTTTTCCACGCAACCTTTTTATATTTTTTAGACTATAGATTATAGTACCTCACTTATAAAACATTTTTATTATGAAAAAAATATTCTTATTTATCGTTTTTGCTGCATTATTAACAAGCTGTTCAAAAGATGCAGATGATAGAGATTCTGGATTGCAAGATTTTACAGTTATATTAAATATTGACACTAATCATAATTTTGGTAGATTTAATGTAAGTACGCGTGCTTTCCTGAGTGATGAAAATGGAACAATATTAGATAGTGATGATTTAAAAATTGGGCAATCTACAACCTTAAGTTTTTCAGGAGATCCTTCCATGCATTACGATTTGAGCTATATGGTATATAATAATATTACCGATCTTGGTATAAAATCATATTCGCTTGTTACTTTTACAAACATAGAAGCGGGAACATACAATATTGGCCCAAGTCTTTCAATTGAAAACTCGCAAGAAGAGATTAGTCTAAAATTGGACAATACGGGCTATCCGTTCGAGGTTATATCTAGCCTTTCTTGGCAGGGAGGCGGCGGCCCAGAAAATGGCGGCTATTTTAATTTCAGTTCAAATTTAGCAGTTTCACCAACAAGTGATTTTTATGCTTCTTTCAAAAGCCCAAATGATCAGTTTGATAGGTATTACTGGGGAGAATCTATATCTGAAGGTTCTGTTTTTAATATTGATTATACCACGCTACCCGAAATTACGAACATCGTAAATACGCAAATTCCATCAAACAATTTTTCCTACTTTTCAGTAGAAGGACTTAAAAATAATGATGTAAATGATATTCATCATTCCATCGCTTATGGAAATTTTGCAGGAGGCAATACATCGCTTTCAACTTCTGTACCGTCTAATATTTTTGATAATTACATATTTAACGTCCATTACTATACTAATTATATAGGGTATTCTAAACAAATGCTCACGACCACTATTCCAGAGGAAATAAATACTCCCACATTAGACTTTACAGTTAATAACCCGTCTCCACAGAATTTTAATATGAGTACAACTGGAGAAGCAACTGTATATACTGTAACATTTAGAGCAGAAAATATTGATGAAACGGTATTTTTAGGACAAAGTATTTATGGTGAAGTTACTCCCGAAATTTCTTTTTCAAAGGAAAACTTGCGGATGAATATTCAGCAAACCTATCAAGATTTATCGGGGTTTGAAACATTGTCGTTAGGGTCGGCTGCTTTATTTTATTACAGTTTAACAAACTCCTATAAAGATATTTTGAAATATGAAATAGAAGGAAAACGTTACGAAATTCCAGCGGTAAATGGTTTTATCGACGGATTTTCTAAACAATTCGATTAGCATAAGTTTGTTGGAATATTGATTGAACCTTCAGCTAAAAGTTGAAGGTTTTTTTATTTTGAACAGTTTCAAAAGAAGTGTATTAATTATCTTTGGTTCTTTAGAATTTTTAAAATGCAGAATATAGAAACCCAAAGACTGGAATTAAGGGAATACACATTACGAGATGCTCCCTTTATTTATAAGTTAATGAATAGCGAGGGCTGGCTCAAAAACATAGGCGACAGAAATATCAAAACAATTGAAGATGCTGAAGCCTATATGCAGAAAAACTATTTGAGCAGTTATGAAAAACACGGGTTTGGGCCCTTTCTTGTTTCAATTAAAGAAACGGGTGAGCCCATTGGTTCTTCGGGCTTATATAAACGAAACAATTTGGAGTATCCCGATGTGGGTTTTGCTTTTTTGTCTGAATTTGCCAATCAAGGCTATGCTTACGAATCTACACAAGCTGTAATGAATTACGCTTCTGAAAAATTGAAACTAAAAACAATAGTAGGCATTACATTACCTGATAATTTAGCATCTATTAAACTTTTAAAAAAACTGGGACTTGCTGAAACTGGAACCTATAAATATGAAGATGGAGAAGAACTTTTGTTGTTTTCAAACTAATTATCTTTAAAATCTATTCTAGTGAAAAACCCTATTTTACTTCTTCATGGCGCTTTAGGAAGCAAGGAACAATTAGTTCCTTTGCAGGAAAGACTTTCCTCTGAACGGGAAGTAATTATCATGAATTTTGAAGGCCATGGAAAATCAAAGAGCGAAACTAATTTTTCAATAGAACTCTTTACTCAAAATGTAGTTGATTTTTTAAAGGAAAAGAAAATTTCAAAAGTTGATATTTTTGGATATAGTATGGGCGGTTATGTAGCTTTAAATCTAACTTTGAAGCATCCTAATTTGGTTGAGAAAATAATGACCTTAGGAACTAAATTTGACTGGACGCCAACGTTTGCAGAAAAGGAAGTAAAAATGCTCAACCCCGATACCATTCAAATGAAAGTCCCTGTATTTGCAGAGCGATTGAAGCAACTGCACGGAACTGAAAATTGGAAAAATGTAGTTTTAAAAACTGCGCAAATGATGCGGGATTTAGGGGAGAATCCAATTTTCAAAGAAGAGGATTTTCAAAAAATAAATACTCCAACGCTTATATGCTTAGGCGAATTGGATACAATGTCCACGCAAGTTGAATCAAAAAATGTATCAAACTGGTTGCAAAATGGTCAATTTCTAGAAATTAAAAATTTAAAACACCCGATTGAAATTGCTCCGGTAGATAACATTGTTTCTATCATATATAATTTCTTAATTAAAGAAACCTAAAATAAATTTATTGAATGATTACCGAAAAAGACAAACAATTTATAAAACGCGCCATCGAACTGTCAGAGAAAGGAATGGACTCAAATGCTGGAGGACCTTTTGGCGCAGTGATAGTTAAAAATGACGAAATAATTGCTGAAGGCTTCAACCAAGTAACTTCAAGCAATGACCCAACGGCTCATGCTGAGGTTGTAGCCATTAGAAAAGCTTGTGAAAAACTAAACTCTTTCCAGCTTGATGATTGCATTATTTACACTTCCTGTGAACCTTGCCCTATGTGTTTGGGGGCTATTTATTGGGCGCGTCCAAAAGCGGTTTATTATGCCTGCACTAAAGAGGATGCAGCAGAAATTGGTTTCGATGACCATTTTATTTACGATGAAATCGATAAAAAAATTGAAAATAGAAATGTTAAATTCATAAACCTGGATAGGGAAGAAGGCCGAAAAGTTTTTAAAAAGTGGGAAGCGAAGGAGGGAAGGGTTGATTACTAAATTTGAAAATTTGAAAATCAAGGAAAATTTGAAAATTATTGTTTCCATTGGGATTTTAGCATTTGCTTTTTCCTGTAGCAACGATAAACTAACCAATCCAACAATCACAGGTCTTTGGAAACTGGAAATTATGAAAGTGCGAGACACTACCACAAACACTTGGAGCGATTACAAAGGAGGAATGGACGGCTATTTGCTTTATGATGGAACTGGTCACGTAGCGCTTCATTTATATGAAAAAGGCTATGAAAAAGCTTGAATTGAATTTCCAAACTTCAACGATTCCATTCCTTTGGAAGCCTTGAAGCATATTACTAAATCTTACTATTATATGGGCAATTACAAAGTTTCTGAAAAGGATAGCATTGTTTCGCATTTCAAACTTTCACACTCAAACCCTTCTGAATTTGGATTGACTGCTGAAAGAAGGTTTTACTTCAGTGGCGATACTTTGGTAATGCAACCTGTAGAGCGTAAAAATTCCAAACTGAAACTGAAATGGTTGAAGGGTGAATAAGGTCCTTTAAATATTCACAATAAAAAACCCGTCACAATGGACGGGTTTTTCAATGCAGTTTTTTTTTATATCTAAAATTCGATGCTCTCGTATGCACCAGCATCGGGCTGATTACTTCTATCGAATCCGTTTAAATCTTTTAAAGGAAGTACTCCTGGTTTTCCGATGCCGTCCGCTCCTGAAGTTCCTGATTCAATATTAAAATTATTCAATTCGGTATCTTGAAAAAATGGGTCAAAATTAAATTTTGTTGCAGGATATAATGCTGGGTTTAAAAAATCATATAATGGATCATTCGCAAATTCCCCAGTTGGATCTTCAAAACGCATTAAACAATTCTCGAATTTAAAGTTGAAAGCTCCTTGAGGATCTTGGAATAATGAAAATTCACGGCGTTCGTTACCGTAGATAATGCAATTCGTAAAGTTGGCTTTAACCAGGTCTGACACTATGATTTCAATTTCAGTTTCCAAAACATTTTCAATGGATACCGTAGGGAATGATCGGAAACCACTGGTCCAATAATTGGCAAAAGTACAATGTCTAAATTCATAACTTCCACCCACTCGTATAGCTAAGGCAGATTGTCCACTGTTATTTATCACCATATTCTCGCCGTTAATTGTACTATTTATAGCAAACAAACCAATATTTGTACTGTTGTATATTTGAACATTTCTTAAAGTGAGCGGACTGCTTTCCATAAGAATACCATACGTACTATTTTTAATTGTGGTAAAATTAACTACATTGCTAACGCTGCCACTTCTTAGCCAAATTCCATACCATTGTCCGGGAGTATCAGAAAAGCTTGGCTCCAATCTATCGCCTTCAAAAATCACTTCGTTCTCCATCGCTTCTGGATCGGAGCTCTTCTCCCCCAATGATTTCAAGGTTCCGTTTTCTTCTACAATAATTCCACTGAAGTTGTGAAAATGTACACGAGCGCCTGCTTCTACAGTGAGTGTTTTATTGCTAGGGACGGCGGCGTATCCATAAATAACATAAGGTTTTTCATTGCTGAATGTAAGCTCGCTATCATCTAGGAAAAATCCTTTTACTAAAAATGGGTCCTCGTCGGTGCCAAGGTTCAGCATTTCAGTAGTTCCATCGGCATATTTTTCAGGAAAGAGGAAAACAGCATCTTTAACAAGCGTTACCAATTCTACTTTCTGCTCATTACCACCACTATCAAAAAGAAGTTGATCTGTGTAAAGAAATTCTTTTGGGTTGGTGGGCAGGTTATTAACATCGAAAGTGGTTTCAATAAAAATGAAAATACTATCCTTTGCAAGTATCTGTACATTTTCAAACACTTTTCCGGGCATTCCATCTACGTTCAAACGATAATTGGAAGCTTCGCCTTGTGCCAAGCGAACGGTAGGAATATTGATATCCTCATTGCTTCTATTGTAAACCTTCAGGTTATAGGTGCTAGAACCAATGTTTGAAAAAACCGTGTCCAAATAAACCGTGTCTTTTGAAAACTCAAGACTTCCAGTGCTGGCAACAGTTTCAAAGTCGTTGCGGCAGGAACTCCACATTACAAGGCAACACAATATGCCCAATCCGTATAAATACCTCATTCAAGTATAATTTTGGTAAAAATATAACTTTTTATGAAGGTTATTATTGTATTGTAAAGAAGTTTTCAGCAACCAGTTGCAATAGGCAGTCTTCGCGACACTGCCTATTGCAATTGACTATTGTTTATTTATTTCTACGTTCTGCTTTTTTTCTTTCTCTTTTTATTTTTTCAAACGCACGGGTGTTTTCATTGGCTTGCTTTACTTTTTCTCGCCAAGCTTCATCTTTTGGTGGTTGGTAATCTTCAGTTCCTTCCCAAGATATGCCACCAACAACCATTTCACCTAAATAAACACCATCATGTTCAAGGGCTACATTTATTTTATTTGAAATATTTGAAACTGTTATTTCTGTATGATTATAGCCCACATAACTAAAAACCAAAACATCACCTGGCTTAGTTTCAATCGAGTAATTGCCGTCAAAATCGGTTTGGGTTCCGGAGGTAGTACCTTTGATGATTGCGTTTGCACCGGGAAGCGGTAATCCAGTTTCATCGAAAACAGTTCCATTTGTATAAATTGCAGCTGCTTTTTCAACGATACCCTTTTCTGGGTCAGCAGCAATTTTCCCAACAATAAAAGTTTGCGCACGAACTCCAGAATCCATAAAAACGTTTTCAATTGCATTTTTCCGCAAACGAATTAGCTGTGTTTCATAGCCTGCTTTTGTGAAAGTTAATATCTCTTTATCCAACGTATAGATTTCATATTCGCCCTTTTTATTGGTCCAAGTACGTGCTTCTGTTTCGTTGGAAAAGATTTCAACATTTTTCAAAGGATTTCCATTTTCATCTTTCACTATGCCTTGGGTGAAAACATGAAGCCTTAAATTATTAGTATTGCTGAAACGACCAATACCCATTGAAATCATCGGTTTTTCTGAAAGCGAATCAGTTGAAGATTTTGGGTTGTTTGAAAAAAGTGTCAGCGGAAGAAGCATTGACGCCGCGATAGGAGCGAAGCTTTGCCCGCTTTTGCGCTCTAGTTTCACTTCACGATTGAGTTGTGAATTTTTCAATTTTCCACAAGCATTTTTGTTTTTGGTAAGAAATTTTACCAATTCCTCATCGGTTTTTGAAGTAAAGTCGAAAACTTCTTTGGTGCAGACACTACAAAATTTCCCTTTTTCAGTGGCAGTCATTTTTGCCCAGTCTTCGTGGCAAGGCTCTGGAATACGGATTACGATTGATTTTTTCATAATTTGATGGTTTTAATGATTCAAAGAAATCAAATATCAAAGCATGAAAAAACCGCTTTTGAGTGAAGCGGTCGTTTCATTGAGGGAAAGAGATTGACAATTGTTAATTAACGATTGTTGACTTTTAAAGTTTAATTATTTTTGAATTATTTCAATCTTAAAAAGTTTGTCCCAGTTTTTTCCTGTTATATAAAGGATGTTGGGTTCGCCGTTATAAGCAATACCATTTAATACATCCAGCTCTGGGTGTTGGGTAACTTTGTCTTTTAAATCGGTTAAGTCAATCACGCCTTCTACCGCACCGTTTGAAGGGTCTATTATTGCGATGGAACCTTGTTGATAAACATTAGCGTAAATCTTTCCATCTACCCATTCCAATTCGTTTACACTATTGATTTTACTTGTATTTGTAAAAATCTCGATATAATCTTTTTCTGCAAGGGTGTTCGAATTCAACGTCCAGATCCTGTCTGTTCCATCACTTTTATAGATGTTGTTTTCCGTATCATGGCAAAGTCCCCAACCTTCTCTGCTTTGTCCATAAACAAAGGTTCCGGTTTGCTCCATCGTTTTTAGGTTATAAATAAAACCCGTGTTTTCACGATAAGTAAGTTGGTAAATTTTATTGTTGAGAATGGTAAGTCCTTCGCCAAAATATTGATTGGCCAAAGCTACTTTTTGTAATACTTCCCCAGTCTTGTAATCTGTTTTACGAAGCGATGATTCTTTATACTGCCCAGTGCTTTCATATAAAGTGTCGTTTTCAAACTCCAACCCTTGTGTGTAGGCTTCTATATCGTGCGGATAGGTTTCAAGAATTTTATAGGTGTAAAGTTTCGGTTTGATGGAAGAAAGAATAGTGATGGTTTTTGAAGCTTCATATTCCTCGCCATCACTGTAAATTTTGGCAATTAGAGCTTTCTCGCCAAGTTTTTTTCCCGAAAGGGAAATCTCATTGCCAGAAATTTCTATTCGGTCTTTGTTCAAAAAGTAAATGACGGAATCGGTTTCAATATTTTTTTTGTTGTTTAAAGAAACAGAAAGCACATCTTTGGTGGTGTAAGTCTTCTTTGGATTTTTAATTTCCAACGAAAAACTATCTTTTTTTTCTTCGGAATTACTTCCGCAGCTAGCCATCAAAAGCACTAAAAGTGTAGGAGCTAAAACGTTATAAAATTTCATAACACAAATTATTTTTCTGCAAGGTATTTATTAAAATTGAAATGTGAAAATACTTGCAAAAACTTGAAAAAGCCTTATCTTTGCAGCGGCAAGTCCTACACAACTAGCTCCTGTTGAATCCTCCAGGGCGGGAACGCAGCAAAGGTAAATGGTTGAGCAGTGTGATGTAGGTAGCTTGCCATTTTTTGTGCGCTAAACTTTCCTTTTTTTAAGAATCAAGAACCAAGACCGCTTTGCTGCAAGACGCAAGACTTCTTGGGTTTTTTATGCTTGTCTTGATTCTTGGCTCTTGTTTCTTGATTCTTTTTGAAAACTATTTGGAAAACACGCTGCATAACCGCACCTTTGCTTTTCAACAACTTTTTATGCCAAAAACAGTACTCATTACAGGCGGTTCTTCAGGAATTGGTAAAGCCATAGGCGAATATCTTTCCGGAAAAGGCTACCAAGTCTTTGGGACAAGCCGAAACCCTCAAAATATAACAGATTCTTTATTTCCCTTAATGAAAATGGACGTTAACGATACCGACTCAATAGCAGCTGCTATTGCTGAAGTATTAAGTAAGGTCGAAAAAATTGATGTGGTAATAAACAATGCAGGTATTGGAATTACTGGCCCTATTGAAGAAACTCCCGAAAGTGAAATAAAAAAAGCCTTCCAAACCAACTTTCACGGACCTATAAATGTGATTAAAGCCGTATTACCACAAATGCGCAAACAAGGTTTTGGGCATATTTTGAACATCACTTCAATCGCAGGTTATATGGGACTTCCATACCGCGGAATTTATTCCGCCAGCAAAGCCGCTTTAGAAATCACCATTGAAGCTATGCGCATGGAAACAATGCAATTCGGTGTAAAAATGACCAATGTTGCTCCAGGCGATTTTGCCACCAACATTGCCGCAGGACGCTATCATGCACCAGTTTTAGAAAATTCACCCTATAAAAAAGACTACGGAAACACCCTAAAAATGATGAACGAGCATGTGGATAATGGCGGTGACCCTATACAAATGGCTAAAGTTGTTCACCAAATCATTGAAAACAAAAACCCTAAAATTCATTATAAAGTGGGTGCGCCATTACAGAAATTCTCCATTGTACTGAAGCGTGTTTTGCCAGATAAGGTTTATGAACGTATGCTTTTGAAGCATTATGGGTTGAAGTAGAGAGGAAGTTATTTTATGAAACTATACCTAAAAATATTATTGACAATATCATATTTAGTAAGCTTAATTTATGCCCTCACCTTTTGGAGTGTCGATTTATTTCTTTGGATAACTAATAATCTAATTCCTTTTAAGTATCAAAACCTTCTAGTTTGCATACTGTATATAACAGCTTTAGCTTATTTAATTTTTAGAATATGGAAATTCAAAAACATTGATAAATGCACAAAAGGTAATTGGACCGTATTATTACTATTTGTGAATTTGGTTGCCATGCCCATTTATATATGGAGAAAGGATGATATTCTTGTTAAGAAAAATGGTAATACAAAGAACTAAGACTACTATTAGAACTAGCATTTTACTTCCCGTATTTCACATTCTCATCCCCGCAAACAACATTTTCCCTCCCAAAATTCACATTCTCCTCCCCGCAACTGATTAAGCCTAAAATAAGTTGCCTTTTTTCATCATTGAATTTAACATGAAAAAAGAGAATTTAAAACGCACTTTTTATTTGTCCTTAAAGCTTGATCTGATAAAGCAGATTGAACGCGGTGAATTACGGGTTTCCGAGATAAGCAAAATTTATGGACTAAGTCCTACTGCCATTTATAAGTGGCTTCAGAGGAACTCGGAATGGATATTGAAAAAAAGTCCAAACGGCTATCATAGAGGTTTTCCGGATGAACAAGTCGTCAAGTTGCCATAAGATGAACGATATATATGCAATGGCAGGAATAACAAAACAAGGTTTTTATGGCCGTTTATCGCGGGCCAAGGACCTATTTGAAAAGGAAGGTACGATCATTGAAATGGCCAGAGAGATT
>NZ_VORT01000017.1 GCF_007997155.1 Aequorivita antarctica | reverse complement strand
CCGATTGCTAAAACTAAGGTGGTTATAGCGACGGGGCTCACCTCTTACCTTTCCGAACAGAGAAGTTAAGCCCGTTTGCGCCGATGGTACTGCATCCTGTGGGAGAGTAGGTCGCCGCCTTCCTTTAAAGCCCCTTCACTTTTGTGAAGGGGCTTTTTTTATGGGATAAACCGAAACCCAATTATCATTCTAGGTTATATCGCTATGATTGAATGAAGGTTATGATGCTTTGAAAAGCCTTGCAGGGCTATATAATTTAGCTCATTTTAGAAAGGAGGAAAACAGGATGTTTTCTGGATAGGACCCAACTATTTTTTTCAGGAGTAGATACTATTAAAAAATAGATTTCATAATAGTGTTTATCCCTTTAAAACAAAGATAAATTGCGCCGGCACCAGCAACTATTCCGAAGAAAAGGAACACGAAAAACATAAATGTTTCTTTATTTAGAAAAGATAAGGTTAATAAATAAGGGCTTAAAAAAAGTAAAGGCAATGCAAAAGCCATAAACTTAAGGCCTTTTTTCAATAAATCGAAATCTGTGTGCTCTTTACCCATTTTGAAAATTGTTTATTGCGTTCCGAACATTTTTATGTGTTTCCAAAAGCGCTTGTGCTTCTTTTTCTGAAATATTCAATTCGGTCATAATCATTCTTACACCACGATCAACAAGCTTGTTGTTACTCAATTGCATATCTACCATTTTGTTTCCTTTTACTCTTCCAAGTTGGATCATAGCTGTAGACGAAATCATGTTAAGAACCAGCTTTTGGGCTGTACCAGCTTTCATGCGCGAGCTTCCTGTTATGAATTCAGGCCCAACAATAACCACTATCGGAAACTGTGCAGTTAGGGCCAAAGGACTTCCTTCATTGCAAGTTATACATCCCGTAGGAATATTTTTTCCATTACACTTCTTTAACGCTCCAATTACGTAGGGTGTAGTACCCGAAGCCGCAATGCCAATAACAATATCTTTTTCTGAAATATTTTGTTTTTTGAGATCTTTCCAACCTTGATTTTCCGAATCTTCAGCAAATTCTACTGCCTTGCGGATGGCGGTGTCGCCGCCAGCTATCAATCCAACAACTAAATCATGCGGAACGCCAAAGGTAGGTGGACATTCACTTGCGTCCACAATTCCCAAACGGCCGCTGGTTCCTGCGCCAATATAGAAGAGCCTTCCACCAGTGTTTAGTTTCTCAACAACTTTTTCGGTAAGTTTTTCTATCTGTGGAAGTGCTTTTTCAACTGAAAACGCAACGGTTTTATCTTCGTTATTGATGTTTCGAAGCAATTCAGAAACGCTCATTTTTTCCAAATGATTGTATTTTGAATCCGATTCAGTCGTTTTTATAAAAGGCATAATCAAAGTTACGATTTTGAAATAAATGATTTATTGAACAGTGTAATTAAGGGTAGAAACTTCCGAAATCCTGAAATATCCCAACGGATAATTAGTAGGCGTTGTTTCATTTATAATATTTCCGCGGACGGTGGCGGGTTGTGTTTCAAATGGACCACCACCGCCACCTGTTTGTTGCAAAAGGATAAACATAAAGTTGTAATATGCTTCACTCACGCCATAAATATTGAATTGCACTTCGTCTCCGGGAGCTAAATCTTCAACCAAATAATAACCAAAAATGGTATTACCGTTAAAAAATTCGTCATTATAAACATCTAACTCATCTCCTCTTTCTGAGAGTCCTTCAAAAAAGTAAAAGTTTTTATCATCAGCTGGGTCTGTAAAAAATACTTTTAGTTCAATATCTTCTCCTGAAAAACCCCCATCATCGCGCTGCTCAACAAATTCTAGTGGAGAAACAGTGTAAAGCGTTTCCGTAGCAGTGTAGGTTTCATCTTTATATTCTATGTTCAATGTATAATCTACATTTAATTGAAGCGACATGAGTGACACATAAACGCCGTCTTGGGTATAATTGAAAGTATAAATTAGGCCATTTTCGTCTGTAACGGTGATATTTGCATCAGTAACATAAGGAACGTTATTGTTAAAAAAAGGAGCTGTAGTTGTTAATCGAACTGCCGAACTCGTACTGCCATCCTCCCAAATGTTAAGGTTTGCTTCTACAACGAGTCTTGGTGGAGCGTCATTAAGTTCAACATCAATCACGTCTTCACAGGAAGAAAAAATTCCGAATAAAATCACCAATAAAAATAGCTTCTTCATATTCTTAAAATTTAAAATTATAGGTTACGGAAGGAATTATCCCGAAAATTGAAAGTTGAACGGCTTCATTTTGACCGATATCTGTATTTTCTCTGAAACTGATAGAAGCAGCATTTTTACGGTTATAAACGTTGTAAATACTGAAAACCCATTCGCCTTTCCAACGTTTTTTACTTTCAGGTTTAGGAGTCCAAGTTGCAGAAAGATCCAAACGGTGGAATGCAGAAAGACGGCTGCTATTTCGAGCTTCATAGACAGGTACTACCACGCCATTATATTCATATTGTCCTTCAGGATAGGTAGTTGGTGTACCGGTTTGAAAAATGAGATTTGCTCCAAATGACCATTTTTGGGAAAGCTCGTACTGTCCAGTAATTGAAATATCGTGTGTTTTATCCCAAGGCGAATTGTACCATTCGCCATTATTTATTCCACTTTCAATTGGTGTTCTTCCTGGTGTGCGTTGCTCGCTTTTTGAAAGCGTATAAGCAAGCCAGCCTTGGAATTTTCCTGTGTTTTTTCTGAAAAGGACTTCTAGCCCGTAAGCTCTCGCTTCGCCGTTTAAAAGAATTTGTTCCACGGCGTCATTGGCTATTAAATCTGCATCATCTATGTAATCCAGACGGTTTTTAACTTCTTTGTAAAAGGTTTCCACTTCCAAAGAATAATTTTTAAAATTTCTGAAATAACCAAATGCTACTTGATCTGCCAATTGTGGTTCAATATATTTTCCACTGGGCGCATAAATATCGAAAGGCGTAGGCGATGTAGTGTTGCTTATTAAATGAATGTATTGTGCCATGCGGTTGTAACTGGCTTTTAAGGAAGAATCATCTGTTAGTAAATAAGAAATCGAAAACCGCGGTTCCAAATGGGCGAAGGATTTAATTGTCTCGCTTCGGCTAAATGAAATGGTATCGATTGGCTTCGCTTTTTGATAAATGTCTAAACTTGGATTGTAAACTATTGGGTTGTCATTTTCATATAAAAATAATTCATCCTGTCCCAAACGGTTAAAAGTTGATAGGCGGAGTCCGGCCTGAACTGATATTTTATCAGAAAAATCTATTTCTGCTTCTAAATAAACTGCGTTTTCCCAAGCGTACTTATCGGTTAATTTAAAAGGATTAATCCCAGAATCTTCAGTAGTTGGTGTTACATCTCCAGGATTGAATTTGTAATAAATACTATTGATACCATAACGTAAATCGACGTTATTTGAAATGTAATGAGTGAAATCATACTTCAGATTAAAATTGCGAATGCCGCTGTCAAAATCAAATTCAACAAATTTCAGCTCCAAACCGTAGTAGTAATCTGAATAAATAAGTGATAGATTTGAAAACAGTTTATCAGAATAAAGATGGTTCCAACGTAGGTTCAACGTTGTGTTTCCGAAGCTATTCGCGAAGCTATCCGATATCTCAAAAACATCCCTTCCAAAGTAACCAGACAGAAAAAGACGGTTGTTCTTGTTAAGATTGTAGCTCACTTTTGCGTTCAAATCATAAAAATATGCAACGTTGTCATTGTCAAATAACGGAAGGAATAAATGTGCGTAACTACTTCTGCCACCAACGAGAAATGAGGCGGTATCTTTTTTAATTGGACCTTCCAAAAGCAGACGGCTCGCCACCAAACCAATGCCGCCGCTGGCATGATATTCCCGCTTGTTTCCGTCTTTTTGATATATGTCTAAAACCGAAGAAATTCTTCCGCCATAACGTGCCGGAATTCCTCCTTTGTATAGTGTCAAATCTTTAATAGCGTCCGGATTGAAAACTGAAAAGAAACCAAATAGATGCGAAGAATTATACAGCGTAGCCTCATCCAACAAAATCAAGTTTTGGTCAGCCGCACCACCGCGTACATTAAAACCACTGGCGCCTTCACCTGCACTAGTAACCCCAGGAAGTAAGGTAATAGCTTTAATAACATCCACTTCGCCCAAAACGACTGGGATTTTTTTAATGGTACCCGTGGAAAGTGTATTGGTACTCATCTGCGAACTACGGATGTTGAGCTTTTCAACATCGGTTTCAATAATTACTTCATCCAAGCTTTCGGTATCGGTAGCAAGGGCCAAATCCTTTTTTATATTTTCAGAAAGGGAAATTTCAATTTTTTGGGTTGCAAAACCGATGCTGCTATAGTAAATTTCGTAGTCGCCTTTCGGAAGGGTGATGGAATAATAACCATACTGATTGGTGACTGTTCCCGTCTGAAGCGAAGGAATTATAACGTTAACGCCAAAAAGAGTTTCCCCCGAATCCGCTTCGGAAATAGTCCCGCTTATGGTGAATTTTTCCTGTGCAAAGATTACAATGCTTCCGAAGAAAAGAAAGAAAGTGAGTATTTTTTTTAAGTGCTTCATGCTTATGTATAAAAAAACCTTCAGTAAGACTGAAGGTTTTAAAACGTTTTGGTTCTTATTTTATTTCCGTCAGTATTTCATTAAAAGTTTTGCTGGGTCGCATTGCTTCGTGAACTAATTTCTCGGTCGGTTCGTAATACCCACCAATATTTACCGAATGGCCTTGCACACCTATCAACTCGCTATTAATTTTAGCTTCGTTATCCTTCAACTCTTTTGCAATTGGTGTAAATATTTTTTTCAAATCTTCATCTTTACCCTGTTTTGAAAGTGCTTCTGCCCAATACATTGCCAAATAAAAATGGCTTCCGCGATTGTCAATTTCGTTCACTTTTCGCGAAGGCGATTTGGAGTTGTCGAGATATTTTTCTGTTGCTTCATCCAAAGCATCTGCTAAAACAATGGCTTTTGGGTTGTTGTATTTAGTTCCCAAATGTTCCAAAGAAACAGTAAGTGCTAAAAATTCACCCAAAGAATCCCAGCGTAGATGATTTTCTTCTAAAAATTGTTCAACGTGTTTGGGTGCAGAGCCTCCAGCTCCGGTTTCAAAAAGACCGCCGCCGTTCATTAATGGAACGATGGAAAGCATTTTCGCACTCGTGCCCAATTCCAAAATAGGGAAGAGGTCCGTCAAATAATCACGAAGCACATTTCCTGTTACTGAAATGGTGTCCTTTCCAGCTTTTACACGTTCCAACGTATATTCAGTAGCTTTTTCTGGGGAAAGGATTTTGATATCCAAACCTTCGGTATTGTGATTTAAAAGGTATTTGTTTACTTTTTTGATAAGTTCCGCATCGTGCGCACGGTTTTCATCCAACCAAAAAATGGTGGGATTTCCTGATGCACGGGCGCGTTCCACAGCTAGTTTTACCCAATCCTGAATAGGTAAATCCTTTGCTTGGCACATACGCCAAATGTCACCTTTTTCAACATTGTGTTCTAAGATTACTTTTCCAGAAGCATTTAGAACCTGAACTTTTCCATCTGCAGAAATTTCAAAAGTTTTGTCATGACTTCCGTATTCTTCTGCTTTTTGTGCCATCAAACCTACGTTTGGAACGGTTCCCATAGTTGTGGGGTCAAAAGCCCCGTGTTTTTTGCAAAATTCAATTGTGGTATCGTATATGCCTGCGTAACTACTGTCAGGGATTACCGCTTTGGTATCGTGGCTTTTTCCGTCGGCACCCCACATTTTCCCTGAATTTCGAATCATCGCCGGCATTGAGGCATCCACAATCACATCGCTTGGGACGTGAAGGTTGGTAATGCCTTTATCGCTGTTTACCATTGCCAAATCTGCGTTTTCGGCCATTATTTTTTTAATGTCTTGAAGAATTGCATCTCTTTCATATTCGTTCAATTCGGAAAGTTTATTTTCCAAATCACCCAAGCCGTTGTTGGCATCAACGCCTAATTTTTTGAATGTATCAGCATATTTTTTGAACAAATCTTCAAAATAAACCTTGACTACGTATCCGAAAATAATTGGATCGCTCACCTTCATCATCGTAGCTTTCAAATGCACTGAAAATAACACTTTCTTTTCTTTGGCGTCTTTCACTTGTGCTTCCAAAAAAGAAACCAACGCTCTTTTACTCATAACCGTTGCATCGATGATTTCACCTTTCAACACTTTTAAATTCTCTTTTAAAACCGTTTTGTTTCCGTTGTTTTCAACTAAAACAATATTAAGAGTATCATCAGAAGCCAGCGTAATGGATTTTTCATTGTGAAAGAAATCGCCGTGCTGCATTGTGGCCACGTGGCTTTTGCTATCGCTGCTCCAGGCACCCATACTGTGCGGATGCTTTTTTGCGTAATTTTTTACTGCTTTAGGGGCGCGACGGTCGCTGTTTCCTTCGCGAAGAATAGGGTTTACAGCACTTCCTTTTATTTTGTCGTATTTTGCTTTAATTTCTTTTTCTTCGGAAGTGGTAGCTGATTCAGGATAATCGGGAATATTGAAGTCTTTCGCTTGAAGTTCGGCAATAGCTTCGTTCAATTGCGGTACAGAGGCACTTATATTTGGTAACTTAATAATATTTGCTTCCGGGGTTTTTGCTAGTTCGCCAAGTTCAGCCAAATCATCTTTTACGCGCTGGTTTTCTTTTAGAAATTCAGGAAAAACGGCCAAGATTCTGGCGGCGAGTGAAATATCTCGACTTTCCAGTTTTATATTTGCGGGTTTAGTGAAAGCTTTTACAATAGGTAAAAATGAATGGGTTGCCAAAGCCGGTGCCTCATCGGTTTTGGTGTATATAATTTTGGAAGATTTTGTCATTGAAATGTTTTTTTGAAAATAATGGTTGACTTTCTTTTTTAAATTTTAAGGAAAGCAAATATAGCGATTTGACAGGGCTTTTAAAAGCGAATAAGGGGCTTAATTATGCCAACTTTTCAGTCATCCCCAATTGAATTTGCAATTTATTTTGTTTAGAAACATAAGTATAATCTTATCATTTTTCCAGTGGGGTTAGGTCAAGGTTAAATATGTAATGTTCATACTCTATTTATACTCTATTCATACTTTAACTATGAAGTATCTGTGGGTTAAATAGGGCTAATATGTTCCTTTGATCCGTCCTAAAATAGCTTTATAGAATATTTGCAAGATGTATATAATAAAATAGGTTAAAACAAGAAAAGCCATATCACTGTATAAATACATTGTGATATGGCTCCTTGTAAAGTAAACTTTTACCAACCAATCAGCCCGAGGGTGTATTCTAGGCAAGTTTATTATACCCTTGCGGTCGTTGTTTACTTACACGGGTTTCGTTTTTGTAATTTCCATCTTCCGTGAGGTTGATAGCATTTTCAAAAGCTGACCCAAAACTTTTTCCAATCTCAGCACTAATAATCTAAAGATTTTGAGTGCCTCAAGCAATTAAAAAAAGCCTATAAAGTGTTTTCTTTTTATCTTTTCAAAATCTAGAGACTAACATTCATAAGAGCGTTAGCGTCGTCAACAATTAGGAAAAAATAGTGTAAAAGAACGTTACTTTAGTTTATCAATTTGGCTATTAGACCATTTTGATACTGCTAATATAGAACACAAAATTCAATATGCAAGAATTTGTAACCCATTAAAAATCCACAGTTTACGAACATCGTTTATCAACAATTGTTCATAAAAAAAGCCCTGTAAAAACAGGGCCTTTGAGGGTTTTCAACAAAGAATGAACTATGAACGTTTTTCTTTGATACGGGCTTTTTTCCCGGTAAGACCTCTAAAGTAATAGATACGAGCTCTACGCACACTACCTTTTTTGTTGATCTCAATTTTTTGAAGCGCTGGCATATTTAGTGGGAAAATACGCTCCACACCAACAGTACCACTCATTTTTCGAATTGTAAAAGTCTTGGTAATACCTGTTCCTTTAACTTGGATTACAACTCCTCTAAAGAACTGGGTTCTTGTTTTTTCGCCTTCACGGATTTCGTAGTATACAGTAATAGTATCACCAGCTCCGAATTCAGGAAATTCTTTTTTTGTAACAAATTCGTCTTGTACAAATTTAATTAACTCTTCCATTTTGTTAATTTGATAAGGATTAAAATAAAACAACGTTCGCGGTTTTCGCCAGAGGTTGAATTAAGTGGGTGCAAAAGTAAGCAAATTAAGTTATCACGCAAAGCTTATTTTTGAAATTTAAGTAACTAAAGTTGAAGCCGACAATAGTTGAAAGTTGTTTTGTTTTTTAAATTATTACTCTGAAAAAATTATACTGTTTCTGGATTTTTTTTAAACTGCAAATAGGAATACCCAACTGGTATGAATGTTATAATTGCTGTAATTATAAAAAATACGGTAAGCGCTGTCTGTTCATTAAAAATAAAACAGGAAAAAATTATCACCAAGCCCCCGGCTACCCATAATTTGCCGGCGAGTTTGTGTGTGCTTTTCCAAATAGTCTCGTTTTACAAAGTCCTTGGTGTTCTAATTCCTACAAAATAGTTTGGTTTTATTGTTTTGAAATAATTCCCCATTAAAACGAAGAATGCTCCTATTATAATAAACAGATAGTTCGGGTTGGCCAAGGATTCTTCTTTCACGGAATAAATAATAAATGTGAAAAGTACTGCAATAAATACAGCGGTAATCAGTCTAATGGTGTAGAATTTATTCCCCATGGCTGGAATCCGTTTTTTTGGATCAATCAACGGAACCAATAAAAACAAGGCATATAGAATTATAGGAATTATACCAATAAGTAATAATTCCATCTTGCTGCCGTAACGGTTTACTTCTCCATCAATCCCCCAGTGTAGCGGTACTTTTGCGGGTAAGGTATTCCAAATAAAAGCTAGAAATACAGCTGGTAAGGTGGAAAGCAGGAGTAGAGGCAGCTCTTTTTTTAAATTGAATTTCATAATGTTTATTTTTTGAGGGTTAGTAGCCAGGTAAAAACATCGTTCAGAATTGTGGTATTTATTGAATAGTGAATGAATTGTCCTTTTTTTTCGCCGGAAATCAAATCTGCCCTTTGTAGAATGTCCAAATGGTGGGATATACTTGGTTTTGAAATACTGAAATTTTCCGCTATTTCACCTGCCGTTAAATCTTCTTTTTTCAAAAGTTCCAGTATTTCCCTTCGGGTATCATCGTTGAGAGCTTTGAATATATCTTTCACAATTTGTTTAGTTATTTAGGCAAATATCTAAATAACTTTTTAAATACGCAATCCTTTTAAAAAAAAATAGGCGCACGATTAATCGTGCGCCTACATTGATTTATAGTCTTGTGTTATCTATTTTGTTTCAGAAATCCATTTATTAATCTTTTTGTCAAGCAATTCCAAAGGAACGCAACCTGTTTCCAAAACTTGATTGTGGAATTCGCCAATTTTGAATTTGTCGCCTAGCTCTTTTTCTGCTTTGTGGCGAAGTTCCAAAATCTTTAACTGTCCTATTTTATATGCCAATGCTTGTCCGGGGTTTGCCATATACCTTTCTATTTCTGAAATGATTCCTGCTTCTGGTTCGGCTTCGTTTTCTAGACAATACTTAATGGC
Organism: Aequorivita antarctica; assembly: GCF_007997155.1. Taxonomy (GTDB): domain Bacteria; phylum Bacteroidota; class Bacteroidia; order Flavobacteriales; family Flavobacteriaceae; genus Aequorivita; species Aequorivita antarctica. Next base: position 41,263 of record NZ_VORT01000017.1, on the reverse strand, counting down.
TTGCTCACGGCTCCATCCTTTGGAGTGCATTCCAGTATCAACAACCAAGCGTACGGCACGGTGCATTTCAGCGCCTAGCATTCCGAAGTATTGATATGGGTCTGTATAAAGACCAAGTTCTTTTCCTAAAGATTCGCTATAAAGTGCCCAACCTTCGCCGTAACCACTGTAGAAAAGCGTTTTACGGAACATTGGCAATTCATCATTTTCCTGTGTTAGCGAAATTTGATAATGGTGGCCAGGGATTGCTTCGTGCAAAAATAAAGATTCATCACTGTAAACATTATATTCCGAAGCATTTGGAATGGGAACATAGAAAATTCCTGGACGCGTGCCGTCCAAACTACCGGGGTTGTACTCGGCACTTGCTGAACTTTCGCGGAATTTTTCAGTCTGTTTTACCTCAAAAGCTGTTTTCGGTTTTTTATCGAAAAGCACTTCAAGTTTTGGTTTCATTGTATCATAAATTGCATAAAAATGATCGATGATTTGTTGCGGTTCTTTGTACGGCATCAACTCTTTATTGGTGCGTACAAAATTGAAGAATGCTTTCAAATCACCTTTAAAACCAATCTGTTCTTTTACCTTTTCCATTTCCGAGGAAATACGCGCCACTTCGCTTAAACCCAATTGATGAATCTCATCGGCGGTCATTTCAGTTGTTGTGTATTGTTTTATTTGGTGTTTGTAATATGCTTCGCCATTGGGTGTATCTGCAATTCCGGTGGTTGTTCTTCCTGCTTTTAAATAATCACCAGCCATAAAATCGTGAAGACTTTGGTAGGCAGGAATCACTTTTTCAGAAACCATTTTTGAATACGCTTTCGTAAATTCCTGTTTTTCTAGATCAGAAAAGGTATCGGGAAAGTTTTTTACTGGCGAAAAGAACAGGTTTTGATCCAAATTTGGTTCTGTCATCGCTTTCAACTGTGGAACAATTTTTACTATCAACGATTTTGGAAGTACATAACCTGCCGCCATTCCTTCCTTCATCCTGCTTTCGGCAGCGTTTAACCAAACTACATATCCGTCCAAACGTTTTAGCCAGTTGTTGTAATCTTCAGCCGTTTTGAAAGGTTGCGCACTGCTTCCGCTAGCCAATTGACCCATCATTAAATTCACTGACCACATTTGATCAATAGGAAAATACGTACTGTTTTTGAAAGTAAGTATTTCCAGATTGATGTTGCATTCCCACAACAGAATGTCTTTGCTCATTTTTTCGGTTTCGCTTAAATCGCTATCCTCAAACCCTGAAGCTTCTTCCTTATAATTTGTGTAATAATTTTTTAATTGAGTACTGTATTCATCTGAAAGGAAATTCGGGAAGCTATCATTATAGCGTGTATCTCCCGAAAATGTTGCGTTCAGTGGATTTAGCTTTAAACCTTCTTCGTAATAGGTATTGAGCATTTTGTTAAAATCTGTACTCACGGTATTGTCGGTTTTAGAATTCTCTTTTTCCTTTGATTCGTTTTTGCAAGCAGTGAAAAGAACTACCGCAAGCAGCATCGTTAAAATTTGATTGGTTTTCATTATTATATTGGTTTTAGTTGTTTTTTTTACTTTGTGGCGATTTACTCCAACAAATCCGGCCTACGTTCCTTAGTGCGTTTATATGCTTGGTCTTCCCGCCATTCTTCAATTTTTCCTGTATTTCCGCTTGTGAGGATTTCAGGTACGGTCCAACCTTTATAATCTGCGGGTCGTGTATAAACGGGTGGTGCTAATAAATCGTCCTGAAACGAATCTGTCAACGCACTTGTTTCATTGCCTAAAACCCCAGGGATAAGGCGGATTACTGCATCACATACGAGGGCCGCCGCAAGTTCACCACCGCTTAAAACAAAATCTCCTACTGAAATTTCACGAGTAATGAAATGATCGCGTACGCGTTGGTCCACGCCTTTGTAATGCCCGCAAAGGATGATAATGTTTTCTTTTAGTGAAAGCTCGTTGGCGGTATGTTGATTGAAGGTTTTACCATCGGGCGTCATATAGATTATTTCGTCATAATCCCTTTTGGCCTTCAATTCAGTAATACATTTATCGATAGGTTCAATCATCATAACCATACCCGCGCCACCGCCAAATTGGTAATCGTCTATCTGATTATAAGAATTTGTAGACCAATCGCGAAGGTTGTGGGTGTGCACTTCTACAATTCCTTTTTCAATGGCGCGTTTTAAGATGGAAACTTCAAACGGACTTTGAAGCAACTCAGGCACTACGGTAATTATGTCAATTCGCATTATAGCAGTTCTTTTTTCATATTACAACGGTCAATGGAGCCTTTTGCGCGTTCCAAAACGCTTTGGTCCAAGGTATCCAAAGCACATTTTTTGTAGTGTTCAATAGCTTGTTCCAATTTGCCCTGTTGTTCGAACATAATGGCATATTCGTTATAAATGGTGGATTTGGTGATACCCGGAATATTGATAGCCGTGTCTAGTAATTCTTTTAATTCCTCATATTTTCCTAAAGTAGAAAGTAATACGGTATAGTTGTAATAAACCGGTGGGTACATTGGGCTTTTTTCCAAGCAAAGCTTATAAAGGGTTTCACCTTTTTCAAATTCCTTGAACTTTACTTCATACAGATATGCTAAGTGGTTATAGGCTTTCCCGAAGTTTGGGTCCATATCGATTATTTTTTCGAGCTTGTTTGTAGCTTCGTCAAAAGCACCATTTTTTATATCGTTGTTTGCTTGATTCAGTAGTTCTTCAAGTTTGGTAAGATGATCCATTATATTGAAATTTAAAATGTAAAAATACGCTTATTGGCACAAATTACACTTCCCAACTATAATGATTTAAGTCTATATCTTTTTTTCAAACTAATTTTTCATAAAGAGTTTGAGCGGGATTATTCACCTTCGGTTGGTTTGTAATATTGTTAGTGGGCATTTCATAAAGAAATAATTTAAACATTAACCTTTCTTAGCTTCGCGCTCCTTTTTTTGCGCTGCCCGTCTTTCTTCTCGTTCTTTTTTGCGAAGCTCACGCTTTTGTTCGCGTGTAATTTCACCTTCTTTAAAAGCATCCTTATAGTTAATATCATTATCCACTTCGCCTTTAAAAGCTTGGATCCAAGCATTTTCAAAAATATTTAAAACAGTTGGCCAAACACCTGTCTTAACATCGTTTAAGTCTCCCTCAAAAGGAACTTTGGTGGCCAAAGTATCGGTGCCTTGGTTTTTCAGAACAAACTTGAAAAAACCTACAAATCCTTCCCATATAACATCTAGAAAACTATCGCCTTTTCCTATTAATGTGGTGTCTTTCAAAAGTGGTTTTACATAGCCCACCAAATGGCCGTCTGCAATGGCAATTTCACTGTAAACCCCAAATGTACCTTTGTCAAAATCTAGACCGGCATAATAGTTTGTGAAATCATTTAAGGCCGTTACATCTGCATCTTCCAACGAAAAAGAAAGATCCATATCAGGTATTTCTTTTACCAAGTTCATATAACCTTCCAAGGAAACTTTTCCTTTCCCAATAGAAACGCCACTGGCGCGAATGGGTGAGGGGAGGATACGTTCTTTTTCAACTACATTGCGTAAGTTATCTGCGGTGAGTTCAAGCTTGTCTATCTGTAAATCTATATTTGGGTCTGCGGAAAGTTGAACGAAGGCCAATTTACCATCGTGGATTTCAAAATGGTTAATGTCTATGGGAACGATATCAGTGAGCGCTTTAGTCCAATCATCAGCATTAGCATCACCACTTTCTTCTTTTTGGTCTTCAAAAACATAAATAACCTCTGGGCTGGTCATTATTATTTCACTCACAATCTTTCCTTTGAAAAGTGATTTCCACTCAATAGAGATGTCGCTTTTAGGAAAGTTCAAAAATGGAACTTGTGACTCTGCCGTTCCTTTGTTTAGGTACATACCGTTAATAACATAAGCGCCGCGAATGAGCGAAATATCTACATCTTCAACCTGACCATAATAGCCGGGAATGTCTGCCAATACTTTGTTTACGTAATTTTTAACTAAGGTTGGAAGATAGAGGCGAAATGCAATTAGTAGAATTAAAATTATAATAGGAAAGGTATAGCGTTTCTTTTTGAAACCTCTTTTTTTCTTGATTTCTGACATTTTCTGTTATAAAAAATTTTAACAAATTTGATGGAAAGTGGGGAAATTTTCAGTTAATAAAGTCATAAAAAACACAGCGTCCTGTGCGACATTGCGGAGAAAGTATACCACAGAGGCGCAAAGGACGCAGAGAAATTATGGTCTTTTAGTTTTTAAAGACTGCAGTTGCCATCTATGATGTCTTGTTTTGTTGGGTTGTAGGCGTTGTTGGATACATTATAATTACCAGCTAACCCATTTCTTAAAAGCATCTGCTGAAGACTACAAAAATTGGTAAGTAAGGAATTATTTTCAATATATAGATTCTCTCCTATAAGAATGAGGTTTTGCAAACCGTTCAAATTTGTAATGGCATTATTATTTTTTATCCTAATGTTTTGGATTACTGATTCCAAATTTGAAAGGCCATCTAGGTTGTTCAGATTTTCATTACCATCCAATTTTAATTCCCCAACAGATTTAAGGTTGTTCAATTGATTTAGATTTTGGAGACTTTCATTATCATTAATTGATATCTTAGATGCTGTGGTCAAGTTTTCTAAGCCTTCAAGACTATATAAAGCAGGGTTTTCCAATATACTTATACTCTTTGCATTATTAATCCTTGTTAATCCTGAAATACTTTGAAGGGAAATGTTGTTTCGAATACTAATATTTTCTGGCCACATCATGACGTTTTCTATGCCATTAATGTTTGATAATGAACTGTTTTCAACTATGCTTAAATGGTCTCCTAATATTATAAGATTTGAAAGATCATCAATATTTACTAAAGCGGAATTGTCACTAATGGTAATTCCGCCATCTGCTTTTAGAAGGTTCTGCAACCCTGTTAAAGTGGTTAACTGAGGATTATTGGAAACATAGATGGCGTTAGTTCGGTTAACATTGGAAAGGCCATTGATGTTTTTTAGCGATGCATTATCAACGATATTTAAATCAATTAATTTTTCAAGCTTTTCCAACCCGTCGAGATTCTGTAGATTATCATTTTCGAAAATCGACACAGAAAGAAAGAGACCACTGGCTTTGCTAAGGCTTTGTATAGTGGTAAGGGACTCGTTCTGTACTATAACAATTTGCCCCCTAATCTGCGAAACATTATCCAGCCCTTGAAGATTTTGTAGGTTTGGGTTTAATCCCACAATTAAATTACGACCAATAGATGTTAGTGAAGAAAGGGGTGAAAGATCATCAATGTCAGAAATTTGGTTATCAAGATACTTTCCAATATTTAAGGTTTCACTTATGTGAGTATAATTGTTTGCCCCAAAAGCGTCGACCTCAGTTTGACTTCTCAAATTGATGGTTCCTATGTAAACATTGTCTTCGTTTATATCATTTAAAGTAATTGTTATATTAATGTTTTCACTAATAGCTTCATTGGTAACTAATGCCGATCCAGAGATTACAGGATGGCTTTCATAATCAAACAGACTTGGGTTTGCCACTTTAAGTTTCCCTGTGGCTGCATCTATGGATAACGCTCCTTCCGGATTTTGGTTAGTAAGCGAAAAGGATAAAGATCCTTGATTAGTACTTGCCTGCAATGTGCCAATTTCATAACCAGCCGGAATACCTTCATCTATGACTTGGGAAAAATCATATGCCGAAATAGTTGTTTGTATTGAAACGGGGTCATCATTGTCTTTTGAACAAGAAAGTAAAGTAATGAAAGACAAAAGAGAAATTACGGGTATTAATTTAATTATCTGTGGTTTCATCTTGTATTTTTTTGTGTTATATGTTGCAGTTTCCATCTATAATTTCTTGCATTGTTGGGTTATAGAAATTGCCGAAAACCGAATAGGAACCCAGACTTCCGTTGGTAAGAAAATCCTGTAAAATGCAAAAATCTCTTAAAAGGAAATTTTCAGAAATTGATAACTCCCCCTGAATATTGTTAATCCCGTTAAGTCCATTCAAATTTGTTAACTTATTATTGCCTTCAATATACAATCCGTCCTCACCAATAACAGTAAGATTATTAAGCCCTTGTAGGTTCAAGAGTGAATTGTTTTGGGTAATTTTTAATCTATTTACATTTTTAGTGCTCGAAAGACCCTCTATATTTTTCAAAGAATAATTAGAAGTAATGAAAAGTCTGTCAGTGGTTTCAATGTTGTGCAAACCATTTATGTTTTCAAGGGATGAATTATTATAAATTTCTAATCCTACAAGAGTGGTTGTCAAATTAGAAAGCCCATCTAAATCGGTCAAGTAATAATTATAACTTATGTTAATATGATCCCCTACCGCGCTAAGGCTCGCAAGACCATTTATATTATTGAGATATATGTTGTTATATATTGTGAGAAATCCTTCTATTGAATTTAAATTTACAAAGGCGTCTAAGTTTTTAATACTACTATCATATAGTTGGAAATTTCCTTTAATTTCTGTTAATTGATCAAAACTGCTAATTTCATTTAAAGATAAATTCCCTGAAATAAATAATACACCTTCTAAAAAAGCCAAATTTTGCAAATCTGTGATTTTTTTTAATACAGGATTATCATACACAACCAATCCTGACCCTACATAAGAGATATTCCGCAGCCCTGCAGTAGTAATTAGATTGGAACAATTGTTAATGGATAAAGTATTCTCAACTTTCTCAACATTTAATAAGGGTGATAAATCCACAATGTCATCATAATAGGATGTTCCAATTAGTAAGCTTCCTGTTATATGCGTATATCCAGTGTTTCCGAATGCAATAACTTCGTTTTGGGTTGTCAAAATTATATCACCTTCATATAACCTGTCTTCTTCTAAATTGTTCAAATTTATAATTACAGAAGCCATTTTAAAGAGAGTTCCTTGGGCCACTTTAACCGTTCCAATTATTGTAGGATTTACCTCAAAATTAAAAAGGGTTTCATCTGCAACTTTCAGTTCTCCAGTGGAAGGGTCAATGGAAAAAGCCCCCTCAGGAAATTGCTCGATTAATGAAAAGGAAATAGAGCCTTGGTTAGTGCTTCCTTGGACAGCCCCAATAACCTGCCCATTGGTTGGATTTTCATCCATTGTTGTTGAAAAATCTGAAGTTGTCACGGATGTTTCAGCCGGTTCAGGTTCATCACTGTCTTTTGAACAGGAAACAAATGTTAGGATGATAATTACTAATAGTTTTAAAGATAATAATCTATTCATGAGTTTAGTTTTTTATAGACTGCAATTGCCGTCTATAATATCTTGTTTTGTTGGGTTGAAGGCGTTTGCAAAAACCTGGTATTCATCTCCCAACCCATTGTTTAGAAGTAAAGGGCGTAACCCACAAAGGTTTGTTAGGGCATCATTGCTCCAAATATACAATTTGTATCCTACTGTTTGTAGATTTTCCAAACTATCCATATTGCTCAATAATGGGTTTTTAATTATATATAAAGTACCGCCAACATTTTGAAGGGATTGTAATCCATCTAAATTTTCTAATGAATTATTGTAGGAAATTTCCAATCTAGTTCCCCCTACAGAGAGAACATTTCGTAATCCATTTATATTAGGCAGAGACTCATTGTGGCTAATTGACACCCCTGACTCAAAGGAAGTGATATTGCTGACCGCCTCAATATTTGTGATTAAGGGATTGTTGGTAATGGATAAGCCCTTTAAATTGTGAAGATTTGAAAGTCCATCAACGTTTTCCAATGAACTATTATCATCAATTGTTAATGAGAAAAGAGTGGAAATATTATTTAAGCCATTTAAATTTACAAGAGCGTCATTACCTGAAATCTTCACGGAAATACCATTTATGGTTTCAATATTTTGAAGCCCTTCAATATTTAACATTGCATTATTGGAAGTAATTTCGAGATCTCCTTCAATGGAAGTTAAACCTTGAAGCCCATTGATATTTTGCAATAGATCATTACCGCTAATAGCTATCTTGTCGCCTACTGAAATTAAATTAGTAAGTGCATCAATATTTTTTAATGCCGGATTGTCCCAAATACGTAAATCTTTATCTATTTCTATAAGATTTTGCAATCCATTAAAATTTTCCAATAATAAATTTTCGGTTATTGTCAATTGGCGATGAAGTGTTGTAAGACCATTCAATGATTCCAAGTTATGGATACCTCTATTGTAAGCAATATTTACGTCATTAGTTACTGTATGAATATTTTGTAATCCTGTAAGCACTGCGAGCCTTTCATTCTGAATAATATTTAATTGGCCACCAATACTTTTAAGCGTATTCAAAGAGCTTAAATCTGTAATTTGGCTATTTAAATTATCTAAGCTTCCTATAAGTAAAGTTCCTGTTATTGCAGTATAATTATTGCTTCCAAAGGTTTCTACTTCCGTTTGTGTAAATAATCGAACACTACCAGTAAATATATTTTCCTCATTAACGTCATCCAAATTAATAGTTACTAAGGCATTTTTAAAAATACTTCCATTCGCCACTTTCACAGTTCCAGTAATTGTGGGATTGGTTTCAAAATCAAAAAGTGTTTCATCGGCAACTTTCAATTCTCCGGAAGCTGCATCAATAGAGAATGCTCCCGATGGAGTTTGTTCAATTATTGAAAAAGTAACACTTCCTTCACTGGTGCTTCCCAGAACAGTACCAATAACTTGACCGCTTGTTGGATTTTCATCCATCGTTTTTGCAAAGTCAGCGGTTGAAACAGTTATGGTTGTTTCTTGTGGAGTTGGGTCATCGCTGTCTTTGGAGCAGGAATTTAATAGAATGGCTGTAAAAACAAATAAAACCCTAAGGTTAAACTGATTGATTGAAAATTTCATAAGAAAATGTTAAAAAAGGGGAGATGCCAAATATAAACAAAAAATCCTGTTGGCAAAACAACAGGATTTTTTTGATTTAAAAAAGAAGGATTACTTCTACTAATAATAAGTATATCTTCTAACTTGGGCAATATACTTAGCCAAGCGAATTACTTGATGGCTATAGCCATATTCGTTGTCATACCACACATAAAGCACCACGTTTTTACCGTCTTCGGTAACTATAGTAGCGTTGCTGTCGTAAATTGCCGGAGAGCAAGAACCAACAATATCGCTGGACACCAACTCGTTATTCATTGAATATTGAATTTGCTCCACTAAGTCGCCCTCTAAAGCATATTTCTTCATAGTAGCGTTAATGCCATCTTTTGAAGTTGGCGTTGCAACTTCAAGATTTAGAACTACCAAAGAACCGTTAGGTACAGGAACACGAATTGCGTTTGAAGTAAGTTTGCCTGCCAAAACCGGTAAGGCTTTTGCAACCGCACTTCCAGCGCCAGTTTCTGTAATTACCATATTCAATGCTGCAGCGCGACCCCGACGGTATTTGCTGTGCATGTTATCTACTAAATTCTGGTCGTTTGTATATGCGTGAATAGTTTCCAAATGCCCACGAACTACGCCGAAAGAATCTTCAACTGCTTTTAAAATAGGAGTGATAGCATTGGTAGTGCAAGATGCTGCTGAAAAAATATCAACTGTGTTTGGATCGTATTCGTTTTGGTTTACACCGTGAACGATATTTGGAACACCTTTTCCAGGAGCGGTAAGCAATACTTTTGCAGCACCTTTTGCTTTTAAATGGCGGCTTAGTTCTTTATCATCACGGAAAGCACCTGTGTTATCAATAACCAAAGCATCCTCGATGCCGTATTTTGTATAATCAATGTCTTCCGGGTTGTTTGCATAAATAATATGAACCGTAGTTCCATTAATTATCAAAGCACTGTTTTCAAGATCGGCACGTACAGTTCCAGGGAAATTTCCGTGAACCGAGTCGTATTGAAGCAAAGAAGCTCTTTTTTCCAAAACAGTTTGATCCATTTTGCCGCGAACCACAATAGCGCGAAGACGAAGTTGGTTTCCTTGTCCCGTTCTGGTCATTAATTCGCGAGCTAGTAAGCGGCCAATTCGACCAAAACCGTAAAGCACAACATCTTTTGGAACTACTGTTTTCGCTTCTTTGGCATTTTTCAATTTATCTGAAACGAAAGCCAAAGCGTTTGAATATTTATCGTCTTCCAGGTGGAATTCATAGGTAAGTTTACCAATGTCCAATTTAGCAGGTGGAAGATCCAAAGTTTTGATGGCCTGTGCAATTTCAACAGAGTCGAAAATTGAGATTGGCTTTTGAACGAATTCGCCAGCATACTCGTGAAGGTTCAAAATTTCACTCACATTGCGGTCGATAAGTTGGTTGCGGAAAAGTACCAATTCAATGGACTTGTCGTACCAAAGGTCACTAATGATTTTAATAAATTCTACTGAAGCTTTTCGGCGGTCAGTTTGAAAAGACAGTTCTTTTTCATAAACGTCATCAAAACTCATATGGAAGGATTTTAAAGGGTTTAAATTTTGTGCAAAATTACTTATTTTCATCGTCTTGGGGAAATAAAAACTGAAAATAAAAACACCACTGAAAGTTTTGATTTTCAGTGGTGTTTCAGAAGTTATTTAATCGAGTTTTATCTAAATATAAAGGAGTTGATATTTCCCGCAGTGTCCATAAAAGTCATTTTTATGGGCGAACGATAATTGCGTTGTGTCATAATTCGTTTTACATCGCCAATGTCATTCACGGGTTCATCGTTAATTTTGGTGATGATAATCCCTTCCAGTTTATATTGTGCCACTTCTGGCGTCAAAGCGCGCGTAACGGTTACTCCATTTTCTAAACCTCGCTCTTTTAGCTCGGCTTCTGTTGTGTTTTTTACCTCTAAGCCAAGGTCGTCAATAGAGAAAGTTTCCAACTTTACGAGGGTAACAGGAACTTTTCTTTCACTTCCATCGCGAAGTATTGTCACTTCAACCACATCATTTGGTCTTTTGGATCCTAAATAACCCGAGAGATCTGCAAATTTTGAAACTTTATAACCATCCAGTTGTTTAATGATGTCGCCTTCTTTGATTCCAGCTTTATCGGCACCACTTCCTTTTTCAATTCCGCCCACAAAAACGCCTTCGGTGTCGTTGATTCCATATTTTTCAACAATTTGTGGATTAATGTTACCCACTTGGATTCCCAAGATTCCGCGTTGTACGTTTCCGTATTCCAAAATATCTTCAATCACTTTTCGAGCGTTGTTGGAAGGAACGGCAAAGGAATAACCCACATAACTTCCCGTTTCCGAAGTAATAGCTGTATTAATCCCAATCAATTCACCGCGTGTATTTACCAAAGCGCCACCGCTGTTTCCACGGTTTACTGCTGCATCGGTCTGGAGGAAGGATTGCGGATTGCCGTCAAACTGGTTTAAATCGCGCGCTTTGGCACTAATAATTCCAGCAGTAACCGTTGAGGTTAGATTGAAAGGGTTTCCGACAGCTAAAACCCATTCGCCAATTTTCACATTGTTTGAATCCCCAAAAGGAATAAAAGGAAACGCATCATCACCATCAATTTTAATTAACGCAATATCTGTGCTTGGGTCTGTGCCTATCAATTTTGCGGTATAAGTTCTATTGTTATTCAATGTAACTTCAAGATTTGAAGCATTGGCGATTACGTGATTGTTGGTTACAATATAACCGTCTGGCGAAATAATTACACCACTACCGCTGCCAACCATAGCACGTGGCTGTCCTCCTCCTTGAAAATACTCCATAATATTTGTAGGTTGTTTGCTTACGGTGGTGTTTTTAACGTGAACCACGGCGTGGACAGTTTTCTCTGCGGCCTCGGTAAAATCAGTGTTCATTTCAGCGCCTGTCGCAGAAAAGTTGGTGGGAATAAAGTTTGAATTTTGTTGTGGGTCGAAGGAAATATAATCCTTTTTTTCGAAGAATTTGTACCCCCCAAGCGTAATGGCGCCAGCAAAAAGCGCTACCAGAAATAAACGGAATGTCTGTTTCATTTTAATTGAATTTTATAATTAATAAAAATTTATTGTTCAAAATTTTCTTTTTCAAGACTTGCATTTTAAATTGTTTTAAGCGTTTCGGTTCAGAGAAGAACAGAGAAAGGAAACACTTTTTAGAAGAAACATTATTTAAACACTTCCACAAATTTAACAATGATGGATAGAAAATAGTATGCCACAAAGCAGTTTTTAACTTGTATTTAACGTGAAAACTTTCCCGATACCTGTGGGGGCTTTTTATATCTTTGCGCTGTTATGGAATTCACTTTTTATAAATATCAAGGTACAGGCAACGATTTCGTGATAATCGACAATCGGGAAGCATTTTTTCCGAAGAAGCATACCGAACTTGTGGCAAAAATCTGCGACCGTCGTTTTGGCGTCGGGGCTGACGGGCTGCTTTTGTTAGAAAATCATCCTTCGGCAGATTTTAGAATGGTGTATTACAATAGTGATGGCAACTTAAGCTCGATGTGCGGTAATGGTGGAAGATGTATTTCACATTTTGCAAAGTTTCTGGGAATCATTTCAGAAAAAACAACTTTTGAAGCTGTGGACGGCATGCACGAAGCCACAGTTAAAAAAGATTGGGTTTCCCTAAAAATGAATAATGTTGAAAAAGTAAGCGTATCTGAAAAGCATACTTTTCTAAACACAGGTTCGCCTCATCACGTTGAAATGGTTTCAAAACTTCAGGATTTTGATGTTTTTACAAATGGGAGGACTATTCGCAATAAAACCTACGGAAAAGAGGGGGCAAACGTAAATTTTGTAGAACAGAATGACAGTGCTGTTTTTTCAGTTAGAACCTATGAACGTGGCGTTGAAGACGAAACACTTTCCTGCGGAACCGGTGTGACTGCCGTTGCGCTTGCAATGTTTGAAACCGGTAAAACTTCTGAAAACATAGTGATACTTAAAACGCCAGGTGGCCAACTGCAAGTGCGCTTTGAAAAAGTTGGTTCGAGTTATAAAAATGTATATTTGGAAGGACCAGCAATACAAGTTTTTAAAGGAATATGGAAATGACAACACTTAAAGGAGAAAACATATTTTTACGCGCTTTGGAACCTTCGGATTTGGATTTTCTGTATAATTTGGAAAACTACGAATCACTTTGGGAGGTGAGTAATACCACAACACCCTATTCAAAGTATATACTACAACAATATCTTAAAAACAGTCACCGCGATATTTATGACGTGAAACAGCTGCGCCTTGTAATTTGTAAAAACGAAGGCGAAACTCAAGTTGGTTTTATCGATCTTTTCGATTTTGAACCGAAGCACAGCAGGGTAGGAGTGGGCATCGATATTTTTTCAGCAGAAGATAAGCGGAAAGGCTTTGCTACGGAAGCTTTAAAACTTACCTGCAATTACGCTTTTAAGCATTTGAACGTGCATCAAATTTTTGCAGGAATCACCGACGAAAATGAAGGAAGCATTAAACTTTTTGAAAAAGTTGGTTTTGAAAGAAGTGGCATAAAAAAAGACTGGATTTTTTCCGAAGGAAAATATAAAAGCGAATATTTTTATCAACTAATCCCTAATCCCTAATCCCTTTTTTAAAGATGTATATAAAAAAAATAGTGGTCATTATTGTTTTACTGGGCGCCGTGGGGATGGGTGCTTTTGCTTGGTATGTTTACAATATTGCTTTTTCTGGAAATACTGCTTTTAATAATAAGGAAGCCCATGTTTATATTCCAAGCAATGCAACTATAGATGATGTTGTTGAAGAATTGGAGCCACTTTTGAGAGATAGCGAATCGTTTTTTGTAATAGCGAATCAAAAGAAATATTCCTCAAATATTAAACCGGGCCATTTCATTATTACCAAAGGAATGACTAATAATGACATTGTAAACACGCTGCGAAGTAGAAATATTCCAATCAGCGTAAAATTCAACAATCAAGAACGTTTGGAAAATTTGGCTGGGCATATTTCAAATCAAATTGAGGCAGACAGCATTTCGCTTTTAAATGCAATGCGCGATCCACAGTTTTTGAAAGAAGTTGGTTTGGATGAAGAAACGGCGCTGTCTCTTTACATTCCAAACACTTATGAATTTTATTGGAACAGTTCAGCAGAAACCTTCCGCGACCGAATGAAAACCGAATACGAAAGGTTTTGGAGCGAATCGAGAACACAAAAAGCAAAAAACCTAAATCTTTCAAGAGAAGAGGTTATGGCCTTGGCTGCCATTGTTCAGAAAGAAACCGCGAAAGTAGATGAACGTCCAAGAGTAGCGGGCGTTTATATAAACCGTTTAAAAGTAGGAATGTTGCTTCAAGCAGATCCAACAGTTATTTATGCCTTAAAACGCGAGAGTGGCGACTACAACCAAATAATTAAAAGAGTGCTTTATGTAGATTTGGAATTGGATTCGCCTTACAATACTTATAAATATGCCGGTGTTCCACCAGGCCCTATTACAATGCCTGATATTTCTTCAATAGACGCAGTGCTGAATCCCGAAAAACACGATTATTACTATTTCGTGGCAGATGTTACCAACTTTGGGTATCATAAATTCGCAAAAAACTTGGCGCAGCACAACATAAACAAAGTGGAATATGTTCGCTGGGTGAATAGCCAAGGGTTAAATAGGTAGGTTTTTTTAAATTTGTCTGAATGCCTTCAAAAGCCCCTTTAAATAAGGGACGTTTTTCTTTTCACATTACTTTAACAGCTTATAAATCAGATTTTTAAAAAAAGCCCTATCTTTGCGCGCTGAAACCAAGATGTAATTATACATCCGAATTTTAAAAATTAATGAAAAAAAGAATATATCTAATTGCAGTATTACTTGTTGTTACCGTACTAGTAGGGACAGGTTTCATTTCAAAAGATAGCTACGATTTTTCTACTTTTAGCACGGAAGGATTAGAGTTAGACTATAACGTTCCCACGGAAGCAGAGTTTATGCCATTAATGGCTCCCGTGACCCCGAGATTTTATTTGTTTTTGGGGAAATCCTATGTAGGATTTAAAGAAGCACTTGGATTTAAAGAATCAAGAGGAAATTACCATATCGTGAATGATTATGGTTATATGGGAAAATATCAATTTTCGCGAGCAACCCTAAGAATGATGGGGTTTAAGAATACCGATAATTTTCTATACGATACTCGCCAACAAGAAGCTGCTTTTATGGCTTACACCTCATTAAACAAATGGGTACTACGCAAAGATATTAAGCGCTATGCTGGAAAAACCATAGGTGGTGTGAAAGTTACCGAATCGGGAATTTTAGCCGCTGCGCATTTAGCAGGTGCAGGAAATGTAAAAAAATTCCTTAGAAGTGCCGGAGAAAATCGTTTTGAGGATGCCAATGGTACTTCAATCCGTTATTATCTTAAAATGTTCTCGGGTTATGACACCTCGCACATTGTGGCAAACAAGAAGCCAAGGGTAATGTAAAACTTATCCCTGAATAATAAATAAGGTGGGTCTTTTATGAAGGTCCACCTTTATTTTTTTCCATAGACTCACTGGCGCAGTTTTTATGTATTCTGAAGGCAAAGTGATGTCGCAAGCCACACAAATTCTTGTTTGTGGGTGTAGGGTTTCAATCAAGCTTTGTAGCATTTGGTTATTGCGGTAAGGTGTTTCAATGAAGAGTTGTGATTGATCAAAATCTTTTGAAATTTTTTCCAAACGTTTCAGCTCTGTTTTCCGCTCACCCTTGTCAATGGGCAAATAACCATTAAAAGCAAAATTCTGACCATTGAAGCCACTGGCCATCATTGCCAATAAAATTGAAGAAGGACCAACCAACGGAACTACTTTAATACCAAGTTCGTGTGCATAATGTACCGCACGGGCACCAGGATCAGCAATTCCGGGGCAACCTGCATCGCTGAGTACTCCAACATCAAAACCTTCCAGACACGGATTGAGCATTGGGTATATTTCTTCAGGTTTGGTGAATTTGTTTATTTCTTGAATTTTCAGCGTGGCTTGTTCTTTTTCTGGTACAATACTTTTTATAAACCGACGCGCATTCTTTTCGTGCTCCACAATGTAGTGATCAATTTTTTCAATCGCCTTTTTCACTGAAATTGGAAGCACTGCCAACGGTGGTATATCACCTAATGGACAGGGAATTAGGTATAAATCGCCTTTTTTTGAAGTCATTAATTTATTATTGAACGATTAGTTTTTTAACAATCGTTTGTTCTTTTACAGAAGTAATTTTGGCGAAATAAATTCTTGGGTTCAAATTTGAAATTGAAATTGTCTTTTCATTGCTGAATATGTTTTCTTCGGAAGAAACCAAGCTGCCTCTCACATCAAAAACCTGAATTGCTTGAAGGATGTCGTTTTTCAAACTAAAAGTAACATTTTCCGAAGCGGGATTTGGAAGCATGCTAAGTGTATCTTCTAATGAAAAATCTTCGGTGCCTATTATTGGATCTCCGGTTATTTTATAGATAGAACCACCTTTATCAACTATGTAAAGCTCTTTGTTCACGTCTTCCCCAAAAGAAACCCAGTTGCCGGAAAAATTGCCATGATCTATCAAATTCCCAGAACCGTCAACGGTTCCAATCATCCCACTGCAGTAGTCCGCAAAAAAGTAAAGTCCGGCAATATCTGAATATACAGAACCTCTATAAACATATCCGCCTGTAATAGAGCAATTACCGCTGGCGTGTGTATATTCTGCAATAGGAAATGTTATCTCGGACTGTGGTGGGCAATTTTGTGTATTAAAGGGTTGGGTTCCCTCGTAGCAGCGCCAGCCATAATTTAAGCCTGCTTCCGCAACTGATACACGATTAATTTCTTCCAGATTGCTCTGTCCCACATCACCGATCCAAAGATTGTTTTCAGTTAAATCAAAAGAAAAACGCCAAGGGTTTCGTAAACCATAAGCCCAGATTTCTTCACGCGCATTGGGATTTCCAACAAAAGGATTGCCTGCAGGGATTCCATAATTGTTTCCTCCTGAAGGGTTGTCCACATCTATACGCAATAATTTTCCAAGTAGTAAATTAATATTTTGGGCGCGGTTTCCTGGATCACCGCTGCTACCGCCATCACCAGAAGCAATGTACAAATAATCATCTGGGCCAAAGGCTAAACAACCTCCGTTATGGTTAGAAAAAGGCTGAGAATAATCAATAATTGGTAACTCAGAATTTTGATCTGCTATATCTGGATTTCCAGAATCTACTGAAAATCGTGAAATTTGTGTATCTCCATTTGGTTTGGAGTAATTAACATAGAAATACCCATTATTTGTATAATCTGGATGAAATGCCAAACCAAGCAAACCTCTTTCGCCACCACTTGAAATTTGGCCTGAAATATCTAGAAAAGGAGTTGTGTTAACCGTTCCGTCACCTTGGATTATTTTTATTTTCCCGCCTTGTTCTACTACAAACAGACGGTCATCATTGGCGTGCTGTAAATTTAAAGGGTCGGAAAAGCCGCTTTTATACAGTTCAATATCAACTTGCTGTGCAAAAACAAGTCCTGATAGAAATAGAAATAATAGTAAAGGGAGTAATTTTTTCATAGCTGATTTTTTAATGGAAAGTACTAAAGTAGATAAATCAGCCGGATTTCTTAGTTAAAGTCGTTTCGCAATTTGTTCACAAGCTTCATCGAGCATTTTGAAAACGTTTTCAAAACCAGCATTTCCACCTAAGTAAGGGTCTGGGACATCCACGTTTTCATCTGGGAAAATTTCATCGAGGATCAACTTTACTTTTTCTCTTTGAAAATCATTTTCGGCCAAGGCCAAAACGTTTTCCATGTTGCTATTGTCCATTACATAAATCAAATCGAAATTTTCAAAATCTCTTGCGCTAAACTGTCTTCCGCGTTGATTGGTAATATCTATATTGTATTTTTTCCCAACGGCAATGCTTCTTTTGTCGGGTTCATTACCAATGTGCCAATGACCTGTTCCAGCGGAATCAACAAATATTTTTGAAGCGTCAACCTTAGATTTTAAGATGCCTTCCGCCAAAGGCGAACGGCAGATATTGCCAAGGCAGACCATAAGGATTTTGTACTGTTGCAAAATGTTTGGGGTTAATTGTGAATAGATTTTTAAAAAACTAGAACCTTAAACCTGAAACTTTTTAGAGCGTCAACTTTTTGCTAAGGTCTTCCACGTATTTGCGGAACTGTTTGTCTGTGCTAGAAAGATTATCAACAGTTTTACAAGCGTGGAGTACGGTTGCATGGTCGCGTTGTCCAATTTGTGAACCGATAGAAGCTAGGGATGCTTTTGTAAATTTCTTCGCAAAAAACATTGCCAATTGGCGTGCCTGAACAATATGCCTCTTTCGTGTTTTTGACTGTAAAGTATCTACATCCATTTGGAAATAATCACTCACTACTTTTTGAATGTAGTCTATGGAAACTTCGCGTTTGGTGTGTTTTACGTAGTTATCAACAATCTTACGGGCAAGTTCTATTGTGATTTCCTTTTTATTGAAAGAAGAATGTGCAATAAGTGAAATAATGGCACCTTCCAGTTCACGAATATTCGTTTTGATGTTGTTTGCCAAAAACTCTACAATATCATCTGGCATTTCAACACCATCGCGATACAATTTGTTTTTTATTATAGCAACACGTGTATCGTAATCTGGGTGATTTAATTCGGCAGAAAGTCCCCATTTAAAACGAGACAACAAACGTTGCTCAATGTCTATCATATCTACTGGAGCTTTGTCGCTGGTTAAAATAACCTGCTTGCCATTTTGGTGTAAATGGTTGAAAATATGAAAGAATACATCTTGTGTTCCAGCTTTTCCAGAAAGTAGTTGAATGTCGTCCACGATTAGCACATCTATTATTTGATAGAAGTGGATAAAGTCGTTACGGTTGTTCTTTTTTACAGATTCAATATATTGCTGTGTAAACTTTTCCGCAGAAATATACAGCACCGTTTTTTCGGGATATTTATCTTTTATATCAACACCAATTGCGTGACCCAAATGCGTTTTTCCCAAACCAACGCCGCCAAAAATAAGCAAGGGGTTGAATGAAGTTCCTCCAGGTTTGTTAGCAACTGCTAAGCCAGCTGAACGTGCCAATCGATTTGATTCGCCTTCAAGAAAACTTTCGAAATTATAATTAGGATTAAGTTGAGATTCAATCTTTACGTTGCGAATTCCTGGAATGACGAACGGATTTTTAAGTTCCGGACTTTTGTTTTTCAAAGGCACGTCAACGTCTTGAGATTGAAGGTTGCTTCGGTTAGCGCTTGGAATTTTTTCAGTAAAAGGCTGTTTATTGCCGTAAGTGTTTTCCATCCTAATGATGTACACTAACTTGGCATTGGTACCCAACTCTTTGGTTAGAGCTACTTTCAATATTTTAACGTAGTGTTCTTCGAGCCATTCGTAAAAAAATTTGCTCGGAACCTGAATGCTAAGTGCATTATCGGTTAGCTTTGCCGCTTTAATGGGTTCGAACCAAGTTTTGTATGCTTGCGAAGTGATATTATCTTCGATAAAAGCCAAACAATTGTTCCAAACCGATTCCGCAGTTTTGCTCATAGTTAAAATTTGTGTTTTTTTGTTTTTAAAAAGGTGCGGCTAAAAAATGGGGAAGAGAGTGTTTCCCTGCTATTTCTTAACAGTGCAAATATGTGAACAAAAAAGTTATAAAAAAAACCAGATTGGGGTTGAATTATTAGTTTTTTTTCCCCATACTTCAGTTTTGATAAAACTACAAAAAAACTTTCTTTAATTAACTAAAAATTTTGAAGAATACACTTACACATATTAGAGTGCGCTATGGCGAGACAGACCAAATGGGAGTTGTCTATTACGGCAACTACGCACAGTATTTAGAGCAGGGCAGGACTGAATGGCTACGCGAGCTTGGCTTTTCGTATAAATGGATGGAAGCCAATAATGTACACCTTCCGGTAATTCATTTAAGTATTGATTATAAACAGCCTGCGTTTTATGATGACTTGCTCACCGTAAAGACAACTTTGAAGCAAATGCCCAATGTAAAAATTGAATTTCAATATGAAATTTATAATGAGTCCAAACAACTTTTGATTACGGCAACTACTATTTTGGTTTTTGTGAATAGTACTACAAAAAAGTTAATGAAAGCACCAGATTATTTAATAAAAAAACTGAATGAAGAATAGTTAATTTTCTAATTGTTTAATTGTCACCTTATAGGTGTTTTCAAACATTTCAAAAACCTTTTTTGCATCCTTTTTGCGCACAGCGATTTCAATTTCACAATCCAATTCCATTTTTTGATTGACAAGGTTGATGTCCTCGTCCTTAATTATTCGCATCACCGTATTCATTTCTGGATATTCAAATTTTAAGAGAAAGGTTTCATCAATAGTTTTTTCAACAATCTTGCAAGTTTCCAAAGCCATCTGTGCAGTGGTTTTGTAGGCTTGAATCAATCCGCCGACTCCGAGCTTAGTGCCCCCAAAATAGCGAACCACCACCGCCAAAATATTAGTAACATCAAAGGATTGCAATTGGCCATAAATTGGCATTCCCGCGCTATTTGAAGGCTCGCCATCATCGTTGGCGCGGTAGTGTTCATAGTTTTTGCCTAATTGCCAAGCGTAGCACCAATGTCGTGCGCTGTGGTGCTGCTTTTTTAGAGTTTCGATATATTGTTTTACTTCTTCTTCCGAAGAAACTGGATAGGCATAGCCAAAGAATTTACTTCCTTTCTCTTTAAAAAGAACTTCTTCCGAAGCCTTTAAAATGGTCTTGTATGTGTCTTTTTCAATTTCCAATTTTTAAAACTTTACCATTTTTCAAAAGCAATTAATACAATTCCAAGGATTGCCAACCCAATTCCGATCCAGTTTTTAAACAATAATTTTTCTTTAAAAAGTAAAATCCCCAGCACTGTTGAAATCATTACGATGGCCACATTGTTAACGGTGAAAACGCCCGAACTATCAAAAATACCACTGCGCAGCGCCTGCACCAAAAAATAAACTGAAAAGTAATTTGGGATTCCCAAAGCTATTCCTCCAAGTAAATTCTTGAATTGAAATTGAAAATCCCCTTTACTGGCCTGAAAGATTAAAATGAAGAAACCTATAATTGCAGCCATTCCATAGATTGTTGCCGAAAAAATAGGGATGTCATTTTTGGCTATAAATTCACCCTCCAAATATTTTAAAGTTGTGTCAATAATTCCGCTTCCCAAAAAAACCAAAATGGGAAAGATAAAATTTGAAGGTTTTATTTTAAGTCCGTCATTAGTTTTTATGGACGCCAGATAAACAGCAATGAGCGCCAAAATTATTCCGACAATTTTAAAAACCCCGAGATTCTCTTTATAATAAAGTAACCCAAAAAGAATAGGAATAACTACGCTCATTTTTGTAGCTACCGAAACTACTGAAAGTCCACTGCGTTGCGTTGTTATTGCCATCAGGTTAAAAACGGTTATAAAAAGAACCCCTAACCCCAAGGCAAAAGGAAACCAGCTGTAGTTTGGTATTGCTGCAATATCAACAGCATTTTTTTGGAAGATAATGCCGCAAAAACACGCCGTTACATAATTGAAAACAATGGCGTGCATCGTGTTGATTTTAAACCTTGAAAAAAGCTTAAAAACCACAAAAATCATTGTGGACGAAAGAATGCTGAGCGCCAGAACTATCAAGAGTTAGGGTTTTTAAAGATTCGCAATGTATCGTCCTTTATTTTTTCTTCTGAAATAAAAACACCTTTAAAGTTGGGGGCATTAATCCCTTCTCCGAAACCGATGGCGCCGTTAAATACAAAGGCTTCATCCCAAAGATTTGCGTCAATAAAAGATTGAAGTGTTTTCGCGCCTCCCTCAATAATAACAGTTTGAATATTTCTTCGGAAAAGGATTTCGCAGATTTGCTGGGGAATATTTTTGGAAAAATCAATCTTTTCAAGATCTAAATTTTCCGAAGTGTTGGTTTCATTTTCATTGATAACAATCGTTGTTGAACTTGCATTAAAAACCGATAAATCCTGTGGAATTTTTAAATCTCTGTCAATAACAATTCGCACCGGATTCTCTCCTGCCCATTCCCGTGCCGTAAGCGATGGATTATCTTGTAAAACCGTGTTTGTTCCCACCAAAATAGCTTGTTCTTCGGACCGCATTTTGTGCACAAGTTGTCTTGAAAATTCATTCGTGATCCAAACAGGTTTTGTTTCGTTTCGGGTTTCGGTTTTTGGAGCGATAAAACCATCAATTGTCTGTGCCCACTTTAGAAAAATATAAGGACGCTTTTTTTGATGTATTGTGAAAAACCGTTTGTTCAGTTCATCACATTTGTTTTCCAAAATACCTACAATCACCTGGCAACCAGCTTCCATCAGTTTTTTAATGCCGCGTCCTGCTACTTTTGGATTTGGGTCCAAACTGCCAACGATAACTTTTTTGATTCCGCTTTCAATAATCAAGTCTGCGCAGGGTGGCGTTTTCCCGAAATGGCTGCAAGGTTCCAAGCTCACATAGATAGTTGCCTCTTTCAGTAATCCCTGATTTTCAACACTTTTTATTGCATTTACTTCGGCGTGAGGTTGTCCCGCTTTGTAGTGCCAACCTTCGCCAATAATTATATCATTGTGAACAATCACGCTACCCACCAAAGGATTTGGATAGGTAGTTCCCAGTCCATTTTTGGCCAGTTGGATGCAGCGCAACATATATTTTTCGTGTATCTTCACCGCGTAAAAATACAAGGATTTAATTAGAATGGACACACCAATTATCCGTCTTATTGAAAAGAAAGACAATCCCCAAATCGCTAAAGTTATACGCAGCGTTTTGGAAGACTTCAATGTGCCGAAAGTAGGCACTGCTTATGCCGATGCTGCTTTGGATTGTATGTTTGAAACCTACCAAAAACCAAATGCGGTTTATTTTGTGGTTGCCGAAAACGATAAAATAATCGGCGGCGCGGGTGTAGCGAAGTTGGACAACTATGATGGTAATGTGTGCGAACTCCAAAAAATGTATTTCCTGCCCGAAGCCAGGGGAAGGGGTGTCGGTGCGCAAATGATGGAGTTTTGCTTGTCAAAAGCACGTGAGTTTGGTTTCGAAAAAATATATTTGGAAACCATGGAGTATATGACCCACGCCCAAAAACTATATAAGCAAGCAGGTTTCGAATATATTGAAAGTGCATTGGGAGATACGGGCCATTACTCTTGTCCAGTTCATATGTTGAAAACATTATAGTTTTGACTTTAAAAGAATTAAAAACAGACTTCCAAAATCCTCTAATAGGTTTATATCCTTCTGAAGAAATACAATCTTTTTTTAATATCCTTTCTGAAGAATATTTACGTCTTTCCCGAATAGAAATGGCTTTAAACCCTGAAAGGATTATTTCAGAAGAAGCTTCCGAAAAATTTCAGCGGGCGTTGCTTCGCCTTAAAAACCATGAACCCATTCAATATATATTAGGAGAAACTGAGTTTTACGGACTTCTTTTTAAAGTGAATAGTAACACCTTAATTCCTCGTCCTGAAACGGAGGAATTGGTTGAATTCATAATTTCTGAACAAAAACTCACAGCACAGAACCCACAACTCACAACTATTTTAGATATCGGCACTGGCTCTGGCTGTATTGCCATTTCATTGGCTAAAAATCTTTTCAATTCAAAACTTTCGGCTTTGGATATTTCAAATGAGGCTTTAAAAATTGCCCAAGAAAATGCGAATCTAAATAATGCTGAAGTTGAATTCTTTCAAGTCGATATTTTAAAAACGAAAACACTTCCCAAGCAATACGATATAATAGTTTCAAATCCACCATACGTTCGCGAATTAGAAAAAAAACAGATGCAGCAAAACGTTCTAGAATACGAACCCGAATCTGCGTTGTACGTGAGCAATGAAGATCCGTTGCTTTTCTATAGGACAATTTCCCACTTGGCAAAAAATCATTTGAGACCCAACGGAAAACTTTTTTTCGAGATTAATGAGTACCTTAGTGAAGAATTAAATGCGCTGTTAAATAGCGAAGGGTTTAGAAATATAGTAATTAAAAAAGACATCTTCGGAAAAGACCGAATGATAAAATGTAGTTTAAATGAATAATCTTGAAAAAATATGCGTTTTCTGCGGAAGTAGTGAAGGCAACGACCTTGCCATAACCGATGCAGCCATAAAACTTGGAGAAATATTTGCCGAGCGAAATATCACTTTGGTTTATGGCGCTGCCAAAATAGGGGTGATGGGCATCATCGCCAAAAGTGTTTTGGATAACAACGGAAAGGTAATCGGCATCATTCCAAACTTTTTAAAGAAGAAAGAAGTAGTTCATTTAGGCCTAACCGAACTCATCACTACTGAAAACATGCATGAGCGGAAAATGAAAATGCAAGAAGAAAGTGACAGTTTTATTGCGCTGCCCGGTGGTATGGGAACGCTGGAAGAGCTTTTTGAGATTATGACTTGGCTACAACTTGGGCTACACCAAAAACCAATTGGTCTATTAAATATAAACGGTTTTTATAATGATCTTATAAAAATGCTCGAAACCATGGTGCGCAAAGGCTTTCTTTCAATGGACAACTACAGCCTGCTTTTGGTAGACTCCAATCCAAATCAACTTCTAAAAAAGATGGAGGAATTTAAAAGACCTGAAGTTCCGAAGTGGCTGAATTCTGACAGAACCTAATTGCTTATCAACAATTTAGCTTTCCTTTTTAACAAAAATAAATTAATAACTTCATTTTTTTAAATTTAAGATGTCTAACCTCTTAAATTATTGAAAATGAATTCTTCAAAAAAGTATTTTGCCGAAGCACTCGGCACTTTCGCATTAGTTTTATTTGGCTGTGGTGCTGCAACTATTGCTAGCGTAACCCATTCGGGACCTGCAGGAATTGGTCTTTTGGGTATTTCCCTTGCCTTTGGTTTTGCGGTTTTGGTAATGGTTTATACTATTGGTCCAATTTCAGGATGCCACATTAATCCAGCAATTTCTATAGCTATGTTGGCAGCTGGTAAACTCTCGGCCAAAGACACAGTTGGCTATATTATTTCGCAATGTATTGGAGCCATTGCTGCGGCAGGCTTACTCTATGTTTTGGCTACGGGAAGTGCAGGTTTCTCAATGCCCGAATGGGGCTTGGGAGCCAATGGATGGGGACCTGGCTATCTCGGGGAATACGATATGAAATCAGCACTGATAGCAGAATTTGCGTTCACCTTTCTCTTTTTGATGGTAATCTTCGGAGCAACTGCTTCCAAACATACATCGCCAATGATGGCAGGGCTTGCCATAGGTATTTCTTTAGCATTGATTCACATGGTTGTCATCCCAATTACGGGAACATCCGTTAATCCAGCCCGTAGTTTGGGTCCAGCGCTTTTTGCAGGCGGAATGGCGTTGCAACAGCTTTGGCTTTTCATTGTTGCTCCAATTGCAGGAGGACTTTGTGCTGCCTTGGTTCGCAATATCTTTTTGGATGATTGATTTTTAAGTTTTGTTGAAAATTTCATTAATAAACCTCATAGTTTTTAAAAAGCTGTGAGGTTTAAAATTTTATATTTGTTCTATGAACATTGAACAACAAATCACAAGCCTTCGCAACGAGCTCCGCGAACATAACTACAACTATTACGTACTGGATACACCTACCATTTCCGACTTTGAGTTTGACCAAAAACTAAAGCAACTTCAAGAGCTGGAAAAAGCGCATCCAGAGTTTCACGATCCAAATTCACCAACGTTAAGAGTTGGAGGTGAAATCACCAAGAATTTTGAAACCGTTCCGCATAACTACCGAATGTTTTCCTTGGACAATTCCTATTCAAAAGAAGACCTTGAAGACTGGGAAAAGCGAATCGAAAAAATGGTAGACGGGAATGTTGAATTCACTTGCGAACTGAAATACGATGGGGCTTCAATAAGTTTAACCTATGAAAATGGCAAGCTGAAAAAAGCAGTAACCCGCGGCGATGGTTTTCAGGGCGATGATGTTACCGCAAACGTAAAAACAATTCGTTCCATCCCGTTACAATTGAAGGGAGATTTCCCGCCACTTTTTGATATTCGCGGCGAAATAGTTTTGCCGTTTGAAGGTTTTATAAAGATGAATGCCGAAAGAGTGGAACTGGGAGAAGAGCCCTACCGAAACCCAAGAAACACAGCTTCTGGTAGCTTAAAGTTGCAGGACAGCGCCGAAGTTGCCAAACGTCCGTTAGATTGTCTTTTATATAGTTTAAAAGGCGAACGGCTTCCCATTAAGACACAATTTGAAAGCTTGGAGAAAGCTCGCGATTGGGGCTTTAAAGTTCCCGAAGCCGCAAAACTCGCCAAAAACCTGGAGGAGGTTTTAGAATTCGTAAATTATTGGGACGTACACCGCCACGAACTTCCTTATGAAACAGATGGGGTAGTGGTGAAGGTGAACAATTTGCAACAACAGGAAGAACTCGGTTATACTGCAAAATCACCGCGCTGGGCGATGGCCTACAAATTTAAGGCAGAACAGGTTTCTACGGTTTTAAACCAAATAACCTATCAAGTGGGAAGAACCGGCGCCATCACACCTGTTGCAAACTTAGAACCCGTAGAACTCGCTGGAACCATAGTGAAACGTGCTTCTTTGCATAACGCAGATCAAATAAAAAAACTCGACATCCGCGAAGGCGATACCGTTTTTGTGGAAAAAGGTGGCGAAATTATTCCAAAGATAATTGGGGTCGATTTTGCACAGCGCGATCCTAGTTCACTCACTGCAAAATACATAACTGAATGCCCCGAATGTGGAACATCATTGGTCCGGACCGAAGGCGAAGCACAGCATTATTGCCCAAACGCCGAAGGTTGTCCGCCACAGATTATTGGGCGCATCCAACATTTCATTTCACGGAAAGCGATGGATATTGAAGGTTTGGGAGGCGAAACCGTTGCGCTTTTAGTAAACAGCGGTTTGATAATCAATTACGCCGATCTTTATCTTTTGAGAGAAGAACAAATAATTCCGTTGGAACGCATGGCGCAAAAAAGTGCCGAAAATATGATAAGCGGAATAGAAGCTTCAAAGCAAATTCCTTTTGAAAGAGTTCTCTTTGCTTTGGGAATACGTTACGTTGGCGAAACCGTTGCCAAAAAACTGGCAAAGCATTACAAAACCATTGATGCATTGAAAAACGCTTCCGCAGAAGAATTGATAACTGTTGATGAAATAGGCGAACGCATCGCCCAAAGCGTGGTTTCCTTTTTTACTTCCGAAGAAAATATTGCAACCATTGAGCGGCTGAAAAGTTATGGTGTTCAATTGGAGATTTCCGCAGAAAAACTCGCCAACCAAACAAACACTTTAAATGGAAATACATTCGTTGTTTCTGGTGTTTTCACAAAAGTTTCCCGCGATGAACTGAAAAAACTGATTGAAGACAATGGTGGTAAAGTTTCCAGTGCTATTTCTTCCAAAACAAATTATGTGGTGGCGGGCGAGAATATGGGGCCGAGCAAGAAAACAAAAGCCGAAAGCCTGGGGGTTGCCATAATCTCTGAAGACGATTTTTTGCAAATGATTTCATAATTGAAAGCTGAAAAGCGATGAAAAAAACTATTTTTGCCATTTAAGAATTGGGCGTTCCATGTTGAAAAAAATAAAGAAACATTCTTTAAAAAAGCACACCGAGAAAAAACTAACAGACCGTGATATTTCGCAGCGAAACACACCGTTAAAGTATTTGGGATTTTTGGTGGACGAAGTTTTTTTTGACGATTTTGAATTGCTTTATGAATTTGGAAACGAGCTTGGTTTACAGCGAAAAGATGTGAAACTTTTCACCTTTGTGGAAACACGGCGGAAAATTCCATCGCTTCGGCAGAACCAGATAACCAATAAGGAATTCAACTGGCGTGGGGAAATACACAACCAAAATGCACAGGAATTTCTGGATTTTCCATTTGATGTGCTGATTGGATTTTACAAAGGAAAACATGAATTTTTAAGTGCGATGGTCGCGCAGAGCAAAGCGAAATTCAAAATAGGCTTCAACGATGCAGATGAGCGTCTTTTCGATTTGCTGTTAACGGTGGATCTCCAAAAACCGGAAGCGTTTAAAAGTGAAGTAAAAAAATATTTGAAAATCTTAAAGAAGATTTGAGAACTTAAAAAAATATTATTGTTATGAAAGAATTGATTGGAACTGGCGTAGCGCTCATCACCCCTTTTAAAAGTGACTTTTCCGTAGATGTTGAAAGACTTAAAAAAGTAGTGGATTTCAACATTGAAAACGGGATTGATTATTTGGTTGTTTTGGGAACCACTGCCGAAAGCGCAACGCTTTCAAAAGAAGAAAAGGATATTGTTATTAACGCAATTGTTTCTGCAAACAAAGGTCGTTTACCCTTGGTTTTAGGCATTGGCGGTAACAATACGCAAGAAGTAATCTCTGAAATGAAAACGCGTGACCTTTCAGCGTTTACTGCAATTCTTTCGGTTTCGCCCTATTATAACAAACCTACTCAAGAAGGGATTTACCAGCATTTTGCAGCCATTGCAAGAGTGGCTCCACTACCAATAATTTTGTACAATGTTCCTGGAAGAACGGCTTCAAATGTGCTGCCAGAAACGGTGATTCGTTTGGCGAAAGATTTTGAAAAAATTGTAGCAATAAAGGAAGCAGCGGGAGACATTGTGCAAGCAATGCGATTGATTTCTGGCTGTCCTAAAGATTTCTTGGTTATTTCTGGCGATGATATGATTACACTGCCAATGGTGCTTGCTGGTGGTGCGGGCGTAATTTCAGTAATCGGGGAAGGTTTTCCGAAGGAATTTTCAAAAATGGTAAAACTCGGGCTAGATAGAAAAGCCGATGAGGCCTATAAGATTCATTACAAAATAGCTCCAGCGATTGACTATATTTTTGCGGAAGGAAATCCTGCCGGAATAAAAACAGTTTTTAAAACTTTGGGTATATGTGGCGACACAGTGCGGCTTCCTTTGGTGGGAGTTAGCGATGGTCTGAGAGCAAAAATAGATTCTTTTACTAAAAATTTTTAAAACAGTTCTTTTTCATTTGTACGTTAAATATTTCAAAAGGCTTGCAAATATTAGCCTTTAGAGCAATATTTTAGCCAAAGAATAAGTTTGTTCAATCATGTTTAATTCCCTATTTTTGCACGATGTTTTTTAAGCCCATGCGATTACCACTTTTTTTTATACTTAGTCTTACGATTCTTCTTTCATCCTGTGGCGAATACCAGCGGGTACTTCGGAAGGATGATATGGGTAAGAAATTTACCATGGCAGATTCGCTGTACAAAATTGGCAAATACCGAAAAGGCCTAAAATTGATGGAGCAGATAGTACCTTCATATAGAGGAAAGCCACAGGGTGAAAAGCTGATGTTTATCTATTCCAACACTTATTACAACTTGGAAGATTATTATTTGGCAGGTTATCAATTTGAACGTTTTACGCAAGCATATCCACAAAGTGATAGTGCGGAAGTGGCTTCATTTAAAGGCGCTAAAAGCTTTTATCAGCTTTCACCTAGATATTCCTTAGACCAAAAGGATACTTATAAAGCGTTGGAGAAACTTCAGGAATTTATCAATCGATACCCAAATTCCGGCAAAAGAATGGAAGCCAATACCCTTGTTGCCGAATTACAGGAAAAACTAGAAACCAAGGAGTACGAAGTTGCAAAACAATATTTGCACGTTGAAGATTACAAAGCTGCCATCGATGCTTTTGATAATTTTATAACCGATAATCCGGGCTCCCACTACAGAAAGGATGCTTTTTACGGAAGGTATGTTGCGGCATACAAATTGGCTGTCAACAGTATTCCCACTCTTGTCCAAGAGCGTTTGCTTACAGCGAAAGGACACTACAATACTTTTATGAAATATTATAAGGATACAGAACTAGCTCCTGAAGCAACGAAGATATATCAGGATCTAGAGAGCAGAATTGTAACCACAGAAACAGAACCCAACAGTTAATTAATTTTTATTATGGATATTAAAAATTCAATTGCACCCATCAATACAGTTACCCTTGACAAGAACTTGATCGATGCGCCTACAAACAATATTTATGAAGCTATTTCAATTATTTCGAAAAGAGCTTCACAAATAAACAATGACATCAAAAAAGAACTTCTTGAAAAACTTGATGAGTTTGCTACTTACAACGATAGTTTGGAGGAAATTTTTGAAAACAAAGAGCAAATAGAGGTTTCAAAATTCTACGAAAAACTTCCAAAACCACATGCTTTGGCAGTACAAGAGTGGTTAGAAAATAAAATTTACTACAGAAACACTGCAGACGAAGTAGTAGAATAATAGGTTTCCTAAGCCCAAATCGGGAATTCGGAATACACCTAACGGAATACTGAAAACTTAAAACTGAAACATGTCTGTTTTGAACGGGAAAAATATCTTGCTTGGCGTTACCGGCGGGATTGCCGCGTACAAAGCAGCTTTTTTAGTTAGACTTTTAGTGAAAAAAGGGGCTAACATAAAAGTTGTGATGACCTCTTCTGCCAAAGAATTTGTTACGCCCCTTACGCTTTCCACATTATCTAAAAACGAAGTCTATTCTTCCTTCACTGAAGAAAAAGAGCCCAATAGCTTTAAAGAGCCCAAATGGAACAACCACGTTGAGTTGGCCCTTTGGGCTGATTTGTTTTTGATAGCTCCTGGTACTGCAAACACGCTTTCCAAAATGGCGTATGGTAGCTGTGACAATTTATTGCTCGCTTGCTATCTTTCCGCAAAATGTCCCGTGTATTATGCGCCAGCAATGGATTTGGATATGTACAAACACCCAACCACGGCAGAGGTTTTTGAAAAATTAAACAGTTTTGGAAACATTCAAATTCCAGCAGCTTATGGCGAATTGGCGAGCGGTTTGGTAGGGCAGGGCAGAATGGCTGAGCCTGAAGAAATTGTTTCTTTTATAGAAAATGATATTCTAAAAAAACTTCCCTTTCGCGGAAAGAAGTTTTTGATTACCGCCGGTCCTACGTATGAGGCAATAGACCCCGTTCGTTTTATTGGAAATCATTCCAGCGGAAAAATGGGATACGCCATTGCCGAAACAGCCGCACAAATGGGCGCTGAGGTTGTTTTAATCTCTGGGCCATCAGTTTTAAAAATTGACAATGATTTCGTTAAAATAATCCGCGTTACTTCTGCAGAAGAAATGTACAATGCAGCTCACAAATATTTCGACAAAAGTGATGTTGCTATTTTAAGCGCCGCCGTAGCGGACTATCGCCCTTCGGAAGTTGCTTCGGAAAAAATTAAAAAGAAAACCGATAATTTCACACTTCAACTTACAAAAACCAAAGATATTCTTGCTTCGCTGGGTGAAATAAAGAAAAATCAATTCTTGGTTGGTTTTGCATTGGAAACGGAAAACGAAGAAGAAAACGCAAAATTGAAACTCAAAAAAAAGAATTTAGATTTAATTGTGTTAAATTCGCTTCGAGACAAAGGCGCGGGTTTTAAAACCGACACCAACAAAATTACTTTGATAGGCAAAGACAATAAAACAATTCCTTTTCCTGTTAAACCTAAAAAAGAAGTAGCAAAAGATATTTTAGAATATATTATAGAACAGACAAATGCGTAAAATTTTACTTTTCTTACTATGTGCAACCACTGTGTTTTCTGCACAGGCCCAAGAACTCAATTGCACAGTTTCCATTGATGCCGAACAGACCGGACAACCCAATTTGCAAATTTTTAGAACACTGGAAACCCAGTTACGCGAATTTGTAAATAACACAAAATGGACCGATAAAGAGTACAAAAACCAAGAGCGCATAGACTGCAATATGAGCTTGGTAATAAGTCAGTACGACGGCGATACCTTTACAGGAACACTTCAAATTCAAACTTCACGACCTATTTTTGACTCAACCTATGACAGTCCTGTATATAACTATTTCGACAAACAGCTAAGCTTTAATTACAAGGAATACGAGCCGCTTAACTTCAATATGAACAGTTTTGGCTCCAATCTTGTTTCGGTTATTGCTTTTCACGTTTATACAATTATTGGTTTAGATGCAGACACTTATGTTTTAAATGGAGGAACACCCTATTTTGAAATAGCCAAACAAATAACCAATACGGCAGCTTCCGGTAATTTTTCTGGATGGAAATCTACCGATGGAAACCAGTCAAGATATCGCTATAACGATGCTTTGGTATCTTCTGTTTATAAGGAATTTCACGAAGTGATGTATCAATACCATCGCGATGGATTGGATGTGATGGCCTCGGATCAAAAAGCGGCTAAGCAAAAAATAGCTGATGCCATCAATAAATTGAAAGGTATTAATGACAGACGTCCAAACTCCTTTTTAGTACGGACCTTTTTTGATGCGAAAAGCGACGAGATACAGGCCATTTTCAGTGGCGGCCCACAGATTGATATTACAAAACTGGTTGAAAACTTAAACAGATTGGCGCCCACAAAACGAAGCAACTGGTCTGAGATCAAGTTTTAATTTTTTTTAAACGAGATTGGACCAATTAATATCTTTCCTTTAACTTTATAAGTTCAATCCCGAGAATTCGGGGCTAATTCAATGGTGCAAATTGAGAGTTCTAACGTCTCACAATCTAAAGTCTAACACTTAAAAATGATAACCAGCCTCGCTATAAAAAACTATGCGCTTATTGAAGACATTCGCGTGGATTTTAATGAGGGCTTGACAATTATTACAGGCGAAACAGGTGCCGGAAAATCCATACTTCTCGGAGCATTGGCACTAGTGTTGGGGAAACGTGTAGATTTGAGTAGCGTGAAAGATCCTTCCAAAAAGTGTGTTATTGAAGGGCATTTTTCCGTTAAAAATTACGGACTCCAAAATGTTTTTGATCAAAACGATCTGGATTATGAGCCGCAGACCATCATTCGTCGTGAAATATTACCTGGCGGGAAATCTAGGGCTTTTGTAAATGATACGCCCGTGGCTTTAACGCAACTACAAGCGTTGGCGCCATATCTAGTTGATGTTCATAGCCAGCATGAGACCTTGGAAATTGTTTCCGAAAATTTTCAAATGGAAGTGATTGATGCTTTGGCGGGAAACGATGCCCTTTTAAAATCATATCAATTGCAATTCGCGGATTTCAAAACCATTTTAGAAAAGCTTTCAGTTATTAAACTTCAAAAAGAAAATGGTTTAAAAGAGCTGGATTATAACACTTTCCTTTACAGCGAACTTCAACAAGCTAGTTTAAAAAAGCTGAACCAACAGGAGCTCGAAGAAACTTATGAAACGCTGAACAATGCCGAAGCGATACAAGAATCCCTTTCAAATGCGAACAAGCTTTTGGATGAGGATCAAATTGGCAGTTTGCAGACGGCAAAGGAAGCGCGAATTATTTTGGGGCGAATAAAAGAATTTTCAAAGACTTTTGAAGATTACTGGCTGCGCTTGAATAGCGCCATTATTGAGATGGAAGATATTTCAGACGAAGTGGCCAATAGTGCGGAAAAAATTGAAGCTGATCCCGAAATGCTTTCTCAGGTAAACGAAAAATTACAAACGCTATATAAACTTCAGCAAAAACATTCCGTTTCCACGGTTTCAGAATTAATTGAAATAGAGGAGCAACTTGAAGAGAAAGTGAATACTACTTTGGGTCTTGACGATCAGATAGAAAACCTGGAAAAACAGAAAAACAAGTTGTGCGAAGCAGCTTTGAAAACTGCTGTGGAGCTTCATTCCAAAAGAGTAGAAGCTATTCCGGTACTTAAGCAAAAGCTTGAGGAAACCTTATTTCCGTTGGGCTTACCAAACGCCCGGTTTCAGTTTGAGCTTTCCCCTTCCAAAGATTTCAAAACCAACGGAACTGATACGTTGCAATTATTGTTCACTGCAAACAAGGGTTTGGCATTCGGTCCATTAAAAAAAGTGGCTTCCGGTGGTGAAATGAGCAGAATCATGCTCGCTATAAAAGCCGTTTTGGCGGAATACAAAAAATTGCCAACCATTGTTTTTGATGAAATAGATACGGGTGTTTCAGGAGAAATAGCCAATAAAATGGCAGGTATTATGCACCAAATGAGTAAAACCATGCAATTGTTGAGCATTACGCACTTACCACAAATTGCTGCTAAGGGCGACCATCATATAAAAGTTTACAAAGAAGACCGCAACGATATAACTACTACCCACTTAAAGATTTTGAGCGAAGAAGAGCGTATTCTTGAAATAGCGCAGATGCTTGGTGGCAAAAATGTTTCGGAGGCAGCAATAGCAAACGCGAAGGA
Source organism: Aequorivita antarctica (assembly GCF_007997155.1). GTDB lineage: Bacteria > Bacteroidota > Bacteroidia > Flavobacteriales > Flavobacteriaceae > Aequorivita > Aequorivita antarctica. The sequence continues at coordinate 7,080 of NZ_VORT01000017.1, read as the reverse complement.
ATTATTGAATTAAAATGTATCTTTAACTTTTCAAATTTAAACTGAAAAAACGAAAATCTATTCAACCATAAAATTTATTAAAACATGTCTTATAATTTACTAAAAGGAAAACGGGGAATCATTTTTGGGGCATTGGATGCCAATTCCATTGCTTGGAAAACCGCAGAGCGTGTTCACGAAGAAGGCGGAAAGTTTGTGCTTACCAATGCGCCAATCGCACTTCGTATGGGGCAAATAAATGAACTTGCCGAAAAAACAAATTCTGAAGTTATTCCTGCAGATGCCACTAGTTTAGAAGACCTAGAAAATTTGATAACAAAGGCAACTGAAATTTTGGGAGGCAAATTGGATTTTGTGTTGCACTCAATCGGAATGTCCGTAAATGTCCGCAAAGGCAATCATTATACCAACCAAAATTATGATTTTACACATAAAGGTTGGGATATTTCTGCTGTCTCTTTTCACAAGACCATGCAAGTTCTCTATCAAAAAGATGCGATGAGCGAATGGGGGAGCATCATAGCGCTTACTTATATGGCTTCACAACGCGTTTTTCCAGATTATAACGATATGGCTGATAACAAAGCCTATTTGGAAAGTATAGCTCGTAGTTTTGGATATTACTTCGGAAGAGATAAAAAGGTTCGCGTTAATACTATTTCGCAATCGCCAACACCAACCACGGCAGGGCAGGGCGTGAAAGGTTTTGATGGCTTCATCAGCTATGCCGATAAAATGTCGCCATTAGGTAATGCAACTGCTTTGGACTGCGCCAATTATACAGTGGCAATGTTCAGTGATCTTACCAAGCGTGTAACCCTACAGAATCTTTATAATGACGGAGGTTTTTCTAATATGGGTGTAAGTGATGCTGTAATGGAAGCATTTGTGGAAGGAAAGTAGTATTTATTTATATTTAGAAAAGTTTAAATCCTGCCCAGTTAACTGGGCAGGATTTTTTTTTGAAACTCAGAAAGTAGTTGTGGCATATGTTTGGTATTAACATTATTTTAAATACATTTAATGATTATTAACTAAAATTTATTAAATTATGAGAAGAAGTACAATTATTGGGTGTTTCGTCGGTTTGCTTTCGCTTACCATGAGTGCTCAATCTACTAAATCCAATACTTCAAAGTCCGAAACAGGGACAACGAATATTGAGGTTCAGAAAAGGCCCGCAGCCTCCATTCAGGAGTTGCTGACGAGGTATCAGAATATAGGAAGCAACAGCGGTTCGCTTTCCGAATATTTTTCAAAAGAAGAGCAGCAAATGTTGCACTCCTATTTCAGTAACCAACAATCGGCAAAAAAGGCCGGTGTTGTTAAAAAAGCTGGAGAAAATAAAAAGCTTACAGCAAAAGCAGAGAGTGCATCAAGTAATACACAGTTTATGCCTTTGTTTATTGAATTTGCAAATAATCCGAACTCTTCACGTAACATTCAGCTACCAGCTGCTTATACAAATAGAAGTGCATCGGCGATTACTGAAACGACTGGAATGAATGTTAATGTTGGCCAGGATTTCAATAGGAATGTTCCTTTTACTGGGACTTATTATTTTCAATCTCCTAATGCCATTGTTTATGATAACGGCCCTTACTTTAATGTAGCAGGTACTCCAGACGTTAGCTTATTGGAAGATACTTCATTAGGTATGGGGACTTATGGATCTGGTGCTCAATTTACAGCAGGAAACAGTATTGCAGATGACGTAGTGCTTACCGATGATTATAATATAACGTCTATTGACGTATTTGCATATCAAACAGGATCTACTGCTCCTTCACTTACTGCAGTTTATTTGCAGGTTTGGGACGGAGACCCAAGTGGTGGTGGTGCTAGTGTAGTTTGGGGTGACCTTACCACTAATATTCTTGATGCTGCTGCTGGTACAAATGCCTTCAGACAATTGGAAAGTGCTCCTGGCGCAACCAATAGAGAAATTCAAAGAGCAACTGCTAATACAACAGGGCTTTCATTGACAGCAGGTACTTACTGGATTGAATATACTTTTGAAGGTTCTGGTGCCTCTGGACCCTGGGCTCCTCCTATTGCTATTTTAGGAGCGAGCACTACTGGAAATTCACTTCAAAACCAATCTGGTGTTTGGATTCCTCTAGTAGACGTTGGACCACAAGGTATGCCATTCGTAATGTATGGAGACCTAGTTGGCGGCGGCGGTACTGCATGTAGCCAAGACAACCCTTCAAATAATTTTGAGAACGGTTTTACATCATCTAACAATACTCCTCAAATTATAGCGGCAGACATTATTGTAGATGCGGATACAAATTTAAATTTGGATTCTATTATTGCTAATTGGTTAGTTTTTGATGGCGAAGTAATAGTATCTGCAGATATAACTATTTACGGAGACCTTGGAGGTTTACCAGATCCTAGTAATGTTTTGGCAACAATTCCAGGTATTGTTCCAACTTCTCAACCTATAATTGGTGATTTTCCAGCTAATCCTATTCTTGATGTATTGGAATTAAATTTTGATATTTCTCCAGTAATGCTTAATGGACAGGCAGGAGTAGCAACTACTTACTGGATAAGTATTTATGCTGATAATACAACTGCTAGTAATTCTTTTTGGGAATTTAGCACAGCTACAGTTGTTGGTAATGACGGAGCCTTTTCACCAGATAACGGAGTTACCTGGGGAGTGGCCTTACCTGGTTCTGATCAGGTTTATGAATTTTCAGGCGACTGCCAGCCAATTGGCGGCGGTGGCGGCGTGTTAGACACAGCTTATGGTGTGAACAATAGCAACGTGGAACTAATTGGTTTCCCAGTATCAGATCCATCAACTGTTGAGGTATTTGGTGATTCACCAGTTACTGTAAACTTTGAAAATGCTGGAGCTATTGATCCTGCAAATCCAACGACTGGTTATGCTCTTGATAACGGAGGACAGTTTTACTCTTTTGATGTAGCATCTGGTTTCTACACTTTATTGGGTAATATTCCTGGTGACTGGGTAGGTATGGAGTTTGATCAGGCTTCTGGTGTTTTATATGCCATTGCTGGTGCAGACCTTTACACGATAGATCCAGTTGCGGTATCTGCTACATTGGTGGGTGCAACGGGTATTTCACCAGGCGATCTACCAATCGCACTTGCAATTGACGGTGCCGGAGTAGGATACACCTATGACTTAGTAACAGACAATTTGTATTCAATTGATCTTACAACTGCTACAGCAACACTTATAGGTAATATTGGTTTTGATGCCAATTTTGGACAAGGAATGTGTTATGATGCGCTTACAGATACAGTATATATGGCTGCTTTCAACAGTGGTTCATTTGCTGGGGAATGGCGATCAGTGAATATTGCAACAGGAGCAACTACCTTATTAGGTCCAATTGTTACTACTGCTGCAACTACTCAGGTGGCTTGGGTTTCAATAGGAGAAACACTTCCTCCTCCAGCCTGTCCTGAACCAACAAACCTAATGGTTACAAATGTTGGACCAACTTCTGCGGATCTTTCTTGGACAGTCGAGCCAAATGCAACTAGCGGATATATTTGGTACGTTTTTGATCAAGGAGCAAACCCAGTTACCGATACACCAGTAGCAACAGGAACAACTCCTGCTGGAACAACTACTGCTACTGCAACAGGTTTAGCTGGAGGATTCAGTTATGACTTCTATGTGGTTGCAGATTGTAATGCAGATGGACTAAGTCAATATGCAGGACCAATAACATTTGCTACCCCACCAGCTTGTGGTGGTAAGTTTTATGACACTGGTGGTGCAGGCGGAGATTATCAAAATGGTGAAAATATTACAACTATAATAAGCCCAGAAAATGCTGGTGAACTTGTAACTGTAACTTTCACAGCCTTTGAGGTTGAAGCAACTTGGGATGCACTATATGTGTATGACGGCCCAGATGCTTCGTTCCCGATAATTTCCAGTGGAAACCCACCTACTAATAGTGGATTCCCTGCAGGTGGTTATTATGGTACCAGCATACCTGGTCCATTTGTATCTACCGACCCAAGTGGTGCGTTGACTTTCGTGTTTATGAGTGACGCTTCCGTTCCGCAATCTGGATGGGAAGCTGATGTTACTTGCGCGCTATCACCTCCACCAAACGATTTGATCGTGAATTCAATAGATGTTGATGAAATAGGTTTCCCTTATACTGATCCTGCGGTACATATGCCTGCAGCTACTACAGAAGGCGGAAATCCTGTAAATTGTGATCTTACTGGCGCTAATGGTGTTTGGTATAACTTTGTTCCTGCTGGCGACGGTACTGCTACTGCAATGATCGTAACTCCTGGTGGAGCTAGTTCAGTAACATTCTATACTGCACCAGATGAGAATGCTGTTGAAACAGACCTTACCCTTGTTCCGCAACAGACCAACCAGTGTGCTCCTGGCACTTCTGCGTCCATATTTACATTGGGCGGTCAAGCATATTATGTGTTTGTGATGAATACTGGAGCCATTACGGACATCGTGATAGACGGTACCAACCTTGGTGTTTCAGACAATACTATTGCTGGTTTCAGTTATTACCCGAACCCAACCAATGGTATCCTGAACCTTAAGAGTGTTGACAATATCGAGCATGTATCGATATACAACCTTTTGGGCCAGCTAGTAATCGAAAACCGTGTGGAAGCTACCACTTCACAGGTTGATATTTCTGGACTAAGCACTGGCACTTATTTAATGAGAGTGTCTGTGAATGGTGAAATAGGTACTTATAGAGTGCTGAAACAATAATTTTTTAAATATTTAATATTAAGTAGAACCACCCGCAAGAGCGGGTGGTTTTTTTATGGATGCTCTAAAAGATGTCCGAATTTCGATGTCTTTAATTAAAATTCAGGCTAAAATATATTTATAAAAATATCTTTATATTATTTCGAGAAGTATCTAGATTCTTTTATTTTTTAAATTACATAACAATCTTATAGTCAAAACTTTTGATATTTGATTTTTTTAGAATAGCTTTAGGTCTTTAAAATCGATTACTAACTAAACTATTTTAATTATGAAAAGAATTACTATGTTAATTTTGTTCATGTTCTGCGCTATTGGGTATAGTCAGCATGATGCAAAATCGATGGGGTCAGACAACCCCGTCCGTTACTATCAACAGCAAAAGAAAGCGGCTGTTGCACCTTCCAACGTTTCTGTCAGTCCAACTGATATTAGCGCAAAGAACCAAGGGGAAAACAACCCTATCAATTACAAAAAACAACAAACTAATCCTCAAACTGTTATTTCTGACGGTCGCTCTGCTACTTCTCTAGATAATAGTGCTCCTGTACAAAGAAATTTGTCTGGACCAACGTCTTTGAGTGTTTCTAGTAGTTCATTAAGGACAGTAATAGGTCCTCCTCCTGGAACTGCATCTAGAAATATGCTCCCTGATTCATATTACAATAATAGGGCACCAGTGACAATTACACACAGTGTTACCCAGAATATTGTTGCGGGTAACTCAGTAACCTGTAATGCAGGAGGTATTCCTGATCAAAACAGTTTTTACAGAGACTTTAATTTAGCAGCCGATTTTGGTATCACTGATGCCTTCAATGTAAGTAGTGCTGAATTTGCGGTAGAAGCTGTTGGTGGTCCAACCAATTTGACTATAAATATCTATTCTACGACAACTACCTTTCCAGGTGGATATCCAGGTTCTGCAACCCTTCAAGGAACAGCTAATTATGTTTCAACTGTGGCTGATGCTGGAAACGTAGTTTCAGTTCCAATTACTGCAACCATTCCTGCGGGGTCAATTATGATCTATGAGCTTAAGATAAACCCTGGAGCCACTTCCACATGGTTCCCTGGATCCAATGCTGGTGGCCAAACTGGAGTATCTTGGATCATGTCTGTTGCTTGCGCTATAAGCACTCCTACAGATCTAGCTGCAATCGGATTTCCGAATCAGCATATGGTCATGAATATTGTTGGAGAAGAAGCTGCCGGCGGACCTTTCCCAAGCCCTTACTGCGGACCGCTTGATTTCACTATCAATGTTGAGCCTATTACCTTGGTAGAAGTTGCAGGAATAAGCAACGTGACAAGCGCTGTTCTTAACGGTACCCCAGATCACGAAGATTTTACAGCTATTAGTGGTGATATGGAAGCTGGGATGAGTTATCCAATTGCTCTTGAGGGAAATACAGACGGACCCTTTACAAATAGATTTGTTGTATTTATTGACTGGAACCAAAACGGAATTTTAAACGATGCGGGTGAAGTATATGAAATTACAGATCTTCTTATCAATTCCACAGGTATCGATGGTCAGCAATCTAATGGAACTATAGATGTTCCTGCTGGAGCTCTGGCCGGAACTACCAGAATGAGAGTTAAAAAGCAATTTGGTACTACCAATTATCTAGATCCTTGTTTGGCAACAGGTTTTGGTCAAGCAGAGGATTACTCTATGAATGTTACTACTGGTGGCGGTGGCGGTGGCGCATGTGCCAACGCAGTTATAGAAGTAAACCAAGATGCTACTAATACTTGTATGGCCGCTATAACACAAACTGGATTAGCACAGTCTTATATTGCTTTAGAGGCTGAATCTGCTGGAGCTGGTATTATGTTTACAGCCAACTCTACTGGACTTGATGTGGATTTATCATTATGGGACGGGCTTCCAAATGCTGGTGGAACTATGCTTGCTAGCGGAACAAGTCAAACCGATGGTACCGCTTGGGCCGATGTTTTTTGGGATCCAGTAGTGAATGTTACTGTTGGAAACACATATTATATTGTCATTGATGGAGACCCAACTTTACCTTGCGTTGCGGGTGATACTACAGACCCTTACCCAGGTGGAAATGTTTTTGCAAATCCAGGTTATCAGCCATTCCTAGGTTTTGACTACACTTTTAGAACCTATAGTTGTGATGGCGGCGGTGGCGGCGGAGTTTGTTCTGAAGAGAACCCTAACGACGGCACCTTCGAGAACGGAATTAACTGTTCCTCTGCAACTGCTTTTCAGACCGCAAACGACTTAACTGTCTCTGCTGACGAGAACTTCACTTTGACCAACATAACCGCGAGCATTTTCGCCAACGGTGGAATCTCTA
>NZ_VORT01000016.1 GCF_007997155.1 Aequorivita antarctica | reverse complement strand
AGTTCTATTTTTAGACCATTAAACCTATTAATGACTCGAAAAGGTTCTTTTTTTGGTTTATAAAAAGGTCAAAAGTTCTTTTAAATAGTGAATTGAGTGAATATTGAATTACTATCCCTTCGGCATGCTTATGCCCGGGCGGCATGCGAACACTTCGAATTACCGCTACGGGTTTCAGGGGCAGGAGATGGACGATGAGATTAAAGGGGAGGGAAACTCTATCAACTACAAATACAGAATGCATGATCCTCGGGTGGGTAGGTTTTTTGCTGTGGATCCATTAGCTCATGATTATCCTTGGCTTTCGACGTATCAATTTAGTGGAAATCGTGTTATTGATGCTGTTGAATTGGAAGGATTAGAAACATATCTAATTCATGGCACAATTGGTTTTTCATCAGATCCAAATTATGATCCCAGCGGATATTTTAGCACACTTTATTCAGACTTTGGAAGGGAACGAACAGGTCTGCAAGATGTATATACCCAAAATTGGGGTGGAGCCTTTAATCCATATTCCCGAAAACGAGGCGGAAGGGAATTGGCAGAATTAATAATTGGAACTAATAAGTTTGAAGAAGGAGCGAATGTATTTAGCCCATTAAAACCAAAACCTATCTTAATGATTGGACATAGTCATGGCGGCAATGTTGGGATTGAGGCCGCCAATTTATTAGTAGATCATTATATATCTGAACTTGATAAAGGTAATATTAGTGAAATACCTAGAATAGATCTGATTATTATCAATACACCCGTTCAAGAGATCGTCGCTTATGATGAAGAAAGTGGAGGAATGAAAGATTATAGTGTTCATTCGCTATCAGAAAATGCACGAAAATATGTAAATTTCATCCAAGTAGATTCAAAATTTGATATTGTGTCCGGAGCAGACTCTCATCAATTGAACGAATTTTATAATGGTGCTTTTCAAATAGAATATAACGATACCTCAGACGAATTCTGGACTAAGCTTGGTAATCATACAGGTAATATGGATGAAAATGCAAAAAAAATAATTCCGAAACTAAAATCAGCTTTTCAGACCTTGAAAGCTACAAAAGAAATAGAAAATATTAGTAAGGAAAATCAACCACAACCCATAAAAGAAGAAAATGATGGGAAGGGCTAAAATAATATTTATTTGTATTTCTTTAGTTATTTTCGCAAGTACCATTGGATGTTCTGAACAGAGTAATACAGAAATAAATAGTACTTGGGATAAGCTTCCAATAGAAGTTCGGCAAGAATTTTACAGAATGCTTAAAGATACATCTGACGAATTTATACGTTGTAAAAATCTTAACAAAGGAGAATGTGATATAAAATCTGTATGGTATAAAAGAGGATCTTTGAATTTTAAAAATGGTAAAATAGAAATTACAAAAGATGTTACAGAAACGAGCCTTCGATTCTTTATATTTTATGGAGATACGCTATATATGCCTATAAAAAAATCTTCCTACCTTAAAAAGATGGGTAATTCTTTGGAAAAAATAATAAAATTGGATACACTGGAATTTAAAAAAATAATTAACAAGCACAAATAAGGGCATATTTTGGCGGATATTATTAACTAATGATCTCTTCAACCCTTGGAACATTATAAAAGGTTTAAGCACGTGTGCTTTCTTTTTTACAAACCTTCAGTTTATAAGCCTTGACAAGAATATCAAGAAGATAAAATGGAAGGCTCTTGTCTTCTCAAGCAGTTATTCAATATCATAGTAAAACATAAAATTACATTGTCATGGGTAAAGAGTTTTTATTTTAAAGCTTCAAGGTCACAAGATCAATATAAATATGGGAGTGATATAAAAATATAATCAGTTGTGTCAAATTCAAAAATCTTATTTTTAACCCACGTTCTTTCACATAAATATGCTATCCCTTCGGCATGTTACAGCCGGGGCGGCATGCGAACACATCTGGCTATCGTTATGGATTCCAAGGACAGGAGATGGATGACGAGATAAAAGGAGAGGGAAATTCCATTAATTATAAATTTAGAATGCACGACCCAAGGATAGGAAGGTTCTTTGCGGTTGATCCATTAGCCAGTAGGTTCTCATTTAATAGTCCTTATGCTTTTAGTGAAAATGTGGTTATCACAGCAGTCGAACTTGAAGGGCTTGAAGCTGAAATAAAGAAGATGACAGAAGGAGTATATTTAATAAAATTACAAAATGTAGATTGGAAATTTGTTATTAGAAATTCAGATGAAAGTTTAACAGATGCGATGAAATATATAGATACTAAAAAACAAGATTTTGCAATCAACACACAACTTTTTGATAGAAAAGTGTCTCATGCCAATTATCTTGCATCTTGGTTTCCACGCGATAATACCTTATTCCCTGGTCAAGGATATAATATCGAAAATGGTAAAATCTTATCCGGAAGGTCTTCTACAGGTACCTTTTACTTTGCTGGAGATCCGGCTGAAAGTTGTTCTTGGTTTACTGGAATGGGTGACCCTCCTGCTGATAGTCAATTTGCTATTGGAGGTGGTATTCCCTTAATTGTAGATGGTCTCAAATATGGTGAAACAAATATCTATTCAAATGGGGCTCCAAAAGGATTGGCGGCAAAAGGAGAAGTTAGCGAGGAAAATAAACAATATTTACTTCAAAAAAGCAGTAGCGGATTTAGTAACCAAAATAATAAAACTGTTGGAAAAACTATTTTAGGTTATAATTCAAATACAGGAAACTGGGCGATTGTATCTCAACAAGATGGCTCAATAGGATATACATTAGATGAAATTAGAGATGCGATGGCTAGTATGGGATATAACAATGTCCTGAGTTTTGATGGTTCAAATTCTGCAACATTGTTGATTGATTCAGAAGAAGTAACATCTCCTCATACTATTAAAGATAATACCATGCCAGCAGGAGTTAATTTATCAGTTCCAATAGAAGAATAAAAATGATGAAAAAATTTTTATTATTAGTTTGGTTTACGCTTGTTTGTTTTTCGTTTTTAGGATATGGGAAATTGGGCAAGATCTTTTACACTTCTGAAAGTGCCGAATATTTAACAGATGTTTCAAACATAAATTTTATTTACTGTAGTGCAGGGTTGATAGGTTTTATACTAGTCATTCTGTTTGCTAAAAGAAAATTATTGAAATACACTTTACTTCTGTCATTTTTTTCTATTTGGCTGCTGTCAACTAGAAAGATTGCAATAAGTTCATTTTACGATGGAAGATTGGGCATAGGGTGGAATTGTTTTTTAACTGAAGAATTTTTTTTATGTTATGAAAAATCGGATTGTGAAACTACATTAGCTTATAATACAACTATAGAAAAATTAGCTTTATGGCAAATTAAAATTAAAAATAAAGAACTAAGTAAAACCATATTTATAGGTCCCCTAGTATGGGCTGAAGTTATTGATGTTTTAGAAAAAAATATAGGTAATGGAACATATACAAAGTAAAATTAATCTACTTTAACGAGTAGCATTTTAGTCGTTTAGACCGGTACATTTTATCTAAAAACTGTTTAAACTTCGTTTAGGTAAGAATGGTTTCCATAACTTTAAGGATTAAAAATTTATCTTCCTTGTTCTTAGTAAATATTTCTGCTTAAAAAAATCTATCTTTAGCATAAGTTCTTTCACATAAAAATCCTATCCCTTCGGCATGTTGCAGCCGGGGCGGCATGCGAACACTTCTGATTACCGTTATGGGTTTCAAGGACAGGAGATGGATGATGAGATTAAAGGAGAGGGGAATAGTTTGAATTATACATACAGGATGCACGACCCGAGGGTGGGGAGATTCTTTGCGGTTGATCCGTTAGAGCGGAAATTCCCATTTTATTCACCCTACCAATTCAGTTCGAATAGTCCTATTTTTGATATTGAACTTGAAGGATTAGAATCTCGAACTTTATTAAACGATTCTGAAAAAGCAGAGTTTATAAAGGAAAATGGACCAGTTAAAGTTTGGCTTGTGGATAGAATGATAGATTTTCTTGATCTTACATTTAATGCAAATGAGATGTTAAATGGTCGTCCTCCACAGAAATATCCTGCCCTTAATAAGGATTATATTGAGAGAGCTTGGGAAGGAGAGAAATCTGTCATGTTGCTTACCTTGGAGGTCTACGGTATTAATTCAATGACACGAGGTAATATTAATTCCTCTCGAAGTTATAATTCAAAACCTCAGTTTTATGTTCCCACCAAAGCTGAAGTTGAAGCTTTAGCAATACGTCAGAATTCTACAACAAAAGTTTTCGTTAGACAAGTAATGGAAGGAGCGGATGATTGGGGTATGTTGATTACAAGTGATGGTCAATCATTAGGAACTGCTCAGGTATATCAAGGTGTTTTAGAATTGCATGTAGAAGTTCCAGCGGCTATGCGAAGACAGGGTTTATTGACTAAGTCAATTAAAGAAGCTATTACGAAATGGGATCCTATTGAAATTAAAGGTGTTTGGCAGAGGAACTTCAATAATACAAATGAATCTTCTACTAATTATATAAAATATAAGGAAGCATTAAAAAGCATGTCTCCAAGTAAAGCAGTTTTTGAAACTCCAACAGGTAAGGCTGCTAAAGAGGCAGGTTTTGGTGGAGAACCTATAATTCAAGAGGTGGGAGAAGATATTCATGTAATATTTACTAAAAAATCAGGGGGATAATGTACTATTTTTATTCAAATTTTTCGCAGAAATATTGTTCGTTTAGTGACAATAATGCCTCACTTTTAACCATTTTCGCAGTACTAGAAGAGTTGAATATTGATTATTCAACTCTTAAGAACAAGAAAAAAATTTTAATTTCTAACCCCAGGCAATTAAATGACATTAGAAAAAAATTTAAGGGATTATTGCTTCAAAATTTCCCCAAAAGATATATAAGTAAAGGAGTTATTTTTGATTTTAAGGAAATTGAAGTTGAGAGTCTGAAAATAATATTGAATATTCGAAATAATGTCGATAATTTAATTTATATTTTTTATTGTTTAATAGAAATTATTAAAAACTGCATAGAAATGAATGATCAATTAAAAATTGAATATGTGAGCAAAAATGATTTAGTTCCAGAAGATATTTTAAAAAAAATGTAAAATCATTTCGCTAATTGACAAAATAATTTTCTTAATCTAAGTTCTTTCACATAAATAAGCCATCCCTTCGGAATGCTTATGCCCGGGCGCCACGCCAACACCGCGGACTACCGTTATGGCTTCCAGGGGCAGGAGATGGATGATGAGATCAAGGGAGAAGGAAATTCCCTAAACTATACCTTTAGGATGCACGACCCGAGGGTGGGGAGGTTTTTTGCGGTGGATCCCTTAACAAAAAAATATCCTGATTATTCTCCATATAGTTTTGGTGGCAACAAGGTCATAGCCTATACTGAACTAGAAGGGGAAGAGGAAGTGTCTTATGTAGAAAAACTTGATTACAATGGTGATGCTTTTGATTATTTAATTGCTGTTCCAAATGCGGCTATAACAATAAATAATTCTGTGAATGTTATTTGGAACAGTGGGGTCGCAACAGTCAAGAAGATTTACCACGATGGGATTTTTGGTTATGGGAAAGCTGTTGCACAAGAAGCTGTAGCTACTGGAGAGGGTATTACTGATTCTACAAAAAAACTGTACGACTATACCGTAAACACACCTGCCAAACAACAATTGAAGAATTTAGGAGATAAAGTTTCCAGTCCTGAATTTTTTGAAGGCAGTTTAGCCTTTATAGCAGAAGCTTATGTGGGATCCAAATTTATCGGCCCAGAATTGCCAGTTAAGAACAAATCACCTAAGATTTCTTCAGTTGATGACATCCCTCAGATTATTAAAAATAAGTCTTCTGGTGATGTAGCCCGAGATAACATCGCTAAGAGATTTCCTGGAGCTAGAAAGGAGGTAACTGCAAATACTACAGATGGAATAAGATATATTGATGTTTTAACGTCAGAAGGTATTGCTATTGAATCTAAAGTTGGGAGAACAAGTTTAACCAAATCTATTAGAAGGCAACTTGACAAAGATGTAGAATTACTCAATGATCCTACTTCTGGTGTCAATTCTGTAAGATGGGAATTTAGCAGAAGCAGTACTACTGGAGAAATAGGTCCAACAGCCCCATTAAAAGCAGAATTAGAGAAAAATGGAATTGAAATTATCATTAATGAATAAGAAAAATTATATAATATTTGACCCTCAGGTAAATTCTCCGCTACATCTATTAGATAAAAAAGAGGCGAAAGAACATTTTCAACTTTTCATTTCTAATATTGATGAAAGAATAAAAATCTTGCAAGATTTGGTAAGTTTTTCAAATATCGAACTAGATTTAAGTTTAATATCCATTGAAAAATTGGATAATTGGTTTGTGCAATGTGTTAAGGAAAATGTTGTAAATGGAAAACCTGATTCCTTTATATTTTCCATTTGCAATGACTTGGCAATGTATTTTGGTAGAGTTGTCATAAGTAAATGTGAAAATGTATTTTGGAAATTAAATACTATTAGACCTTCTGATATTTCTTATAACAGACCTGTACTATCTGGATTTAATGTAAAAAATAAAAATTATTATGTTGACTTTGATCTTGTACTAGGCCAATATGCTCATCGTATAGCTAGGGAGAAAATAGAAGAAAACTTGTTAGTTAAAATGGTTGATTCTGCTATAAATAAATGTCATACTGGCTAAATATAATAAAGAAACAAAAGTGAAGGCTGATGGTATACTAATAATTGGATTAGGCTTTAGTCTAAAAAAGATATTTTGATAAGAATGTTGGATTTTCGGTATTTTGTCATCCTTTAGCGCGGGGGTAAGAACAAAATGCCTTAAACCACATCCTTAGATTATTATGGATAAAATAATTAAAAAAATTAAAAAGAGAGGATGTAACATAAAAAGGATGTGAAACTTTCCAAATAGAGGAAATCGAAAAGATTTATAGTGTTCAATTGTCAGAGAATTATAAGGTTTTTTAGGATAGATAATGGAAGTTTTATAAGAGGAGAAGATTATTTTTACAATAGAATTTTTGAATGAAAGGGATATGCTTCAGAACTGTTAAAAGAGGACAAAAGAGAATTTAAATTATAAGATAGTCATTTTGTTTTCTATAGCCATCAAGGGTATATTTTTGTATATTATGATACTTCGAAAAACAATAGTGATTCTTCAATTGATCATTATTTTGAATAAGTTATGATTCCGAGTAAAAAAATATGACAGCCTAAAATCTTTTTTTAAGGTAAGATTAGAAAAATAAATTCTTCATCAATTTTGATGTTAGAAAAAAACAAAGACGATTCTTCGGGAGGGTTTTTTTACCCCCTAAAGTGAAGCCACATTTTTATTGAAAGAGTCCTTAAACTTCTTTTTGGTCAGCATCGTATCGATGATTTTAAGGATGGTGGATTTATCTTCCTCCCTAAAACATTTTTTCTTTGTAAAATCTTATCTTTAGCCGAAGTTCTTTTACATAAAAATCCTATCCCTTCGGCATGCTGCTGCCCGGGCGGCATGCGAACACTTCTGATTACCGATACGGATTTCAGGGGCAGGAGATGGACGATGAAATTAAAGGAGAGGGAAATTCTCTGAACTATACCTTTAGGATGCACGACCCAAGGGTGGGTAGGTTCTTTGCTGTTGACCCTTTGACCAAAAAATACCCGCAATATTCACCATATAGTTTTTCAGGAAATAAAGTTATTGCATTTAGTGAACTTGAAGGGTTAGAAGAGACCCTTTCTACTATGGCACAATATGGTGATCAGAAAAGTTTCTTACAAGGAAAGATTACTGCTGAGGAATTAAAGGAAAGAGATAATGCACGTGCTTTCGGAACTATTATCGGGCTTGTAGGATTAATAGATGTTCATGTGACTAAAGGTTGGATGACAAGAGTAATAATGGGATCTGGGCTTCTTGAATCTCTAAATGAAAGTGAAAGAGGATATGAGGAACAAAGAAATGGTAATCAATTCGAAGCGCAAAAGCGATTCAAAAATGCCGGAGAAGCAAATAAAATTGTGGTTTTAGGATTACTGGGAGATGGCATAATTTATACCATTGGAAAAGTATCAAGAACTTTATCAGTTATAAAAAATCTTGAAGGTGCAAAATTTGCTCAAAAAACAATAAGGTCTGATGAAATTTTTTCTGTGGAAGGTCAACAAATATATTCTGCTAAAGCTAGTGCTGAGATAAAAGAAGTAAATGATCTCGTAGAAGCTTTAACAGGTCAAAAAATTTCTCCAAAAGATATACCATTGGATTATGTTATGAAAAATGGAGAAAAGGTAATTTTAAACAGTAGAACTTCTGTTGCTTTAGAAAGAGCTGGAATACCAATGAAAGATTGGTATGGAGTTAATAGAACAAATCAAACGGCCTATACAACAGCAGAAGAGGGAGCGGTAACATTTGATGAATTAGCAAAAAGACAGCTCAAGGGAGAAGCACCTTCTTCAACAACTCCTATTAATACTAAATCAAAAGAATAATAAAATGAAATGTAGTTCTCCTATTATAATTTTTAACACGGATCTTTTTTTTCCTTCGCATGGTGAGAATAAAATAGATTTATCGTATAATGATGGTAATTTGAATGTTAATATATATTATGATTCGAAAGAAAGTAATGAGGAATGCACTATAAATTTTTTATTTAAACATACATGTTTCCATAGACTTACAAATTTTCCAGGTGTGAGTGATTCATTAATTAATTTCGAAAAATATGAAAAAATAGATTCTTTAATTGAATTTAAGAATTCTGATTATAAACTTCAATGGGAAAAGCATTTTAATAATCTTTTTAAGTTTCGACATTTTAGAATTTTTTTTATCAATGCAAACCACTACCTTGAGGTAATTAGTGCGGATTTGATAATTAAGAAATAAAGCCTGCAGGAACAAAGTCAGTAAGCCAGACACCATTTTTCGAAAGATAAAATAGGTATCCTTCTTGATACATATTTAGAGTATTTACTTTAAGAATTATTGGCTTTCCATAACGTATACCAACATTTCTAGCGGTTTCTATATCATCACTTAAATGAACATAGTTTCTGCCTTGCTTAAGCAATCCTTTTACAAGAATTGAATCTATGTTTTTTTCTGCTGTACCGTGAAACAAAAACTTAGGTGGAATTACTGGATCAAGCTTTAAATCAACGTCGATAGAATGTCCTTGATTCGCTCTTATCTTCTTGAAATCATCAGAGAATGCGAAACGTTTTTTTTCATTGGTTTTAACGACCTCTTTTAAATCTTCAAAGCCAATAACCATTTTCTGTAATAGCTCATCTACATTAGCCCAACCATCATTATCTAAAACTAAATCTATTTCTTCGGGCTTATGCCTTAAAATCAAGCTCAAAAACTTACTGGTTTTGTTTTTTTCTTTAGGAGTCATTCTATCTTAGATTTTACACAAAGAAATAAAAATTCCGAGTAAAGAAAAGTTATTTACTAAGTTATTCTGTCCAAAACTATTCTACTCATTTTATCAACCTTGATTTACCTAAAAATCCCTACTATCGAGTTTATTTTGAAAAATAAGTCTTGTCAATTAAGAATTTTTATTTCAAAATTCTATCTTTAACCTTCGTTCTTTCACATAAAAATGCTATCCCTTCGGCATGCTTATGCCCGGACGCCATGCGAACACCGGAGATTATAGGTATGGCTTCCAGGGACAGGAGATGGATGATGTGATAAAGGGAGAAGGGAACTCACTGAATTACAAGTTTAGAATGCACGACCCAAGAGTGGGTAGATTTTTTACAACAGACCCATTAGAACCACGTTATCCGATGTTGACTCCTTATCAATTTGGTGCCAACACACCGATAATGGCGGTGGAATTAGAAGGACTTGAATCGAGTGATGACCCAAATTTAACTCAACAACCTTTAGATGGAAGTCAATCTGTGGAATTTGTTTCAATACCAGAGGGAGGTATTCCTCTAGAAGAGGTGACAATTTTTGCTGTAAAACGTGTTATATCTAATTATGATACTAGACAAGAAGATCAAAAACATTGGACATCAGAAGTAAATCAGAACGATGTTTCTATGACTTTTGAGCAATGGAAAGTAGTTTATGGAAGTCCAGGAGAAGATTATCAAACTGCTAAAAGTAGATACCAAAATGAAAATGGGTCATTTTGGAAATCAAAGAATAATGAATGGGATAAAAAAGCAAAGGAGGAAGTCTTAACACAAAAACTATGGTTTTTTACAGGCGCATTTAGCAGTATTGGACAAGTAGTTGCTCCAAGTGGGTTTGGAGGCCCAATAAATGGAATAAACTACAAAGGACCTACTCCCAGACAGTTTAGTCTTCAAAATGCTGTAATAAGAAATCTTTCGAATAGTTCTGATGAAATTACCTTGTTCAGAAATTTTGGCCCGAATGAGTATGCCTCTTTTAGAGCAAATGGCAATAAATTTTCTTTAAAATCAGAAGGATTTGGAAGAAAGCAATTTTGGCTTGAACAGGAAGGATTAGATTTTTGGAGAAGTAACCCTACATTTTCAAAAGAATTTACTATAAAAATTAGAGTGCCAAAATCTTTATTAAAATACGAAAGGACACTTGACGGCTACAGGGCAATAGATGTAGGCAAAACAGAATTACCATTGTTGAATCAAAATTTTAAAATAGATTGGATTGAAATTAGACCTGGAGGTTAACTTCTTATTATATAAATTAAATGATGGAAAAAACAAAAATTACAAAATATCCCTTTGAATTTTATTTCTATAACAAATATGCCTTTAACTTTGAAAAATATTTCGATAATAAAGACAGGATAACTATTTGGAGCGAAACAAATGAAAAATTTGCCTTTCCTGCTGAATTTTCTAATTATAAAGTTTTAGATGATAAAATATTGGGAACTTTAATTTTACTAACTAAAGAGGATAGAAATTTATATGATATTGAAAATAGAAAATATTTTATGAATCATCCTGATAATTTAGTTGGACATTTAATTCTTTTAGATAAAAATAGAGAAATATAATTTAATTTTTTATTTGTTCCTAAATCTAAGTTCTTTCACATAAAATCCTATCCCTTCGGAATGCTCCAGCCCGGGCGGCATGCGAACACTTCCGATTACCGCTATGGCTTCCAGGGACAGGAGATGGATGATGAAATAAAAGGCGAGGGCAATTCCCTAAATTACACTTTTAGAATGCATGACCCAAGAGTGGGTAGGTTCTTTGCGGTTGATCCCCTAACAATGCAATATGCTCACTATTCTCCTTACAGTTTTGGTGGAAATAAAGTTATTGAAAATAAAGAGCTTGAAGGACTGGAAGAATATCATTACACAGTAGAATTTGACGATAATGATGAACCAATCTTAAATCTTATAAGTGTTAATGATTTTGTCGATGTTAATAGCTTAACTAGCTTTCTTCATACTTTGACATTTGGTTTAACAGATGCTCCACCAGTAAATCCTTACGAAAGGCACATAGTCCATTCAGGAGAATCCATAAATTATTTTTTCGATGGTGGGCAGTATGGTGCTGGATTTCATGAAGAAGAAATAAACATACAATATTCTAGTAAAGCCGATTTAATTTCTGGATTAAGTACAATAAAAGAGGATTTAGCCAGTAGAAAGAATCTGATTGAAAAATCAATTACCATCGGTCAGGCATTGAGTACTGTTGCCTCGGAACAACAACATTATGGAACTGGTGCTAGAGTCAAATCAAATAAGTCAAATACATCCAGAAAAATAAATTCTCAAGGTAATAGCTTAAAGAACAGTCTTGTTCCCAAGGTCGGAGGTGGAGCGAAACTTGAGAATTTAGCTCAAGGGTATATAAATCGAATTCAAAAGGTTTCTAACAAATATGATTTAGAAATAACAGTTGTCGGGAGTAGAGCAAAAGGTACTGCTGATGATTATTCAGATTGGGATTATATTATTAAAGGAGGTAATTCTAAAACGAGAAGTTCAGCATTATATGCTTTGCCAAAGAATCCTAAAGCTGTAAAAGGAGGTGACACTAGAAAGGGTTCCGAAGAATTAAAAGGCGTGGAAGTTGATAGTAATGAACCTCATATCACATTTACACCAGAAGAAAATCCGAATTAATATGAAAGATAGTTTAATTGAGATCGACATTGAAAAATATTCAGAAATTAAAAGTCTTATTTTTTTAGATTCTGATCAGAAGTTTTTTGTGGGTAGTTTTACAGGGGGCTATAAATACGGCAGTCTAGGGAATAATGACGGTCTATATATATATTCAAAATTAGTTGCTGTTTATTTCCTTTATGACACTTTATCCGCATTGGTCCTGGATTTTAGAAATTTGGATTATTCTTTTGGGAATACATTACTAAAATCTTTGAACTTTTTTTATGAAACTTGCAGCGATGATGATGAAAAATTAAAAAAAATAGCTGTAATAGTTTCTCAAAAGAACAAAATTGCGATTGAAGAATTATTAAGACTTGTTAAAGAAAATAATTGTGTGATTTTTAATGATTATGACAAAGCATTGGCATTTGCATCATTAGAGGCTACAAAATACTTAACTAATGAGTAAATTAAATAACGAATATAGGTTTTATAATAAGAGATTTTTACCTCTGCTAACGCTCGTTCGTGACGAGTTCCTTTACGCGTAAGAAACCAAAAGTTAAAATAGTATTGATTGCAGCTTTTTGTAATTTTATATCCCGTTCTTTCACATAAAATGTTCATTCCTTCGGAATGCTCCAGCCCGGGCGGCATGCGAACACATCTGATTACCGTTACGGCTTCCAAGGGCAGGAGATGGATGATGAAATCAAGGGAGAGGGCAACAGTCTAAACTATACTTTTCGGATGCACGATCCGCGGGTTGGGCGGTTTTTTGCGAGAGATCAACTTGAAGCTAAGTACCCATATTTGACACCTTATCAGTTTAGCTCCAATCAACCGATTCATGCTTCTGAATTAGAAGGTCTTGAATCTAAGATGGAACTAAATGCAATGCAGGGCAGACCTATTTTAGAAGGAGTTCCTTTTATGAATGAGGAACAAAAAGAAGAATATAAAGCTGGAATTAAAGGAACAGCATTAGGTCTTTTAGATTTACTCAATCCAGTTAATTGGTGGGAAGCAGGGGAATACATGTTTAGGGATATGTGGGACTATGGCACTGGAAATGGTGATGTTTTTGATAGATCGGTTGCAGAAATGGATGCATTAATTAATGTTTTCAATAATTATGGACAACTTACTATAGAAGAAAGATCTAGGTTTGAAGCAAATTTTATGGCTTCTATCATTTTCTATAAAAAGATGCCTAAACTAAGAGTAAGTTTTATAAACTCTTCGGGATTAGCAAAAACGAGAGCTTATAGCTATGCAAAGTTATTACAGCAAACTCGCTCTATTAAGAAAACTCCTCGTTCTGTTACCGCGGTATATGATAAGTCTACTGGAAGGGTTTATCTAGGAGAAAGTGGAAAATTAAAATCAGGAGATAATATACATCCAGATTTAAAGAAAATTCTTCCAGAAAAGAGTAGTGAAAAATGGGATGTGGAGAACTGCTCTGAATGTGATGCATTAAATCAAGCTTTTAGTGACGGAGTTAAAGTTCAAAATATAGAAATACATACTGTAAAAATCGACAATAGAACTAAAGGAGGCGATATTATAGATTTTCCTGCCTGTGAGAATTGCAACACTACAACAAAAGACATGATAAATACTAGCAACGATGGAGGTTAATGATTTAGAAACAGAATTAAAGAAAATATCCATTAGAGGACGGGTAGCATATGGATTAAAATGTATTTACAATTATATTGAAGAAGATAACGTAACTCTTTTTAAGCCAGAAATAGAAAATATTCTAGCACAGATAAAGGAATTTTTAGTACTTGATAAGTTTAATGTATGGGAAAAAAAAATAAGGGAATATACGCCCTCTTCAATACTTGACACGCATCCGGACAATGATTTTAGGGATTATGAATACGTAAATGTTGAAGAGCTTAGACGAATTGAAAATGCTTATAGAAATCTGCCTAATTCATTGATTAGCATAATTGAGAATACAATAGCTATTGAAACAAACAACTTATATGGAGGAGTCATTGGATATAGTTCCGTTACATTAGACCCTTTAATGGAAATTATTTCTATTATGCTTGAAAAAAATATAAAGCTTCCTAATATTAATTTATTTAAACAATATAGCTTTTTGCAAGATAATGGATGGGGGGAGAAAATAGAAAATTTCAATGAAATTATAAGATAAAGTTCCTACCTTATCCGCTATAATATCTACGATAATTTACGATGCAATGTCACATTTATGGGATTATGCTGGAAGGGTAATGTTCCACACTAGGACATAGCCAATTACTAAGATGTAAATAATTTTAGATGGAGTTAGTGTATGAGTAGTTGAAATAGGAAATTAAACAAAACATCTATCATTAGTTTGATAGACTTTTCTATTTTTACACTACGTTCTTTTATATAAACAGTGAAAACTATATAGACTGTTAAGTCTTCGGAATGCTTATGCCGGGATGGCATGCAAACACTTGCGATTACCGCTATAGCTTCCAGGGGCAGGAGATGGATGATGAGATTAAAGGTGAGGGAAATTCTCTAAACTACACCTTCAGGATGCACGACCCTAGGGTGGGAAGGTTTTTTGCGGTGGATCCCCTTGCACACGAATCCTTGGTATAGCCCATATCAATTTAGCGGTAACAGACCAATTGATATGAAAGAGCTTGAAGGACTTGAGCCTACATCAGCAGGCAAAGAAGAAGGGCAACGACTAGTTGCAGGAGAGGATGGGTCTTTTGCCCAAAAACAAGAGGCGAAATCCCAAAACCTTGGATTTGGCACGATGGAGGGGTTAATCAACCCGATGGCACTACAACTTGTGCGAGTTGGTATGCAGAGGAAGGTTATGCCAATATGATACAGCCAATGGCAGTTCAATTTGCTGAAACTATGGGTTGGCAAAGAGGAACTACTTGGAACGAAGCAAAAGAACTGATAAGTAACCCAGGAAAACCAGATTTAAATAATATGTCTCAAGAAGAAATGGACTTCTTTTCTTCTAGAGAGTTTGCTTCTGGTTATGAAACATTCTTATATCAATATGGAGCAAGTACAATAAATTCAGAGAATAAAGCTAGGTATTATAGTGCTACAGGCCATATAGTTTCTGACGAATTTACTTCCCCATTCTTCATATTTGGAGGTGCTCTTAACAATTTATAACCCCTAAAAACTATATTTTCAGAGTTGTTAGACCAGATGAAAGTGTTAAGCTAGGTTTATTTGCTAAAAACCCAAGTGCTACTTATACAATAGAGGGGCACGTATTAAATGATTCTAGAACGAATTTTAGAAGTCAATTTATATCAACAACCAAAGATTTAAAAGTCGCTAAAATTTGGGCAGAAAAAACTTTTAATAGAATAGTAAAAATAAATATGAAATATATCAAAGGTAAAGTCTACGATATATCTCAAAGCAAGGTCAAAAAGTATATCTGAAGGGTAATACGGCAAAAAACTTTGCTGATAAATCGAAAGAAGTACTGATTGAAGGTTCAGTTCCAGCAAAAGGAGTTAAAACAGTTAAAAATTAGAAATTAT
Source organism: Aequorivita antarctica (assembly GCF_007997155.1). Taxonomy (GTDB): domain Bacteria; phylum Bacteroidota; class Bacteroidia; order Flavobacteriales; family Flavobacteriaceae; genus Aequorivita; species Aequorivita antarctica. The sequence continues at coordinate 37,712 of NZ_VORT01000016.1, read as the reverse complement.
GACAAAGTCAATTTATAAAGATATTGAAGAGTTATTGATTGGAAAACATTGGATTTTAATGGACTTAAGGTATGGAGATGGGTTGAAGAAAGATAAAGCTGATATGCTTCTCATTAAAGTCGAATTGTTGGAAAATACTGAGACTATTCCTAAATCTTTTTTTGACCTGATAATTGATTCTATTGTTGTAATAACATCATCTTTTGATACAAATGAAGATAAAACAGAATATTAAAATTTTTAGACACTTTTACTGATAAACTTAAAAGTAATCCAGGATAAAAATTATATTATTATTGACGGGGAAGCTACTGTGAAAAATAGCTTTTTAGTTGAGAAGCCTTCTCAGAATTTTAAATTCGAAAAAAGAAGAAAAAACACTAAATTATTTTATAAATTAGTTTAAAATGTTAAAAAGTCACCTATTCGGTGCGCATAAAAATTTGTCCTTTTGAAACCCCCTATATATAAGCGTTTCAACGATTAAGTTCTGTTCCCTCCGGCTCCACCTACGCCCTCCGTAGCTTTGCGTTTTTTAGCAAAGCGAAGGAGGGCTTTTTACATTTAGTACACTTAACATTGTTCCCGTTTGAGGGCTTCGGTGGATGCCGATCCACTTTTATTTAAAAAATAATGATCTATTAAACTTCAAACCTTTGCGTTTTTCCCTCGCTCTCCGAAGCTTCAGCGAAAGAGAACCCTCGCTCTCCGAAGCTTTACGCATTTCAGCAAAGCGAAGGGGGACGCTCTCCGAAGCTTAGCATAAAAAAATATTTTCCTTATATTTTATTATAAATTTCAAAAGTTATTTCTTAATTTTAAATAACTCCCCATAATTTTAAATCTACAAATTATGGAATTACCCTACGCAGTGTATATTCTTAAATGCGCCAATGGGAAATATTATACAGGATATACCACAAATATTAATAACCGACTTGTTGCCCATAATAAAGGTGAAGTTTCCTTTACTAAAGACAAACTTCCCGTAACACTTGCGCACCTCGCTCTTTTTATCAACAAACAAAAAGCTTACGATTTTGAGCGGTATTTAAAATCTGGTTCGGGCATTGCCTTCAAAAACAAAAGATTACTCTAAAATACCCCCGCCCTCCGTAGCTTTGCGTTTTCAGCAAAGTAAAGGAGGGCTTTTATATTAAAAAAACCCGTAAAACTGAATTTACGGGTTTTTACTTTACTAAGTATCTAGTTAATATTAAGGTTCCAGCGCAAAAGCCACTGTCCTACCATAGTCTTTGGCAACGCGCCATATACCGTCCGTAGCCGTAGAAATTATGTGCAATGTTTCAGCAAAGGCCGCTTTTCCAGCTCCATTCTCATAACATTCGCCCAGTAATTCCGAAGGATCAAAACTCTTGCTGTATATACCAGTTATGGTATCTAAAGTATAGCCAGAGGCACTGTCTATAACCATTCCTCTTGCATTGGCTATAGGTACTCCTCCACAGCTTCCTTTTACCACTCCAAAACTGAACTCAGCAAAATTGGTGGGATGGACTGCCTTAAAGGACAGCTCAAGTTTTGCCTCTACCTCATCTATTGTGTATTTTACAAATCCGCAACAGTTAGAGGATGCAGGCTCGCCATTTACTTTTACAGTGTAAATATCGCCTACGCACTGGCCATTGTCAATCCTTATGAGCATATTGAAGGCATCGGCATTCGTAGCTGTAGGATTTTCCAAAAGAACGTTGGGCGCATTCTCGCTATACCTGGCATCATCATGCCTTGGGGTTTTAAAGTTAGCTTTTGGAATGTTTTGTAGTAGATTTCCCGCTTGGTCAAACAGTTCCAGTTTCAACTCGTATAAACCATTTTCGAAATTCTCAACAGCAGTAGTGTCATACTGAATGGTATCCATATAATAGGTCTGTTGGTGCCAATGTGGATGGGAGGTCGCAGGCACATTAAAGGGTGCCATTGTTGGCTCTTCCGGTGGAATGATGTACAGGTTATCATTGGGACCTACGGTAAATGGTCCAAGTTTCTTACTCTCCGGTGCCCATTGCCAGTCGTCGTTGCTATCCTTATAGCGATAATCATATCCCTTTCTTACCTCACCTCCTTTAGGCGGCAAGGCCTTATAAGTATCGCCCACAGAGACCAAATCAGCATTCGCACGCTGTCTATAGCTCCAACGATAATAATAAACATTTGAGTTCGGCAGGGCTGGTCCAAAGCCCATTCTTAGGATCGGGCTTCCCCCAAAGGGTCTTTTGTAGTCATCTATCGTCGTAATTAGGAAACTGTCCCCAGCGGCGTCTGCATCAGTAAGCCCAATGCGGTCATAGGCTACACCCTGGCCTGGAGGCGCCAACAATTGATGCCCCTGTTTTATATGGGAAACGCTGGTATGGCCCACAGTGCGTATCCATACATCTTCGCCAATAAGCTCACAATCGCAGCAACAATCGCCAGCTACCCTAGGATGGGTTAAATGAATATTGATATCGGAACCACACACGTAGTTCCAACGGGTATTACATGGGATGGGTGGCTTGTAAACCGTAGTCCACACTCCGTCTATCATATATTCAACCCAAATATAAATATCAGGTTTATCGCCAAAGCAATTGTAGTAAATATTCTTTTCAAACCTACCAGCTGCATTGGTTTCTACTACTGCCAATTCCTGGCAACGGTAAAAATAGGGCCACCACCAAGGCCAAAAGCAGAACCATGGATGCAACAAAGCATAGTTTTTCACTATGGTATCTCTGATAACATTTAAGTTACCAGAGGCAAATTGTTGTTTTATTTCAGGACCCAATTCAGGTAATTTGGAAAAGGTTTCCTTCCGCATTTCCGGAAGCGATTGCGTCTTGAAAATATTCTCTTCACTTGGCCCAGCAATCATTGCAAAGCGCTCGATTCGCTGATAAGGGCCAGGGTCTGGAATGGGAATGGGCACTTTGAATTTAGGATTTAATATGGCATCCGGCACCTTGGCGATAATGTGATCCGGTATTTTATTAATCCAAAACAAAATAGGGTCAATTTCACATATATGAACACGCGCCCGGCATACAGGAAGGTCTTCCCAACCATTGCCAAAGTGGAACCATTTTGACACCTTTCCGCTTACGCGACATTTACACTTGATCCAGAAGATGGATAGTCTCTCTGGAATTGGTAAGATATTTATACCTTGGTTAGCGTCCAGCCTTAATATAGGCTCATAAGCTTTATAGTTTTGTAACTCTTGCGTAGTGCTTATGTGAGTTATTTTTTTATCGGAAGCTGGGGCAATAAATAGCCTAAGCTGCTCTGGGTCTATCTTCAATTCTCTGGTTCCTTGAGATATTTTCTCTAAGTTGAACTCCAAGATATTGTCTTTCACATATTGCCATTGCAGCAATATTCCTCTGCAATTAAATAGAAAGCCAATAAGGGGTAGTTCTACTTGAGGAGGTTGTTCAAAATCTACACGGATTTTGAAATTTCTGTTTTGGTATTCAGGATTCTTTGCCATGGTTATTACTTTTAGGTTAGCGCCTACTCTATTTCAATTTGGATTTTGGGCATACTCCATTAATTAATATTGCTCTTTGACAAAATCAATAAGCGTTAGAATCATTAATTGGGAAGTCTCTTTTCGTATACATCCAATAGCACAAACAAAATGATTCGTTTAGAGGAGAGAAAGTCTATTGGCTTTAATACCTTGATTTGAGCCCATTAAATTACTAAGTGTTCTTTATTTGTAATAGTACAAAAGCGACAGTTTATTTTAAGAAAAGGGCCTAACAAAGAAACAAGGTTCATTACTGGTTTATGAATAGCCAATTTTAGCTGAAGGGTAGCATCTACCTAATTCATCCTGTTCAAATTTTCAATATGAAGTGCAGGCAGGGAGATGTTTTCAAAAAGATTCGTCGGACTGGTACCCGCAAATTTTATAAAGTCATGAACCATGTGCATTTGGTCGTAGTAGTCACAATCTAACGCAATGCTGGTCCAACATTTGTCAGGAGCCATTAACTTTAACTCTATGGCGCGATTGAAGCGTACCAAACGGCAAAACATTTTTGGGGAAGTGCCCACCTGTTGTGCAAATTTCCGCTCAAAATTGCGCAAACTCATATTTGCCAAAGAGGCGTATTGTTCTATGGAGATAGCACAATTGGAACGCAATATGGCATCAGCTACCAAGGCCAGTCCCTTTTTGGCAGCTCGTTCTTTGCTCTTGATTATATAAGCCTCTAGAAATTCATCGGTCAGCGCTGCCATTTTATTAATAGTTTGTGCTTGTCGCAATTGTTCACAATGCACGGAGATTTCTTTGCCAAAGACAGTCTGTGCATCCAAAATATTGTTTGTGAATTCCTTTAATGGCAGCCTTAAAAGGCTATGGAATCCATGGGGGGTGAAGTGTATCCTAAAAATTAAATACGCGCCTTTATATCTCCAAGTTCCATTAAAACGGGTGGAGAGCCCTTTTAGTAAAGTGCGTTTCGATTCATATTCAGGGGACTCATTATGTGTTATGACCATACTTTTCGGTAGCGCATTGAGAAAGAATAGCAAGCACATCTCGGGTCCAGAGTAACGGGGGCCGCAACGCTCCAATTGATGAGTGTTGAATTTTAAAAGGCTATAATTCCGCACAAAGGGCGACAAGGAAACACAGGGTGGTATGTTTACTATTTTGGGCATTATATATATTAATATTATTGATTGACCAGCCTTTTTTATTCCTAGGTTTTCTAAGAAGTGTTTTATTTATAGTTATAGTAGCTTATGAAACAAATTCACACATAGAGTTTACCAAGCCAATAAAAAGAAATGGCAGGCTATTGTTGCAACTATAGTTTAGACCTCACATCCATAGAGAGCAAAATATTGCCTGCCTTTCTTTTAGGACTACTATTTTGACCAAATACCTTCGTAATGTGCCTTGTTGCCATCCTCATAGCCCACTACACTGCGGGTAAGATAGCCTTTGGAAAGCATATCGGTATATTCGGTTTGGTATTGCGAGCCGGAGAGATGGTGCTTTTCCCACCACGAATTATAATCGGGTGCATTTTTGTACCATATTCCGCTCAATAGCGGCTTGCCGCCTTTCAAGTAAGCGTCCAAATAAACAAGTTTGAACTTTTTCTTATCTGTATAATCCTTAAAGGCATCTTTAAAGGCTTGCAGGGTCATATCTGGACGCAGGTAAAAACCACCTGTGTTTTTCTTTTCCCAAAGAGCTGTAACATAGGTTTTAGAACCTTTGGAAACACAGGAAACGTTTGCAGGCACCCAGCCAGCCTTATGGTGTTTTTCAAAATTGGCTTCGTGCCAAGCAAGGGTACTGCCGTGGTAGGCCATCCACTTCACTGAACTGTCCTTTTTCCAAACCGCTGCGTAGCGTACTTTACCGCTTAAGAGATAGGAATTTATATTAATGAGCCTATATCCAGCATTGGCCCATTTATCAAATTCGGTTTGATATTTCTTTCCGTCCATATGATGGCGGGCTACCCACGCCACATTTTTTGAAGGACGGAAAATAACATTGAAATAAGTTTTTCCGTTCACATCAAAACCGTCCACCCAAACAGGGTAATAGCCACAGGTCCATATCTTGTCGAATTCCTCCTGATAGTTTGCCTGATCTATGCCGTGTTTGGCAACCTCGCCCCAATTTGTTGGGTACTCACAATAGGGATGATCCATTGACACAAAACAGGCCTTGCTTTTTTGTCCAGGGATGCCTTGAGTGTTAAGCTTGGACCAATTGATATTGGACTTAGGAGTTTTGTAGAATTCCTTCCCTATTGTATAACCAGTATTGAACAGTAGCGGCCTAAAGGCTCCGCTGTCTGGTTCGCTATCGTTTTTATAAGCTTTTATATGTATATGGAGGTGCGGCCCACTGGAATTGCCCGCATTTCCTGCTTTCCCCAGAACGGCACCTTTTTTAACGGTTGCACCGTTTTTCAACAATGAACTGGTAAGTGAGCCTTTCTGCATATGAGCGTATAGGGCGACCACATTGCCATGTCGAATGTAGAAATGGTTTCCAGAGCCGCCATAATCAAAAGAGCCCCAAAGTTCGGCTTTTTGTTTTGCCATTCCCTCATCGGAACCGTCGGGTTTCCAATTGTTGGGAATGTTGTTTTCAAAATGCAATACGGTACCGTCTGCCATCGCTCTAATTGGTTTTCCCCAGATGCGATAGTCTTCATTTTTACTCCCGTCTTTGTTTGGCAATAAGCCACGCCAAGCTTTGTCCTTATAGGCTTCCACACCCAGATCGTAAGCAAACACTTGGCTTCCGCCGCCGTGCATAGAATAGCCAGATACATATTCCTCATCGCCAAAGTCAGCCTTATCAAAAGGAAGGGCGAGGGCATGGGAATAGGGTTTTAGGTTTTTGGTAACAGAGAGGGCTCCACTGTAATTTTTAAAGTGAAAGCTCAATTTTACCTTGGTCGGAAACGGCACTTCCAAGAAAACCACATCGCCATTTTCGTGATATTCGCGGCTATTCTGCCAGTTTGCGGAATGGTTGGGTTCTATAAGCAGTTTGTCGGCGGGTAGATACACGTCCTTTTTTACAGTGGTGTTGCCTTTTTTATATTCTAGCACCACTTTGTCCAGATCTACTGTTTCGGTTCCTTTATTATAGACTTTAACCCAAATGGAAAGTTGCGCCAGAGGCGTCTTTTGACTTGTAAAACCTGGCGTGGGGTGGAAAAGAACAACATCGTTTTCTGTTGGTTCCATTGCAAATTCAATGTTTGCAGGGGCATTGGCGCCTCTTTTAAAAACCTCAGCATTAATCTTTCTGGGGTCAAAGCGAATTGGCTTATCCTCCGTAAATTTAAAGTGCCTCACTTGGGCAATAGTCCCTACCTTTTTAATAGTGGCAGCGGAAAGCTTTCCTGGTTTTACAATTGGGGTTTGTGTAACTCGGGTTTTTAATCCCGGTTTGGTCGTTCTCTTTGCAGCCGTTTCTTTGACAGCGGCTGATTTTGTAACGGGTGCCTTTTTTACTGGTACCTTTGTCTTAATGATCTTTTTTGCGGTCATTTTACTAAAATTTAGAAGTTGAACAATACGTAAGAAACTAATGGGGTATTAATGCCAAATAAAAAGCGAACTGCTTAAAAGAGGAGTTATTCAGCTACTATCTAAAAATTGATGATTATTGACGTAAATTTAATAAATTATTGAATATCAGATACTTTTATAACTATTTTTCTTTAAAAAAATTGTTTAAGCTATAGCAAACTTGATCAGAACCAATTCGATGCGCTATAATATAATTGTATTCCCTTAATTCCAATGAAAAAAAAGTTGCCCGCTACCCCCACCCAAATTCAAGAGGTTACGAGTTTTCAAGACCTAGTAGCTACGCCATTTCAAGGAGCTGTAAATGCGTTATGCTGGAACCGCACCTTGAAAGGGGATTTCTCTGAGATTGCAAATAAACTAGTCTGCAACGGAACTATGGCGACCATTAGTTCAGCCGAACTGCTCGAACTTCAGTTAAGCGAACAAGGCCAGCTTGCTCGTGAAACACTGTTAAACGACTTGAAACTATTGGAAGGCTATGGCGCAGCTCCCATTCTAAATGTAATTGAGCATTATGAGCGCGATGAAGACTTTCCCTGGTTTCCAACGGATGTTTATTCCTTTCATGTAGATCGGTCTCCCGTACCAACCGATACATTTTTATGCACCTATTACGGCGCGGCAAGTGATTTTTTGCCAAATGAACAAGCCATCCAAAAAATCCTTATTCCCGAAATACGGGCCGAACTCAAAAAACTCTATCAAGGAGAGGAAGGTGCAGGTTTTGAGGATTTTTTAAGTGAATATTTCTTTGATCTACACTACCAAGCAACCCCAAATGCACAGCCCATCAATTTAGGGATTGGCAACTTATGGCGCTTGGCAGTGGATCACCCTGAAAGCAAAGTACTCCCCTGCGTGCACCGAGCCCCTGAGGAAAAAGATGGGGAGCGGCGTTTGTTGTTGATTTGCTAGGTTGGATTGCTAGATGGTTGGATGGTTAGATTGTTGGACGGTTGATGGTTGTACTTCCAACTTCTATTCACCCCTCTAAAGCTTACCTTTCAGTATGACCTTAGATAGAACTTAATAAAAAACCCAGCCTTTAGCGCTGGGTCTTATATTTTAAACTAGGGCGATTTACTTACCTCCAGCTTCAAGGTTTTTCATTTCCTTTTCAATCATATCATAAAATTGATCGATTTTTGGAAGTATCAAAATACGCGTACGTCTATTGGTTGCTCTATTTTCTGCAGTATCATTTGGCACTAATGGCACGTAATCGGCACGACCGGTAGCAATTAATCTAGAGGGCTCCACACCCAAGTTTTGAAGTTCCCTCACAATGGCGGTGGCTCTTTTCACACTTAAATCCCAATTGTCTAACAACAAGCCATTGCTATAAGGCACATTATCTGTATGTCCTTCTACCATGGCCTCAAAGTTAGGTTTACCGTTGATTACTTTAGTAACTTTACCTAAGATTTCAGTTGCTCTGTTTGAAATTTGATAGCTTCCACTTTTAAACAGTACTTTGTCTGAAAGTGAAATATACACTACACCTTTTTCAACATTTATTTCAATATCGGGATCGTTTATACCCACTTCACGCTTAAGGCTGGTAACAAGGGCAAGGGTAACACTGTCCTTTTTGTTAACAGCATCTTGCAAACGAGTAATTTTGAGGTCTTTTTCTTTTAAGCTTTCCAATGATTTTTCTAAATTGGTAGCTCCCTTAGAAGTTAACATGGTAAGCTCTTTGGAGCTTTGTATGAGATCGGAATTTGTTTGTTTCATATCGGCTAAACGACCCTCAAGCTCCTTGGCACGAGCCATAGAGGCAGCCCGCTCTGTTATACAGTCATTGAGCTTAACCGTTGCAGTGTTCAATAAATTTTGAGTGTTCTTTTGTTTTGCTTCAAGTTCTACATACTTCTTTTTTGACACACAGGAAGTAAGAACAAAACTTGAACAAAGCATTAGAATTAAGAATTTTTTCATAATTTTTAGGTGTTACTTTAGATAATTTATTCTTTCCCTAATATACTCAAAATAAGCTTCATAAAACTGGTATTTACTAGTAATTTATCTATTCGAAGTGAAAAAATTTTCCCCTCTAGCACACTTTTACCCGAAAAGCGAAAAGCGAATAGCCAAGAGCGAAGAGACCTCGCTCGTAGCTCGCTTCTAATTTCCCTCGTACTTCGTCGTTCGTACTTCGTACTTCTCTCACAACCTGAAACCAGAAACCAGAAACCAGAAACCAGAAACCAGAAACTAACTAAATAAAAAAAGGCCAGTGTTAGCCACCAGCCTTTTCATTAGAAATATAACATCAGCATTAGTATCCTGATAGTTAAAAAGTGTTTCAATAGAAGTAAAAAAATAGATTTACTACTATTATTTTTTTGATTCCTCGATAGAAACTTTTCTGAATTGTTTTAATAATTTTTCCAATTCAAGCGTAGATTTTCTCGCTCTTGCCCCTGCAGCTTTAACTCCTTTTTCTGTAAGCGAATTGGCCTCTGTTGTAAAGGCTTCAAACTCAGCATTGATTTTCTCGATTAAGTCTTTCATAGTATAGTTTTTAAAATTAAAACACGAAAATACAGTTTGACATGCATAACTAAAAGAATATTAACCAATATTCTTTGTGGGGAGGTGAAAGTAGCGACTAGCGAAGAGCGACGAAGTACGAAGTGGGAAGTGGGAAGTGGGAAGTGGGAAGTGGGAAGTGGGAAGTGCGAAGTGCGAAGTGCGAAGTGGGAAGTGGGAAGTACGAGGTACGAAGTGGGAAGTACGAATTTAAAAATGGGAAGTACGAAGTACGAGGTACGAAGTGGGAAGTACGAATTTAAAAATGGGAAGTAGTTTTTGAAATTTGGAACTTCCCACTGTTAACTTTTAACTCTCCAACACTCGTCTTCCAAAGCGCTTTAACAATGCGAACCGACTTGGAAATGCTATTTTTATTTTACTTTTATCAATTGTTTTAGCTTGTTTAAATTTTTCTGCTTTCCTTTTTCCAAGACTTCGCTGCCATATGAGGTTTTGAATTGGTGCTCTTCCAAAAATTTTATATTGAATCGCCGCCATTCGTTGTCGGTCATAACAATGCCATAGATCAATTCCCATTCCTTTCGCAAGCGTTTATTCCTATACAAGAAATTGGGTTTTCCCAAGTGGAACAAATCGGCATCACAGAGTACTTCCGCATACATGTTATGGGGGTTCTGCGGCATTTTTGTAGCGTCTATGCAAGAGAGGACCACTTCAATTTCTTCCTTGCTACTATTTGTTTTCGTCAGATATTGCTCGGCAAGCCTTTTGCTTACTTCCTCGTGGCCTTCATAGGTTTCCGAGAAGCCAGTATCGTGAAAGCAAGCCGCAATAGCAATAAAGTCTGCTTCTTCTGATTGTATTCCCATGGCATCTGAAATCAGAAAGACATTGTCAATTACCTCTTGAGTATGTGCAAAGTTGTGAAAAGGCAGGGCCTTGCATTTACTACTTTTAAGTATGTTTGAGCAATAGCTCGTAACACTTTTAATCGTCATCATCGTTATTATGCGAATCCAGTTGAATTAAATTATTGGCATCGCTTCTAATTTCAGCATGTACAATTTCACCCCCACTTGTACCCACAAATTTTGACATAACAATACTGCTTATAGACAGGAGCAGCACCACAGTAAAACCATATTTAGCAAAAGCGGATTTTTTGTAGTGAATAAGCATGGTCACTAGGGAAACACCCCCCAGAATCAACATCATCGTATAAAAAATTTCTGCTTGTTCTTCATGTGCATGGATAAGGGTTTCACTGACTCCCGGTAGATTCTCTACAATTTCCTCTGCTCCTTCCCCTGTAAAAAAAGCAGCAATAGCCGCTAGGGCACTAAAAATGAAAATACCCAATGCCATTGTCTTTACTTGGGAGCTCTTTGAGAAATAGCCTGTGAGCAAGACCAAAAACCCAATCAATACTCCCACTATGGGAAGGTGGGTTACTACTAAATGAAGATGTGCGTCGTTCATGATTTTTATATTTAGATTGTTAAATTGTGTACATGCATTGATTTGTACTACCTCAAAAGTATATTGAGTATCTAAGAGATTTCTAAGCGGTTTCTTAAGATTGGCTTAAGAATAGTATTCTGGAAAACCACAAATAACAAAAACCCCGAACATCGTCCGAGGCCTTTGCCAACTAATCAACACTATAAAAAACCAAAATCTTAAACTATAGTGAATCTATTTTTATAAATAATTTGGAATTTGTCATTGATATTTCACATCTTGCTGGAGCAGTTGTTGCGTATGTGTTTCCACAAGTTGGACATAGATAATATAGCGAAGGCAAGGATTTTACATTTCCATCTTCCAAAGCTTTTAAGGCATTTATATAGAAATCCCTATGCTTTTGCTCCACTTTATACGCATAAGTCAAACTTATTTGTGCCATATAATTTCCTGCAGCATGGGCATCTTTTATAAAATTAGGATACATGGTATTAAACTCATAACTCTCGCCTTCAATGGCATCTTTTAAGTTTTCTTTGGTTGAATTTACAGTAAATTCCGGTGTAACGTCTGGGGTTTTCTCACCCATTCTATCCAACACAACCTTATGATTATTGGCGTGTATCAATTCTGCTTCAGATGCCGCTTTGAAAAGCATCGCAATTTCAGGATAGCCTTCTTCCACCGCTTTTTTACTAAAAGCTGCATACTTAGCATGTGCTGTAGTTTCACCCTTAAACGCATCCTTCATGTTCTGAATAGTTGCTATTTGAGGGTCTTTATTTTCCGTTGTATCGTTCATAACCTCTTGACCTATTTCTTCAGTGGATTTCACTTCAATTTTGTCAACATTGTCTTTACAAGATTGAAAAAGCATACTTGAGAATACCATTCCAATTGCTAATACTACTACTGATTTTTTCATTTTATTTATTTTTAAATTATATTAATTATTGAGTAAATGTATGGCCACATAGCTGTGGGTTTTCTTTATTATTTCTTAAGAATTGATTAAAAAATTGATGTTAGTCGGTGGATTGATCTCCAAAATCTGGCAGTGTCAATTCAATACCTGCTCCATGTTGAAAAACCAATTGCCCGCCTAAATAACCTGTTCTGGCAACCGAACCTACTAAAGCAGCAAATAGAAAAATGCCAACCCATTTTGTCCATGTTCTTTCATATTTGAAGTAGTATATTGCCACACGAAATAATGCGGTAATAATAGCAAGCCATAACGTTATGACAGCAGCTTCTTCGTGAAGTTCCATGGGTTCTTGTAGTATGCCATCTGTCATTCCGCTTCCTGCATAACTTCCGCTAACGTAGGCTACTATAGCACCTACAGCACCTAGAAGCAAGAGATAAAATGCAGCATTCTTGAAAAATGGCTTTTTACTGATAAGCGCTATGATTTCTGAGAGAAAACCAACTAAGATTAAGGCTATCGGAAAGTGGATAACCATTGCGTGAATGTGGGGTGCTGTTAACATTTTTATGTGTTTTTGAATTATACATCAAATGTAGCAGCGCAAACTAAGGCTGGGCTAAAGGAATTCTTAAGATCTGCTTAAAATTCAATCGTGAAAGTGGTTCCTACACCAAATTCACTTTCTACGTGAATTTCGGCACTTATGGCATCGGCAGCCTTTTTGGCTATGGAAAGACCCAAACCGTTTCCTGAAATGCTTTTATGATTTAGGGCATCCGACCTGAAAAAGTGGTTGAACAAGTTGTTCAAATCCTCTTTTTTGATACCTATCCCTTCATCTTGAACCTTGCAAACAATTTTAGAATCAGTTTCCACAATCGCAATGTGTAGCATCTTATTCTCCTTGGAATATTTTATGGCATTGCCGATAATGTTGTCTAATATTAGGTTAGAATAATACTTTGGCACAACACTTACTAGGGCAGCACCCTTATGAAAATCTATTACAAGTTTTTTTTCTGATATACTTTTCTTACGCCTTGAAAGAATTTCGTCTATTAAAGTGGGTAAAGGAACTATGGATTGGTCCACTGTTTTTGAGTTAGCATCTAACCTTGCCAGAAGTAAAAGTTGTTCCAAGGTGTCAGTTATTCGGTCTATTTCCTTAAGACTACATTTGATTTTCTCCTCATATTCCGCCCGCTCCCTTGGTTTTCGAATCAATACCTCAAGCGTGCCTTTTAATGTTGATAAGGGGGTGCGCAATTCATGGGAAGCGTCTGAGGTAAATTGCCGTTCGCGTTCTAGGGTGTTTTCAATACGCTGTAATAATTGGTTGATGCCCGAGGACAATTCATAGAGTTCGTCTTTGTTTTGCGGCAATACCACTCTTTCATTCAAATTATTCTGTGTAATCCGCTTTGTTGTTTCGGTTATAACTTTTACTGGTATGATGCCTCGCCCCGCCAAGTATCTTGAGATAAAATACAATCCCACTAAAAGAAGTAAATAAGAAACAATCAAAACATTCCGTAGGTTGAGTAATACCATCTTAGATGATTCCAATGACATTGCAGCAAGTATAAAACCTCTTATTCTGCCATTTTCCTCGATAGGCACTTGTACTTGCCTGATGGCTTTACCATTCAGTGTTGCGTTAAAATGACCCCCGTAGTTTTGTTGTGGGTTAAAGATGAGGACATCATTTTTAAGGTTAGGCGATTTGTCGATAAAGTTGCCTTCTTTATTCAGTATTTGAATAAAGACAGGGTTTACTTGAACTTCCCGATGCTCTCTTTGTTCCCATCCCTTTTTATTTTTTATTTTTATGCTATCTCCTACAATTTTAATTTCTCCAGTATGCTTCTCAGCTTCAAAAGATAGGTCGTTATCCAGATTTTGAAAAACCGTTTCCTGCACTACAAAATAAACAGCTGTAAAAGCCACGGCCATAATCACGGCAGTGGCTATCATATAATATAATGCAATTCTATTTTGAAAACTTAAGTTCATATTTCTTTTGCTACATAGCCAACTCCACGAACGGTTTGAATATAGTTTTCATCTTCCCCTAGTTTTAATTTTTTGCGAAGGGCATTAATATATACGTCAATAACCCCAGTGTTGTATTCAAAGTGAATATCCCAAACACTTTCAATGATTCGGGATCTTCGGCATACTATACCTTTGTTGCGCATGAGGTATTCCAGAAGCGCAAATTCTTTTTGCGTTAGACTGATTACTTCCTCTGCTTTAAGGACTTGATGTGTTGTAGTATTCAGGGTTATGTTTCCAAGTTTAAAAATGGAATGCTCCCCAGATTTAGGGCGTAGTTGCACTTTGATTCGTTCTAAAAGCTCTTCAAAATGAAAAGGTTTCTTTATATAATCGTTAGCACCGGCTTGGAGCCCAAAGATGGTTTCATCAACAGTGTCCTTTGCTGTTAAAAAAATGACAGGGGTATCTTTAAATTCCTTTCTGAATTGCCTACAAATTTCGATTCCGCTCATTCCTGGTACCATCCAATCCAATAGCAACAAATCATATTCCCCCGAAAGGGCCAATTGAAGGCCTTTCTTCCCTTCCTCGGCAATATCTACCGCATATGACTCCTCCTCTAACCCTTGTTTGAGGAAGTTGTATATACCGGGTTCATCTTCTACGATTAAAATTCTCATCGAGCAAAAGTTACAATTTTTAATTAAGCTAAGATTTGGTATTTCTTAAGATTGGCTTAAAATTTATCAAATACTATTCGACCGTATTTATGTCTTAGTGTTGCTTCTATTTTATGATTTTTAAAATTGCTGCTAACACATTGATATCCAATCAGATTATAAATTTCAAAATATTTATCTTCAATGCTTTACGAATCATACCGAAAGCTATCGGATGGCTCTTGGTTCTAGCAGCGAAGCGGTCTTGTTTCTTTTTTCGGACAATACTGGTTATAATATTAAATTGAATATAAATCCTGAAATGATGATCGCGAGAGTAACAATGCCAAAAAAGATGGCCATTAACTTTAAGGACATTACTTTTTTAAGCAAGGTAGCTTCGGGAATGGATAAGCCTACTGTTGCCATCATAAAGGCAATGGCCGTTCCAAGTGGCACTCCCTTTGCAACAAAAACTTGAATAACAGGAACGATTCCCGCGGCATTGGCATACATTGGTACGGCAACAATTACTGCAAGGGGAACCGTCCACCACTCACCACCGCCTAAATACTGATTAAAAAAGTTTTCGGGAACATAGCCGTGCATAGTTGCACCAATAGCAATACCAATGATCACATAAATAATAACGCCTTTAACAATATCCCAAGCTCCTCGTGTAATTTCAGGCAACCGTTGCTTGAAAGTTCGTTTTTCCTCCTTGTATTCAGCTTGTTGCATTTTGTTTTCAAGAATCTCTTTCACCCAATCTGAGAGTAAAGGTTCGAGATTGAATTTGCTAAGCAACCAACCACCAAGGGTACCTAATAGAATACCTGAAACAGCATAAATTAAAGTAACTTTTACGCCAAACATTCCAAGAAACATCGCCACAGCAACTTCATTAACTAAAGGCGAAGTAATTAAAAAAGAAAAGGTTACGCCCAGCGGAATTCCACCTTGCACAAAGCCAATAAATAACGGAACCGAAGAGCAGGAACAAAAAGGCGTAATGGCTCCAAAAACAGACGAAAAGAAATATTCTAAACCGTAAAGTTTCTTTTTGTTGAGGTAATTTTTAAGTTTTTCAATAGGAAAATAGGCATTTACAATTCCCATTAAAAAAACAATAAAAAACAGCAGAATGAGAATCTTAATTGTGTCATACACAAAGAAATTCAGGGCTGTGCCTAATTGTGTATCAGCTCCTATCTCAAAAACAGAATAAATCAACCAATCTGCTATGTGTTGTAACCAATCAAACATGTTTGCTTACTTATCTGATTAACTTAATAAGGTCAAAACCTCGCCTTTTGATGGCACTCTACCTTTTATTGTAATCACGTCATCTATTACCAATGCAGGGGTGGTCATTACATTGAACTTCATGATTTCCATTATGTCCTCCACTTTTTCGATAGTAGCATCAATATTGTTTTCAGTCACGACATCCTGAACTACCCCTGTCATTGATTTGCATTTTGGACAACCTGTTCCTAATATTTTAACAACTTTAGTCATATTATTTGTATTAGTTTATCGCCAATAGGCGATATGATTATTAAAAAAATATCAATCAAAAAATTGCTGAAATAAGGTTTTTGCAATGTTCCAGTTTTCTTGATTGATACAGTATTTTATTTTTGGCGGTTTTAATTCTCCCTGAATAAGACCAGCGCTTTTTAGTTCTTTAAGATGCTGAGAAACTGTAGATTGAGCCAAAGGCAGTACATCTACCAAATCGCCTGTAAAACAACACGATTGGTTTTCCAGATGTTTTAGAATGACAATACGCGTTGGATGCCCTAAAGCTTTGGCAAAATTTGCCAAAGCTTCGGTATCTTCTGTGTATTCAATTTGTTTTGAGCTTCTTTTCATATTTCTTTTCCTTACTGTGCTTTTGGAGTTTTAATTTCCTTTTATAGATCGCCTACTATTCTTGAAATTATTCCTTTTTCATTTTTAAAGGCTGCTCGTAACCAATTACTTTGGTGCATGTAATGATTGTCTAAATAGTCATCTTCAAATTTTGACATTTTTTATCTCCTATTTTACCATCGTAAATTTACGATAGGGTCTTAAATTGAAATATGACTTTAGTCACATTTGCTTATTTTTTTCAATACTATTTTTTCATTAAATAAAAAGAAATCCGAACCTATAAGCTTCCCATAAAACCCATTGCAGAACTGACAAATATTTATACTTTTAAAGAAAATCAGACTGTTTATGAATACTCTTGAAATATACCGCCGCGTGGCCCAAGCCATAGCGGAGCGGGACTTTGATATTTTAGATCAATTAAAGCCCATTAAACCCACTCATTTTAACTGGGTTACCGATGTTTTTGAGCCGCTTAATGTGCAACAACATCCCAATGATTTGGCCTTGATATGGAAATATAACGACCAACAGCAAACCTATACTTTTGCCGAACTCGCTGCGCGTAGTAATCAGTTTTTAAATTTTATTCGGAAACATGACGTGCAATATGGAGATAATATATTTATCCAATTGCCATTGGTGCCACCCAATTGGTATAGCTATTTAGCTTGTATAAAAGGAGGAATAGTAATCATTCCCGCTGCCACGAGTTTGGATGTGCGCGATTTGGAATTCCGTTTTAAATCTGTATTTCCCCAAGTTGCTTTAGCCGATCAAGCGAATGCCGAAAAAATTGATAAGGCAGAAAAAACGACTGGTAAAAAGATAAAAGTAAAAATAATTACAGAAGGCACTCGCGAAGGGTGGGAATCTATAGATAACATTCTTTCTGAATCCATTGAGGCGGAGGGTGCTAAAACCCAAAGTGATGATGATCTGTTCTATTTTTTCACTTCTGGTACTACGGGCATGCCTAAAATAGTAGTACATACCCACTATGGTTATCCAATGGGACACCTTACAACCACCACATGGGTGGGTATGAAACGAGGAGATTTGCACTACAATATTTCACAACCTGGATGGGCGAAGTTTTCATGGAGTAGCTTTTTTGCCCCATGGAATGTAGGTGCTACTATACTTGGTTATCACATAGATCGGTTTGATCCGAAAGAACAATTACAAACACTACAAGATTTAAAAGTTAATACCTTTTGTTCGCCACCCACATCGCTTAGAATGTTGATACAGGAAGATTTGAGTGCTTATACATTTTCGCTTAGGGAATGTGTGGCTGCTGGCGAACCTCTTAATCCTGAAATTATAGAGGTTTGGAAAAAAGGCACAGGGGTGCTTATCAGGGATGGTTATGGGCAGACGGAGGCTACGGCTTTGGTGGTCAACTTACCCAATAGCAATGTTAAATTTGGATCTATGGGTAAGCCTACTTTTCTTTATGATATTGTAATAGCCGATGACGATGGCCAGCAATTAGAAACCCTAGAAGAAGGAAATATTTGTCTGACCCACAATAAAGAAAACGTCAATGGACTGTTTAAAACATATTTAAATGATACGGGCAGGCATCAGTTGGTTTTTAAACACGGCCTCTATTATACTGGAGACAAAGCGTATAAAGATGAAGAAGGCTATTTATGGTTTGTGGGCAGAGATGATGATGTTATTAAAGCTTCCGATTTTCGGATTGGCCCTTTTGAAGTGGAGAGCGTACTCTTAGAGCACCCAAAAGTATTAGAAGCAGCGGTAATTGCCAGCCCCCACGCCTTGCGTAGCAATGCCGTTAAAGCCTTTATAATCTTGGCACCAGAAGTTAAACTTACGGCTGAAGTAGCACAAGAGCTGTTTGATTATTGCGAGAATCAACTGGCACGCTACAAAATTCCTAGAATTATTGAATTTACCCACGAATTGCCCAAAACGATTTCTGGTAAAATAAGAAGAATTGAACTCCGCGCCGAAGAAGCACTCAGCAAACACAAAAAGGAAAAACGCCCTAATGAGTTTTATCATGATAAGTATTAATTATCTTGGGTAGCGGTGAGTAGTTGGGGAAGGGTAATTGTATAAAATTAATCTCAAAGGTGACCGAGTGAATTTGAAAAAGCGACAGCGATTTCAAATTTGCCTGTGCTGAGCTAAGTTTACCCTGAGCAGCTTGTCCTGAGCGGAGTCGAAGGGCAGTCTAAGGGTCGAAGTGTATCGAGGCCCCGACATCAAAAGATTAGTCTATTTCACCGGTAACACTTCCGCAGTCTAGCATTTCGGCTCCAAAATATGGATTGCGTATTTCCTTATCCTTACTCAACCAATACGCGCCCAGATTGTTGTTTGCCATGGGGCAAAATTCCACATAGACTTTTTGGTTGATGCCAAAGGTTTTTACGGCATTTATTAAATGAGCTGAAAGATGCACAAAGTGTTCCCTTTGTTTTTTAATGTCTGATGTTTTGGATATTGAAGTAGCTGCTTCTTTTAGTTCTTTATCCAATTGCATCCAGTGATTATGTGCATTTTGATCTTTTAAGAGCTTCATATCAACCTCTGAAATTCTCTTAAGCAAATCGTTTGCGCCTTCCTTGGCAGATTCAGCATTGTCCTTTACCAAGGCATCTTCTAAGACGATGTAAGCGCCAAAAATACCTTTGAGCTGTGTTTGGAATTTTGCAGCGGTTTCCAATCTTTGGTTATGCGCAATGTGGTCTGACGTTTCTATCTTGGTTGTATTTCCCATACCTACATGTCCTTCATGGCCGGTCGTTGTTTTGCCTCCTTCGGTATTCATCATGCTTTTTTTACCTTGTAACTGGGCAGCGGCATCAACCGTAAAGGTGCCATTGGTTACCACTTCTTCTCCATTTCTTAGTCCATCAACAATGTTATAAACATCGCCATTTTTAGTGCCCAAGGTTACTTTACGCATTTCAAAAACAGGCTCGTTGGGATTTGTTTTTACATACACCAAGGACCTGCTTCCTGTCCATAAAACCGCAGTGGCGGGAACGGTTATCTTTGCTTGGGCTGCATTGCCTTTGGACATCTGTACTTTTGCGGTAACGAACATTCCCGGTTTCAATATATCTTCTTTATTGTTCAAGGTTGTCCTCACTGAAACGGTTCTGGATTTGGTATTCAAGACTGGGTCTATAAAAGATACCGTCGCTTCAAATTCTTTGTTGGGATAGGCATTGGTGGTAACTGTTATTTTTTGGCCTTCCTTTAGCTGTGAAATTTGATTTTCATAAGCGTCAAACATTGCCCATACGGTACTCAGATTGCTCACTTTTACAATGGGTTGTCCTTGTTTAACATAATCGCCTTCCTCTGCCATTTTTTGGGAAACCGTACCTGAAACCGTTGCGTAAATGGGGAAATTCTCACGTACTTTTCCCGATGTCTCTATTTGATTGATTTGACTTTCTGATAGTTTCCAAAGTTTTAACTTGTTGCGAACAGCATTATAAAGAGCGGGTTGCGAAGCTTTCATAGAAGTTGCGGTTATAAGTTCTTGTTGTGCAGCAACAAGGTTGGGGGCATAAATAGTGGCTAATAATTGCCCTTTTCGGACTTCTTCGCCCGTAAAATTGACGTTCAGTTTTTCAATACGGCCTTCAAAATAACTTGCCTGAACGGCGTTGGCTTCTTCATTGGCCATTATCTTTCCAGAAAGTAACATTGTGTTTTCATCCGTTCCCGACGCATTTCCCACAATAGTAGTTTGGATGTTTGCCAATGCCATGGCGTTTTCTGTCATTTTAATCTCGTTCACTGCAAGGCCATCCGCACCTGATTCCGCAGGAATTAAATCCATCCCACAAATGGGACAATCGCCTGGTTCGGGTTGCATAATTTGTGGGTGCATAGAGCAGGTCCACATTTGGGTCTTGGCTTCAGCTTTTTCTGTTTTGTTGCTGTCTGAACTTTCTGAAGAAGTCCCAAAAAAGACATAGCCCATGACTAATCCTACGGCTAAAATTGCGATATAAATGATGTATTTTTTCATCTGTATAAAATATTTGTTTTTTAAAGGAAGACGTAATGACCTGTTATACACCTTCGGTTGATTTACCCTTAGTTAATGGGCATTCCATAATTATATTCTTAAATTTATTTTCCCAATTTCAAAATATTAATAGCTCCTTTTGTTACTATTATAAACACGATCGCTCCAACAATTAGATCAGGAATTCTAGAATTTGTCCATAGTACCAAAAACCCTGCGATGATTACTCCAAAATTTATTATTATATCATTGGATGTAAAAATCATACTAGCTTGCATATGTGCTTCATTGCTTTTGGATTTTTGCAATAAATAAAGACAGGCTGCATTTGCCAACAATGCTAGTATTGATACGATTATCATTGTTAAAAAATCTGGCGTTTCCGTTTTTGAAAAAAAACGCCTTACTATTTCCATAAATCCAATAATGGCTAATAAAATTTGGAAGCCTCCAGCCATGGTAGCGATATTCTTTTTTCGGGACAATGAACCGCCTACTGCAATCAGGCTCAAACCATATACAAATGAATCTGCAAGCATATCAAGACTGTCTGCCACCAAACCCATTGATTTTGAAAGCCATCCAGTTGTTATTTCAATTATAAAAAAGAGGAAATTGATAGCCAATACGGCCCAAAGCAATTTGCGTTGATTTGAAGGTTCATCAAAAATCACCTCATCAGTAGTAATTGTTGTTATCAATTGCTCATTAAATTTTAAATCGCGTATAGCACCCTCTATTTTCTGAAGATTCCCATTGTGATAGACCACTAATGTCCTATTGGTAATATCAAAATCCAGTTGTTTTATTTGATGAAACCTTTCCAACTTCATCCGAATAATTGATTCTTCAGAAGGGCAATCCATCTTTTGTATTTTGAAAATTGATTTGTCCATTACCCACTAATTTTAGTTTTCTGCTTCCAGACGCTTGATGTATTGTTTCATTTCGGCTATTTCCTTTTCTTGTGCCTTAATGATACCATCAGCCAATTTACGCACTTCTGGGTCTTTGAGGTCTGCCCTTTTGCTCGTTAAAATTGCGATGGAGTGATGGGGAATCATTGCTTTCATCCAGAGTATATCGCCAACAATAGGGCTTTGTGCTCTTACCAAGCCAAGTGCACTAACAAACAAAATCAAGCTTCCCAATAAAATGGCGATATTCTTTTTCTTGTTTTGGTACATTTTGCGCATAAAGAACCACATTATTACTGCCATAGCTGCTATGCCCAAACAACTCATATAGAATCTGGTTACACTGAAATAAACGTGGTCTAACGCATAAGTGTTAAGATACATCGTGATATACATTGCTACAAATGAGGCAGTGAGCATCAATATAAACTTTGTGTAATTGCCTTTGCTGTTGTGTTGGTTTGAATTCTCCATGGTTTTAATATTTAGTGTTTATAGTTGGATTTTTTTTAATCGTAATGAATTCAGAATTACAGATACTGAACTGAAACTCATAGCCAAGGCTGCTATCATTGGCGATAATAGGTACTGGTGCCGTTGGTTTGTTGACTTTCCTTTTTCGCTTTTTTCTCAGCTTGGTGCTTATGTTCCGCTCCAGGATCAGCCGGAAGTGTAATAGAATAGCTCCCTCCATCGTCTTTCAATGCTTTTTGAAAAGCTTCCAAAGGGATATGCTCTTCCATTTCTATAACCGCTTCTGCCTTTTCTAGATCTACAGATGCCTTTGTAACTCCATTGACTTCACTTAAGGTTTTCTCAACGTGGCTGCGGCAACCATTGCAGGTCATTCCGTGAATGTGATAGGTGTGTTTCATTTTATCTTAATTTTTTACATTTTCGTCATTTCATCTTCACTCATTTCTATTCCCATATTCATGTTTCCGTCCTTATCTGTATGTGATTTCATAAATAGAAATTGAGACAAAAAAATGAGAGCAATCCCTATTGCTGCGACAATAAGCACAAAGGGGTCGGTCAAAAATTTTAAAAAGATAAATGCTGCCAAAACAACAATATC
This sequence comes from Aequorivita antarctica, assembly GCF_007997155.1. GTDB lineage: Bacteria > Bacteroidota > Bacteroidia > Flavobacteriales > Flavobacteriaceae > Aequorivita > Aequorivita antarctica. The sequence continues at coordinate 15,169 of NZ_VORT01000016.1, read as the reverse complement.
CATTAGCAAGGCAATTATGGGAATTACTGGATTGAATTTTACTTTCTTTTTAAGGTGTTTAAATAGTCCCCAATGAATGGCAATATCCATTATCAAGTAGAAAATTGCTCCAATGGAAGCTATTCGAGTTAAGTCGAACAAAATAGTTAACAGTATTGCTAATGAAACGGTAAGAATCAAGGAAGGATTTTTAAGTTTCTTGATTCTATTCAAATTAGGAACTTGTTTCATACTACTTAACATTCCTAACATTCTTGAAGCAGAATACACGCTGGCAATTACACCGGAAACAGTTGCAACAATGGCAAGTAAAATTGTTAAAGTAGAACCCCATTCGCCAAATAGGGGTTTTGCGGCTGCGGCCAAAGCATAATCTTTTGCCACTATAATTTCTTCAACACTCAATCCGCCAGCAACCGATAATGCCAAGGTAACATAGATGATTGTACAAACGACAATTGAAATAATTATGGAACGCCCTACATTTTTATGAGGATTTTTTATATCGCCTCCTTGATTTGTGATTGTTGTAAATCCTTTATAAGCAAGAATCGATAAGGCTAATGCAGCAACAAATCCAAAACCTTCAGGTAGGGATTGGCTATTTGCAGGACTATAATTACCTGTAATAGTAGGTAAACCAGAAATAACCAATCCCGAAATGGCCAATACCACAATACCAACTACTTTTATAATTGCAGTAATGGTGGCGGTACGTTCAATAATTTTATTGCCAGAAATATTGACAATATATGCAATAGCAATAAGGATTACTCCCAACACAGATGCGTACCCGGCATACTCCTGCGGAAACAGCCGTAAAGCATACGCCCCAAAAGTTCCTGCCACTAAACTTTCGGCAACAACCATAGACACGTACATTAACAAGGAAAATGAACCTGCAAGTGTACCTGGCGAATAGGCCTTTGTTAAAAATTTTACAACCCCACCAGAAGATGGATAAGCATTGGAAAATTTTACATACGAATAAGAACTAAATCCTACCACTACAGCTCCTACTATAAAAACAACAGGAAATAAATCGCCAACCAATTCGGCTATCTGCCCCATTAACACAAAAATACCTGCACCTATCATCACGCCTGTTCCTAATGATACAGAGCCTAATAATGACAATTTTTGGGTGTTTATTTTTAAGGGGTTCATTTGGCAACTATTTATCTTAATTTTTTTCGCATTGCATCAGAAATATTTTCGGCGTAAACTCCGTATGCATCCACCAATAATCCTTTAATTCCGTTTTTGGATGAAATGGCATACAGCACACTATTGTCGTCTGTACTGCTCATTCCTTCAAAACGATGCATCTCATCCACATCAAAATCTTCTGGGTGTAATTTCAACTTTAATGCATTGCATTCAATATGTCCCGAACATAAATTAAAATCATAGGTGTATCCGTTTGCTTGTAAATCTTTCATTGCTTCTGAAAGGGTATCATAACTTTTCATCTGTTGTTCTTTTATATATTGTTCAAAATAAAATCAACCATTTCCGAAGGCGGCAAAACGGGTACGTGGATTACCGGAAACGGTAAGGATACATTCACATTGGCAATAAGCGTCCCTAAATTCCTACTGGTTTATACTATTTTTCTTTTCTAAAATACCAAAGTGCCAATAGGACAATTAGAAATGGAATAATCCATAAATACATCATAATTTCTTGATTTTATTACTCAAGGTTATTGCTGTGATTGTCTGCCATACCGCCCATATTCATACCTTTATCGCTCATCATCTTCATACCGGATTTCATACAATCTTCGCTCATCATCCCTTCATTATGCATCATTTGCATCATTTGATTCATCATTTTTCCATCTTTCATCATTGATTGCATCATATTCATTGACGTTACACTGTCATTCATCATATTCATACCTTCGCCCTTCATCATCATATTCATCATTTTGTGATTTCCCTGCATCATTTGCATTGCTTGATTATTGCCTTGCATATTCTCCATAAATTCATTCATAAAATTGGGATTATTTGCAATTGTTTGCATAATCTCATTTCTTGTTTCTGTATTTTCAAGCATTGCCTGAACATCTGGTTCTTGCTTACAACTATTTAATGTCATTAAGCCTACTACTGATAAAATCATTACTAATGTTCTCATAATATTTAATTTTTAGATTACTATTTATTTATTCTGTTTTCGTTGACGTGATTATGTTTATTATTGAATTTTCTTCCACAGTATCAGAAGTGTTATTTGCAGAATGGAATATATTATTGGTTTCCTTTTCTTTTTGTGAAATTGAAAAATAACACTATCAATACTATTACAATTAGGAGTATGAAAAACCACCAGCCCACATGCATTCCCCAGTAATGGTAACCTCCATTATGGTTCATCATTGTGTTTCCATCTGTATCTTGTTTACAGCATGTTAATGTAAAAAGACCAATTACCGTTAAAAGTGTTACTAATGTTCTCATAATATTTAATTTTTAGATTACTATTTATTCTGTTTTCGTTGACGTGATCATGTTTATTGTTGGATTTTTGATTTTTCTTCAATTTTATGCGAAGTGCTGTATGCAGAATGGAATATGTTTTTGGTTTCCTTTTCCGAAAGAAGATACTTTTCAGGAAGAACATTTTGAAGGGTTTGGGCAGAGATATGGCCGCTCATTGTAACTTCGGCCCCTCCTTTTTCAACATTTGCGACCACCTTAGTTACATTATCTAACTGACCCAAATATTTTTCTACAGATGCTTTACAGCCTCCGCAGGTCATTCCGTGTATTTTATATGTGTGTTTCATTATTCGTGATTTTTCTTTAAAATCCTTAAATACGCTACAAGAGTTTGTCTTTCATCTTTTGAAATCTCAGCATCCCTATGCATTAAAACATACGAATAGAGAGGCATTTCTTCGTCTTCAATTTGATGGATCATCGCGTTGAGCTTGCTATTTTTTCTTCTCTCGGAATACGTATCCCATTCGTTGAAATTCAATTCGTCCTTTCCTTCTTTTATATGATGCTCCAAAAACCAAGCTATCGGTTGCATCTTATTGTACCAAGGATAGTCCGTATTGTTGCTGTGGCAATCATAGCAGGATTCTTGCAATATAGTATTAACGTTCTTTGATGGATTGTTGACCACCAAAAAATCGGTTTTTGGCACTATATTACTTTGGTTACGCCTTGTGGGCACAAACTGCATGCCCACAAACGCAATCAATAAAATAATCAATATGATTCTTAGAATCTTCATAATAAGATTGATTTAATGCATCAAATGGTTCAACATCCCAAAATCAGCCTAAAGCATACAGCTTACAGCCCTTAATTTATTTCTTTCTCCACTTTTCCGCAATTCAGCATTTTGCTACCATAATATGGATTCTTTATGTCCTTGCTCCTACTTAACCACGCACTGCCACCATCGTACATTGGGCAAAATTGTTGGTATAAAGTAGTTTCCGTGCCGGTAATGGCAACCATATCGGTTATATCCTTGCTCAATATTTTGAAATGTTCACGTTGGTGGTCCATTTCACTTTTGCCAATATGTTCTGCATGCTCCATTGCGTCTTCAATAATATCTTTCAGTTCCTTTTGCTGTTCAGCAGAGTAACTGCTTACATTAAAACCCTTCAATGTGCTTTCAAGTTTCTTTCCAGCCTTTGCAGCATCCTCTTTATTGGTTGCCACCAAAGCATCTTTCAGTGCCATATAATCTGCCACCACTTGTTTTGCATCGGAATTCTGCATTTTGGAATCCATTACAGTATTGGACCTATCCGTATTGTTGTGGTCCATCATTGAAGTATCGTGATTCATTATTGAATCATTTTCATCCATCATTGAATTTTCGTGATTCATCATAGAATCATCATGATTACCTTCTTCTGGCATTTCAGAATGCATTCCATCGTCGTGCAAATCTTCCTTTTTGGTGTCTCTACATGACATTGTTGTTAGGCTTACGAAAGCCATTGCCACAATTGCTGTTGCTACTTTTAAATTCTTCATTTTGTTTTACATTTAAATTAATATTATTATTTATTAAAATCTCACTGAAAGTCCACCACCCGCTCCAAAACGGTTGTCGTAGCTCGCCATCAATGAAAAGTTTCGTGATAAAAAATATTTTACTCCTGCCTTCCAAGTAACTTCGTTTGTGAAATTATCTCCAAAAGAAAGGTCATCAACCCAACCGAAATTAGCTTGGTATTCATACATTCCAAAAATGGCTGTTCTTGGAAAAATCAGTATTTCACGACTTAAACTTATTTGAGGTCGCAACTTACTATCGATTCGCACATCCAGATTAAAGAGGTAAGGTGTGAGATAGCGAACTCCCGCTATGGCAGTAGTTGTAATTTCATCCAAACTGCCTTCCATTTCATTTTCAATATTCACTCCACCGAAAACCCGTAAATAATCGTGTAGATAGCGTTCATAAGTTACTTCGGCTTCCAGATTTTGGTTCCAACCGTATTCTGCGCTTACATTGAATTGGTTGCGAATGTTTGAGGTTACAAAGTTTAATTCCGTCATATGTGATGTCGCATCTACCGTTGCCCATGTATAATATTTATCGGCCTCGGAAATCAAACCGCTTATAGGATAACCATTCAAACGGTTGTCTCTCGTCGTGTCATAACTCATAACCCTTGCCATCCCACTCATCATATGGTACAGAATATGGCAATGAAAAAACCAATCGCCATACTCGTTACCGTAGAACTCTATGGTCACCTCCCCCATTGGCGGCACATTAACCGTATGTTTTAAGGGCGAGTACTCTCCATTCTCATTGATGACCCTAAAAAAGTGACCGTGAAGGTGCATTGGGTGGTGCATCATCGTTAGGTTATTAAGTGTAATTCGGGTAACTTCCTTGTGGTTTATTTTAATCTGGTCGGTTTCCGAAAGTGGTACCCCGTTCATACTCCAGATATAGCGGTTCATATTTCCGGTAAGGTTCAAGAGGATTTCCTTTACCGGAACATCCTTGGGATAGGTTGTTTTTTTAGGTGATTTTAGGTAATCGTAATTATATTCTGAAAACATTTGCATTCCATCCATATCACCCATTTGCACATTGTCCATTTTACCTTTCATCATTGAATCTGTAGACATTTCCATATCCATTTTTTCATCTTTCATTTCCATTTTGGAATGGTCCATTTTTGAATGATCCATTTGCATTCCGTATTCCTCTTTCATCTCATAGCGTTCGTCTTTCTTTGGCTGGAATTTTAAGGCGTGGGCTCCCATTTTCATATCCATTTTTGCCATTTGCTGCATCATCTTAATTTTATCGGGTCTTGGAACTACTTCCGCAGGTATCACTTTACCATTTCCAATAAAGGCGGTTGCAGTGCCCGAGCCATCCTGTGCCATTGCCCGGAACTCAATTTTGCCATTTTCGGGGATCGTTACTATAAAATCATAGGTTTCGGCGATGGCTATAAAGGTTTTGTTTTTTTGGACGGGTACTACATCCAGTCCATCAGCAGCAACTAATGTGGGCATTTCGCCACCAAAAGTCATCCAAAATTGAGTAGAGGCCGAACCGTTGATTATCCGTAGCCTCACTTTTTCGCCTGCCTTATAATCGGGGTATTCTGGATTTTGTTGACCGTTTACCAAAAAAGCGGGATAATAGATGTCGGCTATATCTGCACCTTCCATCCGTTGTCGCCAAAAATCGAGCTGTGCGCCAAATGCACTGCGTGCAATCACTTGGTTCAATGGTGTGGACGTACCTTTTTTTATTCCGTACCATTCGTTGCCACGCTTTAGGTTGCGCAGTACATTCATCGGTTTTTCGTTTGTCCAATCGGAAAGCATCAAGACCAAATCTGTATCATAATCCAAGGTTTTTTCTTTTGGATTTATAACAATAGAGCCAAAAACACCGCTTTGTTCCTGCAACATTGTATGCGAATGGTACCAATAGGTCCCAGCCTGTGTTATGGGAAATTCATATTTGAATGTTTCGCCGGGACGAATTGGTGGTGTGGTCAAATAGGGAACACCATCGTAAAAATTTGGGATAATTATTCCATGCCAATGGACGGAAGTCTCTTCCTTCATTTCGTTTTTCACATAAATGACAGCGTATTCGCCTTCGGTAAATTCCAAAGTTGGTCCTGGGATTGTACCGTTTACGGTCATTCCCTTTACATCCTTGCCTGCCTTGTTTACCATTTCTTCCTTTATGGTCAGGGTATATTCGCGAACAGGACGGTTTTCGGTATTTCCTTCTTTGGATTGTTCATAAATATTTTGACTGAATAGCGTTTGGCATCCCATCAACATTAGAAGCAGCATATATTTTAAGTGGTTCATTTTCAATTTTTTATATAATTATTTTAAATGTTTATTTGGTTAAGTAATTGATGATAGTGGATTGTACATGATAATTTTTAACCGATTCAATTTGGCTCATTTGAAACTTTAATTGCAGTTCTTGAATATCCAACACATCGTTAAAATCAATCGTTCCAGTTTCGTAATTTTTGATAAGGATGTCCTCTGCATTTTGGGCCTGTACTAGGTTTTTCTGTTGGGTATTGAACTTTATACGGGCTTGGTTCCGCTGGGAAATGGCCTTCGACAAATCGGCCTTCAGTACATTCAGCCTTTCGTCCTTTTGGGATTGAATCTCCTGTTTGCGTAGTTCGTTTTGCTTGGAAACGGACTTGTAGCGTTTGTTGAAAATGGGAATCGATATTGATACCATAGGCATCACTATGTCCTTTCCATTGTCAACCATATTCATATCGGTACGTTCGGCAACCGGTATGTAATCCAGTCCTAAACCGAACATTGGCAAAGCATCCCGTTGGTTCAACAGCTCCGATTGGGTTACAGACTCATAAAGCTTATCGTATTTGAGTAGTTCTGGATTTACCGAAAGTGACTCATAACTATAAAGATTGTCCTCTTCTGGAATTTCCAGTGAAGACACCACCAATACATCGGTATCATAATCACGGTTCACCAAACTGTTCAACGCCGCCTGTATTCCTTTGTTTTGTTGTAGCAAAACGTCTTTTTCCTGTTGCAGCTCATTCTGCCGCATTTGTAATCGCAAAACGTCCACAGCAGATGCCTTACCTACTTCCACTGAAGTGAGTGCTAGCTGTTCATAAGTCTTTAGGAGCCCTATGTTTTTATCAAGGACTTCTTGTTTGGCCCTTATTTCATAAAGTTGATAATAGTATTGTGAAACGGAAAGCGCGAGCTTTCGTTTTGCGATGGTCACTTCCACATATTGGGCTTCGGCCATTGACGACGCGTAGTTTTCCCTCGCTGTAATCGTTCCAAACCAAGGGAGCATCTGCTTCACGGAAAAACGCGCCTTTTGCGCACCTACTCGAGTTTCTGGCTCACTTACAAAATATCCTGCGCTAACTTCAGTATTCGGTAGCCAATTGGCTTCATTTACTTTTTCATCAGCAATATCAGATTGGAACAGAACCTTTTGGATTTCGGGACTATTGGTGATAGCTTCGTCTATGTAGGTCTGTAAATCTTGCCCATAACTATTGAGAACCAAGAGCCAAGAGCCAAGAAACAGCATGGCTTTTTGTTTTATAAAATAATTTGATCGTTGCATTTTCATTTTTTTTAGTCTTGATTCTTGGATCTTATTTCTTGAATCCTTTTTTTCGCTATCCGTTCCTTCCTCCAGCTATAAAGTACTGGCACTAGGAAATAGGATGTGGTGTCTAAAAGCATTCCGCCGAAAATTGGAATAGACATTGGTAGCATTATATCGCTACCTTTTCCAGTAGAAGTTAGTACTGGCAACAATGCCAAAATGGTGGTAACAGTGGTCATTAAACAAGGACGGATTCTTTTTGAAGCGGCTTCCAAAGTTGATCTTCGAATTTCTGCAATATCTGTGGGGTCATTTTTATCAAAAGTCTGCGTGAGATAGGTTGCCATTACTACCCCATCGTCTGTTGCAATGCCGAAAAGCGCAATAAAGCCAACCCAAACCGCCACGCTCAAATTGATAGTTTTTATATTGAAGAGGTCCCGCATGTTTTCGCCAAAAAAGTTGAAGTTCAAAAACCAATCCTGCCCATAAAACCAAATCATAACGAAACCACCTGCAAAGGCCACCGCAATCCCTGTAAACACCATAAAAGTCGTAGAAACCGAACGGAACTGGAAATACAATATCAAAAATATGACTGCCAGCGCCAAAGGCACGATGACGGACAAGGTTTTTTCGGCACGCAACTGGTTTTCATAAGTTCCAGTGAATTTATAACTTATGCCTTTCGGCATTACCAATTCGCCATTGTCTATTTTTTGTTGAATAAGCGCCTGTGCATTTTCCACGACATTCACTTCGGCAAAACCATCCAGTTTGTCAAAAAGTACATAGCCCACCAAAAAAGTATCTTCGCTTTTTATCACTTGTGGACCTTGTTCGTATTTAATGGTTGCCACCTCGCTCAAAGGAACAGGATTGCCATTTTCAACGGGTATATAAATGCTTTTCAAATCTGATGGATCTCCACGTAATTCACGAGGATAACGAACCCTAACCCCATAACGCTCCCTGCCTTCCACGGTTTGGGTTAACACCATTCCGCCAACGGCTACTTTCAGCACATTTTGAACATCCTCGATAGTAATTCCGTAACGGGATAATTTTGTTCTATCAATGTCAATTAGCAAATAAGGTTTGCCCACAATCCGATCTGCAAAAACGGCTTCCTCTTTCACGCCTTCGGCCTGTTTTAGGATACCTTCCAATTGAATCCCAAAGGCTTCAATTTGTTTTAAATCCTGACCTTTCACTTTTATGCCCATGGGGGCGCGCATGCCGGTCTGCAACATGACCAAACGGGTTTCAATGGGTTGCAGTTTGGGTGCTGAAGTAACACCTGGAAACTTTGTAACTCTTACAATTTCATTCCAAATATCGTCTGGGGAATTGATTTCCGGTCGCCAGTTTCGGAAGAATTCGCCATCGTCATCTTCTATCAAATCTTTTGCTGTCACATCGAGCGCAGTCGAGATGCTTTTTCCAGCTTTTCGAGCGTTCTCGACTGCGCTCGAACTGACATTATTATTTGGATTGACAATAAAACTGCTATCCTTCCGAATAAAGAAACCTTCTTCATCAACTTTAAAACGTTGCCGTTCACCCTCTTTCAGCATATATTCAGGTTTGTACTGAATCATATTTTCATACATTGATAAAGGTGCCGGATCGAGTGCAGATTCCGTACGTCCGGATTTACCGACAACTGTTTCAATTTCGGGTATACTTGCCACCGCCATGTCCAATTGTTGAAGCACCCGTTTATTTTCTTCCACGCCAGCATGTGGCATTGAAGTTGGCATCAATAGGAAGGAACCTTCATTGAGCGAAGGCATAAATTCCTTGCCGGTATTTTTGAATATAATGAACCCGAGGATCAAGAGCGTTGTGGGAATAGACAAGAACAGCAATCTGTTTTCCAATGCCCATTTAAGGATTCGGGAATAATAGTTTTTAAAAAGTAAAAAACTTGCCAACAGGCCAAAGCAAATAATTGCGACAAAAATGAGATTTACAAACACACTTTTATCCACTCCCAAAGGCCGCCAATATTCCGCCAAAAGAAAAACTATGGCTGCGGCAGATAAATAGATGCTATATTTATTGGAACGCTCTTTTGACCAACTGCCGCGAATTTTAGCAAATGCAACAAAACTGAAGCCAATAAGGATAATACCAACCCAATGCCCAAAAATAACCGCAATAAACCCTGCCAACAATAGCAATCCGTTGATGCCATAATTGGTGCTTCTTCTTATTTTTCTACTTTTAAATAAGAAGGCTGCAAATGGAGGAATCAAAAACAAAGCAATGATAATAGAAGCCGTTAAGGCAAACGTTTTTGTAAATGCAAGCGGACGGAAGAGCTTACCCTCTGCCCCAATCATCGTAAATACGGGAATAAAACTAATAATGGTTGTTAATACCGCAGTAACAATAGCCCCTGAAACTTCGGCAGTTGCGTTATACACGATTGTATTGATAGGTAATCGTTGGAATTTAGAGGCAGTGGGCTGTATGTTGGATTCAGGATCTGCCAACTTCTGACTTCCAGCTTCCATTTTTTCATTTTCCTCATCCAAATGCCGAATAATATTTTCTGCCAAGATAATTCCCACATCGACCATGGTGCCTATTGCAATTGCAATACCTGAAAGGGCTACAATATTGGCGTCAACCCCAAAAAATTTCATGGCAATGAAAACCATCAACACTGCTACTGGCAAGAGACCCGATATAAGAATCGATGCCCGAAGATTGAAAACCATCACGACAATTACCAAAATAGTGATAAGGATTTCCAACGTAAGTGCTTCATTGAGCGTGCCCAATGTTTCCTGTATGAGTTCGGTCCGATCATAAAAAGGAACAATAGTTACTTGTGAAGTTCTGCCATCGGCCAGCACTTTTGTAGGCAATCCTTTGCTTAACTCCTCAATTTTTTCCTTTACGTTCGTGATGACTTCCATTGGGTTTGCCCCATATCGGGCCACCACAACAGCCCCCACAACCTCGGCACCTTCCTTGTCCAAAATGCCCCTTCTTGCCGCAGGACCAAGTGAAACATTGGCAATATCACTAATCTTAATAGACGTATAATTTTCTGATGTAACAACAGCATTTTCAATATCTGCCACAGATTTCACATAACCCAAACCACGAACGAGGTATTCTGCCTGATTAATTTCCAAGGTTTGTGCGCCAATGTCCTTATTGCTTTCCTTTACCGCTTTTACAACTTCGGCCAAGCTAATGTTGTACTGGCGCATCAGTTCAGGATTCACGTCTATCTGATATTCTTTTACGTAGCCGCCAATGGATGCTACTTCAGAAACACCGCTGGCTGAGGCAAGTGCATACTTAACGTAGTAATCCTGAATACTTCGCAGTTCCTGCAAATCCCAGCCTCCTGTTACATTGCCATCTTTATCGCGTCCTTCGAGTGTGTACCAAAATATTTGTCCTAATCCTGTGGCATCAGGACCCAAAGCTGGGTTAACACCTTCTGGCAAAAGACCACTGGGTAGGGAATTGAGTTTTTCAAGGATGCGGCTACGGCTCCAATAAAATTCGATATCCTCATCAAAAATGATATAGATACTTGAAAACCCAAACATGGAAGAACTACGAATAGTTTTCACACCGGGAATACCCAAAAGCGTAGTGGTCAACGGATAGGTTATTTGGTCTTCAATATCCTGAGGCGACCTACCGTCCCATTTAGTAAAAACAATCTGTTGGTTTTCGCCAATATCAGGAATGGCATCAACAGCCACAGGGTCTGATGGCAAAAAACCAGTATTCCAATTAAAGGGTGCGTAAACCGTTCCAAAGCCCACAAAAGCAATGAGCATTAGAACAGCAACGAGTTTGTTTTCTATGAGAAATTTGATGCTTTTATTTAGCATAAACTTTGATAATTAAACAGTTAATAGATTAATTGTTTTTCTGGTTTCAATAAATTGAACACAACAAAACGTGCCCAAAACGGAAATACCGCAGGGCAAAAAAATTACTGTCTAAAAATCAAATTAAGAAAGTCTGGTGCAGCACTTGCACATCCCGTTCAATGAAAGGAGGTGGATAGGCAACAAAAGGAACAACGTTAGATTCTGTTCCTTCAAAAATACTGATATAAGAATATGAAAGGGAAGCGACAAAAATTTGTTGCTGCAATGATAATTGTTCAAAGGAAATTTTTAAGTCGTCTTTTCCTTGCTTAATCAACTGCTGATCTTTACAACAAGATTTTTCAGTTATTGAAGAATTTTCACAATTTGCAACAGTGGGCATTTCCTCCATACCACATGAGCCTACCTGCTGAATAAAAGAAAAATCAACCAATGTATCACCACAATAATGCATATCTACAGCAAAGGACATGGTAGTAAAAAGAACTACCCCCGCCATAAAAACAGCTATTGTTTTGTGAATTAATGATTTCATGTAGCGCTAAATTATGAAAAAACCTTCAAACCACAGACGATAGAAGTAAATCTTTAACAATTGCAACTAGTTATCACTGCTTCGTTATCCTGTTTTGAAAGATATGCCAATGAGCCGAGGCAAAGAACCAGTGGGCTCTGTGGATATAAGCGACATGACTGTAAGAACCCAGCGTGATCCTATTAAGGGAGGGCAGTAGCAGCTATGAATTTGGAAGTATGAAGTTAGAAGTTCGAGCGACGAGTTATTAAGGGAAGAGGTTTTTTATTGAAAGAATTTCAAAAGGGGGCGAATAGACAATAGGCCGGCCCTTTGATAAATTTTGTCTAGCGGCAAAACACTCAGGGACCTATAATAGTACTTTTAAAAAAACAAAATCAAAGGCGGCCAAGTGAATTTGAATGAGCGACAGCGACTTCAAATTTGCCTGTGCTGAGCTAAGTTTGCCCTGAGCGGAGTCGAAGGGCAATCGAAGGGTCGAAGTGTAACGAGGCCACCCCTTTCAACCAACAACACCCAAAACTTAATATTTATAAAGCTGCTAATTAGTGCGAAGTGCACTACGCCTTATCTACGTAGTACTACTTATGTTATACGAGTTTAATTGACCGTAGCTTGTCACCCGAACCTAAACCGCTTTCATCTTTAAAAAAGAAAAGCCAAACCTTAGGCTTTAAAACAAACCAACCAACTTAGAATGAAACTATTATGAAGAAAATTACCCAAGTATTAATAGCCATTGTAGTAGTTTGCTGCACATGGCAAAGTAGTGCACAATTTGCTGAAAGTAGTCAGCGCTACCTTTCCCCTTCAGAGGTTCAGAAAGGTGTACAAGCTAATCCAACCCAGATGCCTGGCGATATTACCTCTGTTATACCAACTCAGGGAAATGAATTTTGTGGAGTTTCTCACTTTCCATATATAACTGAAATGGAACAGCCAAACGGCAAAACCTTTAAAGGAAGGATTTTAACCGTTGGCAGAATGACTTATTTGGAGACTGTAGACGGATATACAGTTATGCAAGACCCTACGGATAAATATTTTAAATACGTAGCCCAAGGCGTTGACGGCGATTTGTACATAACTAATGTAAACGTGTCTGAAACCACTGAAAGGAATTCACAGGATAGACAAACATTAAATTCCTTAAATAAAAATGCACGTTATGTTGGAGAGCCTCTAAGAAATAGGGTTTCTATTATTAATGCAGCTCAAGTTCCTTCAGGAATTTCCCTCCAGAACGTTTTTCCATCCTTTGGTATTCGGAAAGCATTGCTTTTATTAATACAATACCCCGATCAACTTGCAACCTATTCAAATACCGAATTTAATAATCTTAGCAATCAGGTTGGATATAATGTTAATGGACAAACGGGAAGTTTTCGCGACTTTTATCTAGCCGCTTCTTATGGAAACCTGACAATTAATACCGACGTTGCTGGTTGGTTTACATCAATTAATAATCGCGCGACCTACGGAGTTGATAATATAAACAATAGAAATTTTCAAAATGCAGTTCCACTTATTCGTGAAGCAATTGACAGAGCTGAAGCAGCTGGTGTTAATTTTGCAAATTATGACGGTGATAATGATGGAGCCGTTGATGTGGTAATGGTAATTCACTCCGGCCGTGGCGCGGAAGAATCCGGAAACGCAAGTGACATCTGGTCACATAGATGGTCCTTGGCTGCTGGTGGCTTACAAGTAACTTACGATGGAAAGTCAATTAACGACTATATTATTCAAGCCGAGAAATTTGGGACCACAAATATTACAAACATAGGTGTAATGTGCCATGAATTAGGTCATGCGCTAGGGCTTCCTGATTTATACGATACCGATGGAGGTTCTCGTGGATTAGGTAATTGGTGTTTAATGGCTGGAGGTACTTGGAACAACTCCGGAAAAACACCTGCGCATCCTTCTATTTATTGTAAAGATGAAATGGCCTGGATGGTACCAACATTACTTAGTGGCTCAGGTACTATCAGTAATATGGATTATTCTCAAAACTCTCCCGATTCCTATCGTTTGAACACCACGGTTGCGACTGAATACTTCTTATTAGAAAATAGGCAGCAAATTGGGTGGGATGCTTTTTTACCGGGATCAGGACTGTGTATATATCATATTGACAAATCCATAGGAAACAATACGAACCCAGCTAGATATCGTGTTAATCTTGAACAAGCAGATGGAGACAACGATCTGAATAATAATTACAATAGTGGTGATGAAGGTGATACATTTCCGGGTTATTTTAATAATACTATTTTTGATTGTGGTTCTACTCCAAACTCCTATAGCTATAACAATGTTTCATCTAAAGCCAGTATTAGCGGTATTGTAACACAAGCCTCTAATACAATAGGATTTGCCTATTACACATCTGCTGATTATACAGCATTAGCAGATCTACTTGTAAATGCCGGGGTCCAAACTGGTCTTGGCAGCGGTACTCCAATAGGAGGAGTTTATAGTGGAGCCGGTGTTACAGACGACGGTAACGGAACAACTTATAGCTTTGATCCTGCCGCAGCTGGTGTTGGTATTCATACCCTAACCTATAATTTTACAGATCCTTGTGGATCTTCTTTAAACGCTTCAGACGATGTTGAAGTATTTTCAGCAGTTGCTGCTACTTTTACAGCATTAGCTAATCTATGTATAGATGCTGGTGTTCAAACTGGTCTTGGCGGCGGTACGCCAACAGGGGGAATTTATAGTGGAGCTGGCGTTACCGATGATGGCAATGGAACCACTTATAGCTTTGACCCTGCTAGCGCAGGAGTGGGTACTCATATTTTAACATATACTCAAGGAGGTTCATCTGCAACTGATGATGTTGAAGTATTTGCGCTTCCTGTAGTGTCATTTACAGCTCCAGTTAGTCCTCTTTGTCCTAATGCAATACTCACAGCTCAAGGTGGCGGAACACCAGTAGGTGGTGTTTATAGCGGTGCAGGAGTTACTGATGATGGAAATGGTATGACATACACATTCGATGCAGGGGCTGCGGGTAATGGAACACATATATTGACATATACCTTTAGCGATGCTAATGGATGTACAAATAGTGCTTCAGATTCTGTGACTGTAGAGGATACCGAACCTCCAGTTGCAAACTGTGCGGCACCATTTACGATCCAACTGGATGTTA
>NZ_VORT01000015.1 GCF_007997155.1 Aequorivita antarctica | reverse complement strand
CATTTGGTTTGGCATTCGGTTCAGCGTGTTAATTCCGCATTTTTAATTCCGTTCACAATTTCATTTTTCCGTCGTGTCCTTTGGGTTTTTCAATGTTTGCGGGATTTTTCTCAAATGGGTGGCAACGGTTGGGCTATGAGCAGTGCGCCAAAAATGAACTGATTTTCGAAGCTCGCACTAAGCCAAAACTTTATTTTTTACTTATTATTCTATTCGCCAAAATGAAGTTTTGGTGACTTTGTAAATATACAACTGCTTTTGAATTAAACACATACCCAGCATTGCTTATAGCCCGTGTTGTGGGGCGGTTTTCCCTTTTTCCGGAAACTTTGCTGATATGAACTGGCCTTCGAGGCTTGCCGAAAACACGGTTTTTGATTGTTAGTAAATATACACCTACTTCGATTGAGCGTACTGATTGGCTCAACTATCGCCCGCAAAAAGGAAATGGCCTCCATCGGAACCGCAAAATCCCAAGCTTTGATTTCGAAAATATACGACTGCCAAAAAAATCTTCATCCAAAGAATCATTCTACTATCCTCTGCAAATAAACGATTGCCTTTGTGGGGATTTTGCGGTTTCCCGCCCAAAAACCGTGTTTTCGTCCTGGCGGAAAAGTCCGAACCCTTTTTATGGATCCTTATGCGTTCTGCTTTTTTTTAGATCAACTGCCCCACAACGTTTATGTATATGAGCTGTGGCGTGATTTAGCACGAACCTCTCCAAATAAAAACTGGCTTTGGAAAATCCGCAGGATTTTCCAAGTGAGGACTGACCAAGCCATAGCTTATATACTGTGTTGTGCTTTCGTGCTTTATTTTGTCTTATAAACTTTTATATTTTCAGCTAAACCCTCCTTACTAAAATTTACTTCAAGATATATTAATTCATCGGGGTCAACATTCCATTTATACTTTTCCATTACAGGATAAAATTTTGTATCGGATTCTGAATAGGTGTTGACTGGTTCAGGATTCCCTAATAATTCGTAAATTTCTGTTTGATTCTTTCCAATGAGAATTTTACTATTAATTAAGTCTTCGGTCATATTCAATCTTATTTCCGTCAACAAATTTTCCCCTCCGCCTTGTTTCCATTTTCCGCTCTCAAATTTCTCTTGTTTTCCACAAGAAAAAGACAAGCAAACAATACTTAATATTAATATTCTTTTAATCCAAAATCTCATTTTTCGGTTTTTCTTGCATGAAGCACAACATGTATATATACAACATAGGAGTGACGTATATATCGCACATGTACCCCATGTCATTTTTGTTTGTCTTTTTCAAATATAGCCGTTTCATACAAGCTATCCAATGGGCTCTTCAATGTTTTGTTGCTAATCCCTATTACTCTGGTGTAAATTTCCGTGGTCTTGGTGCTTGCATGGCCAAGGGCACTCTGTATATAACGTATGTTTACCCCGTGTTCCATCAGGTGGGTAGCAAAACTGTGCCGCAAGGTATGAGGCGTACTCCATGGATTGCTGTTGGTTCCCTTAACGGCCTGGCGGTATATGCGCTGCACGCTCTGGGCAGTATACTGTCCGCCATCTTGGCCCTCGAAAAGCCAATAGCTCGGTTTGTATTCCTTAAAATAAGATCGCAATAGTTCTAATAGAAAGGGGCTCAAAACAGTATGGCGGTCCTTCTTGCCTTTGGCATCTTTTATAAAAATATAACCGTCGGCACTGCGTATATCTTTTACCCTCAGCCTTATTAACTCACCTACCCGCAAGCCTGCCCCGTATATGGTATGGAGTATGGCACGGTGCTTTGTATTCGTTGGAAAATTGATGATTGCCCTAACCTCACCCTCACTCAGTATGTTGGGCAGGTCTTTGCTCTTGGTGGGGCGCGTTATATTATAATATTCCCGTGGCATACCCAAGCTATGCTCATAATAGCACTTAATGGCATTTATGAGCTGGTTCTGCTTTTGCTCACTAATCTTGTATTTACTGATTAAATAATACACAAACCCCTCAATTTGCTCCTTAGTGATTTCCCGATACTCCGCGCCCTCAAAATATTTAAAGAACTGCGTTAGGTTACTCTGGTAATTGCGTATGGTAGCTTCACTAAATCCCTTTAAGTGCATCTTTTGGTGGTTGCGATCCAATTCCTCCTGCATTTTTTCAGAAACCTTAAATTGTGGTATTACGGAAGGAAGTACGGTTTCCTCTACAATCATTTTTTTTCCAAAAAGCGCATCTGCCTGTGCCATATTAGCAGGGGTATTGGGTAGGCTCCATAATCTCTGATTGTAGTGGTAAAAGGCCCCACCCAACTTTTTGAACGCCTCCCGTTCCGCTTTCATTTGGTAGGGAATACGAAATTTAATACGGCCCGCATTGGCAACGGGACGAAATAGTATTATAACAAGGTTTTCCGGCATGACGCTTATGGTTTACCCAAAATTAATCAAAGAAAAACCCATTATCCGTTGACAAACGACAATAAGCAGGTATAACCGTTAAGAACGGATAACCTATCTTTACAGTTACAAAAGCATAAATCATGGAACGAAAGTGCAAAATATGTTCCAGCCCCCTTAAAGGAAGGGCCGATAAAATATTCTGTTCCACAGACTGTAAAAACCATTACCACAAACACCTTCGCTATGAGGCGAAAAAGGCAGCAATTGAAATTAACAGCTATCTAAAACGCAACTATTCCATCCTTTCAGAATTGCTAGGTGAAAATAAAGCCCAGGTTAAGGTGTACAGAAATGTACTCGAAAAGAAAAGGTTTAGGTTTAAATACCATACCCATTTTCATATCAATTCACATAATAAGATGTTCCATTACCTCTACGACATTGCCTGGATGGAATTTTCGGATGATGAAATTTTGATTGTAAGGAAAAGATAAAATACTAAAAACCTAAATTATAAAATTCTCTATTTGCAAATATGGCTCTTATACTGGTGCAATTTTTTCGTTCGCGCGTATTGTAGGTGTAACCCTTTTTTCAAAGTAATTTGAGATAGTTTGGATTATTGCCGCAACATTATTTATAACCTTTTGATATTTGTGATTTAGACTGCAATGGGGCCGTTGCAGCTGGCAAATATTTTCTATATTGCAGTTCAAATAAGTATTAATCGAGTGAACACGAAACTGAACACGTTTTTGAACACAACCCATAATATATAGGTTCCGAAGCCCTCGTAAATTCATAAAAAGTGAATTGATTGAGAGCTCATAACCGCCTTGGCGGACATTGGTTCGAGTCCAATTCCCGCTACTAGATTTTCTCCAAAAAGGTCGACTTAAAAAGTCGACCTTTTTTATTAAGGCTAAATTATTCTTTAAACACAAGGTCTTAATTTTTTCTTGTGCAATAGCCTTCAAGATAATTTAAAAAGTGTCCTTTTTTGGGTTGATTTTTTTAGAATTTGCTTGGCAATGGGAGTGTTTTTTTTAAAAAAACATGAAAATTCTTACAGAGGTTTAAAAAAAAAAGAAAAAAAAGTGTATTTAACCGATAAACTCTAACCGTTTGGCTAATAGTGCATTTATTTTATTTTTAAAGAAACCACTTTTCTGTCTTTTTTCTATCTTTGGGGTGTCAATTAGTTGTTATTATTGTTTAATAATGGCGAAAGATAGCTTCTCCTCAAGATAGTTCATTTTTTATTTATCCCCTAAAATAAAAACATTGCTTGCCCCTAGCAATGAAAGATTTTAATTGTATCCCTACAGATTAAATTTAAAAACAACAAACCCACTAGTAATTCAATTTATCTTCTAATTCATAATGGTTTTAAAAACTTAATCTTATGGATTATTTATCTTATTTGTTTTCCGACATTTATTTATTGGGGATTTTCGCAGTGATAATTTCATTCATTTTAGCTATTAAAATGTTTCCTGCAATTATTTGCTTGGCAAATGAAAAGGATCTTATGGCAGTTCCTGAGACCCGGAGTATGCATACCAAAAAAACCCCTAACCTTGGAGGCGTGGGAATCTTTATTGCATTTTCCCTATCAATAATGATATTGGGAGGTTTAAAAAGTTTTGAGCAATTTCATATAGAACAGCTCTTGCTGCTATTGGCTGCTATTACTATAATGTTTTTTTTAGGTGTAAAAGATGACTTAATAGGAATTTCACCTAGGAAAAAATTTATAGGACAGGCTATGGCCTCAGCGCTTGTTATTTTACTTACTGATGTGAGAATACATAACTTGGATGGACTGTTTGGAATTTGGGAGCTTCCCTATATAATCTCAGTAGTGATTTCATTACTCGTTTTTGTTTTTATAATTAATGCCTTCAATCTTATAGATGGGATAGACGGTTTGGCTGGTACTATCGCAATTATAGCAAGCACCGTATTTGGTTTTTTCTTTATGTTTCAAGGAGACCACATTTTAATGTTGATATCTTTTATATTGGTAGGCGCCTTATTGGCATTTCTGAGGTTTAATTTTTCTGAAGAGAATAAATTATTTATGGGAGATTCTGGCTCTTTGTTCATAGGGTTTTTATTAACCTATCAAAGTATTAGCTTTTTGGGGATGAACACATCCGAATCTATTTGGTTCACTATACCAAACAAACCTGTTTTAATATTGGCAATTTTATCATTTCCAATTTTGGATACCCTTCGTGTTTTTATAATTAGAATTAGACAGAAACGCAGTCCGTTTAGTGCAGACAGAAACCATATACATCACCGTTTAATGGATTTGGGGCTATCCCACAAACAAGGCACTCTAATGGTAGGCTTAGCAAATTTATTTGTTATTGTGGTTGCTTTCTTAATTAGAAATTTTAACATTAACATACAATTTTTAATAATTGCTGTATTAATACCCGCATTGGGTCTGCTGCCATGCTTATTGGCGCGCGAACAAGGCAGGATAAAATTGCACGTACCTAAGCTAAGCAAAGCATAATATTTAAAACAATTATGGGCCAAACTTCTTTTTGGACCACACAATTCACTCCCTAAATTTAATTGTAAGATTACATTGGGCTATTTTTATAAGTAAAATTTAGTCTCTACATTTATGCATTAATTCTTAAGAAAACATTTTGAAAGATAAAGTAGCATTTATTACTGGAGTAACAGGACAGGATGGGGCTTATTTAAGTGAACTTCTATTGAAAAAGGGATATATTGTTCACGGCTTAAAACGACGATCATCATTGTTGAATACAGATAGGGTGGATCATTTATACCAAGATCCACATATAAAGCACCGTAATTTCATTTTGCATTATGGCGATATGACGGACAGTACAAACCTAATACGCCTTATTCAATCAATTCAACCAGACGAAATATACAATCTGGCTGCCATGAGCCACGTTCAGGTTTCTTTTGAGGTACCTGAATATACAGCAAATGCAGATGGCATTGGTACCTTACGAATTTTGGACGCAGTAAGATTGCTTGGGCTGGAGAAGAAAACACGTATCTATCAGGCCTCCACTTCCGAATTATATGGAAAGGTACAAGAGGTGCCACAGTCTGAAACCACTCCTTTCTATCCTCGTAGTCCATATGCCGTTGCAAAAATGTATGCATATTGGATTACGGTTAACTATCGTGAAGCCTATGGAATGTTTGCCTGCAACGGAATATTATTCAATCATGAGTCTCCAATTCGCGGAGAAACGTTTGTAACCCGTAAAATTACCAGGGCTGTCTCCAGAATTGCCTTAGGATTACAGGATATACTCTACTTAGGAAATCTTGACGCACAGCGGGATTGGGGCCATGCCAAGGATTACGTAAAAATGATGTGGATGATACTTCAAACAGACGAACCTGAAGATTGGGTAATCGCAACCGGAAAGACTACTGCGGTTCGGGATTTTGTACGTATGGCTTTTTCCGAAATTGAAATTGAATTGGAATTTAAAGGAGAAGGCGAAAATGAAAAAGCCTTTATTAAAGAATGTAAGCATCCAGATTATCAATTGCCTATAGGAAAACAAGTGCTTCAAGTGGATCCTAAATACTTTAGGCCCACAGAAGTGGATTTGCTAATTGGCGATCCCACAAAAGCCAAAACAAAATTAGGATGGGAAGCCACTTATGATCTACCTATGCTAATTAAAGAAATGATGGAAAGCGATTTAATGTTGATGAAAAAAGATCAATTCTTAAAGCAAGGAGGCTTTACCACTCTTAATTATTTCGAATAGCATGCAGAAGGATTTAAAAATATATGTAGCTGGACATCGTGGCATGGTAGGTGCTGCCGTATGGCGTGCGCTATTGGCGGAGGGCTTTAGTAATCTTATTGGAAAAAGCAGTAAAGAGCTCGATCTAAAAAATCAGGAATCGGTAAACTCATTTTTTCAAAACGAACAGCCCCAAGTGGTTATTGATGCGGCTGCCAGGGTTGGTGGTATTTTGGCTAACAACAACTTTCCGTATCCATTTTTGATGGAGAACCTTCAAATACAAAATAATCTTATAGACGCAGCACACCGCAACGAAGTACAAAAATTTATATTTCTGGGCAGTTCTTGTATATATCCAAAACTAGCTCCCCAACCTTTAAAGGAAGAATATTTATTAACGGGGCCATTGGAGCCCACCAACGAATGGTATGCGATTGCCAAAATTGCCGGCGTAAAAGCCTGTGAAGCTATTCGGAAACAATTCGGGAAGGACTTTGTGAGTTTAATGCCAACCAATCTTTATGGACCTTTCGATAATTTCGATTTGGAAACTTCGCATGTGCTTCCGGCAATGATCCGTAAGTTTCACGAAGCCAAAAAGAATAATCACACAGATGTGCTATTATGGGGTAGTGGTAAGCCCATGCGCGAGTTTTTGCATGTAGACGATCTTGCAAAAGCGGTTATTTTTTCAGTCAAAAATACATTGCCTGAACATTTGTACAATGTAGGTACAGGAACTGATGTTACCATAAAACAGTTGGCAGAAATTATACAAAAAACAGTTGGCCATAAAGGTGAAATAGTTTGGGATAGTTCAAAACCTGATGGTACACCGCGTAAATTAATGGACAGCGGTAAGTTGAATGCGCTTGGCTGGAAAGATTCCATAGAATTGTCCCATGGCATTGAAACTACGTATAAATGGTTTTTAAATAATCAAGAAAACTTTAAGCAAGTAAAGCTATAAATTGGAAAAAGGAATCTGTGGATTACAATCAAATTTATATGAAATAATTGAGAGAATTAATAAGTAAAATACAAGCTAATCTTGGTATTCAAAGCAATCGATCAAAAAACATATCAAAACATGTTTTTTGGTCTTTTGTTTACAAAGGAGGAAGTATTATTGCAAATTTTTTATTAGTGCCCTTGACGATAAAATTTTTGGATAACGAAAACTATGGAATTTGGCTTACTTTAAGTTCTTTCATTGCTTGGTTTACTTTTTTTGATATAGGATTAGGGCATGGCTTGCGAAATAAATTTGCGGAAGCAAAAGCCAATGAAGATACCGAATTGGCAAAAGGGTATGTAAGCACTGCTTATTATACAATAGGTGCGATCTGTCTGGTTTTTTTGGCGCTTTCCTTAATCGCAAGTTATAATATTGATTGGACCAAAGTTTTTAATACTTCAAATGCATTAAAAGATCAGCTGGAATTATTAATGCCCATTGTTTTTGGCTGTTTCGGCCTGCGACTCATCTTTACGCTTATCACATCTGTTTATACTGCAGATCAGCACCATTCCATGCAAGGGAAGGTAAGTTTTATAATTGCAGTGGGTTCGTTATTTTTAATTTGGCTTTTAACTAAAACTGCCGAAAGTTCGCTGTTGTTTTTTGGGGCAATATTTTCCTTGTTTCCAGTCTTGATTCTGCTTGGATTAAATCTGTATGCGTTTTCAACCAAATACAAGCAGTTTAAACCGCAATGGGCTTACGTTAAAAAAGAATATTTCAAAGATATATTTGGATTGGGTATAAACTTTTTTATAATCCAGATTTCGGTTATAATAATGTTTTCCACAGATAACTTAATTATAACTCAGCTATTCAGTCCAGAAGAAGTGGTGCCTTACAACATTGCTTATAAGTACATGGGTATTTCCTCGATGGTCTTTACTATGGTTTTGGTACCGTATTGGTCTAGCATTACCGTGGCGTATGTAAAAAAAGAATTTGATTGGATTAAAAATGCAATGAAAAATCTTATAAAATTTGCAATCATAGCAGTAATTTTAATTGTAATTATGGTTTTGATAGCTCCTTATGTATATAAAGTGTGGATTGGAAATTTGGTAATTATACCCACTGCCTTAACCATCTGCATGGCCGTATATTTTATCGTGACAGTACTCTATGCACCGTTTAATTATTTTATTAATGGTATTGGAAAAATAAAACTGCATATGTATTCCTTTGCTATTGGAGCCATAATAAACATTCCGCTTTCAATAGTTTTGGTTAAATACACTGCTTTAGGAGTTGAAGGAGTTATAATAGCAACAATTATTTGCATCTTGCCTAACCTAATACTCTTTCCTGTGCAATACATAAAGTTAATCAACAATACTGCCACGGGAATCTGGGATAAATAGAAAATATTGGAATTATGAAAGACTAGTATGACGCTACCCAAAAAAAAAATAACGGTTTATCTCTACACTTTTTTGTTTGTGGCAATGAGTGGAAATGCTTTATTCAGTTTATCCGGCGATTCTTCAAAGTATATTTTTATTGCTTTCGTTCTTCTCCTTGTAGCGAAACATCACACCTATTTCAATATCAATAAAGGAATTATTTATTATAGATTTTTTGCTTTTTACGCACTTATATTCCTATTTCAGAAATTGGTTTTGGGTTATGTTTCGTTCCCAAGTACCATTGCTTTTATGGCAAGAATTACGTTGGGTTACATTATAATTAGGTATGTAGGGCACAACTTTAAATACGCTTTCTTCCAAATAATATTTATTGTTAGCTTAGTAAGCCTCTTTGGATTTGCATGGAATTCGTTGGGCCAAAATATTCCCCCGTTATACTATACCCCACCCACTGATCCATATTTCGATAACTCCGGAAGAAATATAATTTTATATCATCAAAATGGACCTGGACACAGAAATTCAGGTATGTTTTGGGAGCCGGGCGCCTTTGCCTGCTATATTTGCTTAGCGTTCCTATTCTACATAGGGAATATAAGAACGCTGCTAAAACATCACAAATGGAAGGTTATTATCATTCTGATTGCTTTGATAACAACATATAGTACAACCGGATATATTGTGCTTTTTATAATTGGAATAGCAACAATCTATATAGAATATAAAAAAAAATATGGGGCCTTTGTATTGCCCATTTTAATAACCTTCGGGCTCATTGCTTATATAACTTATGAGAACACTGACTTTATGAAGGAAAAGATGAACGACCAAGTAGCTGCTGCATCTAAAAGGGATGAAGGGGAATTTGCCCCAGACCGTATGAGTGCGCTTCTGTTTGATCTCCATTATATCGGAAAACACCCTTTGGTAGGAAACGGTTATGATGTTTCAACTAGGTTTGCAGATCATCCTGCGCTCCAAAAAGAGGTGTTGGGGCATGGCAACGGTTTCAGTGATTTTCTTGCATCTATGGGAATTTTAAGCTTTTTGTTTTATCTGTTTTATATTGTTCGGTACAATAAAAACCACCCTGCTATATTTGTTATTTGTATCATTTTTTTACTACAGGGAGAGCCCTTGTTGAATTATCCTTTATTTCTATGTTTACCCTTTGTATTTATTTATGATGAAAACAATCGCCGTACTGATAACCTGCCACAATAGGAAAGAAAAAACTTTGCAGTGTCTTCAAACGCTGTTTAAGGCTAATTTACCGGAAAACCTGAAAATGGAATTCTTTCTGGTCGATGACGGCTGCACAGATGGCACGAGCAAAGCTGTAACCGATATTTATCCAGAAATAAATATTGTTTTAGGGAATGGCAATTTATTTTGGGCGGGCGGAATGCGGCTCGCTTTCAATGAAGCAAGAAAACATAGTGATTATGATGGGTATTTACTTCTTAATGATGATGTGGAATTAACCAGAGACTTTCTCTCAAAAATTATTGAGACCCAAGAATATTGTCTAAAAAAACACAAAAAAGGAGGTTTGTACTCTGGCTCCACCAAGGAAAAAAGATCCGGTAAAATTTCATACGGCGGCAATGTACTTACCAAAGGAATTGATTTTCCCGCGTATGCATTAGTGCAGCCTTCAGAAATACCACAGCCGTGTCATCTTACCAATGCAAACATACTATATGTGGAAAAAGAAGTGATAGACGAAATTGGTTTTTTCGATGAAAATTTCAGCCACGCATTCGCAGATTACGATTTTTCACTGCGGGCTTTTAAAGCCGGTTTTCCTATTTATATCACTGCGGGTATATGTGGCTATTGTAAAGATGACCATGGAAATAATTGGAGCAATTCAAAAAAACTCAAAAACAGAATCAAATACCTAAAAAGTCCGACAGGTTTGGCTTACAAAGAATATATGTATTACGGAAGAAGCCATTTTCCAAAGCAGGTTCCAAAAATGTTTTTGAAACTTTGGGCAAAAACGCTGTTTCCAAGTTTGTGGGATTTAAAAAACAAATAACGTTTTATGAAACTTATAGTCAATGCAGACGATTTTGGTTTTTCGGAAGAGGTGAACGAAAATATTGTAAAATGCCACCAAAAAGGGATTGTTACCAGCGCGACCATTCTTTCGGGCGGACAAAAATTTGAGGCTGCTATACAACTGGCGAAAGAAAACCCAAAGCTCGGGATCGGAGTGCATTTGGCTATTGACGGGCCCAATAATATTGGAAAGAAGTATGCTACTTTGCTAGACCCCCAAACTGGCGAATTTTATGAAGATGTAGTCGCAGTAAAGAAAATAAGGAATGGTGATTTTAATTTTGAAGAGTTAGTTTCAGAATATTCCCTACAGATTGAAAAGGTTAAAAACGAAGGAATAACTATCACACATTTGGACCATCACCATCACCTTCACCTTTATTTTCCTATTTTGAAAGCGGTGATTGAAGTGGGCAAAAAATATAAAATACCATACATCCGCCCACAGAAAATACTTTACGCGGCAAACAATCCATTTCCAAAAAATATTTATAGGCTTTACCATCAATTTTATTTATTGAACAAGTATGATACCGTGGATGGATACTCCAGCCTTATTGGATGTGATGAAAATGAGATGCAGACTAAGTTTCAATCTATTCTAAATTCCAATAAAAAAACAATCGAATTAGTGGTTCATCCCCTAAAGGAAAATGGGGAAATCGACTTTTTAACGAGTCCTGAAATTGTTGAAAAAGCCCAAAACCATTTAATCAATTACGCAGATTTGATATAAAAATGAAACCGAAGCAAACCATTTTAATGTTTCATCCCGCCTTGGCGCCTTATCGGGTTGACTTTTTTAATGAATTGCACCGAGCTTTCGACGCTCATTTTTATTTTAACTTGATGAATGTAAGCGATCAAAAATTTGATCAGGACGATTTAAAAAGCAATAGTGAATTTTCATCCAATTATCTACAGAAAGGATTTGAGTTTAGAGGAAAATCATTTCGCACAGGTGCTATTTCAGCAATAAAAAAACACAAGCCAGACATTATTTTGTGCAGTGAATACAGTCCGCTTACCTGTTTGGTTTTTGCATATGTAAAACTGTTTAAAAAAAACATTCGACTTTACACCATAAGTGACGACAGTATTGACAATTCCATAGAACGAAAAGGTGCGCGGAAATTGCTGCGAAATATAATTTCAAAAAATAGCAACGGCGTTCTTTTTACAAGTGAAGCAGTTTGCAGTTGGTACAAGGAAAACGTTTCGGAAAAAACAAAAACCCTTGAATTACCTATTATTCATGAAGATTCCGTTTTACGCGGAAGATATTTGGACAGTTTAAAGGAAGCCAAAGCAAACATTGAAAAATATAATTTGAAAGGAAAAAAAATCATCCTTTTTGTTGGGCGTTTGGTAGAGGTTAAAAACCTTCCTTTTCTTTTGAATTGTTTTTCAAAAGTCGAAAATAATGATTGCAAATTGGTACTTGTTGGGGACGGAGATCTTCGGGAAGAATTGGAAACACTTTCGGAAGAACTGAATATTTCAGACAAAGTTATTTTCACTGGAAGAAAGGAAGGGAAAGCGCTTAACAATTGGTATACTTTCTCTCAAACATTTGTCTTTCCCAGTACCTATGAGCGGTACGGAGCAGTGGTAAACGAAGCTTTACTCGGTGGTTGTTACACCTTATGTTCCACTGCGGCTGGAGCTTCGAGTTTAATCAATAGCAAAAACGGCCAACTCTTCGACCCAAAAAATGAAACGGATTTTATAGAAAAACTTCAAGCTGCGATTGATATTTCGAAACCGTTGGATTCTGATATAAAAACCCTTCGCGCCAACAAAATGCCTTTCTCTTTTGATGAAAAAATAGGCGCATTAATAAAACAGCTATGAAGAAAAAAGTCCTGTTTATTCTTCATCTTCCGCCACCGGTCCACGGCTCTTCCATGGTTGGTAAATACATAATGGATAGTTCGATTATTAACACCAGCATCACTTCCGAATATATCAATTTGGGAACATCAAAATCCTTGGATGAAATAGGTAAAAACCCTTTACAGAAAATTGGGCTGTATTTGAAAATTGTTTTTCAAACATTAAAGCAATTGATGGTTTTTAAACCTGATTTAGTTTACATAGCGTTAACTGCAAAAGGAAAGGCTTTTTATAAAGACGCCTTTATTGCAGTGTTAGCGAAACTTTTTGGGCGAAAAATTGTGTACCACCTTCATAACAGAAGTATGGTGGAAAGGCAGGAAAAATGGCTGGATGTGATGCTGTGCAAAATGCTTTTTAAAAATACTGACGTTATTTTGCTGTCAAAATATTTATATCCCGAAATACAAAAATACGTTCCTCAATCGCGCGTGCATTTCTGCCCGAACGGAATTCCAGAATTTTCAAGCACAATTATAGCTAGAGAAAAAGAAGATTCACAGGAAGTCCAGATTCTCTTTTTGTCAAATTTAATGAAAGCCAAAGGTGTATTTGTGTTGTTGGAAGCCTGTAAAATTTTAAAGGAAAAGCAACTTCCTTTTCATTGCACTTTTATTGGTGGCGAAAGTGATATTACTTCTGAAATGTTTCAGAAAAAAGTAACGGAACTTGGCTTATCTGAAAAAATCCATTACGCTGGAAAAAAGTACGGAGCGGAAAAAGAGTGGGCCTTTTCCGAGGCGGATATTTTCGCATTTCCCACTTTAAATGAAACGTTTGGACTGGTAAACCTTGAAGCTATGCAATTTTCATTACCCGTAGTTTCTACTTTAGAAGGCGGAATTCCGGATATAATTTTGGAAGGAAAAACAGGTTTTTTGGTGGAGAAAGACGACGCCCAAGCCTTCGCCGAAAAATTGGAAATGCTCATTGTTGATCCAGTATTACGTTTAAAAATGGGGCGGGAGGGAAGAAAAAGATATGAGGAAAATTTCACCTTGGAAGCTTTTGAAAATTGCTTTACAACAATATTAAATGAATTAATAAAATAGAGTAGATGCAACGTTATTACATTGACAAAATAGGAATTTCAAAAGTAAACCTGACCACGGCTTTTGATTTTTTAATTAATGCGATTACCAATAAAAAGTATGGATATGTGTGTGTAACCAATTCACGCACAGTTTATATTTCAAACCATGAAGAGGAATACTGTGCAATTCAAAATGGTTCGTTGCTTACTGTTCCTGATGGAATGCCTTTGGTTTGGATAGCGCACAACCAAGGGGTTGATGAGGTAGGGAAAACTTCAGGCAAGGATTTAATGGATGCAATATTCAGCGTTTCCAAAGAAAAAGGATATTCACATTATTTCTATGGAAGTTCACAAAACTCCTTAGACTCCCTTAAAAAAAACCTATTGGCAAAATACCCAGGTCTGGATATAAAAGCTTTGGTTTCGCCTCCATTTCAACCTTTGGAGGAGTTTGACATTGAAGGTTTAGCAAAGGGAGTCAATGCCTTGGCACCCACTTTTTTTTGGTGTGGACTTGGAGCTCCCAAACAGGAACGCATTATGGCACTGTTACAACCGCATCTTGAAAATACGATTTCAGTTGGTGTTGGCTTGGCCTTTGAATATTTTGCGGGAACCGTAAAAAGGGCTCCTGCTTGGATGCACAAAAATGGTTTTGAATGGGTTTATAGACTTTCTAAACAACCGGAACGCATTACCTATAAATCCATGAAAACCTTGTTCAGTATTTTAATTCCTCTGGCCAAATCTTATTTTCAACCTAAAAAGCACTAACTTTCTAAACCCTAATCCCTGAAATTACATTGAATAAAAATATTTTTCTTTGCGTCCATATGGTGGTCATTTTTCAATAAGGCTGTCACCACGTAAAATTTTGGAAACATATTAAAACAAGAAAAAATGATAAAAGTAGGATTGTTGGATGGGCAGACAATACAGGCAGTAATCTTTGCCAAACAACTTAAAAAGGCGGGATATGAAGTAGTGCTGTTTTGTGATACAAAATTGTCCTACGGCTACCATACACGCTATGCACATACCAAAATTATTTGTCCGTCTACCCAAAAGGAAACGGCGAAATTCCATGACTTTTTTTTGGATTACCTAGAGAAGGAAGGTTTGGATGTGGTCGTGCCTATGAACGATTATTCTGCAAAATATTTAAGCGAACATAAAACGGTACTACAGGAAAAAGTGAAATTTTCAATTCCGGACTATCCTATTTTTATGAAGGGATATGATAAAAACCAATTGATGCAGATCTGCGCCGAAAATAATTTACCACATCCAAAAAGCTTGGACATTTCAACTTTAAAAAAGGGGTTTGAACCGTCAGGTTTTAATTTTCCAGCACTTATAAAACCCAATGAAACAACAGGGGCGAGGGGTTTCAAAAAAGTAAACAGTTTTGAGGAACTTTGGGAACATTACGGAGCTATCTACGATGAGTTTGGGAACTGCCACCTTCAGGAATTTATTCCCCAAGGTGGGATTCAGTATAAGGTCCAGATTTTAATGAATGATAAAAAAGTGATTAATAGTACCGTAATCGAAAAACATAGATATTACCCAATAAATGGGGGCAGCAGTTGCTTTAATCGTACCATTGAAAAAGAGGAACTGGTAGAAATTTGTGCAAAGGTATTGCAGATAATAGGGTGGGAAGGCTTTGCAGATTTCGATTTGATTGAAGACCCACGAAACGGGAATATCCAAATTATGGAAATAAACCCGCGAGTGCCTGCTTGCATTAAAGCTTCTGTAATTTCAGGGGTGGATTTTCCGCGATCTATTGTGGCACTTTCGCTTAATAATCCCCTTGAAATCTATACTTATAAACCCGGTAAGTATTTACGCTATTTTAGCATGGATTTGCTCTGGCTTCTTTCTAACAAAGGTAAGTTCTCAGCGTTTAAGCAATGGACAAAACGGTTCTTTTCAGCAGAACATTTTTTGCAGGATGGTGAATTTACGGATCCCATGCCTTTTATAATGGGAACCTATTCAGGCTTGGCAAAACAGTTTAATCCAAAATTTAGAGAACAAAAAAAAGGGATGAATCAATGAATATTTTAACGTTCGACATAGAGGAGTGGTTTCATATTCTGGACAATGCTTCCACTAAAACGGAAAAGGAATGGTCCAATTATGAATCAAGGATTCATGAAAATATGGAAACCATTTTTGAAATATTGGATAAAACGGATGTGAAAGCCTCTTTTTTTGTTGTGGGGTGGATAGCGGAGCAATATCCTGAGGTGGTCAAGGAAATTGTGAACCGAGGTTACGAAATAGGCAGTCATACACATTTACACCAATTGGTTTTTGAACAAAAAAGAGAAGAATTCAAAGAAGATGTGGGCCGTTCCATAAAAACCTTGGAAGATATTTCAGGAAAAAAAGTGCGCATATTCCGTGCTCCCGGTTTTTCCATTACCGAAAAAAACAAATGGGCCTTTGAGGTTCTTTTTGAATTGGGAATTGAAACCGATTCTTCCGTATTTCCCACGGGAAGAGCACATGGCGGCATGCCTACTTATGGTATTGCGGAACCATCCATCTTGCGGTACAACGGGATTCAATTGCGGGAATTCCCCATAAACACACATACCGTATTAGGCCAGACATTTATTTATTCAGGAGGTGGCTATTTTCGTTTGGCACCCTATCCATTATTAAAGAAATGGACCGCCAAGCATCCCTATGTCATGAGCTATATCCATCCCCGGGACCTAGATCCTGGCCAACCCGTAATAAAGGAACTGTCTATTCCGCGAAAATTAAAAAGTTATGTAGGCTTAAAATCTTCAAAAAAGAAACTTGAGCAATGGCTTACAGATTTTGAGTTTATAGATATTGAAACCGCTGAAAAAAAAATAGACTGGAACTCAGTAAAAAAGATAGAATTATAGAAAAAAATGGATTAATTAAATATAATTTTGAAAACACATTCCTAATTTCTATTTCAAATATATTAAGTAAATTCGTTGTATTACTAATGTAGTAAACAGCAAACTAACCGTTGTAAATTTCATAGAGATAAAATGAAAAATAAAATCAAAATAATACTAATACTATTAACATTGGTATTACAATCGTGTGTTAGCAAAAAGGAAATTTTGTACCTACAGGACGCAGACCTCTATGCTTATCAAAACATAGAATATGAATCGTCAAAAATTCAACCCAACGATATTTTAAGCATTACTGTAAGTGCTTTAGTGCCAGAGACAACCATTCCATATAACGTTCAGACTGTCTCTTCCACATCAAGTCCCAGTTTGGATATTATCAAACTTCAAGGCTATTTGGTTTCAAAGGAAGGGACTATTGTTTTCCCCGTTTTGGGTAAAATTACAGTTAGTGGAAATACAACGGCAGAAGTAGAAAAGGGCATAGAAAAGCTTTTGAAGGATGGCGGACACCTTAAGGAACCCACAGTGAGCGTTCGACTGTTGAATGCCAAAGTTACCATCTTGGGAGAAGTAAAAACCCCAGGGACCTATACCTTTACTGAGCAAAACATTACCCTTCCCCAAGCGTTGGGATATGCAGGAGACTTAACCATAAATGGACAGAGAGACGACATTCTTTTAATAACCGAGGAAAACGGTATTCGTAAAGTGGTGCATATTGATTTAACTAGTGCAGAGTGGTTCAACACCCCCCATTATTATATAAAACCCAATGATTTTATTGTGGTAAACCCTAACAATGCCAAAGTAAAAAGTGCTGGTATTATTGGTGATGCAGGTATAGTATTAACCATTGTGTCTATTGCGCTTACGGCAGTTGTATTAATAGTAAAATAAAAAATGAAAGGATCACCTCCATATTCACTGGATATTCGAGAAGAAGAAGAACAATTTGATATCAAGAAAGCCTTGTCCAAATATTTGCGGTATTGGCCATGGTTCCTGGTAGCTATTTTAATCAGCCTCGTGATAGGGTTTTTTTACCTTCGCTATGCGCCCGTAATTTTTGAATCGGTGGCCAAAATAAAAGTATTGGACGATTCCAAACAACTGAACATTTCCATGGACCCCATGTCAATCTTGAACGGAAACTCCAAGATTAATATGGATAATGAAATAGAAGTTTTGGAGTCTTACCGAATCTTGAGCCATGTTGTCAACGAAATGGATTTAGATGTTACTTATGCAGTAGTGGGGAAACTTAAAACCACCGAAATTTGGGACGCGCCATTTATTGTCACCAAAGAATTTCCGAAAGATAGTTTGATTGATCCCCTTTCCTATACCGTATCTGTAAATGCTTCTGGGCTTTCGTTTGTCGATAAGCAAGATCATAAACTAACCGTTTTACCAAGTCAGGCGAGTATTCCCACAAAATATTTCCCCCTAAGTGTAACGCTTTTGAACAACATCAATCTGGAAGATTATAGTGATGCCACCTATGAAGTAGTTATAAGCCCTGTTAAAGAAGTGGTAATGTACCTAATTGAAGAGATGAAGGTGGAAGCTACCAACAAAACAAGTGAAATCCTCACCCTCTCGCTCCAAGGGGAAAACCCTGATAGGAATGAACGCATTTTAAACAAAATAATAGAAACTTTTAATGAGGATGGTGTTTTGGATAGGCAATTGGTTTCAAAACGCACGGTTGATTTTACGGATGAAAGAATTGTAAACCTTTCTGGCGAACTGAGCACAATAGAAGGTAAAAAGGAATCTTTTCAGAGAAATAACAACCTTTCCTATATCGAGGCGGATGCTGGAATGAGCATACAGAAAAAGTCTATTGCCGAAGATGAAGTAAACAAACTGGAAACGCAAATTGAACTTTCAAAATTATTGAGTGAGTCACTTTCAGATCAGGGCGACAATGGATTATTGCCAGCAGATATAGGCTTGGAGAGCAACGGAATCAATTCTTTGGTGTCTAGTTATAACAAAATAGCACTAGAACGTCAAAAATTGGCAGCCAGCGCAGGTGAGAACAATCCAACATTACAGGAATTGTCTAGCCAGTTGAGTCGCACAAAGCAGAATATTATAAATACTGTAAACGTTTACCAACAGCAACAAAACGTTTCACTTGCGCAACTTAGCCAACAAAAAAATCGGGCGGGTGCCCAATTTTCCAGAATTCCAGAAAAACAAAATATATTGCGTTCCATAGAAAGGCAACAAAGTATAAAAGAAAGCCTATATCTTCTACTTCTACAAAAAAGAGAGGAGGCCGCAATTAACTATGCGGTAACGGCCCCTTCGGTTAAAGTTGTTGATTACGGATTGAGCGATAGCAAACCAGTATCTCCAAAGAAAAAAGTAGTTTATGCTATTTCGCTGCTTATGGGGCTTTTGGTTCCTGTTGGAGTTCTTTATATGAAATTTACCATGGACACCAAGATCCATGAACGGGCGGATGTTGAGAAATTACATGCAGATATTCCCATAGCGGCAGAAATTCCATATTTTGAAAATATCAAAAGTTTTACGCAAGCCAACGATCGTTCTATTCTTGCTGAATCTTTTAGGATTCTGAGCACCAATGTTAATTATCTTTTAGGCAAAAAAGTAAAAGATGGCAAGGTTATTTATGTAACCTCTTCCGTAAAGGAAGAAGGAAAAACCATGATTGCCCTAAATCTGTCATTGGCCTATGCGAGTATAAAAAAGAAAGTTCTATTGGTTGGCGCCGATTTAAGAAACCCACAATTACACACCTATTTTAATATTGACAAAAATAATGTGGGTCTTTCAAATTATTTGCACGATCCAAAAATAGACTGGAAAGACTGCATTCATAAAGGTTTTGGCTTAAATGATTTCCATAAGGTGTGTTTTGCTGGTGCCATTCCTCCAAATGCTCCAGAACTTTTATCGAGTCCAGCTTTTGAAGATTTTATAAATGCCGTAAAAAAAGAGTTTGATTATATCATTGTGGATTGCGCTCCTACATTATTGGTAACCGATACTCTTTTAATATCCGAATATGCAGATTCCACTTTATTTGTTGTAAGAGCAGAGTTTACCGATAAACGCTTATTCGAATTTATTAAAGGGTTAAATAAAAACCATAGGCTAAAAAATATGGCATTCGTAATAAACGATGTAAAGATTGACAAGCTGAACGGTTATAATTATGGTTACGGTTATGGTTATAGCGAAAGTGTTATCTCAAGATCTTGGTACAAACGTTTTTTTGAAAAAAAGACCGATAAGCCTAAAAGCTAATTATGGAATCCTAAAAAAATGAAATAGATTTTTCAATCACTTCCCTTAACGTAAAGCAAACCTAAGCTTTTTAACAAGATTTTTACATCTGAATTATTACCTTCGCATTCTCTTCTTAATTATTAAATAAAATGACATATTCTAAAAGCAGCTTACTTTTCTCAATGCTCCTTTTTACTTTCTCCGCCCTAATTAACGCACAGGAAGTAATCCCAGACAACCAACATCTTTTCGATAATTTTACTTACAGACAGGGAGATGTTTACCGTACAGCATCGGGAAAACCCGGCCCGGAATATTGGCAGAATTCCGCCGATTACAATTTGGAAGCAACCTTGGACGATAAAAACCACACCGTTTCTGGAAATGTAACCATTCACTACACAAATAACAGTCCCGAAACTCTGGATTTTATATGGCTGTATTTGGAACAAGATCGTTTTACTGAAAACTCTCGTGGAACTTTAACAACGCCTGTGCAAGGTAACCGTTATAATGGTGATACAGAAGGTGGTTTTGAATTGGCAGATGTTTCAGCAAAAACAAAGACCGGTACTTCTACAAAATATTTAATCACAGATACCCGGATGCAGCTTTGGCTGGATAAGCCTTTGGCTGCGAAAGGTGGGGAGGTTGATATAAAAATGAATTTTAAATTTAAAGTTCCGGTTGAAGGTATGGACCGCATGGGTAGACTGGATGTAAAAGATGGAACCATTTACGCCATTGCGCAATGGTATCCACGTGTAGCAGTTTTTGATGATGTGGTAGGCTGGAACACCGATCCTTATTTAGGAGCAGGAGAGTTCTATTGCGAATATGGAAACTACGATGTGAAAATAACTGCTTCAGCAGACCAAACCGTGATTTGTTCCGGAAAACTAGTAAACCCCAACGAAGTATTGACCAAAACACAGCTGGAACGTTGGGCGCAAGCCGAAAAGAGTGATGAAACGGTATATATCATAAAACCCGATGAGGTTGGTAAACCTACCGCTCACGTCAAAACCAGTGGAATGGTTACTTGGCATTTTAAAATGGAAAACACTCGCGATGTAGCTTGGGCTGCTTCAAAAGCGTTTATCTGGGATGCCGCGAAAATTAACCTTCCGGAAGGAAAAATGGCATTGGCTCAATCGGTTTATCCGAAAGAAAGTGATGGAAAAACCGCTTGGTCCCGTTCCACGGAATTTACAAAAGCTTCGATAGAATTTTATTCAAAAACCTATTTTTCATTTCCTTATCCAAATGCTATAAATGTAGCTGCTAGCGTTGGCGGTATGGAATATCCAGGCGTTAGTTTTTGCGAATATAAAAATAGAGGAGCAGCGGATCTTTGGGACGTTACCGACCACGAATTTGGACACAACTGGTTCCCGATGATCGTTGGCAGCAACGAACGCCGCTACCCTTGGATGGACGAAGGTTTCAACACCTTTATAAATCATTACAGTACAAAAGATTTCAATAATGGCGAATTTACTTCCAACCAAGATTCTCCACGGAATTTAATACAATATCTTACCAATGAAAATAGAGAAGGTATTGATACATATCCCGATGTTGCTAATTCCAGAAATTTGGCTTACACTGCATATTATAAGCCCGCAGCGGGACTTTATTTGCTCCGCGAATACATTCTTGGAGCTGAACGTTTTGACAACGCCTTTAAAAGTTACATCCACACTTGGGCCTACAAACATCCGCAACCGAACGACTTTTTCAATCATATTGAAAATGTAGCTGGGGAAGATCTCGCTTGGTTTTGGAAAGGTTGGTTTTATGGCAACGGAAACATAGATTTGGGTATTACTGAAGTGAAACCATACCAAGGTAATTATCTGATTACGGTTGAAAACGATGGTCAAATCCCAATGCCGGTGCACCTTCAAATTATTTATACAGACAATACAAACGAAAACATTTCGCTTCCCGTTGAAATTTGGCAGCGTGGCAATAGCTGGGAACATCTTTTAAAAACCACAAAACAAGTGCAGCGTGTAGTTTTGGATCCCAACAAAATGTTGCCAGACGTAAATGTTTTAAACGATACCTGGAATAAGCTTTAAAAAATTCTAACAAAGAAAAAATGCTTCTAAACTTTAAAGTTTGGAAGCATTTTTTCTTTGTCCGTTTGAGCGTGGCACACTGAGCGCAGTCGAAGTGCAGTCGAGAACTAAGCACTTAAAGTTAACAACCACCCAAATGTACATCTGGGTATTTGCTTACATCAATGGTAGCTTCTTTACTTTTCCGCACCAATTCAATCGCCTCATCTGTACTGTATTTATGGGGGCCTATATAAAAAGTGGCTCCACGTTTCCCTAATTCCTTTATATATTCTACCGGGTCTGGATTTGGTGGTGGCGGAGCTTGAGCTGGCGTATATAAATTTCCATTTTCTGCTGAAGGTGCTTTAGGAGCTGGCGGCGGCGGAATGTCGCTTTTCTCGCCTTTCTTCACTTTTGGAGCTGACGGTGGCGGTGGAATGCACTCTGGAAAAGGTTCGGCATTTGCCTTTTGCTCATCGGTCATTTTTTTATAAATGATTTCCAGCCGTTCCAAATCATCCTTTTTAATGATTCGTTTTTCAATGTCCACTGCGTTGTATTTTTTTGCCAGTTTATTGTATTCGGCAATTTCGGCTTTGGTGGCTTTTTGTTGAACAATCTCTGATTGAATTTCCTTTTTTACAATTTCTTTCGTGCTAAACCCATAAATCAACAGGGATAATAATGGTAGTAACAAAAGACTTCGAAGCCAGATGGCTCTTTTTGAGGTGTGTTTTTTCATAACTGTGAATCGTTTTTTGATGGATGAATAATTGAGTGAATGTGCCAGTGAAGGCGTAACAGCATTTGATGAGAATGCCAATAATATTTTTTGATAGGCTGAAGTTTCTGCACCAGCGTTCAAAACAGCGCGGTCTGCTAGAAATTCATGGTTTAGTTTAACACTTCTTTTTAGAAAATAAACAAAGGGGTTGAACCAAAACAAGATCTGTAAAATTTCAATAAAAATTACATCCAAACTGTGCCTCTGGAGTGCATGAGCCTCTTCGTGAAGCATAACTTCCGCAGGAATTTCTTGGTTTTCAAATTGTGTCTTATTCAGAAATATATAATTGAAAAAAGTATGTGGAATTACAGTTTCCAATAAAAGAACATTTATAAAACTGCTGTTTCGGTATTTTTGGTTCTTTTGTATTTGTTGAATTAAACCGAAAAGATTCCTGAAAAATTTCAAACTGAAAAACAAAACTCCCAAACCGTAAACCGTCCATAAAACATAGGGCCAGTAATTGATGGTTTCTTCTGCTTCACTAAAAATCAGTTGTGGCGTTCCTTCTGTATAAGATGCAATAAATACCGAAGTTTCTACGTAAGTGGTAAACGTTATTAACGGAATTAAGAAGGATGCCAATAAGCTCCCAAATAAATAAAAACGCTTAAAAGTGTGTATGGAAGTGTTTTCCAAAAACAGTTTGTAAAATGCGAAGAACAGAGCGAGACAGGCAGCGGATTTTAAAATGTACATTTCCATAATCACTTCTTTTTAATTTCTAAATCTATTAATGTTTTCAGTGTTTCCAATTCTTTTTTGGAAAGATTGGTTTCTTCGGTAAAAAATGAAGCAAACTGCGAAGGACTGTTATTGAAGAAATTTTTAATCAACCCATTTACGTGTTTTGAAAAGTAATCTTTCTTTTTTACCAATGGAAAATATTCACGCGAACGCCCAAGTTGTTTGTAATCTATAAAATTCTTGTCCTGCATTCTTTTTAAAAGCGTTGCTACGGTAGTAGTTGCAGGCCTTGGCTCTGGATATGCTTCTATCAAATCTTTCATAAAGGCGCGTTCCTGTTTCCAGAGAAGTTGCATTAATTGTTCTTCGGAGTTTGAAAGGGTCATTGGCGTGAAATTAGAATTAACTCTACAAACGTAGAGTAAATATTTTAATTCTACAAATGTAGAGGGCTAAAAAAGCTAAAGGGATAAAATTTCTAATTCCAAAGGACCTTTTTAATTGAATCGGTTATCTTTGCGTCCTCATTCTCCAAAACCTTGGCGACAGAGTAAAAATTTTAAAAATGAATTCAGAAAAAAGTCTACAAGAACGGAGTGGTAATACATGTGAACTTTGCGGTTCTGAAGAAAATCTTAGTGTTTACGAACTGCCAGACTCTCCAAGAGATGTTGCTGAGATAAGCATTTTAATTTGCAATACCTGTAATGAACAAATTGAAGATCCTGAAAAAGTTATCCCTAACCATTGGCGATGCCTTAATGATAGTATGTGGAGTACAATACCCGCAGTTCAGGTTATGGCATGGCGCATGTTGAACCGTTTGAAAGCCGAAGGCTGGCCACAGGACTTACTGGATATGATGTATCTGGAAGATGAAACTAAAGAATGGGCAAAGGCTGGTGTTGCAGAAAGTCAAGCAGAAGCTGTTATTCATCGCGATAGTAACGGTGTTATTTTGGAAGCAGGAGATTCCGTAGTTCTTATAAAGGATTTAAAAGTGAAAGGCAGCAGTATGGTTGCCAAACAGGGAACAGCCGTGCGCAGAATTTCCCTCGATCACGAAAACGAAAAATATATTGAAGGCAAAGTTGATGGCCAACAGATTGTACTAATTACTGATTTTGTAAAGAAAATATAATGTCAGTTCGAGAGTGCCAAACTGAGGGCAGTCGAGAACTACTTGAAATTTATAAAACCCAAGGAAGCAGCGCTTTAGTTTTTTCCTTGTAATTTCTGTAGGTTTCTCCAAAATGTAATGTAAGCCACTGCTCTTCCAATTTCAATTTTCGCCAAAGGGAAAGAAATACAATGATTATGGCCAATATGCCGCGATAATCGCCCACAATAATTACATTACCCAAAAACAACAGTAAAATTGCAGTGTATATTGGATGTCGAATAATTTTATAAGGCCCTTTTTTTATGAGTTCATGGTCCTTTTTCAACTGTACGGAAACACTCCAGTTTTTTCCGAGTAGATAACGCGACCAACACGCGAGCAACGTTCCCAGCCAAGCTATACTTGCGCCAATAATCCCTACTAAGTCGGTATGCTCCACAAAATTTTCTCGGATCCACATACCCATAAACCATTCGGTAGGGCCTAAAAGTAAACCTGCAACAATTAGTGGAAGCCAATACCATAATAAGCGTTTTAAAAGCGGTTCTTGTTGGCTTGCTTTTTTAGTTTGAAATGCTCCTATTGTCCAAACAATAAGAAAAACTGCCCAGGCAAGGTGCAATGCTATTTTAGCTTGTTCCATAAAATTCAGTTTAATTTTCAGCAAACTTAGGGCTGAAAGTTGAGATTATAGAAGGCTTGGGATGAATAGCAAGCTTTAGGGACAAGCATCAAGAATGAGGGTTCAAAACCTTCATTTTTTCTTCAAAAAAAGAAATTTTATTGCGCGAAACCGGAATAACGCTTTCAAAATTTTTTAGTTTTAATTGATATCCTTGGGCATTTCCGGAGATGTTTTCAATCTTTTTTAAATTCAATAAATACGAACGGTGGGTTTTAGCCACAAAATAAACTGCTTTCAATTGGTTTTCCAGTTCAGACATGGTGATTCGTTTTACCAATTTCTGAATTTTATTTTCGCGTTCTAGATAGATTTCTACATAATTTTTTTCAGATTTGGCAAAGAGGAAGTGATTAATTTCCAATTCAAAATCATCAACTTTCAATTGCGTAATTATAGGAATTGTATTTTCATTTTCCGAAGATTTAAATAAAGGATGAAGAGGAATTAATCGTACTGACTTTTCTTGGTAACGATCGTGAAGACGTTTAAAATTGAAAGGAATAAAAATAAACATGAACAAAATGCCAGCTAGGAGCGTGTTTTTCAACTCCACCCAAAAATGGTGCACAGACCAATTATCTGGATTGTTATAAATTAAGTCGCGCACAAGGAAATTGAAAATCCCCACGAGAATTAAGTAGCCTAGAATTACTAAAACTTCTTCTTTTACTTGCCATTTTTCATCAATAGAATTGATTCGTTGGATCAATGAGAAGAGAAATAAAAATAAAAGGGAAGGGATTAAGGCGTGAACCACACAAATCCATTCATAGCCCATACGGTGCTCCGAAAGTGTTACCTGAAAAGGTTGAAAAAGATAATTGAAGAGAAAGGTAACGGCAAAAATAAGGAAGGAGATAACAGCTAAAGTCTTTCCCCGATAATAAAAAGGATAAGGCTGAGAAAGAAAGTGGGCCAGTTTTGTGGAGCTCATATTTCTCAGCCTTAAAATATACTATTTACTCATTTCTGTAAAGAAATGATAAAACTGCGGAATGGTTTCAATTCCTTTTAAATAGTTCCATATTCCAAAATGTTCATTGGGGGAGTGGATGGCATCGCTGTCCAATCCGAAACCCATCAAAATAGTTTTGCTTTTTAATTCTTTTTCAAATAGCGCTACAATCGGAATACTTCCACCACTTCGCTGTGGGATTGGTGTTTTTCCGAAGGTTTCTTCGTATGCTTTTTCAGCGGCTTTGTAGCCCAAGCTGTCAATTGGAGTTACATAGGCTTGTCCACCATGATGAGGTGTTACTTTTACAGTAACGCCTTTTGGAGCAATACTTTCGAAGTGATTTTTGAAAAGCTCCGTAATCTTTTTCCAATCTTGGTTTGGCACCAAACGCATACTTATTTTTGCAAAAGCGCTACTGGCAATCACAGTTTTGGCACCTTCGCCAATGTATCCGCCCCAAATTCCGTTTACGTCCAAAGTTGGTCTAATGGAATTACGTTCATTGGTTGAGTAGCCTTTTTCGCCGTAAACGGAATTAATACCTATTGACTTTTCATAATTTTCAAGGTTGAAAGGTGCCTCCGCCATTTTTGCGCGTTCTTCTTTTGAAAGGTTTTCTACATCGTCATAAAATCCTGGAATAGTAATATGATTATCTTCATCGTGAAGAGACGCAATCATCTTAGTTAAAACGTTTATCGGGTTTGCCACGGCACCTCCGTACAATCCACTGTGCAGATCGCGGTTAGGGCCAGTAACCTCTACTTCCACATAACTTAAACCACGTAAGCCCGTAGTTATTGAGGGTGTGTCGGGGGCTATCATTCCAGTGTCACTGATTAAAATAACATCGTTGGCTAGTTTTTCGCGGTTTTTGGATACAAACCATTCTAGACTACTACTTCCCACTTCTTCTTCGCCTTCAATCATAAATTTTACGTTGCAAGGTAGTTGGTCGGTTTCGGTCATATATTCCAAAGCCTTTACGTGCATATACATTTGGCCTTTATCATCACAACTTCCACGAGCAAAAATGGCACCTTCGGGATGTGTTTTTGTTTTTTTGATCGTAGGCTCAAAAGGTGGATTTACCCACAAATTTAACGGATCTGGCGGTTGCACGTCGTAATGACCATAAACCAAAATAGTTGGTAAATTTTTATCAATCAACTTTTCGCCATAAACGATAGGATAACCTGGTGTTTCGCAGATTTCTACTTTATCGCAGCCCGCTTTTTTAAGTTGGTCTTTCACAGCATCAGCAGTTTTTAGAACATCTTTTTTATAGGCTGAATCGGCGCTAATGGAAGGTATTTTTAGCAGTTCGATCAATTCATCTATAAATCGATCTTTGTTTTTTTCAATATAAGGTTTTGCGCTTTTCATATTATAAATCAATTTTTTCTAAAAGTACTAAAAATGGTGTAATTTGGGAGGCAAACCAATGCTTTCATTTTATGAAAACCGCCTTTTTGAAATTACCTTTTCACTTTTCGGAAGAAAAACTTTTGAA
Organism: Aequorivita antarctica; assembly: GCF_007997155.1. Classification (GTDB taxonomy): domain Bacteria; phylum Bacteroidota; class Bacteroidia; order Flavobacteriales; family Flavobacteriaceae; genus Aequorivita; species Aequorivita antarctica. The sequence continues at coordinate 28,896 of NZ_VORT01000015.1, read as the reverse complement.
CGATTTGGGAATTTGTAAAAATTACAATTTTACTTCCCACTTCAATAAAAATGATTATTCAGGAGAATGGACTTCGATTGCATTGCGTTCGCAAAACGGTGAAATGGATAATATTTTTGCGCTTCCGCAAGGTGAAAAAAAATATAAAGACACAGAACTGCTTGAAAAATGCGTTTATTTTAGAGAGATTGTTGACTCTTTTGAATGTGAAAAAGAATCAATCCGACTTTTAAACTTAAAACCAGGTAGTGTTATTAAAGAACACACCGATTATAATTTAGGTTATGAAGATGGTATTTTCAGAATTCATATTCCAATTACAACAAATGAAAACGTTCATTTTTTTATCAATTCCGAAGAAGTGAAAATGTTGCCTAGTGAATGTTGGTACGGGAATTTCAACTTGCCGCATAGCGTTAGAAATGCAGGACAAACCGATCGAATTCATTTGGTGATGGATTGTCTGCGCAATGATTGGTCCGATAATTTGTTTGCTGAATGTGGATATAACTTTGAAGCTGAAAACAAGCCCCCCGAATTTTCACGGGAAACCAAATTGCAAATGATTGAACATTTGAAATTGATGGATACAGAAACATCAAGAGAGATGATTTCTCGGTTAGAAAAAGACTTATAAAAAATTTCAATATTAATTGACAATCATTTAGAAGTATTATTTATATTTGCACTCCTTTTACAATATGTCCTAAGTGTTGTAAAGGATTTTGATGCAGGCGTGGTGGAATTGGTAGACACGCTAGACTTAGGATCTAGTGCCGTGAGGTGTGAGAGTTCGAGTCTCTCCGCCTGTACAAAAGTAGAAAGCCGACTTTAACGAGTCGGCTTTTTTATTTTATAAGAGTGAGTCTCGGAGTTTACCCTGAGCGCAGCCGAAGGGCCTGTACAAGTTAAAAGCTTCCCATAATAGGGAAGCTTTTTTGTTTTCACAAATTTGAGTCTCGGAGTTTACCCTGAGCGCAGCCGAAGGGCCTGTACAAGTTAAAAGCTTCAGTGAAAACTGAAACTTTTTTTGTTTTTTATAATTCAAGTGTGGGGGTTCGTCCCGCGATGCCTTGGTGTGAAAACTCATGCAGGCTGCGACGTCGTTCTTTTATAAACAAACCCTGCAACGAGGCCCATAATACCATAGAATACAATTGTTATCACTGCATTTGCCAAAGTTCCAGTAATGTCTATCACATTAGATGTTGCAAAATTTACAAGTCCTTCGCCCAAACCTATTAGGATGGCAATCCAAAATCCAAAGGCGAATCCGCTTCCGGTGCCATAGGCTGGCGTAGCCCATTTTCCATAAATAGTTGAAAAAGCAAAAGCAACAATAATACATCCTATAATAAGATGCACCATATCCGGAGGATTCCTCATCACCCCAGTTGCAGAACCTAAGTGTTCATTAAAAAAATCTACGGTTAGCAATCCCCATAGGAGATAACCACCAAAATAGGCCCACACTGCTGCGGCCAACGTACTTAAAAGATTGGTTTTTGAAAACATAAATTGGGTTTATTGATTAGTAATCAGAAAGTTAATAAAATAATCAATATATTTTTGTAATTTAAAACTTACAAGAAATTTTTAAACCTAGCCTTCACCTTTTTCAATTAAATTCTCAATCTCTTCTTTATCATCCCCGTTTAATTTTGGGTTGCGGGGAGTTGAGACTTGTTTTTTGTGATGGATTTCATAGTACATCGCAAAATGGTCACTGCCAAAATTCTTGGAACGAACCATTTTTTCTACATATAAATCCCGGGTGTGGAAAAGATGATCCAATGGAAACCGAAGGAAAAAGTATTTGGCATTATAGGTGGAAAAGAACCCACGACCCACACGCGGATCAATCATTCCCGTCATTTTTTTGAAGAGTCGCGTGGTTCTGCTCCATACCACATCGTTCATATCACCACAAACTACCGTGGGTTTGTCTAGCTTCCGGATTCTTTTTCCAGTCAGCATCAACTCTGCATCGCGTTCTTTGGAAGTTTCATTCTCAGTGGGACTGGGCGGTGCGGGATGAAGGCAACAGAAAAAGATAGGAGGGGCTCCTTCAATGGGAAAATCGAAAAAGATGGAGGGCTTATCGTCTTCAATTTGATACTTAACTTCTACGTTTAGCAATTCTATTTTAGAATAAACATGCATCCCATAAAAGTTTTCCAAAGGAATTTTTACTGTGTATGGATAGGTTTCTTCAATTTCTGAAAGACAGTTTTCCCAGTCTTTGTTTGATTCCATCGCAAGCACCAAATCTGGGTCGAAACGTTTTATTTCATTCAAAAAATCTGGAAAGCAGGAATTGGTCTGCAAAACGTTTCCTGCCAAAATGGAAACTTGCCCATCACTAACAGCATGCGATCTTCTTCGCGGAAAAAGGGAACTATATGGGAACACTTTATAAATCTGATACAAAATCGATGCAACCAAAGCTATGAGGAGTATCCAGCTAAAAACAGTGTAGTTTTCTTCGAAATATAGAAAAATCCCCAATAAAATTAATTGTATTAACAATGACTGAATCCTTACAAAATCTGCAGTTCTGAAAAACCAGTGCGGATTTCCAGTGGCTGGGAAAAAGGGGCTGATGATAAAGAAGATTATCAGGATGTATAGAACCATATTTCAAAGTTACTTCTTTTGGAAAAAATTTAAAACAACTAAAATAGCTTTTTTGACTAAACACATATTCCTATTTTTACGGCTTCAAAAAAAAACATACAAATGAAAAAAATTATCCTTACTACTTTTTTAACTCTTTTAACTTGCGCACTTGCTATTGCGCAGGATTACACCACCCCAAACACAGGTGTAACTTGGACGCTGGCCGATATTGCAGCGGCAAGCCCAACAACCATTACTATATCTGGAAGTGATTATACGCTTTTGGGTAATTTAACCATTGCGGAAAATGATGCGGTTGTTATTGATTCAGATATAACACTTTCCATTGATGCTGCTAAATTGATTACTGTTTTTGGAGCATTTACGGTAGATTCCAACGCGGTAACAATTACGGCATTAGATGTGAACACACCATATGAAGGCTTCCGTTTTGAAGAGTTTTCAGAAATTGACATCAATAATGCAACCATTGAATACGGTGGCGGACTTCGGGTGTTGACCGAAACTTTTTCAATTGATAATTGTACTATAACTAATAATGTTTCTGGTGCTACTACTAGTGCGGTTATTCAACTTTCGCGTGGTTTACCTCAAATTACGAATAATACAATTACGTTAAACGAAAATCCTGCCATTGGCTCTGCTGCAAATTCTGCAGTGTCGGCATATATTTTTAATAATACAATTGAGGGGAATAACCAATCCAATAGCAACCGTCCCCAAATAAATTTGGGCACAACCTTGGCTAATGAGCCATTACAAATTATTCAAAATACCATTATAGGGGATCCTTCTTTGGATCAGGCCGGTGGTATTGCCATTGCCAATTTTGTGGGCGGTAATGTGAATGTGATAATAGATAATAATACCATTCGCGGCAACCGCTACGGAATTACAATGCTTGGTATAAACGATTCGGCAGAAATTACGAATAATATCATTGAAGATAATAATATTCAGGGTGATCCTAACCTTGGTGGAAGTGGTATCAACCTAAACAGTTCAACGGCAAGTAATGCTGTTGTTGTTTCCGGAAACGAAATACGCAGAAACCTTTGGGGAATTACGATGCAAGGTTCGGCCTCAGTAAATCTTGGTGATGATACAAGCAATCCTGGCGGAAATGTATTTTCAGAAAACGGAAACGGTGGACAAGTTTATGCACTTTACAATAATACGGCCAATACAATTTCAGCTAAAAATAACTGCTGGATTGAGGGGCAACAGAGTACCCAGCAGCAAGTTGAAGACGTTATTTTTCATAGTGTGGACGATCCAACTTTGGGCGAAGTGACTTTTGATCCATTTCTATGTAGCATCTTAGGCATTTCAGATAATACAGTTGAAAACTTCAGTTTTTACCCAAACCCTGTGAAAAATGAAATCAATTTCAACAACATATTTTCATTTGAAAAAGTTGAAATTTATGGAATTCAGGGCAGTTTAATTTCTTCAGAAATCATTTCGGAAGGACAAAACACATTGCCAATAAAACTTACTTCGGGTTTGTATTTTGTGAATTTCAGTAAAGATGCGCAAACTGTTACAAAGAAAATGATCGTTGAATAATAACACTGTCCGTTCAATCAAACAACTTTTTAAAAATGCCTTGAAAATGTTCAAGGCATTTTTAATTGAAGGAAAGACAGCAAGTCCTTTGTTAAAACCGTAATTTTGCACTTTCAAAAAATTCAAAAAACAAACACGTGAAAATTCAGAATAAGGCAACATTGGAGTTGAGCAAAGAGGAAATGAAAACCTACGGATACGAAGTGGTTGACGCTATTGTTGAGCACTTTGCCACGCAGAATGAAAAACTACCGGTAGTTTCCGGATCGCGGGAAGAAATGGAAGATTCGTTTCTTGAAGATGCTCCCGAAAAACCAAGTGACCCTCGAAAAGTTTTGAATTTTGTTTTGGATGAAGTGATGACCAAAAGCAACATTGTTTCCCATCCAAAATCGTATTCTTTTGTACCCGGCCCCAGCAATTATATTAGTGCAATGGCAGATAGTTTGGCCTCTGGGTTCAATATATTTTCTGGTGGTTGGGCGGCTTCTCCGGCTGCTGCTGAAATAGAAATAGTTACTATGAATTGGCTATTGAAAATGTTCGGTTTTCCACAGAAAAAAGGCGGTGGAATTTTTACAAGTGGCGGTTCTATGGCGAATCTAACTGCTTTGGTAACTGCACGTGCAGTAAAATGTGGAGAGGACTTCAGCAAAGCTGTGATCTATCTTTCAGACCAAGCGCATTCTTCAAATATAAAAGCTATTCACGTTCTCGGTTTCAGAAAAGAACAGATTCGAATTATTCCAACCGATGGCGAGTTTAAATTTTCACTCAATAAATTAAAGAACGCTATTGCAAAAGACCGGTTGGAAGGTTTACAGCCGTTTTGTTTGATTGCAACTGCCGGAACAACAAATACGGGAACGGTTGATCCCCTTTCCGATATCGCGAAAATCTGTAAAAAGGAAGAAATTTGGTTTCACATTGACGGTGCTTACGGCGGATTTGCAATTCTTTCCGAAGACGGAAAACAACTTTTAAAAGGAATTGAAAAAGCAGATTCACTAACTATTGATCCGCACAAATGGTTTTTTCAGCCTTATGAAATCGGTTGTCTTTTAATAAAAAACCACAAATGGTTGAAAGGAACTTTCACTGAAAAACCTGAATATCTGCGCGATATTGAAGGCAATACTTCTGAAATAAACTTTTACGATCACGGTATTGAACTTACGCGACGTTTCCGTGCTTTGAAGTTTTATATGTCTGTAAAAACATTTGGAATGGGCGAATTCCGAAAAGCTATTTCATATAACGTGAAATTGGCCGAAGCCACAGAAAGTTTTCTTCGGAAAAGCTCCAATTGGGAAATCATTTCCCCGGCTACTTTGGCGGTAATCAATTTTCGATATAACCCCATTGGAAACAAACTTTCCGAAAAAGAACTGGATGCCTTGAACCAAAGAATTTCACGAAATGTCGTCGATTCCAAACAAGCTTTGCTTGTAACCACCGTGCTTAACAAACAAGTGGTTTTAAGAATGTGTTTGATAAATCCACGAACCACGCTTGATGACGTTAAAGAAACAATAGCCCTCTGCAAAAGTTTTGCGGAAGAAAAAGTATTGGCTTGAAACAAGCCGATGTCATAATAATTGGTGGCGGCGCTGCGGGATTTTTTACGGCAATCAACGCTGCGGAAAAGAATCCGGACCTTAAAATAATTATACTCGAACGCGGAAAGGAAGTACTCACCAAAGTAAAAGTTTCCGGTGGCGGACGTTGCAATGTGACCCACGCCGAATTTCTTCCAAAAGAATTGACCCAAAACTATCCGCGAGGCGAAAAAGAACTTTTAGGGCCTTTCCACACTTTTATGACGGGCGATACCATTGAATGGTTTGAAAAAAGAGGTGTAGCGATGAAAATTGAGGAAGATGGAAGAATGTTTCCGGTTTCGGATTCTTCGCAAACAATTATTAATTGCTTTCTCTCCGAAGTTAAACGATTTGGGGTAGAAGTTCTTCTCAATCAGTCTGTAAAGACAATTCAAAAAGATGCGGATCACTTCATAATAAATACAACCACTGATACTTTCTCCACTGCAAAAATTGTGGTTGCTACGGGTAGCAACCCAAAAATTTGGCAATTGCTGGAAGGTTTGGGACATACTGTCGTGCCAGCCGTACCTTCGCTTTTCACATTTAATATCAAGGACGGGCGGATTTTAGATTTACCTGGGTTAAGCACTGACGCTTCCGTAAAAGTTTTAGATGCAAAAGGGAAAGCAATGCTTGAAAGCAACGGACCGTTATTGATTACCCATTGGGGAATGAGCGGCCCCGCTATTTTAAAACTTTCTGCTTGGGGTGCACGGGTTTTGGAGCCTTTAAAATACCATTTCAACATTGAAGTGAATTGGCTGAATACGCTTTCTGAAGAAGATGCTTTGGACACTTTAAAAGATTTGAAAGCATTGCAGGGGAAGCAGACCATTTTTAAGTATGCTCAGTTTGAATTGCCGAAACGACTTTGGCAGAGTATTGTAAAAGCTTCGGGAATTGATGAGCGGCTCACTTGGGCCGATGCAACACGAGAAAATCTTCAAAATATAGCCAATCAATTGACGGCGGGTATTTTTGAAGTGACCGGAAAAAGTACTTTTAAGGAAGAATTTGTTACGGCTGGAGGCGTTGATTTAAAAGAAGTAAACTTCAAAACCTTTGAAAGCAAAATCTGCCAAAACTTATTTTTTGCTGGGGAAGTACTCAATATAGATGCCATTACTGGCGGCTTTAACTTCCAGAATGCGTGGACGGGTGGGTATATTGTTTCGCAAAATTTGTAACTGTTTTATTGATTTTTAATGGCTCATTATATATATTTGATATATACAATCTATATATAATGGGAAAGACAAAAAAATTGATCGAGCTGGATGATAAAACGATTGCTATTTTAGAAGGCCAAGCCAAGTTGAACAAACGCTCTCTTAAAAATTTTATTGAATGGTCTTTGGAAGAAACCGCTTTACGTTTGGCTGAACCAAGTGAGGAATATAAGGCTATGATAGATGTATTAAAGAAACGTGATGCAGAAGGGAAACTAAAATGGTATAGCTCTGAAGAAATAAAAAAGAGCTATGGCAGATAAAACATTCTTTTCGGAGGATGCCAAGCGTGATATTTATACGGCGAAATGCCAATATGATCTTGCTCAAAAGGGAGATTTGTTCTTAGATGATATCTTTAATACATTAGAAGTTATTAAATTGATGCCAGAAGCATTTCAGATTCGGTACGATTCTGTGCGTATTGTTGCTTTAGAACATTTCAATTTTACTTTGCATTTCGAAATAAAGAATGATGAAATAAAAATTTGGAGAGTTTTACACCAAAGCCAAAACTATTAAAATGCAAACCCACATCGCTCTACTTCGCGGCATTAACGTTGGCGGACATAAGAAACTGAAAATGGCGGATCTTAAACTTCTTTTTGAGGATTTGGGGTTTCAAGATGTGGTTACTTATATACAAAGTGGAAATGTGGTTTTTGATGCTGAGGAAGGTGAGGATCTTTCGGGTAAAATCTCAAAAGAAATTGAAAATCGGTTTGGCTGGGAGTTACCGGTGCTTGTGAAAACCGTCAACGAGATTGCTATAATTTTAACGGATTGCCCTTTCAAGGAAGAAAAGAAAGTTGAAGCATACTTTATGCTGCTTGCCTCGCCACCCAAAGAAGAATTTATGAAAGCAGTAAGCGAAATTAGTTATCCGAATGAAGAATTTGTACTAAGCCCAGAATGTGTTTATATCTATTTTGGGAATGGATATGGCAATGCGAAGTTGAATAACAACTTCTTTGAGAAAAAACTGAAGGTTGCCGCTACTACACGTAACTACCGGACGCTTGCCAAGCTGGTGGAATTGGCGGAAAAAAATATTTTAAAGTAACACCCTTCCTCTTTTTGAGAACACCTTTCTATGGGTGAAGTTATACTTTTTAATAATGACGAGAATATTGATAGAGAGCATAAAAGAAAAGAACAATCAAAATTAGTTGAAACAAATAGCCTACTAGGGCATTTTTCTTAAGTTGTTTTTGGTTGTAAAAGGTGTTGAACTTGCGTTTGCCAAAATAGAAGCCATACCTGAGTATAGCTCCAAACCATTCTGAGGTGTTTAGAGCATTGTCGGCTTCATTCGCCCAGTCCATTTCGTTTTCTGAACGGGATTTAAATACTTTAAAATTATTGTCATAGGGGTATTCTGTATATTCCTTTCCTATGTATTTTTTGTTTTCTGAATCTGTGAGTATGGAGGTGCAGCGCAAGCGGTTTTCTTCTTCAAATAATTTAATGTAAAATTTTGCGTCTTTTATAAATTCGGGAGGAACCCTTCTATTTCCAATGTTTTCTTTATCGTTTCTTTTAGTTTGGGAAGAAAAATGACAAGGGGTTTTATTTGTAATTCTTTGGGGTGGATTTTATAGTTTATAATGTCTATAGTCAATTCGTTTATACCTTTTTCTGTGGCAGCGTTCCATATCCAATCTGCCATATATCCTTTTCCATAATAAAAAAGAGTGCTGAAATATTGTTGGCTAATGGAGTTGGGGATGCCGTTTAAGTTTTTTCTTTTCACTTTAAAATAGGGTGTAATTGTGTAAAGCTAAGAAAATGGTTTTAATCTATTTTTGAATACAATCAGATTGTAGTTCTTTGCTTTTCCACTGTATCCAATATTCTTGCAAACCTTCGGGGGTTGTTTTTAATTCGCTTATCTCAAGACTTTCGCCTTCCAAAAGAAGTGTGGTAAGTTGGGCTTTTCTTGATGCCAGTGCTGGGGTGTGGTTCCAGCCGCCCACGTGGTCAAAAGAGGTATATGCTTTGCAAGGTTCCTCCACAGATTTAAAGGGAATGTAAAGCGAATATTCAACCATCCCAGAACCCATACCTTTTGTACTCATTTTGATGTTTTGGAAATCTACTTTTGAATATTTTTCTTCGTTGTAGAGTTGCTTTAATTGCTCGCCAACTTTCTCGGACATTTTGTTTGAGAATTGGTGCGCTACATCTGAACCGTTTGTGAATTCAGGGCCGGTGTAGGTTTCTTGGCAAGTGATATCTGTGCACGTTATTTGGTTGTTTTTTTGTGAAGAGATTGTTTTATTCTCGGTGGAATTTTTACAAGCGAGCCATAGGGCGATGGAGAGGATCGTGAGTGAATATTTAAATGTTGAAAGCATTGTTTTTTAATTTATAAATTCATTCTTCTCTGTCAATTTTCCTTTTACTTTTCCAGAACTGAAGGTTAAAGCCCCAAACAATAAATGAAATGGTCAATATTGAAATTATAATTTCAATGATTCCCATTCCCTCTCTTAAAATGAAGTTGATGCCAACATAAACGATTGCTATTATAAATACAGTGCTGATTGTACCATTTTTTTTAAGAAGCTTGTGAATTTATCCATACTTGTGTTTCATTGAAGTTATTAAAACTACAAAATTTCTTTCCAAACCTTGATGACCTTTTTAAGACTTCTTCGATATGTGGGTATAATCCTTTAAAAAATTTTAAACATGAAAAAAATTACTCTTCTTTTTTATTGCTTTTTTATTGCAAACACTGCCCATTCACAGGATTTCGGAAATGCCGCGACCGATGTTTATGTTATGGAGTATTTTACTAACCCAGGTCAATTTGGCACTATTCCACTTGCGGGGCCTTATTACCCCATTCCGAATGTAATCACCAATAATGCATTCACGATGTTGGGGGGCGATTTTAATGCTTCAGGAACACTTTATACCGTAGTGTATCAAAATCCAGATTATATTTTGGGAACTGTGGATCTTTCTACAGGAGCGGTAAATTATGCCGCAACCATCACGGGTGTGCATGCTCCTGAATTTTTATCGCAATTGAGCTATAATGTTACAAATGATACTTTCTATGCCTTAAGCCATGACCCGAATAATTCCACTGGAACCCAGTTCTATTCTTTAAATGTTACTACAGGTCAATTAACAGAAATTGGTACTGGTACTGGAATTGGCAACGGCGTGGCAATGGAAATTGACAATAATGGTGTTGTGTATGCAGCAGATGCTAACAATGGTAATCTGTACACTATTGATATAAATACAGGTGTAGGCACTGTGGTAGGAAATATGAACCCAAATGGTTTTTATCCTGTAGGCCAAGGTTTTTCTATAGATAAAAGCACAAATACAATGTATGCAGTTTTAACAAATAGTAATGGACTTATACGTAGTGCATTTTATACTGTAAATGTTACTACTGGAGCTTTAACATTACTTGGAGATGGGAGTTCTAGACAATATAGTTTGTTTGTAATTGCAGATCAAACTCTTGGAGTGGCAGATGTTAATTTAGATTCGTTTAAGGTTTATCCAAATCCCGCATCGAACAAAATTAATATTGAAAACCCACAAAGACTTCTACTTAAAAATGTGAAGTTATTTGATATGCTTGGACGAGATACAGGTTCTGTATTTGCAAATGACGAGATAAATATTGAAAATCTTGCCAAAGGAATGTATATACTTCAGCTAGAAACTGAAAATGGAACTACAACTAAAAAGATAGTGAAGAAATAGTTTTAGGTTTATAAATGTGAGGGAAAAAGCTTCTGGGATGTTGTGACTCGGGGGCTTTTTTTATTCAAAAAACAAATACATTCCCCGCTCATCATTATGAATTACAGGCTCTAACCGATACGCAGTTTTCATGTTTTCTGCATTAAGCACTTCTTCTTTGCTTCCTGACGCCAGAAGTTCGCCATTGTTCAGCAAGATTAAATGGTCTGCAAACATAGCCGCGAGGTTGAGGTCGTGAACCACACCAACAATCACTAGGTCTTTTTGTTTTAAAAGTTCTCGCAGCTTGTGCATAAACTGAAATTGGTAATGCACATCCAAAAAGGTGAGGGGTTCGTCCAAAACCAAATACCTGCAACCATTTTCCGAAGGATACCAAATTTGTGAAACCACGCGCGCAAAGTGAACCCGTTGTTTTTCACCGCCACTTAACGTTAAGTAATCTCGATCTGCCATTTCAGATACATCAAAGAATTCCATCGCTTCCCTTACTGCTTGGTCGTCTTTTGAGGTTGGATTTACAGAGAAATGTGGGTAGCGGCCCATCGTTACCACTTCTTTTACTTTTAATGGAAAAGCGAGTTCGGTGTTTTGTGATAGCACGGCGCGTACTTTTGCCAGTTCACCTACTGAAGTATTTCGGATATCAATCCCTTCATAAAAAACACTTCCTTTCTGTGGCTTTAATTGATTGCAAATAACCTTTACAAGTGTGGACTTTCCAGCGCCATTTGGCCCAAGGATGAGGTTTATTTTACCAGCTTCAAAGCATACGGAAATGTCTTTGAGAATGGTTTTGTTTCCAATTCGATAGGTTATGTTCTTTGTCTCTATCATTTTCAAAAGAAATAATTTTTCCGTTGCAGCAAAAAGATAAAAATAGGAACCCCAACTATCGAAGTTACAATACCGATGGGTAGTTCCGCCGGCCGCAATACCATTCTTGAAATTAAATCTGCAACACACAAAAGTATTCCACCGAGTAAGGCGCTATTCCGAATTAGAAAACGATTATCACTTCCATTAATAATGCGTAAAAGATGTGGCACAATCAATCCCACAAAACTGATCACACCTACAAATGCCGTTGCAACTGCAACCATAATCACATTAATGAGCAATATTTTCCACTTTAGTCTTTTGATATTTACGCCGAGAAATTGGGCTTCTTCTTCGCCAATCATTAGCGCGTTTAAATGTTTTGCGTAGCGAAGGGAAATTAAGATGGTGCCCACTGTTGAAATTCCAACTATTAAAACGGAAGTCCAGTTTGCACCACTTAAAGTTCCGAGATTCCAAAAAACGATTGACCGTGCCTGTGGGTCGCGGGCTATATAACTTAAAAAGCCAACACCGCTTAAAAACAAGGCGTTTATTGCAATGCCTGTAAGTAATAGTGCCACAATGGAGCTTTTACCGTTATTGCGAGATTGCGAAAGAAAGAAAACCATTCCAGTAGATAACATTGCACCTAAACAAGCTGCCAATGGAAGTGTCCATTTGCCTACACTAAATCCAAATGTTGCGCCCAAAGTGAAATACAAAGCTGCTCCAAAAGCCGCCCCGCAGGAAGTGCCGATGAGTCCGGGTTCAACAATAGGATTTCGAAAAAGTGCTTGTAATAAAGTTCCGCCAACTGCTAAACTTGCACCTACAAAAATGCAGAGGATAGCCCGCGGCAAACGTATTTCCATAAAAATACGTTCGGTGAGGTTCATTGAATCGGGGGCGGTAAAGAATTTTTTCAATGAAGAAATTATTTCTTCCATAGAAATAGAAACCGCCCCATACCTAATGGAGAAGAAAGTAATTACTACTAAAAGAAGTAGTAAAATTGGAAATGTTCCTTTATACCTATTATTCTTCATCAATTTTAAATATTCAACCTACTTAAAGTGCAGGCGAAGTGTTACAAATAGTAATTTTACTCACTACTCACTACTCACTACTCACTACTCACTACCGTGTAACAATTTTTGCAGTTCAATAATATTTTCACCCGTTCTTGGTCCTAAATAAACCATATCGTGCTCTTCCACACGGAACACTTTTCCTTCTTTAAAAGCTCTGGTGCTGGAGATTCCTGGAAGCGTTCCCACTTCTTCAGTTGAGCCTAAACGATCATATCCAAAATCGGTCAGCAGAATTACATCTGGGTCGCTCTGTGCAACAACTTCAGGAGAAAATTGTGTCATACCGCGCTCGCCATCAACGGCCATTTCGCCACCTGCCCAATCAATCAGTTTTCCAGCAGTGCTGTTTTTGGTCATTACCAAATAAATATTGTTTGCCTGCCCAAAATGAATTACCAATACCTTCGGTTTCTTTTCATACCAAAGGGCTTGTTGTTTTGCATAATTCATGTCGGCATTCAGTTTTTTGGTGAGCTCTTCGGCTTTTTCTTCTTTGTGAAAATAGCTGCCCATTTCGCGAATCAAAGAATCAGTTCCTGAAATGGTATTTTCATATTGCCCGAATTGTTTCATCGGTATTTTTAAATCTTTCAGTTGTGTAACCACGTGTTCGGGACCAATGTTATTGTCTTCCAGAATTAAGGTTGGTTTCATTGAAAGAATTGGTTCTACCGCAAGGGCGCGATGATAGCCAATTGTTGGCAAATCTTTTATTTCGGGAGGATAGGTGCTGGAAACATCTAACGCAACTATATCCTCTTCCGCGCCAAGCGCATAAATTATCTCACTGTATTGTTTTGAAATGCATACGATGCGCTCCTCGTGGTCTTTCTTTTTGTCTTCATTACCAAACCTTCCGCAAGAGGAAAGACTGAAAGCCGCCAAAAGTATTATAAATGTTCTTCGCATAATTTTTATGTTTTAAAAATATTGCCCAAGCAAGTACAGCTGAAAATATTTTCAACTGTACTCTTTTGAACAAATTCAACACTAAACAATCGTTATTAAAAGTTGTATTTCAAATTAAGTCCGCCATAAAAAACGGCATCCAAAGGCGCTGGAATGTAGGCGTCATCCAGTTGGTTCAAGAAAAGCATGATGTAATATTTCTCGCCAATGATGTTATCTGCGCCTGCATAGGCATCAAGGTCAAAGTGGCCAAAACTCATTCTATAACCTAGTTTTGCATTCAATAAACTATAGCTGTCTGCTACGTTCAAGCCATCTGATGTAAAAGGAACAGGATCGTGATATGCATAGTTAACCGTACCATAAAGGCCTAAGTTTGTATTGAAATCTATCCCTGCATTTATTACCCAAGGAGCTACCCCAGCCACGTCGTTTCCGCTGTAATCTTCTGTTACTGCATTGCCGTCAACGATTCTTTGATATTGAAAATTATCATATTTAAAGTCTGAATACGCAACATTTAAGTAAGGACTCACATTGCCAAAGAAACCAGTTGCAGATTCATAAGCCGTATATTTTACCAAAGCTTCTACGCCTTTATTGTTCAATTCGCCGCCGTTGGCTATATAGGAATAAAGGGTAGTGCCATCTCCCGCTGGCACAGCTACGGACGTGAATTTATTTTTGAATTTAGCTTGAAACAGAGCCAATTCATAATGCAATTTGTTGCTCATTAAGTTTCCTTTTGAACCAATTTCAAACAGGTTTCCTTCTTCTGGTTCAAGACCGGTATTCAATTCGCCTGTCGCTCCAATAATCACATTCCCACTCACTGGAGCTTTGTACCCTTTGCTGTAGGAAGCATATACAGAAACCATATCGTTAAAAATTTTGTTCACCGCAAAATGTGGCGAAAACAAATCTTCATAATTTGCTGAAACTACTTGCGGCTTACCACTTGTAGGGTCAAATGCCCGGTCTTTCAAATCAAGGTTCATAGAACTTTTTCCAACACCTGCAGTAAAGGAAATATCATAAGGCATTTTCAAGATCCATTCTGTAAAAATCGAATTGTTTTTCGATTTTGAATATTGATTGCTCCGCAAAGCGCCAATGATATTATAACCTTCTGGATCGTTCGGATTTTCAATCATTCCATAGCTAATGGATTGCGAGCGTTGCTCCTGAAATTCAAGTCCGGCAACTCCCGAAAGACTGAAATCTTCGCTTAAATCAAAATTAAGGTCAAAAGTAATTCGTGTTCCGTAATTTATTGGGTCTTTGTCTGTCCAACCACCAGCAGAACTTGCGTTTGTGTTTAATCCAGAACCATAGACTGTTGTTGTGTTTGATAGCCATTTGGTAAAATCGTATTTATGGCTTAAACCTGTACGAAAGCTAATCACTTCGCTGTGTGCGTTGTTTTTTATGTAACGTGCATTTCCGCTGTAATCCAAAGTGTCGTATTGGCCAATGGTAAGCTCGCCGCCGCGTTCGTCGTAACTATTGCTAAAACCGAAATAGGTACTTACGGTTTGTTTTTCACTTGGGTGGAAATCCAAAACAGCGTTTAAGAAATCTTTTCGAGAAGCATTATGGTCTAAATACCCATCAGAAATTTGATGGCCGTAGTTCAATAAAACCGATGATTTTTCAAGACCCATTTGCAATTGAGTAGTGAAACGCGCCAAACCATAGCTTCCAACGGTTACTTTTTCGCTAAGGGAAGATTGCCCTTTTTCGGGACGAATAGTGGTTAAATTCACAACTCCAGCAATGGCAAAACCATATAGTGAACCTGCTGGCCCTTTAATAACATCTACACTACTGACAGAACCAAAATCAATATCATCAAGCATCGTGATGCCTTCCGCATCGGTAAGCGGAATGTTGTTGTAGTATACTTTGTAGCCTTGCCCATCAAAGTTGTTAGTAGCGCCTCTAAAGCCCACACCATTTCCATAACCGCGTATGTTGAACTGTTGCCCTGAAGAAACCGCCCTTCGGTTCATGGTTACCCCGGGAACGTTTGCGTTTATGGCGTCCTGTAAATAAAGCCCTGTGCCACGGTTCAGTTCTTTTTTTTCAAGATGGATTACGGAAAGTGGTTTTTCAAGCACTTTTTTATTGTTGTCCAGCGTGCCGCTAAGTTGCACTTCATCTAATGCATTAACGGAGGTTCTTAATGAAATATTTAGGGGGTCTGAACAGTTTTTGACTTTAACAACAGAGGTTTCGTAACCAATATAGCTTACGGTTAGGGTTTGGTTTCCAGAACAAGGCACAGAAAAATTTCCTTCTGAATCTGTACTGGAAATCTCCGTTCCGTTCATTTCTATTTTGGCTCCAACCAAAGGAGTATTGTTTGCTGCATCATATGTTTTTCCAGAAAGTTTTTCCTGGCCAAACACAGATACAGTTATAAGCAGTCCCAAGAGGGACAGATAAAGTTTTGTCATTTTTAAAAAGTTTTATAATTGAGAAATATGCAAATCGGTACGCAATGGTTCCGAATGCATTCTTAAGGGAAGCAGCGTTGCTTCAAAATAAATTATAAAACCTGCTTGGGTGGAGGACTCGATATTTCGAGCGAAAGTGATGCGTAATTATTCTCATAAACAAAATTGGGGCAAATTGTTTTTTGAGAAAAAGCCAACCCATCTTTCTGGGGAAGTGGGTTTATTTTCTGAACATATTTTATGGTCTTTGCTGGGTTAGACCGGTGGTTTCTATCCTTGCGTTTCTTTTTAAACTCCTTGTTGTATTTTGCAATCAATTTGGTTTCTTGAGGTCTGAGATACAGTGATAAACTTTTGTGTTGTTATCCAAAACCTCAATGCGAACAATATCATACATTGTTCCTTTATAGCTGAATTCTTCGTGATCCTTCCAAATAAGTTGATTTTCGTTTTCAGAAGATACGGTAATACTTGTCAAATCCTTTTCAGAAATACCTTGCTTTATTTGATGGACTATTTCACGTCTTATTTGATGCTGTTGAATTCTCAAAATAATATAGGCACCTCCAAGATTGAAGCCAAAAACTAAGAGTAGAAAAAAGACAGTTGCATTTTTCAATGCGGTTGATTTTTTATTAATGACGGCTAATTTAATTAAAAATTGCAAACAAGTATCTATTAGCCATATTTAATTGGGAAGTTCTCTTTTCTGAATGAATTTATAATACCCTTCATTGCATTTTCTACATTTTGGAAATAGCATAATTTCCATAAAGCTGTTAACAGGCTGTTAAACCAAAGTTGTTGTGCTTCAGCACCATAATTATTGAGTAAATTTATGTTCAAATTTAAATCGTCATGCAACAAGATATTTTCAACCTCAAAAAAACACTCGAAACTTCCAAAGAAAAACTTACTTACTATAGCCTTCCCGAACTGGAAAAGCAAGGACACAACATAAAAAAGATGCCTTTTTCAATTCGAATTCTTCTCGAAAACGCACTTCGCAATTACGACGATTTTTCTGTTACAAAAGACCATTTGGAAACCATACTAAATTGGACCCCAAAACAAAGCGATGACGATATTGCTTTCAAACCTGCCCGGGTTTTGATGCAGGATTTTACGGGTGTTCCAGCGGTTGTGGACATAGCCTCCCTAAGAGCCGAAATGGCACGAAAAGGAGGGGATGCTTCCAAAATAAATCCATTGATTCCAGTAGATTTGGTGATAGACCATAGCGTACAGGTAGATTATTTTGCCGCACAGTATGCCTATCAACAAAACATGGAAGAAGAATACAAACGCAACAGAGAACGTTACACTTTTTTGAAATGGGCGCAGAAATCGTTTGATAATTTCAGCGTGGTGCCACCCGGAATGGGCATTTGTCATCAAGTTAACTTAGAATACTTTTCCAAAGGCGTAATTGCGAGGGATGGAATGGCTTTTCCAGACACGCTCGTAGGAACAGATAGCCACACGCCAATGGTAAACGGAATTGGCGTAGTAGCTTGGGGTGTTGGGGGTATAGAGGCCGAAGCCGCAATCCTGGGCCAACCCATCTATTTCATAAGTCCCGAAGTGATCGGACTAAAACTAACAGGAAAACTTCCTGTGGGTTCCACCGCAACTGACTTGGTACTTACCATCGCCAATATGCTTCGCAAATACGGTGTGGTTGGTAAATTTGTTGAGGTTTTCGGCCCAGGAGTAGATCATCTTTCGGTCCCAGACAGAGCTACTATTGGTAATATGTCGCCCGAGTTTGGCTGCACCATTACCTATTTCCCAATAGACCACAAAACTTTGGAATATATGCGTAGCAGTAACCGGAGTGAAGAGCAGATCCAACTGGTTGAAGATTACTGCAAAGCGAACTTGCTATGGCGACAAGATGAAGACGAAATAAACTACACAGATATTTTGGAACTGGATATTTCTACCGTAAAACCTAGTGTTGCAGGACCCAAACGCCCTCAGGATAAAATTCTTCTTACTGATTTGAAAGATAAATTTATTGAATTGGAACATACTTCCTTCGGTAGAAAATACATAAAACATTCCGAAAGGGAAGAGGCCATTACTCGTTGGAAAGAAGAGGGTGGAAGCCAACCTGTAAAACAGACGGTCGAACCTTCCCCAGATGTAGAAATTGAGACTAAAATTAAAGATGGTCTCAAAACCGTTTGGATTTCACACGGCAATGAAAAATATATGCTTTCCGATGGCGCGGTAGCTATTGCCGCCATAACCTCCTGTACAAATACCTCTAACCCATTCGTGATGATTGGAGCGGGACTGGTAGCCAAAAAAGCTCGGGAACACGGCATCGACGTAAAACCTTGGGTAAAAACATCCTTGGCTCCAGGTTCAAAAGTAGTTACAGATTATCTTGAAAAAGCAGATCTGCTTAAAGATCTCGAGGCACTTCAGTTCCATTTAGTGGGCTATGGATGTACTTCCTGTATTGGCAACTCTGGGCCTTTACCACCAGAGATTTCCAAAGCGGTGGACGAACACGATTTAATAGTGACTTCCGTGCTTTCGGGGAACCGTAACTTTGAGGCTCGTATCCATCCACAGGTAAAAATGAACTTTTTGATGTCGCCAATGTTGGTGGTGGCTTTTGCGATTGCCGGAAGGGTAGATATTGATCTTACCACCGAACCATTGAGTTGCGACCGCAACGGTAAGCCAGTCTATTTAAAAGATATTTGGCCTACAGATGATGAAATTCACGAGGTGATGAAAAACGTATTGACGCCAAAGGATTTCAAAAAGAATTATGACGAAATATTTGACGGTAACGAAATATGGAGAAATCTTGAAGTGCCAGATGATAAATTGTATCAATGGGAAGACGATTCCACCTATATAAAAGAAGTTCCATTTTTTCACAATCTTTCCGATGATCCGAAACCGTTGAAAAACATAGAAGGTGCGCGTGCGCTTTTGGTTTTGGGCGATAGTATAACTACAGATCATATTTCGCCAGCCGGAGCTTTTTCCGAGGATTCCGCTGCCGGAAAATATTTGATTTCACGAGGAGTGGAAAAGAAAAACTTCAACAGTTACGGTTCTCGACGCGGGAACGATGAGGTTATGGTGCGCGGTACTTTTGCCAATGTGCGAATCAAAAACCAATTGGCAAATACAGAAGGTGGTTACACCACTTATCTTCCTTCTGGGGAAGAAATGACAGTTTTTGAAGCCTCTGAAAAATACATTAAAGACAAAACCCCACTCATTGTGCTTACTGGCAAAGAATACGGAAGTGGCTCCTCCCGAGATTGGGCTGCCAAGGGAACTATTCTGCTGGGCATTAAAGCCGTTTTGGCAGAAAGCTACGAGCGTATTCACAGAAGCAACCTGATTATGATGGGCGTTCTGCCAATGCAATATTTGGAAAGTGAAAGTGCTAATTTCCACGGACTTACAGGGAAAGAGTTTTTCAGCATCACAGGAATTGAAAACGATTTAACTCCTTCAAAAAAAGTAACTGTGACTGCCAAAAAAGAAGATGGCAAGGAAATTGAATTTAAAGTTATTGCAAGACTGGATTCTCCCATAGAGGTGGCATATTACCAAAATGAAGGAATTCTTCAATATGTGTTGCGTCAATTTTTGAAACAATAAACGTTTGATTCTTCTCGTAAGCCCAAAACTTCTCCGTAAAAATTTCAACGGAATGACCTTATGGCCCTTTGTGGTTTTGAAACATCATTCTTTAAAAGAGGATGCAGTTTTTTTGAACCACGAGAAAATTCACCTTCGCCAACAAGTAGAATTGTTGGTTGCTTTTTTCTATCTCTGGTATGCTGTTGAGTTTTTGGGTCGATGGCTTCACTATGGAAATCGCCATAAAGCATACAGAAATATTTCCTTTGAGCGGGAAGCATATCAAAATGAAAACAATTTCGATTATATAAATAGAAGAAGATTTTATGGATTTTTAAAATTTGTTTAAGAGAAATACACACGGCATCGCCCCATCGGAACAAAATATCGGTAAGGTACTAACCAAAAATAATGTCCCTTAGAGGCAGCATATAATAACTATCGTATAATAAATAATAGCAATAAAAAAAATAATGAACTTACTCTTTTCCCCTCTAAAAATAAAAACCAAAACCTTCAAAAACCGAATGGTCGTTTCGCCTATGTGCATGTATAGCAGCGAAGACGGCTTTGCGAACGATTTTCATCTCGTGCACCTAGGAAGCCGTGCTGTTGGTGGTTCGGCATTGATAATTCAGGAAGCGACCGCCGTTTCTCCAGAAGGGAGAATAACTCACGGCGATATGGGACTTTGGAAAGATGAACACATCGAAAAGTCAAAACAAATCGTAGATTTTGTCCATTCCCAAAATGCTTTAATAGGAATTCAACTTGCCCACGCTGGCAGAAAAGCAAGTTATCAATTGCCAAAAGACGGAGCTCGGAAAATTGCACCCGAACTTGAAAATGGATGGCAAACTGTTTCTGCTTCGGCATTGCCTTTTCGCGAAGGTGAACCAATTCCAGTGGCTTTGGATGCTGAAGGAATTGAAAAAGTAAAAATCGATTATGCTGAAGCCACGCGTCGTGCAGAAAAGGCAGGTTATGATGTAGTTGAAATCCACGCTGCCCATGGCTATTTGTTCCATCAATTCTATTCGCCATTGGCAAATAAACGGAGTGATGAATACGGCGGAAGTTTTGAAAATAGAATTCGTTTTTTATTGGAAGTAACAAAAGTTGTCCGAAAAGAGTGGTCCGATGAAAAACCACTTTTTGTGAGAATTTCTGCTACAGATTGGACCGAAGGTGGCTGGACAATTGAAGATTCCGTAAAACTTTCAGTTAAACTGAAAGAGTTGGGTGTTGATTTAATTGATACTTCCTCTGGCGGCAATGTTCCACATGCAACCATTCCAAGCGAGCCCGGCTATCAGGTTCCATTTGCGGCACAGATTAAAAAAGAAGCGCACATTTTAACGGGAGCCGTAGGGCAAATTACAACTGCAGCACAATCTGAAGAAATCCTAAAAGAAGGGAAAGCTGACTTGATTCTCTATGCGCGCGAAAGCCTAAGACAGCCTTATTTTCCATTACACGCAGCCCACGAATTAGGCGTAGATGTCGATTGGCCCTTGCAATACGAAAGAGCTAAAATTTAATAAAAATGTCATGCTGAGTTTGTCGAAGCAAGGGCGAATAAGATTATCAAAATATTAAAATGAATAAAGAAGAAATATTAAAAAACATCCCTTTTTCAGTCTTAGATTTGGTTCCAGTAATTCAAGGAAGCACACATAAAACTGCCATGGAAAATAGCCTTGCTTTGGCGCAACATGCGGAAAAACTGGGATACAAACGCTTTTGGATTTCCGAGCATCACAATGCCGAAAGTCTTGTTAGTTCTGCTACCCCACTGCTTATTGGCTATGTGGCACAGGGAACAAAAACCATTCGCGTAGGTTCTGGCGGAGTAATGTTGCCCAATCACGCCCCCTTGGTAGTGGCCGAACAATTCGGAACACTCGCCACGCTCTATCCAAACCGAATAGATTTAGGCCTTGGTCGAGCCCCTGGAACAGACCAGCAAACGGCACGAGCTTTACGACGCGAACGTGTGGAAAGCGTAAACGATTTCCCCGAGGATATACAGGAACTTGAAAAATATTTTTCAAAAACCAATACCCACAGTCCCGTAAGGGCAATTCCAGGGGAAGGGCTCGAAGTGCCATTGTATCTTTTGGGCTCGAGTACGTATAGCGCACAACTTGCAGGTACATTGGGTTTACCCTATGCCTTTGCCAGCCATTTTGCGCCAACCCATTTGCACGATGCCCTGCGTTTGTACCATTCACATTTTGAGCCATCAAAGCAATTGGACGAGCCTTATGCCATGGCTTGTGTAAATGTAGTTATTGCAGATACGGACGAAGAAGCCGAATATTTGGCAACGAGCATGAAACTCTTTATGCTGAATGTGATTCGGAACACACGCCAGCCTCTTCAGCCACCTGTTAAAAGCATGGAGGAGCTTTGGAATCCAATGGAAGAAGCGCATATTTCGCAAATGATGCAATACACTTTTGTGGGCAGTAAAGAAACAGTACGTGAAAAGCTAACAAAATTTGTGGCCGAAACGCGGATAAACGAAATTATTGCCGTAGCTCATATTTATGACCAAGTAGCGCGTTTGCGTTCTTTTGAACTTTTATCACAGATTAATAAAGACATTAAATGATATACCCACAATTGGGAAGAAAACCATCGGGAAAACGTTTGCAGCGCATTCAAAATTCGCCCAACTTCCACAACGGTACCTTTCAAAATATAAACCACACCCCCCAAATGGCTGAAGGGTATAACTTCGGAAAAGTAATGTTCGATTTCTTTTTCAGAAAACCGAAAGACATAAAACCGCCCCGATCCATTCCCTTTGTAAAAACCAATTTAAAAGAATTGCCTTTGCAAACCGATTTAATGCTATGGTTCGGACATTCCTCTTATTACCTGCAACTGAATGGCAAACGATTTTTGATAGATCCGGTTTTTAGTGATAGCGCATCGCCCATTCCGCGGACTAATAAACCCTTCAAGGGCAGCAATGATTATGATGCTGAAGACTTGCCCGAAATTGATTATTTGCTAATTTCACACGACCATTATGATCATTTGGATTATAAAACCATTAAAGCGTTAAAACCGAAAGTGAAACAAGTAATTACAGGCTTGGGCGTGGGCGAACATTTTGAATCCTGGGGATATACCTCAGAAATTATTCAAGAGTTGGACTGGAACGAAAGTTTGAATCTAGACAATGGTATCTTGTTGAATACTACTTCAGCACGTCATTTTTCAGGAAGAGGTTTTAAAAGAAACAACACGCTATGGCTTTCCTTTATTTTAAAAACGGAGAGCCACAATCTGTTCCTTGGCGGCGATAGTGGTTACGACACCCATTTTAAGGAAATCGGCGAAAAATTTGGTCCATTCGATTTGGCTATTTTGGAAAACGGACAGTACAATTTGGCGTGGCATTACATTCACATGTTACCTGAAGAGGTTTTACAAGCTGCGCAGGATTTACAGACGAAAAGTCTCTTTCCTGTTCATTCCAGTAAGTTTGCTTTGGCATTGCACGCCTGGGATGAACCTTTAAACAAAATTACCGAATTGACTAACGAATCAAAAATTCCTTTACTCACTCCGCAAATTGGAGAAGTTATTTACCTGAAAGATGATGAACAGCTTTATTCAAAATGGTGGAAAGAAATCTAATATTCCAACAATCTAATAATCTATCCTACCTTTGCAAAAAAAATAGAGAAATGCTAAAAGCCGTACTTTTTGATATGGATGGGGTAATCGTGGACACCGAACCCTTGCACCGCAAAGCCTACTTCAAAATGTTTGAAGATGTAAGTATCAATGTGAGTGAAGCAATGTATGATTCCTTTACAGGGCAGGCAACCTTGCCTATTTGCAGAACGCTTTGCCAACATTTCAGTCTTTCAGAAAGCCCAGAACATCTAGTTTCAACCAAAAGAAAACACTTTAAATACCTTTTTGAAAACGATAACGACCTCGCGCTTTTGGATGGCGTTCACGAACTTATAAAAGATTATCACGCCAACGGACTTACCTTGATTTTGGCGTCTTCTGCATCCATGCCAAACATCAATCGTATTTTTGAGCGGTTCGATCTCGATAAATATTTTAAGGCTAAAATAAGTGGCGCCGATTTAAAGGCATCAAAACCACATCCCGAAATTTTTATAAAAGCTGCTGAACTTGCAGGAGAGCATACAGATTATTGTATGGTAATTGAAGATTCTACTAATGGAATCGCAGCAGCCAAAGCTGCAAATATTTATTGCGTAGGCTTCAAAAGCCCACATTCTGTCAATCAGGATTATAGTAAAGCGGATAGGGTAATCAGAAGTTTCGAAGAGATATTGTTTTCCAATCTAAAAGGTCTCTAACACTTATTAGATTTTACACGCTAAAATAAATTCCCTAAAAGTCTTAACGAACGCGCCCTCCCCTTCGAAGGGGAGACTGGGAAGGGGATGTGCATCCA
This sequence comes from Aequorivita antarctica, assembly GCF_007997155.1. Classification (GTDB taxonomy): domain Bacteria; phylum Bacteroidota; class Bacteroidia; order Flavobacteriales; family Flavobacteriaceae; genus Aequorivita; species Aequorivita antarctica. The sequence goes on along the minus strand of NZ_VORT01000015.1, from coordinate 4,761 downwards.
AACTTCATCACATATTCCAATCCGAAAATATATCTTCTCGCCTTTTTTCAAGGGGAGATGCCGAGAGGCGGAGGGGTTCAAAATAAACCAAATTCCGCTCCCCGTGCTTTTTAAGATGACTGCGTATAATAGCGTGGGTGTGGTAACTGGCAGGCTGCAATTTTAAAAAAGGCTCGTAGTCCTCAATATTGCAGATGGCTTCGCTGCGGTCAAAAAAACCAAAACCTTTATATTGCCCTTCGACAACCAAGGCAAAAGCAATTTCGTCCTGCGTTCTTCCTTTTCCCTGAATAGCAAACGTAGGTTTGTTTTCCTTTAAGGCTTGAATGGCCGCTTCTACTTTTAAATTATAAGATTCAACAGTTTCAGTTTCCTCGCAGATGCCTTCACAGTTTTTAATGCGGTAGTGCGAACATTTTTCAACATTGCTCTGCAAAGTGCAAAACCGCGGACACAGTTTAAAAGCCTCGCATAGCGCTTCCAATTTTTCGATGGCTTCGGTTTTATTGTAAAAAGTGCTCACCGAATCGTGCAACGCCTTGGTTTTTCCCAAAGCGAGTTGGATAATGCCACGCTGGTTCGTATAACTGATGATTTGATAGGTTGTGGCTGGCCATTTCTGGGCGCGGTTAAATTTTGGATAATGCTTCCGTATGTGTTCTGATTCAACTAACAAGGCCAGCAATTCATTCCCGGTAAGTTCATAATCTATAAAATGTGTTTCCTGTCCCAAGTGGTATTCCTTTGTTTTTTTATCGTAGAAATGGGAGAGTACCCTTTTCTTTATATTCTTCGCCTTGCCAGCATAAATTACTTGGTGCTTTTGGTTTTTGAAAAGATAGATACCGGGTTCCTCGGGCAGTTCGTTTATCTGTTCTGCAGGAAGGTGAGGCGGAAGCGTGGCCTGTTTAGAACGTGCATTCAAAAAGGAATTGATTGTGCTGAAGTCTTCATCTAACGAAAGCAATCGTTGAAATAGAATCACGGTCGCATCCACATCCCCTTCTGCACGGTGGCGGTTGCCATGAGGAATGTTTATAGTATCACAAAGCCTTCCCAGGCTATAAGACAACAATCCAGGAATCAACTTACGTGAAAGCCTTACGGTACAAAGTTTTTTACGGTTGTAATGTTGCCCCAAAAGTCGAAACTCGCCTCGGATTACATTGTAGTCAAAGCTTACGTTATGGGCCACAAATATGGCGTCCTTTGTAAATTCTTCTATTTTTTCAGCTACTTCAAAAAAGCGGGGGGCATCGGCTACCATTTCATTGTCAATCCCGGTAAGCGCAGTAATGTATGGGGGAATCTCACGCTCTGGGTTTACGAGGGTGGTATATTTAGCTACTTCCTCGCCATCCTTTAAAAGGGCAATGCAAATTTCGGTGATGCGATTACCTGAAATACCACCCCCGGTGGTTTCTACGTCTATGATTGCGAAAAGTTGTGAATGCATTTTTTTTTGCTGGGAAAACAAATGTAGGGAAAGATATTTAATTAATTGGATTATTTCCTGTTAAATGGAAATAATCCAATTTAGTTTGTTGAAATTGTAAATTACCCATCCTCTAAATTTTGATTTTTAGTCTTATTTCGTGCGATTATGACTACAATCCATTTTTGTTTTAAGTACTTAAATCTGATGGTTAGCTATTTAAGTTTTATAAGAAAAAAATAAATAGCGCATACGTGCTACTACGTACATGTCCTTTAACATAATATTATACTTTTGCCGCCTTTAACCAAAACCCCAAATCGATGAAAAAAATTACTAAGCGTGTAATTATTATATGCGCTATTTTTGGCTTTACATTTTCGGCGATTGCACAGAACACTTCTGCTCAGTTTCCCAATAATGTAAACGGTTCCTTAGAAATACAGGCTCAAATACAAGAGGCCTTGAGCAGGCAGACGATAACTAATTCGCAGTCTTCTAATAGAGCTCCACTGGCAGCTACCTATGTTGGCTCTTTTAAAACCAGTGACGGCCCAAGTTGGGGTGGTAACCCAGCAGCAATTAGTGCGGTGGAAGCTGCTGCTCTAATCTTTGGAGGTAGTCCATCAGACTACGCTATTTCTACAAACCCAAATACCACAGACCCTTTAACAATAACCCATACCGCATGGGCAACAATTTATGCTGTTGCTGATTGCCAAGAAGTAGCTGAAGATTATTTTCTTGATCTTGGAGCACCTGGTTATAGTGATCCAGCTGTAGCTGGTAGTGGGGTATCAGCTTATGTTAATGATAACTGCACTTTTGGAAATACAAATTACGTTTGGTTGGTTGATCCGGCACCATCTATCACTTGCCCTGGAGACATTACCGTTTCTAACGACCCAGGTATCTGTGGCGCGATAGTAAATTATACGGTAACCGCTACAAGCGGCTCTTCCACAATTCCACCGCTAAATGGGTTTAGCGACTTCACAAAATTGGGTACCTATAACGGACATACCTATTACATGTCTAATAACCCTATGAATGCTACGGCAGCTTTTGCTGATGCCCTTAGTAAAGGTGGGTATGTTGCAACTATCAATGATGCAGCAGAAAATACTTATATAAATGATGTAGTTTTTGCTTCGAATCCTGCTTATAACGTTTATATAGGATTAAATGATGTTTCCATCGAAGGGAGTTACGAATGGCAAAATGGTGCCCCAGCAACTTACACCAATTGGGCGCCAGGTGAACCTAATGATTCTGGTGGAGAAGACTATGTAATTATGTATTCTGGAGGACTTTGGAATGATGTGCAAGAAGTTCACAATGATCGTTACATTTTAGAAATAGATGCAACTTTTGAGCAAACAGCAGGTCTTCCTTCTGGTTCAACTTTCCCAGTAGGTACCACAACCAATACTTTTGAAGTTACGGATAGTAATGGAACTTCTAGCTGTAGTTTTGATGTTACTGTAAATGATACCGAAGCTCCTGTATTTGCAGATATTTACGGGTATGGAACTTTAGCTAATCCTTTTACTTCCCTACTCCCAGAGATAGTTGGAAGTGTTGCATCTGGAACGTATTACTTTAGTTTTAACGGAAATACTTTTCAAGGGGTATTGGACAACGATACCGATGGTGGCGGCTGGTTAATGATCCTTAACTATGTGCATCAAGCAGGAGACAATTCAGATTTGCAGGTTAGAAATACAGATCTTCCTCTTTTAGGGGCGTCTATTTTGGGATCTAGCGAAGCGGCTTCATCTACTTGGGGCCACTTCGGAAATGCATTGGCTGCCGATTTAGATTTTGAGGAAGTGCGTTTCTTTGCGCAAACCTCAAGAGATATAAATAATATAATTGATTTCACTACAGACTTTTCTTCAGTACTAGATTATGTAAAAACCGGTAATGGTAGTTTTTCAGGAATTAATAATCCTACAAACTATACCTTAGGTGCAAATCACAACGCTTCAATCCCGCAAAATGCTCCAGATTTCTTTTCAAATGAAGGTGATTTTGCCTTGACCAATTTCCCTTTTTGGAGAGGCGGACAGGCACACTGGGGAATTAGAGGTTTAGGAAATCGTTGGGAAGTTGATGATTTTACAAACAATAGCTTTAGTACGATTCATCGTGTGTGGGTAAGAGGAGATCTTTCTCCTTCTTCCAATATTGAAAATACTACAATCACAGCACAACTTGATGCTTCAGGAAGCGTAACGATAGCAGCTGCAGATTTTGGATTAATGCCTATCGATAATTGTAGTGCTGTAACCCAAACATTGAGTATGGATACTTTCGACTGTTCAAATATTGGCAGTAATACCATTCAATTAACAGCAACAGATGCTGTGGGGAATGAAACAACAATTGATGTTTTTGTTAACGTTGAAGATACTTTAGCTCCTGTTGTTGTTTGCCAAAACATAACAGTTCAGCTTGATGCAAATGGAGACGCAACTATAACCCCAGCCAATGTGGACGGTGGCAGTATAGATAATTGTGGCATTGCAAGCCTTCAGTTTGCCGACTCAATTACAGCCTTTGCTGAGGTAGGGGAGAACCAAACACTTAACATTACCTTGCCAGCAGGCCGTGTGATAACTTCTGTAGATTTTGCAAGCTACGGTACTCCTAACGGGAGCAATGGTAATTATACTATAGGCTCTTGTCACGAACCTACTTCTATAGCTATTCTAGAAAGTTATGCCCTAGGCAATAACTCTTTCTCTATTCCCGCAACTAACGCCGTCTTTGGAGATCCCTGTGGAGGTACTCAGAAAAGGCTATATGTTACAGTGAGCTCTACATTAGACAGTGCCAGTTTATCCTTTAACTGTTCAAACGTAGGTGATAATGACGTAACTCTTTTGGTTACTGATGTAAACGGAAATACCGCTACATGTACTGCTACGGTAACTGTAGAAGATAATATTGCGCCAGTGGCCAATTGCGCCGCTCCATTCACCATCCAACTGGATGCCAATGGAGATGCAAGTATTACCGTTGCAAATATTGAAAACGGTAGCACTGATGCCTGTGGTATCGCAAGCACCTCAATAGACGTTACTTCTTTTAATTGTAGTAATGTGGGCCCCAATACTGTAACACTTACGGTAACCGATGTAAATGGCAACGGTTCAACCTGTACTACTGTAGTAACGGTTGAGGATAATGTTGCTCCAGTTGCAAACTGTGCCGCCCCATTCACCATCCAATTGGATGCCAACGGAGAGGCGAGCATCACGGTAGCCGATATCGAGAACGGAAGCACCGATGCCTGTGGTATCGCGAGTACTTCAATAGAC
>NZ_VORT01000014.1 GCF_007997155.1 Aequorivita antarctica | reverse complement strand
TTCACCGCGTTCAATCTGCTTTATCAGATCAAGCTTTAAGGACAAATCGAAAGTACGTTTTAAATTCTCTTTTTTCATGTTAAATTCAATGATGAAAAAAGGCAACTTATTTTAGGCTTAATCAGTTGATGAAAAAACTCAATAGTATATTTCGTATTTCATTATTGATCTTCGTCCAAAAATTGTTTTATTTTTTTCTCTTCCCAGCGTTTAAAAATATTGTTTTCAATATTCATTACGTAAAAAACATAAAGTCCGTGAAACACTATGCCAAAGCCCCAGAAAAATGCGGTAACATAGTTGCTCCAATCGTTAAAGTCAATTTTTTCAGAATTAAAAACATTTGCTGAAACAAGTATCATTCCAGTGTTCACAAGGATATATACTGCCAAGTGGCTGTAAAAACCTTTCAGTGTTTCCAATTTTTTCTTTGCTCTTAAATAAGCAATGCTGCTTTTGGTTTCCATTTCAATTTTTTATTTAAGAAATTTTTCCATTTGTTTTTCTTCCCAATTCTTTATAAACTTCAATTTATATTGAAAAGCTTTCGCTGCGTGAAACAGTAAGCCAATACCCCAAAAAACAGGAACTATTAGAATATTCCAATCTACCCATTCTATAAAATTTTTATCCGGAGACTGGTTCTTAAAAAACTCCAACACATGGCCTCTCACAACAAATAAGGCTATGTTCACAACAATATAAACCAGCAAATGACTATAGAACCCTTTTAGTATCTCTACTTTTTTTTGGGCTTTTCTCAGTTTTATGTTTTCAGAATAATCCATTTTAGTGTGAGTTATTTTTATTCTTTTTTTCCTCTTCTTCCATAAATTGCTTCATTTTTCTATCTTCCCAATCTTTCCCTATAAAAGGTGTCCATTGAAATACTTTTATTGCCTGAAAGAAAATGCCAATTCCCCATCCAAAAGCTGCCCATAAAAACCAAGGGTGACGCAGTTCATTCACATAATAGTTTAAACCTGCTAGCGCAGCGATAAAGATGACATAAAACATTAAACTGCTGTAGAATTTCTTTATTTCGGCAACGCGACGTTTCGCTTTAAAATATTTGCTGTCTTTATTATTTTCAATTTCCATAATAGTTGTTTTTAAATAATAGTATAAAAGTAAAGCAGCTGAAAACCAATATAAAATAGAACCTTCCCAACCGTGCTATTTATAGGATGAACCGTAATTTATTCGTCCTTATCCATTAACTCACGTATTTTTTTTTCTTCCCAATCTTTTCCGAAGAAGGGATTGTAATTGAAGGTTTCAGCAGCATGGCCCATAACGCCAATACCCCAACCCACAATAGGAAAGAGTGCCCATGGAAAGCCTGCTTGTGAAATGTAATTTAAGTAAATAAAAACAGGGGAAAAAAGTATATAGACCACCAAGTGAATGTAAAATCCCTTCAGTTTCTCAACCCGCTTTTTGGCAAGCTTATATTTTTTTTCTGAAATAAATGTATCTGCTGTATTCATAATTTGAATGTTTTCTCCCAGAATAGGAATGGAAATACTGAACTCTTTTCGGTTCTCATTAATAATTACGGGACGCTTTGTTAAAAGCGCATACCTATCGCGAATGTTTCGTAGCCCTACGCCTGTGCTTTCCTTTAAAACCTGTTTGGGTTGGCTGTTATTGGTCACAATCAAATTTCCGTTTTCTTCAGAAATAGTTATATAAAGTTTCTTGGAAGGCATTACTTGATTGTGTTTTACAGCATTTTCCAATAAAAGCTGAAGCGACAACGGAACCACTTTTGCTTGTGGGTTCTCCAATTTTGAAGGCTTTGTAAAAACGATGCTATCCTCAAACCTTACTGCCAAAAGCGACATATAGAGCTCAGCAAATTTCAATTCCTCTTCCAGCGTAACCAACTCCTTGCTTTTCTGTTCCAGAACATAACGATATACTTTAGAAAGCGATGTTGTAAAACGCGTTGCAGCTTCTGGATTTTCTTCAATCAAACTGGTAAGCACGTTCAAACTATTGAAGAGAAAGTGTGGATCCAGCTGGTTTTTCAGCGCGTCAAATTTTGCCGATGCCGTACCAGCAATTATTTTTTGTTCGGTTACTCTTTTTTCCTGTTTGTTACGATAATAATACGCAGCATAAAAAATAGAGGTTACTACCACAGATATTACAAAGGATATATAATAATTCTGAACCAGTTCCGAAGCAATAAATTCTGAAAAATTTCTTCCATCAATAACAACTTCTGTGAAAACCCGTAACAAAAAAAGACTTAAAAGTGTGATAGAAACTCCTCCCAAAAGCCCTTTGAAAAGATTCTTGACTTTAAAAACAGCATTCGGAAACTGTTTCAATAAAAACCCAAAATAGTAGGCATTCACCATATAAAGCACCACAGAATACATTTGGTTGTATAAAAAACCAATGAGCAGCTCATATCCATTGGAATAGGTGTGACCGTTTATGTATTCGATAATCCCTATAACTATAAATACCAACGAGCCTACAAACAGTGCCTTACCAAGATCTTTTAAAATTCGCATTGCTTAAAATTGAGATTTGTTTTTTGCCAAAATCAGTGAGATTATGGCAATATATTACTTACAGCTTTCCGCCTGGACTTGTTTGGCACGCTCTTCTCCATAGGTGGGGTAAAATTCACCAGCAGGTTTAAAGGTAGCAAAAAGATCTATGGCTCTTTGGATGTCCTTGCAATAAGGCTCCACGCTCTGACCGAAATATTTTGCCCCGCCCATATCCCATTCGGCTTTAGACAGAATCATTCGGGGGTTGTTTGGCGCCAAGGCCAAAGCTTTGTTATAAAGTTCAGATGCTTTTGCAGAATAGGTCATTCCATATTGTTGGCCATCAAAAACAATCCACGCAGTGTATAATTGTGCTTGCAAAACCAACAAATCTGGATTGTCTTTAGAAATGGCCGTGGCATCGTTGATGAAATTCTGTGCTTTATCCAATTGTGCTTTCAACTTTGTTCCGTCTTTTTCTGTAAAACTGTTTATTACGTTTATTTGAGCCACGTAGTATGGCGGAAGCCAATTATCTGGCTCTGCTGTAGCTATTCTTTCAAAAACATTTGCGGCTTCCCAAGATTTGTCGTCTTGCCATAGCTGGAAGGCTTTTTGCATTCCTTGCTGATATTTTGTAGGTGCCGCATCTGCATTTACGGTTGTTGTTTCAGTCTGAGCCTGCATTACCAAAACGGTAAAGAAGAGGGTGAGGTAAGTGATTATGTTTTGCATGGTTTATTTTTTAATTGGTTATTATTGAATTCAAATTTCTTTCAAAATCATCGATTTATAAAATTGGAAACACCCAACTGTAGTTTTTAATGACTGAATTGTAATTATTACAAATTATCAAGCTGATTATCCTTTTTATCATCACTAATGGTCCAAAAGAATCCCACAAAAAAGAACTGGTCTGCTGCGGGGCGAAGCTCTCTTCGGGCAAAATTTCCATTGGAATCTGGCGTATTTGCATATTGGTACCCATTCACATTTTTAAAAGCGAAGGCATTATTTATTGAAAAATATAGAATCTTTTGCTGCGAAAGCAAATACGCCCAGTTCAAACTCAAACTGTTATATCCTCTTGTTTTTTTCTGAAGAAACCCAGGCTCATTCAAGTCTGTATAGGTACGTCCACTTCCGTATTGATAGCTGAAACCAATTTGGCTTTTCCAATCGCTGATCCAATATTTTGCGACTACAGAAAGATTGTGCGTGTTTGCAAAGCTTGGCGTAGCCTCAAAAGGGAAATTTTTATACTTCCGTTCGGTGTCCAAATAGGAATAGCTGACCCAATAATCCACGTTTTTGATGCTTTCGTTGTCTCGCCAAAACAAATCTAAGCCCTGTGCGTAACCATCGCCACTATTAGTAAATACACTGTTTACGTCTGGTATTGCTTCGTTATAAGTCACAAGATTACTGTACTGCTTTTTGTAAATTTCAGCACGGAAAATCCTGTTATTGGCAGCATATTGGTAGTTCATTATATAGTGCTGTGTGTGTTGCGCTTCTAAATCATTTGTGAATTTAAGCACTTCATTTTCTGGTTGCTGAAAGAAATCGCCATAGGCCAATGATAGCTGGCTGTGCTTACCCGTTTTGTAAGCGAACGAAGCTCGTGGCGAAACCGTCAATTCTTTGAACAGTTCACTATATTCCCCGCGAACACCTAATTTTAAAGCCATTTTTCTTGAAAAAATAATATCCGCTTCGGTAAAAGCTGCTGAAATATTATTGTTGAAACCAAGCTTTACGGCAAAATTGGGTTCGTCGTAATTCTCATTGAAACCGGTAACGAATTGTTCCGCACCAAAGTCCAGTTTAAATCGATTGCTGAAACGTTTTTTTAGTTTCAATTTAAGATGAGCCGAATTTTCTACATCCTTTATCTCTGCTTCATCAATGCCCACTTTTGTGTTTCCATAAGTATAACTTCCGCCTCCGAATATCGTCCAACCCTCGTTCAATACTTCGCTATAACTGGCATTTGTATAAAAGTTTTGGTTGTTCAATTTAAAATGCACGCCCTCAGACTGATTAACATCTTCCTGCGTAAGTGCAAAATTAGAAGTATCAAAAGCACCGTAAATTTTCAATAGCCCATTTCCTATTTTCTGACGAAAAACCGCTTCGCCTGAAGCCGTTTCAAAAGGTTTTTGCCAATCATTTCTATCTGGAAGAATTGCAATGTAGGGCGCGAGATTTATATAAGAAGCATTCAAACTCAAAGAACTTTTCTCCCACTTTTCAGTATGCCCCAGTCCCCCACCAACGCTCATAATGGCAATATCCGTTTTTTCTTGCGCAGGCTCGTCAATGGTGTTTAAAAGCAAGACAGATGATAACGCCTGTCCGTATTCAGCGGAATAACCGCCAGTTGAAAAAGTAATACCATCAAAAAGAAAGGGGCTGTACCTTCCTCGGGTCGGAATGTTATCAGTCGTTGGACTATAAGGCGTGAAAACGCGAATGCCATCAATAAAAATCTGGGTTTCACTAGCATCGCCACCGCGAACAAAAAGACGCCCATCTTCTGCAACGGTTGTAGTTCCTGGGAGTGTTTGCAGTGCACCCACAAAATCGCCCAATGCGCTTGCCGTGGTTACAATATCTAAAGGTTTCAAAACCGATATTTTGCTATTATCACCAGCAGAAAAGGAGCCCGCGGAAATGGTTACGGTTTCCAAAGAATTAACATCGTCCCGAAGCGTGATTTTTAGGTTTTGCATTTTTGAAACATCGTCGGTCAGTTTATATGGTTCAAAAGAAACATATGAGATGATCAAGGTTTGCGTACCAGTTTCTGAAGTTTCAAAGGAAAATTTTCCATTAACGTCGGAAGATGCTCCATCATAAGCACCATCCAGATATACGTTTGCGCCAATTATAGGCACTCCACTATTGTCGGTGACCGTACCCGAAACTGGGTTTTGACCAAAAAAGAAAAAGGGTAGAAAAAGAGTTAAAAAAGTAATGACTGAAATTTTCATGGATTGGTTGGTTTTAATTTTCAGTTCAAAGATGAAAGTTCGGTATATCTTTTAAGAAAAAAACAAACTGAATTGTAAAAATGGATTACCCAATTGTAGAATTTCGTTATATGATAAAGTTTCTCGGAAGAAAAAACTCATTCAACAAACTCCAAAATATCTCCAGGCTGACATTCCAAAACTTCACAAATGGCCTCCAGTGTACTAAAACGTACGGCCTTTGCTTTTCCAGTTTTCAAAATGGAAAGGTTAGAGAGTGTCAATCCTACTTTTTCGGAAAGCTCATTCAATGACATTTTTCGTTTGGCCATCATTACATCAAGATTTACTATTATAGGCATAATTAAATGGTTAGTTCGTTCTCGTTTTGTATCTCTACTCCCTTTTTAAAGACCAACGCTATTATATAAATTATACCGGCAAAAAACAGGAATTGCTCCGCACCCCAGTCTATTTGTAATGTAATTCCCTGCCTCATTATACGGTTTCCATAGTTTTCCGCAATTATAGCCACAACACCAATGCTCAAGGCATAATGACTCATTTGTGTAATTAGCGAAGCTGTCTTTTCATTGAAGGGATAATTTAAATCGAACTTCATAAAAAGTTTTATAACAAGATAGGCAAGGTAAGCCTTCATTGCCGTCAACGCTATTAAAAAGCTGGCTATACCAATGTAATACTCTACGTTAAAATTGTACACATCTAAAAGGTCGAGCCCCATATAAGTATCTTCCGCCCCATTCGAATTTATGAAAAGGGTCACAAAAAAAGAGACAAGAAGCGCTCCAGTTTTAATACATAAACCAATGAATACTATCCAGAATATAATATTCATTACTTTCATTATAACATTTGTTTTCATTTTAAATTGATTTAGATTTACATTGCGAAATTAGATAAATATTTATTTATAAACAATAAATTTGTTTTATTTATCAACAAATAAAATATTTTGAAATATAATTTTCGGAATTGAAAAGTTCTTGAACATTTAATTTTAGTGACTTTTCACCAAAATTCAATTCTATTTTTTTCTGAAACAAAAAATGGAAAAATTGTATCTTCGGAAGAAAACAAAGCAAAATGACCGATTCTCAAAAAGTAGATGCTTTTTTAGCAAATCAAACTAAGTGGAAAGAAAAACTGCAGCAACTTCGCGAAGTTTTTCAAAAAACAGAACTGAAAGAAGAAGTGAAATGGGGGAAACCCACATATACCTTGGATGGAAAGATGGTTGCTGCAATGGCAGATTTTAAAAACCATATGGCGCTTTGGTTCCATCAAGGGGTGTTTTTAAAAGACAAACACAATAAACTAATCAATGCCCAGGAAGGTATAACAAAAGCCCTTAGACAGTGGCGATTTGAGGAAGAAGATGAAATTGATTCCGAACTCATTTTACAATATATTGAAGAAGCAATCGTCAATGCCAAAGCTGGAAAGGAAATGAAACCAGTCAAGAAAAAAGAGGTTTCCATTCCCGATATTTTCAGAAATGCAATGGCGAAGGACAAAATTTTAAAAGAAAGCTATAACAATTTAACGTCTGGCAAACAGCGTGAATATGCCGAATATATTGGAGAAGCGAAACGCGAAGCAACCCAACAAAACCGCCTTGAAAAGTGTTCCGGAATGATAAAGCAAGGTGTAGGCCTTCACGATAAATACAAAAACTGCTAATAAGTATTTAGGAATTAAAAAATACTGAATTTTAAAACTCAAATTATGAAAACAGACAAGTATACAAAAACAATCCTGACCATCATTGCCATTTGTTTAACGATCAATGTGATAAAGGATTTTGAAATTTTTCCTTCGGCCTACGCTTCTGAAAATATTGAAACAAAAACCGTAAACGAAGTAATGGACGTACGTTTGGTGGATATCAACACTTACGATGAACTGAACGTAAACCTAAAAAGCGTTGACACCTATGACGAAGTTAAGGTTAATATAAAAAAGATTGAAACCACGGACGAGCTGGATGTTAATCTTGACGAAATTGGTGGCGGCTGGGTATCTAATGGTGGACCAATTCCAGTAAAAGTTCAGTAAATTTCAGGTTTCACCTGATTAATATCTTTTAACGTGCAACTTGTAATCCTTAACTTTTTTTAAAAGGACGAATAATTAATCGTGCCGCCCGATCATAGTTAATGTAACTATATGTCCAATTGAAAAAGGTAACTACTCTATTTCTGAAGCCCACCAAAAACCAAAGGTGAACAAACATCCATAAAAACCAGGCAATGGCACCACCAAAGTGCATTCTGCCAATGTCAACTACGGCTTTGTTTCTTCCTACGGTGGCCATGGTTCCTTTATCGAAATATTTAAAAGGTTCCATTTTATCACCATGAAGCATTTTTCTAAAGTTTTTCCCAAGATTCTTACCCTGTTGTATAGCGGGTTGTGCAACTTGCGGATGCCCTTTAGGATATTCTTTGGAGTCCATCAAAGCAATATCTCCTAACGCGAAAATATTATCAAATCCATTTACCTTATTAAATTCATCGACTTTATAACGGTTTACTCTTTCAACCAACGATTCACCATTTATCCCTTTAATGAGTGCTCCTGTTACTCCAGCAGCCCAAATAAATGTAGCAGTTTCAAACTTTTTACCATCTTTTGTGGTTACCGTTTTTCCATCATAACCACTGATAAATGTTTCCAAGTGAATTTGCACCCCAAGCTTTTCAAGGAATTTTTGCGCTTTTTTTGAAACGGTTTCGCTCATAGGCGGCAAAACCCGGTTCTGTCCTTCTATAAGGTGAACGTTCATTTCCTCTTCATCGAGTTCGGGGTAATCATTTTCTAAAATTCCTTTTCGGAATTCAGCCAAAGCTCCAGCAAGCTCAACTCCGGTTGGTCCTGCGCCAGCGATTACAAAATTCAGTAGTCGTTTTCGTTCCACTTCATCAACTGTAATATCGGCCTGTTCAATATTTTGAAGTATCAAACTGCGAATGTTCAGCGCTTGAGGCACCGTTTTCATTGGCATGCTGTTATGAGCAATACTTTCATTTCCAAAGAAATTGGTCCGAGTACCTGTTGCGACTACCAAGTAATCGTATCTTAGGCTCCCAACGGAAGAAAAAATGGTAGAAGTTTCGGTATCAATTTTTTCAACCTCAGCCATCCTAAAGTGAAAATCCATGCTTTTTCTGAAAACTTTCCGAAGCGGATACGCTATGGAATCAGGTTCAAGACCGGCAGTTGAAACTTGATACAATAAAGGTTGAAAAGTGTGGTAGTTATGTCTGTCAAAAAGTACAATCTGTACCTTTTCTTTTTTCAGCTTTTTTATGAAAGAAATCCCAGCAAATCCACCACCTATAACTACAATTCGGGGAGTGCCAGTTTCAGGAATATTCATCGTTTTTTTATAATGCATAAAAGTACGATTTGTTCCGTGAATTCGCTTATTTTTTAAGATTTTTGTAACAAAGCAATTCAGAAGAACACTAATAAAAAAGCCAACAAAAAACCATTGAACCAAGAACTTGAACATGGTTTTGTTTCCCAACTGGAGGAAAACCAAAACATCGTACACAAAATCTGTAGGTTATACACCAACGACAGCGACGCCCACAACGACCTGTTTCAGGAAATAACCATTCAGCTTTGGCGTGCTTACCCGAAATTTCGGGGTGATTCTAAGTTCAGTACGTGGATGTACCGAGTGGCTTTAAATACAGCAATTACACTTTATAGAAAATCAAAGCGCAGCATAAAAACACAAGATTTTGAAGGGGTTAGTTTTAAGATTTCCGCAGAGCCTTATGATGATACTGCAGAACAGCAGTTAAAATTAATGTATAGTGCCGTAAAAGATTTAAACGATATAGACAAAGCCCTTGTGTTTCTCTATTTGGAAGACAAAAATTATAGAGAAATTTCAGAAACACTTGGTATAACCGAAGTTAACGCGAGAGTAAAAATGAACAGGATAAAGGAAAAATTACGAACTATTATAAATCCGTAACCCACTATGGATGAATTAGAAATATTAAAAAAACAATGGCAGAGCCAAGAGCAGGTGCTGCCGCATTTGTCCTATAACGACATCTATAAAATGCTTTTGAAAAAATCCTCTTCCATAGTGAAGTGGATATTCTACATAAGTATTGCCGAGATTCTTTTTTGGACGTTACTTTCCTTTCTTGTACCAGAATCTAGCACCAAGTTCAGTGATGACATTGGGTTGCATAACATCTTGATAGGGGTTAATGTACTGAACTATTCTGTTTTTGGTTTTTTTATATTCCTTTTTTACAGAAACTATCGCAAAATTTCAACTACAGATTCTATAAAAGACTTGATGAAAAATATTTTGCGCACCCGTAAAACTGTCAAGTATTTTGTGATTTACAACGTTACGGCTTCGGTTTTACTAATAATCGGTATCAATTTTTATTACTACGTAAACCAAGATATTGTTTTTAGGTTTATGACTGAAGATTACGGCATAACAAACATTTCACAGGAAAGGTTCATGAAAATGTTCTTTGTTATTCAAATCCTTTTTGGAATTGTAATGATTGGTTTCGTTCTGTTGTTTTACAGAATTGTTTATGGAATTTTGTTGCGAAGACTTCACAAAAACTATAAAGAGCTGAAGAAGATAGAGGTCTGAAGAAAGTAGTAGTTTAAAGTGATAAGTATTCCGTTTATCTGCGGTGCAAAACTGCCAAATGATTCGGAATACTGAACATATATTTTAATACCTCCACTCCCGCTCTTTATTGAGCTCTTCTTCACTTTGAATTGCAGTAGTTGGAATTACTTTTAGAAAAGAAGGATGTTGTTCAATTGCGTACTCTAATTTTTCAACAATTTCATCCATGGTATCATTTTCATAATCAATATCCAGCGGAGGTTTTATTTCCATTGACTGAAGAATGCCGCGCTTTTTTATTCGAATGCCTTTTTTGTCAAAAGATCTTCTAAAACCATCAATAACGATCGGTACAACCACGGGTTTATTCTTTTTGATGATATGCGCAGTTCCTCTGCGAATGGGTCTCCAAGGTTTGGTTGTTCCTTGTGGAAATGTGATAACCCAGCCATCGTTCAACGCTTTGGTTATATTGCTCACATCACTCATTTTAACCTGTTTATTTATATCTTTCCCTTTTTCACGCCAAGTGCGCTCAATACTAACAGAACCCGTATATGCTAAGATTTTTGGTAGTAAACCTGCTTTCATAGTCTCTTTTGCAGCAACAAAATAAATATTGAGTTTTGGTCGCCACAAATAGCCCACATTTTTTATACTGTCATCTCTTCCGCTTAAACTGGCGTTAAAAACGTGAAGCATTGCAGCAACATCTGCAAAATATGTTTGGTGGTTACTCACAAAGAGTACGTTTTTCTCGGGAAGTGTTCTTAAAATCTCACTTCCGTGAATTTGTAAGTCGTTAAAACCCTTAAATCGCCTATGGGTCAAAAGACCAGCAATCCGTATTAACCAGAGTTTTAAAAAAAGTATATGCCCGAATGGGTTTTTTTTGAAGAGACTCATTTTTCAGTATTCAGTAATCCGTATTCAGTACGCAGTAACCAGTTTCAAAGTTAGGTTTTTACCATTTCGTACTTCCTGTTTTGTATTTCGTATTTCAATCTCACAAATATACTAAATTATGCTTTTACAATACCATTTTCAGCAATTCACGCACTTCGTTGAGCATCATTGCTGTAGCTCCCCAAACTATATGTCCGTTTAGTTTAAAGGCGGGCACTTCAATGCTAGTGGCGTATGATGTGGAAAGCGTTTGGGTGATAATGTTTGCATCATTCATAAAATCCAGTAAAGTTACTTCTATAAGTGCTTCTACCTCTTCTTCCTGTGGAACAAACTTTGGTAATTCTGAAGTTATTCCCAAGAAAGGTTGCACAAAAAAATTGCTCGGTGGAATGTAAATTTCAGTAAGTTTTTTTAATACTGAAATAGTGTTGCGCGAAACCCCAACCTCTTCCTCGGTTTCACGTAGTGCTGCATCCTGAATGGTTCCATCTTGCGCTTCCATCTTACCGCCGGGAAAACCAACTTGGGCGGAATGGACTCCCTTGTATGTTTTCCGGAGAATCAAAATCAGCCGTGTTTCATAATCTTCAGAAGGGTAAAAAAGCGACATTACGCCAGCCTGCTTTGCAGTGTTCTTTTCTCGGGCCACTCTTTTCAATTCTTGCAAACGTTCTATGGGTGCCATTTTAAATTGGATCGCTTCGCCCGGAAGTTCCATTTTTGTTACTTTTACAATCCGTTTTTCAAAATCGCGAAAATCCATTTATGATGAAGTTGTTTATTTATTGCCTGGGAATTGTTCTGTTCTTCGGAAGTTGTGAAGATAAGAAAAAGGCTTCCCAAAATGAAAACGAAATAGAAAACGAAGTTGAAATCGATACTTCTACTTCGATCAGTAATCAAAAAAATAACACCGAAAAGAAAGATTCTATAGCATATCCTGAAATCACGAACAATAATGTAGTTTCTTTTTTAACCGAATACGGAAAAAATAATCCCGAAACTAAAGTTCTAATATCAAGCCGTTTTGGCGATATTGAAATTGAACTCTACAAAGACACCCCGCTGCATCGAGCCAATATGATTTATTTGGTAAAGCAAAAATATTTTGATGAAACTTTTTTCCATCGTGTTGTTCCTAATTTTATTATCCAAGCCGGAAACAGCGATATTGTTTCAACCCCAAGAAAACGTGTCGCTTTGGGAAATAAATATTTACTTCCGGCAGAAATTATTCCCGGTCGCATTCACGAATATGGATCGGTTTCCGGAGCCAAGGAATATCGTGAAAATCCAGACAACAGAACTGCTCCTTACGAGTTTTTCATCTTCCTCGGACCAAAATCCTCTACAACCCATTTAAATGGAAAATATACCATCTTCGGAAGGGTAACCAAAGGAATGGACGTAGTGGAAGAAATTTCAAAAGTGAAAGCGGATGATGGGGATTGGCCTTTGCAGAATATTTATATTACTGCGAAGGTAGTTGAGTAAATCAATCCTGTATTTCATCCTTCCTATAAATACTAGGCAAGGAAAGCTTAAAATAAACAGCTAGCAACCGAACAATAAATATTATTGATCCTGAAATAACAACAATAAAATTTTCTGATATTGGGGTAGCGTGCAGCAGGAAATAAGCAGTCGCACCTAAAATACAGGCGGTGGCATAAATTTCCTTTCTAAAAATAATCGGGATTTCATTACAAAGAATATCACGGATAACACCTCCAAAACAGGCCGTCATTGTTCCTAAAGCAACACAAATTATAGGGTGAAAACCTGCTGCGATCCCCTTCTCTACCCCAACGATGGTGTAAAGTGCAATCCCAATGGTATCAAATAAAAACAGGGAACGGCGAATATGGTTTAATCTTTTTCTGAAAATAACCGCCAACACCGTTGCTAAAAAAATTACATAAACATAAGTCAAATCACGCATCCAGGCAACGGGAGCGTCGATAAGAATATCGCGCAATGTTCCACCGCCAACTGCAGTTACAAAAGCGATTATCAAAATCCCAAATGGGTCCAAACGCTTGTTCAGCGCAGTAAGCACTCCAGAGATAGCGAACGCGATGGTTCCTAAAATATCTATTATAAGTATCAGTTTCACATGTTCTGTGTAAAATGGTTATAATCGCGTAAAACAGTATCTATATATTGTTTATCATATAAATCAGATGCGGTTTCTAATACGGTTTCCACTTTTTTCCTAAGTGCATTCAATGTTTTGAAATCGTTTGATTTTATTGCGATAAGATAAGTTTCTTTAATGAGTCGCGCATCTTTATCAGTCAGTTTGGTTACGTTTAAAAATTTCGGTTGGTAATCTTCAGCTATTTCTTCTAAAATGGTATGACTTATTTTTACTTTATTCTTAGTACTTATTACAACCGTTCCCGCAGCGTGGTCGCCAACCCGTTGCCGTTTATCTGAAAAAATAATAGAGAGCAATCCGATAGAGCCCAAAAATATCCAAATATCTACCAAACGAAGTAGCCACAGAATCATATAATCGCTCCAACGAGCAGGACTCCCGTCCACTTTTACAACTCGGATTTTCATTGCCATCTTTCCCACTGTTCTTCCATTGAAAAGTATATGCATATAAAGTGAATAGAACATTATTGGCAAAAGTAGTAGTTGTTGCAGCCCAAAAACGGTCCAATTGTCACTAAAGGCCATATTCATAGCTTCCGTGGCCAATTCAACCAAATAGAAATACACAAAAAACAGGAAGAGGTCTATTAAAAACGCAAGAATTCGCTCCCCTACACTTACTATTTTGTAGTCTAGGTTTACGTTTTGTGTAGTATTGATTTCTAAGTTTGCCATGTAAAAGCAAGTGGTTATATTTATCGAAAATTTCAGAAGATGCGCGAAGCAGCATTCGTCAAGCAAAATAAGGAAAAATGGATTGCATTTGAAAAGGCAATCACACTTAATTCAAAAATAAGTCCGGATCAGCTTGCCGACCATTACATCCAACTAACCAACGACCTTGCCTATGCGCAAACATATTACCCTGATAGCAAGGCGCTTCTGTATTTAAATTCGCTTGCTTCACAAGCACACCAAAAAATTTATAAAAACAAAAAAGAAACCAAAAACCGTATCGTTAGTTTTTGGAAATATGAGTTCCCGCTGTTTTTCAGACAGCATCAGCGAATGTTGCTTTTTTCTTTTTTAATATTTGCAATAGCAACCGCTATTGGTGCAATTTCGGCATTGAATGACGATTCTTTTGTTCGATTGATTTTGGGTGATAATTACGTAAACGAAACGTTGAACAACATTGACAAAGGCGACCCAACCGCTATTTACAAAAGCGGCAGTGAAATCGGTACATTTTTGGGAATAACCATCAACAACATTCGCGTAGCATTTTTAGCATATGCTTTTGGAGTGATTACTTCTTTGGGAACGGCTTATTTACTGTTCAGCAATGGCGTAATGCTCGGAGCATTTTTCACCTTTTTTTACAACCGCGATTTACTTTTTGAAGCTTCAAAAAGTATTTGGCTTCACGGGACTATTGAAATTTCGGTTATCGTTATTGCTGGCTGCGCGGGAATGGTGATGGGCAATAGCATACTTTTCCCCAAAACATATTCACGGAAAGTTTCATTTCTGAAAGGCGCAAAGGACGGCCTCAAAATTGTGGTGAGCACGATTCCTTTTTTCATTATTGCGGGTTTTATTGAAGGGTTTATAACCCGCTACAGCAATATGCCAGTTTGGTTGGCAATGACCATTATTTTTAGTTCCTTGGCACTTATTATTTTTTATTACGTTATTTATCCAATCATCCTCAACAAAAAGCATGCAACACAAACATATACCGCTTAAACAGCAACGCGATGTAGGCGAAATGATAACCACCTACTTCGAGTTTCTTAAACAGAATTTCAAGCCATTTTTAAATATTTTCATCAGTTACAACGGAATTTTTATTCTCGGTTTTTTGGGGGTGAGTTATCTTTTGGTTACTGGTTTTGTTGGCACTTTTGTGAACACTCCCGTTTATGGAATAGGCGCCAATACTTCAAATTATCAAGTTTATTTTATAGCAGGAGCCGTGGGTTTTCTAATTCTATTTCTTATCACCGCGCTCCTAAACTACAGTCTTGCGGCGGTTTATATGATTCAATACGAGCAGAATAAAGGCGAAACTGTGGAAAAAAGAAAGGTTTGGGAAATGGTAAAACAAAACCTTGGGAAAATAATCCTCTTCGTCATTTTGGCGGTGTTTATGTACATCGCACTAATGGTGGTTGGCGTAATTATCTCCTTCATTCCTCTTTTAGGTAGCATTGCGTATTATATAATGATTTTAGCATATATGAGTTGGATGGGGCTTTCGTTTATGGCGATGATAAACGATAACAAAGAAGTAACCGACGCTTTCGGTGAAGGTTGGAAACTAATGAAAAAATTCTTTTGGAAAAGTGTGCTTTCAAACCTTGTTATTGGATTGCTTCTCGGAATTTTGATGATGGTTGTTTTGATGATTCCAGGAATTTTGATAGGCATTTACGCCTTCCATTCTTTAGACACAGGCGTAGATCTCGCTAATTCACCAATGGCTAATATTGTTTGGACGCTTGCCGTTTCGCTACTTTTGATTCTTTATACAATTAACCAATCACTTTCGCAATTTGTAAACGGAATACTATATTATTCCCTTCACGAAGAGACTTACAACGAAGCCACGCGTGAACGTATTGATAACATTGGCGCTGGTGAATAGATTCACCTTCATATTATTTTTTCTTTTGAATACCCTCGCCGCCACCGCGTCGGGAAAGGATAGCCTTACCGTTACTGTGGATAGCAGCAAAGTTGTGCAAAAACATTTTTCTGGAAATTTATCCGAAAAATATTCAGGGAGTGATTTTGATTACGACTCTGTGGAAGGCGAGGCGGAAAATTTTTTGGAGCGTGCAATTAATTGGTTTTTCAAAAAACTTGGAGAAGTTTTTGGTATAGATATTTCGCCAGTAATGTACCAAATTATAAAATTCATTATTTACGGAATGCTCATTGTTTTTGCACTTTATATTTTGGTGAAATTGCTCGTTGGCGATAATGCCTCCTCTTTTTTTAGCAAACAAAGCAAAATGGTCGCTCCCTTAAACATTCAAGAGGAACATATTGAAAATGTGGATTTGGACAGCTACATAAAAAATGCTTTAAAGGAAGAAAATTACAGATTGGCTATTCGGTATATGTATTTGAAATCTCTGAAATTGCTGTCGCTGAATAATATAATCAGTTGGCATTTTGAAAAAACCAACAGCGATTATTACCGCGAAATTGAAAGTGAAAGTTTGAAGGAAAGTTTCAAACAGGCCTCCTATCTATACGACAACATTTGGTATGGTGAGTTTGCGCTGGACAAAGCGGGTTTTGAGAATGCCGAAAAAGATTTTGAACGCTTAAACCAAAACTTGAAAAATGCTGGATAAACGTTCAAAAAGGGTACTTTGGGTTTTCGGAATTGCGCTGCTGGGCATCTTGATTACAGAACTCGTGCGTCCAAAACCCATCGATTGGCGCGCCAGTTATATTTCTTCAGACAAAATTCCTTTGGGCAATTTTGTGTTATTTGAAGAGGCCCCTACGCTATTCAAAAATGCTGAAATCGAAAAAGTTATAAAAGACCCTTATGAATTTTTGGTAGACAGCACTTACGCACAAAATTCCGCATATATTTTCATCAATGACGAAATTTTATTTGATGAAAGACAAGCTGATGAAATTTTAAAATATGTTGAAAATGGAAATACTGTATTTGTTTCATCGCGTAGTTTTGGAAGTATCTTAGCCGATTCACTTCAGATTTATGGAGCTACAGTTTACAATATTCTCGAAGAAGAAATTCATCCAAAATTCTTTTCACCTTCATTAAAACAGGACTCACTTCCATCCTTTAAAAAAGGTGTTTTTAAAGCTTCTTTCATTGAAATTGACACATTAAAAACTACTGCATTGGGCTATTACGAATCCGAAAGCCCAAAACTGGAAGAAATTAATTATATAAAAGTTAATTACGGAAAAGGAAAATTTCTACTTCATTATTTACCCGAAACATTTTCAAATTATTATTTACTGAAAGGCAACGAACAATACGCAGCCAACGTATTTTCCTATATTGATGCGGACAAAATTTACTGGGATGAATATTTAAAATCCGGTCGAAAAGTAGTCACTTCACCAATGCGGTTTATTTTGGATCAAGCTCCGCTCACTTGGGCGTATTATGTTTTGCTAGGAGGATTGTTGATTTTTGTACTTTTCAAAGGAAAACGCGAGCAGCGCATTGTGGAAGTTATGGAACCGTTGGAAAATACTTCGGTGGAATTCACCAAGACCATTGGCGATTTATATTTTCAGCATAAAGATTACAGCAATATTATTGCGAAGAAAATTACCTATTTTATGGAAACCCTTCGTTCAAAATACTTTTTGAACACGAATGATATAACAGAAGATTTCATTAAAAAACTGGCGTTGAAAAGTGGAAACACTTTTGAAAAGACCCAAAAATTGATGCATTTAATAAAACATTTAAAAGAAAAATCTGTTCACAGCGAAGCCGATTTACTGGAACTGAACAAGCAAATAGAAGCATTTAGACTATAAGGTTATGGAAGAAACACAGGAAAATCCGTTAGAATTCAATTCGCGAATCGATTTAAAAAATCTACAGGAAGCGACCGAAAGAATCAAAGCCGAACTTGGCAAAGTAATCGTTGGGCAGCATGATATGTTGGAAATGCTCATCATTTCAATTTTAACAAATGGACATTCCTTGATTGAAGGCGTGCCGGGCGTTGCGAAAACATTGACCGCAAAGTTATTGGCAAAAACGCTGGCAGTAGATTTCAGCAGAATTCAGTTTACACCAGATTTGATGCCAAGTGATATTTTGGGAACGTCAATTTTCAATGTGAAAAATAGCGAGTTCGAATTCAAAAAAGGACCTATTTTTTCAAACATTGTTCTGATTGACGAAATAAACCGAGCACCCGCAAAAACACAGGCGGCACTTTTCGAAATAATGGAAGAACGCCAAGTAACAATGGATGGTACCGAATATAAAATGCAGCCACCATTTTTGGTTTTCGCCACCCAAAACCCTGTGGAACAGGAAGGAACTTACGCCTTGCCGGAAGCACAATTGGACCGTTTTCTTTTCAAAATAAATGTGCCTTATCCAAGTTTAGAGGAAGAAATTCATATTCTTGAAAACGAGCACAATCGGAAAGACGCTTTTGTTTTGGATAGTGTAGTTCAAGTGCTAGATGCAAAGCAAATTGCAGAATATCAACACACTATAAAACAAATAATTATTGAAAGCAATCTGTTGAAATACATCGCGGCAATTGTTGACAATACGCGAACAAACGCCAATCTTTTTCTTGGCGCCTCGCCACGCGCATCACTGGCAATTATGAATGCTTCCAAAGCTTTGGCTGCAATGAACGGTCGCGATTTTGTAACACCAGACGATATTAAAAAAATAGCTCCTTCAGTTTTAAGACATAGAATTATGCTTACGCCAGAACGCGAAATGGAAGGAATAACGGCTGATAAAGTGGTGCAACAAATTATTGAAACCATTGAAATTCCGAGATAATGGGTAATTAGTAAAAAATTAAACCAAAGTCGAAGGGTTTTAAATTGAAATAACTAAAAGTGAAGAAATTCCTTAAAAGCTTATACCTAAAAAAACGATTTTTTATCGTTTTGTTTTCGCTTGCAGTCTTGTTTGTGGTTTCGTACTTCTTTCAGGAATTGTTCGGGGTCGCTAGGCTTTTATTTTATTTGCTTTTAGTGGCTTTTGTTTTTGATGTTTTGCTTCTTTATCGAAATAAAACAGGAATTCAGGCACAACGAATTTTACCTGAAAAACTATCAAATGGCGATGAAAACTCTATAGAAATTAAAATTGTAAATAGATTTCAATTTAAGACTTCCGTGAAAATTATTGATGAATTGCCCATTCAATGGCAGATTCGGGATTTTAAAATTGAAGCGGTCTTAAATGCTTCCGAAGAAAAGAAATTTACTTATCAAGTACGACCAACGGAGCGGGGCGAATATCACTTTGGAAACCTAAATGTTTTCTCTTCCTCAATTTTAGGATTGGTTGCTAGGAAACAACAATTTTCAGCGGAAGCGATGGTTCCAAATTATCCGTCTTTTCTTCAGCTTAAAAAGTATGATTTTATTGCTTTTACAAATAGGCTAAAACTTTTCGGACTTAAAAAAATTCGAAGAATTGGCCATACAATGGAGTTTGAGCAAATTAAGGATTACACTTCAGGCGACGATGTTCGGAATATAAACTGGAAAGCTACTGCAAAACGAAGCAGCTTAATGGTGAACCAATTTCAAGATGAAAAGTCACAGCCTGTTTATTCTGTGATAGACAAAGGAAGGGTGATGAAAATGCCTTTCAATAATCTCAGTTTGCTGGATTACGCAATTAATGCTACGCTCGTTATTTCAAACATTGTATTGAAAAAACATGACAAAGCGGGAATGTTTACTTTTTCCCGAAAAGTTGACGACCGTGTGATTGCGCAGCGAAGAAGCGCACAAATGCACCTTATTTTGGAAACACTTTACAATGTGGAAACCGATTTTGCGGAAAGTGATTTTTCGCGTTTGTATGTAGATGTGAAGCGTCATATTAAACAAAGAAGCTTGTTGTTGCTATATACCAATTTTGAAACTATGGATGCTTTGCACCGTCAGTTGCCGTATTTACAAGCAATCAATAAAACACATCTGCTGGTGGTAATCTTTTTTGAAAATACTGAGCTGAAATCATTTATGAACAAAAAGGCAAACACAACCCACCAAGTTTTTGAAAAAACGATTGCAGAGAAATTCATTTATGAAAAGAAACTGATTGTAAACGAGCTTCACAAATTCGGCATTCAATCTATACTTACCGCGCCGGAAAATCTCACTGTAAACACCATAAACAAGTATTTGGAAATAAAGGCGAGAGGACTGCTTTGATCAACGATTGTTGATTGACGATTGTTGATTTTTGAAGTGCCACGTTAAATTCGTTTCATAAGTTATCCTGTTTCGATTCAGTCGTGATCTGGTGTTTTTTTTAGTCGTGGTTCTTGATTCCTTTTAGTCTTGATTCAAATTTTACCAATAAATTATATTGATAGAAATATTATCTTTGCATAAACAAAATTTACAATGACAATCACCCAACTTAAATATGTTTTGGCTGTAGCCGAACAACAAAATTTCACAAAAGCTGCTGAAAAAACGTTTGTTACGCAGCCCACGTTAAGTATGCAAATTCAAAAATTAGAAGATGAACTCGAAATTTTAATATTTGACAGAAGTAAAAAACCCATTGAACTTACCAGTGTTGGTAAAAAAATTGTGCAACAAGCCCGGAATATCGTCAATGAATCTGAAAGGATGCAGGATGTGGTAGATCAAGAAAAAGGATTTATAGGCGGTACATTTAAACTCGGTATAATCCCTACCATAATGCCAACATTGTTGCCTATGTTTCTGAAAAATTTTTCAAACCGCTACCCAAAAGTACAGTTGAAAATTGAAGAGCTGAATACAGATGAAATCATTACAAAAATTAATGACGGTTACCTGGATGCCGCTATTGCCGCCACACCTCTGGGACAGGAGAAAATAAAAGAAAAGCCATTGTATTACGAACCTTTTGTGGGTTACATTCCAGAAAACCATCGTCTGGCTTCAAGAGAAAAGCTGGAAATTAATGATCTCGATATTGAAGACATATTATTGCTAGAAGATGGGCATTGCTTCCGCGACGGAATAATTAATCTTTGCAAAGTCTCTAAGAACAACAACAAAGATAAGTTTCAATTGGAAAGTGGCAGTTTTGAGACATTGGTAAAACTTTCAGACGAAGGTTTGGGAATGACGCTCCTGCCCTATCTGCATACCTTAGATATTCTCCCCAAACAAGCTAAAAATTTAAAGTATTTTAAGGAGCCATCACCAGCACGTGAGGTAAGTTTAATTTACAGTAAAAGTGAACTGAAAATGCAAATTATTAATGCATTGCAGGATATTATTTCTGGTGTAATACGTGGTGCCATCGCTTTTCAGGATGTGAAAATTATCAGTCCAACGAAAAAGTAGACAGTGGTAAGTTAAAAAACTGCTGACTTAATAACTCAATGACCTAACTACCAAAGGATTCGAAAACAAAAAAATCCCCCTGATTTCTCAGAGGGGCTTCTTTTATGGGTTTAGATAGATTAGACATTGATTTAATTGGGGGTTCTGCTTGATAAGCGAATCAACCCAGAGCTTAAGCTCCTCTACTTCGTAGGGAAGCAATCTGGTTAACGCTTTTTTCAATTCCTTGCAAAACAAATTTACGTCAAAACTTACTTTTGAGAGTACAGCTTTGGTGTAATCAAACATCGCTCTTGCCATAGCTAATTGAGGTTTAGTAAAAAATTAAGTAGCTTTTTATAATAGGCAAAGGGTTTTTAAATTAATCTGATTTAAATATAACAAATAAATGCCAATAAAATTCTCTTTGTGTTAGATTTAAAACTGTTAAAAATTTGTTAACGAGCCGAATGTCCTTTTATAGCTATCGAAAACATTGACATCTATCTTTTAATTTTTACAGTCCATTCAAATTCAAAAGTAGAGACTAAGTCTCCACTAGAATCTCTTCCTTCAGATTTCATCCAACAAGTTTGTCCTTCTCCGGAACTTATGGCTGTTTGGATCGCGGTTTTTATAAGTTGGCCATCATTACACTTAAAGATTATTCTTCCCCTAGCCTTTTTGGAAAATGTAGCTTTATTGTTTGCTACAAGCATAGATATATTTTTATTGCTTTCTTTAATAGCTACCATCACCATTGCTCCAGTGCTAAGTTCCGCAGCCATTCCCTGTACAGCCCAAAATATAGATTTAAATGGATTTTGATTGATCCATCTATGTTTTACAGTAGTTGAGCAGGTGTTTTCTGAAATAGATTTCACACGTACGCCTGTAAGGTATGCGGAAGGCAAATTAAACAATAAGAAAGTATTGATTTTACTAGGGCTAAGTTTCATTTTCTTTAAAATATTCTACGAAGATATTCAATAAATTAATGACTTCCTATTTGTTAAATATATGTTAATTATAGTACTATGCGTAACATACTACTGTCTTTTAGACATATATTTGCATAAGAAAATAACAAGCTATGGAAACTACAATCTCTGAGAATCAAAAAAACACAAGTGCTTTCATTCACTTGTCAACCTTTTTAAAATACTTTTTCCCATTTGCAAATTTTATTGCTCCGTTATTGATTTGGACATTTAATAAAGAGAAAACATTTGTGGACGAGCATGGAAAACAAGCTATCAATTTTCAGTTGAGCGTTTTGGTATATACTGTATTAATAGGTTTAATCTGTCTTCCCTTCTTTATCATTTTCGCCACGGATTTTATTTCATTGATTGAAACCATTGATCACAATTCAGGAGCGTTTTCTGTAAACAACATTCAGAATCTTTCGGGGTATATACTGCTGTTTGGTTTGGCTATTCTATTATTGTTGGGATTGTTCGTTTTTGAGCTTTACGCAGTGATAAATGCTTCCATTCACGCTTCAAGAGGTCTATTATATAAATATCCGCTTAGCATACCATTTATAAAAACCAATCTAAACCCTATTCAAAATGAGCACATTAGTTAGTTACCTATTGGCTGCCATTTTGCAGTTTATAGGCGTAAGCATGCCGAAGGAACAGGAAACTGTTAGCGTATTGACTCATCAACAATGCGAAGAAACCACAAGCACGCTTCCTTATTCATTCATCATCAATTACGAACAGGAATTAAAAACAAGTAAAAAGGAATTATGAAAATCGAAAACACAAAAGCGCAGATGCGGAAAGGGGTTTTGGAGTTCTGCATCCTTTCCGTTCTAAAAGACGGCGAGGCATACACTTCAGACATTCTTGAAACCCTAAAGGACGCAAAAATGCTTGTCGTGGAAGGCACAATCTATCCGCTGCTCACAAGGCTTAAAAACGCGGGATTGCTTTCATACCGTTGGGAAGAATCCACCGGTGGACCGCCACGCAAGTATTATGAACTTACCGAAACCGGTAAACTATTTTTAACCGAATTGAACGGAACCTGGAGCGAACTGCAACAGGCCGTGAACAAAGTAACCAGCGAAAAAAACACAAAATGAACAAGACAGTAAACATAAATTTGGCAGGCACTTCCTTTCATATAGACGAAGATGCCTTTGGGAAACTTTCGCGCTACCTAGACGCCATCCGTAAATCGCTAAAAGGTGCTGACGGAAGTGAAGAAATAATGCAGGACATAGAAGCCCGTATAGGCGAACTTTTTTCTGAAAAGATTGAAAGTCCAACCCAAGTTGTAACACTGAAAACACTTGACGAAGTAATTGCAGTTATGGGCCAGCCCGAAGATTATGAGGTTGATGACGAAATATTCGAGGATGTTCCACCAACTTCAAAAACATACACAAAATCACGTACAAATGCTTCCCACAAACAGCTTTTCCGTGATGTTGACAACAAGTATATTTCTGGGGTTTCCTCTGGAATTGGACACTATATAGGCGTTGATGCCATTTGGATCCGTCTTTTATGGGTGCTTCTGGTTGTAGCCGGAATGGGATCACCAATAGTAATCTATATATTACTATGGATACTGGTTCCACCAGCATTGACAACTTCTGACAAATTGAAAATGACTGGCGAGCCAGTAAATATTTCAAACATTGAACGTAAATTTAAAGAGAGTTTTGACAATGTTGCCGACCGTGTAAAAAATGTAGATTATGACAAATACGGCAACAAAATAAAGAGTGGCGCTTCTGGCTTTTTTGACAGCTTGGGAAGCTTAATTGTCACACTATTCAAAGTATTCGCAAAATTCATCGGGGTACTTATCATTATCGTTGCGCTTTCCACAATTATTGGACTCGTAGTAGGTTTTTTCACCTTTGGCTCCATAGATGTTTGGGGTAATTCTGAAATAACTGAATACATAGCTTTGGTTGATACAACCAATGTCCCATTGTGGTTAATAGCTTTATTGTCTCTGTTTGCTATAGGAATTCCATTTTTTGTATTGTTTATTTTAGGATTAAAACTTTTAATCAGCAATCTAAAATCGATGAGCTCTACAGTAAAAATATTGCTCATTGTGGTTTGGGCATTATCTGTTATTGGTTTGGCTGTTTTGGGAATAAAACAAGCCACTGAACAAGCTTATGATGGAAATTATATTGAGGAGCAAGCCATTGGGGTGCGCACTGGAGATACATTACGAATCGCGATGCGCGCCGATAAACAATTCAGTTATGAAGTGAGTCGTGAAAATGGTTTGAAATTAAAATATACTGAAGATGACAAAAGAGTAATCTATTCAAGTGATATTATTCTGAACATTGAATCCACAAAAGATTCTATCGGCAAAATAGTCATTGAAAAAACTGCTGAAGGAAATAATCATCTTGATGCAAAGAAACGCGCCGAAGCAATAGAATACAAATTTACTTTTGAAAATAACAGCTTGATGCTCGATGGTTTCTTCATAACGGATACCAAAAACAAATACCGTGATCAGCAAATTGAAATAACGGTATATGTGCCTGAAGGAACGGTTGTTTATTCCGAAGAAAACACAACTTCCTATTACAGCTTTAATTCAGATTTTGCTGAATTGAGCGACTGGGACAACGAAGCACATTATTTCAGAATTCTGAAAAACCAAGCAGAATGCCTTGACTGTAAAGAAAAAGAAGAGATAATTGAAGAAGGAGATACTACAGAAATTATCAATTCCGAAATAATTATAGACAGCGTGAAAACCATTAAAAATAAAAACTGGGAGGAAGAAGTGAAAGATGATTTCAAAAATAAAAATACCGCTTCAACTAACAACAGTGAAACGATAACAATTACAATAGATTAATAACCAAAACCAAAAGATATGAAAACAACAAGCTTTATTATCGCTTTAGGCGCGGCCCTTGTTCTAAGCGCTTGCAACCTTAATATTAATACTGGTGAAAACGGAAACGGAAAAGTAGTGACTGAAGAACGCGAGGTAAACGCAGATTTTACCGAAGTGCGTGGCAGTGCCGGACTAGATGTTTATCTAACTCAAGGTGACGAAAATAAAATTGTAGTAGAAGCTGATGAAAACTTGCTTCAATACATTGAAACTGATATTGAAGATGGAAAACTCCACATTACAACTTCCGAAAATATTGGGCATTCCAAAGCAAAAAAAGTATATGTTACTTTTAAAGAGATCAATACTATTGAAGCTAGCAGTGGGGCTGATGTAACTGGGAATTCTGTAATAAAAAGCCAAAATTTGACCCTTAAAAGCAGTAGCGGTGCAGATTTGGATGTGGAAGTTTTTGCACAGGAATTAATAGCAAAAACTAGTAGTGGTGCAGATTTAAAAATTTCAGGAAAAGCTTCTTCTTTAAATGCAGATTCCTCCAGCGGAAGTGAATTGGATGCAAAAGAACTTTTAGTAATCAATTGCAATGCTGAAGCTTCCAGCGGCGCAGAAGTAACCATAAACGTACAAGAGAAACTAGAAACTCACGTTAGCAGTGGTGGTAATATAAATTATTACGGAAATCCTATTTCGGTAAACAGCAATGAAAGCCATTCGGGCAATGTGAACAAAATGTAAAGCTATCGACAATACTTTATTTTATAAATCCCGAATTGCCAAAAAGGCTTAACAGTTTCATAAAACTCTGTTAGGCCTTTGTTCATTTATAATAATTTTAAGAGGATTTCTTCGTTAATACTACATCTTTGAGAAAAACAAAAGAAATTATGAAAAGAATACTGATATTATTAGCAATAATTGTATTTGCATCCTGCAGTTCTAATGATGACTCTGGCAATGTAAATACAAACGAATTTGAACCAATTAAAACCACCCTGCCACAAGGTGAATGGATGGTTAGTAAATTAATTGATGGTCAATCAGACCATACTACAGATTTTGAAAGTTTTATTTTTAATTTTAGTGAAGATGGAACTGTCGCAGCAACAAATGATCTTTTTACCGAAAGTGGAACCTGGGCATATGACAATTCTTCCAATAGCGCTGAAAAATTGGTGCTGCTATTTAGTGAGACAACTCCTTTTGATGAAATTAATGACGACTGGGATATTGTTTCCGTGAGCAATTCCAAAATCGAACTCTCAGATGTAAGTGGCGGAAATGGCGATGTTAAACTCTTGACATTTACGAAATTGTAAATCGATAATTTCTAGAAAAATAAAAAGCCGCTTCAAAAGCGGCTTTTTATTTCATATTTAGAGAGGGTTATTTACGCAGTAACTTCTGTTTCAATAGTAGCTAGGTAACGCTCCGCATCCAAAGCTGCCATACAACCAGTTCCAGCTGCAGTCACCGCTTGGCGGTATTCTTTGTCCTGCACATCGCCACTGGCAAATACGCCAGGTTTATTGGTTTTGGTAGATTTTCCTTTGGTAATCAAATAACCAGTGTCGTCCATCTCCAACTGACCTTTAAAGATGTCAGTATTCGGCTTGTGGCCGATTGCGATGAAAAGACCTGTAATTTCTATCTCTTCTTTTTCGCCAGTTTCATTATTGATCATTCGTAAACCTTCCACAACTGTATCACCTAAAACCTCATCGACTTCAGTATTGTAGCGAACTTCTAAATTTTTGGTATTGTTCACTCGGTGTTGCATCGCTTTTGACGCTTTCATAAAGTCTTTACGCACAAGCATTGTTACTTTTCTGCAAATGTTAGCCAAATAAGTAGCTTCTTCAGCAGCAGTATCCCCAGCCCCAACGATTGCTACATCTTGATTTTTATAGAAAAATCCATCGCAAACCGCACAGGCAGAAACTCCACCCCCACGCAATTTCTGCTCACTTGGCAAGCCTAAATACTTTGCAGTAGCCCCAGTTGAAATAATAACGGTTTCGGCTTCAATTTGAGTTGAATTGTCTACGGTAATTTTATGGATTCCGCCAACTTGATTACTGAATTCAACATTAGTTACCATTCCAATTCTAACTTGGGTTCCAAAACGTTCAGCTTGTTGCTGCAGTTGAATCATCATTGTTGGGCCGTCAATTCCTTCGGGATACCCGGGAAAGTTATCAACCTCAGTCGTCGTTGTTAACTGTCCGCCAGGTTCCATTCCTGTGTACATAACAGGCTTTAAATCGGCACGTGCCGCGTAAATGGCTGCAGTATATCCTGCTGGCCCAGAGCCAATGATAAGGCATTTTATTCTTTCAATAGTTTCGCTCATGATGTATTGCTTCAATATTTTTTTCGAATGGTAAAAATAACAACTTTAGAAGGAATGTGCCGCTAAAAGTTATGAAGAATTGTTATATAGCCATTAGACGCCCTTATCACTTTTCTTCGGAAGGTATATTTGGAGCGTTTCCGAACATTCATAGCGAAGGTTTTTGAATTCTTCTTCATTATTTTGAATCGTTTTGTTCCAAAAGGGTATCATTTCAGAAAGCTTTTGTTGCCATTCTTGGGACTTTGCTTTTTCTGGATAGGCAAAATGCAGTAGATTAATCATAATGTCAACAGCCACTGAAGCGCCAGGTGAAGCTCCCAAAAGCGCGGTAATCCTACCGTCTTTACTGTGCACTACTTCGGTTCCAAATTCAAGTGTACCACCTTCCTCTTCATCGCGTTTTATAATTTGTACACGTTGTCCTGCTATCTTTAAGTCCCATTCAGAACTCTTTGCATCCTTCACAAACTTCCGAAGTTCCTCCATCCTGTCCTCATGATCCATGCTCACTTGTTCTAGAAGATATTTTGTGAGTGGAATATTATGCCAAAAAACACCCCAAATAGACGGAATGTTATCCCATTTGATGCTTTTGAAAAGATCAAAAAATGATCCCTCCTTTAAAAATTTAGTGCTAAATCCAGCAAAAGGCCCAAATAACAGCTCTTGTTTTCCATCAATATAGCGCGTATCCAAATGCGGCATCGACATTGGTGGAGCTCCCACTTCGGCTTTGCCGTAAACTTTGGCGTGATGTTTTTTAATTACGATTGGGTTGTTACAGATAAGCCATTCCCCACTTACTGGAAAACCACCGTAACCCTCTTTTTCTTCAATTTCAACTTTTTGGAGCAAAGGCAATGCGCCGCCACCGGCGCCAATAAAAACGTGTTCGGCATCACAATGTATTTTTTTATTAGTTTGAAGGTTTTTTATTTTTATCAACCAGTCTTTCCCTTTTGTAGGATCTACATCTTCAACTTCGTGTGAAGTATAAACAGGAGTATTGAATTGATCTTCCAAAATTCTGAAAAAAGTACGCGTAAGCTCACCGTAATTCACTTCCGTTCCCAACTCCATACGTGTTGCGGCAATTTTTTCGGAGCTGTTTCTTCCTGTCATCATTATCGGAAACCACTTTTCCATTTCGTTGAAATCTTCTGAAAATTGTATTTCTTCAAATAGTGCATATTTCCGCATTTCGGTAACTCGTTTCTTCAGAAACGCTATGTTATTTTCGCCTTCAACCCAACTATGATGCGGCACGGGGTGTATAAAATTTTTAGGGTTTTCTATAAAGTTATTATTTACTAAAAAAGACCAAAACTGTTTCGATTTTTCAAACTGTGAACAAACTTGAATTGCTTTTGAAACGTCAATAGAGCCATTTTCATTTTCATGCGTATAATTCAATTCACAAAAAGCGGAATGTCCAGTGCCGGCATTGTTCCAAGCTGCAGAGCTTTCCAAAGCCACCCTATCTAGCCTTTCGAGAATGAGAATTTTGAGGTTCTTATCTATTAGTTTCAGCATCAATGCCAAGGTGGCGCTCATAATTCCACCGCCAACACAGATTAAATCATATTCTTTTTCGAAGGGTTTATTTATTGCCATTACTTTTGAAGTTTACTCAAAATTAAACAATCAAATAAAGCTTTGCCCTTAAAGAAGTATTAATACTTTTTTGAATTGAAAACCTCACAAAATAATTGAGTATTTATTACAAAAGCAACTTGCCTAACTTTATAATTTGGTTATTTTTGCCTTTCCATTTTCAGAATTCGGGATGTAGCACTTCGACAGGCTCAGTGTAAACTGCACCACACGAAGATTCTGATAATAAACAGGTAATTGCACTTAATTTAAAAGTGTTAATTTAAAGCATCATTCGGGATGTAGCGCAGCCTGGTAGCGTACACGTCTGGGGGGCGTGGGGTCGCAAGTTCAAATCTTGTCATCCCGACTTTTTTAAAGAAGACATCTTTCTCGGTGTCTTCTTTTTTTTGGGCGGTATTGTTCTTTGGCGTAGCCATAAGTGCAATGGCGTATGGCGAACCCTAAGCAAGTTCAAATCTTGTCATCCCGACTTATAAAAGACATCAATTCTGGTGTCTTTTTTTATAATAATAATGACATTTTTTACAGCGAAATTATAACCAAAATTGAGCTTATAGAAATAAAAACCCAAAGGGAAACCCCAAGAATCATTGGTTTCCAGCCTGCTGACTTTATTTTATCGATAGAAAGTCCAGCGCCAATCAAAAATAAGGTAAGCACCAATAATGATTTTGAAATATTGGTGATGCTTCCAGTAATAACGGCAGGAATGGCAAGATAGCTGTTCATAATAATTGCCAAAATAAAAAGGAAGATGAAATAAGGTATTTTAACGCTTTTCCCTTTTCCTTTAAAAAGAAATACCGATAATATTGATAGCGGAATTATCCAAAGTGCTCTCGCCAACTTGACCGTAGTTGCAACTTTTAAAGCTTCTTCCCCAAAAGTATAGGCGGCACCAACCACTGAACTAGTGTCGTGAATAGCGATTGCACACCAAAGCCCAAACTCGTGTTGGCTCAACCCAAAAAGATGACCCAAAGGCGGAAAAACGATAAGGGCGATGGAATTCAACAGAAATATTACACCCAAAGAGATTGATATGTCTTTTTCCGAAGCATTTATAACTGGCGCTACGGCTGCAATGGCACTTCCACCACAAATAGCCGTTCCAGAACTGATAAGGTGGCTACCCTTGCGATCCATCTTTAAAAGTTTCCCCAAAAAATAACCGAGAATCAAGGTTGCAGAAATTGAAAATATAGTCAAGATAAATCCATCTTTTCCCGCTGCCAAAGTTTCTTTTAAATTCATACCAAAACCCAACCCGACTACTGCTATTTTCAAAAGCCAATTTACCGCTTTACTGTTAAGCGTTAGGAATGGATGTCCTAAAAAATATGTAAAAAGAAATCCGCCAACCAAAGCCACAGGGCTACTAACATAGCCCAAAATGCAAAGTACCATACAAATTATGAACAGTACTTTTACTAGTGTTTCATTTTTGTTGGCAAGCTCCTTCTTCATTTATTAGTTTCTTTTTTTATGGTTTCCTTTTCATCATTTTGTCTCTCCTCGCTTTCTTTTTCCTTTTTCATCACGATAGTGCGGTATGGAAAGGGAATCTCAATTCCTTCATTGTCAAAGCGTTTTTTGATGCTTTCCAGAAGGTCGCAGCGCATATCGAAGGATTCGGTATAATTGCGGGCCCAAGCCCATGCACGAATAGTTATCGAGGATTCATTTAAAGAAATAAGCGCTGTCCGAACCACTGGCTTTGCATCTAAAATATCGGTGGCCGAGCGGTTGTCCATAATGTAAGGATGTTTTTCACATTCCTCTTGCATTATTTTTTTTGCCAAATCAATATTACTGTCATAAGAAATTCCTATTTCTATACGTTCACAGATTTTCATTTCGCCCAGGTCGTAATTGATCAGTTTCTCCTTGTTGATAATAGCGTTGGGAATGATGATCATTTTATTATCATAATTGCGGATTACGGTGTGACGAAGGGTAATATCTACAACGGTGCCAACCATTGAGTCTGTTATTCTTATTATATCGCCAATCCTGAAAGGCTTGAAGGAAATGATAAACACCCCGCCCACTAAGTTTGCCAATGCTTCCTGTGAGGCCACCCCAGCAATAAGCGCAATGACCCCAGCCCCGCCAAGGGCGGTCTGTGCTACCCCTTTTAAAGAGGGAAACGCCAAAAGCGCAAAAAGAATACCTGTAATATATATTCCAATGATAGCCACGTACCGTAAAAATTTAAAGCTTGTGGGATCTTCCAGATTTTGAATTTTTCTAATAATACTCATTCGGAACCAAATATTTGTGGAAGCAGCACCAACTATGGTTGCAATGGCCACAATTCCCAAATAGAGAATCAATTTAAAGTTGTGTTGGAGCGCGGCGTATTTTTCTTCATTTACAAAAAGAAAACTTAGTAGTATCAAGCCTAAAACGAGCCAAAGTGCATTAAGGATTCGCTTTACCCAATTTACGGCTTTTGGATTTTCATTGGGGTATTTTTTTTTCTCTTGTTTCAGCAACCATTTGTGGAGCAAATTGGTAAGAAATTGCAATGCAAATACGGAGCAAACAACTATTAACGCATAAATAATATCTGATTTATATGTCTCGAAAATTTCTATCATAAGCTTTAAAAAATCTTTACTATTTCTATCTCAATTCAAGCTATAATTATCTTGGAATTGGTTTGATGTCTTTCCTCTTTTCACAAATCAAATAAATTACCCACAAGATAGGATAAATGAACTATCCCAGGTAAGCGCAATAATGATAAGAGAAACCAATTGTTTTTAATAATCCCCCCCAATTGGTTACCGCTACTTTTCAGAAGATTTTTAGGTGACAATTGAAAGAGCAAATTTAAGTTTTTTATTAAAGAGACTGAGATAAATGGGCTATTAATACCAATACAAACTGCGCATAGCATTTTAGAAATTGGCATTGAATACCAATCCTAAAACAAAATTTGGTGAAGAAGTCAGAATGCAATGATTTTTTAGTTATGACAATTGTTAACATTAACTTTTATATGCAATAACAGATGTATATTCGTGGTTGATAAATTCTGTTTTGAAAGAAGCTGAAGTTTACAAAAAAAATGTTTTTGTTTATT
This sequence comes from Aequorivita antarctica, assembly GCF_007997155.1. Lineage (GTDB taxonomy): Bacteria > Bacteroidota > Bacteroidia > Flavobacteriales > Flavobacteriaceae > Aequorivita > Aequorivita antarctica. The sequence goes on along the minus strand of NZ_VORT01000014.1, from coordinate 38,269 downwards.
CCTTTCACACTTGTAAGCAATGGAAGTCATGCTCAGTAAACTCGGAGAACAGTTTCAGTTACCCCTACATAATCCAGTATTAATTTTCTCACTGGTATTGTTCATCATTTTATTGGCTCCCATATTATTGAACAGAATTAGAATTCCTGGAATTATAGGGTTAATTGTATCGGGAATTATTATTGGTCCCGCGGGTCTGAACATTTTGGAAAAAAGTCTTTTTGTGGATGTTTTTTCGACTATAGGACTTTTATACATCATGTTTATTGCAGGACTGGAATTGGATTTGAACGAGTTTAAAGCTACCAAAAACAAAAGTTTAATTTTCGGACTTCTCACATTTTCCATTCCCCTCTCGATTGGCTTTCCTGTCTGCTACTATCTCTTAGATTTTGATTTTAATGCGAGTTTCCTTACCTCAAGTATGTTTGCAACCCACACATTGGTAACCTATCCAATAGTGAGCAAGCTGGGAGTGTCAAAAAATATTGCTGTTGCTGTCACTGTTGGAGGTACAATTTTAACAGATACAGCAGTACTTATTCTGTTGGCAGTGATTCTGGGGTCTCATAATAATGGGCTTACCCAAGAGTTTTGGATACGTTTAGTGATCTCACTTATATTATTTTCAGCTTTTATGTTTCTTGTTATTCCCAGAATTGCAAAGTGGTTTTTCAGAACATTGGAAAGTGAAAAGTATTCACACTATATTTTTGTGCTTTCCGTGGTTTTCTTTTCAGCGTTTTTAGCAGAGATTGCGGGCTTAGAACCCATAATTGGAGCGTTTGTGTCTGGATTAGCACTCAACAAGCTTATTCCCCACTCCTCTGCCCTGATGAACCGAATTGAATATATTGGCAATTCCTTATTTATTCCTTTTTTCTTAATAAGCGTGGGAATGATCGTTGACATTAGTGTTATTTTGAGCGGACCAATGGCACTTATAATTGCTGGAACGCTAACGGTTGTTGCCATTTTTGGAAAATGGACTGCCGCTTTCTTTACGCAATTGTTCTTTGGATTCTCAAAAGGACAACGAAAATTGATTTTTGGTTTAAGCAGTGCGCATGCTGCAGCTACTTTAGCAGTAATTTTAGTGGGATATAAAGCGGGGATTCTCGATAGTAATATATTAAATGGAACAGTAGTTCTCATCTTGGTTACTTGTATTGTCGCTTCCTTTGCAACGGAAAGTGCTGCCAAAATGATTATACAAGAATCTGATGGGGAAGAGCAAGTTCTCTTAAATTCTACTGTAAATAAAGAGCAAATTCTAATCCCTATTGCAAATATGATAAATATTGAAAAGATATTGGAATTTGCAGTTTTGGTTAAAGAAAGGAAGTCCAAAAACCCACTGTCCATCTTAACTGTGGTTCCCAATACGGATGAAGCAGAAAAAACAATCCTCAAGGCAAACCAGGGTTTGGAAAGATTTATAAATGAAACAGCAGCTTCAGATACACAAGCAAATATTTTAGCCACTATTGATCATAACGCCGCCACTGGTATATCGCGAACCGCTAAGGAAATAATGGCTGATCTTATTTTATTGGGATGGCCTCAAAAGACCGGATTTTTAGATAAACTAATCGGTGATAAAATGGAAAGTATCCTGGAAAGTACTGATAGAACTCTTTTAATATGCGATTTTGAAATGCCTTTGGTAAACCACAAAAGGTTATTTATGATTGTCCCGCCCAATGCTGAATTTGAGGAAGGTTTTGCCATTTGGTTGAACAAGATATCCAGGTTATCCCTGGAATTATCCATTCCTATTAGTCTCCATTGTGTCGATGCGACCCATACAGCCATTTTGAAATTTGCCGAAGAAAATAAAGTAACCTTGAATTTGCAATTTCAGCAGTTTAAGGATTGGGAAGATTTTTTCATTCTTTCCAATCAGATTAACGATACGGATTTTATAGTAATGATCTCCGCGCGAAGAGGGTATGTCTCCCATTTTGGATATTTGGACCGCCTTCCAGCTAAGTTGGAAAGACATTTTCCCAATTTAAGTAAAATGGTCATTTATCCACAATAGCACAATACTTATAATCCAGCGTCAAAATTTTCAAAAATTAGCATTCGAGAATATCTCTAAACGATTGGTCTGCTACTCCAAAGGCTACCCCTCACCCCATTTACAAATAAAGGATTCTATATTTAATTACTGGTTGTAACTGTTACTTCGTACTACTCACTAAAAAAATTGCCGGTAGTTCAACTGACATTTATCATTTCATAGTTTCATTAGCAAAAGTAATTTTGAACCAGAATTCAAAAAGCCATGCAAAATAGTCTAGTTTCAAAATACAACGTTCCTGGTCCACGATATACTAGTTATCCCACAGTTCCTTATTGGAACAATGCAGATTTTTCGTTGAGCGAATGGAAGAAAAACATCGTCCAAAGTTTTTCGGAAAGCAATTCCAGTGAAGGAATAAGCCTTTACATTCACCTTCCGTTTTGCGAAAGTCTCTGCACTTTTTGTGGTTGTAACAAACGTATAACCAAAAATCATAGCTTTGAAACACCCTATTTGGAATCTGTTTTAAAAGAGTGGCGGCTTTATACAGAAATATTGCCGGAGCGACCCATTATAAAAGAATTGCACCTCGGCGGAGGCACACCCACTTTTTTTTCAGCTGAAAACTTACGATTGCTGTTAAAAGGAATTTTTCACGATGCCAAGATGGCCGAAAATCCTTCTTTCAGCTTTGAAGGGCATCCAAACAACACTAAGGGTGAGCATCTACAAACACTTTTTGATTGTGGTTTTACGCGAGTAAGCTACGGCGTTCAGGACTACAACCCAACGGTTCAGATTGCAATCCATAGGCTTCAGCCGTTTGTGAACGTGAAACGCGTAACGGAAACCGCACGTGAAATTGGCTACACTTCCGTAGGCCACGATATTATTTTTGGATTACCATTTCAGAAAAAGGAACACGTAATTTATTCCATTGAAAAAACGAAGGAATTGATGCCGGACCGAATCGCATTTTATAGCTACGCACACGTGCCGTGGATAAAAGGAAATGGCCAACGCGGTTTTAAAGATGAAGATTTACCCAGTGCTGCGGAAAAACGCGAAATGTACGAAACCGGAAAACGGATGTTGGAAGAAGCCGGTTATATAGAAATCGGGATGGATCATTTCGCCCTTAAAACCGATAGTCTGTTTAAAGCTGTGGAAGACAAAAAGCTGCATCGCAATTTTATGGGTTATACCGAAAGCAAAACCCAATTGATGCTGGGTCTTGGCGTTTCTGCCATTGGTGACAGTTGGTACAGCTTTGGCCAGAACGTAAAAAATGTTGAAGAATACCAAGATTTGGTAGAACAGGGTATTCTTCCCGTTTATCGCGGTCATATGCTCAATGAGGAAGATCTAATTATTCGCAAACACATTTTAAATATGATGTGCCGTTTGGAAACTTCTTGGGAAGACCAATCGCTTCAATTTAAAGAATTGCCCGATGCGCTTCTTAAACTGAAAGAAATGGAAGATGACGGTTTAGTTAAAATTGGCGCTACAAAACTTCAAATTACAGAAAAAGGACGCCCCTTCGTTCGCAATATTTGCATGGCCTTTGATGTCCTTTTAAAACGCAACCAGCCAAACACCCAACTTTTCTCGATGACAGTTTAGCTAATTGATTTAAAAATCTACTAATTTTTAAATATTGACAACCGTCATATTTTGCTTTAAATACAAATCGGACATTTGTGTCAGAATTAAAGTCAACAGCTGTTATGAGTTTTATTAAAAGTATTCTATTAGTAGCACTATTTTTTGGAATAACAAATGCCTATTCACAATTTACAATAGATGCAGAGTTACGCCCTCGTTTTGAGTTTCGTCATGGCTATAAAACACTTTATCCAGACAATGTAGATCCCGCAACTTTTGTTTCGCAACGTACAAGGCTAAATTTTGGATATAAAACGGAAAAACTTCATTTCTATTTAAGCTCACAAGATATAAGAGTTTGGGGCGATGTGCCACAACTAAATGTAGCAGATGAAAATGGATTTTCATTACACCAGGCTTGGGCAGAAATTTTATTAGTTCCAGAGTTATTCTTAAAAATAGGCCGTCAGGAAATTATTTATGATGACCAGCGTTTCTTCGGAAATGTAGGCTGGGCACAACAAGCTAGGAGCCATGATGCAGCCATCTTTAAATTTGAACCCAATTATATGAAGTTGCACTTTGGTGCAGCATACAATCAAGATAAAGAAGCCTTAACAGGAAACATTCTTAAAACCAATACCTATAAAAGCCTTCAATATGTTTGGCTTCAAAAGGATTGGGAAAAACTATCGGCAAGTTTTTTGTTTTTAAACAATGGCCTGCAATACATTGATGAAACGGACGAAGCCAATAATGATACTCGTTACAGTCAAACCGCTGGAGTACATTTAAAAACAAAAGTGAATAAATTCAATTTTTCATCAAACCTTTATTATCAACTTGGAAAAGATGTTTCCAATAATGATTTAAGTGCCTACCTGCTTTCTTTGGAAGCCAATTATTCTGTAATGGAAAACCTCAACCTTGGTTTAGGTGGTGAATTGCAAAGCGGAAATGATTATGGAGCACCAGATAATAAAAAAAATAAAGCTTTCAACCCGCTTTATGGCACCAACCATAAGTTCAATGGGTTTATGGACTATTTCTATGTTGGCAATCATATTAACAATGTTGGTTTGGTTGATTTTTACGGAAACGTAAAATATTCCTTCAACAAAAAATCGAACATTAATTTGGCCCTTCATCAATTTTTTTCCGCGGCAAAAATAGCTGACGAAACATCGAAAAACTTGGGGTTTGAATTGGATTTAGTAACTTCGCATACATTGAGTGAATATGTGAATGTCCAAGCAGGGTATTCGCAATTTTTTGCACGAGAAGGGATTGAAATCATAAAAAACAATTTTGACGGAAATGCCAACAACTGGGCTTGGGTCATGCTGACCATTGATCCAGTTCTTTTCACTTGGCAAAAACAAGACCTTGAAAAAATTAACCAATAAATAAAGTCAACTTATAAAAAAACCAACCAATGACATTAAATGTAAAAAGAATTTTTGGAATCAAATTGCTGCTGGGCTTGGGCACAGTAGCGTTTCTTTCTGGCTGTATTAATGACCAGTCAGACAAAAAATACAATGACACGGTAGATATTCCCGTGAACCAAGAAATGATTGCAGAGCTTACTTCTCCACCTAACGTTCCAACTCCCGTTGGAAAACGTATGGCAAAAAAACTGATCGTTGATCTTGAAATTCAAGAACGTGAGGGCGAAATGACCAGTGGTGTAAAATATGTTTATTGGACTTTTGGCGGAACCGTTCCCGGAAGTTTTATCCGCACTCGTGTGGGTGACGAGGTTGAGTTCCACCTTAAAAACCACCCAGACAACAAACTTCCACACAACATTGACCTTCACGCAGTGAACGGTCCCGGCGGTGGAGCAGAATCTTCTTTTGTAGCTCCCGGTCACGAAAAAGTATTTTCTTTCAAAGTGCTTAATCCAGGATTGTATGTTTACCATTGTGCTACAGCACCAGTAGGGATGCATATTGCTAACGGAATGTATGGTCTAATTTTGGTTGAGCCAGAAGGTGGTTTATCACCCGTTGACAAAGAATACTACATTATGCAAGGTGATTTTTATACCGAAGGTAAATATGGCGAGCGTGGCTTACAAGCGTTCGATATGCAGAAAGCCATAGACGAAAATGCAGATTATGTGGTCTTTAACGGAAGCGTTGGAGCGATGACTGGCGACAATGCTATTACCGCAAAAGTTGGAGAAAAAATACGCCTCTTTGTAGGAAATGGTGGGCCTAACTTGGTTTCTTCATTTCACGTTATTGGAGAGATATTCGACAAGGTTCATGTAGAAGGTGGAAGTTTGATCAATGAAAATGTGCAAACTACACTGATACCTGCTGGAGGTGCCGCAATAGTAGAATTCAGAGTGGATGTTCCTGGAACTTTTATTTTGGTAGACCACTCAATTTTTAGGGCTTTCAATAAAGGTGCTTTGGCGATGTTAAAAGTAGAGGGTGAAAAGGATAAGCGAATTTATTCTGGCGAAATTCGCGATGGTATCTACCTTCCTGAAGGTGGTGCAATTCAGTCTATGCCTAACGGTACAAAGAAAACTCCAAAAGAAGAAGTTAAAGCATTGAGTTTTGAAGAAAAAATGAAATTCGGAAAAGACAAATATATGGCTACTTGTGTTGCCTGTCACCAAGCAACCGGTCAAGGAATTGAAGGGGCTTTCCCGCCCTTGGCAAAATCAGACTATTTAAATGCAGATGTTGACCGTGCTATTGATATTGTATTACACGGAAAAACTGGTGAAATAACTGTAAACGGCAAAAAATACAACAGTGTAATGACCGCCCAGGCGCTTAGTGATGAAGAAGTATCAAACGTACTAACTTACGTTTATAACAGTTGGGGAAACTCCAAAAAAGAAGTTACACCCGCAATGGTTGAAGCCGTTAGAAATAAATAAAAATATTGTTTAAATTGAAATTTTATAGCACCGCCCTTTTCTTAATCCTTTCATTTTTTTGTGAGTTAACAGCGCAAAATGATAAAATGGTTTTAGTAAAAGGCGGTGTTTATTTACCGCTATATGGTGCCGAAAATAAAACTATCAAGGTTGATCCGTTTTTGATGGATATATATCCAGTAACAAATGCCGATTATTTAAAGTTTGTGGAAGAATATCCACAATGGAAAAAAAACAATATCAAAGGTTTGTTCGCCGACAAAAGCTATTTGACAAAATGGAAAACAGATGATATTTATAGCGGCCTGCCAAATGCCCCAGTAACCAATGTTTCGTGGTTTGCCGCAAAAAAATACTGCGAATGTCAAGGCAAACGTTTACCAAAAATGGACGAATGGGAATTTGCGGCTATGGCAAATGAGAATGTTCCTGATGCAAGAAAAATAGAAACTTATAATCAATACATTCTTAGTTGGTATGAAACTCCAAAAACCTTCAGTAATCCTGTTGGAGAAACTTTCAAGAATTATTGGGGAATATACGACCTTCACGGTTTAGTTTGGGAATGGACTTTAGATTTCAATTCCGTATTGATATCTGGAGAATCTCGAAAAGATGTAGATAAAGATTCCAACCTCTTCTGCGGTAGCGCTGCAATCGGAGCTTCAGACTTAATGAATTATGCTGCTTTTATGCGTTACGCATTCCGAGGAAGTATGAAAGCCCGCTATTCTTCACAAAACTTGGGTTTTCGCTGTGCGAAAGATGTTGAAAACTAATAAATAACAAAAGATGAAAAATTATAGATATGTAGCAATGGCAATAGCTTTGTTAACCATTTTTTCGTGCAAAAACACTTCAGAAAAAAACACAAGCACTGCTGAAATTAAAAAAGAAAAAAAAGTGGAAGGTGATGAAATTCCCGAAATGTCCATTTACAATCTTCCCTCCCATTGGACTTCCCAAAATGATGAAAAAATTGAACTAAAAGACCTGCAAGGAAAAGTGGTGGTTATGGTTATGATCTACACCACTTGTAAAGCTGCTTGCCCACGTTTGGTGGCCGATATGCGCAATATTGAAAAACAAATACCCGATGAAAAAAAGGACGATGTTCAATATGTTTTCGTGAGCATAGACCCAGAAACAGATACTCCCGAAAGACTAAAGGCCTTCGCTAAAGAAAACGAGATGGAAGATGAAAAATGGCTGTTTTTGCGCGGCACCGAAGGAGACACACGCGAATTTGCCGCAGTTCTTGCCGTTAATTACAAACAAATTTCACCAATGGACTTTTCGCATTCAAACATCATCAGTGTTTTTGACCAAAATGGTGAAATGGTTCATCAACAAGAAGGTCTTGGTGTAGACAACAAAGAAACGGTAAAAGCCATTATTGACTTGGCGAAATAGATTTTTTATATGAAAGGAGATGAGAAGTAATTACTCATCGTCTTTCTTTTTCCCGCTAAACACAAAGTTGAGCACAATGGCGGTAAGAACAACACACAATACTGCAAAGAAAATAATGATTGCGGTTCCCATACCCCAATTGGCAAGTGGTAAGATTGAATTTGTCATAGTTTAAATATTTTAATGGATATTGAATGTTTTGCTTTCTATAGTTGTACTGTCACAGTTGTAATTTGAATCCACGGTTTCTGTAATCGGTTTTGGCGATATATAAGGAATTCCCAAACCTAAACCGCGAACGATAAAAAGACAGCCAATTATAACTACAAAAACTGGAATGGCCTTTCGGATTTTTTGGCGCACTTGCGCGTTTAAAAAATTTCCAAGATAAATGGCCGAAGTCATCAAAGGAATTGTTCCCAGCCCAAACACTGCCATATATAAACTTCCCTGCAAGGCATTTCCCGAAGCAATTGCTCCAAAAACAGCCATATAGACCAAACCGCACGGTAAAAATCCATTTAAAAATCCGATGGTCAAAAAAGTATCTGGGGTTTTCTTTTTGAGCTCCTTTCCTAGGGCAGATTTCACTTTGGAAATGACTCTATAAACAGGTTTTGAAAAATTGTACTTATTAAATGTTTTCTGAGGAATGAAGATAACGGCAAGCATCAAAACACCAATTAATATTGAGAGCTGCTGCTGAAAACCGAATAAATTTAAACTTTTTCCTAACAAACCAAAAATCAATCCTATAATACTGTAAGCCAATATCCTTCCAAAATGATACAGAAAAATCTGCCCAACTTTCTTTACATTATTAGTCCGATTCACCGGCAACAAAAAAGCGATAGGCCCGCACATCCCCACACAGTGGAAGCTTCCCAATAATCCGAATATAAGAGCCGTTGCTAGCATTTTAATAATTATTGATTAACGCTTGGTGGTTGTTGATCGTTGAAAATCTAAATTCATTTACTCAATAAACAATTTCGTTTTTATACAGATAGTCCTTTCCTTCATAGGTCCATCGAACTATTGTATTCCATCGACCGGCAACCAAACTTGCTTCAGGTATGAGTAAATTTGGACCTGAAAGCTTCAGTGGAATTTGAAAATCCAATTCTTTGTTTGACGGTCTATAAAGTAATACCGTACCTTCTATTTTTGAATAATCAATATTTTTGGGAAAAGTAAGCATCCATCCTTCTGGAGTTTTTGTTCCCGAGATACTTCCTTCCAATAAATTAGAGTTTTCCTCGGCATCAATTTCTTTTTGATAGACCATTTCTTTTTTATAATATTCTTCGGTCACCAAATCATAATCATACTTTTTGTCTGTGCTTATCTTTATAACGAAATACATGATGAAAGCTATAAAAAGCACCAATACAATTACTAATCCTGTGCCCCAATTTATTTTCATAACTTTCTATTTATAGTTGAATTATTTATAACTTCTTGGTCCCAAAAACGTAACGCTCGTAGTTTCAATTAAATCTTTGCCACTGTAAACTTCAATTACCGCACGATTTTTATCCCCGCTTAAAACTGAATTGTTTATTTCAATAAAGAGCGTTCCTTCTGCCAAATTCTGCGCGGGAACTATAATTTCCCCCTGTTTTACAGCGTGGATTGTTCCTTTTGGAGATTTCAGTTTAAAGTGAATATTTTCAATATTCTTCGTGGTTTTATTCAGTAATTTATAGGTAAAAACATTGCTAATAATGTTGTCTGCCTTGTGTTCGTATAACTGACCTGGAAGACGCAAAATATTAGCTTCTACATCGCTTCTCAAAAACAGCATACCAGTAAGCACACCAATCAAAATCACCAGAACCGCTACATAACCTTTCAATCGTGGCGTGAACTTAAATGGTGCTTTCTTTTCAATATTTTCTTCACTGGCATAGCGAATTAATCCCTTCGGAAGGTTTACCGCTTCCATAATACTGTCGCATTCATCAATGCAGGCTGTGCAATTAACACACTCTAACTGCGTACCGTTTCGAATATCAATACCTGTTGGACAAACATTCACACATTGAAAACAGTCTATACAATCTCCTTTTCCGGATGCTTCGCGGTCCTCATTTTTCTTGAATTTAGCGCGTCCCACTTCCTTTTCGCCACGTTTGTGGTCGTATGCCACAATAATGGATTTGTTATCGAGCAAAACACCTTGCAATCTACCATAAGGGCAAGCTATAATACAGACCTGCTCACGGAACCAAGCAAAAATGAAATAGAAGACCGCAGTAAAAACAAACAGCGAAATAAGGGTGCTGATGTGGTCTAAAGGTCCTTCAAAAACGTATTGTAATAGTCGGTCGCTACCTATAAAATAAGCCAGGAATATATTCGCAATCAAAAATGAAATGATAAAGAATACAATCCATTTTAAAACACGTTTTCTAATCTTTTCCGCATTCCATTTTTGTTTTGCCAAACGGATCTGAGCGCCGCGATCGCCATCAATCCAGTATTCTATTCTTCGGAAAACCATTTCCATAAAAATAGTCTGCGGGCAGATCCATCCACAGAAAATCCTTCCAAAGGCGGCGGTAAAAAAGATAATGAAAACCACGCCGATAATCATCATAATTACGAACAGGTAAAAATCCTGTGGCCAAAACGGAAATCCAAAAATATTGAAACGTCTCTCCAACACGTTGAACAGCAAAAATTGATTGCCGTTAATTTTCACAAAAGGCGCAGCGAACAAAAATGCTAGCAGAAAATAACTTACATATTTTCGGTATTGGTACAATTTGCCCGAAGGTTTTTTAGGATAAACCCATGCCCTTTTACCTTCTTCCGTTACCGTTCCTATACTGTCGCGAAACCTTTCGTTTTCTGGAGTATCCAATTAGATTTTAGATTTATGATTTTAGATATATGATTGCAGAATTTTGGATGTTTAGCGTAAGGTATTTTTTCCTTCAGCATTCAACAATCGTTAATCAGCAATCGTTAATTTTAAAAAATTTATTTCCCCGGTTGTATACTATCAATAACAGGATCGTTTGTCATTTTCACTTCTATTTCAGTAGAATCAACTTGTTTTACCTGTACATTGTCAACCGGAGCATTTTCATCAACCCAAATATCACCCTCCGGATCTTTTGGATCTACTGGGTTGGTACCGTGAAGACTCAAAACATAACTGGCCACTTGTGCCATTTCGCTAGGTTTAAGATCTGTTTTCCAGGAAATCATTCCCTTTCCGGCACGGCCACCTTCGCTGATTGTATGGAATACATTCTTGATTCCACCGCCTAAAATCCAATAATCATCCGTTAGGTTTGGACCAATTCCACCGCCACCCCCTACTTTGTGACAGGCCACGCAATTGGCTGTAAAAACGGCTTCACCGGCAGCAAGATCAGCTGATTCGGTTAAAAGTTCGACAGTATTTACATCAATTAAATCTTTGTTGTTTTTTTTGAATTCTGCAACATCCAATTTTGCTTGCGCTACTTCAGTTTCGTATTCATCAACTTGGTTGGGGCCATTAAAAACTTGAAAGCGTACTAAGTAAATAGCTGCAAAAATTATAGAAGCATAAAACATATATACCCACCATGGTGGAAGTTTATTATCCAATTCGCGGATACCGTCATAATTATGGTCCAAAACGATTTCCTGCTCGCTTGTAATTGGTTTAGCGCCGAGCATATCTTTATACTTTCTTTTGAACCAACCAAAACGGTTTTGTTCCCGCAAAGTTTCAGCAGCTAGGTAGTTTGCTTTGGCTTCTTCGCTAAGGCTACCAAATAGAATGCGCTGCAATGCTGCTGCAATAATTTCCAAAGCAATGGCGAAGAAAAACACCATTCCCAACACGGCCCAAATAATTGGATATTTCACAATTGCCCAATCTTCACCGGAATCTACTGTTAGTTCCAATAGAAAAAAGGCGAGGATCATAAATCCAATGACCCTTATGTATGAAGCTGTTTTCATCTTTATATAATATTTGTTTGGTTAGTGGAAGATGGAATGCCCAAATGAGACATCTTCAAAAATTTTAGATATGTGAATAGGCATTTCATAACGAGTTGTCGTTTTGTTCATTAGTATCATCTTCCAATGGGATATTGCTCACTTCGGAAATGTGCTCTTTTTTTGCTGTGATTACCCAATAAAAAAGCACCACAAAAAAGACGAAGAATATTAAAAGTGAAATCATTGGATATATTTGAACATTATCAATGTTTTCGAGGTTTCCTTTTATAAATCTCAACATAACTATTCTGTTTTGGCTGAAGTATCTTCAGCGTTATTTACTTTAATATCAGTTCCCAGGCGTTGCAGATAAGCAATCACCGCTACTATTTCACGATTTTTCATCTCTATGAAATCCTCGCCGTTATCCTGTGCATATTTTTTACTGGCTTCATAAGAACTAACGAAATCAGGGTCGCTGTAAAGGTTCTTCTCTATTTTGGTTCCTTGTTCGTCCATCCACTTTTGGGCGTTGGTTATTTCCTCTTCCGTATAGGGAACTCCCAACATAACCATAGTTCGCATTTTTGCCTCTGTATCTGATTTATCCAATTCTGAATTTATCAACCAAGTGTAGCGGGGCATAATAGAACCTGAAGACGTACTTTGTGGATCATACATATGGTTCAAATGCCAGTTGTCTGAATACTTTCCACCTATGCGGTGCAGGTCGGGGCCTGTACGTTTACTTCCCCAAAGAAATGGATGGTCGTAAACATATTCACCAGATTTGGAATATTCACCATAACGTGCCACTTCACTCCTGAAAGGTCGGATCATCTGAGAGTGGCAGCCAACGCATCCTTCCCGAATATATATGTCTCGGCCTTCCAGCTCTAGTGGTGTATAAGGTTTTACGCTGGAAATTACCGGCACATAATCATCTACCATTAAAGACGGGATAATCTGTACCATCCCACCAATCAAAATAGCGATGGTTGCATAAATTGTCAATTTAACAGGACGACGTTCCAACCAAGTATGGTAACCTTCACCAGAAGTTTGTAGTTTAGTTACGGGTGCTAAGGGTGCGGCTTCGGCAAGTTCATCAGTAACCTTACTACCTCTTCTAGCTGTCATTACAATATTGTATAATAAAATGAAAGCTCCTGTAATGTATAGCGTTCCACCAATGGCACGCATAGTGTACATTGGCATAATTTGAGTAACTGTTTCTAGAAAATTTCCATAGGTTAATGTTCCATCAGGATTGAACTGATTCCACATGGAAGCCTGCATAAATCCTGCAACATACATTGGCAACGTATACATAATAATACCCAAAGTACCTATCCAAAAATGCGCGTTTGCCAATTTAATAGAATACAATTTTGTTTTGAAAAGACGCGGCACCAACCAATAAATCATACCAAAGGTTAAGAAACCATTCCATGCAAGTGCGCCAACGTGAACGTGCGCTATAATCCAGTCGCTAAAGTGAGCTATCGCGTTTACGTTTTTAAGAGAAAGCATTGGCCCCTCAAAAGTTGCCATACCATACCCGGTAATTGCCACAACCATAAATTTTAAAACTGGATCAACACGTACTTTGTCCCAAGCCCCACGAAGCGTCAAAAGACCGTTAATCATACCACCCCAAGACGGAGCTAAAAGCATTACTGAAAAAGCAACCCCCAAGTTCTGCGCCCATTCTGGAAGTGCGGAATATAAAAGGTGGTGTGGCCCTGCCCAAATATAGATGAAGATCAAAGACCAAAAGTGAACTATGGAAAGACGGTAGGAATATACCGGTCTGTTCGCCGCTTTGGGTACAAAATAATACATTAATCCAAGGAAAGGTGTGGTAAGGAAAAATGCCACAGCATTATGCCCGTACCACCACTGCACCAACGCATCCTGTACTCCTGCATACATAGAATAACTCTTCAAAGCCGAAACAGGTATTTCCATGCTGTTAACAATATGAAGCACGGCAACGGTTACCCAAGTTGCCAAATAGAACCAGAGTGCCACATACAAGTGACGCTGGCGTCTTTTCACCATTGTCATTATTAAGTTTACTCCAAATGCAACCCAAATTACTGCGATGGCAATATCAAAAGGCCACTCAAGCTCAGCATATTCCTTTGAAGTTGTGTAACCTAAAGGAAGTGTGATTGCAGCGCCAACAATAATAGCCTGCCAACCCCAAAAATTTAGGTTACTAAGAAAGTCATTCCACATACGCGCTTTAAGCAGGCGCTGGGAAGAATAATAAACTCCAGCAAAAATTGCGTTCCCAACAAAGGCGAAAATAACGGCGTTGGTGTGCAAAGGTCGCAAACGGCCAAAACTAAGCCACGAAATACCTTCCGTCATGTTAGGGAACAAAAACATAAAAGCCAGCAATAAGCCGACACTCATACCAATGAGTCCCCAAAATATGGTCGCATTGATGAATTTTTTGACAATCTGGTTGTCGTAGTAAAACTGTTCTGTTTGCATAGTATTAATGGAATTATTTTTTTGGATTGGTTATTTTTTCTTTTGAAGTTTCACTTTTGGGCGAAGTACCTTCCTTTACAAGTTCATCTTCAAAAAGCATTCTTACGGAAGGTGTGTAAGTATCATCATATTGCCCTCTTTTAACCGAATAAATAAACAGAGCAAAAAAAATGAGCGCTACAAAAACACTGATTGCCAATAGCATATAAATAATGTTCATACCTGAAATTTATAATTCAAAAATATTATTGTGCGTCCCTTTAAAATATGACATCCGTCAACTTCGCTTATTTATATCCATTCTTAATTTCTTCCCAATATATTGGGTTGCTATTGTTGTAAAAACCACAATGCTTATGGAACTCAACGGCATTAAAATAGCAGCAACTACCGGACGTAAATGTCCCGTTACAGCAAAAGAAAGTCCTATTAAATTGTAAAGCAATGAAAGCAGAAATGCCCATTTTATAATTTTCACACTACTCTTTGAAAAGTCTAAATAATCTCCAATTTTTTTGAATTGGGAAGCATCAAGAATTCCATCACAGGCTGGTGAAAAAACGTTTGTATTTTCAGAAACAACAAAGCCAACATTACTCTGCTTCAAAGCTCCGGCATCGTTTAGACCGTCGCCTATCATCAATACTTGTTTTCCGTTTTGCTGAAGTGTTTTTATAAAGTTGAGTTTGTCGTCTGGTTTTTGGTTAAAGTAGAGTTTTGTGCCTTTGGGCAGTAGCGTTTCCAATCGTTCGCGCTCGCCTTCGTTATCGCCGGAAAGAACAATTACATCTTTATCTGTTCCCAATTGTTCAAAAATTTCAGAAACGCCTTTTCGGTATTCGCTATTGAAAATGTAGCATCCTTTATAAACGTGATTGGCGCTGATATGAACGGTTGTTCTGTTCTTTAATTCTGAGGTAATTTCATCATAAAAACCTACAAATTCATAGGAACCAACTTTGATGGAATTGTCATTGAAGGTTGCTGAAATCCCCTTCCCCACTTCTTCTTCAAAATCATCCAGGGTTTGAATATTGTTCTTATCCAAAATATTGTAGAGTGAGCGGCTAAGCGGATGGCTGGAAGCTCGCAGGGTGTTGGTAAGCAATTGTTTTTCCTCACTTGAAAGCGCAACGCCTTCGTATGTAATCAGGTTTTTTTGATTGGTGGTGAGGGTGCCCGTTTTGTCGAAAACAACAGTGTCTACTTTTGCCATTTGTTCAATTACCGAAGTTTCCTTTAAATACAGTTTTTCCCTTCCGAAGATTCGCAACACGTTCCCCAAAGTGAATGGCGCCGCCAATGCAATAGCGCATGGACAGGCAACAATCAATACTGAAGTGAAAACATTAAAAGCCTTTGAAGGATCAACTACCAACCAAAAAAGGGAAGAAATAAAAGCCACGGAAAGAATAGCAACTGTAAATCGTTTGCTGATACTGTCTGTGAGCGATTCAAAAATTCCCGTTTTGTCCTTGCTAAAAACGTCGTTGCTCCAAAGTTGGGTCAAATAACTTTGTGCCACGGGTTTTAAAACTTCTACTTCCAAAATTCCAGCCTGTTGTTTTCCGCCGGCGAAAAGTTTATCGCCACTTTGTTTTGAAATTGGCTCGGCTTCGCCGGTAACAAAACTGTAATCTATGAGGGCATTTCCTTTTATTAAAATGGCATCAACCGGAAGAATTTCGTTATTGCGAATCAACAATCTATCGCCTTTTTTTACGGTGTAAACCTCAGCTTGTTCCTCGACGGTTTTTCCTTCGGAATTTTTGAAAAGTTTGGTAACGGCGATGGGGAAATAGGATTTGTAATCGCGCTCAAAAGATAAATAACTGTATGTTTTCTGTTGAAAAAATTTCCCGATCAATAAAAAGAAAACAAGACCGGTCAAACTGTCGAAAAAACCGGAGCCCCAATTCATCGCAATATCCAAAGTGCTTCGTATAAAAAGAACCGCGATACCCAGAGCAATGGGAATATCAATATTTAAAATTTTAGAGCGAAGTCCTTTGTAGGCCGAAGTGAAATAACCGCTACCACTATAAAAAACAACGGGTAATGAAAACGCAAACATCAACCAACGGAAAAAGGGTTTGAATTGATCCAACCAAAATTCTGAATGTTCAAAATATTCGGGAAAAGACAGAAACATCACATTTCCAAAGGCAAAGCCAGCAATTCCCAGTTTATAGATTAGACTGCGGTTGATGTGTTTTTCCTTTCTTTCAGAATCTTCTAATGAGATATAGGGTTCGTAACCTATTCGGCTTAAAAGAATTACCAAATTCTTTAGCGAATTCTCTTTCGCCGTAAAAGTTATACGTACTGTTTTTTCCGGAAAGTTTACTTGTGATGATTTTACAGAAGGATTGAGTTTGTTTAAATTTTCAAGTATCCAAATACAACTGCTACAATGGATTGAAGGTATTAAAAAGGAAACAATCTGTGTAATGTCGTCGTTAAATTCAAGTAGTTTCTCAACAATGGTTTCATTGTCGAGAAAGTCATACTTTCCGGCTATTTCTTTTGGGGAAATGCCTGGTGTTTTTTCAAGATCGTAATAATAACTTAAATCGTTGTCGTGCAGAATATCAAAAACCGTTTTGCAACCATAGCAGCAGAAGGATTTCTCCTCATGCTTAATTTCAACGTCCAAACACGGATCGCCGCAATGGAAACAGTTTACCATCAATCTTAAATTTGCTCGTTATACCTTTTGCAAAGTTTAGTAATATACACATTTTAAAAAATGATAAATATCACAAAACCACTCATCCTGATATTTTAACTTTTCTTGATATTACAAGTGTTTATGCCAAAAAGTATATAAAGTGGGCAAAAGCTAACGAAACTGGTTAAAACAAAAATAGCAGAGAACACTAGCAATACAATAGCCAATGTTCCATCAATAATTTCAAAATAATACAAGGCCACCACAATTGCAGCTATAAGAAGTCTAAGTATACGGTCAAAGCCGCCCATGTTTTTTTTCATATCTCGAAATTTAATTGGTTTATAAAAATCAGTAAATGTGGCAATTAAAACAATTAAATATAAACAACTTTACATGTTTTTGGAATATTTAAGAAAGATATTTTTAAAAAAAAGAATTGACACTGCTATAGGAAAGCTTAGACTCAAAATTGCCAATAGCATATAATAGTTTGAAATAAACGGAAGTTTTAACCAAAGAGCGAATGCTTTATAAAAGATTAAAAATTCGGTTGTTGTAAAAGCAAAAATGAAGGTCCAAATAAAACTTTTGGGAAGCTTTATTAATTTAAAATATTTTAAAAAAGCAAGTAATGTTGTTATTACAATTCCCAAGAAAACCAAATGAAGATAACCTATTACAAAATCTTTAAGCTGAAAGGCCAAATTTGCAACATAAGGGATTGCCGAAAAGAGTTGCATCAACAATTTTGCGACAAGTAAACCTCCGGCTATTTTTAGAAGAAAAAAGGCGCGCGGAGCAAACGATTTTTTCATGAGCGGGAAATGGTCTTTCAGCAGCATATAAAATTCGTAAAAGGCAAGTCCTTGCGCTACTGCCCCAACTAATCCGAGTACATAAAAAACAATGGGCGGACCAAACCAAAGTACCGAAAGGAATAATGTAAAAAGCACGCCAAAATTCAAAAGAAGGAAAAATGATTTCAGTTTTTCAGGCTTGAACTGAATTCCCTTTTCTTCAAAAATATAAAACAATATCCCTAAAAGTGCCAAGATAAACCAACCGTTATACTGAAAATGAAGGTAGAAATAAATTGACGTTTTATACCAAATAGACTCTGGACCCAGGGTTGCCATCACACCACCAATGGTCCACGGACCGATACTGGAAATAACCAGATACCAAAGCGATGTCTTTATGAGTTTCCACGAAAATCGATTTTTGAAATGCTGCGGAACGTACTTCATCGCAAACCAAGTAAACCAATAGGAAGCGAACAAAAAAAGTGTTGAAAAAATAATGGAAAACAAGGCATATCCTTGAATGGGGAAGGTTATCAACATTCCCATAATGCTAACATTCGTAAATAGGAAAATACGTTTATAAAGTTTTGGTTTTTCTGCAGAAGAAAGAAAAATCTTATAAATCAAGGTTGTTATTCCCAAATATATCCAACCTAACAAGGCGGTGTGTGAATGTGCATGAAGGAGGTATTTGTAATTGAAAGGAAGAGATGTAACAACATAGAATCGCAACAAAACACCCATTAATGCTACAGCCAAAAAATACGCCAAGGCAATACCTATATGTTTCTTTAAATTTATCAAGTCGTAAAATTAAAAAAACAGTTCGGATTTTGGCAGCAAACATTCAAAGTTGCCAATTTACCGAACTGTTGAAAAAACCAATCAAATAAAAATCCAGATTTGGGGCTGGGGATACTGTTCTATAGGGTTAGTTTTTCTTTAGTTTCTTTTCCAAATTCAAAGCTTTTGGGAAAAGAATGTTGTTTTCCAAGTGCACGTGCTGATGCAGATCCTGCTCAAATTCATCTAGTTTGGCGTAAAATGCACGATAGGTGTTGCAAGCCCCTTCAGGTGGTGTAAAGTTGTTGCTAAGCACTGAAATTTTTCGCAATAGCTCGCCAGCTTCTTCGTGCTCGGCTTCCATCATTTTTATAGGGTTTTCAACAGTTCCAAAATGGATTGCGGGTACTTGGCTGTCATCGCGTTCGGCAGTTACAAGTTTTTTAATGAAAGGGAAAAGAATCAATTCTTCCTTTTTCATATGAGCAGCCAGTTCCTGAACAACTTTAGTTACCAAAGCTTCTATTTCAGCAAGTTCGGTATAGTGGTGGCCGTGTACGTGATTTACACGTTTGGAATATTGCAATAAAAGTGGGCTACTTTCTTCCACATAGTGATGGTGCACATTTATGATGTGATCTACCAAGAAGTCGAGCTTCCAACTGTTATAATCGTGGGCACGGTCTTGTAAATTATCTAGGTTTAGAAGTTCCGCTTCTAAAAGAGATGGATCTATTTTAGCCTTTTCACATGCTCTTTTAATGCTGATGCCCCCGCCACAGCAAAAGTCTATGCCGTGCTTTTTAAAAATATGTGCTGCTTTTATGTTTTCGGTAACCACATCGGCTACGGTGCGTTCTTGAAGTGTTGTCATGTTTTTTAAAAGTTTTAATGAATAATAATGGTACAAATTTCAATAGAAAAAAAGGAGCAAAGTATGACCTAAATCATATAATGACATTTTTATCAGAAATTAATTTTAGCGGATAACTCATTAGTAATTAATAAATATAATGGTTTAATAAATAGATGTTATTCCCAAAAGGGATCGTGATAATCGGAATATTTTTCTATGTCGCTGTGAATTTCTTCAATTTTTTCCAGCTGGGTTTCCGTAGCCACTTTTTGAATTTCGTTAAAAAGCACGCGTTCCTCAAATCGAATGTGCGCTTCAAGTTCCTCTTCCAAACAATTCAGTGACTTTTCGGGATTTTTTATGTCATTAAACAGTCGTTTTATTCGTCTGTGTTCTTTTAAGGCACGTTCAATTAATTCATTGTCTTTTTCAAGTATCGGAAAAATATATTTTTCTTCCTCTCTAAAATGGGGCTTTATTTCGTGTTCATAAAACCATTTTGCATATTCCTGAAGCCGTTCCGTGGCAATATTTTTACTAAAACCTTTACGCAGTTTCCAACTGAACAATAATCCAAAATGATGTTGCCTGCTCAATGGTTGCAATGCTTTATGACGTTTAATAGGTTTTTTCTTTTCCATAGTTTATCGTTTCAAAAAAGAAATTCCACCATCAAGCCCGTGGGCCAATTCGTAAAGACTGGTATTGTGAAGCATTCTTTTTAGGTCGTCCCGTATTTCCGCAAACTTGTTATGCATGGGGCAAGGTTGGCGTGCATCGCAGGAACCAAACCCGAGGGCACAGCCCATATATATAGAATCTCCGTCTATAGCCAAAACAATATCACTCAACTTAATGGTCTCTGCCCTACCCTTAGGTATTACAAAACCACCCGTGGGGCCTTTCAAAGAATCAAGAATATCGCTCTTGGCTAATTGATGTAGGATTTTTGCAGTAAAAGCTTCTGGCGAATTGATACTAAATGCAATGTCCTTCAAGCTAACGCGATTGTCCAAAGCAGACTGCGATGCAATATACACCGAAGCTTTTATCCCGTACTGGCACGCTTTTGAAAACATATTTCTTTTTTAATTCTACACACAAAGGTATGAAAAAATCTTATTTCTGATAAAATTATCAGAAATAAATTATTAATGCTAATTTTTTAGAGTCGGTTTTAAGAAAATTATATTTTCAAAAAGGTTTCTCCTTTACGAAGTTTTTCAGAAAGTTGCGTTACTGTAGTGTTTTCACACATTTTTTTCAAGCCCTCCCTAACATCATTAAACTGATCGTGAACCGGACAAGGATGCGCAGCGGAACATTGAGGCAAACCTAAACTACAGCCTTTAAAAATAGAATCTCCATCAATACAAGCAACTATTTCAGCAAGCGTGAGTTTGGAATCTTTTTCTAAATAGAAACCGCCATTGGGACCTTTCCTTGAAAGAATAATCCCTGAGCGTGCTAGTTGTTGACAGATTTTAGCTGTAAATGGTTCTGGAGAATCAACAGCCTTGGCAATTTCGACAATATTCGGTCGCTTATCTAGTTGGGATTGTTCCGCTATAAAGAGAACCGATCTTATTCCGTATTCGCACGCTTTTGAGAACATATTGTTTTGTTTTGTTCAAATTTAAAAATTTCCAGCAATTAAAAAGTATAAAAACACCTTAAAGTCTGAGGAGGTGGATTTTCAACTTTACAAGAACATTTTATTTAAAAAAAAGGTTAGTGAAACCGCAATTTTACTGCCCTCTCCAATGCTTCCCGATGCTCTGGATGCGCTATGGAAATAAGTGCTTTCGCACGCTGCTCCAGTCCTTTTCCAAAAAGATTCACTACTCCGTATTCAGTAACCACATAATGAACGTGAGCCCGCGTAGTAGTTACACTAGCGCCTTCTTTTAAAAATGGAGTGATTTTAGAAACACCTTTATTAGTAATTGAAGGCATTGCAATAATGGGCCTCCCTCCTTCCGAAAGCGATGCGCCGCGAATAAAATCCATTTGCCCCCCAACTCCAGAATATTGGTACATCCCGATGCTGTCCGCACAAACTTGGCCTGTAAGATCAATTTCTATTGCACTATTGATGGCTGTTACTTTTGGGTTTCGCCTAATGATAGCGGTATCGTTGGTATAAGACGCCTCCTTAAAATGGACAATTGGGTTATCATCGATAAAATCGTATAATTTTTGGGTACCCATTGCGAAACAGGTAACTATTTTTCCAGGCTTAATCACTTTTTCCTCGCCTGTGATAATTCCTTTTTCAATTAAGGGAAGAATTCCGTCGCTAAACATTTCTGTATGGATCCCCAGACGTTTGTGATTGCGAAGGTTGTGAAGCACCGCGTTGGGAATATTACCAATGCCCATTTGAAGGGTAGCACCATCTTCAACCAAACTGGCAACATGCCTGCCGATGATGGCCTCTACCTCTGTAGGAATACCTAGCGCAGAAGCGTGAATTGGGGTATCAATTTCTACAGCGAAGTCTATATTTTTTATATGTATAATGCCATCCCCGTGTGTTCTCGGAACTTGTGGATTTATTTGGGCGATAACTTTTTTAGCAGTCTGGATGGCTGACAAGGTAACATCTACAGAAACACCAAGGGAACAATACCCGTGCCTATCTGGAGACGAAACCTGAATAAAAGCTACATCCAAAGGCAAAATATTTCTTTTGAAAAGCCAATGGATCTCACTCAAAAAAATAGGAATATAGTCCCCAAATGAAGTGTTTACACCTTTTCGAACGTTCTCTCCCACAAAACAACTGGAAAGATGGAAGGCATCGGTAAAGGGTTCCATAGTGTACTTGGCTTCGCCGTGCGTATGAATTTGTATTATTTCAACATTTTTCAGTTCGCGATATCTTTCGCACAAAGTGTCTATCAATAAATTGGGCGTCATTGCCGCTCCTTGAAAAAACACACGATTATTTGAACTTACTATAGATACAGCCTCTTCGGCAGAAACGATTTGCATAATTTAATTTTTTACTCCGTCACCAAGGCTTTGGAGAATGATGATACAAAGGTGGGATAATTATAATTTCATAAAAATGATAATTGTCAGAAAGTATCTTTTGTAGTAAGAATCGTTTCCAAAATATCATTTACAATAGAAACCCCTTTATCAGTATTGTACCAAACCTGTAGCATTTCCTTAAAAGTATCATCAATTTTTCCATGTTGTGCTTTGTAATCATTCACCAACTTTGTAGCATTTGTGGAACGTGGACCAAAAGTTTGAAACACGTTAAAATCTTCATCAAGCATAATAACCACCGGAATGGACTGCGAGCCATTGGTAAGAAATTTATCCATAAATTCAGGATTTTCATCGCGAAGTACAATTTTTAATTCGATGTTTTCGGTAAGTTGCGAAATCTTGTTCAAAAAAGGAAGCGTTTGCGCGGCATCGCCGCACCAAGGCTCGCTGATCACCAGCCAAGTTTGTTTTTCAGAAATACTTTTGAAAGCATCAATACTCTCTTCCGGAATTTCAGCGGTTTTGTCCAGACGTTTTGTTCTGCTAAAATTCAATTTTGTATAGTTTATTTTTTCCGGGGTTTGCTCTCCAGTAGTTCTGCCCTCTTCCACCAATTGTTTGAAAAGCAAGTTGTAACCGGAATAATCCATTGCTTTTATTACTGCGTTTTCTATTAAAGTCTTCATATTATTTCTTTTATTTTTTCGTAATCTTCGTTGTAAAATCCACCGCAGTTTTCTTTTCTTTTTAAGGATTGCTGAATAATCAAATGTGCCACATTTACCATATTCCTAAGTTGGGAAAGTGCCGTGTTGAGCTTGTGCTTTTGATAAAGGAATTCGGTTTCAAAATATAATTTCTCCAATTGGAGGGAAGCCGTTTTCAAATCATCATTGTTGCGCACAACACCTGCAAACCTTCGCATCAACTGCTGCAATTCCTCAGTTTTTCGTTGAAGGGTTTCTGAAGCGTTTAACAAAATTGTACCCTCATCGTTCCATTCAGGGATGGCTTTGGTCGCCTGTAAAGGCATATGATTACAGAGATAATTAAAAATACAGTCGGCATAAACTAAGGCTTCAAGCAATGAGTTGGATGCCAATCGATTGGCCCCATGCAAACCTGTGTATGAACACTCTCCACAGGCAAAAAGATTTTTCAACGAAGTTTTTCCGTCCATGTCGACAACAACTCCGCCACATAAGTAATGTGATGCCGGCACTACCGGAATCCAATCTTTTGAAACGTCAATGTTTCTTTGAAAACAGGTTTCAAAAATATTTGGAAAATGCTTTTTGAATTCTTCAAAATCAAGATGGGTACAGTCCAAATAAACGCAATCATCACCCGATTTTTTCATTTCGGAATCTATAGCGCGCGAAACGATATCACGGGAAGCCAATTCGCCTCGTCCGTCATAATTCAACATAAACCGTTCGCCATTTTTATTTCGAAGAAAAGCTCCAAACCCACGAACAGCCTCAGAAATCAAAAAGGAAGCCCCGTTATTTCCATCGTAAAATGCCGTTGGGTGAAACTGGATAAACTCCATGTTTTGTATGCGAGCCTTTGCACGATATGCCATTGCAATACCATCACCTGTGGCAACTGTGGGATTAGTAGTGTGACCATAAACTTGCCCCATTCCGCCAGAAGCAAGCGTAGTGCAATCTGCTTTTATAGTAAAAATGCTTCCCGAAATCTGGTCCAAAACATAAGCTCCGTAACACGAAATCTCTTCATTTTTACTAGTATTTAAATGATGTTCGGTAATTAAATCTATTGCGAAATGATGTGGAAGCAGGGTAATGTTTTGCAAACGATTGGTACGTTCCAAAAGCGTGCGTTCAATTTCGTTTCCAGTGGTATCCTTATGATGAATCACCCTAAATTCGGAATGCCCCCCTTCCCTACCCAAAGTGAATTCGCCATTTGCATCGGTATCAAAATTGGCGCCCCATTCCATCAGCTCCTTCAATCTTTTGGGGCCTTCCTTTATTACCATTTCAACAACGGATTTGTCGCAAAGTCCGTCGCCAGCAATAAGCGTGTCTTCAATATGTTTTTGAAATGAATCTTCCTTTAAATCAAAGACCGCCGCCACGCCACCTTGGGCATATTTGGTGTTCGATTCTGATTGGTGGGCTTTGGTTACAATCGTTATTTTTTTCTTTGGAAATTTTTCGGCAAGTTTCACTGCAAGCGTTAAACCCGCAGCTCCTGAACCGATAATTAAAAAATTGGTCTCCTTCATTATTTCGATAATTCAAGCATCCGTTCAATGGGCAGAATGGCTTTTTTTCGTATTTCTTCGGAAACTTCTATCTGCGGGGATTCGTTCAGCAGACAGTCGTACAATTTTTGCAAAGTGTTCATCTTCATAAAAGCACATTCGCTGCAAGCGCACGTATTGTCCTCTTCCGCTGGAGCAGGAATCAACACAGCTTGCGGTACTTGTTGTTGCATTTTATGAAGAATTCCAGCTTCGGTGGCAACTATAAATTTTTCAGAAGGATGTTTTTTCACATAATCTATCATTCCAGCCGTGGAACCAACATAGGTCGCTGTTTCTAAAATGTGGCTTTCACTTTCAGGATGCGCAATTATTTTTGAACCGGGATTTTCTTTGTACAATTTCAAAAGTTTATCTATTGAAAATGCTTCGTGCACAATGCAAGCCCCATCCCAGAGCAGCATTTTTCTTCTGGTTTTTTTCTGTATATATTTTCCCAGATTTTTATCGGGTGCAAAAATAATTGGGACGTCTTTCGGGACGGAATTTACAATTTTCTCTGCATTGGAGGACGTGCAAATAATATCGCTTAAAGCTTTTACTTCCGCAGAGCAATTAACATAGGTAATCACCGTATAACCTGGATGGGCCTCAACTAATTTCCGAAACACATCTGCTGGGCAAGAATCTGCCAGGGAACAACCAGCCATCAAATCCGGCAACAAGACTTTTTTGTTAGGGTTCAATATCTTGGCGGTTTCAGCCATAAAATGAACGCCGGCAAAAACAATGATTTCTGCATCTGTTTCAGCCGCTTTTTGTGAAAGACCCAAACTGTCGCCAACATAATCCGCCACTTCCTGAATTTCGGGTACTTGGTAATAATGCGCGAGGATGACGGCATTTTTCTGCTTTTTTAACTCCGTTATTTTTTGATGTAAATCCATTTATGAGGGTTTAATTTTTTGAAGAAAAGCTTTGAAAATTGGGAAGGCAACTATTAAAAGGGAAATGAAAATTCCTATTCCAAAAATGAAAAATGAAATGTAATAAGGGATGAGCGAATCCTGCATTTCAGAAAACAATCCGTCTTTAGAAACATACATCCAATAGCTTCTTTTAGCTCCGGCAATTATGAGGGAAACAAAAAATATAAATAGTGAAATATTGAAAGAAACAAAGCCTCTTTTTACCCATTTTCTATCTGTTTTAAAATCTGGATACAGCTGGTGAACGATAAAAAACAAGGCCGAAAAAAGTATGGTAGTGTTAATACCTATAGTAGTTCCCATAGAATGTGCCACCGTAATATGCGTACCGTGCGTAAAGAAATTGATGGCGGGAATGGAAAACAATAATGCGAGTATGACGTTTATAAAAACCCAAAAATCCGTTGCCAGTAAAAACCGATAGGCCATTGGATTAATATCCTTTTCAACTTTTAAAACCGAGCGTTTCCAGTTGTAAATAATCGAGGCCAAAACAATCCATTCCGTCATACTTATTGCGTAAGCAACATATCGAATCCAAGGTTGTGTTGGCAACAAATATGTATGATGCGCCCAACCGAACATTAAATTGGTGAGTCCCAAAAAGTAGAAGAAAAAAGCGGTTTTGTTTGTAGCCACATTGCTGTCCTTCTTTATTTTGGACATCAAATAAATTGAAATTCCATAAACCAGCATATTCCACGAACCCGTGAAAGAACCCGTTGATTTCCATTGGACGGAAAAATCTTTGATAAAATTCAACCTAAAAAAATTGAAAAGCCAAAAATGCGCCTCCATCAAATGGTAGCACATAAAAACAATGCCTGTGCCCCACATCCAGTAATGTACCGGCCAGCCTTTTACGTTTTTATAAAGCGTTTTGAAGTAATTTATTCCGAAGAAAACCCAACCTATTAAAATTGGAATTATCAAAATTGGTGCAAAGGCAAAATACTCTCTTCCTTCGGTATAATCAAATGCAAACGAAAAGTAAATGGCAATACCTGTTAAAAGAAAAATGATGAAATGAATCTTCGCCATCAAAGGCGAAAAGAGTTTGAATTTTTCTACATAAGTGAGAAAAAAATAAATACTGCCCGTGGCGCAAAGCACAATCCATGAAATGACCGAAGTAACGTGAAAAGGGCGCAGTTTTGAAAAGGGGATTTGTTCTTTTAAAAATTCAGGCATTAAATATTGAAATGAAGCCGTCAATCCAAAAAACATTCCCATAAACAGGGCTACCATGGCGAAAAGCAGAAAATAAATTGGGGCCTTACTTTTCATTTCGATACTTTAGTTTCACCCAACCCGTGGCTTCAATTTCGGCGTCGTAGTTGGGATAGATTCCTGTTTCATCCACCTGTTTCAGATATTGTACCAAAGCATCTTTTTCTTCTTCCAAAAAATTAAACTGCGGCATACTTTTTACGCTGCTATTCAAAAACGCTTTAATGTACAGCGGACCTTTATTTTCGTTTGAATAAACATTCGTGAGGTCAGGTCCTAAATACCCGCCCAAACCGTACAGTTGATGGCACGACCAGCAACGGTTATTCTGAAACAACTGCTGGCCTTTTACCGCCAAAGGGGATAATTTTTCAGCAGCCACATAGCCGTTGGTGTTATAAACAACATAGTTGTAAATACCAAAAAGCGTTAGCAAAATTGCAATTACAAAAATGTAAGGTCTTGAATTAGTGTACATTTCGAAATACCATAATTGATGCTAAAAATACCTTTTCACAATTGCTGAAAATATGACTTTTATCAGTTTTTAAGACGGAAGTATCTTTTAATTTCGCTTACCTTCGATATTGAGTCGATTTCCCTCCTCTAGCGAGCAGGCGATTTTGATTTCGGTTTCTATTTCGTTTTAATTTTTTCTCAAGTATGGTAAACAAACAACTGCTCAATCCAAAATCCATTGTAGTGATCGGCGCTTCCAACGATGCTAAAAAACCTGGTGGCAATATGCTGAAAAACATCATCTCCGGGGATTTCCGTGGAAGTTTGTCCGTTGTTAACCCAAAAGAAGAAAAGGTACAGGGTATAAAAAGTTATTCGGAAGTAAAGGATATTCCCAAAACAGAACTGGCCATACTTGCTATTCCAGCCAAATTTTGTCCTGAGACTATAAAAATTCTGGCCGAAGAAAAAAACACCAAAGCATTCATTATCATTTCCGCAGGCTTTGGAGAAGGTGACGAACAAGGAAAACTGTGGGAACAGGAAATCTCACAAACAGTTGAAAGCGTTGGAGGTTGTTTGATTGGCCCAAACTGCATCGGTGTTATTACCGAACATTACAAAGGCGTTTTTACAGCACCAGTTCCGCCATTTAATCCAAAGGGTTGCGACCTTATTTCAGGTTCCGGCGCCACCGCAGTTTTTATTATGGAAGCTGGAATGGCGTTGGGCGTTTCGTTTGCAAATGTATTTTCGGTTGGAAACGCAGCACAGACTGGCGTTGAAGATATTCTGGAATATATGGACATTCACTTCAATCCAGAAATTGATTCATTTATAAAATTGCTTTATCTGGAAACCATTTCTAACCCTAAAAAATTGTTGAAACACGCTTCTTCCTTAATAAAAAAAGGTGCAAAGATAGCGGCCATCAAAGCGGGAAGCACCGCGGAGGGCAGCCGTGCAGCCACTTCGCATACGGGTGCCATTGCCAGCAGCGATATGACGGTGCGCGCGCTGTTCAATAAGGCGGGAATTGTTTATTGCAGCAGCCGCGAGCAACTGTTGAGCGTGGCTTCCATTTTCAACTATAAAAAATTGGTTGGGAAAAACATCGCCATTATTACCCATGCAGGTGGTTCTGCGGTAATGCTGGCCGATGAACTTTCAAAGGGAGGGTTGAAAGTTCCAGAAATATCGGGGCCCGATGCCGAAAAGCTGAAATCGTTCCTCTATCCAGGTTCGTCCGTCAGCAATCCCATAGATTTTTTGGCAACGGGAACGGCGGAACAGCTGGGCATTATCATTGATTACTGTGAACACAAATTTGAAAATATAGACGCAATGGCCGTGGTTTTTGGTAGTCCCGGACTTTTCGACGTTGAAAATGTGTACAATGTTTTGAGCGTAAAATTGGAAATCTGCAGCAAGCCAATTTTCCCCGTGCTGCCATCCGTGGTGAACGCACAGCGCGAAATTCAATCGTTTTTGAAAAAAGGACATATTAATTTTCCGGATGAAGTGGTTTTGGGGAAAGCACTTTCGCAGGTTTTCAATACGCCAGAACCTATTTCGGAACAAATTTCATTGCCAAACATAGATGTTGAAAAAATACGTTCCGTTATTGATAATGTTCCAGAAGGCTATCTCAATGCTAAGCAAACTGAAAAGTTATTGGACGCCGCAGGAATTCCACGGGTGATGGAAATTGTTGAAAATTCAAAAGAAAAATTGCTCGCTGCGATGGATTCAATGGAATTTCCCGTGGTGATGAAAGTGGTTGGCCCGCTTCACAAAAGTGATGCTAAAGGTGTGGTGCTGAATATATCTTCCAAAGAAGAAGTTTCGGAAACCTTTGATTTGTTGATGAAAATAGATTCCGCTACGGCGGTTATGGTGCAACCACAATTGGCGGGGCTAGAACTGTTTGTGGGCGTTATGAAAGAGCCTGGCTTCAACCACACCATTCTTTGTGGTTTGGGCGGAATTTTTATAGAAGTGCTAAACGATGTGGCTGCAGGATTGAGCCCCATCTCAAAAGTAGAAGCACAGAAAATGGTGCAATCGCTTCGGGGTTATAAATTGATTCAGGGTGCGAGAGACCAAGAGGGTGTGGACGAAAACCAATTTGTGGATATTATTCAAAGGCTTTCCGCTTTGGTAGAAGCCGCCCCGGAAATTATGGAAATGGACATCAACCCCTTGATTGGCACGCAAAGGGCAATCATGGCTGTGGATACACGGGTGCGGATTGGGCTATAAATAAAAACCAGACTATTCTTTTTTAAGGTATGCTACAGTGCTGTAGTGGTTTGGAACATATATAAAAGGGGTTGGAAGGGGTAAATTCGTATATTTGGGAAATACACCAAGTAAAAAAACTTAAAACTTGGATATAGCCAACTGAATTAGTGGTATAAACATATAAAAGTTGGGGATATAAACAAGTTAGCAACAAGCTGAAAAAAATCACGCACAAAAATTGAAATATATAATATCAATATTAATTACGCTTTTCCTTCTCTCGTGTAAAACCAATAAAACCGAGTCAGAATCGGAATACCAAAATTGCATTAACACCAAAACGTTTGAAAGGGGAATATTTTACCGTCCAAACACATCGGAATCGGAATTTGCAAAATCAGTTAATGTGTTTGATTCGATTAAAAAATTTGAAAACTATTTGGAAAACGGAAAATTGCTTTCTGGAATTAACAAAAAAGATTATTTGTCTCTAATATCAAATATTGACAAAACTGATTTTCTCAAGAAAGAGTTTTTCGAATTTAATTATGATAATCATTTTATAGAGAACAATTTGATGACCTCATTGTTTTTTGAAGAATTATTTTATGATTGTGTTATGAGTTCATTCAAGAACCAAGAACATTACGAATACATTTTAACAACAAAAGATAAAGTCCAATATAATTCATATCCGAATTCAGAAATATTAACTGAATTAGTTAATGAAGTGGATTTTAAAAGTGATACGCAAAGATTAATAATTACTTATTTAATATATAGCAACTTGTATTGGAAATATGAAATGAAATAAAAGCCAGTTGCTAACACCGTGTATAAACCATTGCTGGGTCTGTGCTCATCTGGAAAATTCTTGGGAATTTTCCAGCGTAGTTTTGTATCTTTAATGGTTCGTGCTTTAACACGCAACGGTCCATACACAACAACGTTATGGGCAACCTAAAAAAAAGAAATATGAAATATGCAATTATGTTAGGCTCGAATATGTTCATTGGAACAAATGGAGTTTTTACAGTAGAAATTAATGGGAAGTTAAAAGAGTTTTTTAAAGTCCGAGAAATTTTTCGAGAAAGGTCAGAAGGCTCTTATTTAGCCGTGGATTGCGATATTAAAGATTTTGAAAACAAAAGAGAAGTAAAGCTTTTCAAAAGCAAACCTGTGGTGGCTGACGAAAATATTCAGATTGAATCCGATAAAAAAAATTTAATTGCAAAAAGATCAGATGGAAGCTTAATTATTAAAATTGAGCAAATTGAAAGCGACAATCCCACTCTGCCAAAATCTGGACCGATTCCAGAACTACTTAAAACAAATCAAGTAGATGCTATTTTGAGAATAACTGGAAACTTTTATGCTGGTGATTTTAAAGTAAACATTGACAATGAAAATATGAACATTGGTGGAGTAACACTTGGCGGAAATTTGAGTGTCGGAACTGGTGGAATGCGAATTACCCAAATGGGATTTTCGATGTAAAATGTTAGCACTTAACACAGTATCCAATAAAAAGCACTAATCCCGTTCTTAAAAAAATTATTTTCTATGTTTTGCTTTAAACCGCCCAAACAACAGTAAGCAACAATCCTAAAAAAGCAACTAACAAAACCCTCCAAAAAACATTCGCCTTTTTAAGTTCCATAAAGAAAAATGCCACGCCTATAAATTTCAGGAATGACAATCCCAAAATGATAATTGCAACATAGGCAAAATCCAAATTCGCAAAAACCGCGGAAATGATTGTGAGCACAATCAAAACCAACCAAGTGATGTTAAAAGTCCATTCCATTTTTTAAAAAAGTAAATAAATTATTGGGAAAAGCAACAGCCAAATTAAATCGCACATATGCCAAAAGGTGGCGCCAGATTGATAATCTTCAATTTTTAGGGTTTCAGGTTTTTTACGGAGAGTTCTTGCGGATAGAGCTAAAATCACGATTCCGACAATTACGTGAACCACATGAAATAGGGTAAGCATCCAATAATACCCAAAGAAATCATTGTAGCCAATGGTAAGTCCGACTTCTACTTTATCGTAATACTCTACACTTTTCAAAGCAAGAAATAGAAAACCTCCAAGGATAGTTAGATTTAAAAATAATTTGCTTTTACTAAAATTTCCTTTTTTCAAAAAATACACAGATTGCGCCATGCACCAACCACTGCTAAGCAAGAAAATTGTGTTTATTGCACCGTAAGCAGTATTTAAAAGCAAACGAGATTCGTGAAACATCTCTGGCTCGGCTCTTGCGTTTAATGCCATAAAAACTAAGGCAATCCCGAAAGTAACGAGTTCGAGGTAAATAACAATCCACATCAATATTCCGCCGGGCGGGTAAAAAATATTTTTGTAATCAATTTTTACAGTATCGGCCATTTCAGCTTTGATGTTTTATTTTTTCGTACAGTTTTACTAGCGATTGCAGCAATTCTACAGGCGTGGTCAAAATCTGGAAATGGTTCTGCCCAAACATCTGTGGCAAATAATATTTTGCCTGCGCCTCAATCGCCAACGCATACGAATTTATGTTCCGCTGGTTCAATTCCCGAAGTGCTTGCTTTACATCATTGATGCCGTATTTGCCTTCGTATTTGTCATAATCATTGGGCTTTCCGTCCGAAATAAGGATAACCCATTTGTTTTTGGTGTCGCGTTTGTCCAGCAAGGCTCCCGAATGTCTCAGCGCAGTACCAATTCGTGTATAACCACTGGGCTGCAATGCGCCAATTTTGTGTTTTGCCTTTTGCCAAGGTTCTCCAAAATCCTTTAAAGTCAAGTAAGTACTGTGGTTTCGGGTTTTGGAATAGAAACCTGCGATAGAAAAATCCACGTTGAATTCATCCAAAATTTCCCCAAAAAGGATTGAAACCTGTTTTTCAACATCTATCACCCTGTTTCCAGCAGCATATCCATCGCTGGAAAGACTGCTATCCAAAAGCATTAAAATGGAAAGGTCTTTTTCTTTTTTCCGTTTTGAGAGATATATGTTTTCCGAAGGCGTGTGCCCCGTGTGAACGTCAACATATAAATCCGTCAATGCGTCGAGGTCAAATTCCTCGCCCTGCAATTGTCTGCGTTGTTGTTGAAATTTATTGTTTACTGAAGTTAGCATTTTGCGCAGTCCCATCAAAGTAGAAGCGTGCTCGCGGAGGGTGTTTTTGTAATATCCAGGATCAATTTCAGTCTGCGTTTGTGGGAAAACTTTACAGAAATCGGGTTTATAAACCCGTTTGGAACAATCCCATTCGTCATATAGAATGTGATGGCCAGCTGCTTCCAATTCGGCACTTTCTGAAATTGTGGTGTTTTCAATAAATTCTGCTTGATAGATGGAATGTGTAAGATCGTCCACTCGTACGGTTTGCTTCATATTCAGGTCTTCAAGCGCATTGGCGTGGTCGTCAAGTTCGTCATCGCCATCAAAATCGCGCCAGCCGCCCTCCCACTCTTCTGCGGTTTCCGCCTTTTCAAAGTTGTGGGTAAGCATATAATCTTCCTGCGCTTTTTTATCAACTTCAATAGATTTTATTTCTTCCACCGCATTGGCTTTCAAAATTGTATTTATTTCTTCTTCAATGGCAGATTTTACTTTTTCTGAAATATTCTGAAGCACTTTTTTCTTCGGAATTTCGGGGGAATTCTCCATCCATTTCCCATAAATAAAAGAATAATCGGGTGGATTTTTTTCCGAAGTATTTTCCTCAATAAGTAACAGTAATTCAGAATAAACCTGCTCCGTTCCCGGGAATTGGTTAAAAATTTCCTTTAACACTTTTTCAGAATTCTCTTCGGAAATTTTTTGGGCTTCTTCCAAAGTATGCTCTTCACCCAATTCATAATTTAGCTGAAAGCTTTTCTGGATGGAAAGATAGAGCGTTCTAAAAATGTAAAAGGCAAGATTTTTTTCTGAAGTGTCAAAACCTGAAAAGCGCTCGGGCAAAAAGAAGCTGTTGTTTTTGTAGCCGCCCTCGCGTTCCGCCTCAAATATTTCAATTGCATGGCCTGTAACGGCGCGAGCTACCAATGTTAGCCGAGGTTTAATTTCGCTAAGTTTTACGGTGTGCGCAATTGCTTCCTTCGCACTTTTTTTTCGGTGTTTTAGAAATTTTGCAACCTTGGCAAAGATAAACTCATCGGGTTCAAACATGGCTTTGGCTTAAATCATCAAATCGCACAAATCTGTTAGCGCTTGGGTAATTTCAAGGTCATCGGTCAAAGGCTCTACAATCGCCACTTTTACGGAAAGCCGCTTAGGAAGTCCGCTATTTATAAGCATTGCAGCATCCACCAATAAACGTGTGGAAACGGTTTCAGTAAGACCCAATTCGGTAAGATTCCTGATTTTATGGGCAATATTTACCAGTTTTTTTGAAGTATCGCGATCCAAACCTGTTTCGGTTTCCACTATTTCAGTTTCATCCTTTGCAGTTGGATATTGAAATGAAAGCGCCACAAAACGTTGGCGGGTAGAAGGTTTTAACTCCTTAAATCCTTTTTGGTAACCAGGATTAAAGGAAGCCACGAGCATAAAATCTGGGTGTGCTTTCACGGTAATTCCAAGTTTATCAATATAAAGTTCCTTTCTATGATCTGTAAGTGAATGTATAGAAACTATCACATCTGGGCGGGCTTCGGCTATTTCGTCTAAATAAAGAATAGCACCTTCCTTCACCGCTTTCGTCAAAGGGCCATCCACCCAAATGGTTTCTGCACCTTTGATAATATAGCGTCCAATAAGATCTGTGGAAGAGGTTTCTTCATGGCATGAAACGGTTATGAGCGATTGCTCCAACTGATGTGCCATATAATCAACAAATCGTGTCTTTCCGGTTCCTGTGGGACCTTTCAGCAATATTGGCAATCGGTTTTTGAAAGCGTGCTGAAAAACTTCAATCTCGCGATGGATAGGTTTGTAGAAAGGTATATTTCCTTTCCCCGAAACTTCTTCCGAAGAAATCTTCATTATTGGTTTTGTATTTATAGTTTCTGTTGTCGCCATAATTTTTCATTTTAATTGTGTGTTCGAGCCCTTCTAAACTAAAGCTGAAGGACTCGACCAAACAAACTATCTATTAAAAGGCCTGAAGAACGGTTCTTTTTGGAAAGAAAACTTTAATTGTTTTTATATGAAGTAGAACTTTCCAGGGTTTTCAGGTATAAGAACGTAACCGAATTCAGGCCTTTTTTTAAAGTATTTATAAAAATTTATTCTCTTCGGTTTCCATGGCTTCATCTGTGGGGAGGCCGTGTTTGTAAAAATCGTATATATAGGTTAAAATTCCGATGGTAAACAAACTAGCGCAAATAATAAGCACTATAAAATGGATGCTTATTTCCTTCTGTACGGCCATAAATTCCATTCCGAACTTTCGTTCCAAATAAACCTGTGCCACACCTGCTACTCCAAAAGCCATCGTCATTCCTATCATTCCAATATTT
Source organism: Aequorivita antarctica (assembly GCF_007997155.1). GTDB lineage: Bacteria > Bacteroidota > Bacteroidia > Flavobacteriales > Flavobacteriaceae > Aequorivita > Aequorivita antarctica. The sequence continues at coordinate 3,132 of NZ_VORT01000014.1, read as the reverse complement.
GCAGTCCAGAAAGCCACGCGACCACGAGTTCCGTCATACAATTTGCGTCCGGTCATATTAGGAAGACTGTAGCTTATAATCGCCAAAACAATCATTGCATAAGCACCCCAGAAAGCTAAGTGGGCGTGCATTGCGGTAACCAAGGTTCCGTGCGTATAGAGATTGGTTTGGGGCAACGTATGCGCAAAGCCTAAAAGTCCAGCGCCAACAAAGGAGACAATGGCGGCTCCAAGCGTCCAAAACAGCGCAATTTTATTTGGGTGTTTCTTTTCGCCTTTGCGATACATATTTACTGCAAAAAGTGCCATTGCAAGAAATGCCAATGGTTCCAAAGCTGAGAAAATTCCACCGACAACAAGCCAGATTTTGTTTACACCTATATAGTAATAGTGGTGACCAGTACCAAGCACGCCGGAAAGGAAAGTAAGTCCAACGATTACATAAAGCCATTTTTCAATAACCTCGCGGTCAACACCGGTAAGTTTGATGAGCAAAAAGGCAAGAATACCGCCCATAATAAGCTCCCAAACACCTTCAACCCAAAGGTGAACTACCCACCAGCGAAAAAAACTATCGGTTACTTGGCTGTCAAAAGGCAACATTCCTGGAAGATAAAGTAGGGCTGCAAACAAAAGCCCCATGGAAAGCACTAATGCCGTTGTGGTTTTTCGTTTTCCTTTAAAAAGCGTTAGAAGTATCAATGCGAGGAATAAAAGAACATTTAAAACTACTAAATAATCGAGCGGGCGTGGAATTTCCAAAAATTTTCGACCTTCCCAAATATTAAAATGAAAACCAATAATAGCGGCAACGCCTACTAAAGCAAGTGTAATAAGCTGAACATACGCCAACTTAACGCTTACAAGTTCGCGTTGGGCTTCTTCGGGAATAATGTAATAAGCGGCACCCATAAATCCGGAGAGCAACCAAACCACAAGTAGGTTAGTGTGAACGGCGCGTGCTGTGTTAAACGGAATATATTCGTGCAGACCGTCCATTCCAATACGGGCGAAACCCATAATGAAACCATAGGTCAACTGCAATACGAGTAGCAGCATTGATAAAGCAAAAAACCAATAGGCTACTTTTTGAGATTTATATTTCATCTGTATATAATTTTTGTTAGTTATAGGAAGATGGAATGCCCTATTAAATTTTCTTCGGTTAGTTTAAACTTCAGAAGGGCATTTCATAATTTCTTAGTTGTTGGTTAGTTGTTTGTCTTTTGCCAAAGGCGATACAATTCGCTCAAAGCCGTTAAGGTCTATCTCGCCTATCCAATTAAAGAAGGCAATAACATCCAAGGCCTCTTCTTCTGAGAAACCATAGGCAACCATTTTACGGTCGTTTGGCGCCCAAGGCACTGGAGACATCAACACCGCTTTTACGTAGCCTTCACCACGGCGTTCAATAACTTTTGTAAGTTCTGGCGCATAATAGGCACCTTCGCCTAGAATGGTATGGCAGCCCATACAGTTGTTTTTTTCCCAAATGTGTTTGCCACGTACCACCTGTGCGGTAATGTTTTCATAATTGGTTTGATCTTGGCCATCACTGAAGGAATAAATAGTGAGGCCAATAAAAATCAAAAAGGTTACGAACGTTCCTACTAAGAAAAACGCCCGTGCTTGTTGTTTGGATAGCATATTGGTTGGTTTTAAGTTAACTATTTAAGACTTAAAAATCTTAATAACAAAATAAAAACAATCAGGGAATATGGAATATGACCGTTATCATATTAAGTAAGATTTTTAGGATTTTTTTAAGAAATTGAAAAAAGTGGATGTGGGGGAATTATATTGTAGAGTTTGGAGTGGTTTGCTACTTTAAAAGAAAAACAAAGTACTACACGCCAAGGTGGAAGCGCTGATGACGGTGCTATGGAAATAAAAGGATTTGTGTTATATTTGAAATTAAACTATTAAAGATATATTGGGAATAAATGCAACAGTTGCTTTTATCCGCATGTTGGCAACAATTTGAGAAATGACAAAATACATTCAAATTTTTATAATCCTTTTGACATTATCTGCTTGGGGACAAAAAGAAACTGAAAAGAAAACGCCAGAAAACGTTAATGAAAAGTCTGCGGAATCGGAACAGAAAACTGAATCTGAAAAAGTGGAAAAATGGACTGATTCGAATGGAAACGTTTTCACCGAAAAAGGAAATGAAATTTCTATAATTCCTGCCAAATACAATAAAACTGGGAAAACATACAAAGTCTTTATTTACAATGAAACTTCTAACGAAATCGGAATTATTGAAAACCTAAAAATAAAACCGAATGAGTTTCGAGTTTTTAACTTAAAAGACATTGATACACTTAAATTGGACAACGGAGTGAAATTTATGTTTGGAGAAACTTATGGTCTTGAAATTGAGGATAAACAATCTCAAGTTAGTGGTCTTGGTGGAAAATTTTTAGATGAATATAAAGTTCCTGATGAGACTGAATGGGCTTTTGTTATAGTTCCAATAGGACAAGGAGATTAAGAACAAAACTTTTACCAATAATTTAAACTCAACAAAAATTGAAAAAAAATCAAACGGACTTTATTAACAAATTAGGAATTGGGGCTTTTGCTTATATTTCAATTAGTGAATTTTGTGGATTAATTGAATACTTATTTGAGTACGTTTTAATAATTGCCGGAACAAAACCCATAACTACAATTTGGCTACCTGAAATAATGAGTCTCTTTCTTTTTACAATAATTGTGGTTTGGGGAATAAAAAAATACAACAGACCGATTGAAATAGACACACGAAAAACTCTGAAATCTATAATAACTATATTCTTTGGAATTTTGATATTACAATTTCTATTCTCTTATTTCGGAACTGACTTTTTGATGGAAAAGTATTCAACGGAATTTGAAAATTATGCAAAAGCAAATAAAGGAAGTTTAATGTTACGAGGATATCTTGCTTTCCTTCCAATTTTACAATTCGTTATATTGGGAATAATACTATTGATGAATAAAAAAACAGTTGCCAACACCGGTAACCGTTGCACAACCCCATAATTTATAAAAACCCAACCCATATAAGCCGCTTTAAGCGATTTTGTTTTTTAGTTCAGCGTTGGGAATGGGCAGAATTTGGAACCGTTAAAAAGAGGGGATGCTT
>NZ_VORT01000013.1 GCF_007997155.1 Aequorivita antarctica | reverse complement strand
TCGATAAAAATTGTGCGCTGGAACGCGCTCACTCAAACGGAAATCGTTGAAGAGCTTTTCTTGGTAGATCTTTTTTCCTTGCATACCATGAAATTAAGGAAAATTGGTAACTTGTGCAACAGGCACATTGGCTATAAGTAATTGCTTGTTCTCGCCTAATTCTGAAAATCCTCGCGGATTTTCTATTCGGCTTGTGTTTGCTAAATTAATTGCTTAAACACGCAACTAATCTTATACATAAACGTTAGGCAACATTTGGTCAAATCAAATTTTATACTTACTTTTGGCGTTAGTAACGTAATGCGATAGTATGATTATTTCCTTTGGCTCGAAAGAAACGGAACAGATTTGGAACGGAATCCGAGTTAAAAAAATGCCGGTTGAAATTCAGAATGTTGGACGTCGGAAATTGAGAATGTTAAACAACTCGCAGGACATTTCGGATTTGCGAATTCCACCATCAAACCGACTTGAAAAAATGACTGGAAAATTGAACGAATTTTACAGCATTCGGATTAACAAACAATGGCGAATTATCTTCATTTGGGACAAAGGAAACGCAGGCGAAGTGGAAATAATTGATTATCACTAAAAAGTAAAAAATGGAAAAGTTAGCAAATGTACATCCAGGAGAAATCTTGAATTACGAGTTTCTTGAGCCATTGGAAATCACCGCATACCGACTTTCCAAAGACTTGAAAATTCCGCAAACCCGAATTTCGGAAATCGTAAAAGGTAATCGCAGAATAACAGCCGACACAGCTTTGCGTTTAAGTAAATATTTTGGGAATTCAGCCAAGTTCTGGCTCGGACTTCAAGACGATTATGATATCGAAGAGGAGAAAGAAACAAAAGAGTCGGAGCTGAACGAAATAAAGCACTTCGAAAATAAAAACGTTGCCTAACACAACCTATAAACAATAGGGGCTTCGGGCTTGTACGAAAGGTTAGTGTATATTTATAAAGACCGCAAAATCTTTGGGATTTGCTTTAAACAAGGAAAAGAAAAAACAAAACAAAAAGATTTTGCCATGAGTGTGGCGGAAAGCAAACGCTAGTTTGCTCCCGTACTGTTCTTAGCTTAGGCGTTAGCACCAATTTGAGAGCAACAAAATGAAAACTATGATTTTATCAATTTTATTAAGCATAATACTAATTGGACTTGGACTCATTCATTTCAATTGGGTCAACGGAGGAAAATTTGGTTTTGCGAAATCGTTACCAACCAAAGAAAACGGAGAAAGAGTATTGAATCCGAAAAAAATTGATAGTGCGATAGTTGGAATTGGATTAACAGCATTCGGAATTTTTTATGTTCTTAAATCTGGAATTTTTGAATATAATTTACCTGAATGGATTATGAAATACGGAAGTTGGATAATTCCAATAATATTTCTTTTAAGAGCGATTGGCGAATTTAAATATGTCGGATTTTTTAAAAGCGTTAAGAAAACTGATTTCGGAAAATTGGACACCAAATTCTTTTCGCCTTTATGTTTAATAATCGGAATATTTGGAATGATAATCCAACTTATGAAATAAAAACTGGTGCTAACAACGGTAACCGTTGCACAACCCCCTAATTTTTAAAAACCGAACTTATATAAGCCGCTTTAAGCGGCTTTGTTTTTTTGATCAGGCTTGAAAATATGCCAAATTTGGAGCTTTTAAAAAAAGCCATTCTATATTCTGAAGCACTATTTTTAGTGAAAAATACAAAACAAGGCTTTCCGCCCCGCTCTTTTGTTCTTTCTGATTAATACTTAAAGTTAACTGATTTAAGAAAAATCAAACTTAAGATGTGTTTTTTCCGTTTCTTTTAAATTTAGCTTCGATACTTTTCTTCTCCAGCCCTTCTTCCAAATACCATTTAACTTTATCATTAAAACTTAAAGAGTCTATAAAATTTAATGGATTAAGTGGAACGTCATTTTGTTTCAAACAATTTTCCTTTTCAAACTTTTTTTGAGCGAATGAGCTATTTGAATAACTTCCAAAAAACAAAAAAATCATTACGACAGAAATATACTTAATCATTTATTTTCCTTTTTATCATTTTTTGAATAAAAACATTGCTGGGTATGGTTATTTGCTCCCCTTCTTTTGTTTTAAGAATAACGAAGAAAATGCCAATATCGCTCACCCTTCCTTCGGTTTCGTAGTCCTTATCTATTATTGAAATGGTATCGTCCAATTTTATAGGATGATTAAAGAAAATAATCACACTTGAAGTAATATTCGAGAGGATTGACCATTGGGCAAACAATGCAATTCCTAAAACTGTTAATAAAGACCCAATAAAAACAGCTAATTCTGATTGGTCAACCCCCCAAATGATTAAGATTAAAATTAAACAAACCAAAAGGTTGATTAGGTTAATTACTTTTTTTATGATTTTGCCTCTCGCTTTTTTCAACAAATTTTTCGATACTGTTTTATTTACCAATTTAGTTGACACAAAGAGTGTTAATGCAAACGCTGCAACCACTATTACCGTCTCAATTATTTTTAATTGTGTAGTATCCATAATTATAGTGTTGTCATTTTTGTTCCTTCCATATAGAATCAAGTTTTGAAGTAGCATTGTTAACAAGCGAGTCCAGTTTTTTTATTTTCAGATCTTCCAAATTTATAACTGAATCTAACTTGATAACCTTTTCCATTTTGGTGTTTAGACCCGAATCTAACTATTAGGCCCTGTCTGTAAGGTTGTTTAACTGGTTTTCTACATTGCTGATGCTATTTTCAAAGAGGTGACAAATGCTATTAGTGCAATGGTTAAAAGATTAGTATTTTATATTTTTGCATAACTATAATTTTTGGGTGTTTCTATTTTTATTCGCTGTTTGCGCCAAGATAAGATACCCAATAACCCCTGAGACCAAAGAGCCTATTAGGATACCTATTTTGGCTGAGTCTAAATATTCTGGACTATTGGCAAAGGCAAGGCTGGCAATAAAAATTGCCATGGTAAAACCTACTCCGGCTATAAATGAAACGCCCAAAATGTGCTTCATATTAATTTCCTTGGGCATAGTAATTATTTTTAGTTTTTTAGCAAAAAAGACCAAGCTAGTAATGCCTACGCTATTGCCCACCACCAAACAGATACTAATTGTGATGATAAGGGATTGGTCCAGCGGAACATTGGTATTAAATACCACTCCAGCATTTGCTAATGCAAAAAGTGGGATTATAAAATAGGCTACCCAATCGTGCAATCTGTGCTCTAAATGCTGCAATGGCGACTGGTATTTTACCGTCCAATCTTCCAGATTGTCTATTTCCTCAATTTGTACTTCAGAAAGCACAGACTTTGTTTCTTGCGAACTGCTTTTTATTCTTTCAGAAATTTGGTTTAGAGAGTTTATAAAGGTTTCAGTGTTTATTTTTTGCCGAAGCGGTACTGAAAAAGCCAATAACAGTCCTGCAATGGTAGGATGTATACCACTTTTCAAAAACAGGAACCACACTACGGCACCCACTAATAGCAGTACAAATTTTGAATAAATACCTTTATATGAAAGAAAATAGAGCACACCCAAAAGCGCTAAGGCAATCAATACCATCATTATCTCAATATTTCCGCTGTAAAAAATGGCGATGATTAGTACTGCGCCCATATCGTCTATAATTGCAAAGGCGGTAAGGAAAATTTTAAGTGCCATAGGTACTTTGTTGCCCAGCAGCTTAAGAATGGCCAAGGCGAAGGCAATATCTGTAGCCATAGGTATCCCCCAACCACTTGCAGTTTCTGGATTTTTGTTTATAACCACAAACAGCAATACGGGAAAAAGCATCCCGCCCAAAGCGCCAACCAAAGGAAACACCATCTTTTTTGTGGAATTGAGTTCACCTACCAGAAACTCCCGCTTTATTTCCAGACCAATTACAAAAAAGAAAATGGCCATCAACAAATCATTAATCCAAAGCAATAGGGGTTTGTATAGCTCAAAGCCCGTAAAACTAAAACCGACTTTGCTATTCCACAGTGAAATGTAGCTTTCGGAAAAAGGAGAATTGGCCCAAATAAGGGCAATAACGGTAGCAAGGATCAGCAAAATACCGCTGAAACTTTCTATTTTGGTGAATTTCTGAAAGGGGGTTACTATTTTGTTGGTTAGCATAAAGCTGGTTTAAAAATTAAAAAAGGTAATGAGGTTTAGTTGATCACGGTCTTTGCCACCGGCAAGGAACTGGTTCATATAACCAATTTCAAATTTTAAGGATTTATTCAATTTAAACCCTAAGCCTGAGTAAAGTCGATTTCTGTCGAAAACGTTGTTTTCAGTACCCAGAAAAATTTCGTTATAGGCAGAAAAATAAATTGTTTTATCAATTATTTCAGCATTGTTCAACGGGACATTTAGGCCTAAAAAATAGCGAAAGCGAAGTTTGAAATCATCTTCCACAAAACGTTGCTCAAACCTATATCTATGTTGAACACTTACGCGGCTTATTTGCTGTCGGGTAATAAACTGTTGGTAGATTCTGTGTTCGTTTACGACGTTTTTTTCATCGGTGGCGCCAATGTAGTTTTCACTTAAAATATAGCCGTAGCCCAAAAGTAAATTGTTGTTGTTTTCCGTAAGATTATAGCCAAGGCCTGTGCGCAGCAAAAGTTGTTCAAGATCACCAATGGCGTTATAGTTTCTGTATTGAACTTCGTGGTGTAAGTTCCATTTGTTGTCTATTTTTTTATTTCCGAAATAAATAATCCAGTTCCCGAAATTACTGTCTTGGCCAATAGCCAAAAAAGGGAATAGCAAAGCCAGAAAAAAAAAGTGTTTCTTCATTTTAATTTTTTTGTAAAGTTTTTTTGATACTTAAAATTGGGGCAAAAGGAAAAGAGTGGCCAATAATGCTAAAAAACAAACTAATCTAATTTCGATGCATTTTTTTTTGACCACTCTTAAATATTATCTATTCAAAGAAAGTTACTTTTCCTGTGGACAAGTCATAAGTTGCCCCAACAATCTTGATTTCACCTTTTTCCTGCATTTCTGCCAATACGGGGCTTAGCGCAAGTGTTTTATCAATATTTAGAAGTACGTTTTTATTGGAAACTGCTTCTACAAAATCATCATTCTTTGAATTCCTAATCGCTTTATCTTGTGGTTCTGCCACAGCATTTACTGCTGGCTTTATATTTTTGAGCATCGCGGTTAGGTTTCCAAGTTCGGCGTTGTCAATAGCGCCTTTAACCGCGCCGCAATACTTATGCCCCATAATAACCACAAGCTTGGCTCCAGCAACTTTGGTTGCAAATTCCATGCTTCCCAATAAATCTTCGTTTACAAAGTTACCTGCTACACGGCCCACGAAAACGTCGCCAATACCTTGGTCGAATAAATCTTCAACGGGTACGCGGCTGTCCACACAACTTAATACAATTGCCTTCGGATATTGAGCCAATGCAGTTTTTCGTATTTGTTCGCCATGATTACGTTTTGTGGTTTTTTGGTTAACAAAACGCTCGTTGCCAGCCTTAAAGTCATCTATAACCATTTGGGGCGTAAGCTTATCTTGATCTTCTTTTGTCATAACATCCGAAACGACATCTGGTTCTTCAATTGTTTCTTGTATGGATACGGTCTCTTCCATTTTCTTGGATTCTTCCTTACAAGAAAATAATAACGAGGCTGTGAGTAAAAGAGTTACAGCGAGTGGAAATGTAGTTTTCATAATTTTCATTTTTGTTTTTTAGGATTTTATTTTTGTTAACTGAGACAAATATATAAATACTTTTTTATATAATAGTAAAACTATCATATAAAAAAGTAAAAGTATCTTAAAATGATGCTTGGCCATCATTTTAAATTGTTTAGCTTTGTTTTTTTATATAGTTATATGGCAATTGCAATTAAAATTTCTCTAAATGAAGGTATTTATTTGAGAGACCCACAGGATTCCTCTTTGGGCCGAAATATCATTAAGCATAGTATTTTGCTTATTGAAGATGTTGGTTTTGAGACTTTTAATTTTAAAAAGTTAGCTCAGGAAATGAATTCTACCGAAGCTTCCATTTACCGTTATTTTGAAAATAAGCACCTCTTGCTTATCTATTTGGTTTCATGGTATTGGGAATGGGTTTCCTATCTTATCCGAATCAATACCTTAAATATTGAAGATCCAAAAAAGAAACTTGAAATAGTTATTAACTCCTTCGTTTCGGCATCTTTAGACAATCCGTCCACCGAATTTGTTGACGAGAGCAAGCTGCATAACCTTATAATTGCTGAAGGTACGAAGGCATACCATACAAAAGAGGTAGATGATGAAAATGGGAAGGGGTTTTTTAAAACCTACAAACAGCTTATAAACATGGTTGCTGGAGTGATCGTGGAAATCAATCCAACTTTTAAATATCCATATGCTCTGGCCAGCAATTTGTTTGAAATGTCAAATAACCACATCTACTTTGCCAAACATTTGCCTAGGCTCACAGATATTCAGGTAAGTGAAAATAAATACTCAGAAGTGGAAAAAATGTTGAATTATTTTTCAGCTAAATTATTGGGATATGAGAGATAATTCTTAAAGTAAATTCATAGGATTTAAAAACAAATAGAATTTTTTGACATTATTAAAAATATTCTATTCAAAATGTATAAATGTTGTACCCACCCCACAAAAAAAGGCTTCACATTTCTGTGAAGCCTTGGTTTTGCTAGTAGCGGGAATTGGACTCGAACCAATGACCTTCGGGTTATGAGCCCGACGAGCTACCTACTGCTCTATCCCGCGATATGGATTTTCAATATTTCATCTTTAGCTTTTAACTTTCGGATCATAATGCCGACAGAAATATTGGTCTGCAAAGATACAAAGGATTTTGAACCCCACAAGCCGCAAAACATAATTTTTTGCAAAGAGTTAATCAACGTGCTTTTTGCATTAGTATCTTTAGTTATCTTTAGAATATGAACAAACGCTTCAGAAAAATAATTCTTATGCTACTCGCCCTAGGGGTAGTCTTTATTATTGGCTCCGTTTCCATCAATAATATTTTAAAAAGCAAGCTCGAAAAATTTATCCAAGAGCGATTGCCCGAAAACATGGCACGCGCCTATGATGATATTACCGTGGAGTTCTTTGGCGGTTCGCTTGTTGTTACAAATGCTTCACTAATCATTAAAAACAAGGAAAATGGTGTTAAACACACTTTTATAAATGTGGAAAAATTGAAAATTTCGGACATAAGTTATTGGGACTATTTGTTTAATAATGAAATTCACGTGGAAGCTATTTCACTCGAAAATCCAAAGATAGTTTATTACGAAGATCGGTTGAAGGCCTCAAAAGATACTGTGCGCAAAGCAGTAGCCAGCATTTACAAACCAATTATTGTGGACCGCGTTCAAATAAAAAACACTAAGTTGGCTATCTATGAAAAGGGGGGGGATTCCTTAAAGGTTTATTCAACAGGATTGACTGTTGAAGTAGAGGGAATAAAAGTTGACAACAGAACCGTTGTCCGCAAAATTCCTTTCGAATACAAAGATTTTAAAGCCAAAAGTGATACTGTTTTTGTTAAAGTAAGTCCTTATGAAAACCTAACCGTTGAAGATTTTTCAATAGAAAATCGGAATGCTATTTTTAAAAATCTCCAACTTAAAACAAAATATTCCAAAAACGAACTTTCCAGAATTATAACAAAGGAACGGGATCATTACGATCTTTCGTTAAAGTCACTTTCGATTGAAGAGTTTGACTTTGGTTTTAATCACAGCCGGTTTTTCGCGAAAAGCAAGCAAGTTACTTTAGCCGCTCCTTCATTAAAAATTTTTCGGGACAAATTGGTTGCCGATGATCCAAAAACAAAGCCGCTCTACAGCAAAATGCTACGCGATCTGCCTTTTGAATTAACTGTGGATTCCCTAAGCATTTCCGATGCTAAAATAATTTACGAAGAAAGGGAAAAACAAGAAAACATGGGTGGCTCCATAAACTTCAAAAATATGGATGTCGCTATTTCAAACGTTAGCAATACATATAAAAGTCCGAAAAACACCAATTTAAAAATCACTGCAGATTTTATGGACAAGACTCCCTTATGGGCAGACTGGACTTTTGATGTTCAAAATCCCCATGATCAATTTCTTTTTAAAGCCGAAGTGGGGCAACTTGCTGCAGACAAAATGAACAGTTTTACAGAGCCAAATTTAAAAATAAGACTTGAAGGCCAAACGAACAAAGTATACTTTACAATCGATGGAAATAGCGAAACCTCAAAAACAGATTTGAAAATAAACTATTCCGATTTTAAGGTTATTGTACTGCGAAAAGATGGTGAAAGAAAGAATAAATTACTTTCAGAAATTGCCAATATTTTTGTTTCAAAAAATACTAAGAAACAAAATGAATATTACCGTGAAGGTTCGGCACAAGCCAACCGTGACAAAACCAAATCTGTATTCAACTTTTTATGGATTAGCCTTAAAAATGCCCTAGTTAAAACAATGCTTTGAAAAAAGAAGTTGATCAATGACTTATCCATTGAATAGCCTCCAACCGCTGCTGGCTTGAAAAAATTCGAATCTCCGCGCTAAAAAATAATTTTTCGATATTACTTGCAACTTGGAGCCATTTTCGGTCTGTAACTACCGCAACCCTATCAAAACGATTCCCTGTTTTAAGCTTAAAGGGAACGCTCTTCACAACTGTCTTTAACGAAATATCTGCGTTTACAGTGTCTTCGATATACAAATTTAACTTGTCGAAAACCTCCAGCTTTTCTTTCACCTGGGTCTGTATTCTTTCAACCGCAACATCGTCATATGGACCATCCACAATAAATCCTATAATATTATCAGCAAGGGTAAAAGAGGAGAGCATAAGGGAGTTTTGTTTGGTTTATGCCAATAAATTTATAAAATAAAAACATACTAACCTATACTGTTCGTTGAAAAGCCAATAAGTTCGCCGTCTTGAAATGTTACATCAAGCTCTATGGGGTTGCAACAAATTTCACAATCCTCAATATATTTTTGATGGTGGACAGAAGAATCCAACAACATCGATATTTCTTCCCAGCAGTGGGGACATTGAAAAAAATGTTCGAACACAATTAGTTATTAGTTGTTAGACGCTATACTGGAGATAATTGATGTTTTAGGATAAGGATTCCACGGTTTCTTGAAGTACTTCCCACTCTTCCAACAGCTTTTTAAGCTTCTTCTTCTTTTCCTGATACTTGTCAAAAAAGTGTGGCTTAGCAATGGTTTGTTCGTAATTGATAAGCAGTTCCGTATCGATAGCTGCTATTTCCTTTTCCAAAGTAGAAATAGCTGCCTCAACATTGCTCAGTTTATTTTTTGCTGATTTCAATTTTTTCTGAACTTCGTATTCTTCCCCAGCGCTTCTCTTTTCCTTTACTTCGGAAACAACTGTTCGCTTTTCAGCTTCGCGAAGGTTTTCAAGATTTCGTTGTTCAAGGAAATAATTAACATCACCTAAATATTCTTTGATGTGATGATCTTTGAATTCGTATACCTTATTAGTTAAACCTTGCAAAAAATCACGATCGTGGGAAACCAAAAGTAAAGTTCCTTCAAAACTTTTCAATGCATTTTTCAATACATTTTTAGATTTTATGTCGAGGTGGTTTGTGGGCTCATCCATCACCAAAACGTTGAAGGGCTGCAACAATAGTTTTGCCAAAGCCAAACGGTTACGTTCGCCACCACTCAGTACACGGACAAACTTTTCAACCTCATCGCCTCGAAATAGGAAAGAACCTAATATATCGCGTACACGGCTTCGGTTTTTTTCATTGGCGGCATCAATCATCGTGTCGAGCACGGTCTTGCTGCCGTCTAGGTAATCAGCTTGGTTTTGGGCAAAATAGCCAATCTGAACATTGTGTCCCAAAGTAACTTTGCCACCGTATTCTATTTCACCAACAATAATTTTCGCCAAGGTAGATTTTCCTTGACCGTTTTGACCTACGAAAGCAATTTTACTGTCGCGATCTACCAATAGATCAACACCATTCAAAACATTTTTTTCACCGTAACTTTTCGAAATATTATCGGCTTCAATCACCACTTTTCCGGGAGTGATAGAAACGGGAAAACGCAACGTCATTACACTATTATCGTCTTCATCTACTTCAATACGATCAATTTTGTCCAGTTTTTTTATGAGCGATTGCGCCATTGTAGCTTTGCTGGCCTTGGCACGGAATTTATCAATCAGCTTTTCAGTCTGTTCAATCTGCTTTTGTTGGTTTTTTTGTGAAGCTAGTTGCTGCTCCCGCAATTCATTCCGAAGCACTAAATACTGTGTATAGGGTTTGTTGAAATCGTAAATTTTACCAAGGGAAATTTCGATGGTTCTGTTCGTTACGTTGTCCAAAAACATTTTATCGTGAGAAACGATTACAACGGCACCGGCGTAGCCTTTCAAAAATTCTTCCAACCAAAGTATGGATTCAATATCTAAGTGGTTAGTAGGCTCATCTAGCAGCAGAATATCATTGTTTTGAAGCAAGAGTTTTGCCAATTCAATACGCATTCTCCAACCCCCAGAAAAGGTTTCCGTAAGCTTGGTGAAATCCTCTCGCTGAAAACCCAAACCTTGTAAAATCCGCTCGGTTTCGCCTTGATAGTTATAACCTCCGTGAATTTCGTATTGGTGCTGAATGTCATTTAAATCTACCATCAGTTGATGATAGATCTCACTTTCGTAATCGGTGCGTTCAGCGAGTTGGGTATTTATATTTTCAAGTTGCTTTTCAAGTTTTTTTATTTCGGTGAAGGCTTCATAGGATTCTTCCAAAACGGATCGCCCTTTTTCAAAATCTATATCCTGTTTTAAGAAACCAATTGAAATTTCCTTATCGGTCGCTATCTGTCCAGTATCGTATTCCTGCTCACCCGCAATTATTTTCAGTAAGGTAGATTTGCCCGCACCATTTTTACCAACCAAACCAACCCTATCGCCAGGTTTTAGTTGAAATGTGATTTTCTCGAACAAATAGTCGCCTTGAAAGGAAACCGAAAGATTGTGAATATTGATCATTAGTTAATTATGAATTCGGGATTATAAAATATGAAATATGAATTACCCCCGAAATTTTTGCAAAGATGCTTATTTTTGTGGTGCTAAAAAAACCAATAATGCAATTACTTAAAGGCTCTAAACTCTACAGTATTTTTACGGGAACTTGTCCGGTATGTCACGAAGGCAAAATGTATTTGGAAGACAATCCGTATAAAATCTCCAAAATCATGAAAATGCACGACCATTGCAGTCATTGTGGACAAAAATTCAAAATTGAGCCCTCCTTTTTTTTCGGAGCAATGTATGTTAGTTACGGCATAGGTACCGGAATTGCTGTGGCCGCATTTATTATCTCTTACTTTTTTATTGGGTTAGATAGAAATTATACTTTTCTAGTCATTGTGCTATGCCTAGCTATTTTGTATCCCTTAATTGTAAGGATTTCACGTAATATTTGGATTAATCTTTTTGTAAAATACGATAAAAGTAAAGCGAAAACGTAAAGATTACCTATTCACAAAACCATCCTTTGAATGTCCATTTCTTGCGGAAGTGGCACATCATCTTCCAAATATTTCAAAAGAATTTCCGAAAGTAGCGGCGCCATCATAAACCCGCGTGAACCCAAGCCATTGAAGAAAATTAAGTTTGGGTTTTCCTCCAAACTTCCCAGTAAAGGGCGATGATCTTTGGTGGTTGGACGTACACCTGCAGTTTGACCAACTATTTCAAAAGGGCAATTAATAAATGTTTTCAACTTCGTTAGAATTTCCTCTTTTGCCACTTCCGTTGGCTCTGTACTATAATCATCACGACTGTAGGTTGCGCCCACTTTGTATTGCTGGTTTCCAATTGGGATAATATACATTGGTCCTTTTAAAAACTCATCCAAGTTTAAATCTGGAGCTTTTATTATTACGTACTCGCCTTTATTGCCGATGACAGCCTGTTTTGGGAAAAATGGATTATCAACTACTTTAGCGCCTTCCGCAAAAATGATTTTTTTAGCTGAAATGTTTTTGTAAACCACACTGTTTTCTCTCTGTTCAATCGTTTCGTAATGAAAATCTTCTGGCAGTAAAAAATCTTCGTCGTTTAAATAATTTCGGTACCCTAAAAGTAAGTTATTAGTATGTATCTGAGCTGTTCCTAAAACTTTACCAAAACCAAAGGGAGCATTGATTGAGGGGTTTGTGTTCTTTATAAATACTGAAGAAAGGAATTGTTGCAATTCCCTTTTATCACTTGCAACTGACCAATTGTTCTGTTCTTCCACATTTCTGAAGATTCTTAAAATTGGCGTTTCTGTATATATCTTCTGTTTAAGTTTTTCGGAAAGGTCTGTATAAAAATTTACTGCAAAAGGGAAAAATGCTGAAGCATTCCAAGCTGCCGTAAAGCGTTTAAGAACGGTTGGATTAAAAACACCGCCAGACTTAGCGGTAGACCCTTCTGTGCCGTTATCAATCATGATAAAGCTCTTGCCTTTCTTTTGAAGCTGTTCACACAAGCTAATGCCCGCAATGCCAAGACCAACAATTATATAATCTACCTGCTTCATACTTATAATATAAAAAAATATTTATCACTTTCAACTATTAGCTTCCTATGAAAGTAGAAATTAAAAAACCCTTCAGTTTCCAATGTGGAACGTGAAGGGTTTTCTTCAAATTATGGTTTCATTAACTAATTAATAATTCCACAAATCTATTTCAATATTACGTATTTGTTCTTTGATTCGCTCAGATTCCAACAGTTGCATAAGCGCATTGTCGTTGATGTAATTTTTAACATCTCTGTCGCCTTGAACGTTGTCTTCTTTATAAATAACAGCATTAAAGCGTCTTGAATTCAACAAGTGATCGTAAGATATTGGTTGCGAAGTATTTTTCCGGTTGAATGCCTTTGCTGTGTGCAAAGCTTCACGTGCTCCAGGAAACCATACCCAAAAGAGTTCCACTTTGGATTCAAGTCCATCTTCTGGGAAGGCTTTGGATCGTGCTTCGTTTGCTACTGGGCAAATACCCAACATTCGGTATTTAAGCTCGCCTTGGCGTTTGTCTAAATACCAATAGCCTCTAATGTGCCATTCCTCAATATCACCCGCATCCAAAGAAAAATTACGCACATATTGCGGATCTACTGTTCCTTCTGCGTTATATTGTTCAATACCTAAATCAGTAGTGTCACTATAAACCAAAGAAGCTTCAATATCCTTCAAAGTACGTTTTTCAGTAAAGTATGAATCTGCATAAACGCTTTCAATTTTTCCATTTTTGATGTTTTTTACCAAAACATCGTAAAGGGAACGTCTGTCTGCACCAATGTTATTTGTATCAATAGGGTAATACAGTGGGAAATTGACTCTTTCATCAAGGTCAATAATTTCCCATGTGGTTTTGGACCACAACACATCGCGCTCGTCCGTATACCCATAAGGTAACGGGGTATCATTGTCATAAGCAATCTGTGCTTCGGTCTTTTTGCCTATATCCTCTGGGGTTTTGGCATTAAGAATGTTTAACTGTGCAGAAGCACTGGTAGCCATTCCAAGGCCTAAAACACATAAAACAACATTTTTCATATTCATACCGATAAGGGTTTTATACTAAATATTAATTTGTCAATTCAATAATTACAGGAGAAATCTTTTTCAACATGTAACCTGAGTTTCCAGCAAGGTTTGCATTTATGTCAAAAATTTGAACTGCATCACCTCGCTGTGCTCTTCTTAAAGCACCTTTAGCCGCCGCATCTAATCTTGTTCCGTTTACTTTAACAGTTGGTTGCCCTGAAACTTTAAAACTAAAGCCTGTTACGTTAATATTCAATTCAAAATCAAAATCTTGCAATACTGCAGAAACAGTTGAGATTTCAAGACCTCCACGTTCCATACGAACAATTCCAGTTTCTCCACGAATTGCACCAACTGGTGGTGGAATATCTTTGATACGGAATTCAGATTTTGAACCTACTGGTTTGCCATCTGGCAATGTTCCATTAGCCGAAATCATAACTGTTCTACCAGCTCCAGGACGCATAACATATTTGCTTCCAGAAACTTTTGAAAGACCAGGTGCCGATGCGTTTACCTTATTGTCAGGAATACCAGGAATAGAAACCGTCATTGGGTTATCTACGCCACGATAAACTACGTTCATCTTATCTGCAGCAATTACTGCTGAATTAGGTAAAGAAATTGTTGCGAAAGAACGGTTTACTTCTACTTCCGTTAATTCACCACCTTCACCGTAGAACAGAATTCCTTCAATTTTATGATCTCCAGGTGATCCAGCATTTACATTCATTTTTACTCTACCACCTTCAAAGGTATAATCTGAACCCTCTACAAGTTTTCTTCCATCTAAAGTAAGCTCAGCCTTGTTAGGCTTTGTACTCTCATCGGTACGGCCTAATACAATAGCGCCATCAAATTTTTCACCTGAATAATATGCAGACTTTGAAGTTTCCAATAAGGTTGAATAATTACTAAAAGACAATGCTGCTGCTTGTTGTCCAGATAACATTCTTTGTAAAACTTCACTTTTAGTAGTCTTAATATCAGCTTGAATCTGTGTCAATTTTGTTAAAGATGCTACTAAAGGAAATCCTTCATAGTTATAATTTAACCATTCAACTTTTTTACCATCACGATTCGTTACTTCCGAAGTAGCGAAATTAGATTCAATAGACTTTTTTATATCTGCAATTCCAGCTACTTTAGCTAAAGCAGTATCAGATAATATAGTCATCATCTCTGTACGATATGCATTTATTTTATCTAAAAATTCCTGACCTTCTGGTTTATAGTTGTCTCCTTGAAAGAAACGTTGGTCAAAAAAGTCTGCTTTATCCATTACCTCATAATCTGAAGGGTCTTCTAATTTTTCAATAGAAGCAGATTTAAGAGTTGAGATATAAGCATCCAAATCATCAGAAATTTGAGAAATTTCATCTGCTTTTGCTTTAACCGCTGCGTATTGCGCAGGTTCATCTGTAGCCTTAACAGCTAACCCATCCATAAAAGCCTGATTGCGCTGGGATGTTGAAACGTTAGCACCTTCTATTTTTTCGTTTAATAATCCAAAAGCAGATAATACTTCTTTGGACATGTTTAATGCAAGCATTGCAATGAAAACCAGATACATCAGGTTAATCATCTTCTGCCTTGGGGATAGTTTTCCTCCTGCCATTTTTATTCTTTTTTAAAGATTAATAATTAAGGTGAAAACCTATCTAGTTTCTATTAGTCATTGCAGAAAGCATACCTCCATAAACACCATTCAAAGATGAAAGGTTGGTAGCCAAGTGCTGCATTTGTTGTTTAAGCTGTTCCGCGTTTTCAGCAACCCTTTCGTTGGCTTCTGCTTGGCGGCTTGTTGACTCGATCTGTACTTTATACAAACTGTTCAATGAATCCATCTGAGCTGCGGCAAGTGCCATTTCTTCGCTGTACTTTTTCGTGGAGCTCATAGCTTCTGCGGTAGGAGCCATACCTTTAGCAGCACCTTCAAAAGAACGGATGCTAGTAGAAAGACTGTTCATCAATTCTGAATCGATGCGTGCATCTTTAAGCATTTCGTCTAGTTTTTTAGACAAAATTCCTTGTGCGTCTTCTGGCTCTTTTTTCTTTCTGTCCTGCAATGCACCACCTGCTAATTCAGGATAAACCAAAGACCAATCTAAATCGTCATCTACTGGTTCGAAAGCAGAGATTGCGAAAATTATTGCCTCAGTGATAAGTCCAACTGCCAAAAGAATACCTCCGTTTAAAGGACCTAGTTCCCAGTGAAGAATTTTAAAAAGTGCTCCTAAAATTACAATGGATGCCCCAAGGCCGTAGGCCATGTTAAATAGTTTTTTAGATGATCTTGATTGTGCCATAATTAATTAGTTTTTTAATTGAGGTATTTTAGTTAAGGTTAAATATTTAATGTTGATTTGGATTATTATGAGATTTTTTTAGCGTGCGTCGCCAAAGTTTTGATTTAAGGTAATATCGGTACCCATATAATCCTGTACAGTCCTAAAACCAATATAGCTTCGCGCTGAATCTGCATATTCATAGTCACGTGTACTTACTTGAAGAAAATAAGCCACGTCTTTCCAGGAACCGCCACGAACTACTTTTCGCATGTTATCTGGATCGTTCACATTTGGGTTCATAGTAGAAGTGTAATCATAAGAAGCGGGGTCATAAGAAGAAGCTACCCATTCCGAAACATTTCCTGACATATTATAAAGGTTAAAATCATTGGGCTCATAAGATTTAGCCTCAACAGTGTATAACGCTTGGTCTGCTGCATAATCACCACGTAGTGGCTTAAAGTTAGCCATAAAGCAGCCTCGATCGTTTTTAGCGTAAGGACCACCCCAAGGATAAGTTGCTGATTCCAGACCACCTCGAGCTGCATACTCCCATTCTGCTTCCCCTGGAAGACGGAACGAATTTACAAAATTTTGCTTTTTTGATTTTTGGTATGAGTTTTTATATAAAGTTCTCCAAGCACAGAATGCTTTTGCCTGTTTCCAGGTAACACCTACCACTGGATAATCGCCATAAGCTTCGTGCCAAAAGTAGTCGTTGTGCATTGGTTCATTATAGGAATAATTAAAATCCTTTATCCAAACTGTAGTATCAGGATAGATATTCAATTCTTCTTTTTTGATGAAGTCTTTTCGTCTCTTAGTTTTGTCTCGCGCAGCAGATTCAATATCCATATATGTATATTGAAAATTCAATTTACTTACGTCAATTGTGCGCTGCCCGTTGTAGGCTTCTTCTGCTGGAATGTACATCGTGTCCATTACTTCAGAATAGTACTCGTCTGGATACTCAGCAGTGTCCCAAATTAAATCTACTTTGTCGTTCAATTTTCTTCCAGCATAGTAGTCTTCACCCATACCGAAGTAATTATCATACATATACTGCTGGTAAGGAGTCATTTCTTCGTTTTCTTGATCAACGAAGGCAAATTCACCTACTCCAGCATCACCAGGAGTTGCTCCAACTTCATCGGCCATAATAGCTAAACGCAATCTTACAGTAGAATCTCGCACCCAATTAACAAATTGGCGGTACTCAGCATTGGTGATTTCGGTTTCGTCCATATAGAAAGAACGAACGGTAACGGTCTTTGTTGGCGCATCATTCACCGCAACAAAATCATCATCACTTTTACCCATAAGGAAGGATCCACCTGGGACAAGTGTCATTCCGTAAGGCTTTTGAGGATACCATTTTTTACCTTTTGCCCCAACCAACTCTCCCCGGTCTCCGGAGTTACAACTGAATAAAAAGGCAACGATCGCAGTTAATGCAATAAACTTCTTCATAGGTATTTAGGTTAAATTTCGAGATTCAAGGGCGTAAACCTATCTATAAAATTTCAAAAAAACAATTTTTTTTTGAAAAACCATTGATCCCCGTTTTTACTTGACTTGTTTGATTATACTTCATTTTTGTGGCGGGCCTTTAACCACCTCTCAGGAATTTCCTGATTGCATGCACCCAAATATTCGCCATAAGTGCAAGGTAATAACGCTCTACGTTTTAATTTATTATTAACATTTGAAATAAATGGCAAAAGAATCCACCATCTCTCTGTTTTATTGCTTTTTTTGAATTCCAATACATCATCTTCTATTGGAACTTTATACGAAGTAAAGAGTTTTTCATTATCAAAATCATCATCTTCAACTCTAAAATTAAATCCCTCAACAAAGTACCAAAGTATTTGCGCCACGAGCATTGCGCCACTTTTACTTTCAATGGAATCGCTTAATTCATAAACGCCAAAAGATTTTACTTTATTGCTGATGCCAGCGTATCGGGAAATGGCGCAAATTTCACGTCCATCAAAACCATTGGGACTATCGTTGTTTTTATAACTTAATTCTGCGCTTTTTATTGCGGCAACATCTAATGCCACCATATCGGCATCTCGCATTATAGGCTCTACCACCGAGATATCTGCACAAATTTCACCTAATCTGTATGCATCAAAAAATAATTTGTCCATCAAAGCTATTTCCTGCGGTGCGTTGAAAAAAGATTGATAGCCCAAAGTACTATAATTAAAAAGATTATAAGGCTTGTCAACCACCATTTTTCCAACATATGATTTATTGGAGATGGGCATGTCTGCATTTCCAAGATCAAAGCGGTTGTCAACATTAACAATATTTACCATTTCGCCTATTCCATCATAAGCGCGATATTGTGCATATGCCATGTCCTGACTTCCCCCAAGAATGAGCGGAGTGATATTTTTTATGAGAAGTGCTGCTATAACTTCTGTGGCAGCAAAGCGGGTATCTTCGACCGTTTCGCCTTTTTCAATGTCTCCAAGATCAATTATTTTATAATTCCAATTTCCGGGATATAAGGAATAAAGCGCTTTTCTGTAGGGGTCAAAAGAAATTTCTCCCCCAATAAAATTTACATCAGCACGGTTTTCATTAATTCCGATAATCGCAAACTTTACGTCTTTCAAATTGGGTAATTCCCCTTTTTTAGAATGGACTTCAATTTGCTTACCCAAAGTTCCGATAGGTAGAATTTCCCGATGCGCCAATACTTTTTTAGAAACTGGGGATAAAAATTCTATCATTATTTTTTCTTGGCTGTGGTTTTCTTTTTAGCGGCAGCTTTCTTTTTTGGGCTTTTCTTCGCCAACAAGTCTTTAGCTTCTTCTAACGTTATCTTATCTGCTTCAGTGCCTTTTGGCAATTCCACCTTTGTTTTGCCTTTAATTAAGTTAAAACGACCCCAACGGGCTTTTTCAATACGTATTTTTTCTTCCGGCCATTCATTGATAAGCTTATCGATCTCCTTTTGTTTCTTGTCTTCAATAAGGTCTTTTACATCTTCTTTTGAAAGATTGTCAAAATCGTATTTTTTGTTCACGTTAATGAACATATTATTCCATTTTATGAAAGGCCCAAAACGCCCCACGCCTTTTTGAACTGGCAGATCCTCATACAAATATATAGGAGCGTCGGCTTTTTTCTTTTCTTCAATTAGTTCTTTTGCGAAAGCCATATCCACCTCCAAAGGATCCATTCCCTTCGGAAGCGAAATAAAGGTTTTTCCTAGGCGAACATAAGGGCCAAAACGACCGTTATTTACCTCAACTTCCTCATTGTCATAGACACCTAAAGTCTTTGGAAGTTTAAAAAGATCCATTACTTCTTCAAAAGTAACCAAATGTAATTGCTGATCTGGACGAAGGCTAGCAAATTTTTTCTCTTCATCGTCCGGTGCACCAATCTGTGCCATTGGGCCATATTTCCCCAAACGAACCAATACAGTTTTACCAGTTGCAGGATCTTCGCCAAGAAAGCGCTCGCCACTTTCGCGCTCAGCATTCTCTTCCACATGTTCAACCTGTGGATGGAAATCGGCATAAAAATTCTTCATCATCTTGGTCCATTCCTCTTTTCCTTCGGCAATATCGTCAAAATCCTGCTCTACTTTTGCCGTGAAGTTGTAATCGAGAATACTTTCAAAGTGTTCTACCAAAAAGTCATTCACAATCATCCCAATGTCTGTTGGAACCAATTTTCCTTTATCTGAACCAACGGTTTCGGTCAAGGTTTTGTCTTTAATATTTTCTTTTTGAAGCGTAAGTTGTATATATTTTCGCTCCACACCTTCCACAGTTCCCTTTTCAACATAATTTCTGCTAATAATGGTAGAAATAGTTGGCGCATATGTTGATGGTCGGCCAATGCCAAGCTCTTCCAATTGTTTTACCAAAGAAGCCTCGGTGTATCGATACGGCGGACGCGTAAATCGCTCGGTAGCTGTTATGTAGTTATTTTCAAGTGAATCGCCATTCTTCATATTTGGCAACATTCCTTCTTGCTCTTCCTCCTCAAAATCGGTTCCTTCCAAATACACTTTTAGGAAACCGTCAAACTTTATCATTTCACCATTCGCAGTGAAGTTTTCCGAAACTTTTTCTTTGGATAGCACGTCAATCTTTACGTTGGTTCGCTCCAAGGCGGCGTCGCTCATTTGTGAAGCCAACGTTCGTTTCCAAATTAAATCGTACAAACGCGCTTGGTCATTATCGCCAGTAATATTATGAAGACTCATGTCTGTTGGGCGGATGGCCTCGTGAGCTTCCTGTGCGCCTTTGCTTTTACCTTTATAATCGCGGGGCTTGCTGTATTCTTTTCCGTAGGAATGCGTAATTTCCTTTTGCGCGGCACTTTTAGCATCGTTACTAAGATTCACACTATCGGTACGCATATAGGTTATAAAACCCGCTTCATACAAACGCTGTGCAATCGTCATCGTTTTGCCCACCGAAAAATATAATTTTCGCGCTGCTTCCTGTTGTAAGGTTGAAGTTGTAAAAGGCGCTGCCGGCGATTTGCTGGCAGGCTTTTTTGTTAAATCTGAAATTTTATAGGAAGCTCCTAAGTTCTTCCGAAGAAATTCGTGGGCTTCTTTTTCAGTATCAAAATTCTTTGGAAGTTTTGCTTTGAATTTGCTGCCGTCCAAGGTGGTAAATTCAGCGTCAATTCTATATGAACCAATAGGATTGAACACCTCAATCTCTCTTTCGCGCTCTACAATCAATCGCACGGCTACTGATTGTACACGCCCAGCAGAAAGCCCACCTTTTACTTTTTTCCAAAGTACGGGTGAAAGTTCATAACCAACCAAACGGTCCAAAACGCGGCGTGCTTGCTGGGCATTTACCAAATTATAATCTATTTGACGTGGATTTTCAATGGCTTTTAAGATTGCTGTTTTGGTAATCTCGTGAAAAACAATTCGCTTGGTTTTGTTTTTATCCAGTTTCAGTTCTTCGGCAAGATGCCATGCAATGGCTTCTCCTTCTCGGTCCTCATCACTCGCCAACCAAACCATATCGGCTTTTTTGGAAAGGGCCTTCAACTCTGCCACCAGCTTCTTCTTATCACTACTCACTATATATTTAGGTGTGAAATCCCCTTCTACATCTACCCCCAATTCCTTGGACGGAAGATCTGCAATGTGCCCAAAACTGGAGGAAACCTTGAAATCTTTCCCAAGAAATTTTTCAATGGTTTTTGCTTTTGCTGGGGACTCAACTATCACTAAATTCTTTGCCATATCCTATATTATTGTGATTGCAAAAGTATATGAATTTTTTAATAACAATGATTAAGGTTGTAAAATTTGAAAATTAAAGAAAATTTTCCTACCACTCCCGAAGCTTTGGGAGTGGTAGATTTTCAACCTTAAAATGATTTAATTTCAACTAATAATTAAAATGAACCTGCTGGTAAATCTTCCTGCAACTCTTCATCAAAACCAATGGTTTCCTTGTAAAAATAATACATCGGAATATGAGTAAAAAAGGCCGTTGCCAAAAGTCCTATTCCGCATAAAATAATTCCCGCTTGCGCAATCAAAGATGAAACAATGATTAAACCAAAGGCAATTAGCCAAAATCTATTGCCAAGTTTGAAACCTGTCTTAACAATTTCAGAAACTGATAATTGCGGGTTAAAAGCAAAAATAACAAACATAATTTGCAAAGGCACCATCACGTAAAAGATAGGCAGGTAACATAAAATTGCTGCTAAAAGTGTGATTCCAAATGCGGCAAGCGACAATACAAGTATTTTTTGAAAGTGGTTTTTTAAATAATCAAAATAGCCGCCGGTTTCTAAGGGAATACCGGTATCTGCTTTTTTTAAAACCTTAAAAAAATGAGCGGTTATTGCATACGCAATTGTTTGGATGATTATCATCACCACCAAAAACGCGACGATATAGATTGCTATCCACGCCACAGAATATTCCAAAAAGGGGTTGAAATCTGGCCGGCCGCCGTTGGCTTCGGCTTTAATTAAAATTGCTATAAAAGGAATGTAAAGCATTGCCAAAAAAGGCAAAATAATCGCCAATGTTACGAGCAGGTGCAGCATTCCCTCAACCCATACTTTTTTGAAAAGCTCAAAACTTTTAGACAAAATACCTCCAAAATCAGGCGATTTGGCGGTTTCAATTTTCTGAAATATGTGTGGCTCCATATTATTTGAATTTTAGTTAATTCACAAATCTATGAAAAAGAAATCTGCCACTTTGTCACCGTTGCTTAAAATTGTATCTTTGTGGGTTCAATGGTCAAGTTATTGACTGCGATTACAATTTTAAAATTTCCATGGAAAAGATTATAGACGAAAATAAACAAGGAAATACTTTGGTTCTTGATGCCAAGGAAGATAATTCAAAAAAACTTTATATAGAAAGCTACGGCTGCGCAATGAATTTTAGCGACAGCGAAATCGTTGCTTCCATACTTGCAGACCAAGGCTACAATACTACTAATTTATTGGAAGAAGCAGATTTGGTTTTGGTAAATACCTGCTCTATCCGCGATAAAGCCGAACAAACCGTTCGCAAACGTTTGGAAAAATACAATGCCGTAAAACGAATCAATCCAAAAATGAAAGTTGGTGTTTTGGGCTGTATGGCGGAACGCTTAAAGGAAAAATTCCTAGAAGAAGAAAAAATCGTCGATTTAGTGGTTGGCCCTGATGCGTATAAAGAAATCCCAAATTTATTGAAAGAAGTAGAAGAAGGCCGAGATGCCGTTAATGTAATCCTTTCAAAAGAAGAAACCTATGGCGATATTTCACCTGTACGCCTAGGCGGCAACGGAATTACCGCTTATGTAAGCATTACCCGTGGGTGCGACAATATGTGTACTTTCTGTGTAGTGCCTTTCACTCGTGGTCGTGAACGCAGCCGCGACCCTCAGAGTATTTTAAATGAAATAAACGATTTGGCCGAAAAAGGTTATAAAGAAATCACATTGCTTGGCCAAAATGTGGACAGTTACCTTTGGTATGGTGGCGGTTTGAAAAAAGATTTCAAAAGTGCTTCGGAAATGCAACAAGCCACTGCCACCGATTTTGCCCAATTGCTTGATATGGCAGCAACAGCCCATCCAAAAATGCGCATTCGTTTTTCAACCAGCAACCCACAGGATATGCACGAAGAAGTTTTGCATATTGTGGCGAAACACGACAACATCTGCAACCATATCCATCTTCCTGTTCAAAGTGGAAGCACGCGAATACTGAAGGAAATGAACCGTCAACACACGCGGGAGGAATATATGAAGTTGATTGACCGGATTTGGGAAATCATTCCAGATTGCTCCATTTCGCAAGATATGATTATTGGTTTTCCAACTGAAACCGAGGAAGACCATCAAGAAACCTTGAGCTTGATGGAATATGTGAAATACGGTTTTGGCTATATGTACAAATATTCCGAAAGACCTGGAACCATGGCCGCCCGAAAACTGGAAGACGATGTATCGGAAGAAACAAAAAGCAGAAGATTGACCGAAATTGTGGATCAGCAACAAAAGCATAGCGCGATTCGCACCGCGGAATTTTTAGGAAAAACAGTTACCGTTTTAATTGAAAAAGAATCGAAAAAAAATAAGGACGAATGGAGCGGAAGAACGGAGCATAACAATGTTGCGGTTTTTCCGAAGAAAAATTATAACCCCGGAGATTTTGTAAAAGTAAAAATAACCAATTGCACCACTGCTACTTTGATTGGCGAGGCCGTGGGGCATTCATAAAACCAAAATATCATGAAACGTATTTTCTTTCTTTTTACAGCAAGTTTGTTTTTTTTGGCGTGTTCTAATGATGATAATGGTTCTGGGGCTCTACAGGAACTGAAAATCAAGAAATATACGAGTATCTCTTTTGATGCAAATGGAAATCAGGACGGCCACTTGATAGAATATTATTTTGACGAAAACGGTAAAAAAACAAAAGACCACATAATTGATATTTTTGGCGACTACGAATGGAATTCCAGTTATAACACCTTAGGCCAAGTAGCAAAAAAATCACGAAAATATCTAAATTATCCCGTAGATATTGTTGAAAAATATATATACAATGAAGAAAATAAGCTAAGCTATCTATTTATGGACCAGGACAGCAACGGAGTTTATGAAGATTCTTTGAGATTCACCCATCAAACAAATCAAATCATTGCGCAATGGTATTCCCCTGGAGATGTAAAAAAGGAATTTTATTATGATGCTGCTGGAAATTTAAACGCAATAAACTATATAGGCGATCTGGGAGTGGTGAGCGAAGAACTCATTACCTATGATAGTGCTTCAAACATAATGCAGATAAATTTCACTAGTGGTTCTACCCAGCACGACTACAAGTATGAATATGATGAAAATACCAACCCATTTTACAAGGAATTTCACGATTATTATTTTAATACAGTTTGGAGAGATGGTGGGTTGCTGTCAAAATATTCTTTGTTTTTTTCACCAAATAATATTACCAAAATCATCTTTACAAGCAGTGAGCCTTCGGAAAATTATATAATAACTAAAAATACAATATATAATAATGACGGTTACCCAATAAGCGCAGTAGTTAAAAAGGACGACGTGTTAATTGAAGAATTAATCTACGAATATTATTAACCATAAAAACAATAAAGTATGAAACGTATTCTATTTCTTTTTACTGCAAGTTTATTGTTGATAGCGTGCTCTAATAATGATAACGATCCCGATGGGCCACCCGCTGGACCACAGGAATTAAAAATCAAGAAGTTTAGCCAAAATTTCTATTTTAATCAAAGTACAGACAATTATACTTTAGAAAGGTTATTTGATGAATCTGGACAAACTCTTAGCGAAAGTACGATCTACCAAGACTTGTCATTCTACTGGATGTATACCTACAATAGTTTAGGAGTAATTAGTGAAAAAAATCACTTTTATGGTGATGGAACTAAAAATCGACAAGACATTTT
Organism: Aequorivita antarctica; assembly: GCF_007997155.1. Taxonomy (GTDB): domain Bacteria; phylum Bacteroidota; class Bacteroidia; order Flavobacteriales; family Flavobacteriaceae; genus Aequorivita; species Aequorivita antarctica. Next base: position 49,256 of record NZ_VORT01000013.1, on the reverse strand, counting down.
TGCTTACGATTCAAGCAATAATATTGATAACATTTCTTTTAAAAATGGTGTCGGCGAAGTTATAAGTGTTCGAGATTACACTAAAGAAGCCGATAAAATTACATTTCAGCAATCATCAATTTACGGAGAAATATACTATAACGCTGAAGGGAAAATTATAAAAAACTACGTTAGTACTGATACAGGAACATCTACACAAATCATTGAATATTCTGGCGATAATATAGACCTCATTAATCAAAACCGAAGTAATGGATTTGTGGAAACTTATACTTTTGAATACGATGAAGGCATAAATCCTTTATATGACTGTGTTGAAAATAATTACTTAAACGCTACTATTGGCGATCATCTTAGTTTGTTTAATAGACATAATTATTTTTCAAAGAATAATTATACACAAGTCACTTATAATAGTTCTACACCAGACTCTAGCTATGTGAAAACCAAAACAACAGTTTACAATGCAGATGGTTACCCAACAAGCGCAGTGATTAAAAAGAACAATGTGCTTATTGAAGAATTGACCTACGATTATTATTAATTATAAACATTAAACCCCTGGTTTCGCAGGGTAATTTATGGAAAGCATACAAGCAACAAAACAACGATTCGGCATAATAGGCAACGACCCAAAACTGAACCGTGCCGTAGAAAAAGCAATACAGGTTGCCCCAACTGATATTTCGGTATTGGTTACTGGTGAAAGCGGCGTGGGTAAAGAAAGTATTCCGAAAATAATCCATTCTCTTTCGCACAGAAAGCACGGGAAATACATTGCAGTTAACTGTGGGGCCATTCCTGAAGGAACGATTGATAGCGAACTTTTCGGTCACGAAAAAGGTTCATTTACGGGTGCCACGGCAGCGAGAAGCGGTTATTTTGAAGTAGCCGATGGCGGAACCATCTTCCTTGATGAAGTTGGCGAATTGCCCTTGCCAACACAAGTTCGGCTATTAAGGGTTTTGGAAAATGGCGAATTTTTAAAAGTGGGGTCTTCCGCTGCGCTGAAAACGGACGTTCGGATTGTGGCTGCAACCAATGTGAAAATGGTGGAAGCAATCGAAAAAGGAAAGTTCCGAGAAGACCTTTATTACAGATTGAGCACTGTAGAAATCAACTTGCCACCGCTTCGGGAAAGAAAGGAAGACATACACCTGCTATTCAGAAAATTTGCGGCGGATTTTGCGCAGAAATATAAAATGCCTACTATCCGATTGAGCGAGCAAGCCACAGATCTCTTGCTAAAATACCGCTGGAGTGGAAACATTCGTCAGCTGCGGAACGTTGCCGAACAGATTTCAGTTTTAGAGCAGAACCGCGAAATTTCATATGAAACTTTAAAGCATTATTTACCGGATATGGGCAGCAACCTACCCGCAATTGTAAATGCCAAAAAATCCGAAAGCGATTTCAGCAGTGAACGCGAGATTCTTTACAAAGTGCTTTTTGATATGAAACGCGATGTAAACGATTTGAAAAAGCTTACATTGGAACTGATGAAAACTGGCAACGCAGCTAAGGTTAAAGAGGAACAATCGTCACTTATCAATAAAATTTATTCCGATGATAACGATGCTGAAGAAGAATTGGCTTCAATAATAGAGGAAGAAAACAACGGAACGCAAACCGATGTTGAAGTTTTCAGTATTCCCGAAAATGCTTCTGAATCCAGAAAAGACAAATACGAATATGCCGAGGAAATTGAGGAGGAGGAAAACCTTTCCCTTCAGCAAAAGGAATTGGAGCTCATTAAGAAATCCCTCGAAAAATACAACGGAAAACGAAAGGATGCAGCAGACGAGTTGGGCATTTCTGAAAGAACACTTTACCGGAAGATAAAACAGTATGATCTTTAGTCTGTGGTCAGTAAAAAAATAAAAGTAACATCGATGCCAAAAATATTTTCAATTATCCTATTTATAAGTTCAACAATTCTATTGCAGGGTTGCGGACCGTATTCATTTACTGGGGCCGATATAAATTACAGCACTACAAAAACAGTGCAGGTGAATTATTTTCAAAACAACGCACCTATTGTAGAGCCAGGAATTGCTCGTGATTTCACGCAAAAACTGCAGGATTTGTTGCTGAACCAAACCAGCTTGGATCTTGTGAACAATAACGGCGATTTGGTTTACGAAGGCGAGATAACACAATATTACATTGCGCCAATCACGGCAACTTCAAACAGTACGGCAGCTCAAAACAGGCTTACTATAAGTATAAACATTCGTTTTTTCAACACAAAAGAACCCTTGAAAGATTTTGAGCAACCGTTCAGTTTTTATTACGATTATCCCGGCCAAACGCAATTAACAGGCTCAAAGCTGGATGCTGCAGTCGATATTATTTTTGAACGCTTAACCCAGGATATTTTTAACAAATCGCTTGCAAACTGGTAATATCTTGAACACTTCCAACTTCACATATTTACTAGCCAACCCACAGAAAATAACTTCTGAAGACTTAGCTGCGCTGGATTTGCTCATAAAGAAATATCCTTATTTCCAGAGTGCGCGGGCTTTGCAGCTTAAAGGTTTGAAAAATCTGGACAGCTTTCTTTATAACGATGCCTTAAAGCTTACCGCTGCACATACCACGGATCGCGATATTTTGTTTGATTATATAACTTCGGAAAAATTCATTCAAAACGAAATTTCACAAACCATTTTGCAGCACGATGCTTCGGTAGCAGAAATAAACGTTATTTCCGATAATGTTTCTGAACAGATAAGCCTTGAAATAGACAGACAACTGAAAGCCGAAATGCAAAAAGCTGAGGATATTTTGAATCCCCAACTTTTTCAAAGAAAAGTGGAGTCTGTCACCAATTTAGTTGAAAAGAAAGAAGAAAAACTCGAGGAGGTCCTGCAACCTGACAAACCTTTGGAATTTACCAAAAGCGACACTCACTCTTTCTCCGAATGGTTGAAACTGACAAAAGCGAAACCCATTGAACGGCCGGAAGAAATTTCGAAAGAGGAATCGGAAAAGTCAATAAAAGAGGACGAGAAAGAGCGGAAATTTGGCCTCATCGACAAGTTTATCCAAGAACGGCCAAAAATAATTCCTCCGGATGTAGAAAATAAAACCCGAAAAGAAGAGCCGAAAATTCCAATCCCATCTTTTCAACCAACGTCTGAGGCACTAATGACAGAGACTTTGGCTAAAGTTTATTTGCAACAAAAAAACTATAAAAAAGCAATTCAAGCATATAAAATATTAATTTTGAAAAATCCCGAAAAAAGTGGTTTCTTTGCAGACCAAATTCGGGCGATAGATAAATTGATTAATTCAGAACAATCATGAGTACTTTTACAATATTCTTAATTTTAATAATGATAGTGGCCTTTTTATTGGTCATAGTTATAATGGTTCAAAACCCAAAAGGTGGCGGGCTTTCCTCATCGTTCGGCGGCGGCGGCGGCGCACAAATTGGCGGCGTGCAGAAAACAAGCGACTTTTTAGATAAAAGTACTTGGACTCTTGCAACCATTATGTTAGCACTTATTTTGTTTTCCAACGTTTTCATTATGGGAAGCAATACTGTACAATCAAAAACTTTTGACGAAAGCGCTGTTCCTGCGGTTCCAACCACACAAACTCCAGCACCAGCTACTACAGATCCAGCGGAATAATACAACATTTTAAAATATTTAAAAATGCCAGCTTCTGACAAGCTGGCATTTTTGTTTTATAAACTGTCAGTTTATGGGCAGTGGCACAATTTCTGCCCTTTAGCTCTCCAAACATTAAACTCAAGTTTAACAACTAAAAAATAAAATTGAAATGGCATTAAAAATTCAACCCCTTGCTGATAGAGTTTTGGTTCAGCCGCAAGAAGCTGAGACTAAAACCGCTTCTGGTATATACATTCCAGATTCTGCAAAAGAAAAACCACAAAAAGGTAAAGTAGTTGCCGTTGGTAAAGGCAAAGAAGATTACAAAATGACTGTGAAAGTTGGCGATACTGTTCTTTACGGAAAGTACTCTGGCAGCGAGTTAAAGTTTGATGGAAAAGACTACCTCATTATGCGTGAAGATGATATTTTAGCCATCATCTAACATTTCTAAATAAATTTCAAAAAATTAGTTTAACCAAAGCTTAAGGCATATAGCCAAAAGTATAAAGCATTTTAAAAAATGGCAAAAGATATAAAATTTGATGTAGAAGCCCGCGACTCAATAAAACGCGGTGTTGACGCATTGGCAAACGCAGTAAAAGTAACTTTAGGCCCAAAAGGTCGTAACGTAATTATCAGCAAATCCTTTGGCGCACCACAAGTGACCAAAGATGGTGTTACCGTTGCAAAAGAAATTGAGTTGCAAGACCCACTTGAAAATATGGGCGCGCAAATGGTTAAGGAAGTTGCTTCAAAAACCAACGATCTTGCAGGTGATGGAACAACAACTGCTACCGTACTTGCACAAGCAATAGTAAAAGAAGGTCTTAAAAATGTAGCTGCCGGTGCAAACCCAATGGATTTGAAACGCGGCATCGATAAAGCTGTTGAAGCAATCGTTAAAAATTTGGAAAGCCAATCCACTAAAGTTGGTAATTCTTCTGAAATGATAAAGCAAGTTGCTTCCATTTCTGCAAATAACGACGAACTAATTGGAGAACTGATTGCTAAGGCTTTCGGAAAAGTTGGTAAAGAAGGTGTTATAACCGTTGAAGAATCCAAAGGAACTGAAACTTATGTTGATGTTGTTGAAGGAATGCAGTTTGACAGAGGATACCTTTCTCCATATTTCGTAACCGATACCGAAAAAATGCAAACTGAATTGGACAACCCAATGATTTTGCTTTATGATAAGAAAATTTCTTCAATGAAAGATTTACTTCCTATTCTTGAGCCAGTGGCGCAACAAGGAAAATCTTTATTGATTATTGCGGAAGATGTAGACGGAGAGGCTTTGGCTACTTTGGTCGTAAATAAACTTCGCGGGTCATTGAAAATTGCAGCAGTAAAAGCTCCAGGTTTTGGCGATAGAAGAAAAGCAATGCTGGAAGACATCGCAGTATTGACTGGAGGAACCGTTATTGCTGAAGAGCGCGGTTTCACTTTGGAAAATGCAACAATCGATATGTTGGGCTCTGCGGAAACCGTAACTATTGACAAAGACAATACAACAATCGTAAATGGTGCAGGAGACAAAAAGGATATAAAAGGCCGTGTAAGCCAAATAAAATCTCAAATTGAATCTACAACCAGCGATTACGACAAAGAAAAATTGCAAGAACGTTTGGCTAAATTGGCCGGCGGTGTTGCCGTTTTATATGTAGGCGCTGCTTCAGAGGTTGAAATGAAAGAGAAAAAAGACCGAGTGGATGATGCACTTAATGCAACCCGTGCGGCTGTAGAAGAAGGCATTGTTGCAGGTGGTGGTGTGGCATTGGTTCGTGCTATCGAGGTTTTGAAAAAAATTACAACTGATACTTCAGACGAAGCAACTGGCGTTCAGATCGTTGCTCGTGCAATTGAATCACCGCTTCGCACCATTGTTGAAAACGGTGGTGGTGAAGGTTCCGTAGTAATCAATAAAGTTTTGGAAGGCAAGAAAAACTATGGTTATGATGCAAAATCCGAAACCTATGTTGATATGCTAAAAGCTGGTATTATCGATCCTAAAAAAGTAACCCGTATTGCGCTTGAAAACGCTGCTTCGGTTGCTGGAATGATTCTTACTACCGAATGCGCTTTGGTTGATATTAAAGAAGAAAACGGCGGCGGAATGCCAGGCGGTATGGGCGGTGGAATGCCCGGAATGATGTAATTCCAAAAGAGATTAATAGAACTAAACCTCACATATCTTTATGATTTGTGAGGTTTTTTTATTTCCAAAATTGACTACATTTATAACCAAACAGCCAAAATTTGGAAATCCCTTTCGAGCCAATTCTCTTCGGAATAAATATAAATATTCATCTCATTCTTGAATATCTGGCTTTTATCGTAGGTTTCCGCTACTATGCTTTTCTTCGCAAAAGAAGCACGGATGAAATTTCATCAAACAACAGACTTTCCATCATTATCGGCGCCACTTTTGGCGCTTTGATTGGTTCGCGTATTATAGGTTTCTTGGAATATCCCTTTATTGAATATTCACAAAATACTTGGATTGAATTACTAAACGCAAAGTCAATTATGGGCGGTTTATTCGGGGGACTTTTAGGTGTTGAGATCTCAAAAAAAATAATCGGCGAAGAACGTTCGTCAGGTGATTTGTTTACCTTCCCTATCCTCCTCGGAATTTTTATAGGCAGAATAGGATGCTTTCTTTCAGGCACCAATGAATTCACTTATGGTATAGAAACCTCCTCTCTCTTCGGAATGGATTTGGGCGATGGCATTTCTCGGCATCCCATTGCGTTGTACGAACTCGTTTTTTTGCTACTTTTAGCAATAATACTAAGACAAATTCAGAAGAAAAACCTCGAGGTTTCGGGGTTGATAAGCGGCGAAATGTTTCAATGGTTTATGATTAGCTATTTCAGTTTTCGCTTTTTTATAGAATTTTTGAAGCCCAATGAATTCTTTATTATGGGACTGAGCAGCGTTCAAATACTTTGTATTATTTGCCTTTTATATTATTACAAAACAATTTTAAAATCAATTCCATATGCCGGTAAGAAAATACACCTATTATGATTTCACATTAAGTCTCTGTCCGGAATGCTTAAAAAGAATTGACGCCAAAATAGTTTTTGAGGAAAACAATGTTTTTATGCTGAAGCGTTGCCCCGAACACGGCAACAGCAAAGTTTTGATTGCGGACGATATAGAATACTATAAAAATATACGCAACTACAACAAGCCTTCAGAAATGCCATATACCTTCAACACAAAGACGCATTATGGCTGTCCCTATGACTGCGGTTTGTGCCCAGACCATGAACAGCACTCTTGCTTGACGATAATCGAAGTAACAGACCGCTGCAACCTCACCTGCCCTACTTGTTATGCAGGTTCGTCTCCAACATACGGAAGACATCGAACTTTAGACGAAATAAAAAAAATGATGGATGCCGTGGTTCGGAATGAAAAGGAACCAGATGTGGTTCAAATTAGTGGTGGGGAACCCACAATCCATCCACAGTTTTTTGAAATTTTGGATTATGCGAAAACGCTCCCAATAAAACATTTAATGCTAAATACCAATGGAATTAGGATTGCGAAAGAAAAAGATTTTGCCGAAAAACTGAAAACATACGCTCCCGATTTCGAAATTTATTTGCAGTTTGATTCTTTTGAAGATTCAGTTTTGCAGACACTTCGTGGAGCAGATTTAAGTAAAATCCGTCAGCAAGCGCTTGCTAATTTGAATGAAGTGAATCTTTCCACAACTTTGGTTGTTACGCTTCAAAAAGGATTAAACGACGGTGAAATTGGTAAGATTATAGATTTCGCATTAAAGCAAAAATGTGTTCGTGGCGTAACCTTTCAACCCACGCAAATTGCGGGAAGGCTGGAAGATTTCAACACCGAAACCGATAGAATTACTCTCACAGAAGTTCGAAGAAAAATCTTGGAACAAACCGAAGTTTTCAACGCCGAAGATTTACTTCCAGTTCCCTGTAATCCTGATGCTTTGGTGATGGGTTACGCATTGAAATTAGGGGATGAGGTTTTTCCGTTAACGCGTTACATCAACCCGCAAGATTTACTCGATAATAGTAAAAATACGATTGTGTACGAACAGGATGAAATGTTGAAAGGAAAAATGATAGAGCTTTTCAGCACAGGAAATTCAGTGGAATGTGCGCAGGAAAATCTTAAATCTATTCTCTGTTGTCTACCAAATATTGATGCGCCGGAATTAGGCTATGACAATCTTTTTAGGGTAATTATAATGCAGTTTATTGACGCTTACAATTTCGACGTTCGTAGCATTAAAAAATCCTGTGTCCATATTGTAGACAAGGATTATAAAATCATCCCTTTTGAAACAATGAACCTTTTTTATAGGGATGACAAAAAAGAATATTTAGAAAAACTTAAATCTGAAGCGTTATGATTTATTTAGAAGCAGATTACACCATCATCTTTGTAATAGTCATCTTATTAATTCTGTCACCAGCAATTATACTTAGTATTATCGGTGGAGTTTTGTACTATAATGGAAAACGCAAGACACCCAAAATACTCTTCATTATTGCAACCGTGTATGTAATTATTAGTCTTGGCATTTGCGGAACTATGATGATGTAATATTTAAATTAAAAAAATGATTTTATTTATTTTATTTGTTTTTGTCCCATTTGTTGTTTTTATCTGCGGTCAAGTCCTTATAAGATTAGAAGCAACCGATAAAGAAAAGAAAATAGGTAAAATTATAATTTCAATTGTTTATGCAATAATTGGTCTAGGTTACTGTGGAATACTGATAAATTAAAAACTTTAAAATGTAACCTCAACCTCTTTCAACTCCCCACTTCTATCAATGGTTACTTGGGTAGTTTGTCCCTTTTCAAATTTTGAAAGGCTTTTCATATAACTCATCATATCTGTCACTTCAAAATCGCCCATTTTTACAACCACATCGCCTTTTTGTAGTCCCGCTTTTTGTGCGGGGCGATCTTCGCTAATGCCATCTATTCGCATTCCTTTTCCACTGAAAAGATAATCGGGAACCACGCCCAAAGTCACTTTAAAATCAGGCACTGCTTCGCTCTCGTTTTTGGTTTTTCGGAATGGAAGTTTTGGCTGACTGTCCAAATCTTTGATGATGCTAAAAATATAATTTGAAACGATTTCCATTCCTTCAAAGTTCACCTTTTCAGTATCGTCGCTCGGTTTGTGATAATCTTCATGCTGACCTGTGAAAAAGTGCAGAACTGGAATATCCGACAAATAAAAAGAAGTATGATCACTGGGACCAACACCGCTGTCGTTTTCTATGATACTTAAATCGCCTGCATTTGCATTAACGGTTTGTTTCAAAATTGGTGATGTTCCCAAGCCGTAAACTGCCAAAGCATTTTCAGCATTCAATCTTCCCACCATATCCATATTGAGCATATAGGTTACTTTTTTGGTGTCGGTGGTTGGGTTTTTTACAAAATAATTCGAGCCCAATAATCCTTCTTCTTCACCCGAAAAAGCTATAAAAAGATAGTTGTTATTTTTTGGGGAACCTTCCTTTTGAAGTGAATCTGCCAAATGCAGCATCATTGCCACACCACTCGCATTATCATCAGCGCCATTGTGGATTGCTTCGCCTTCGCGGTAAAGCGAACCTTCGCCACCCATTCCCAAGTGATCATAATGCGCGCCGATTACAATAGTGTTTTCAGCCTTGTTGTCAAAATATGCTATTACGTTTTCACCTGTTTGAGTACTGTCATTTTTCTCTGAAGTAAATTCCGCTTCTTGATGTGGGTTTTTACTGGTCTTAAAAGTGAATTTTTGAAAATAGCCGTCGGTTCCTTTTGATCGTAACCCTAAATCAGAGAATCTTTTTGCAATATATTCAGCAGCTTTCTTTTCGTCTGCTGAACCTGTTTTCCTTCCATTCAAGCTATCGTTAGCTAAAACCGAAACGTCCTCTTTCATCGTTATCGATTTCACTTTTGCTTCCTTGCAGGAAAAAACTACTATTGCCAGAAATAAAACTATAATTGCACGCATATCCTTACTTTTGTTCAAAAGTACATTAAAAATGAAAATATTATACGCATTGCTAATTGTTTCGATTTTTGCAAGTTGTAAAAATGAAGTAAAAAAAACAGAGAAAGAATCCTCCAATTCAATTGAAAAAACAACAAAGGCGGTTCTCGATTCCCAAACAAATGACACCCTAATTTATCCCGAAGAAAAACATTTTAAAAATATTCGGCAAGTGACTTTTGGTGGCGACAATGCCGAAGCATATTGGAGCTTTGACGACAGCAAACTTATCTTCCAAAGCAACTACAAAAATTGGGGCGTAAACTGCGACCAGATATTTTTAATGAATGCAGACGAAACTTTTAAAGACAACCAGCCCCCAATGGTAAGCACCGGAAAAGGCCGAACCACCTGTAGTTATTTTCTGCCAGATGGAAAGCATATTGTTTACGGAAGTACCCATCTAAAAGATGAAAAGTGTCCCGAAGTTCCCCTGAAAAAGGAAGGAAAATACGTTTGGCCCGTTTATGATAGCTTCGACATTTTTGTGTCAGATTTAGAGGGAAATATTACAGCTCAACTCACAAACGAACCTGGTTATGATGCAGAAGCAACTGTTTCACCAAAAGGCGATAAAATTGTATTTACCTCCATGCGAAGCGGCGATTTGGAACTTTATACCATGGATCTCGATGGGAAAAATGTAAAACAAATCACTAACGAATTAGGATATGACGGTGGGGCGTTCTTTTCACCGGACGGAAGTAAATTAATTTTTCGCGCTTCCCGCCCAAAAACCGAAGCAGCAATAAAGGAATATAAAGATTTGCTCGCCCAAGGTTTGGTGCAACCCACCGAAATGGAGCTTTTTATATGCAATGCTGACGGAAGTGAACTTAGACAACTTACACATTTAGGAAATGCCAATTGGGCACCGTTCTTTCATCCCTCAGGGAAGAAGATTTTATTTTCAAGCAATTTTGAGGCAGAAAGGGGATTTCCATTCAATCTTTATTTAATTGATATTGACGGTAAAAACTTGGAACGCGTTACACACGGTAGAACTTTTGATGCTTTTCCAGTATTTTCAAATAATGGAAAAAAACTGGTTTTTTCTTCCAATAGAAATAATGGCGGCGGACACGATACAAATATGTTTATTGCAGAATGGCAAGACTGATTTGATTAATGATTGTGGATTGCTGATTTTAGATTTTTTGGATTCTAGCTAACGATTAAAAACAACTGTTTTTTGAATTTCATTAAATTATATAAAATCCCACTTTTATTTGCGGTACTTTCCGTCGCATTTTACATCAGTTTTGGATATGATTTAGAGCGAAGTGATTTTATAAAACTCATCACTCTTTATTCAGCTTTGTTTATTACAGCTTTTCTTTTTATTGAAAAATTCAGACTTAACTTTTGGTTTTTGGCTGGTCTGGGAATTGTTTTTCGACTTACTTTTATTGGCTCGATCCCGAATCTCTCTCAAGATTTTTACCGATTTTTATGGGATGGACGGTTGCTGTTGCAAGGTGTAAGTCCCTATTTGTTTACTCCCGATCTCTCGACTGCGCTCGAGGTGACAGTTGAACAATCGCAACTATTGCGCGATGGAATGGGCGCATTAAATGCCAGCCATTTCAGTAATTATCCGCCCATTAATCAATTATTTTTCGCGGTTGCTGCACTGTTTGCAGGGAAAAGTATTTTGGGTTCGGTGATTGTTTTGCGTGTATCGATTATTTTGGCAGATGTTGGAATTCTTTACTTCGGAAAAAAAATATTGGAGAGATTAAATATTCCAATCAAAAATATCTTTTGGTATTTTCTTAATCCTTTTATAATCATTGAACTTACCGGAAACCTTCATTTTGAAGGGATGATGCTTTTCTTTTTTCTTTGGGCCTTGTATTTACTTTTTAAAGGAAAATGGCTATTGGCAGCCGTTTTGATTGGTGTGTCGATTTCAGTGAAGCTGATTCCGTTACTGTTTCTACCTTTATTTTTGAAGTATTTTATAAATAAAAAAGATACTGCAGAAATTCAACAGCGCTTCGATACTTCGACTTCGCTCAGTACAGGCAAGCTCAGCGTGACATCTTTATTTAAATTTTATATAGTAGTGTTAGTTACTACTGCAGTAACATTTATTCCATTTATATCTTCGGAATTTATCCAGAATTTTTCATCAACCATTGCGCTTTGGTTTCAAAACTTTGAGTTTAATGCGAGTGTTTATTACATTATTCGATGGATTGGGTTTCAGATTATGGGTTGGAATTTGATTGAAACCGTTGGAAAGATTCTTCCCGTTATAGTGTTTCTTTTTGTTTTGGGAATTGCTTTTTTTAGAAAAAATAAAACACCTCAGCAATTGATAACCGCTATGCTTCTTGCGGTTTCATTCTACTTTCTGCTTTCAACCACCGTGCATCCGTGGTACATTGCCACTCCCCTTTTGCTGTCGGTTTTTACGAAATATAAATTTCCAATTGTTTGGAGTTTTATGGTAGTGCTTAGTTATTCAGCCTATGGAAAAGATGGCTTTGATGAAAAGCTATGGTTAGTGGCTTTGGAATATATTATTGTAATTGGGGTTGCGGTTTGGGAACTGTTTCTTCAAACAAAATTGAAACCTACAAGATTTTAAAACCTTGTAGGTTTATTATTATTTCTTCACCCGCTCCAATCTATAAAAATCCTTTCTTCTGTCCTTTAAATTTCGAACTGCACCAAAGGTGTGTAGTTCACGGAGCAAATCCAAATCAACATCGGCCACCAAAATCATTTCTGTATTTGGGGTTGCTTCGGCTTTTATACCATTATTGGGGAAAGAGAAATCGCAGGGCGTGAATACAGCGCTCTGTGCGTACTGAATATCCATATTGTGCACCTTTGGTAGATTGCCTACACTTCCTGCAATAGCAACGTAGCATTCGTTCTCCACGGCGCGAGCCTGTGCACATAGACGCACTCTGGAATATCCGTTTTGTGTGTCGGTAAGAAAAGGGACAAAAAGAATGTCCATTCCTTCGTCTGAAAGCAATCTTGATAATTCAGGAAACTCGGAATCGTAACAGATCAAAACCCCTATTTTTCCACAATCTGTATCAAAGGTTTTTAGGGAATTTCCGTTTACCATACCCCAAACTTTCGCTTCGTCCGGAGTTACGTGAATTTTTTCATAACGTTCCACACTTCCGTCCCTTCTGCATAAATAACCTACATTATATAACTTGCCGCGCACCATTTCGGGCATACTGCCGGTAATGATGTTTATGTTATATGAAATGGAAAGGGTAGAGAGTTTTTCGGTAATTTTCTTGGTATATTTTGCAAGTTCACGGATGGCGTCCGGCTCGCTCATATGGTTATATTCTGCCATCAGCGGCGCGTTGAAAAATTCGGGAAACATCGCAAAATCGCAACGGTAACCAGCAACGCTGTCAATAAAATATTCTGCCTGCTGCATCAATTCCTCCAAACCTGAATAGGAACGCATTTGCCATTGAATCAATCCTAGACGAACCACACTTTTAATGGCGCTGGGTTTTGGTTTTTTATCTGGTTTTGTGAAATAAATATTGTCCCATTCCATTAAAACCGCAAATTCACCGGAGGCTTTATCGCCTTCCAAATAACCTTTCAGTACGCGAACAGGGTGGAAATCATTTGAAATCTGAAAGTTAAGAACAGGATCTTCAATTTGTCTACTCTTTACTTTTTCAATGTATTGTTTGGGCGTAACCTTACCGGCATGTAAATGGTAATTGGGCATCCTTCCTCCAAAAACAATGCTTTTAAGGTTTAGGTTTTCGCAAAGTTCTTTTCGGTAATCGTATAATCTTCTTCCCAAACGTAACCCACGGAAATCTGGACGTATAAACACATCTATTCCGTATAATACATCGCCGTCTGGGTTATGGATGCTAAAGGTTGGATCGTCTGTGATATCTTTATAAGTATGCTGATCTTCAATTTCATCATAATCAACAATAATGGAAAGGGCGCAACCGGCAATTTCGCCATCCGCCATAATTACCACTTGCCCTTCGGGAAATATATCAATCAGGTTTCCAATTTCATTTATCTTCCAATAGCTATTTGGCAGCCCTCCATAAGATTGAATGGTAGCTTGTTTCAACGCTTCGTAATCTCTGAGCGTTAAAAATTTCAGTTCAATATTTTCAATCTTTGGGCTTTCCATTATTTTTTTAATTAAATAACTCTAAATCGCCTCCCCTAAATACTTAAGTAAAGGGAAGCGATTTTATCTATTAGATTTTGATTCTTATCTGGTTGGAAATAATCTTTATATCAATTTTTACATATCCAAAAGATACGCAAAAATCAAGGGCGCTACAATAGTAGCATCACTTTCAATAATAAATTTTGGAGTGTCTATATCCAATTTTCCCCAAGTTATCTTTTCATTGGGTACTGCTCCGGAATAGCTTCCAAAACTGGTTGTGGAATCGCTTATTTGACAGAAATAGCTCCAAAATGGTGTCTCTGGACGTTCCATGTCTTGATAAAGCATGGGCACCACACAAATTGGAAAATCTCCCGCTATTCCTCCACCAATTTGGAAGAAACCGATTCCATTTTTGGAATTTTCTGTGTACCAATCTGCCAAGAAAGTCATATATTCAATACCACTTTTCATTGTTGAGGCTTTCAATTCGCCTTTCAAAACATAGCTAGCGAAAATATTACCCATGGTACTGTCTTCCCATCCTGGACAGATTATGGGTAGGTTTTTTTCGGCAGCTGCGTACATCCAAGAGTCTTTTAAATCTATTTCGTAATGTTCTTCCATTACCCCGCTTAAAAGAAGTTTGTACATATATTCGTGCGGAAGGTAACGTTCACCTTTTGCTTCGGCATCTTTCCATAATTTCACGATATGTTTTTGGATTCTTCTAAAAGCTTCTTCTTCAGGAATACAAGTATCGGTTACGCGGTTCATACCTCTTTCAAGCAAATCCCACTCGTCCTGTGGTGTTAAATCTCGATAATGTGGCACGCGTTCGTAATGACTGTGGGCTACAAGATTCATAATATCTTCCTCAAGGTTTGCGCCTGTACAGGAGATAATCTGAACTTTATCTTGACGTATCATTTCGGCAAAAATCTTTCCTAACTCTGCAGTACTCATAGCGCCAGCAAGAGACACGAGCATTTTTGAACCTTTGTTTAATTGTGCTTCATACCCTTTTGCGGCATCAACAAGAGCTGCGGCGTTAAAGTGTAGATAATATTTTTCGATAAACTTGGAAATAGCTCCTTTGCTAGTACTCATCTTCTTCTTCTGTATTAAATTTTGAAACGCCTTTTTTGGTTTCGTTAAAATGGTTATCGTATTCGTCGCCTTCTTCAGTTCCTGCGAATTTATAGGTTAACATTTTGTAGTAAAGTTTCGCTGCCACAAAATCCGAAGCTCTTTCATTTTCATTTGGGCACAATTCTACAATGTCAAAACCTACTACGTTTCTATCTTCAAAAACTTGTTTTAAGAAATCAAGTGTTTCGTACCAGAAAAGTCCGCCTGGTTCTGGAGTTCCGGTTGAGGGTAGGATTGAAGGATCAAACGCATCAAGGTCAAAAGTGATAAAAACATTGTTACCCAAAGCTTCAATAACTTTGTCCATCCAGTATTCGTCTTTTGCCATATCGTGGGCGAAGAATACTTTTTCTTCGTCCATTACGCGAGTTTCGGCAATGTCCATACTTCTAATACCTACTTGTACCAAATTTGTGGTCTGGCTAGCTTCGTAAACAGCGCAGGCGTGGTTGCAGGTACTTCCGTGAAAATCTTTGCGCAAATCTGCGTGTGCATCTATATGAAGCACGGTAAGATCATCAAAACACTCATTGAATGCGCGAATGGTGCCAATAGAGATACTGTGTTCGCCACCAAAAATGGTTACGAATTTATTTCTTTTAATATAGTCTTTTGTGGTTTTGTGCACTTCAGAAACCACTGCTTCTGGAGAGGAATTTTCTGTGATGGCATCTGCAAGATAAACTCCTTGCTTGTACACTTCTGTTTGGGTTTCAATATCATAAAGCTCCATGTTTTCCGAAGCATCCAAAAAGGCTTCAGGGCCTTTGTCGGCACCTTTTTGCCAAGTGCTGGTTCCGTCATAGGGAACTGGGATCAATACAATTTTTGATGTTTCAAGAGCCGCATATTTTTGCGGGATTCCGGCGTACGTCTTAATGCTCATAACCTAAAATATTTAGCAATTGCTCGCTTGTTTGTTGTTCTGAAAAAAGTTTGGTTGTTATATTATTATTTTTATCACGGTCAATCAATATATGTTTTGGCTGAGGAATCAAGCAGTGCTGCAAGCCTCCGAAACCACCTATAGTTTCTTGGTATGCTCCCGTATTAAAGAAGCCAATATACAAAGGTTTTTCCTTTCTGAATTTTGGCAGATAGATTGCTGCCATGTTTTGCTCACTATTATAGTAATCATCACTGTCACAGGTTAAACCACCTAAAAGCACTCTTTCGTACTCATCATTCCAACGATTTATGGGTAGCATGATAAACTTTTTACTAATTGCCCAAGTATCTGGCAAGGTTGTAATAAAAGAAGAGTTTATCATATTCCACTTTTCTCTATCATTTTGTTGTTTTTGATAGAGAATTTCATAAATAGCTCCACCACTTTCGCCGACGGTAAAACTTCCGAATTCGGTAAAAATGTGCGGTACTGGCACATCTGCCTCTTCACAAGTTATGTTTATTTGGTTTAAAATCTCGTCTATCATATATTGATAATCGTACTCAAAATGCAAAGAGTTTTTAATTGGAAAACCCCCACCAATATTTAAACTATCTAGAGAAGGACAGATTTTTTTAAGACGAACGTACACTTTTAAACATTTCACCAATTCATTCCAATAATACGCAGTGTCACGAATACCAGTATTGATGAAGAAATGTAGCATTTTTAAATCTACACGTTCGTTGTTTTTTATTTGCTCTTCGTAGAACGGGATGATGTTTTTATAGCCAATACCCAATCTAGAAGTATAGAATTCAAATTTTGGTTCTTCTTCCGAAGCAATACGGATTCCTACATTGAAATGTCCTTCAATATTGTCTGAAAGTAGTTCAATTTCTTCGTAATTATCAATAATAGGAATACAGTTTTCGTGGCCATTATTGATAAGTCTGGCAATATTTGTAATATATTGATCGCGTTTAAAACCGTTGCAAATAACATATGTTTTATCTGTTACCTTTCCAGTTTCCTTTAGGCTTTCTACGATGTCAATATCAAAAGCCGAAGAGGTTTCAATATGAATATCATTCTTTAAAGCTTCATTTAAAACGTGTTTAAAATGTGAGCTTTTTGTACAATAGCAGTAGTTATAAGTGCCTTTGTAATTGTTCTTCTCAATAGCTTGGGCAAACCATTTTTTGGCCAAATTTATATTTTCCGAAATTTTTGGAAGGTAGGTAAATTTAAGCGGCGCACCGTATTGCTCAACCAGCGCCATTAAGTCTACGCCGTGAAATTCCAGCCCATTATCTCCCAAACGAAACTCTTCCTGTGGGAAATAATAGGTTTGATTTATTAAATCTATGTATTTGGTGTTCATTCTTTTGTTTATGTTGAAAAGTGTAAATTAAAAACTCTTGTTGTCTATTCCCTAGAAAAAGGAAAGTATAACAAAAAATTAACTTGAAGTTTACATGCGAATAGGCAAGGCGTTTACAGTGGAACTTTTGCCCGTAACTTGCTGCGAAGCAGCGACTGGAAGTAAAAATGTGTTGTTCATTTAGAATTTTTGTTTTTGAAAAATTTCAAAAACCAACCATTTTAAAATACTGTTTGTTTAATTTCTATACAAAAGTGACAAAAAAAATTCAATAATTTATAAAACCTCAGAGTTTTTCACTCTCGGTTATATCATACTGAACATATTGAGTTCCTTTTCTGTAAGTATGCGCCACCTACCGCGAGACAAATCCTTTTTTGTCAAGGGGCCGAGGGTAACACAATCTACCCGCACTACATCATATCCTAAATGTTCAAAAATGGTTCTAATAATACTGTTTCCTGTATGTTTTATCTTTAAACCTATTTCACTTTTTGGTGAATTCTCTACGTAGCTTATTTCTTCTACGGCTATTTCTTTGCCTTCAATTGTAATCCCTTCCTTTATTTTTTTAAGGTGTTCGGCTTTTAGGTTTTTGTCCAATTCAATATGGAAAAGCCTTGAAATTCCTTTTTTGGTGAACTTTTGCACGAACTCATCATCATTGGTAAAGAGCAACAAACCTGTAGCATTCCTGCCCAAACGGCCAAAAGGCTTTATTTTGGCAGTAGTAGCATTGGCAACCAAATCCATTACAGTCATTCCTTTAGCGTTGCTGTCTGTTGTGGCAAAACCTTTTGGTTTGTTCAACAAAACATACGTATTTGGCTCGGGGTTTAATCTGCGGCCGTCAAAACGAACGTCGTCTGTCAACTGGACTTTGTAGCCCATCTCGTTGATAATTTTTCCATTTACAGAAACCAAGCCTGTGGCAATGTATGTATCTGCTTCCCTGCGTGAGCAAACTCCACTGTTCGCAATGTATTTATTTAAGCGAATTCCATCTTCGGGATTACTCTTTTTTATTTCTTTTACAGGTTTTTCTCTACGTCCAATTTCTTTTCCGGTTTTATCGAATTTCAATTTTGGTTTCGCTGGGTCTTGTTCTCGACCGGTTTTTCGGTTTGGCGAATCAGACTTCAAAGGAGCATTTCCACGAGCCATGCTTTTCTTTCTGGCATTTTTTCCGGGCTTGTTGGAACTTCTTCCTTTATCGTAATTGTCTTGTGTGCTCATTTAATATTTTTTGCAAAGGTAATCAATCCGAAATGCTTTCAACTATCAATTTTTCAAGGAAATAAAAATAAATTCGCAGGGATAGGTTTCAGTTTTAAGTACTTCAAACGGCAACTGTTTACTCTTTCTTTTTTTACGAAATTATTGATTTTAAAATCTTTAAATAATCCGCTCTGCTTTTCAAAAAATCCAATTCTGAAATGTCTATGATTTTGATATTTTCTGAATGTTGGTTTTTGATGAATTCCAAATAGCCAGTATTTAACTTTTGAAGATAATCAGCTTCAATACTCTGTTCGTATTTTCGGCCTCGTTTTTTTATGTTCTCCAGCAACCGTTCGGTGTTTTGGTATAAATAAATATACATATCCGGCTTCGGTAAATCTTTATGCATTACTTGGAACAGTTTTTTGTAAAGCGCATATTCTTCCTCTGGCAAAGTGATACTTGCGAAAATCAAGGATTTATTTACATCATAATCTGCAATGACTGATTCCTTAAAAAGATCGAACTGAGTTATGTCATCCACTAATTGTTGGTAGCGGTCTGCCAAAAAAGACATTTCCAATGGGAAAGCGTAGCGCGCTGCATCCTCATAAAATTTTGGAAGAAATGGATTGTCTTTAAACCTTTCAAGAATTAATTTGGCATTATAATCATTTGCAATCTTTGTAGCGAGACTTGTTTTTCCGGCGCCAATATTTCCTTCAATAGCAATGTAATTGTATTGCGAAATGTTATAATCCTTCATCGGGTTGCTAAGCCATTTGGATTGTTTTTCAAGAACACTTTTATCTTCGGTTTCGGCCAAAAGTTTAATAATATTTTTTTGCGAAATAGGATGAATCAAATGTGAATTCAATTCTGCCAAGGGCTGTAACACAAACTTCCGTTTCTCCATTTCTGAATGTGGAACGGTAAGTTTTTCAGTTTCAATAATTAAATCGGCAATAAAAATTATGTCGATGTCAATCGGCCGGGAAGTATATGTTTCAAAGACATTTCGCTTGCGTCCCATTGTTTTTTCAATTCCCAAAACTATTTTCAGGATTTTTGAAGGCTTAAGATCGGTTTGCATCCAAACCACGCAATTTAAAAAAGGATCGCCTTCAAAACCCATTGCCGGAGTCTCATAAACCGGAGATATTTTTACAATGGAACCAATTTTTTCAAACAAGTTATCAACCGCTTTTTGAAGATTTTCAAAACGGTTGCCCATATTGCTTCCTAAGGACAGATATATATTGGATAGTGGTTTGATGGAATTCCCTTATATTAGTTTACTACTATTGAAACTACGTATCCTTCGTTTCCACGAATGTTGAACACGGTGTCGTCGTCAAAAATAAGGTATTGTCCCTTTATTCCTTTTAAAATTCCTTCATAAAAAGGAGTTTTTTCAAGGTTGAGTGATTTTGGCTTTTCGGGATATTTTAAAACGGGAAATTGTAGATTGGTTTCTGAATTATTTTCTAAATAATACTCCACTGCTTCTGCTGGAATAAATTGTTTCAATTTATTTCGCCATTCCACCAAATCTTCATCTTTCAGATCGTTCTTCAACATGCTACGCCAATTTGTTTTGTCACTGACGTGGGCTTTCAATGCCATTTCGGTAATTCCGGCAAGGTAGCGGTTTGGAACCTCCACAATTTCAATGGCTTCGTGGGCACCTTGGTCAATCCATCTTGTTGGAATTTGGCTTTTGCGAGTAACTCCAACTTTTACACTGCTACTGTTTGCAAGATAAACCACATGTGGTTGCAGTTGGACCTTTTCCTCATAGGCTAAATCGCGATCCTCAATCCCTAAATGTGCTTTGCTGAGTTCGGGGTTTATAATCCAATCTGCTGCTTGGGGAATTTCATAAAAACAATCATAACAAAATCCTTGGCGGTAAATTTTCTTTTGAAGCCCACAATTTAAGCATTGGTAGTGTAAAAAATCGATGCTAATTTTTTTATCCAGTAATTGATTCACAATCAAAAAATCGTTTTCAAAAACCAGATAATACTGAATGGGCGAACCGTTTTCAGTTTGCATTTTTGTGAGTACTCCTTCGTAATTCATTTATTCAAAATTATTTATACCAAAACCCTTTCTGAAGAAACACTGTGAAAACATCACTTCAAAAAAAGCGGAAATCGTAATTATAAAATCGTATTTTTATAGCATAAAGATAGCGGAAAAATATGCCAATCCCCATTGTAAATTCCATTGCTTCTTGGTTTTTGAAAAAACGGTTTCACCAAATAGACCTTTTTTTAAAGTACCCAATTGAGGTTCAGGAAGAACTACTATTCAGTTTACTCCAAAAAGCGAAAAGCACAGAAATTGGGCGGCAGTATGACTTTGGAGGTATCCGAACATATCGCGAATTTGCTGAACGTGTTCCTATTACAACCTATGAAGAAAGCGAAGCGCGTATTGAACGTGCACGAAAAGGTGAAAGCAATATTTTTTGGCCAGCACCTATAAAATGGTTTGCAAAATCCAGCGGCACCACCAATGCGAAAAGCAAATTTATACCCGTTACCACCGATTCTTTGGAAGATTGCCATTATGCCGCGAGCAAGGATTTACTGTGCATGTATCTCAACAACAACCCAGATGCACAATTATTTTTGGGAAAGAGTTTACGGTTAGGAGGAAGCAAACAACTCTACGAAGAAAACGGAACTGTCTTTGGCGATCTTTCGGCAATTTTAATAGACAATATGCCTTTCTGGGCAGAGTTCAGCAGTACACCAAGCAACGAAATTTCTCTGATGGGCGATTGGGAAACCAAAATGCAGGCGATAGTAAACGAAACCATCAAAGAAAACGTAACAAGTCTTGCTGGTGTACCTTCTTGGATGTTGGTTTTGCTAAACCAAGTGATGGAAACTACAGGCAAAGGCAATCTTTTTGAAGTGTGGCCACACCTGGAAGTGTATTTTCACGGCGGCGTAAACTTTGATCCATACATAGATCAATACAACAAATTGTTGCCGAAAGACAACTTTAGGTATTATGAAATTTACAATGCTTCGGAAGGATTTTTCGCTATTCAGGACCGTAATGAAAATAAGGAACTGCTGTTGATGCTTGATTACGGAATTTTTTATGAATTCATCCCGATGGATAGTTACGGCACTTCCGAAGAAAAGACGATTCCGTTGAGCGAGGTTGAAGAAGGAAAAAACTATGCTGTTGTAATAACAACCAACGCAGGGCTTTGGCGCTATAAAATTGGTGACACGGTTCGCTTCACTTCAACCGACCCTTACCGAATAAAGGTTACAGGAAGAACCAAGCACCACATCAATGTTTTTGGAGAAGAATTGATTATTGAAAATGCAGAAACTGCATTGCGAAAGGCTTCACAGCTTACCAATGCCGAAATTGTGGATTACACCGCAGCCCCTATTTTTATGAACGGAAAAGAAAAAGGGGCACACGAGTGGATTATTGAGTTTAAATCGCCTCCAGAGGATTTAACTTCCTTTACACAGCTTTTGGACTCCGCTTTGCAGGAGGTAAATAGCGATTATGAAGCCAAACGTTTTAATAACACTACTCTTAACGCGCCAAAAATTCACCACGCGCGGGAACGTCTCTTTTATGATTGGTTAAAGGAAAAAAATAAACTTGGGGGACAACATAAAGTTCCGCGACTTTCTAATACTAGGGACTATCTAGAGGAACTTTTACACTTAAATAGCACTATTTAAACTGTATTTTTAAAAATTAAGACCTTCGTAAGATGTTGTAAATCGGGCGTTTTGAACACTTTATCGGTTATTATTTTTTAAAAATGTAGTTCAACGAGTTTACTAGTAAGTTCAACTAAAACATTTGTGAGCACTTTACTTCCGAAGTACTTTTGGCCTATAAAATCATTAGTATTTCAAAATGAAACAGTTTTTTTTTATAGTATGTTTTTTAGCTTTTACGGTTCTGTTTACTTCTTGCGCGACCACGCAATCTGCAAACAAAAAAGAAAATGAGGTAGCTGGCTACAACCTGAAAAGTAAAAAAGAACAAATGCAACAGAAAATACTTCACAATAAAAACAAGACACTTGTTGCGTGTCCATAATTTATTTCAGTTTTCTTTCCGAAAAGGAATTATAAACTAAAACGGAACAAAACTTGAAAAATTCAAAAATCTATAAATCAATCATTTTATTTTTTGTGTTTATTTCTATCTTATCCTGCAACAAGGATGACGACAATGAATTGATTTTAGCTACTGATTTAATTGGAGAATGGCAAAGAAGCGATTTTAATAATGAATTTGAATACAAACTAGTTTTCAACGCTGACAATACTGGTTTTAGAATTGAGTCTGAGACAGATTTAGAAGAAGGCACAGAAATTTCCAGTCTTATCCCATTTGCTTGGATTGCAAATGATAACATATTAGATATAAATTTCGACGGAGAAATGGTAACTACAAATTTTTCCATTAACTCTGAAGGACATCTACTTCTAAGTGATTTTACCAATTTGTATTTTATTAAATTGGAGTAATAAAAATTGCTGAAAAACACACATAAAAAAACCCCGATACAGTCGGGGTTTTTGCTTTAAAACAAGTTCTTTCTATGAAACCGCTTTTAGCTTTTTGATAATATTCTTTTTTTCATATTACAGCCAGCAGGGTCTTTTATCAATATTGAGGGTTGAAAGATTGATGTTAAATTCGCCACTAATTGGCATTATTATACTCGGGTCTAAGGAATTGTATAATTCACAATTAAAGGTTCCAATTAAAATACCATCTTCAATATTATAATCAGTAATTTCTATATCTCCCGTTCCTTCTTCGCTGAAATAATAAATTGTTGAATCATCTATAATTTTTTCAATATAAATATATGTTTTGGAAAACGTGAAAGGTGTGGGAGGAAGTTCGTTTGACGCTGCTGCATCTATAGGATAATTGCCGGTTCCGTCAACATTAATTAATGAAAAATGTAGAGATATTCTATTGTTTGAAGTAAAAGTGACTTCCCAATCATTTTCATCTTCATTATTTCTATATACATATAATGTATATGCACTAACTCCTCCCCCAGTTATCCATCTTGGTTCAATTATCATACCATCAAACTCTGCTTCAAAAAAATTCTCATCTTTGATGCAACCTTGGTCATCTTTATTGTCATCGTCTTTGTTGCAACTTGTTGCAATAAAAGCGCATATAATAAGCGTTTTTAAAATCATATTGTTTTTCATTACTGTCTGTTTAAAATTATCTTTCTATACTTATATGCTTTATAACCTCAGTTCCATTGTTTAAAATAATTTTTAAAATATAGAGGCCTTCTGGTATTTTACCAACGTCAAGGGTTATGGAATTGTTGTTTATAGTCTGGTTTGCGGTTTTATCCTGTCCAAACATATCAAACAGCACGGCTCCAATTGCGGGGGTTTCGCTTTGGGTATTGGTAATGGTTATCATATTTTTTGCGGGAACGGGATAGACCACAAAATCCTCTATGGGTTGCGGCCGTCCCCCATCTTCCACAATAATGAACCGTACCGGGGTAAATTGTGGGTTGCCGCACTCATCGGTAATCGTGAACCGAAAATCAATGACAGAGTTAAAATTTTTGTTCATATAATGGAAGACCAAAGTGCTACCGCTCGAAGACCAACTGTCCAGCGAATTATCATTGTCGGCCCAAACCGTCCAGGTTGGGTTGGATGCGCCCACTGGCATATTGGGCCATACGGTTACCTTTTGGGCAGCTGGTAAATTCAAGGGGTCTGGATCGCCCAGCAGGGTATTGTTGCCGCCACCCGTCAATAATGTATATGTAATACCAATTGGGGGATCTACCCTATATTCTCCGCCATAAGGGTAGGTTCCCGTGCCACCGGGATAAGGATCTTGTGGGTTTCCCTCTATTTCCTCAAAGAGAAAGTTGGAGGAACCCGATGATAGAAAGGTATGGGGCTCATTGAAGGAAGGCGCAGAGAAATAACTATCAAACGGTGTATTGCCGCTACATACCAAATTGCGGTTTATATCTTCGTATAGGTCCGGGTCTCCTATATAATCAAGCGCACTCTTGGTGGGGATAAAGCTAAACTCGTCGGTATCCAAATGCTGGGACATGCCCGCAACAAACCAATCAAACCCAAGTTCTGTAAGCTGCAGGATATCCTCGTCCAGCATATCTAGGGAAGCAATACCGCCCGGAGCGTTTTCCAGACTGCCCACGCTTGGGTTGGTGTAGGCATAGCGCTCACGGTGCCATATAGTTACACCCAGCAACTTGAGCCTCCAATTGAATACCCTTGCATTACCAGAATTATTGGTAAACTTTAAGCGAATGTTTCCATCAATTAAGACCCAAAGCAAATGGGCCTTGCCCTCAAAAAATTTTTGATTTATATCATTGGTGCCAGAACCATTAAAGCTTCCGTTCACTACCGCTATATTCCGCTGTGTTTGTTGCGGATAGCCCATGGCATTTAGATTGTTGTACAAGGTATTGTGGAAGGTAGCGGAATTATAATGGTTGGAAAGCAGTTGTTTTACGGCCGGGTTTTCCAGGTTTTCGCCAAGTTCCGAAAATTCTACATAGTTTTCTCCCCAGTTGGGCACCACATCGTCCACAAAGTCAACCATTTCCTGAGCCCCGCGTGGAATTGTAGCCCCTTGGTGTGGTGCATCTACGGAAGCATATAGATCCACATCGTGTGTAATGCTGTTAAGCTCCATATACCGTAAGGCATAACGCGCGATAACGCCGCCCATACTAAACCCGATAACCTTGGTAGGCTCGGCGTTGGTATCCTTGTTTTGGTTAATGTAGGTAATCAATTTTACCAAGACCATGGCATTCCGTTCTATATAATCACTTCCTCCAGCCTGAATTTCTCCGTTAATGGTTCGGGATTCAAAATTTAAGGTGATGACATCATAGCCGTTCCCAATGAGATCTGTGGCAAGACCGTTTCTGTTTAATTGAGCTGTCCCAAAAATATCATTATTATCAAAAGTATCATCAGGATCATAGCCTTCCACCACAATTACAGGCTTAGTAATGCAATTGGTGCCACTATAGTTTTCATACCTTCCAAAACCCGCATATGCCTGGCCCTCATCGTACCCCTGAAAGGTATAGGGCGCAGATGAAAATGTTTGGAAAACAGGTATATCGCAAGTGCCCGGTAGGGTAGTCATCGTTTCACTTGTAACGGTTATGCTGCTAGTGTTGATTAGTTCTAGGTCTGCGGTCAGGGTCTTGGTACTATTGTTGCTAAAGGTTGCCTTTATGCTTATTTCCTTAGTTCCATACGTTGCATATTGTATGTAATATGTTTGGTTTTTCGATACCGTTACAAACCCGTTTCCGTTATCAAAATCAATTTGAAGGTTCGTAATACTGTATTGTGCAGTTTCTTTCCAAAATGTGCTCGGCAATTTAAAATAAATATTTTTTGCACCAGTCTTGTTTTTTAGGGTTGAGGCGACATAAACATTTTTATAGGTATTATAGGGCGATAGCGATGAATTTGGGTTATCGTAAAAAAGACTGTCGTTACCTTGTACCAATAATGCACCAATAGCTACAGCATCTTCCTTAAATTTGTTGATATCGGCATTAATAATACCAATATTAATTATATTACTTGCAGATTGGTTACTTGTAATTAAAGTCTCAGGATTTGTAAATCTACTCAAATAATCCGTTCTATATAAATCCTCCATCGCCAAAAAATAATGTCCGGAACTACTGCTTGGCACACTTGGCACTAAAGGAGCAAAGCCGGAAGGGGTGCCATAACCCAAAAGATTTGAAAGGGGCAGCGTTCTGTCATAAAGTATCCTTGTAGGAACGTCATTGGAATTAAGATGCTGGATCTTTGTCTGGATCTCGGCACGTACATTATCCATAAAAGTTTGTGACGTGGCAGCGCAGGCAATCATAAAAAATAGCAATAAAACTATTCTTCGGGGGGGGGGGGTAATACTTTGTTTCATAACATTAAAAGTTTTAGATTATACTTCTAATTGGGGAGTTACGGTTTTACGAAAATGAAACAAATTATTGGAACGACAAATAAATTTACCATTAAGTTTTTATTAACATAAAAAATCCCAGTGTAATTTTCTGGGATTTAATACTTTACTATTTAAAAAAAATTAAGAAACCGCTTTCAACTTTTTAATTGTTGATTTGTTCAATTTTTCCTCCGCATACTCCTTCGTGACTTGGACGGTATTTTCATCTGTACCAGGCATTTCATACATGGCATCAGTCAAGACAGCTTCACAAAGCGACCTCAAACCACGGGCTCCAAGTTTGTAATCAATGGCCTGTTCCACAATAAAATCTAAAGCCTCTTCAGTGATCACAAAATCAATCCCGTCCATTTCAAACAGTTTTTTGTACTGTTTAATGATGGCGTTTTTAGGTTCTGTAAGTATTGCGCGAAGCGTTTCTTTATCTAGTGGATTCATATAAGTAAGCACGGGAAGACGACCGATTATTTCGGGAATCAAACCAAAATCCTTTAAATCCTTCGGAATAATATAGCGGAGTATATTATCTTTCTCCATTTGGTTTTCTTTTAAAGAAGCTGTAAAACCAACCGCTTGCATATTTAAACGTTTTGAAATATGACGTTCAATACCATCAAAAGCACCGCCGGCGATAAAAAGAATATTTTCGGTATTTACTTCAATGAATTTTTGATCGGGATGCTTTCTGCCTCCTTTTGGCGGAACATTTACCGTTGTTCCCTCCAAAAGTTTCAACAAAGCTTGCTGAACACCTTCACCACTCACATCGCGAGTAATTGAAGGGTTATCACTTTTACGGGCTATCTTATCAATTTCATCAATAAAAACGATTCCGTTTTCAGCTTTTTCAAGGTTGTAATCCGCAGCTTGTAGCAAACGTGTTAAAATACTTTCAACATCTTCGCCAACATAGCCGGCTTCGGTTAAAACTGTAGCATCCACAATTGCCAAAGGAACGTTCAACATTCTTGCAATTGTTTTTGCAATTAAAGTCTTTCCAGTTCCAGTTTGACCAACGATGATGATGTTACTTTTTTGTATTTCAATATCGTCATCGCTTTTTGGTTGAAGCAGTCTTTTATAATGATTGTAGACGGCAACTGACATAACTTTTTTGGTGAATTCCTGTCCAATTACATATTCATCCAAAAAGGCCTTTATGAGTTTTGGTTTCTTCAGCATTAAATCTTTGGACAGTTCCGTATTGCCCGCATGCAAAGCTTCCTCAACAACAATTCCGTGGGCCTGCTCAATACAACGATCGCAAATGTGGGCATCCAATCCTGCAATGAGCAAGTTGGTTTCCGACTTTTTACGGCCGCAAAAGGAACATTCTAAATCTTCTTTCGGCATATTATCTTTTTTCAAAAAGTCTAAATTTAGTTACGTGTCAATATTTCATCAATCATTCCGTATTCCATGGCTCTATCAGCTTTCATCCAGTAATCGCGATCACTATCTTCGTATACCTTTTCGTAGGTTTGGCCGGAATGTTTCGCTATAATTTTATAAAGCTCTTCTTTTAGAGTGATTATTTCACGTGCGGTTATTTCAATATCGCTCGCTTGCCCTTGCGCACCGCCCAAAGGTTGGTGAATCATAACTCGCGAGTGCGTTAAACCGCTGCGCTTTCCTTTTTCACCTGCACAAAGTAGAACCGCCGCCATTGAAGCTGCCATTCCGGTACAAATAGTTGCAACATCTGGCTTGATGAATTGCATAGTGTCATAAATTCCTAGGCCTGCATAAACACTTCCACCAGGTGAATTGATGTAAATTTGGATATCGCGAGCAGCATCAGTACTTGCCAAAAACAATAATTGGGCTTGCACTATGTTTGCCACTTGGTCGTTGATTCCGGTGCCGAGGAAAATAATTCGATCCATCATCAAACGAGAAAAAACGTCCATTGCCACGGCGTTCATTTGACGTTCTTCAATAATATTAGGTGTTAAGTTCGTTGGATACATACTGCTTATGATTTTGTCATAATACATATCGCTGATGCCTTGATCTTTTATAGCAAAGTTTCTAAATTCGTTACTGTAGTTCATAAATGTTTGTTCGGTTTAAAAAAATACTTTCCTGAACAGGAAAAGGTTTAAAATTATAAAGGCGTTAAATTAAATAATTCAACGCCTAAAGATAACTATTTCTTCGCTGAATTATACGTAGGCTTCCTTAATGAATTTATCGTAAGTAACCTCTTTAGTCTTCAATTTTGCGTTTTTCTTAAAGAAATTAAGCAATTTAGTTGAGTTCATCTGCTCGCTCAAACGCTGCACTTCTTCTTTGTTTGAAAGAATACGTGCGGCGATGGATTCTAATTCCTCATCAGTTGGATTGGTTTGACCAAACTGTGCCATCTGCGCTTTTATCATGTTTTTTGAATGGTCTTTCAACTCCTCAAAAGTTACTTGCAATTTATTTTCTGTACGAAGTTTTCCTTCAATTAATTGGTAACGAAGTCCTTTTTCGCTTCTCTCGTATTCAGCTTTTGCCTCTTCTTCGGAAAGTCTTTTCTCACCAGACATTGCTATCCAACGTTGCAAGAATTCCTTGGGAAGATCGAATTTTGTGTTTTCCAATAATGAATCAACAACATCATTCAATAATTTTTGGTCACTCTGCTGTGCAAATTGTCCTTCTGCATCTTCCTTAATTTTCGCTTTTAATTCCTCTTCGGAAGTAACAACAGCCTCTCCAAACAATTTATCGAACAACTCTTGGTTTAGTTCAGCCATTTCGCGTTTGTTCACTTCTTCTATTTTGAAGGAAACCTCAATATCCAGACCGTGAGCATCATCGTGCTCAACGCCCAAGTATTTCTGGTTATCGTGATCATCGGCAAACATTCCTTTTGTTTTAAATGTAACGGTATCGCCAACTTTTGCGCCAATCAGGCTTTCCAATTGTTTTTTACCTGCAATTTCCTCCGTGGAAAGTGTCGTTTTATTTTCGATATCTTTTTCAGATGAAGTAAAAATTCCTGTGATTTCATCACCTTTCGCTACTTCTTTTTTCGAAATCAATTTTCCGTATTGCTTGCGGATGGTCTTTACTTGATTGTTTAGCATTTCATCATCTGCAACAATTTTGTATTGTACAACTTCCTTGCCTTTTACATCAACTTTAAATTCTGGAGCGAGGCCCAATTCAAATTCAAAGGAATAATCATCAGCTTCCCAATTTATTTCTGTTTCATTCTTCGGAAGTGGATTTCCAAGCACGTCCAGTTTTTCTTCGGTAAGAAATTTGTGAAGCGCATCTTGCAAAACTTTGTTTACTTCTTCAACCAAAACAGCTTTTCCATATTGTTTTTTTACCATTCCCATTGGGATGTGGCCTTTTCTGAAACCTGGAATATTGGCGGTTTTTCTGTAATTATTCAGCACTTTTTCAACGTTGGCTGAATAGTCGTCTTTTGAAACTTCCACTGTAAGTACAGCATTCAGTTTATCAATGTCTTTTTTTGTAATGTTCATTTTTTCTCTTCTGAATTTCGGGATGCAAAAATACGGCTTTTTACAAAACTCAACAAACATTTACGGACTGTTGTTCAGTCAATTATTTATCTTCCGGTAAAAGTGAAAATAGTATAGATTGGAAAAGCGAAAGCAGCAGACTGAAAATTAGCGCCCACCAGATAGTGGTTACGGTAAAGCCTCCCACAAAATAACCGGCCAATAAAATGATGATGGCGTTGATGATTAGCAAAAACAACCCAAAAGTGACTATTGTAATGGGTAAGGTTAAAATGACCAATATTGGTTTGACTAGCAACCGCAGCAAAGCGATGACAATAGCAACTATAATTGCGGAACCATAACCTTCAACAGCTACGCCGGGAAGGATTTTTGCCAAGACAACAACCGCCACAGCTGTAAGGAGTAATTTGATTATTAACTTCATGTGGTAGATCGTATTAAATATTAGCTAAGCTTTTAGTAAATATAATAAAAAAACCGCCCTCAACTGAGAGCGGCTCTTACTAAACTTAATTTCCAAATATTAATTATTAGAAACCGTTACGGTTCCATAATTGCCAATATGCACCATTGGTATGGTGGCATCATAAGTTTCATTGATTGCTCTAATTATAAGGTTTGCAGTATAAGCATAACCTCTTGGTGACGGGTGAACGCCATCAAGGGAAAAAGCACCACCTGTAACAAACTGTGAAGTAAGCACACCGCCATCATAAGGAATACCACCATTTGCAACTCTTGCCAATGCTGTTTTTGCATCAACATAAGCCAATCCTTTTGCACCAGCTAGTGCTTGGATTGTTGCATTGTATGCTGTGCTTGCAGCTGTTACGCGAACTTGTTCCGAAACAGCCAATACATATTTATCACTAAGTGGAATTGAAACACCAATAACACCTTGTGGGTTGCCTGGATCTGGAGTAGTTCCCAATACAGAAGAGGCAGTCAAAACAATAAGGTCATCAGACTTTACTTGGCGTAATTGGCCCAATAATGTTGCTAAAGGAGCAGGTAAGCTAAACGGAGGACCTTGCAAAATAGCTGTTATATCGGTAAGGTCGTCATCTGTCATAATAGGAAAGTTTTGTCCTGCGGAGAAATTAATCATACGCAAAGCAGCTTCTTCGGGA
This sequence comes from Aequorivita antarctica, assembly GCF_007997155.1. Classification (GTDB taxonomy): domain Bacteria; phylum Bacteroidota; class Bacteroidia; order Flavobacteriales; family Flavobacteriaceae; genus Aequorivita; species Aequorivita antarctica. Next base: position 18,140 of record NZ_VORT01000013.1, on the reverse strand, counting down.
GACAAAACCCCAATTCCTACCAAACCTGGCAATATTTGTGTATTGTATGCGCCAAATTGAGCATTTAATGCTCCAGCAGTAGCAGCATCCAATGGAATAGCATTTGTTGGAACAGTGGTGAAATATGGAATTGAAGTTACTTCAGGAATATTTATCAAAACACCTTTTGCACCGTTTCCTACTAAAGCTTCAACTTGTTGGCTGTAAACTAAACCAAAAACGTTTGGATCTGTAATGTCATTTGGACCATAAGTTGTTGGATCCAGATTTCCTGTTTGATCCACACCTGCACCACCAGAAGTAGCATAGCTTAAAATATCGTTATTACCAATCCAAAGGCTAAAGAAAGTTGGATTTTGCGCTACGGCATCTCCAATTACAGTTGCGCTTTCACTACTTGCAAAACGCACAAAATAAGGATTAGACGCCCCCGAAAGTACGCCAGCTACGTTTCCATAACCAGAAACCCCTAAGTGGAAACTTTTCGCCCCCGGAACACCCATGTTGTTATAGGTTCCAGAAAGATGGTTTGTAATATCAGTAGTTGGAGTTCCTATCAAACGAACTGGGCCAGGGTTTCCATTTGCATCAACTGCAAGTACAAATCTGTTTTCAGCAATTTGAGTTCCGCCCAGTAACAAACCACCAGTGTTATCATTCACTAAAGGTTGTGAAAATTCACCACCTCCGGCAAAAGCAAACTGTTGTGCCATAATATTTGGGTAACTGTTTTCCTGTCCAGTAATGTATAAAGCACCGTCAGCATAACCAGCTGTCAATGAGTTTCCGACAGCAACATATTTTGAAAGGTTTGCTGTTCCGCTACTGTAAAACCCATCGTCAGTTACAGGGCTATCAAATTCGGGTTCGCAGCTTACAAAGCCTATGGCTAAAAGTGCGAATGTATATTTTAGTATATTTTTCATCTTTGAGGTTTTTTTCAATTATAGTTTATAAGTTAGACCCAATCCTGGAACGAATGCGTTGGTTTTGTATGTTCCACTAAAAGGAACTGCTACACCATTCTCGAAGTAATAATTGTAAGATGCATCCACTTCTTTGAAGTGAGAAAACAGGAATGACGCATCAATCTGTAAGTGCTCGCCAAGATTTACGGTTAAACCAGCGGTAAAGTTGTTACTGTCGTTACGCGGTGTTTCAGGAGCAAAATATCCATCACGAACCGGAGATTCGTCAAAATAATAACCAGCTCTCAACGTGAACATTTTAGTAGCTTCGTATTGCATACCGAAACGATAGATAGAAGCATTCTTGTAATTACGTGCGTTCTTTGAATCTGGAATATCTTCATTGGCAAAATCTATATCCAACGATTCGTATACATCCCAAAAGGTACGATTATAGTCGAAAGCGAAGGTCCAACTTTCGCAGAAATCGTAGGACATCCCCACAGTCATTTCTGCAGGCAAAGGCAGTGATGCTTTAATTGAAGTATTTTCAAAAGGCGTTAAAGGAGAGTTTGGAATATTTTCAAATTCGGCGGTACCGTCCTCTGCATCAAGGATAATTTCGGAACGGTAGGTAGCACCAATGTGAAGATTTTCGGTAGGATTGAACATTGTACTAGCAACCCAACCCCAGCTACTCACACCAGAAGCATCAATGGTTACGTTTGCACGGTTTCCATCAAGATCGGTAAGTGTACGGTTTAGGTTTCTGTTGAAGTTTACTGAACCAGTAACGTATATTGGACCACCACCAAAACTCAACTTATCGTTTATTTTAAACGAAACGGTTGGCTGAATGTAAATAGCAGCAAGATCTATATTGTTTACCAAATGCGAACCCGCCCAATCGTCTTCATACTTCACAGAACTTCCATAAGGGGTGTATACTCCAAGACCAAAAGCTAACCAATCTGCAGCTTGATATGAAGCATATAAATAAAATGGTGTGCCCACAGGACTATCTGTACGGGCATTTGCGCCAGTTTCAGTGTCTTGGTATGCAATATTTGAAAAAACACCATGTGCACCAACGGAGACACTAAATTTATCTTCCAAATACACTAATCCGGCTGGGTTAAAAAATACAAGTTCGCTACTGTTTATAACAGCAACGCCTGTGTGACCCATCGCCAAGGCTTTATTGCCTTGCAAACTTACGCGGTAACCGCCCGCATAAGTTACCACCGATGCAAGTGCAAAAACGGCAATTAATAATACTTTTTTCATAATTGTTTTATTTTTTGAGTTAATAACAGAGGGTTAATATGTAAGGAATTATTCTTGCGTATTTATTATGCGTGCATAATAAACCTTTACAATATTATAAAAAATTCATAACATTATCATAAAATTCGTCGGGATTTTCTGCGTGTAACCAATGTCCAGCATTTGAAATGGTTTCGATTCTTGCTTTTGGAAAATGTTTTTTTATCAAAAGCTCGTCCATCGGCTCAATATAGCCACTATTTTCACCTCCCAAAAAAAGCGTATCACCCTTAAAAACAGCGTCTTCTGAAAGAGCCACCCCTACTTCCTTTATTTTTTTTGAAAGGACTGGTAGATTTATACGAAGTGCCAATTCGTTTTTGCTTTTTCGATATAGGTTTTTAAGAAGAAATAGTCGCGTGCCTTCGTCTCTTATATAATCTGAAAGAATATCCTCGGCTTCGCCACGGGATTTTATATTTGAGAAATCTAATTTTGAAAGCGCTTTCAAAATATCCTGGTGGTGTGGCGGATAGGCTTTTGGGCCAATATCGGCAACAACCAGTTTTGAAACCATTTCGGGATAGGTAACGGCGAATTGCATTGCAACTTTTCCACCCATGGAATGGCCGAGCAGGATAATTTCTTTTAAATGGTGTTCTTCGCTATATTCTTTTACATCTTCAGCCATTATTTCATACGAAAATTCATCGCTATGAAAACTTCGTCCGTGGTTGCGTTGATCCAAAAGATGTACTTCATAGCCATCTTCAGCCCAGCGAGTGCCCAGTGTTTTCCAGTTATCGCTCATTCCTAAGAAACCGTGGAGGATTACGAAAGGCTTACCGGAGCCGAGTATTTGAGAGTGTAGGGTCATTAACTAAGTTTTTTTAAATATTCTGAAATGACTTTCTCCAGCCCATCATAAAGCGCCTCACAAATAAGCGCATGACCTATGCTCACTTCCAAAAGGCTTGGGATGTTTTCCTTAAAAAACGCGATGTTTTCCAACGAAAGATCGTGACCTGCGTTGATACCCAAATTCAGTTTATTTGCAAGAATTGCACAATCAGTATAAGGCTTTATGGCTTCTTTTTTTCCCATAGAATATTGCTTGGCAAATTCTTCGGTGTATAGTTCAATTCGGTCAGTACCAATTTCGGCGGCACCCTGAATCATTTTTAAGGTTGGATCTACAAATACGGAAGTGCGAATTCCGTTTCGCTTAAATTCAGAAATTATTTCCTTTAAGTAATCTTTGTGTTTCACCGTATCCCAACCCGCGTTGGAAGTTATTGCACCCACAGCATCTGGAACGAGGGTAACTTGCGTGGGTTTTATTTCTAAAACCAGCTGCATAAAATTATCCATCGGATTGCCTTCTATGTTGTATTCCGTGGAAACAATGGGCTTTAAGTCATACGCATCTTGATAACGAATGTGGCGTTCATCGGGCCTTGGATGGATTGTGATTCCCTGTGCCCCAAATTTCTGTACGTCTTTTGCAACTTGAATTAAGTTGGGCACATTGCCTCCACGCGCATTGCGCAACGTGGCAATTTTATTTATGTTTACGCTTAATTTTGTCATTTCTTTGTATTAGAATTAACAAAAATACAAACCTTCATAAAGCTAATGAACCTTTATTTTAAGTAATTTGCATTAAAAATAATTTTAGATGGAAACCCTAAATTATATTATCAACGATATTGAACCGTTTGACGTTTCGGCGAAGATAAAAGACGTGCAAACGGTATTCAATCAGCTTACCTATTCGCACGTTCCCGTTGAAAAAGACGGCCATTTTATAGGTTGTGTTTCTGAAAACGATGCGTATTGCTTTGACAGCACCAAAGCGCTTAGCGATTTTCAGTATGCCTTGGAACCCTTTCACGTTCTCGAAGATACCAATTGGCTAGATATTTTAGAGGCTTTCGCCTTAAACAACAGCAACATAATGCCAGTGTTGGGCGCGGAGAACAAATATTTGGGATACTATGAATTGGGCGATATTATGAGCCTTTTCAACAACACCCCTTTTTTGAACGAAACGGGCGGAATTATTGAAGTTGAAAAAGGAATTCAAGATTATTCATTCAGTGAAGTCTGCCAAATTGTGGAATCTAATGGAACACGGATATTTGGAGTATTTATTTCAAAAATTGAAAATGACACTGTTCAGGTTACCTTAAAAGTAGGCCACACCGCAATGAACAGTATTGTTCAAACTTTTAGACGATATAACTATAACGTGATTAGCCATCATGAAGAGGATAAGTTTTTGGAAGATTTGAAGGAACGGTCTGAATATTTGGATAAATACCTTAATATATAGGTAGCAGTCTTCAATGTTCAGTGTTCAGTGTTCAGTTAAAAGTAAATAAAAACAACAATATCAATACTAATGAAAATAGGTATTTACGGGCAGTTTTATCACGAAAATTCAGAAATCTATATTCAGATGTTGCTGGATGCGCTTCAGAAAAGAGAGGCCGAAGTACTTATTGAAGCGAATTTTCTGGGCATCATCAACCAAAATCAGGATATCACAAAAAACTTCTCGGGATTCTCCACTTTTACTGAATTGGATTCCAGTTTCGACCTTTTTTTCAGCATTGGTGGTGATGGGACCATTCTAAAGGCAGTAACTTTCGTGGCAGATTTGGGTATCCCGATTGTTGGAATTAATACGGGAAGGCTTGGTTTTTTGGCCACGATTCAAAAAGAAGAAATGACTGAAAGCCTAAATCAGATTTTGGAAGGTGAGTATTCCATTTCCGAAAGAAGTTTGTTAGCTGTAGAAACTTTTCCGAAAAGCGACGAAATTCATCCCTTAAATTTTGCGCTAAACGAAGTTGCCGTAAACAGACGGAATACAACTTCCATGATAAAAGTGGAAACACTTGTCAACGACAAATACCTTACATCCTACTGGTCTGACGGATTAATTGTTGCAACACCTACAGGCTCCACAGGATATTCCCTAAGTTGCGGCGGCCCGGTGATAGATCCAGAGGCCAACAATATTGTGCTCACGCCTATTGCGCCTCACAATCTTAACGCAAGGCCCTTGGTACTGCCCGATTCGAGTGTTGTTTCATTAAAAGTTTCCGGAAGAGAAAACACTTTTTTACTTTCCATGGATTCACGCATTGCAACTTTGGAAAACGAAACCCACATTATTATTAAAAAAGCGCCATTTACAATAAAATTGATCCAACTTCACGATGATAGCTTTATAAAAACCCTACGCAAAAAACTTTTGTGGGGTGAGGACAAGCGGAATTAAACAATAAAATCCATCAAAATTTGTTAATCAACAGAGACAAATTGGCTTCCAACAATGTCAAGCCAAGTTAATTGTTATATTTGCAAACTTTTAAAGTATATGAAGTATTTCACTACTGTATTTTTAATACTCTCGACTGTGTTCTTTGCACATTCCCAAACCTACGAAATAGGCGGAATGGTTGGTGGCGCCAACTACATAGGTGATGTTGGAAACACCAGCTACATCAATCCAAATAGTTTTGCAGTGGGCGGCATTTTTAAATGGAACCGCAGCGCGAGACACGCATTTAGAGGCTCGGTAATGGTAGCACAAATAAAAGGTGACGATGCCAAAAGCTCAAACAGCCGTAGAAAGCAACGCGGATATTCCTTTGAAAACACAATTAAAGAATTATCAATTGGTTTAGAATATACCTTTTGGGAATTTGACGTTCATGCCCAAAAATCAATTTCTGCTCCATACCTATATACTGGTCTCACGGGTTTTAGTTATACAGCATTGCGCAAAAAAGCTTCGGGTCAAATTGTTGAATATGACAATGCATTGAGTATTGCAATACCAATGGTAATAGGCTACAAAGCAACCATCAGTCAAAATGCAATGTTTGGTTTTGAAATTGGCGCACGCTACACATTTACAGACGATCTGGACGGAAGCAACCCCATAAAAGGACTCGCAGACGCGGAAAGCCTTAAATTTGGAAACACAAATAGCGACGATTGGTACGTATTTACTGGAATAACAGTTACTTTTGCCTTCGGAAGAAAGCCTTGTTATTGTAACTTTTAAAATGAAGATGGACCAAATAGACAAAGACAAATTGCCACAACACCTTGCCATTATCATGGACGGCAATGGGCGTTGGGCAAAACAGAAAGGTCTTTTTCGCTCTATTGGTCACGAAAACGGCACCAAGGCAGTACGTGAAATTGTAGAAGGATGTGCCGAAATAGGCATTCCATTTTTAACACTTTATGCCTTTTCAACCGAAAACTGGAACCGTCCAAAATTGGAGGTTCAACTGTTGATGAAACTTTTGGTTTCTTCCCTTAAAAAGGAAATAAAGACACTTCAAGACAACAATATAAAGCTCAACGCCATTGGCAATCTGGATGCACTTCCAAAAAAAGCGCACAAGGAATTACTGGATGTTATCGATAAAACAAAGGATAACAAGCGAATGACCCTCACCCTTGCCCTTAGTTATGGTTCTAGGGAAGAAATTACAAAAACAATAAAAGAGATTAGTCTTAAAGTTAAAAATAACCTAATTTCGCCGCATGATATTGATGAAACGGTAATAAATAATCATCTTTACACGCAAAATTTACCAGATGTAGATTTATTGATCCGCACCAGTGGCGAACAGCGCATCAGCAATTTTCTGCTTTGGCAAATAGCATATGCCGAACTGTATTTTACTGAAACACTTTGGCCGGATTATACTAAAGACCATCTTTTTGAAGCAATATTAAATTATCAACACAGAGAAAGAAGATTTGGAAAAACCAGTGAACAACTTAATCAATAGTTCCCTATTGCATACATACAGAAAATCTTATTGTATTTTATTATTTACAATACTTTCCGTTTTTACACTACAGGCACAGCAAAAAGAACTTGACAGCGGTAAGAAATATACCATAAACAATATTACGGTTGCTGGAGCACAAAGCTTTAACGAACAGACCGTCGTTGCTTTTACAGGACTTAAAAAAGGCGACCGCCTCTACATTCCAGGTGAAAAACTGAGCCAAATTACCAAAAAACTTTGGGAGCAAAACCTCTTTAGCGACATTGCTTTTTATGTTACCAATATTGAAGGTGATAATGTGGATTTGGAACTTTACATTGTGGAATTGCCAAAACTTCATGAGGTAACCATCACAGGAAAAGGTATCCGCAAAGCCAAGCAAAAGGAAATTATTAAAGACAACGACCTTAATGCCGGTACTAAAATAACCAAAAACCTTCTTAACACTACAAAAAATTACATTTCAAATAAATACAAAAAAGAAGGTTATTACAATACCGATGTAACCATCACCACCACTCCTTTCACAGATTCAACAGGTGTAGAAATCTCAAAGAACATGACTATTTCTATAAATAGAGGAAAACGTGTTAAAGTGAAAGAAATTAACTTTGAAGGGAATGAACAATTCACAGACGGTAAATTGCGCCGTTCTATGAAAAAGACAAAACGTAAAAACTTTGCCCGTGTTTGGAAACGCTCAAAATTCACTGAAGAAGGTTTTGAAGAAGACAGAGTATCACTTCTTAAAAAATACAAATCAAACGGGTATCGCGATGCAAGGATTTTAAGCGACACACTTAGGGTTCTTGACAAAAAGAACATTGCCTTAGACCTAAAACTTGAAGAAGGCGATAAATATTATTTTGGTGAAATTAAGTTCATCGGAAATAGTGTTTTTACAGACAGTCAACTGCGCCAAGTTTTAGGAATAAAAGAAGGTGACATTTACAATGGTGTTTTACTGCAGGAGCGTATTCAAGACGACTCGGCACCAGATGCAGAAGACATGACCAACCTCTACCAAAACAACGGATACCTTGCAGCTCGTATAAACCCTGTGGAAGTAGCTGTTCGCAACGACACCATAGATTTTGAAATCAGAATTATGGAACGTAGCTTATTCTACTTTGACCATGTTACAGTAATAGGAAACGATCGCACCAACGACCACGTTATTTATAGAGAATTAAGAACGCGTCCAGGTCAGAAATACAGTAAACGTGATGTTATAAGAACCATTCGCGAATTAGGCCAATTGGGCTTCTTTGACCCAGAACAACTTTCTCCAAACTTCAAAAAAGTTGATGAAAACAACGGCCTTGTTGACTTGGAATATTCCGTAGTTGAAAAAGGCTCCAGCCAGATTGAGCTTCAAGGAGGTTATGGTGGCGGTGGCTTTGTTGGAACATTAGGTCTTTCGTTTAACAACTTTTCGCTTCGCAATATATTCAACTTTAAGGCATACAAGCCTTTGCCAATGGGTGACGGGCAAAAACTATCACTTAGAGCGCAAGCAAGTAGTTACTATCAAACTTATAGTCTTTCACTTACCGAACCTTGGTTGGGCGGCAAGAAGCCAGTACAATTATCCACTTCTTTCACCCACACCATCCAGAATTATTACGATTACAATAATAGACAGGCAGACAAATCAAGAAGTTTTACCATAACAGGTGGATCCGTAGGTTTGGCAAAAAAGATAAAATGGCCTGATGATTATTTTGTTTGGTCTAATGCCATAAGTTTCCAGCACTATAATCTGAACAATTACAACACAGGGCTATTTACCTTTGGAGATGGGTACTCCAATAACTTGGCATATACCATCGGCATAAGTCGAAATAATACCGCCACCAACCCTATTTATCCTACCCAGGGTTCTGATTTTAGTATTACTGCTAAATTAACCATACCCTATTCGGCATTTAACAATATAGATTACAAAGCATTATCTGAAGAAAGGGATCAACTTGATCTTGTTACCTCTGATAATCCTAATTTTGTAAATGCTTCCAAACGAATTTCTGAAATTGACCAAGAGCGTTTTAAATGGCTGGAGTATTATAAAATTAAATTCAAAGGAACTTGGTACACCCGTCTTTATGAAAAATTAGTACTTCGCACCAATACCGAATTGGGATTTTTGGGAGCTTACAATCAAGAAAGGGGCGTACCACCATTTGAAAGATTCTTTTTGGGTGGAGATGGTCTTGGAGCCTATAGTTTGGACGGCCGTGAGGTAATTCAATTAAGAGGTTATCCCAATCAATCTTTATCTGATGTAGATGGAAATACGATTTACAATAAATTTTCGTTAGAGGTAAGATATCCTGTTACCCTTGCACAGATGGCATCTATCTATGTGCTTGGTTTTGCGGAAAGTGGAGCATCCTATACTGGATTCAAGGATTACAATCCATTTGAGCTAAAACGTTCTGCTGGCGCAGGATTGCGTATATTTATGCCAGCATTTGGGTTATTAGGCATCGATTTTGGATATGGATTCGACCCTGTTTTGGGCGGAACAGAACCAAATGGATGGCAAACCCACTTTATTATTGGACAACAATTTTAAAAACTGGCACGATATTTTCTTAAACAACAACCAAATAATATGAAGACAAAAAAAATACTCATTTTTACTCTTGCCCTTTTTTGCTTCACCTTCATGGCAGAAGCACAAAGAGGCGTTCGAATAGGATATATTGATATGGAATATATCTTGGAAAGTGTTCCTGAATATAAAGAAGCTTCCATACAGTTAGAAGGTAAGGTGCAACGCTGGAAACAGGACATTGAGAAAAAACAAAAAGAAATTGATCAAATGAAATTGAACCTAGCGAATGAAAGGGTTCTTTTGACAAAAGAATTGATCGATGAACGCGAAGAGGAAATAAAAATCAAGGAAGACGAAATGCTTAAATATCAGCAGGACCGTTTTGGACCAAATGGAGATTTGATGATACAGCGTAGACAACTGGTTCAGCCTATCCAAGATCAGGTTTTCAATATTGTTCAGGAAGTTGCAGAAAACAAAAAGTATGATTTCATCTTTGACAAATCTGCAGATGTTGTAATGCTTTTTGCAGCAAAAAGAAACGATATCAGCGATTTAGTGCTACGTAGCATTGAACGCGCCGGCAGAAGAGTACAAGCCGCAGATAAAAAAGAAAAACGCGAAATAGAACAACGTGAAAACCTTTCAGTAGAAGAAGAAGGCGCAGTTACCGAAAGAGAAAAAGCTATTCAAGAAAAACAAGAGGAACGCGAAAAAGTAGTTGAAGCCAAAAAAACTGAACGTGAAGAAATGATGGCCCAACGTCAAAAAGAACGCGATTCCATCCGCGCTGTAAAGAAAGCAGAGTTTGAAGAACGTAGACAACGTTTGATTCTGGAAAGAGAGCAAAGAAAAGATTCCATTATAGAATCCCGCCAAAACAACAACAATCCTCCAAAAGGTGGTGATGAAGGCGATGGCGATGAGGGTGGCCAATAGGCATTATAAAAACTTAACAATCAATACTTTAAAATAAAATAACACTTAAATTAAATACACTTACAATGAAAAAAATGAAAACGTTATTAGTTGCAATTGCACTTTTCGTGGGAGCTACAAGTTTTGTGAATGCTCAATCAAAAATTGCACATATTAATGCACAAGAGCTTATTGAAGCTATGCCAGAGTACAAAGCAGCGCAAAGCCAATTGGAAAAAGTGCAAAAAACGTACGACACAGAGATTAAGGCAATGGCTAAGGAATTAGAGACCAAAATGAAGCAGTACGATGCAGAGGCCACCACTAAAACTGATGAAGAAAATCAAAAAAGATTCCAAGAAGTTCAAGGGATGCAAGAAAATATTCAAGCATACAGACAACAAGCACTTCAGGATCTAGACAAGAAAAGAACTGATATTTTTAAGCCAATTCTTGAAAAAGCTCAATCTACAATTCAAAAAGTAGCAAAAGCACAAGGATATCAATATGTATTGGATTCAACCGTAGGTAGCGGCGTTATCCTTGCAGACGGAAAAGATCTTATGGCAGATGTTAAAAAAGATTTGGGAATGTAATTCTTTCTTAAAACTATAAATTTTAAAACTGCTCATTTATGGGCAGTTTTTTTTTATCCAAATTTGAAGTAATTGGCTACTTTTACGAAATACCTATAAACAAATTGCAAATTAACTGAAGTGGTATACCTGGACATTCCATCTTCCTAAAGATCAAATATTTTATACAGATAAAATGGATAAAAATAATCCCATAGGCATTTTTGATTCGGGTGTTGGCGGTTCATCTATATGGCAGGAAATCCACAAACTACTACCGTTTGAGAATACCATCTATCTCGCCGATAGCAAAAATGCACCCTACGGATATAAATCATCGAAAGAAATCACTGCGCTCAGCATTAAAAATGTTGAAAAATTGCTGGAACTAGGCAGTAAGATAATTGTTGTGGCCTGCAACACGGCAACAACGAATGCTATTTCAACACTTCGGGAAAATTACGACATTCCCATTATTGGTATAGAACCAGCTATTAAACCCGCAGCACTACAAACCACATCAAAAAGCATTGGAATTCTGGCTACAAAAGGCACCCTCAGTAGTGCACTTTTCAGCAGAACAACAAAGGAATTTACAAAGGATATAAGCGTGGTTGAAATTATTGGCGAAGGTCTCGTGCCTTTGATAGAGGCGGGAAATCTTGACGGTCCAGAAATGATCTCACTTTTAAAAAAATACATTAAACCGCTGATTGAAGCTAATGTTGATTATGTTGTTTTGGGATGTAGCCACTACCCCTACATAATTCCGCAGTTGAAAAAATTACTTCCTGAAAATGTGAAAATTATAGATTCCGGCGAAGCGGTTGCACGGCAAACAAAAATAGTTTTACAAAGCTTGGATTTGCTTCGCGAAGAGAACACCAAACCAAAGCTTGAGTTTTTTACAAATGCTGAAACGGATACTTTAAAATTTCTATTGAAAGATTATGCTAAAAAGATTTCTATAGAAAAAAAAGACTTCTAAATTATTCCTTAAACCACGAAGAGTACATAACATAATTATTGGCAATCCGTTCAATTTCACCTTTGGTCAATTCGGGGCTAATATCTTTTATTTTTTTGGCGGGAATGCCTGCATAAATGCTTCCACTTTCAACTCTTGTATTTTTCGAAACCACAGCACCCGCGGCAATTATCGTATTACTTTCAACCACGCAATCGTCCATAACAATACTTCCCATTCCGATTAAAACATTATCGTGTATAGTGCAGCCGTGAACAATGGCATTGTGCCCAATGGAAACATTGTTCCCAATTGTAGTGGGCGAAGTTTTATAGGTCGCGTGAATTACAGCGCCATCTTGAACATTCACTTTATTGCCCATTTTAATGAAATGCACATCACCTCGAATTACAGCGTTAAACCAAACGCTACATTCGTTGCCCATCACTACATCTCCAACAATCGTAGCATTTTCAGCTATAAAACAATCTTCTGGGATTTGAGGGTGTTTTCCGTTTACGGATTTAATTATCATTTGTTTCAGGTTTCAGGTTTCAGGTTTCAAAAATAAAAGCAATTAAATTTAATCATATCAAACTTGCAACTTTTATCCAAAATAAGCCAACAATTCTTTTTTACGTGATGGGCTAACCATAATTTCCTTACCGCTACTAAGCACTACGCTCCCACCCTTTCCTTTTTTGTATTCAGTAATTTCGTTCACATTTACCAAATAGGATTTATGAACCCGAGCAAACCCATTTTCCGAAAGTGAATCTTCAAAATATTTCAAGGTTTTGCTCACCAATCGCTTTCCGACTTTTAAATGAATCTGTGTGTAATTGTCATCTGCCTGACAATAGAGTATATCTTCCATTTGAAGCACTTCAAAACCATTTTGCAAGGGAATTGTAATCTTGCCAGCAACTTGCGTCTGAAGCGGCTTTAAAATTGAATTTTGAAGATTGTTTTCCTTTGTCTTTATTTCCGAAACATAATCAACAGCCTCAATCAATTTATCTATTGAAATTGGTTTTAGCAAATAATAGGAAGCATGGGCATTTAAAGCATCAATCGCATAATGATTGTAGGCAGTAACAAAAACAGTTTCAAACTGACGGTCGCCAACTTTGTCAAGCAAATCGAAAGCATTTCCGTAAGGCATTTCTACATCGAGGAAAACCACGTCCAAATCGTTATTCCTTATCAAAACCAAAGCTTCGTCCACGTTTGTGGCTTCACCTTTTAAAACAATACTCGGGCAGTATTTTGCCAAATAATTCCGCAGAATTTCCCTGCTGGTTTCTTCGTCTTCAACAATTATTGCGTTTAGTTTCATCAATCTTTCTTTAAAATAAGTTCCACTCGGGTCCCTTCATTGTTTTCAAAAATATTCTCCACTTTCACATCCACCTTGTCTTTGTACATTTGGTTCAAAATAGCAATGCGCTTTTGGGTGTTGCCCATTCCTTTCGACTTTTGTTTCTTTTGGTTTTCGGTTTTGAATTCCTTCGATTTTGAACGGCCAATTCCATCATCGGTTATGGAAATTTTTATGGTTTCAGAATCAATTTGTTGAAAGTTGATTTCCAGTAAACCTTTCTCCTCTTTGTACCGAAGTCCGTGCCACACAGCATTTTCAACATAAGGTTGAAGTAACATTGGTGGAATCACAAATTCATTCAGTTTTATGTTTTCATCAACCGTAATTTTATAGTCAAATTTATCCTTAAATCTGAAATGTTCCAGCTTCACATACAGCTGCAACAACTCAATTTCTTTTTCGAGCGGGATAAAATCTTCTTCGCTGTTTTCCAAAACGGAACGCATTAACAGTGAAAAATCCGTCAAATATTTGTTTGCGGTACGTTCATCGTTGACCGCAATAAAGCTGTTCACGGAATTTAGCGCATTAAATATGAAATGGGGATTCATTTGGGATCGAAGCGATTTCAATGCTAAAACATTATTGGCGAACTTTTGCTGTTTCACATTTTTGTACTGGGTGTAAGCTGCAAAAAACAGCAGCAAAACAATAACAGCTAATGAAATGATAACCCACTTTTGGATTTGGCTGTTTCTTTCAATCAATTCTTGATTTTCAAAAGCGAGTTTGTATCTGCTTTCGTTCAGCTTTCGGTCGTTTTCGAGGCTGGCAATTCGGTTTTGTTTTTGGGTAATTTCTTTGCTAAGACGTGCCGCTTGGCTTATTTCCTGTTCCTTTTTCACATAAAGCTCATCTACAACTTCTACATACCGTTGATAGCTTTCGGTTGCTTTGTCAAACTCGCCAATGTCTCGATAAATCTCGGAAAGTTTTCGCACAGCGTCCTTCTGAACAATTAAATCTTCCTTTTTGTCTGCCTCTGCAATACTTCTTTCGAGATACGGAATAGCCTGTTTATATTTTTCCTGCGCCACAAAAGCATTTGCAATTTTATAGTTTTGCCGTTGTGGTGTTAGGGCTTCATCTTCAACCGTGGCGGCTTTTCCCATCGAGTTAAGTTCTTCCAAAGTTTCTTCACGAAGCTGGATTTCTTTATCGTATTCGCGGTTTTGGTTGTAAAAATCTGCCACTTTGTTTTTTTCTGAAACAGCTCGTTGTTTATTTTCTTTTTTGGCAAGTTTGAGGGAATTGTCAAAATATTCTTCAGCTTCATTCAAAGCACCACTCTGGGCATAAGCTTCGCCAATCTTGGAATTTAAGTTTGTAATTTTCGGCGTAATTTTATTCTCTTTGGCTACATCTAACGCTTTTTGATAGTTAAAAACACTTTTCACGCCATCTCCAATTGCCTTATACGTATCGCCTAAACCTTCGTAAACTTCTACTTTTTGGTACGCAGAAAGATTCTCCTTCAACAATTTTTGAAATACCGAAATGCTTTCCTGATAGTTTTTGTTTTGCGCAAAGGCCTTTGCCAACTTGATTGAAACATCTGTATTTGCATTGTTTTGAATACTTTGTTTATAATTGTCGATGGCAAGATCTGGCAAGGTCCAAAACAAGTTGATGTCACCCAAAGTTTCAAAGGCCAAACTATTCTCTTTATTTGAAATGGTTTTGCCGCGCATCGGTTCCAGCGCCTTGGTAACGTATTCAATGCTTTTCTGTGCATCTTTTTTCAGAAAGAATTTTGCAGAGTCCAAATAAACGTTGAAACCTGCTTGCTCTTTACCTTTGGAACTTTTGGACACAATTGGCGCAGGTTCTGATTTTGCCTTTTCGACCCGCAGGGTTATAAAATCGTTTTCTTTAATTGTGTGATAAACCGTTACAAAATCATCGCTTTTTATAACAAGCTCATCGCCTATTTTGGCTGAAATCGCAAACCTGCCTTGTCCGTTTGTGGTTGTGTATTGTCCGCCCAAAATCTCCACGTTCACCTTTGCGATAGGTATATTGGTTTCGCCATCAATCACCTCGCCTTTCAGCATAAAAGGCTTATTGTTCGTCAAACGCTTTACTTGTGAAAAGCTATCTGTGGAACAAAAAAAGGTAAGGGCCAAAAAAAGGAAAAGAAGTTTTTTCATTTTGTCATTAAAACGGTAAACATACGCACTTTGGCGCAATGTTTAAAATTACGTTTTTCTGAAATAGCTTCCACTAATGCAAAAAAAGAATACTTCACTCATCCAAAAATACTTTTCACTAATTCAGATAAACCCCTTCCTCAAAGTTGGTTTTTTTCAAAAAAAGTTCGCCTTAGGTTTATACCGTTGTAAACTCATTTAAAAAAATAATTATGAAAAAGTTACAAATCATCTTCATCTTCGCAGCCTTCATGCTGACGATTTCCTGCAAAGCGGATAACCAGAAAACCGACAAGCAATTATTAGCAACATTGGAAACCCAAAACCCGAAAAAAGACCACTATATAAAGGTGGCTCTTTTACTGGACACTAGCAACAGTATGGACGGATTGATAGACCAAGCCAAGGCCCAACTTTGGGAGATTGTGAATGAGTTGAGCTATGCCAAATGCCGCAATGACCGTCCGAAACTTCAAATAGCTTTATACGAATATGGAAACGATAATTTGAATTCACGAGACAATTACATCCGTAAAATTTTAAGCTTTACGGAAGATTTAGACGATGTTTCAAAAGAACTTTTTTCATTGACCACCAATGGCGGAAGCGAATACTGCGGTGCCGTAATCCAAGAATCTTTGAACAAACTTGATTGGGGAAACGAAGCAGATGATTTGAAAATGGTTTTTATAGCAGGCAATGAGCCTTTTGATCAAGGAGGAATCAATTACAAAGATGCCGCGGCAAATGCCAAGGAAAACGGCGTGGTTGTGAATACCATTTTCTGTGGCGATTATAAACACGGAATAGACAGCTACTGGAAAGATGGTGCCCAACTTACCTATGGCGACTATATGGCGATAAATCAAAATCAGCAAACTGTATATGTACCTTCCCCTTATGATGATATTATCATCCAATTGAATGTGAAACTAAACAAAACTTATGTTCCCTACGGAAGCGCGGGAAGTAACAAAAGTCGCGTACAGCAAGAACAGGATGCCAACGCTGCAGAATATAGTAAAGCCAACGCAGTAAGCCGAACGGTTTCAAAAGGAAGCCATCTGTATACCAATAGCACTTGGGATTTGGTAGATGCCGAAGAAGAAGCAAATTTCAGTTATGACAAGTTGAAAAAAGACGAATTGCCAAAGGAACTGAAAGGAAAGAGTGCTTCCGAAATAAAAAAATATCTTGAAGTAAAGCGTTCCGAAAGAGAAGCAATCCAAAAAGAAATTATGGACCTCAATGAAGAGCGTAGAAAGTATATTGCAGAAAACACAAAAGAGACTAGCAACGGTTTAGAAAACGCAATGGTGCAAGCCATAAAAAAGCAAGCTGAAAAAAAGAATTATACTTGGGAATAAGTTTTATTTAATATAAAAAAAGCCTGATACGTATAATGGTATCAGGCTTTTCTTGTATTATGAAGCGATTTTAATTATCAGGACGTAGCATCCCATTATATCTCATATCCTGGTCCCAAGTTTGGATTTTACCCTCAAGAATATTATACCCTAAAGTAATCTGATGAAAACCACCACTGCCAAATTTTA
This sequence comes from Aequorivita antarctica, assembly GCF_007997155.1. Classification (GTDB taxonomy): domain Bacteria; phylum Bacteroidota; class Bacteroidia; order Flavobacteriales; family Flavobacteriaceae; genus Aequorivita; species Aequorivita antarctica. The sequence goes on along the minus strand of NZ_VORT01000013.1, from coordinate 1,030 downwards.
TACTCCCCGATTGATGTGTGTAGGTGTAAGCGAACATAAATTTGTTATAATTAGCACCTATCACAGGAGTTATGTATTGTAATTTTTGAGCCTTAATTTCAGTTCCATCCAAATATTCGCTCCCATCAAAACTTCTTCTGTATGAAATTCCCCCATACAGTCTGCCAAAATCCATGGAACGATATGCTTTAAAATTTACATCGATGGATTTTTCACCGGTTCTCTCTTTCATTTGAAACATTAGAGATGGTTCATAGGTCCATGGCGTCTTTCTGCTTTGAATGGCGTATGCTCCGGAAATTAAATAATTGCGCTGATTATTGGGTTCAATTTCACTCGAATAAATACTTCTGTTTTGAAAAATAATATTCTTTACTGTAAAATGGCCCGAGAAATTTAAGAAATTATAAGAAAGACCTGCATCCACATTAAAATAGGAAGTACTTTGAACAATTCCAGCTATTATTGGGTCGTAATCTTCTAAGGAAAATTTAGTTTCATCAAGCTTTTGTTGTGTTAAACCCGCACTTAAACCAAAAGATAATTGGTTTATGTCTACCCTGCTCCGTGAAAACAATAGATGATATGCGAAAGTTAAATAGCCTCCGGTTTGGGAATGGTACCCATTTTTATCATTAAAAATAATAGCCCCAATTCCTGTATTGTTTCCCAAAGGAGTATGAAAACTTATAGTTTGCATATTGGGAGCTTCATCTTGATCAAACCATTGCTGACGTGCCGTTATTCGGAGTTTGGCATATGATGATGCCCCAGCCATGGAAGGATGGAGTAAATACAAATTATCAGAAAAATAGTCTGAATATACAGGTATGCCGTCTTGAGAAAATCCGTAAAGCGATGATATCAAAAATAGGATAATGGGGATTTGTTTAATGTTCATAATTTCTATTTATCGTTTTAAGGTAAAATGTCCTTTAAATTCCTTTGCGTTTCCGTCCTCGGTGTATTCCACCCGGAACCAGTAGTCGCTCGAGGGCAGCGGTCTGCCGTTATAGGTACCGTCCCATCC
>NZ_VORT01000012.1 GCF_007997155.1 Aequorivita antarctica | reverse complement strand
TTCATTAAATAAAATGAAACCAACAGAATTTGAAACTTATGTTGATAGCTTAACCAATAAGCATAAACCAAAATATAAGATAAACTATTAACCAGAAAAAAGGCAACCTTAATCAGGCAAGCTCAAACCCACAACCGAAAACTGACAACTGACAACCCACAACTGACAACCCACAACACACAACACACAACAGAAAATGGCAAAAAGACACGCAGAAAATATAACCATTGGCGATGCTTTAAAAGAATTTATTGGAGCAAACCGCTTGGAAAAAGGCTTGGATAAAGTGAACGCAAAAGAAGCCTGGGATGCCGTAATGGGAAATGCTATTTCAAAATACACAACCGATGTTAAATTGGATCGCGACACCTTATATGTGCAGCTTTCATCTTCTGTTTTGCGAGAGGAATTAAGTTATGGAAAAGAAAAAATTACTAGACTACTTAATGAAGAATTAGGGAAGGACTTGATTAAGAAATTGGTTTTGCGTTAGTCATTTCAATTTATAGATAACAAAAACGCCTTCCGATCGGAAGGCGTTTTTTTATTTAAATATTTTGTAAATGCTTAAAACATTTCGCGTCCAGCAAAATGAAAAGCACCTTCAATAGCTGCGTTTTCATCGCTATCACTTCCATGAACAGCGTTTTCACCAATAGAAGCTGCATATAATTTACGGATAGTACCTTCAGCAGCATCAGCTGGGTTGGTAGCTCCAATTAAAGTACGGAAATCTTCCACTGCGTTTTCTTTTTCAAGAATTGCAGCAACGATTGGCCCGCGAGTCATATATTCTACCAATTCGCCATAAAATGGACGCTCACTGTGAACTGCGTAAAATGCTTGCGCATCTTGAGTGGTCATGTGGGTAAGTTTCATCGCTACGATTCTAAAACCAGAAGCGTTAATTTTGTCAAGAATGGCGCCGATGTGTCCTTTTTCAACCGCATCTGGCTTTAACATTGTGAATGTTCTGTCTGTTCTCATTTTGTTTTTAAAATTTCGGCAAAAATAACTATTTGAAAATGAAAAGCAAGTATTTACGAAATGTTTAATGATTTCTTAAAATTTCAACACAAATTACTTTACGGAACCGTTTCGCTCATAATTTGTATTTATTGTATCTTCGCGCCTTATGAATAAAGAAACAACTCAAATTGTTAAAGAATTACTCGCTTCCCCACAAAAAATTGTGATTGTAGGCCATAAAAACCCAGATGGCGACGCGGTTGGATCGTGTTTGGGACTTTCTTTTTTTCTGAAAAGTTTAGGCCACAACGCAACGGTAATAATGCCCAATGATTTCCCTGATTTTTTAAAATGGCTGCCTGGAGTTGAAGAAATTATAATCTACGAGAGGGAAAAAGAAAAAAGCACCGACCTGATAAATACCTCAGACCTGGTATTTACATTAGACTTTAATGGTTTAGACAGAGTCGGTGGCGAACTGCAAACAGTTTTGGAAAGTTGTTCTGCCAAGTTTGTTATGATAGACCATCATCAACAGCCTGCAGATTATGCAGTGGCAACATATAGCGATGTAAAAATGAGCTCCACTTCTGAAATGGTATTTCATTTTATGGACGCTCTTGGTGAAGCCAACAAACTCTCAAAAGAAATCGCCATCAATCTCTACACGGGGATCATGACAGATACGGGCTCGTTTCGCTTCTCCTCCACTAGTCCAACCACACACAGGGTTGCAGCAAAATTGATTGAAGCCGGTGCTGAAAGCGCTATTATAAATCAATATGTTTACGACACCAACAGCCCGGAAAGGATGAAACTTTTGGGCGTGGCCTTAAACAATCTGGTAATTTTGCCAGAATTGCACACAGCGTATATCACCATGACCCAAAAAGAATTGGACGACCACAACTTCAAAAAAGGCGATACCGAAGGATTTGTAAATTATGCGCTTTCTGTAAAAGGAGTTGTTTTCGCTGTAATTTTTATCGAAAACAAGCAGGAAAATATTGTGAAAATTTCTCTTAGAAGTAAAGGACACTTCTCAGTGAACGATTTTGCCCGTAACCATTACAGCGGGGGTGGCCACATTAACGCTGCGGGTGGAAAAAGTTCTCAAGATCTTAACAAAACCATAAACGAATTTATTAGTATCTTGCCCCGTTATAAAAATGAACTCACAGATGCTTCGTAAGCTGTTTTATTTTTTACTTTTTTCGGCAGTAATCATTTCCTGCAAAAGCCCTGAGGCAAGGTCCCCAGTAAAAAGTAATTCGGGTACCTTCATAAAGGAATCTGCAGTAAGAAACAAAAAAATCTATGATGATGAGAAAATTTTTATCGGAGAAATCATAGCGAAAGACTCCACACATAACTATATTTCTTCCGAAAACGGGTTTTGGTATTATTATAATAAACGCGACACCGCTACCACTGAAATGCCAGATTTGGGTGATGTTGTAAAATTCACTTACGATATTAAAGACTTCAACGGCAGCTTAATTCTTTCAGAAAAAGAAAACGGATTGCAACACTACAAAGTAGATCAAAGCAACCAAGATCTTATCTCTGGCGTTCGCGAAGGCATAAAATTAATGAAAGAAGGCGAAACAGTAACCTTCCTTTTTCCTTCCTATAAAGCTTATGGCTATTATGGGATTGAAGAAAAACTCGGCTCCAATATTCCGGTGCAGAGCACTGTAACTTTACACTCAATTGAACAATCAAACGAAAATTAAATTAACACTCATGAAAAAATTAACATTTTTATTTTTATTTCTAACCCTTGCATTTGCGTCCTGTCAGGAAAAATATCCTGATCTTAAAGATGGCGTGTATGCTGAATTTGTTACCAATAAAGGAACTTTTATTGCCAAACTTAAAAACGAAAGCGCCCCGCTTACCGTTTCCAACTTCGTAGCGCTTACAGAAGGTACCAACGGCATGGTAGATTCTATTCATAAAGGCAAACGTTTTTATGATGGGCTTAGCTTCCACCGCATAATTAAAGATTTTATGATCCAAGGTGGTGACCCAAAAGGCGATGGCTCTGGTAATCCTGGGTATGCGTTTCCAGACGAAATCACTGACACAATTCGTTTCAGCAAAAAAGGACTTTTGGCAATGGCCAACTCAGGTCCAGGCACCAACGGTAGTCAATTTTTCATCACTTTGAAAGATACACCTTGGTTGGACGGCCGCCACACAATTTTTGGTGAAATAGTAAAAGGTCAAGAAGTTGTTGATTCTATCGGAAACATGGAGACCGAAAAACCAGGCGATAAACCAAAAGAGCCAGTAATCATTGAAAAAGTAAACATCATCAATAAAGGCGATATAAAAATTCCTTACTTCACTGAGGAAATGGGCAAGCTTGAAAAAGAAAAGAAAGAAAAAGAAGAACGCATCAATAAAGTAGCGGCTGAACAAGTAAAAGAACTGAATGCCCTTAGAGCTAAAGCAGATTCTCTTCCTTCAGGAATTAAGATCTATTTCAATGAAAAAGGTGAAGGGCCACAACCCAAAGAAGGTGACCAAATTTTAATGAACTACGCAGGATATCTTGCTGACGGACATATGTTCGATTCAAACATTTTGGCCAACGCCGAAAAATTTGAAATGGTTGACGAAATGCGCAAAGCAGCCGGACAGTATGTACCAGTGCCAACTGATTATAGCACAGAAGCAAAATTGATCCCAGGTTTCCGCGAAGGATTGTTAAAAATGAAAGTTGGCGACAAAGCAACTGTTTTTATCCCAGCTCATTTAGCTTATGGCAAAAGAGGAATTCCAGGAGTAATACCTCCAGATTCTGAATTGATATTTAACCTTGAGATTGTTGAGATAGCGCAATAGTTTCAGTTTAACATAAACGAAAAGAGGAACCAATTTAAAAATTGGTTCCTCTTTTTTTTGAATCAAGATACAAGAGCCAAGAATCAAGACTGATTACTTTTTAATTTTAGTCTTCTTGAAAATCTGTCTTGATTCTTGGCTCTTGATTCTTCGTTCTATTTCTTTGGAATGTTCTTTAAAATTTCCATTACGAAATCCCAATACTTTTGGGCTGAAGAAATACTCGCGCGTTCATCGGGAGAGTGTGCTCCTTTAATGGTTGGTCCAAAAGAAATCATATCCATTTCAGGGTAATTCTGTCCTAAAATACCACATTCCAGTCCTGCATGACAAGCCGCTACGTTTGCTTTTTCACCGTTCATTTTTTGGTAAAGATTGTCCAAAACCTTCAGAATTGGACTGTCCATATTTGGTGCCCAACCCGGATAATCTCCGGCGAGCTTTGCTTCGTAACCAGCCAGTTCGAAAACAGAAGTAAGTGCATTTGCCAAAACGTCTTTGGAGGATTCCACAGAGCTACGGGTTAAACATTCAATCTTTATATTTCCGTTAGCAACCGAAACTTTGGCTATGTTGTTTGATGTTTCCACCAAATCTTCAATATCTGGGCTCATTCTGTAAACGCCATTGTGTGCAGCATTCATTGCATTAAAGAATTTCATCTGATCTATATGCGTCATTGCTTTCGAAAAAGTTTCACTACTTTTTTCAGCAGAAATAGAAAGATTAGGTTCCAATGACTTGTATTCTGAAAGAATAGCTGTCTTCATCTTTTCAAAAGCAGCATGAAATTTTTCTTCAGAAGAAACTACAACCTGCGCCATACTTTCGCGTGGAATCGCATTGCGAAGACTTCCACCCTCAAGTTTTGCCAATTGAATAAAATCCTTTGTTGCGAAAAGTAAACGGTTCATCAGTTTGTTTGCATTGCCCAAACCTTTTATGATATCCATCCCACTGTGACCGCCGTTCAAACCTTTTACTTTGATTGTAAAAGTTGCTGCGTTTTTTGGTGTATCAGTTTCATTATAAGTTCCAGTTGCTGTAACATCAACTCCACCGGCACAGCCTACTCCTATTTCGTCATCTTCTTCGGTATCTAGGTTTAAAAGAATATCGCCTTTCAGCAAACCACCTTTCAGTCCTTTGGCACCCGTCATTCCTGTTTCTTCATCAATAGTAAAGAGCGCTTCGATTGCGGGATGCTCAATTTCGTTGCTTTCAAGAATTGCCATTATCGTGGCAACTCCCAAACCGTTGTCTGCGCCAAGTGTGGTTCCTTTTGCACGAACCCAATCGCCATCTACTAACATTTCAATTCCCTGGGTGTCAAAATTGAAGTCGGTATCGTTGTTTTTTTGGTGAACCATATCCAAGTGGCTTTGTAAAACCACAGCTTTACGGTCTTCCATCCCCTTGGTGGCTGGTTTGCGGATTATTACGTTGCCTACTTCATCTTCAAGGGTTTCCAAACCGAGCTTCTTTCCGAAGTCTTTCATAAACGCAATTACGCGTTCCTCTTTTTTTGACGGACGCGGTACGGCGTTCAGGTCTGCAAATTTGTTCCACAGCGCTTTGGGTTCAAGGTTTCTTATTGCTTCATTCATCTTTTAAATTTTTTAGGAACACAAAATTACGGTTTTGTAACCGCTATAAAAATTATGTAGAGAAAGAATTCCTTCGTAAGTTTGGATTATGCAAAAACGAACCTCGGCTTTCCTCACTATATTCCTAATCGTGCAGATCATTGCACTACAGGTTTTAAAGCGTTTTCCCGAATTTGTAGAAAAATATTACAGCCTTGGTGTTTATCCGTGGATCTCAAAAATCTCTAGATATATTTTTGGTTGGGTTCCTTTTTCGGTCGGCGATTTATTTTATTTGCTCATAGCAATCGTAGCCATCCGTTGGCTTTATAAAAATGTGAAAAGGCTTCGGCAGAACGATCAAGTTGGTTTTTTCGTGGATATTCTCGCAGCCGTTTCTGTAGTCTATTTTATGTTTCACGTGCTTTGGGGGTTTAATTATTATAGGCTTCCGTTACATAAATCCTTGAATTTAAACAATGACTACACCACGGAACAACTGTTGGAAACCACAGATCGTTTCATAAAAAAAAGCAACTCCATGCACCGAGAACTTGGCTTTGCCGATAGTGTGAAAATAGAGCTTCCCTATACACAGAAGGAAATGTTCAAAAAAACATTGAATGGTTACAAAAACCTTGAAAAAGAATTTCCGCAACTTGCACTTTCACCACGAAGCATTAAAAAAAGTGGTTGGAGTTTAGGCCTTACCTATATGGGTTATAGTGGTTACCTAAATCCTTTTTCAGGCGAGGCACAGGTAAATAATTTAATGAAAACCTATAAGTTCCCCGCCGTTGCTTGTCATGAAGAAGCACACCAAATAGGCTATGCCGCGGAAAACGAAGCTAATTTTATAGCCACTCTTTCCACGCTGCACAATGACGATCCCTACATGAAATATACTGGCTACATTTTTACATTGCGCTATTTAATCAATGAAGTGGCGCGGCGCGACGAGGCCAAATACGAAGAGCTCTTAACAACCATAAACCCTGGGATTCTTAAAAGTTACGAGGAAATGCGCGACTTTTGGGATAGCTACCAAAATCCTTTTGAGGTTTTCTCAAAAATGTTTTGGGATAGTTTCTTAAAAGCAAACAACCAAAGCCGTGGAATCATGAGTTATGATTATATGGTGGCCTTGGTTGTAAATTATTATGAAGATAAGCCGCTGTAATTCGGGGCTTAGATACATTTTGTATTTTCACCTTTGACGGAAATAAAAAACACTCACCCCCCTTAAATTCGTCTTTTTGTCCGACTCTCGGACTAAATGGGAATGACCGGCTTACTGCCTACAAATACTGAATACTAGCAATTATTTTACATATTCCGCTTCGGCAGGTTTTGTAAAAACAGAGGCATCGAGTATTGTTTCAGTTGCAGTAACTTTATCAAATTTAATGTCCATCATTTTTCCTTTCGGCTTGCCGTTTTCAACATTGAACCAAGTCAATTTTTTAGGAAGCAATAAACCGTTCACATCTTCCCATTTGTCATATTTTATATAATGCCAATCATCGCTTTTCTTTTGGTCTTTGAAGGTGACGGTGTATGCTAACCAAGTCATTTGTTTCGTTTCGGGATCAAAGTATAAAATGTATTCGTCTTTAGAAGAATCTCCAACGCCGTCATCATAAGAAATTTTATAGCCATTATACATTTTTCCGTCAAGTTCGGTAGGTTCCACGGCAACATAATTTGTTCCAGGATCTGCAATAACAAAAGGCATGGCGTAAAAATAAAACATCAGATTGTGATAAAACACAGGATTACCTTCGTAGCCTAAATCATGTTTTAAAAGCCAAACACCTTTGCCGTCATAACCAATGGACCAATCTTTCGATTCAATTTTAGTTTTTCTATCAGGCAAGGAAACGGTGTGGGTTTCATCTCCATTCTTTCCTTTCATCTCAAAACAAAGATTATTCATCTGTTTCCAATGATCCAAGCCTCCGTGGGCTGTAAAAACCGCTTGGAGTGGCACAGGATATTGTTTGGTTTTTTCTAAATTTTTTGTTGCAGAAGTTTGTGTGGAATCTACTTCCAATCCATCAAGGCGAATGTCTTCGGTAGCGTTTTCGGAATTTGTTTTTTTATCGTTCTTACAAGCTGAAAGAGATAATAAAACAGTAAGCAGTAAAATCAGTTTTTTCATGGTGGTTAGTATTTAAGTTGTCTAAAAATATAAAAGCTTACCTGTTTAAAGAAGCTTTTTAGAAAGGTTTATGAAACCAAAAAAAGTAAACTTAACATTTCTCTTCTTGACTACCTATTGTTTTTTCTATATCATTGCTTATATAAACGTTATGAAAAATGAAACACCATTTCTTTAAAATATTTTCGCTTTCGGTTTTACTGTTAGCCATTGGTTGTACGGAAAAATTGGATATTTCAAGCAACGAGCGCCTTTTGGTAAAAGGCAAAGTCGTTGATCAAAACGGTAGCCCGTTACAAAACATTTACATACGGACTAGTGCTGTATACAAAACCTTGGCCAGTGCAAAATCCGATGCAGTAGGAAATTTTGAATTTACTTCGCTAAATGCAAACGACAATCCATTGTTTGTAAATGTGAACATAGCTGAGGAATTTGGCTCAGAAATAGATAATCCTGATTACTCAAGCAAAGTATATTCTTCTGGAGTGGCCAACCGCGATTTACTGCTTGATTTAGGAACAATAACCCTCAACGGCGTGGGCACACTATCACTTTTTTTGAAAAACGTAGCAGGAGATGATAATTTTTTAGAATACACACTTTCCTATACCTCCAATATTTGCAAACTTCCATTAAATGCCAATGGCAACGATTTTTGCGAACTTGACCAAACAGAAAGTAACTCTTTTGACCCCACATCAGAAAACCGCACTATAAACCGCGAAAGTATTTTGGGCTCCTTCGCCATTTTTGAATACAAATTTAATAACGGTCCTACACAAACCATTGAAATTCCAGTAACAAATCCTCCAACCAACTATGTTTTTGAATATTAGAATCCTTTTTATATCCCTGCTTTGTTCTGCAGCAACCCTTGCACAACAAACTGAAACAGAAAAAGACCCAAACCAAGAGCAAACTGTTTCTGGAAGCAAAGTAGGAAGCATAACTCTAGGGGCTTACCTGCCTATTGCGCTAGGAGAAAATTTTGTAAATGACGGTATGAACCTTAAAATGGGTGCACAAGCGCAATTAAAACTCAACGTTCTAGGAGACTTCTATGTAGGTCCCGCTATGAGCTTCTTTTTTGCGGAAGTAACTGACCGCGAACTTGTGGGCAACTACGACAGAATGAACAACTTAGTGCTTGGAGGTGTAGTTGGCTATGAAAAACAAGTGCAAAGGTTTGACCTTTCAATCGGTCTGGGTGTTGGTTATTCAGGTTATTTCAACAGAGGCTTGGGCGATAGTTTTGAAGATAATGGCACCGCGCTTTGGCTACGCCCCGAAGTAAGTTACAAAGTGGCAAATTATATATCCTTTTATGTAGCTCCAGAATTTCGTCATGATTTTATGAATATTGAAGTGCCATCAGAGCTTGAAGACACTTTTGGAGGCGTCAATTATTTCAACGTTGGGTTCGGTCTGCGCATCAATTTGGGCACGGGATATAAGTTTCAGTAGCGTATCTTTGTAGGATGCACAAAAACATCACAAGTTTTCATAATCCACTGATAAAACAGATTGTTTTATTACAGGAAAAATCGCGTGAACGCCGCAAAACAAACCTTTTTATTATTGAAGGCTTTCGCGAAATTTCACTAGCCATAAAAGGCGGTTATATTTTGAAAACCCTACTTTTTTGTTCCGAAATCATTTCCGAAGAAGAAATTTTCACACTGAAAGAATCCGCCAACAGCGAGACTGAATTCATAGAAATAACTTCAGAAATCTATGAAAAGCTCGCTTACCGTGGTTCCACTGAAGGCGTCTTAGCAATTACACATACAAAAGACTTAAGCATATTAAACCTAAAACAAGAAACTAAAAACCCTTTAATTCTAATTGCAGAAGCTCCCGAAAAACCTGGAAATATTGGCGCCCTCCTTCGAACAGCAGATGCCGCAAATGTTGATGCTGTAATCATCGCCAACCCAAAGACAGATCTATACAACCCAAACATCATCCGCAGCAGTGTGGGGTGTTTGTTTACGAATACTATTGCCACTGGAAGCACTTCAGAAATCATTTCGTTTTTAAAGCAAAACAGCATAAATATTTACTGCGCCGCATTACAAGCCTCTGTCCCTTACCACACTTGCGATTTCAATGAAAGCACCGCAATAGTAGTTGGCACAGAAGCCACAGGGCTTTCCGAAGAATGGCTAAAAAACAGCACCCAAAACATCATTATCCCAATGCAAGGCGAAATAGACAGCATGAATGTTTCTGTAGCTGCGGGAATCCTTATATTTGAGGCCAAACGGCAGCGTGGGTTTTAATTAATAATGTGTAATGAATAATTAGTAATTATAGTATGAAAGAAAATATAATTGCTTTAAAAACCTATCGGTTTGCTATTGAAATTGTAAACCTTACCAAAGAATTGATTTCTGAAAAAGAATATGTGCTTTCCAAACAAATATTAAAATCAGGAACTTCAATTGGGGCAAATGTAGAAGAAGCCATTGGTGGTATTTCTAAAAAAGATTTTAGAGCAAAAATGTCGATTTCTTATAAAGAGGCTAGAGAAACTCAATATTGGTTGAAATTATTAAGAGACACAAATTATATTTCCCCAGAAAAATTTGACGCACTAAACACAGAGTTAACAAGTATTCTTAAAATACTTTACAAAATAATTGAAACCTCAAAAGAATAAAGACAATTAATGGTAAATGATAAAATAACTAACCAATCACACATTATTCATTACTAATTATTAATCATTAATTAAATGACTCTTTTCTACATAATAATAGCAATCTTGGTCATCAGCTTCGTCATTGACCAAATTCTCGATTCGCTTAACGCAAAACACTTCAATGACCCGCTACCAGAAGAAATAAAAGACGTTTTTGACGAAGAAGAATACAAAAAATCACAGCGATACAAAAAGGAGCGCTACAAATTCGGCATACTCACCTCTGCGATTTCACTTATCGCCACCCTCCTATTTTTTTTCTTGGATGGATTTGCTTATGTAGACAATTTGGCGCGTTCAGTATCAAATAATGAAATAATAATAGCTTTGGTTTTCTTCGGAATAATTATGATTGCTAGCGACATCCTCAGTACGCCCTTCAGTTATTATAGCACCTTCATCATTGAGGAAAAATACGGCTTCAACAAAACCACGCGAAAAACTTTTTTCTTTGACAAAGTGAAGGGATGGCTTATGGGTGCCATTGTTGGCGGCCTCCTTCTTGGCGCCATCATTTGGTTTTACCAAAGCACTGGCAAAAACTTTTGGCTCTATGCTTGGGGAATCGTAACTGTGTTTACCGTATTGATGAATCTTTTTTACGCACGGTTCATTGTCCCGTTATTCAACAAACAAACCCCACTAGAAGAAGGCACCCTCCGTTCCCAAATAGAAACCTACGCCTCAAAAGTAGGTTTTACCCTCGATAAAATCTTCGTAATAGACGGCAGTAAGCGCAGCACCAAAGCAAATGCTTATTTCTCAGGCTTCGGCAGCGAAAAGCGCGTGACACTTTACGATACACTAATAAAAGATTTAAACGAAGAAGAAATAGTAGCCGTCCTCGCCCACGAGGTTGGCCATTACAAACGAAACCATATTATTATCAATCTCTTAACCGCCATAATCACCACAGGCTTCACCCTTTGGCTATTATCATTATTTATAGGAAACCCGCTACTTTCCGAAGCTTTAAATGTTTCGAAACCTTCCTTTCATATTGGGTTGATAGCTTTCGGCGTGCTTTACACTCCAATTTCAGGCATTACAAGCTTGCTAATGAATTATTTAAGTAGAAAGTTTGAATACCAAGCAGACAATTACGCAAAGAACACTTTTGCAGCGCTGCCCTTGATTTCAGGTCTAAAAAAACTCTCTAAAAACAGTCTAAGCAACCTCACTCCGCACCCGCTTTATGTGTTTGCGCATTATTCGCACCCTACGCTTTTACAACGGTTTCGGAATTTAAAGAAATGATTTTTATCATTTGAATATATTGTAGGAAAAAGGTACTTTGCGAACTCCTAAATATTTCAAATGAAAACAAAATTACTATTCCTTTCAACCATACTATTTTCTTTTTCTATTAGTGCCCAAATAGATTTTGAACCACATATAACGGATGACGATACTGGTGGCACCAATGGTGCAAACTCAGTATTTGCCGCAGATCTTGACGGCGATGGTGATATGGATATGATTTCCGCCTCTGGGAATGATGATAAAATTGCGTGGTATGAAAATACCGATGGACTGGGGAATTTTGGACCACAACAGATTATTTCAGAAACCGCTTTGGGAGCTACTTCAGTTTTTGCAGCAGATATTGACCGCGATGGGGATGTGGATATTCTTGCCGCTTCTTCCCTAGATGATACAATTGGCTGGTTTCAGAATAACGGACAAGGCACTTTTGGCCCAAGACAAATCATTTCCACAATTGCCGATGGCGCAAATTCAGTTTATACTACCGATGCAGACGGTGATGGCGATATGGACGTATTTTCGGTATCTGCCTTTGACGATAAAATTGCGTGGTATGAAAATATTAACGGGCAGGGCAGTTTTGGTCCGCAACAAATTATTTCAACAGATTTCGATTACCCATTAGACGTTGTTGCAGGCGATATTGATGGGGATGGCGATATGGATATACTCTCAGGAGGCAGATATAACAACAGCCGCGTAGCTTGGTTTAAAAACACGAACGGGCAAGGAAATTTTGTTTTTCAGCAGGAACTAACCACAGACATTTCATTTAGCCGAGGCGCAATTCTTGCAGATATTGATGGCGATGGCGATTTGGATATCGCAGCAGTTTCAAGAATTTATCCACAGGATCGCGTGATATGGTTTGAAAATACAAATGGACAAGGAAACTTTAGCAACACACCAAATACTATTGCATTATTAACCAATAATGCAAGCCCGGAAACGCTTTATGCAAAAGATTTTGACAATGATGGAGATTTAGATATTGCTGTTGGAACCTATTATAATGGATTGTCTTGGTTTAAAAACAATGGTTCCGGTTCTTTCGGTGCGCAACAAATTATAGATAGTGATGTTGACGATATACAAGCTATTTTTCCAGCAGATGTAGATGCAGATGGCGACCAGGATTTACTTATGGCTGCTGGCACGTCAGATAGAATAGCGTGGCACAAAAATACGAACGGACAGGGTAACTTTGGTCCGGCAAACATTTTGGCGGATATAAACGGTGCCAACGGCGTAATAAATGTTATTTCGGTTGATTTGGACGGCGATGGCGACAAGGATATTCTTTCTGCTCTAGAAAATGACAACCGAATTGCGTGGCAAGAAAATCTGGATGGACAAGGAACATTTTCTGAACTTTTAACAATCGCAACAATAGATAATCCCCTTTCAGTATTTGTTGGAGATATAGATGGCGATAATGATATGGATATATTTGCCGCCAGCGGAAGCGGTAAAGTGGTTTGGTATAAAAACCTCGATGGCAATGCTAATTTTGGGGCAGAACAAATTATTAATACAGAAGTTTATCCATCGGTTATTTACGCTGTCGATATAGACAATGATGGAGATTTAGATGTTTTTTCAACTTCTGACAGCGCGAAAATATATTGGCAAGAAAATATAGACGGCCTAGGAACTTTCGGACCGCAGAATATAATAATGGAAGGTAGCTTATATACTGGGGCATTATCTACTGCCGATATTGACAATGACGGAGACAAAGATTTAATTACTGCCTATTGGGAAACAACAGATACTGTGGCTTGGCTCGAAAACATAGACGGCCAGGGAAATTTTGGCCCTATCCAAGCAATTTCTACAACTGTGGTTGCGCCAGACTCAGTATATGCAGCAGATTTTGATAATGATGGAGATATGGATGTTATAGCCACCTCTTATGGGACAGACGAAATAATCTGGTATGAAAACACCGATGGACAAGGTACCTTCGGTAGTGAGCACATCATAACTTCTACCGCCGATGGCGCATTTAATGTTTTTTCAAAAGACCTCGACAATGATGGAGATACCGATTTGGTTTGCGCAGCGTGGAGAGGCCATGAAGTTATTTATTATCTAAACGACGGCTCCGGAAATTTTAACTATCAACAAACAATAGCAACCAATTTCAAGTCCGCCAGTTGCGTAATGGCAGATGATTTCAACAATGACGGAAAAATGGACATCCTCGCATCTGCCTTTGCAGCAGACGAAATAATCTGGTTCGAAAACAAAGGCCCATTGGGAATAGAGGAAAATTCGGAAAGCCTTTTCAGCCTATACCCAAACCCAACAAATGGCCTGCTAAACATAAAATCGATAACTCCCGTTTCTGAAATAACTATTTACAACAATCTAGGCCAGTTCCTTTTCACTTCCGAAGAAAAAGACCAAGTGAATATTTCATCTTTAAGCAAAGGAATTTATTTCGTGAAAATCAAAGACGAAAACGGACAAACAGAAACTAAAAAAGTTATAAAAAAATAAATTACAGTACCTTTCAATGTAAATCAAACATAACATTGAAAACCATCACCCGCACCGTCTGGATCCTTTCACTGGTCAGTCTTTTTACAGATATGGCCAGCGAAATGCTTTACCCAATAATGCCTATCTACCTTAAGAGCATTGGGTTTTCCATTCTTTTAATTGGAGTTTTGGAAGGTTTGGTAGAAGCTGTTGCGGGATTGAGTAAAGGTTATTTCGGGCAGTTAAGCGACAGTAAAGCAAAACGTGCACCCTTTGTCCAACTAGGTTATTCCCTCAGTGCCCTTTCAAAACCCATGATGGCATTTTTTGTATATCCGCTGTGGATTTTCTTCGCAAGAACCGTAGACCGTCTCGGTAAAGGAATTCGCACTGGCGCGCGAGATGCCATGCTTTCTGGAGAAACCAACAAAGCCAACAAAGGAAAGGTTTTCGGCTTTCACCGCTCTATGGATACGTTTGGCGCCGTTCTCGGACCTGCTCTTGCCCTACTATATTTATATTTCTATCCAGAAGATTATATCACACTCTTCTACATCGCCTTCATTCCAGGGGTATTGGCAGTAATCGCCTCCTTTCTTTTGAAAGACAAAAAGGTTGAAACCATTTCTGAAAAGAAAAAGATCTCTTTCTTTTCATTTATCAACTATTGGAAGAAAAGCCCTGCAGAATACAGAAAAGTAGTTCTCGGACTATTGTTCTTCGCACTCTTCAACAGCAGCGATGTTTTTCTTCTTTTAAAAGCAAAAGACGCCGGTCTGGACGATACTTGGGTAATTGGAATATACATTTTCTACAATTTAATCTACGCCCTCACCGCTTTCCCCTTGGGAAGTTTCGCAGATAAAATCGGCCTCAAAAAGATGTTTCTTTTCGGACTAGTAATCTTTAGTCTTGTTTACTTCGGAATGGGTTTAACCACAAACCTATACGCTATAATCGCTCTTTTCTTTGGCTACGGAATCTACGCCGCCGCCACGGAAGGTATTTCCAAAGCGTGGATTACCAATATTTCAAAAGACGAAAATACCGCTACAGCCATAGGTACATATTCCGCATTCCAAAGTATTGTAGCGATGATTGCGAGCGTTATGGCAGGACTGTTATGGTTTTATTTTGGTGCGAACGTTACGTTTTTGGTTACTGCAATTGCTACAGTTGGAGTGATAATATATTTTCTAAAATTAAATTTCACCTCCCAAAAATTGAAAGTTTGAACTTTTAGCTTTGAACTTTGTACTAAAACTTCCAACTTATAACTTTCAACTTTAAAGGAAATAGTATCTTTGCCCACTGTTAATATTTTTACACTTATGACAATTTCATACAACTGGCTAAAACAATTCATCAATCTTCCGTGGGATGCCGAAAAAACTGGCGAACTATTAACAGACCTCGGTCTTGAAGTAGAAGGAATAGAAGATTTTTCTTCCGTAAAAGGAGGCTTGGAAGGTGTTGTGGTAGGCCACGTTTTGGAATGTGTGCAGCACACCAACGCAGACCGACTTAAGGTTACCAAAGTTGATGTAGGCACAGGCGAACCAATACAAATAGTCTGTGGCGCACCCAATGTTGCCGTAGGTCAAAAAGTTCCTGTAGCCACCATTGGCACTACACTTTATGATGCTGAAGGAAATCCTTGGCAAATTAACAAGGGCAAAATCCGCGGCGAAGTAAGCGAAGGGATGATCTGCGCTGAAGACGAACTCGGCCTCGGAAAATCGCATGACGGAATTATGGTTCTTGACGCCAAGCTAAAACCCGGAACCACTTTAGCCAAAGTTTTAGAAATTGAAAACGACAAAATTTTTGAAATAGGTCTTACCCCAAACCGCGCAGATGCTATGAGCCATTGGGGTGTTGCCCGCGATTTAAAGGCTGGTTTGATTCACAAAGGTATCTCCGCAAAACTAAACACGCCATCAACCAGCAGTTTTAGAGTGGACAATCGCACCCTAAAAATTGACGTAAAAGTAAAAGACAGTGCGCTGGCTCCTCGCTATTGTGGAATCACGATAAGCAATATAAAAGTTGGTCCTTCTCCTGCTTGGCTTCAAAATAGATTGAAGTCTATTGGGCTTTCACCAATCAATAATATTGTAGATGTAACCAATTTTGTGCTTCATGAGTTTGGCCAACCACTTCACGCTTTTGACGCTGCAAAAATTTCCGGGAACACCGTTAATGTGAAAACACTTCCATCAGGAACAAAATTTACAACCCTAGACGGTATTGAGCGCGAATTGAACGAAGAAGATTTAATGATCTGTGATGCTGAAAAACCAATGTGCATCGCCGGCGTTTTTGGCGGAATAAATAGTGGCGTAACAGAAGGAACAACAAGTATTTTCTTGGAGAGTGCCTATTTCAATCCTGTGAGTATTCGCAAAACGGCAAAGCGACATAACTTGAGTACAGACGCTTCCTTCCGTTTTGAAAGAGGAATTGATCCAAACATAGCAGATTATGCCCTTCGCTACGCATCAATATTGATTTTACAGGTTGCAGGAGGACAGATCACCAGTGACTTAATTGATATTTACCCAAAGAAAATAGAAGATCACCAAGTTTTCCTAAATTTCGAAAAGGCGAATAAATTAATTGGTGAAGAAATTTCGAAGGAAACCATCAAAGATATTCTTACTTCGCTTGAAATGAAGATTATCAACGTTACCGAAACTGGCATCGGAATGACCATTCCAGCATACCGAAATGACGTTATACGCGATGTGGATGTGATCGAGGAAATACTTCGTGTTTACGGTTACAACAACATAAAGTTCACGCAAAAACTAAATGCTTCCATTTCCACGATTTTGCCAGGTGAAGACTACGATATTCAAAACAAAATTGCATTGCAATTGACCGGACTAGGTTATCACGAAATGTTGAACAACTCACTCACTACTCCAAAATACAGTGAACTGAGTGAAACCATCAAAGAAAATTACAACGTAACAATGCTCAATCCGTTGAGCCAGGATCTTTCGGTAATGCGGCAATCCATGTTGTTTTCAGGTTTGGAAGCTATTGAATATAACAGCAACAGAAAAAACAGCGATTTAAAATTGTTTGAATTTGGGAAAACCTACCACAACTTTCCTGGTGGAAAAACCGAAACAAAGCATCTTTCTCTCTTAATCACCGGATTAAAAGTGGAAGGAAATTGGGCAATGCCCGATACAAAAAGTAATTTTTTCTTCGGAAAAGGAACCGTTGCGGTAATAATGGAACGCTTGGGACTTGAAGATTATACCGAAGAAGCCACAGAAAATGATGTTTTTTCTGAAGGAATCGGTTTTAAAAGAAATAAAGAAACCATCGTTGAGTTTGGAATTGTAAAGAAAAAAATTACAAAAGAACTTGACGTTGATGCTGAAGTGTTTTACGCAGACTTCAACTGGGATGCGGTGTTGAAACAAATTTCAAATAAAAATTTCAAGTTGAAACCAATCGCAAAATTCCAAGCAGCGCAACGTGATTTTGCTTTGTTGCTTGATAATTCCGTTCGTTTTGGCGAACTACAAGCTGCGGCATTTAATACGGAAAAGAAATTCTTAAAATCTGTTACACTCTTTGATGTCTATAAAGGCAAAAACCTTCCCGACGGAAAGAAAAGTTATGCGTTGAGTTTCACAATTCAAGACGAAGAAAAAACCTTAACCGACAAGCAGATTGACAAAATAATGAACAAACTGCAACAAAAATTTGAAACGGAATTCGGCGCGGTGCTTCGGTAGAAACGGAAATAACAATAAAAAAAACAGCGACCTTTTGAGTCGCTGTTTTCATTTAAATTAAGTAGGTATTTAGGGCAATATTATTTTGGCAATACAACGCTATCAATAACGTGAATTACACCATTTGATTGGTTAACATCTGCAATAGTTACATTAGCCATTCCTCCTTTTTCGTCCATTAGCATCACCTTTTTTCCTTTCATCATTGCGGTTAGTGTTCCACCGCTTACGGTTTTGTAAGTTGCTTTTCCGTTTCCTTTTTTAATGTCCTTCATAATATCAGATGCACTATGTTTACCAGCAAGAACGTGATAGGTTAGGATGGTTTGCAAAGTCGTTTTGTTTTCAGGCTTCAGCAATGTTTCAACCGTTCCTTTTGGTAGTTTTTCGAAAGCTTCATTGGTAGGTGCAAAAACTGTAAATGGGCCATCACTTTGAAGCGTTTCCACTAGGTCTGCTGCTTTTACTGCTGCAACAAGTGTGGTGTGATCTTTTGAATTAACTGCATTCTCAACGATGTTTTTGCTAGGGTACATTGCGGCACCACCAACCATTACTGTTTTTTCATCTTTCATCATTTTGTCTTGTGCAAAAATTGATGATGTTCCGGCCATAAGGGCGATTGAAAATAATGCTGCTGTAATAAATCTTGTTTTCATAATAATGTGTTTTAGTTTTATGTTTATGTGCATATAAACGAAAATCCAGAAACTGCGGTTTCGCAATTTCTGGATTTTAGGGTTTATTTAACTTTTATAAAACTATTCTTCCGTAGCGGGAAAAATCAATCCATCTATAATGTGGAAGTAACCATTTTTATGGTAAAAATCTTGAGCGATGATGGTTGCCGTTCTATTTTCAGAATCAACCAATTGCAACTCTCCATTTGTTTCGCGGACACCTAAGTTTTCACCTTCAAGGGTTTTTAAGTATATAGTCCCACCTTTTTTGGCTATTTCACTTTTTAAGGTGTAACTATCAACTCTACCTGGGACAGCCAAATATTTTATAACTGAATTTATAATCTTGGAGTTTCCCAAAATGGAATCTCGGCCTTTCTTTGATAAATTCAAAAAAGCTTCATCTGAAATAGCGAAAAAAGTTACCATTTCCTGGCTTTCCAGTTTTTTACGTGAAGGGTCATTTTTTAATATTTTGGCCAAAATGGTAAAATCTGGAGCATCTTCAATATTTTCGTAAAAAGTTTTATTTGAAGTAAAAGTGCTTTCCCCCAATATTTTGGAAACTTCATCATTATTAGTTGAAAGGTACTTTTGAGCAGAAACGGTGGTTACCAAACAAACCATAAAAAGAAGCAGAAATGTATTTTTGAATTGCATAAAAATATTTTTTAATGTTGTAAATATAACAAATACAACACCAATTATCCTTCAAACGGAAAAGCCTTGGCTTTATTAGAAATTTTTCTTGAAACTGTGTTAAATAGTTGTTTTGATGAATTCTACTGTGTAAATTTATTTATAAAAAAAACACCTCTATGTTTTCTCGAACCAACCTTGAAAAACAACTGCTAAATTACCGCTTCAAACGCATTGACGAGCAGTCTATTATGAACGAAGTGCTGCGTATATTTTCAGAAAACAAAAAACAGCGCGATGAAATTATTTTCAGTTTAACCGAAGCATCCAGCGAGACTGAAAATCATTTCAATTTTGATTTGCTCAATGCCGAACACATTTTTCATATTGAAGATATTAAGAAACTTTGCATAACCTACCGGCTCCGCTTTTTAGATTCCCATTATTTTAAAGGAGGTTTCCCCGAAGAAGCCATTTCAGAAATACGAAGTCTTGAAAAGAAACATCAAATTACTTTAAAAAACTTCAAAATTGTTGCCCCTGCCAAGCTTTTAAAACTCGAAAATGCTGATGACCCATTGCTCTTCGCCCCTATGGGCAATGACTATTTTTACTTAATTCACAAATGGGGCAATGATTTGCACCCTTTCAGAAAATTACTGATGTGGCCCTATAAAAATTTTGAAAATTTGGTTTTTACTGTTTTCGTTTTAAGTATTTTGCTGACCGCAATCATACCGATGAGCTGGTTTACCAAGTCAGGCGGAATGCAGGAGGAAATTTTGCTTTTCCTCTTTATTTTTAAAATGGTTGCCGGGATTGTTTTGTATTATGGCTTTGCGAGAGGGAAAAATTTTAATGGAGCCATTTGGAACAGTAAATATTACAATGCATAATTAAAGTAGCCAATAAAATTAATAGTACTATTACATTATAAACTAATACTATAAAAAATGTCAGAAAACACAGAAAAAACAGTTCGTATATACACAGGTTCAGATATTATGGCGGAAGCGCTTGTAGGGAGATTAAAAGAAGTTAATATTACTCCAATACTTCGAGATGATGAACAAAGCGGGGTTATGTTTGGCTCCGGAAGTAAGTTTGACGATCAAGTTCGTGTATTTGTGCGCAAAGACGAACTTGCCATTGCCCAACCTATTGTAGATGCTTTTTTAAAAGAAATAGAATAAGAATAAATGTCTGAAACAACAAGAATTTATACTGGGCCCACTTTAATTGCAAAAGGTTTGATTGCTCGACTGAATGATATTGGTATAAGCCCAATAGAAAGGAACGATCACGATAGCAGCTTACGAGCAGGTTTCACGATGAGTATTGCAAATCAAACGATGGTTTTCATCAGAAAAGATGAAACACAAAAAGCACAACCTATAATTGATGAATTTTTAAAAGAAATAGGCGACCAATAAACTTGATCGCCTATTTTTTTTATGCTTCTACTGCGTACATTTTATCACGCAGTTCCTTTATTTTCTTATCGCTCATATACTCATCAAAAGTCATGTAACGATCTATTGCTCCGTTGGGAGTTAACTCAATAATACGCGTTGCCACAGTTTGGGCAAATTCGTGATCATGGGTGGTCAACAATACCGTTCCTTTGAAGTTTTTCAGAGAATTGTTAAAGGCAGTAATTGATTCCAAATCCAAATGGTTTGTGGGTTCGTCAAGCATCAGCACGTTTGCACGAAGCATCATCATACGGCTTAGCATACAACGCACTTTTTCTCCTCCAGAAAGTACACTGCTTTTCTTTAAAGCTTCCTCGCCACTGAAAAGCATTTTCCCAAGGAAACCACGAAGGAAAACTTCTTCGCGCTCTTCTTCAGTTTTGGCATACTGTCGCAACCAATCTACCAACGATAAATTATTTTTGAAAAATTCTTCATTGTCAAGCGGCAAATAGCTTTGGTTTGTAGTAATTCCCCATTGGAAAGAACCAGTGTCTGGTTTTACGTGCCCATTTAATATTTCATAAAAAGTAGTGGGCGCACGAGAATCTCTGGAATAAATAACCACTTTATCACCCTTCGCCAAATTGATATCTACATTCTTAAAAATAACTTCACCATCAATAGAAGCAGAAAGGTTTTCAACTGTCAAAATTTGATCACCTGCCTCGCGTTCACGTTCAAAAATAATAGCTGGATAGCGACGACTGGATGGTTTAATTTCTTCAACATTTAGTTTTTCAAGCATCTTTTTTCGCGAAGTTGCCTGCTTGCTCTTTGCCACGTTTGCACTAAAGCGCATAATAAATTCCTGAAGCTCCTTGCGTTTTTCATCAGCCTTTTTGTTTTGCTGAGCCCTTTGACGAGCTGCTAATTGGCTACTTTCATACCAAAAAGTATAGTTACCGCTATAATGATTTATTTTTCCGAAGTCAATATCACTGATGTGGGTACATACTGAATCTAAAAAGTGACGGTCGTGAGAAACTACAATTACGCAATTGTCATAATTTGCCAAAAAGTTCTCCAACCAATTAATGGTTTCATAATCCAAATCGTTGGTGGGCTCATCCATGATCAACACGTCTGGGTTTCCAAAAAGCGCTTGCGCCAAAAGCACACGAACTTTTTGTTTTCCGTCTAAATCCTTCATCAACGTAAAATGGAGGCTTGCATCAATACCAAGGTTTGAAAGCATTGAGGCTGCATCGCTATCAGCATTCCAACCGTTCATTTCTTCAAATGTAACTTGAAGCTCGCCAATTTTTTCGGCATTATCGTCGGTATAATCCTCGTATAGCTTGTCAATCTGTGTTTTTATGGCGAATAGTTCCTTATTTCCCCGAACCACTGTTTCAAGCACCATAAAATCATCATAGGCATTGTGGTTCTGTTCGAAAACAGACATCCGTTTTCCTTTTTCTAGATGCACGTGTCCGGAAGTAGGATCCTGTTTGCCAGAAATAATTTTTAAAAGAGTAGATTTTCCTGCGCCATTGGCCCCGATGATACCGTATATATTGCCTGTGTGAAACTGTGTGCTCACCTCGTCGAACAACACGCGTTTACCAAACTGAACCGAAAGGTTTGAAACTGAAAGCATAAATTTTTAGATTTTGCGCAAAAGTAGCCATTTAAGCGATAAGCCGAAAATATTAACGTTTTAAAAATCCTTTTAACCATGATTTAACAAAATACAGTTAATGACTCGGTTACATTTGTCTGTTAACTTAAATGATTATCCGATTGATAAGAAAAATACTTCTACTTTTATTTTTTTCAACCATATTTTCTTGTAATAACAAGGAAGAAAAGGCTGTACAAACAACTTGGATAAGTGGCCAAATAGTTAACCCAACACTAGAATACATCATTTTTTCCAAAGGAAACCAAATATTGGACACGGTAAAACTGGATGATAACAACTTTTTTCAATATAAAACCGAAAAAATAAAAGCCGGGCTTTATTTCCTCAAACACGGAGAGTCCCAAGTTTTCTTCATTGAACCTGGCGATAGTTTACTGATACACATAAATACAATTGATTTTGACGAATCTCTTGCCTATTCCGGAAGAGGTGGCGATAAAAACAATCTATTGATTGATCTCTATTTACAGAACGAAGCCGAGAACCAGAATTTGCCGAAATGGTATTCATTATCATCCACTGATTTTGATCATAAAATTGATTCCCTAAAAAAATTAAAAATCAACAAATACGAGGAGTATATCAATAACAATGATGCCGCCGAAGGTTTTAAAAATGTTGCACTGGCAAATATTAATTACGATTACTATTCAAAGAAAGAAATGTATGGGGCAGCCAACAGGAGAAATCCTGAAAAATTCGACAAACATTATTTTGATTACAGAAAGAAAATAGATTTTGATCAGAACGAGCTCAAAAATTATTATCCCTACTACCGTTTTATGAACCGGTATTTTGAAAACATGGTCTGTACTGAATATGCTAATAAAACACCGATTGACCGAAACTCATTTGAATACAACTACCGAAAGATCGGGTTGATCGATAGCATCGTTACGTCAGATTCCCTCAAGAACAGTTTGCTACGCTTTAGCGCCATGTGGTATTTGCTAAATGCCAAAAATGCTGAGGAAGAAACAAAGTTTTTTGAGGCTTATTCAAAAATGAATACTGATAAAAAGAATCTTGAGGATGTGCGCAAAGTTTTTGATGCCACAGTAAAACTTACTGCCGGCAATACAATTCCAAATGTGGCATTGGTTAATACAGACAATGTTGTAAAAGACATTCAGAGCGTTATCAAAGCGCCAACTGTAGTTTATTTTTGGTCTGGACAATCCGTGGCGCTATATAAAAACATTCACAATCGTGCAGCAGAGCTAAAATCTAAATATCCAGAATATGATTTTATAGCCGTAAATACTGATACGCACTTTAAAAAATGGCGTGAAACGGTAAAGAAATCAAAGTATAATCCCGATACCGAATTTCAACTCGAAAATTTTACTGATGCGGAGAAGAAACTTGTTTTAAACGCTATGAACAAGGTTATCATTGTTGATAAAAACGGACTTATCCTTGAAGGAAAAACCAATATGTTCAACACTAATTTTGAAGAACTACTACTTGGTTTTTTGAATAAATAACCAAATTTATAACTTGTCTGTTCGATTGTTGTCGAGAACTATTGACCTCTCGACTGCGCTCGAGGAGAAATTAAACTCAGTTTCCCTTTTTGTAATCTTCCAAAAATTGTTTCAACCCACTATCTGTCAATGGATGTTTCAGCAAACCTTCAATTGATGAAAGTGGTCCAGTCATAACGTCAGCACCTATTTTTGCACAGTTAATAACGTGCATAGTGTGACGAATGGAGGCTGCAAGAATTTTTGTTTCAAAGCCGTAATTGTCATAAATCAAGCGAATATCCGCAATCAGCTCCAGTCCATCTGTTGATATATCGTCCAATCTTCCTATAAATGGTGAAACGTAAGTTGCTCCAGCTTTTGCAGCAAGCAATGCCTGCCCTGCTGAGAAAACCAGTGTGCAATTGGTGCGAATACCGTGATCTGTGAAATATTTAATTGCTTTTATACCTTCTTTTATCATTGGCACTTTTACCACAATTTGTGGGTGAAGTTCTGCTAACTCCTCACCTTCTTTTACCATTCCTTCAAAATCGGTTGCAATTACCTCTGCGGATACATCGCCATCTACAATATTGCAGATGTCTACGTAATGTTTCAAAATATTATTGCGGCCAGTGATGCCTTCCTTTGCCATCAAGGATGGATTAGTGGTAACGCCATCAAGTACGCCTAGGTCTTGGGCTTCGCGGATTTGGTCAAGGTTTGCGGTATCGATAAAGAATTTCATAATTACTATTTCAGATTAAGTATTACAAAAATAGCGAAGAAAAGGCTGTTTGAATAGGGTTGTTTATAAAGATTGATAAGTTGGGGTGGTTCTCAGTTGTAGGGTCTCAGTTTTCAGTACCCGACATATTTTAGTGTAGTGTTGAAATTTTAACATGGATACGATTCAAAGAGCTTTCATTAGTGAAATAAATGGGTTAACAGTCGAAATAATTAGAACTAACATCTCACAGCAATCAATATTTTATATATTTAGTAAATGAAATATCTATTATACATATTCCTATTCATTTACTTTAATGGATATTCACAATTTGGGGCGCAACGTATCATTTCCACAGAGGCCGATGGTTCGCGAATTATTTGTGCCGCAGACGTGGATGGAGATGGGAACATAGACATTCTTTCTGCGAATAAATTTGGCGAAAATCTTACCTGGTATAAAAACTTGGATGGAATTGGGAATTTTGGCGTTCAAAACATAATTGCCGCCTTGGGCGACGCGATACACGTGCACGCTGCCGACCTTGATGGAGATGGTGATATGGATGTTCTTGCGGTCTCTTATTTTTATGACATGGTAGTTTGGTATGAAAACTTGGACGGTTTGGGCTCCTTCAGTGCTGCAAAAATCATTTCAAATATCGCAGATGGGGCTTATAGAGTAATAGCTGCGGATATCGATGGGGATGGGGACAAAGATGTATTATCAGGTTCTGACAATAGTGGTATAGCATGGTATGAAAATACAGATGGCAATGGAAACTTTGGCCCCACAAGAGTTATCAATGCTTTCGCCCCCAATGCCCGCTCTATTGCAACTGCCGATATTGATGGTGATGGTGATATGGATGTAGTTGGTTCAACATCTGGATCTGTTACAGTTGCTTGGTATGAAAATCTAGACGGTTTGGGTAGTTTTGGGCCTCAACAAACAATAACTACAAATGGTCTATCAGTAGAACCAATTTTCACAATAGATATAGATGGTGATGGCGATATAGATGTAATTGCAGCAACGGGTGGAGCGGATAAAGTAGCTTGGTATGAAAATTTGGACGGTCTTGGCAATTTTGGAAACGAAAATATTATTATCGACAATTTACTAGGCGCTCACTCCATTTATTCCACAGATTTAGACAATGATAGCGATAATGATATACTTGCAACTGGAGGAGGAGCTTTTGATGGTGAAGTGGTATGGTTTGAGAATTTAGATGGACAAGGCTCTTTTGGTTCTAAAAACATTATTAGTACTGAGGTTCAATTTTCACGCTCCGTAATTGCCGCAGATATTGACAATGATGGCGATATGGACGTTATTTCATCCTCACAGAACGACGATAAAATTGCTTGGTATGAAAACTATACCATTATAGGGATTGAGGAAAACCAATTAAATACTGTAAAAATCTATCCAAATCCAACAAGCGGATTAATCTTTATAGAGTCAAAAACTGAAGCTATTGTAAGTGTTGCCGTTTTTGATATTTTGGATAAAAATGTATTTCAACAGAGTGGGAATATTCAGGAAGTTGATATTTCAAATTTTCAAAACGGGATGTATTTTTTTAGGATAGCAACCGAGAGCGGGGATTTTGTTCAAAAAATTATTAAAGAATAATTTCCAATTAATATTCTTAAAACTTCATAAACCCCCGCATCAACTTTAACCTAAATGGAGTATGTGGGTAGTAACGGATTGATGGATCAAGCCATGTAGGCTTATCCATCAAACTTTTATAATGTGTGAACGTTTTAAAACCTGCCTCTCCGTGGTAATTGCCGATGCCACTATGGCCTACGCCGCCGAAAGGAAGGTTTGAGTTACTGATGTGCATCACGGTTTCATTAATAGCGCCGCCACCAAAGGAGATTTCGTTTAAAATTTTCTTTTTTACGGAATTGCTTTTTGTAAAGAGATAACAGGATAATGGTTTTGGGAGACTGTTAACTTTGGCAATGGCTTCTTCTATAGATTCGTAAGTAATCACAGGAAGGATGGGGCCGAAGATTTCTTCCTGCATTACTGCGTCTTCCATATTTACGTTCTGCATTATTGTGGGTTGGATGTAGCGTGCCTCTGCATTGGTTTCACCTCCGTAATAAATTTTTTCCGGATCGAGCATTTTGGTGAGGCGCTCAAAATTAGTGTTGTTTATTATTTGAAGGTAGTTGTCATTTTCAAAAGCGAAATGTTGGCTTATAATTTCCTTTTTGGTCTGTTCGAGGAATTTCTGTTCGATACTTTTGTGAACCAATACATAATCTGGCGCAATACAGGTTTGGCCTGCGTTGAGGAATTTTCCCCAAACAAGTCGTTTTACTGAAACTTTTAGGTTGCAACTTTCAGTGACAATTGCAGGGCTTTTTCCGCCGAGTTCGAGGGTTACTGGAGTTAGGTTTTCAGCGGCGGCTTTGTAAACAATCTTTCCTACTTTGGTGCTTCCTGTGAAAAATATTTTGTCGAATTTCTGCTTTAATAATTCTTGGGTTTCTTCCACCCCACCCTCAACGACAGTAAAAAAGGCGGGATCGAAATTCTCTTTTACAATTTTTGCCATAGCGGCCGCCGTGTGTGTGGGTAATTCGCTAGGCTTTAAAATTACGGTATTTCCTGCTGCTATTGCTGCGATGACCGGAGCAAAGGAAAGTTGGTAGGGATAGTTCCAAGCACCAATAACTAAACAGACGCCCAAGGGTTCCGGAATGATATAACTGGAAGCGGGGAAATTAAGGATGCCTGTGGAGACCGGCTTTGTACGCGCCCAATTGAATATATTGCTTCGGGCTTCTTTGATGTCTTTGTAGAGCAGGGAAAGCTCCGTGGTATAATTATCGAACTCTGACTTTTTAAAGTCTTTGTAAATGGCCTCATGCAGTAAGGCTTCGTTTTGCTGTAAAGCTTTTTGGAGCGTTTTAAGTTGTTGTCTTCTAAAATGTAGGTTTTTAGTGGCGTGGGTGTTGAAGAAGTTGCGCTGTTTATTGACTATTTGGTTCATGGAATCAATTTTCATTAAAATTACTTTTAATGAAATTGAATGTTGTTAAAAAAAATAGAAAAGAATTTACTTATCTCTATTCAAAACCTTGTATTCTTCATAACAACCACTGATGGCATCGAGAATTTGTAGATCGTTGGCGGTGCGGATGAAGTCTTTGGAAAAGCTGCATTTGTTTAATATTTCATCAATATCGGCACGCTCTAGCTGGAGTACTGCCATTAAGGTTTCGCGGTCGTACTTACTTTGTAGGAGGTTCCGGATTTCATCATCATCCTTCATTTGGCGGAGTTTCTTCATCTGTCTCGGTCGTTTTCCGAAGACGTTATAGAGAAAATCCGCAGGGTTGAAAATAGAACTCAAAACCTTGCTAACAGCCCCCGGTTGGTTGCTTCCGCCTTCATAACCTGTGTTTAGGCCTGAAATTCGGTAACGGTAATTGTCGTAAATAGGGATTAATTTCGCGTCAATTTCAACATAACCTGTAAGCTGGACCGGTTTTATCACTACTTCTTCCAAAGCGATGCCGAGCTCGGTCATTTTTACTTTTATATCGCCAAATTTCAACCAGTCATTGGTCACGCGAACACGAATGGATTTAAAACCTAGGTACGAAAAAAACAGCGTGTCATTAACCACAGCTTTAATGGAGAACTCCCCTTTTTCATTGGTAGTTGTTCCTTTTACCTGGTTCAAGTTTACGATGTTTACATTTTCTAACAGCTTGTCGTCCGCATCGTTCATCACAGTTCCCTTTATGGTATTATTATCTTGTGCAAAGGAGTTTGCAGCAATAAAAAGGAAGGAGATAAGTAGGATATATTTTTTCATAAAGTGTTTAATATACGGAAAAATTTCACTGAGGTGAAACATTCCCTTCTTTTTCAATTTTAGATTTCAATGTTTCTTTAACGCCACCAAACCATTCGTCTTTTAAAATGCTTAAAACAATGCTGTCGCGTCTGCCATTGGGAGCTGCGCAGTTGCTTCGCAAAATACCTTCAACGGTGCATCCGATGCTTTTCATTGCGGCGATGCTTCGCGCGTTGTTTGCATCTGCCCGAAACTCTACACGATCTATTCCAAGTTTTTCAAAAGCGAACTCCAACAGAAGCATTTTGCATTGCTTGTTAATACCAGAACCTTGAAATTCCTTGCCATACCAAGTATAACCGAGTTGAACGGTATTGTGGTTTTTCTGAAAATCATAGAAACGGGTGCTGCCTGCAATTTGCTGGGTGCGCTTGTCGAAAACGATAAAGGGATATGAAGTTTCTTCTTTTCTTCCGTTTAAGGCAAGGTCTACATAGGTTTTTAAATTCTTCAGACCATCTGCTGGTTGAAGGGAGTATTTCCAAAGTTCGGGCTGTTGTTCTGAGAATCGCAAGAGCTTATCAATATCTTGATGGTGCAACGGATTAAGTCGCACAGCATCATTTTCCAGTATGTGTTCCTGCAGAAAGTTGAAGATTTGCATAAGTTTAAAAAAAACGGGCCTCTTTACTAAAGGCCCGTAAATATAAATATATAGACGTTAAACTGGTGCTAAAGTTTAAAGGGAGTATTAAATTTCTTTAAACAATTGTACGTTTAGCTAAAAAAAATTATTCTTTTCTTCTGCGTCTGCCACCAGTACCTTTGGTTTCTGGGCGTTCACTTCCTCTTCGGCTTTTGCCTTTAAAAGCTGGTTTATCACTGCTGCTAGAACTGCCGCTTCGTTTTTTGAAACTGCCTCTGCGCTCGCCACGGTCTCCGCCTCTGTCACCTCTGTCACCTCTATCGCCACGATCATTTCTGTCGCCTCTTCTTTTGCTACGATCGCGATCACGTCCGCCGCCACCGCCGCTTCTGCCTTTGCTACGACCCGTGTCTTTAGATATTTCAATATTGATCTGTCGTCCTTCAAGTTTAAAATCCTTGAAGATGCCCATCACCAATTCTTGATGTGTTGTG
The DNA here is from genome assembly GCF_007997155.1 of Aequorivita antarctica. Lineage (GTDB taxonomy): Bacteria > Bacteroidota > Bacteroidia > Flavobacteriales > Flavobacteriaceae > Aequorivita > Aequorivita antarctica. Next base: position 60,616 of record NZ_VORT01000012.1, on the reverse strand, counting down.
TCTGTATTAAAAAATGAGAAGCTATCTTTTACATCAACTTTGTAAACATCGTCTTTTCCTAATTGCAACAAATCGCGAAGAAAATCTTTCAGACTCATCCAATCGAAATCGTCTTTGCTTCCAATGTTTAAGAAATAGCGTGTGCTGTCCTTATTTTCTTCTTCGAAATTGCGTTCGCTACCTCCAGAAATATTAAGGTCTTTACTGTTTTTATAGTAATTCAAGAAACGCGTAAACTCTACAGAAAACACCTTTTGGATAAGTTCTTCTTTCGAGAAATCTGCCAATACTTCATTTATATTCGGAAGATAAGCGTTGATCTCAGGATTTATCTTAGTGTCTTTAATGTTGTTTGCCAAGTGAAACATCTGTACTTCACAGATTTCCATTCCAGAAGGAATTTCCTTTGAAATGAATTTCTTTTGGATCATCTTTTCAATAGTGTGAATTTTTCGCACTTCACTTTTTGAAACGATGACCATAGAAATCCCAGTTTTCCCAGCACGACCTGTACGCCCGCTACGGTGCGTGTAAATCTCAGTTTCGTCTGGCAGTTGGTAGTTTATTACGTGTGTAATATCATCTACATCAATTCCACGAGCCGCAACATCTGTTGCTACAAGCATTTGTATTTGGCGTGCACGGAATGATTTCATTACCGTATCGCGCTGGCTTTGGCTTAAATCGCCGTGAAGTGCCGCAGCGTTGTAGCCATCTTCAATCAACTGCTCCGCAACTTTTTGGGTGTCGCGCTTTGTTCTACAGAAAATTACTGAGAATATTTCTGGGTTTGCATCTGCCAAACGTTTCAATGCGCTGTAACGGTCGCGAGCGTTTACCAAATAATACTCGTGCGAAACTTGATCTGAACCTACGTTTTTAGTTCCCACAGTGATTTCTACTGGGGTATGCATAAATTTCTTTGCAATCGTAGAAACTTCTTTCGGCATCGTTGCGCTAAACAACCAAGTGCTTTTCTCTTTTGGAGAATGTGAAAGGATTTCGGTGATGTCTTCATAAAAGCCCATGTTGAGCATTTCATCGGCCTCATCGAGCACGCAATATTCAATTTTTGAAATATCAATCAGACCACGGCCGATCATATCTTTCATTCGCCCTGGGGTTGCAACGATAATCTGTGCGCCTTTTTTAACTTGGCGCGCTTGATCGGTTATACTCGCACCACCGTAAATGGCGGTTACGTTAAGCCCTGGCATATACTTACCATAAGCTGTCATTTCATTTGTAATCTGAAGACAAAGTTCGCGTGTTGGCGAAAGGATAAGTCCTTGTGTAGTGCGACTTTTTACGTCAATTTTTTGCAACATTGGGAAACCAAATGCTGCGGTTTTACCTGTTCCTGTTTGTGCTAAGGAAACCATATCGGTTTCACGCTCTAAAAGGATTGGGATTGCTTTCGCTTGTACTTCTGAAGGGGTTTCAAAACCCAAGTCGGCGATGGCTTTTAGAAGATTCTCTTCTAAGCCGAGTGCTTTAAATGCTGTCATTTTATTAAATAAAGTTTTTATATGTGTGCTAACGGGAAGCTACTGGACATAAAAAAACGGACAGCTTCACTATAACACTCCTCACCCTGAGGATTTTTCTTGTAAATCTGAAGCCTTAAGCGACGGATTTTTCAAGGGCGCAAAAGTAACTTAAAGTTTTCAGTTAGCAACGACAGTTGGCAGTTTTTTGTGAAGTAATGGAAATTTCGATTTATTTTGATAAATAATAGATCAATTGGCGCATTGCTTTTCCTCGGTGGCCGATTTCACTTTTTTGTGTGAGTGTCATTTCGGCAAAGGTTTTATCGAATCCTTTTGGCTGGAAAACTGGATCATAGCCAAAGCCCGATTCGCCGCGGAGTTCTTTGATTATCTCTCCTTCGCATATACCCAAAAACATAATTTCGGAATGGTTCATTGAAAGAGCAATGGCGGTTTTAAAACGGGCGCTTAGATCTACTTTTCCTTCTAAGTTTTTAAGCAGTTTGTGAATATTTGCGTTCGAATCGTGCGAAACTCCTGCATAGCGCGCACTATAAACACCTGGCTCGTTGTTTAGAGATTTTACTTCTAAACCTGTATCGTCGGCAAAGCAATCAAGATTATAATTGTCGCGCACGTAGTTTGCCTTTAAAATTGCGTTGCCTTCAATGGTGTCTGCTGTTTCCTCTATGTCTTCCATACAGCCAATATCATCCAAACTAAGTAGCTCAATATGGTGCGGAAGCATTGCTTTTACTTCAATGAATTTATTTTTGTTGTGGGTGGCGAAGACGAGTTTCATGTTTGGTATTGAGTATTTAGTATTGAGTATTTAGATATGAGATGTGAGTTTTTTTTTAGAAATTATTATTTAGAATTTTCAGCATAATATCGCTCAATAATTTCATCCGAAGCTTTAATAGTTTTCTTTAGCCACTGCATTTCAAGTTTAAATTTTTCTTCTTCTGAAAGTTGCCAGTTTACATTAGTTTGTTTCATTTTTGAAACCACGCTTTGTAAAATAATTGCCGCGGAAACTGAAATATTCAAACTCTCCGTGAAACCGTACATCGGTATTTTTAAAAAACCATCGGCTGCATTCATAACAACATCGCTCAAGCCCTCACTTTCTCTTCCGAAGAAAAAGGCACTCTTTTTTGTAACATCAAACTCGTGAAGCAGGGTGGAATTATCATGCGGTGTGGTTGCGATAATTTGATAGCCAGAACTTTTCAAATTCACAATACAATCTTTTATAGAACCATATCTTTTAAAATCGACCCACTTTTGTGCGCCCATTGCTATTTCCTTGTCAATGCGCTTACTCACTTTTTCTTCAACCACATGTAAATCCTGAATACCAAAAACATCGCAAGTTCGCATTACGGCACTGGTGTTGTGAAGTTGGTATACGTCTTCAGTTACAACCGTAAAATGACGTGTTCTTTCAGAAAGCACTTTTTGAAAACGTGTATTTCTGTGCTCGGTTAGATAGGTTTGAAGGTGTTTTAAAAGGTCTAAATCCAAAATTATTGGGTTATTAGGTTATTGAATTTTTGCTAAGATAAAAGTTATTGGTTTAATTGGTTGTTTCTTAAATCAGCAATTATGAATAACTTAGTAACTAAATAATTTAATGATGAAAATTGCAGTACTCACAGGAGCTGGAGTCAGCGCAGAAAGCGGAATAAAAACTTTTAGGGACAGCGACGGACTTTGGGAAGGCCACGATGTGATGGAAGTTGCCTCGCCAGAAGGTTTTCAGCGCAATCCCGCTGCAGTGCTCGATTTTTACAATCAACGGCGAAGACAACTGTTGACGGTTCAACCCAACGCCGCACATATTGCGTTGGCAGAACTGGAAAAAAAACACGATGTTACAATCATCACCCAAAATGTGGACGACCTGCACGAAAGGGCTGGAAGTACAAATATTATTCACCTTCACGGCGAGCTTCTGAAAGTGAGAAGCACTTTTGATGAAGACTTGATTTTGGACTGGAAAAAGGATCTGAACATTGGTGATTTCTGTGAATACAATCACCAACTGCGTCCACATATAGTTTGGTTTGGCGAAATGGTTCCGATGATTGAAGTTGCCGCAGATATAGTTGAACAAGCAGATGCGATAATAATCGTGGGAACTTCAATGCAAGTGTATCCCGCGGCTGGTTTGGTTCAATATGCAAAACTAGATGCACAAATCTATTTTGTGGATCCACAACCGTCCATTTCAGAAAACAGAAGAATCACGGTTGTTGCAGAAAATGCTTCCACAGGCGTTCCAAAGGTTGTTGAACTTTTAAAATAATGAACTATGCTTCCCGAAGATTTAAAAGAAAAATTGATGGAGGTTGACAGCAGTCGCAAAAAGAGACTGGAAATTGCTTTTTGGATAACCAAAAAACCCCATTATGTGCGTGAAACACTTCAATGGTGTTTTTCAGAAGAAAGCGAACTTTTAGTTCAATCTGCTTGGGTCCTGGAAGTTATCTGTGAGCATAAAGCTAAAAGCTTCTTTAAATATATGCACTTGTTTTTTGAGCAGCTTCCCCAAATAAAAAATGATTCTGCATTGCGCTCTTGTGCTAAAATATGTGAAATGCTTTGTCATTATCATTTTATGAAAGTGTTTGGTATAGTTTCCAATGTCTTAAATAAAAACGAAAGACAATGTATTACTGAATGTTGCTTCGATTGGCTAATCACCGACCAGAAAGTTGCTTGTCAGGCTCCAGCTATGCAATGCCTCTATTATTTGGGGTGGGATCACGACAAAAAATGGATTTATCCCGAATTGCGAAACATTCTTACTGAAAATGCACCGAATAAAAGTGCGGGCTACCAAGCTCGAGCTCGAAAAATTTTGAAGCGGATTCCATAAATTCATTATAACTATTGTTAAATTAATTATAAGCTAGATCAACAAACACAAATATTTCTATAGCTTTAACTTTTAACAAACCCTCCTAACAAACTAAGAATCAATTCTATGAAAAACCATCTTTTAATTTTTACCGCCATTGCCACAATTATAGCTTCTTCCTGTAAAAATGAAAACAAAAGAGAAGAATTTGAAGTTATAGCTCCCGAAGAAGCGGATATTATGCAAAGCGATGTGAATTCTCCCGAAATTGGGTGTTATCGATATGTTTCTAAAAAAGACACCGTTCTGCTTCAGATGGAAAAAATGAACGATGAAGTTGCTGGAACTTTGAGCTATAATTATTTTGAAAAAGATAAGAACGATGGTGTTTTTGAAGGAAAAATGGTAGGCGACACCCTTTTCGCCGATTATACTTTTGGATCTGAAGGCTCCGTTTCAGTTCGCGAAGTTATGTTCGTGAAGAAAGAGAACAAGTTTGTAGAAGGTTTTGGCGAAGTGGAAGAGGTTGATGGGAAAATGAAATTTAAAAAAAAAACAAAATATACCTTTAATGATTCTATGCCTTTAAAAGAAATAGATTGCGATGAAAACTAGTAAGACAATTCTAGTTTTCAATAGTCCACCCACCCATATGTTTTAATTGAGAAAGTTGTAGAGTATAGAAAAAAGAAATTGAAGCAAACCTTTAAAGCAAAATCAAAACCTACCGCCCCACGCCTTTCAAAAACCAATTTTCCATAATTTTTAGTATCTATAAATTTTTAAATTAATTATCGGTTGAATTTATAATATTCCAGATAAGGATGTGGCGTTTTATTGATGGAATTAATTAATGCGTCCATTCCCATCACACTGAAAGTAATCCCATTTCCTCCAAAACCCAAGATATAATGTTCATCATTTTCAGTATCTGGTTTTCCAAAATACGGTAAGCCATCCTTGGTTTCGCCAAAAATTCCCGCCCATGAATAATCTGCAATAAACGGTATTTCGGGGAAACATTTCTGAAACTTTTTGGTAAGTTCCTTTTCTTTCTTTGGAAGTAAAGCATCACGGCGAATGGCGTTTTTAAAATCTCGATCGCCTCCGCCCATCACTATCCGGCCATCATCAGTGCTCCTAAAATATAAATATGGGGCATCTGTATTCCAATAAATATGATTTTTAAATGCCTTTGGAAGCGTTTCAAATGCTTCTGACGCCAAGGCAAATGTGCTTTTTAAATTTACAATATTTTCCTTAATGGTTTCCGTACTTTCATAACCTGTGCAGTGTACCACGTGATCAACTTCAATTGCGAAACCTGATTTTGTTTTGGCTATTGTTTTGTCATTTTTCCTTTTAATTTCCACAATATCCGTTCTGTCATAAATTTCCACTCCCTTTATACTGCAGTATTTTAATAAGTCATTAGCCAATTTATATACATCCATCACAGCTCCAGATTGAGATTCTATAGCTGCGTAGGCATTTAGTCCAAGTTCTTTTACATCTTCTTTTGATAGCCATTTAACCTTAAAACCGTGTCGTTGCCTTGCTTCAAATTCATTTTTCAAAAAAGTTAAATCTTTTTTTGATGAAGCGAAATAGATACTTTTTTTATATTCAAATCCGCAATCGCTACCAATTTTAGTTACAATTTTTTTTAAATCCTTAATTGCCTTCTCACAATTCTGATAACTGGAAACTGCGCAGGTTAATCCTACCTGATCGATCAATTTATGCAATGGTACGTCTATTTCATATTGAAGCATCGAAGTGCTTGCCGAAGTACTTCCATTAGCAACATCGCGGCGATCTACCATAATTACTTTTTTGCCCTCTTCAAGAAGTTTATAAGCGATAAGCGCTCCAGTAATTCCCGCGCCAATAATTAAGACTTCGGAAGAAATTGATTTTTGTAAAGAAGGATAACTGTAAGGAAGGGAGTTTTTAATAAGCCAAAATGGCTCGTTTGAACGTATATCCATAGTTTTTTATTGAAAGTTAATCAATACCTTCTATTATAAATAAACTTTAATATTTTTTTATTATTTCTGATAATATACAATGTGAAAACTTTTAACAAAGTTCGTTAAACACCTCTCAATTGTGAAATCACTAAGATTCATTTCTTTCTAATAGAATTATCTTTAAATAAAATTTTAAAAAACAAAACTATGGAAACTACAAAAGAAAAAGCCGATCAAAACATTCACGAAAATGTAGTGAATAATCTTCAGGATTTGTTGGAAAAAAATTATGACGCAGAAAAAGGTTTCACCAAAGCGATGAAAGATGCTAAAAACCAAAATCTGAAACGCTTTCTTCAGAACCAAGCTGCACAACGAAGCCGTTTTGCAACAGAACTAGACCAACAAATAAGAAATCTAAACGAACAACCAAAAGAAAGCGGAAGCCTTACTGGGAATTTGCACAGAACTTGGATTGATATTAAAAGCTCAGTAGCTGGAAATACTGATGAAGCAGTTTTGGAAGAATGCATCCGAGGTGAAAAAGCTAGCTGGAAAGAATATGAAGAGAAGTTGCAAAAGCAAAACTTTTCTCCAAATATTTCTGGACTCCTGAAAAATCAGGCAACAGAAATCCACAATACACTTAACCGTGTTAAAACTTTAGAAGATCTTGCCGATGTTGAATAACTCAGCAATATGAAGAAGAAAGATGGCAAGAAAAAAGCCCTGGAACTTAATTGTTTCAGGGCTTTCCGATTTAACTAATTCTAACAACATACTAGTTTTTAACAAACTTCTTATTCACTACTGGTTTGTTATTATCCAAAATGGTTAAATTATAAATTCCCTCACTTAAATTACTAATATCAATAATTCCATCAACACTTATTTCAGCTTTTGAAACTTGACGACCTAACATATCTGTAACCGCTACTGAATATTGACTTAAATCTATTCCTGTTGCACTGATGTTTAATCTTTCATTTGCAGGGTTTGGATAAAGGGCAAATCCCGAAGAATCAAATTCAGAAACACTTAAAGGAGCTGATGGAAGTGCTAAAAGAGCACCACCTAATGGACTAGCAACATACAACCCAAAAGCAGGACCATTTGAGTTTTGTGAAGGATCTAAAAATCCTGAAGCTAAAACCGTTAAGGCCGCCCCTTCCAATCCTAAAGTTGCCAATGGCGCTTGGTATCTGGCGACGGTCACTGTGCCCGTTTCATCCGTTATATCAAGAATGTAATCGGCAGTTGGAAGCTCCAAATACCCTTGAAATTCTGTGTAAGAAATATCATCTACAATAGTTCCAGCACCTACGCCTGTTTCAACTACGTCAACAGTTGGAGCGTCTGTAGCGCCATGATGTACTAAAACATCTACATTGGTAGGGTCTGCAGCCATTTCTCTTGCCATTGGAAAAACCTGAAGACTTAATGGCGGTGCTGGATTATAACCAGTCGGACTAACAATACCATCCGCTACCACTATATATTTTTCATTTTCAGTAAGCGTTACAGGTACCGTTAATAGCACATCTCCTACATCTGTACTATTTCCTGGAGCTATACCGATATTAATCTGTACACCTGCTGGAAGGTCAAGAAACGGAGTGGCTGTTCTAAAGGCAAAATCGTCTAGAGCTAAATCTGCATTTATATAGACATCTACTTCTGCTGCAGCTGCATCGGCTGAGTTGTGTATCACTTGTACACGTGCTGTTTGTGCAATTGAATTAACTGTAAATAGAACAATTGCAATAATTGGTAAAACTTTTTTCATAATACATATATTTTTTTGTTCGAAGTAAAACTAAGAAATATATTATTTTGTTTAATCTTTTTTCAGAAAAGTTTAACAAAACTGTTTTTAATATTGATTTACAGTATTTTATAAACTACAGAAAGCATTGTTTTTAAGATATATTAGAAATATTTAAAAAGAAAGTGGATTTAAAATAGCCATAAAAAAAGCCCTCAATTGTTTATTGAGGACTTTACTTTTATAAACTTACTTTTGAAATTACAAGACGGGAATACCAACGTTTTTAATAGCAGCAATACCTCCCGCAACATTTACCACATTGTGAATGCCCCTACTTTTCAAGATGGAAGCGGCAATTACAGAGCGATAGCCACCCGCACAATAAAGATAACACTTATCTCCATTTGGAAAACCACTCACATACTGGTTCAAAAATCCCAATGGCGCGTGGGATGCACAAGATATTCTGCCATTGGCATACTCGCCATCATTGCGAACATCGAAGACAGAAATTTCGTTTTCCAGTTTTTCCTTAAAGTTTTCGGCATCAATAGATTCCAAAGTATCAAGTTCCTTTCCGGCTTCTTTCCAGGCTTCAATACCTCCTTGCAAATAACCAAGAGTTCTATCAAAACCAACCCTTGATAATCTAGTAACTGCTTCTTCTTCCCTTCCTGGGGAAGCAACTAAAAGTATTTTTTGTTCCACATCAGCCAACAAAGCGCCTACCCACGGAGCAAAGCCACCATCCAAACCAATAAATATGGAACGGGGAATATGTCCGTCAATAAATTCAATTTGATTACGAACGTCCAGCACAATTGCATCGGTTTCGTTCGCCATTCTTTCAAATGTACTTGGATTCAATGGAGTTGTTCCTTGCGTAATTACGTCATCAAAAGCAGTGTAACCTTCTCGATTCATTTTTACATTCATCGGAAAATACAATGGCGGCGGCGCCAAACCGTCGGTTACTTCTTTAATGAATTCTTCGCGGGTCATATCTGCCCGTAGGGCATAGTTCATTTTCTTTTGGTTGCCTAAAGTGTCCACGGTCTCTTTCATCATGTTTTTTCCGCAAGCAGAACCGGCTCCGTGCGCAGGATAAACAATTACATCATCAGCTAAAGGCATTATTTTATTTCGAAGACTGTCAAACAAAATCCCAGCCAAGTCTTCCTGAGTAATTTCATTTGCTTTTTGAGCAAGGTCGGGACGACCAACATCGCCCAAAAACAGGGTGTCTCCACTGAATATTGCGTAATCCTTACCATTTTCATCTTTTAACAAATAGGTAGTGCTTTCCATGGTATGCCCCGGTGTATGCATTGCGGTTATGGTTACGTTACCAATTTTAAATGTTTGTCCATCCTTGGCTACTATGGTTTCAAAAGATGGCTTTGCCGTAGGTCCATAAACAATATAAGCTCCGGTTTGCTGGGAAAGTGTTATATGTCCACTCACAAAATCGGCATGAAAGTGGGTTTCAAAAATATATTTAATCTTCGCGTTGTCGTTTTTAACACGTTCCAAATAAGGCTTTGTTTCCCGCAACGGATCAATAATTGCGGCTTCTCCGTTGCTCTCTATGTAATATGCTCCTTGGGAAAGGCATCCAGTATAAATTTGTTCTACCTTCATCTTTTTTCAGTTTTTTTTGCAAATATAGGCATTGTCTACACTACAATTTTAGTGCGAAATATTCAAACAGATATTTTTCACAAAACTTTTGCATTAAGGCATTCAACTTATTTTATCTTTACCCGTTAACCTTTTAACTTAAAACAAATTGTTATGCAAAAATTAGCATTCATATTAATAACATTTCTCGTGGTTTCTTGCTCCACAGAAAATAAACAAGAGACGGTAGTTCGCGAACTTGCCAAAAAAGACGCCATTGAAAAATTGCAACTTCCCGAAGGCACAAAGTTTATTAACGATGATATAGAATTGACCGAAACCAAAACAGGAGAAGCCTCCATCGGGATAAGTTATATAGTAAAGATTACCGTGAAATCACAAGACCGTGATGGCAACGAAGTTTTAAAAATATATACTTTAAACTATAAAAAAATTGGAGAAGGTGGTCTAGCTCCCGAAGATTATGAACTCATTTCCTTTGAATAATCAGAACCCCTCAAATTTATGAAGCTTATATTTTTCTTTATTTTTTCGCCTTTCATTTTATGCTGTAATGCCACACAAAGCTCTAATGGTCCAAAAAAAACCAGCCTTGATTACGCAAATACCATAACCGCAAAAGACCTTAAAAAGCATCTATACATTTATGCTGGAGACGAAATGGAAGGCAGAATGACTGGCTCCAAGGGCCAAAAAATGGCGGCAGAATATATTCGTGATTTTTATAAAAAAGAAGGAATTTCAGCTGCTCGGGGAACCAATGATTATTTCCAGGATATTCCCGCTAGTTTTTTTGCAGGGAGAAGAGATCCACAAGCTTCTGAAAATGTAGTCGCATTTATAAAAGGTTCTGAAAAGCCCGAAGAAATTGTTGTTATTTCTGCGCATTTAGACCACGTGGGGATGGACAAGGAAGGAAATGTTTTTAACGGAGCAGATGACGATGGCAGTGGCACGGTTTCCATACTGGAAATAGCCCAAGCCTTTCACCAAGCTGTAAAAGACGGTCATCCACCAAAACGATCTATACTTTTTTTGCACGTAACGGGTGAAGAAATTGGTCTTTATGGTTCGCGTTATTATACTGAAAACCCTTTATTTCCATTGAAAAATACGGTATGCGATCTCAATATTGACATGATTGGCAGAATTGATCCAGATAAAAAGGACAACCCAGATTATATCTATTTAATAGGAAGCAACAAGCTGAGCCAAGAATTGCAGGATATTTCTACTGCAGTTAATGATGAATACACAAAGCTGGAACTAGATTACAAATACGATGATCCCAATGATTCAAATCGTTTTTATTACCGAAGTGATCATTACAATTTCGCAAAAAACAACGTGCCGATCATTTTCTATTTCAACGGCGTTCATGAAGATTATCACAAAATAACCGATACGCCCGATAAAATTGAATACGATTTAATGGCGAAAAGAGCCCAGCTTATCTTTTTGACAGCATGGGAAGTAGCCAATCGAGATCAAAGGATAAAGGTGGACTAGAATCTATAAACCCCACGAACTTAAACGAAAAAATCCTCCCATAAAAGGGAGGTTTTTTTTTGGATGGAAGACCGTTATAACATAAAAAAAAGCCTCTCATTTCTGAGAAGCTTTTGTCTTGGGTGGAAGACCGGGTTCCCTTCGACTGCGCTCAGGATAAACTTCTCACCCGGTAGCACAGTTTGAAGTTTTTGCATAAAAAAAAGCCTCTCATTTCTGAGAAGCTTTTGTCTTGGGTGGAAGACCGGGTTCGAACCGGCGACCCTCGGTACCACAAACCGATGCTCTAACCAGCTGAGCTACAACCACCATTTATTGTGCTTTAACACACAACTTCGCTAAGCGGACGCAAATATAAATCAAATCTTACGGTTGCGCAATACTAACTATAAAGAAAATTAAATTAAATCGAAAATTGAATTCACAGCGGGGTACCTTTCCGCAGTAAAGCCTTCCCCATATTCAGTTCCAATTAGCCTTCCCAAGTCCTGTGCTCGGTATGTAATGCTATCCCTAAAATTTGTTGAGGAAATTGGTGTTTCCGGTTCATCGGGTTCTTTTTGATGAAATTGGCTTTTATATGCAAAAACAGCTTCCAATTTTTTCTCCATAAAATCCGTGACATCTACTACAAAATCGGGCTCAATATTTTTCCATTGAATGTAATGATAAACGTGCTTTGGCCGCCAAGCTTTTTGATGATTGCCGTCCTGAATCGTTTCAATTTTTTGCAAGCCACTTAAAAAACAGGCATCACTGGCAAGTTTACTCGCTTTTCCGTGGTCAATGTGCCTATCATCAATAGCGTTACAAAGAACCACATCTGGCTGATATTTTCTGATAATTTTAATAATTTCATGTTGCGATGCAGCATTGTTCACCAAAAATCCATCGGAAAACTCAAGGTTGTGTCGAAACTTTACTCCTAAAATTTTTGCCGCGTCGGCAGCTTCTTTGTCCCGTATTTCTGCAGTGCCTCGCGTTCCAAGCTCACCTCGGGTAAGATCTAAAATGCCTACTTTCTTGCCTTTGCTTATTTCTTTTGCCAAAGTTGCCGAACAGCCCAATTCTACATCGTCAGGGTGTGCGCCAATGGCGAGTATGTCAATCTTCATATTATTTATTTAAATTTTTTCCATTTTGGAAACCTTTTGAAAGGCAGCTTCCAAATCGGCAATTATATCTTCTATTTCTTCAATTCCCACTGAAAAACGAAGCAGACCATCACTAATACCCTGTTCTTTGCGAGCTTCAGCTGTCAATAATGCGTGTGATGTTTTTGTTGGTGAAAGAATGGTAGATTCCACTCCCGCCAAGCTCATCGACGGTTTAATCAATTTCAACGCTTTTAAAAAATCGCCAACATTCAATGATTCGTTTATTTCGAAAGAAAGCATTCCTGTATAACCGTTCATTTGCTTTTTTGCAAGTTCGTAATCGGGATGGTTTTTCAATCCTGGATAGTAAACTTTTTCTACCAACGGATGTTTATCCAACCATTTGGCCATTTTTTTTGCATTTTTATTTTGTGCTTTTACGCGCAACACCATTGTTTTCATACTTCGCTCCAAAAGCCATACAGTATAGTCGCTAAGGCTTCCGCCCAAGTTTTTGGCAAGATTCCATATCTTTTTTATATGATCTTCGCTTGCAGCTACCGCACCTGCTAAAATATCACTATGACCGCCCATATATTTCGTGGCACTGTGAATCATAATGTCTATTCCAAAGTCGACTGGAGTTTGGTTTACTGGGGAAGCAAACGTATTGTCAATCATCGTAACGATTCCCTGAGGTTTTGCAATTCGTGAAATCATTTCCAAATCTGTAATTCGCATTAAGGGATTTGAAGGGGTTTCAACAAATATCACTTTGGTATTCTTCTGAATTTTTTCAGAAAAATCTTTTTCCGAAAAACCTTCGGCAAAGGAGTATTCTATTCCAAATTTGTGAAATTCTTCAACAACGAAATTATACGTTCCTCCATACAAGGTCTGCGGAAGTACAACGTGATCACCTTTGTGCAAAAATGCCAGCATTGTAGTACTCACAGCTGCCATTCCACTTCCGAAGATAAGTCCCGCCTCACTTTTTTCAAGCATCGCTACTTTTTTACAGAGTGCCTCTTGGTTTGGGGTGTTGAAATAACGCGGATAGCGTTTTACATCCACATCTTCATAGGCGTAGCTACTGGACATATATAAAGGCGAAATGGCGCCTTTAAACTGTTTATCTTCCACCTCGCCAATGTGGGTGCAGATGGTGTTGATTCCTATATTTTTTGATTTCATTTAAAGTAATTTTCAGTTGGTTAAAGGTATAAATAACTGAGAAGAAAATCCTAAATATCAAAAATCAAATGACAAATAAATTCCAAATTTGAAAATTGGCACTTCCCTTTTAGCATTTAGTTTTTCTATCTTTATAAAAAATAACCGCTATTAAATTCTTACAATGAAATTACTACTCACACATATAAAAGAATTGCTCCAAGTCCGCGAAAACTGCCCAAAAAAACTAAGTGGGAAAGAAATGAAAGAACTCCCTACTTTAAAAAACGCGTGGGTGTTTATAAACCACGGTATTATTGAAGATTACGGAACAATGGACAAAATGGGGCCGCACCAAGGATTTAAAACCTTGGATTGCAGCGGGAAAATGGTGCTGCCAGCTTGGTGCGACAGCCACACACACCTAGTTTACGCTGGGAACCGGGAACAGGAGTTTGTAGATAGGATCAATGGACTGAGCTACCAAGAAATCGCAGAAAAAGGTGGTGGAATCGTCAATAGCGCAAAAAAACTGCAACAAACTTCAGAAGAAGATTTATACCATCAATCTGCTGCAAGACTGGAAGAAGTGATGCGTCTTGGTACAGGCGCAATAGAAATAAAGAGCGGGTACGGGCTAACCACTGATGCAGAATTGAAAATGCTTCGCGTGGCTAAAAAGCTTTCTGAAGAATATCCTATTACCATTAAAACAACATTTTTGGGCGCACACGCAATTCCCACGGAATACAAGGGCAACAAAGATGGTTATTTAGACTTGCTCTGTAACGAAATGCTTCCCAAAGTAGCCAAAGAAAAGCTCGCCGAATATGTGGATATATTTTGTGAAGAAGGTTATTTTTCTGTGGCCGACATGGAACGCGTTCTTTCAGAAGGTAAAAAACACAACCTCATCCCAAAAGTACACGTAAACCAATTCAACAGCATCGGTGGAATTGCTGCCGCAGTAAAACACAAAGCCTTGAGTGTGGACCACCTGGAAGTTTTGACAGATGAAGATTTGGATGCATTGAAAAATAGCGACACCATGCCTGTGGCACTTCCCTCCTGCTCCTACTTTTTAAGTATTCCCTACACACCTAGCAGAAAAATAATTGACGCTGGATTGCCGTTGGCGCTCGCTACAGATTACAATCCAGGTTCTACACCTAGTGGAAACATGAATTTTGTGATTGCAACAGCCTGTATTAAAATGAGGCTTACACCTGAAGAAGCTATAAACGCCGCAACTATAAATGGCGCTTATGCAATGGGCTTAAGCAAAACCCACGGCAGCATTACCAAAGGAAAAATGGCAAATCTTATCATTACAAAAGAAATTCCTTCATACGGTTATTTACCTTATGCTTTTGGCAGTAATTTGATTGATTCGGTAATTATAAATGGTCAAGAAGTAAAATGAGTTTATTGAAAATTTATTCTGAAAAAGATATCGCTTCCCTCCTCAAAAAAAGAGACGGTGAAACCAAGTTTGGTGAAAAAGTATCTTTTATAAAAACGCTCGAGGATTTAAAAAACCATTCCGCAAAATATGTTCTTTTGGGAATCCCAGAAGATATTGGGGTTCGGGCCAATTATGGGAATCCAGGGACTTCTAAAGCTTGGACAGCCGCTTTGGGAAGCCTTTTAAACATTCAGCACAATCACTTAACGAATGCTGAAAACGTAATTCTTTTGGGTGAATTAGATTGCGACACCCAAATGAAGCAGGCAGAAAGCATTTCCAAAGAAGAAAACCATTATGCAGAAGAACTTGGTGGACTCGTTACCCAAATAGATCATAAAGTTTCTGAAGTTGTAAGGGCAATTGTTGCAGCCGGAAAATTTCCAATAATCATTGGCGGGGGCCATAACAATAGTTTTGGGAATTTAAAGGGCACTTCCGAAGGTATAGAAAAAGCAATCAATTGTATTAATTTTGATGCGCACACAGATTTCAGGTCTTTGGAACATCGCCATAGCGGTAACGGGTTTTCGTATGCTTTTGTGGATGGGTTTTTGGAGAAATACTTCATCTTTGGGCTTCATCGCAATTATACTTCGGAAGTGGTTTTTAATTCAATGGAGAAAAATTCACACAGAGTAAAATTCAATCTATTTGAAGCTATTTCCATCGATCAAAACTTATCTTTTGGCGAAGCATTGCAGGAGGCCGAAAATTTCTGCTGCAACGATAATTTCGGGATTGAAGTGGATATGGACGCCATTGAAATGATGGGCAGCAGCGCCATTTCGCCCAGTGGGTTTACTCTGAACGAAGCCAGGAAATTTGTTTCACACTTTTCAAAAAATACATATGCGCGTTATTTTCATATTTGTGAGGGCTCTCCTTCTGCAGGGATTTTTCCAAATCAAGTGGGCAAGGCGATTGCTTGTTTGGTGAGTGATGCAATTTCTTAAATTATTTCAAAACCGCAAATACTACTTTCTTTCTTAGTATCTTCATTACATTAAAATCAATTTATATGAAAAAATTAGCTCATTTGTTGTTTATAGCAATTGTATGTATAGCTTGCAAAAATACTTCGGAAAAAACTGAGTCCGAAACAATAATTGATACTCCGCTGGAAGAAGTTGATGGTGGGGAAGCTGCAACTGAAAAGGGTTTTACCATAAATCCAGTGGAACACGCAACAATGGTTTTGAATTGGGATGGAACCATAATTTACGTAGATCCCGTGGGTGGAAAAGAAACTTTTTCGAAGTTTACAGAACCCGACATGGTTTTGATTACTGATATCCACGGCGATCATTTGGACACTGCAACCATTGAAGCGATTGCAGTTGAAAAAACTGTAATATTTGCTCCAAAAGCAGTTTTTGAAAAGTTGCCGGAAAATCTTCAAAACAAAACGCAAGTTATAAACAATAGTGATTTGATCAATGATTTTGAAATGACAATTGAAGCAATTCCCATGTACAATCTTCGTCCAGAAGCTTTAAAATTTCACGAAAAAGGCCGTGGAAATGGCTATGTTCTTGAAAAAAATGGTGAACGTATCTATATTTCTGGTGACACCGAAGATATTCCAGAAATGCGCAATCTTAAAAATATTGACATCGCTTTTGTCTGTATGAATTTACCCTATACAATGACGGTTGAAAAAGCTGCAGAAGCAGTTTTGGCTTTTAAACCAAAAACCGTTTATCCCTATCATTATCGTGGCACGGAAGGTTTAAGCGATGTCGCCAAATTCAAATCTTTGGTGGAAGCAGGCAATCCCGATATCAAGGTTACGCAATTGGATTGGTATCCCAATAAATAATTACGATATTTACAATCAGTGAATTACGAGATCATTCTATAAAAACCTAAAATGCAAAATCTTTATTGATGAAAAACTACAAGCTCCCCTTAAACTTAATAGTACTAACATTCTTTTCCGCGCTTCTTTTTTCAAGTTGTAAAAACAATTCAGAAGAAAAAAGTATTGAAAAAGAAACCGGAAAGATGGAATATCCCGCAGAATGGATGTATAATCAGCGTGCCTATCCCAATAATTACATCAACAAAGAAGCTTACAAAGAAGCGGTTCTGCAATCCAAACAGATACTTGCAAACAGATCTCCTGAAATGGCTGGGGAGTGGACATTTGTTGGCCCATTAAATACTGGCGGAAGAGTTACAGATGTTGCAATAGCTCCAGACAACGATGACCATCTTTACGTAGCCACAGCTACGGGTGGTATCTTCAGAAGTTTTGATGGCGGAACAAACTGGACCCCAATTTTTGACGAAGTAACAAAACCTTCTATAGGCGATATTGCAATAGCTCCATCAAACGCACAACGAATTTATGCAGGTACAGGCGAAGCCAATGGAAGCGCTACTGACGGTGCTTATTTTGGCGATGGAATATACAGAAGCGACAATGCTGGCGATACATGGACAAACGCTGGCCTACCAGAAAGCAATCACATTGGTCGAATCGTAATTGACCCCACAAACCCAGACCGTGTTTTCGTAGCCGCTACCGGCCAATTGTACGGTAAAAATGTGGAACGCGGAATCTATAGAACTACAAATGGAGGAACAAACTGGGAACAAATATTGTTCGTAACCGATTCCACAGCAGCAATAGATGTTGCGATGAATGTGGCAAATACAAACATTATTTACGCTGCCATGTGGGAACGCACTCGCAAACCTTGGCAACGCGATTACGGCGGGGTTACTTCTGCAATCCATCGTTCTATGGATGGTGGTACAACATGGACAGAATTGGGTGCAGCCAATGGCTTACCTGCTCCAAATACCCAAACTGGTAGAATAGGTATTGCGGTTTCGGAATCTGACCCTTCAACAGTTTATGCGCGCTTCACCACAAATGAAATTACCAATGAATTCAATGGGTTATACAAATCCACAGACAATGGCAACAATTGGACGCTCGTGACTCCAGCGGGCGCTTTGAGCGGGATTGATGCTAATTTTGGTTGGTATTTTGGAAATGTTCGGGTGAATCCAACAAATTCTTCAGAAGTTTATGTTGTAGGTTTCGATATTGCGAAATCAACAAATAGCGGTGCATCTTGGAGCACCTTAAACGGAATGCACGTAGATCACCACGCGCTCGATTTTTCGAGAACAAATAGCAATTTTATGCTCGCTGGAAACGATGGAGGGGCGTATATTTCAAACAATGGAGGTAATAGTTGGACGAAGTTTTTAAATCTTCCAATAACGCAATTTTACAACATTGAAGTTGATTATCAGCATCCTGAAAGATTATATGGAGGAACACAAGATAATAACACCATACGAACAATGACAGGTAATCTGGACGATTGGAACTCCATTATTGGAGGTGATGGTTTTCATGTAAATGTAGATCCAATTGATAATAATTATGTGTACGCAGAATCACAAAATGGAAATCTACGCCGTTCAACCAATGGAGGAACCACTTTTCAAAATGGAACCAATGGAATTAGTGGCAGCGACCGTGTAAACTGGAATACTCCAGTTATTCTTTCGCCCTTTAGTCCAGATAAAATGTATTACGGAAGTAATAAACTATATACATCCACCAGAGCTGTTTCTTGGACTGCAATTAGTCCAGATTTAACGGATGGTCTTCACCCAAGTGGCTCGCTAGCCTTCGGAACGCTTACTGCAATCGCTGCTTCATATAATAATCTCGATGTGATCTACACAGGAAGCGATGACGGAAACGTAAACGTAACCTTTGATGGGGGAACAACTTGGACAGATGTTAGTGCCGGTCTACCGGATCAATATATCACTTCCATCGCAATGGTTCCTAGCGATGATATGATTGCTTATGTAACTGTTTCAGGTTTTAAATATTTGGATTACACCCCGCGCGTTTTCAAAACCACAGACGGAGGACAAAATTGGACGGATATTTCTTCAAATTTACCAAATATCCCTGTGAACGATATAATCACTTATCCTGCAGAAAACATACTTTTTGTTGCAACAGATTTAAATGTTTGGTATTCCAAGGACGATGGCGCAAACTGGACAATTCTAGGGAACAACCTACCATTGACAGTGGTTATGGATTTAAAATTTCACGAACCTACCAAAACGCTTTATGCAGGTACTTTTGGAAGAGCCATGCACAGCTATGATGTGAGCGATCTTTTAAGCGTGGGAGCTAATGAATTAGCTTCAAACGCAGTCAAAATCTATCCAAATCCTGCGACTTCAGAATTTACAATTTCACAAAATATTTCTTCGGAAGGGACTATTCAGCTTTATGATATTTCGGGGAAAAAGATAAAGGAATTGTTCAATGGAAATTTCGGCGCCAATAAGAACATCAATGTTAAAACCGATGGCCTTGCTGCAGGGATTTATCTTGTGAAAGTGAATAGCGGGAAACAATCTGTTACGAAAAAACTTATTATCAGCAAATAAATTGCAAAGTTTGAAAATTAAAAAATCCCGATTCTGTTCTTGAATCGGGATTTCTTATTTTATATTACTTTTTACTCCTTTTCGCAAACAACGCCCCAAATTGGCAAAGCATTTTTCGCGGTATTTATTTTTACGTTTTCTTTATCAATTACCCTAAAATCTGCCGCACCAGCATAATTGGCATCAAAAATAGAGGCCAATGAAAATTTCGGGTTTTTAAAATTTAAGGTTTTCCAATTTCCGTCCGTAGTGTAAGTTCCTTTTTCTGAAATGGTAATTGTTTTATCATCAGTGTCTGGCTGCGGAATGCTTTTGAAATCAAATTTGAACGTGTTATTTTCAAAAAGTTGCAATGATATTGAAGCAACTCCATTCCCTAAGCTTTTATAGGAAACAGCTTCGCTTTTACCCAAAACCACTTCTTTGGAATCTTTTGAGGCTTGCACTGCCGTTTTCTTGCTTCCGCAGGAAGAGATTGTTATCAATAAACCAAGTATCAATATATTTTTCAACATAACTTATCGTATCAATTTTTTGTATTTTATTCGCTTCGGCATTAAATCGCCGCCCACACGTTTCTTTTTATTTTCTTCGTATTCGCTGAAACCACCTTCAAAATAATACACTTCACTATTTCCTTCGAAAGAAAGAATGTGTGTACAAACTCTATCCAAAAACCAACGGTCGTGACTAATAACCACGGCACAACCTGCAAAGTTTTCCAAACCTTCCTCAAGGGCACGAAGCGTGTTTACGTCCAAGTCATTGGTTGGCTCATCTAGTAAAAGCACGTTTCCCTCTTCTTTTAAAGTCATTGCAAGGTGAAGTCTATTTCGTTCTCCCCCGGAGAGCATAGAGACTTTTTTGTTCTGTTCGCTTCCGCTGAAATTGAAACGGCTCAAATACGCTCTCGAATTCACTTGTCGCCCACCCATCATAATCAATTCCTGGCTATCGCTGAAGTTTTCCCATATAGTTTTATCGAGATTTATATTTGAATGTGCTTGATCCACGTAGGCAATTTTTGCGGTTTCACCCACTTCAAACGTACCTTTATCAGGCGCTTCTTCGCCCATAATCATTTTGAAAATCGTGGTCTTACCAGCGCCGTTTGGGCCAATTATTCCAACGATTCCCGCTTGGGGTAATTTAAAATTCAAGTCTTCGTAAAGCAGTTTATCGCCAAACGCTTTTGAAACACCTTTTGCTTCAATAACATTGGTTCCCAAACGCGGACCGTTCGGGATGTATATTTCCAGTTTTTCGTCCAGTTGTTTTTGATCTTGGCTCAATAGTTTGTCATAGTTCTGCAAACGTGCTTTTTGCTTTGTTTGGCGGCCTTTTGCACCTTGACGAACCCATTCCAATTCTCGTTCCAACGTTTTTTGGCGTTTTCCAGCTGTTTTTTGCTCCTGTGCCATTCGTTTTGATTTTTGATCCAACCAAGAGGAGTAATTACCTTTCCAAGGAATACCTTCTCCCCTGTCTAATTCTAAAATCCAACCTGCTACATTATCAAGGAAATATCTATCGTGGGTTACTGCAATCACGGTTCCCTTATACTCTGAAAGGTGATGTTCCAACCAATGCACGCTTTCGGCATCCAAGTGGTTTGTTGGCTCATCCAGCAACAATACATCAGGTTCTTTTAAAAGCAATCTACAAAGCGCGACCCTTCTTTTTTCACCACCAGAAAGAACACTTATTAATTTATTGGGTTCTGGAGTGCGCAAAGCGTCCATCGCAATTTCCAGTTTGGTGTCCAGCTCCCATGCATTTGTGGCGTCAATTTTATCCTGAAGTTTAGCTTGCTTATCCATCAGTTCATCCATTTTTGTAGGATTTTCGTAAACTTCAGGTAAACCAAACATATCATTTATCTTGTTGTATTCGTCAAGAATATCTACCACTTCTTGTACCCCTTCCTTTACAACTTCAAGCACCGTTTTTGACTCATCAAGTTTTGGCTCTTGTTCAAGATAGCCCACGGTATAACCTGGAGCAAAGACCACATCACCCTGATAATTTTTTTCTTCGCCAGCAATAATTCGCAATAAAGTGGATTTACCACTTCCATTTAAACCGAGGATACCAATTTTGGCACCATAGAAGAAACTTAAATATATATTTTTTAGAACTGGGGTCTGGGCGCTCTGATAGGTTTTGGTCAACCCTGACATTGAGAAAATTACTTTTTTATCGTCGCTCATTTTTTTGTTAATTCGTTAATTGTTTCATTTTAAATTCAACCTTTTTCAGCGTTTTAAAGGTTAAGTGTTCCGTAACTAATGGAGGTTTAGCAACCTTAAAATTACCATCATCTGCCCAGTATGGTATGCATTATGCTCAATCACCAACATTGTTTCACGTAGCAAAGTCTGTTCTCCCTTTCCATTCTTTACAGGTTGCATCAGTTTATTTTCTTCTTTTAATAGAAAAATTTTCAATCGTTCACGATCTGTAGTATATTCCGCTTTTAGGGTTTCCCATTCGACAGCACTCCTGCATATTTTTTCCTTCGGCCAATAATAATCTGGCCATTTGGGTTCTGTATAATCGTCAGAACAAGTGTATTTTACAATATCCTTTTGGGCAAAGACAATATGGTAAAACAATTCATAAATTGAATACGGTAAATTCCCGGGTCGTGTATTGATGTCTTCAAAAGAAATTTTCTTCAACATTTCCGTTACGGACATAAAAGCCTCACCACCTATGAGATGTTTGGCAAGCCGTTCGCGTATTTCTTTTTTTCCTGACAAGTTATTTGGTTATTAGGTCATTTAGACTGAATACCTGAATTAAACCCTTCCTTTTAAAGCATTAAAAACCCAAGCAATGGCAAAGAAACCAATGCCCACGGCAGCAAAGCCCCATCCAGCAACATCGTCATAGCGGAAAGCACCTAAGGCAATAAGGACACAACCTACAAAAATCATTATAAAAGTGGCCCAAGCCAGTACTGTATTTTTATTCATTCCCATTGTCTATTCTTGTTTGTTTTATTTTAAGTTGCAAATTTACACGCAAAACACGCAAAAGCAAATATCGGCAATATATAATGGATTTTCGTTAACAAAATGTCATAGTTTCTAAAGGAATTAGCGACAAGAAAATAGCGAATAGCTATAATAGAATAAAGAGTCAAGAGACAAGAACCAAGATTGACATTGAATAAATCAGCTTTAAACTTTGAACTTTGAACCCAAAACTTTGCAGCATTTTGTATTTTAGCGCAAACATAAATTTTCAATGGATTTGAACTTCAACAAAAACGAAGACCACAATAAACTTTTAGTTTCCGACCTAAAGAACAGACTGGCAAAAATTAAACTTGGTGGTGGCCAAAAACGAATTGACAAACAGCACGCACAGGGTAAACTCACAGCGCGTGAACGCATTGCATATTTGCTGGATTCCAATAAACCGAGTATTGAAATCTGTGCTTTTGCTGGCGACGGAATGTACGAGGAACAAGGCGGTGCTCCAAGTGGCGGTGTGGTTGTGAAAATTGGTTATGTGAAAGGAAAACAATGTATTGTTGTTGCCAATGACGCCACTGTAAAAGCGGGCGCTTGGTTTCCTATAACGGCAAAAAAGAATCTTCGCGCACAGGAAATTTCTATGGAAAACCGGTTACCGATTATTTATTTGGTGGATAGCGCAGGGGTTTATTTACCTATGCAGGATGAAATTTTCCCCGATAAGGAACACTTCGGAAGAATTTTTAGAAACAACGCCGTTATGAGCAGCATGGGCATCACACAGATTGCCGCCGTTATGGGCAGTTGTGTGGCCGGCGGCGCCTATCTTCCAATTATGAGCGATGAAGCTTTGATAGTTGACAAAACCGGGAGCATTTTTCTCGCTGGAAGTTATCTAGTCAAAGCCGCAATTGGCGAAACCATCGACAATGAAACACTTGGTGGTGCAACAACACATTGTGAAGTAAGCGGCGTAACCGATTATAAGGCGAAAGATGATAAAGATGCTTTAAATAAAATAAAAAATATTATTTCCAAAATTGGTGATTTTGACAAAGCCGGTTTCAACCGTGAAAAAACTGTAAAGCCAAAGGAAAAACAAGAAGATATTTACGGAATACTACCAAAATCGCGTGCAGAACAATACGATATGCGCGAAATTATAAAACGCCTCGTGGACGATAGCGATTTTGAAGAATACAAAGAAGGCTACGGACAAACAATATTAACAGGTTACGCCCGCATAGACGGTTGGGCCGTGGGAATTGTTGCCAATCAACGCACTTTAGTAAAAACTACAAAGGCCAAAACCAAACCGAGTGAAATGCAATTTGGCGGTGTAATTTATAGCGACAGTGCAGATAAAGCGACTCGTTTTATAGCAAACTGCAACCAAAAGAAAATCCCACTTGTGTTTTTACAGGATGTAACCGGATTTATGGTAGGCAGTAAAAGCGAGCACGGCGGTATCATTAAAGACGGTGCCAAAATGGTAAATGCCGTTAGCAACAGCGTTGTTCCAAAATTCACAATTATAATAGGAAACAGTTACGGTGCCGGAAATTATGCTATGTGCGGAAAAGCCTATGATCCACGATTGATTGTAGCTTGGCCAAGTGCGGAACTAGCGGTTATGAGCGGAAACAGCGCCGCAAAAGTATTGCTTCAAATTGAAACTGCTTCGCTCAAAAAGAAAGGTGAAACTATAACCCCTGAAGATGAAAAAGAAATGTTCGATAAAATAAAAGCCAGATATGACAGACAGATCTCTCCGTATTATGCTGCTTCTAGAATTTGGACCGATGCAGTGATAGATCCGCTGGACACGCGAAAATGGATTTCTATGGGCATTGAAGCCGCAAACCATGCGCCTATTGAAAAAGCTTTTAATTTAGGGGTTATTCAAGTGTAGTTTGGGGTTTGGGGTTTGTGATTCGTGATTCGTGATTCGTGATTCGTGATTCGTGATTCTTGATTCTTGATTCTTGATTCTTGATTCTTGATTCGAAAAATAAATAATTTTCAGTCGTTAATCGTTAATCCTTTCTTTTTTTCCAAATCTCGGGATTGCGGCTGGTGTGGATTATTGATAGGATTTCGATAAAACTTTCATCAACAATTCTATAATGTATTCCAAAAGGAAACTTTCTTAAATAGCGTACCCGCGTACTTTTATATTTCAATTGGAACAATTCTGGGTTTTCTGAAATTACATCGAGCTGGGCGTACAATACCTCCAAAAACATCAAAGCGAGTGTAGAATTAATATTGCCATAATAATCAAAGATTTCATCGGCTTCTTGTTGGGCAAGTATCCGTATTCGCAACTGATACATTTATTTCTTTTTAAAGGAATCTTTGAATTCTTGGTAAGTAACATAATTATCGGGGTTGGCATCTGCCTCTGCAACGCGATCATCAATTATTTTGTTATGCGCCTCGCTCAAAGAATAGTCTTTAATCTGTTCCTTTTCCTGCATCATTAAATACAGTTGAAACTCCTCCATGGTCTTAAAATGGGTTTTATCCAAGTTCAGTTCTTCATCTATATGGATTGTGGTCATAAGTAGAGAATTTATTTTTTAAGAGTTAATCTTCTAATTTCGAAAATCCTCTTTCCCTAACCCTAAAGGGTAAGGATTTTCTTAGTTCTTGCTGCGGTTAAGAATTTTTTCTCCCTTTAGAGCTGGGGAAGAAAAATTCTTATTGTGGTCATAACAAAAACGTTTTACCCAAAGATAGCGAATATTGCGAAAGTAATATTGTTACTTTTTTACGCAATGTCTTAAATATGCGCTTCTTTCCCTTATGTAAATTTAAAATCAAAAAGTTCGGTTTTTCTTTAAGGGGAAGGTGGCCCCGACTTTTTCTGTCGGGGACGGAAGGGGTTTGATCTTTTAGTTTTACCACGTGTACCCACCCCGACCCGCCGCGGCGGGCCACCCCTCTCTTTCAGGGCGGGGAACACACACGCTTAGCAATTACTGTAGAGTTTGCTTGTTGGACTAAACGGTATTTTTTCTAAACCAACCGTTTAGTTTTAACAAAATTTTATATATTGCAAATCAGTTTTTAGTGACAGTATCCAGTTGCAGTTAACAGAAATTGATTTGTCACCCTGAGCGCAGCCGAAGGGTTTAGCAATAAACCCCAAACAATAAACTCATAACTCATAACTCATAACCCAAAACTAAAAAAATGAAACACCTACTACTCACCCTAACCCTACTTACCTCATTTTTTGCCAGTGCGCAGATAGTAAACATACCCGATGCCAATTTTAAAAATGCTTTGTTGAACCATAACCCTGTTATAGATACCAATGGCGATGGGGAGATACAGGTTAGTGAGGCGGAGGTTGTAACTTTATTAGATGTTCAAAATAAAGATATACAGGGGCTTACAGGGATTGAAGCTTTTGTTGGATTACAAGCATTGTTTTGTGGGGGTAATCAATTGACAGAATTAGATGTTTCACAAATTGTAGATTTAATAACTTTAAGTTGTGCCAATAATTTAATCACAGGACTTGACCTCTCAGAAAATATTCTTCTTGAACAACTAACATGTTTTAATAATCAATTAACACAATTGGATTTTTCACAAAATATAAACTTATTGCAGTTGAGTTGCGAAAAAAATCCTTTGGTTTCTTTAAATGTAACTCAATGTCCTAATCTCAATCTCCTGTATTGTTATGAAGCCCAACTTAGTAATTTAGACGTTAGTCAAAATACTTCATTGGAATATTTGGCTTGCCATAGAAACTTCATATCCGTTTTAAATGTGAGCCAGCATCCAAATATATCAATTTTATCATGCTATGATAACCGGATTGAATTTTTAGACGTTACTTCAATTACAAATCTTCTTACTTTATGGGCTAATAATAATGATATTGCAAGTATTGATCTTTTAAATAATTCTAATTTATCAATGTTGCATATTTCAAACAATCCTATCTCAAATATTGATGTTTCTTCGAATTTGTTATTACGAGAAATCAAATTTTCTAATACATTAATTCAAGAACTCGATTTAAGCAATAATGCTGATTTATGTAAGATAGAAGGAATCAATAATTTAAACTTAACGTATATCAACCTAAAAAACGGCAATAACGAAGTTTTCGGAGGAAGTTGTTCAAGCCCCACTTTATCATTATTGAACAACCCAAACCTTCAATTTATCTGTGTAGAAGATGCCCAATACGCCGCCGCAAACTTTACAGATATTCCACCCTTAACCACTTTTGTTGAAGATTGCTCCATCGCAAATGGTGACCTAAATCATATTACAGGAACCGTAAAATACGACGACGAAAATAACGGCTGCGATGGTGGCGATGCCGGCGTTGGTAATTTGCTTGTAAACACCACGGATGGCACGAACAACTTTGCCACCACAACTATAAACATTGGCGACTATAATCTTACCGTTGCAGAGAATACTTATACCACAACTGTTTTGGGGCTTTCGCCTTATTTTACGTTAAGTCCGGCGCAAGCGGTTGATACGTTTGTTGGTTTTAACCAAATCGAGATTGCAGATTTTTGTATTTCACCCACAATCACAGCCAATGACCTTGCCGTTACGCTCGTGCCATTAAACGCTGCCCGTCCCGGTTTTGAGGCACGTTATAAACTGGTTTATGAAAACGTGGGCACCACCCAACTTAGTGGAAACGTGGAACTGGATTTTGACGGAGCGCTGATAACTTTTGTGGAAGCAACCCCTGCGGAAACTTCCGTTAACGGAAATACCATTTCTTGGGATTACAGCAATTTAAACCCTTTTGAAATACGGAATATTGAAGTGATTTTTGATGTTGCACAACCACCGATAGTTGAAGAAGGGGATGTGTTGGCATTTATAGCAAGAGTAAATCCTATTAGTGGCGATGCCGCGCCGGATGATAATGTTTTTCAGCTAAACCAAATAGCGGTAAACAGTTTTGACCCTAATGATAAACAAGTGCTGGAAGGCTATCAAGTGCTTATTGAGAATGTGGATGAATATTTACATTATGTGGTGCGTTTTCAGAATATGGGGACAGCCAGTGCCATTAACGTCCGAGTTCAGGATGCGCTGGATGAAAAGTTGGATTGGACAACGCTGAAAGTTTTGGATGCCAGTCACGCTATGGAAACACAGTTGGTGAATTCCACGATTGATTTTATTTTTGACGATATCAATTTGCCTACGGCTACTTCCGATCCCGAGGGCAGCCAAGGATTTGTAGCTTTTAAGGTGAAACCGCTTGGCACTGTTCAATTGGACGATGTAGTTGCGAATAAAGCAGACATTTACTTCGACTTTAATGCTGCGATTGTTACCAATACTGTTTACACGAGATTTGTTGATGTATTGGGTGTTACTGATTTTGATACTTTAAAAATCGTACTGTATCCAAATCCTGCAAACAATATGCTGAACATTCAAGCCGAAGCTCCAATTTCTTCAATCGAAATTATGAATGTGCTTGGGCAGACTTTGCTTACTTCCAAAGGAACCAGCAATAAAGAGCAAGTGGATATTTCTGGTTTTAGCGCTGGCAATTATTTTGTGAAAGTTACTGTGGGCAATAAAGGAAGCAAGGTTTTACGTGTTATAAAAGAATAATTTCTTTAAAAACCCTTCCTGCATTTGGAACGCTGGAAGGGTTTTTTAATTTATTTTAAATTCTTCAAAACCTCAGCCCGCTTTATCTTTCCGGTTTCAGTATAAATAAATTTGGACAGAGTGTATATTTTCTTAGGTTTTTCATAAGCCGAAAGCGTTCCAAAAGCTTCGGAATAATCTTCAACTTTTAATTGCTTTTCACTCTCAATTATCAAAATAACCCGTTCACCCAAAGCTCCATCTTTTTCCGATGTTATAAAGAAAGGCAGGTTTATGTGAATTGAAAGTTTTTCCTCCACTGCTTCGGGATGCACTTTTGTACCGCCACTATTAATCACATTATCTATCCTTCCCAAAAATTTAAAGGAAGTTGGAGAAATTAGTTCAACCACATCATTGGTAGCGACGGTTTCTTCTGAAATTTCGGGAGCGTGAATTTGTAAACAACCATTTTCTGACTGTGAAAAATTCACTTTTGGAAGTGCAGAAAAAACAGCAGATTTTTCCTTTCCATTTAATGGTCGAACGGCGATATGACTAATAGTTTCAGTCATTCCATAAGTTGCGAATATGTGCGTTTCACATTTCTGTAGTTCTTCTTCTAACTTCCATGGAACAGCCCCTCCACCAACAATCAGTTTTTTCACTTTGTACAAATCTGCTAAAGAGTGAAAAACTTGGTACGGAACCATTGCAGAAAAGTCGAAAATATTATCAGTATCAGCCAGCGGATTTTTTTCTGGTGCAGTTCTATATAAATCCCAACCCACTGTCATTGCACGCACGAGCATCATCTTCCCTGCTATATATTCCGCAGGAAGGCATAACAATGATTTGGTATTTTCCTTTAAATCGAAATAATTTACTGTGGCTTCAGCACTATTAAAAACGTGTTCTTTTTGAAGCTTGATATTTTTTGGAATTCCAGTGGAACCGGATGTTTTTACGGTTATAAAATCATTGTTATCCAGCCATTCCAAAATAAATTTTCCTATGGCAGTTTGGTCACCATTCCCTTTTTCAACAAAATGGTTTGCACGTTCCTTTAACGCTTCAGCTGATTCAAATGCTTCACCATTTAATTTGAACTTGGGATGTAATAATGATTTCACTATTCAATATATGTTGAGTTCGGAGTATTTTCTTCTGCTATAACAATAGGCTCTTCTACTTTCCCAAAAAGCTTTTCGCCCCAATCGCGCCATTTGTAGCGCCAAGCCATTATTAATAAGAAAATAGGATACAGAATAAATACTGGAGCAACAACATCAAATCCTGTAGAAGGTTCAGAAATATCTTTCAAGACCGAATGCGTTTTAAAAACGGTCCAATCTGCAGTTACCAACAACGCGGTAATTAGATTATTTCCAGCGTGGAAACCTAATGAGAGTTCCATGCCTTCGTCCATCAATGTCATAATACCAAGAAAGAAACCTGTGCCAATGTAATAAATCATAATAATATTTCCGAATTTATCAACCTCTGGGTTTGCCAAATGAAGCGCCCCAAAAACTACTGAAGTAATTACAAGCGGCAACCATTTGTTTTTTGCCAAAACACCAATTCCTTGCATTAAATAACCCCGAAAAAGGTATTCTTCAAAACTGGTCTGCAGCGGAATCATTATTAATGCAATTACTGCAAGAATAGCAAAGGGAACCAAATCAAATTGCAGCACATAATCCTCTGGATTGCTGTAATAATCTAAACCAGTTACAACAAGTGTGGTGATAGTTATAAGTCCAAACCCAAAAAATACACGGCCCCAATCGGTTTTTCTACGCGAAGTTGTAAGTTGAACAAAAGATTGTTTATGAAGGTAACGCACTACCAAATAAATAGCCAATAAACCCACGGCAAAACTAAGTAACATCAAAAATAGTGTAAGATTTGAATCCAAAACCCCCATCAATACATTTGGATCCTGAATGGATTCTATATCGCCTCCATCGGTCATTACCTTAAACGTTACAGCCATTAATAGTGGAATGGACCCAATTTGGCTGGCGAGAAAAATTATAATAAAACCTACAAGATAGCGCCACCATTCGTGGAGGGATTTAAAAGCTTGTTGAATGTACATAACAGGTAATAGGGATTAGTTTAAAGGTGTTTTGAAAACGCTGCCAAAATTAATGATTCTCAAAGAATTTCTTGCTTTTAAAATGTTCCGAAGACTAAATTAAAATTGAAACTTCCAGTGAGCAGACGGGTTGTAATGCAAAGTTCCATTTGAAACCTCCAGCGGACTGTCAATATTATTTGAGTAAAGGCTGCCCGTGCCCAAACCTTGCGGCAATTTACTGTTTTTTGTGAATGTATATTGCGAAATGGCGTTCAAACCCACATTGCTTTCCAATGCCGAAGTAATCCACCAACCTGCGTTGTGTTTTTCTGCGATGTTTATCCATGTATCGCTTCCACGGAAACCACCTATCAATGAAGGTTTTAAGATTATAAATTGTGGTTTTACGGTATTGAGTAATTTGCTTTTTTCTTCTTCGAAAAAAATGCCTATGAGTTCTTCATCCAAGGCGATGGGAAGCGGTGTTTCTTCACAAAGTCTTGCCATTTCCTGCCATTGGCCTTGTTTTATGGGTTGTTCTATGGAATGTAATTTCAAATCTGAAAGCACTTTTAATTTCTCTAATGCTTCTTTTGGTGAAAAAGCACCGTTGGCATCTACACGAAGCTCAACTTCTTGAGAAGAAAATTCTTTTCTTATTGATTTTAAAAGTTCCAGTTCGGTTTTGAAATCTATGGCACCAATTTTCATTTTGATACAAGTGAAACCTTGTTTCAGTTTTTCTGAAATCTGTTCGTTCATAAAGGCTTTATCGCCCATCCAAACCAAACCGTTTA
The DNA here is from genome assembly GCF_007997155.1 of Aequorivita antarctica. GTDB lineage: Bacteria > Bacteroidota > Bacteroidia > Flavobacteriales > Flavobacteriaceae > Aequorivita > Aequorivita antarctica. The sequence continues at coordinate 29,723 of NZ_VORT01000012.1, read as the reverse complement.
TGGGGATTGATTCTTCCCCACGCGTAAATTCTGAAGGAAATAATTCAAAAGGATTTTTTGAGTTTAAGGATTTAAAAGCGGTTTCAACGCCAAATTGTAACGAGGGAAATTCCTGCAAGGCTTCGTATAAATTTTCTTCGCTTACGCCCAAAGCAATATTTTCGCAAACACCCTCCAATTCTTCTTCGTAATCAGATCGGTCATCAATACTCAACCCGCGAAGAAGCCCGCATTCTCCGACTCCAAAACTTTCTTCGGTTTTCAGAATAAGAAAATAGGTTTCTTTGGAATTCATAACGCCACGCGAAGTGCCGCTTGGGCGTTTAAAGTTTAGGAGGTGTTTTTGGAATGAAGCTTCTAACATTGAGAAAGACCCCTCGACTGCGCTCGGGAAGACATTTAATTTATAATTCGATTGATTCGCCTATTTCAAGAAGCATTAAATCTTTATTTGCATCGTAAAATTTGCGTTTTGCTTCTTCGTGGTCTATTTCAATATAACCGAAAGTATCGTAATGGACGCCCAATACTTTATCGCATTGCACAAAATCACTGGCAATAAGAGCATCTTCAACTCCCATTGTGAAATTGTCGCCTATGGGAAGAACTGCCAAGTCTAATTTTGTACGCAACGGGATTAATTTCATATCCATCGTTAACGCAGTATCACCAGCTATGTAAATGTTTTTGTGTTCACCCTCAATCACAAAACCGCCTGGCTGGCCACCATAACTCCCATCGGCAAAACTGCTTGAGTGAATGGCATTTACAAATTTCACTTTTCCAAATTCGAACTTCCAGCTTCCGCCATGGTTCATTGGATGGACTTCAATCCCTTTTGCTTCATAATGGTTTGTAATTTCATAATTACTAACAATTATAGCACCTGTGTTCTTCGCTATCGTTTCGGCATCCAAAGTATGGTCCTGATGTGCGTGGGTTAGTAATATGTAGTCTGCTTTTAGGGTATTGATGTCTATTTTGTCTTTCGCCAGTTCGTTTCCGGTTATGAAGGGATCTACTATGATGTGTTTTCCTTTAACTTCAATACCGAGACAGTTTTGTCCGTAGAATGTAATTTTCATTTTAGATTTTTTTTAATATATAAATATACTAAACAGGACTGCAAACAAAAAGGTGCTAAGGGCAACCTTTTTCAATTCGCTGTCCAGCAGCTTAGGTGTTTTATTTTTGAAAACAGTTTTTATATTTAAAAGAAAAGGGATAAAGGCAATTAGATATACAAATTGCAGTGGTTCCCTATAATTTATTGCGGTGTAAACAATAGCGCATAACATTCCGAATAACAACAAAAAGGCATGATACTGTTTTGATTTTTCACTACCCAGTTTTACAACCAAAGTATGTTTTTTAGCAGCAGCGTCATTTTCAATATCTCGCATATTGTTCAGATTTAGCACTGCGGTACTGAAACAGCCAATCGCCGTGGCAAGTAACAATAGCTGCCAATTTAGGCTGTGAGTGAACAAATAATAGCTTCCCAAAACGCTAAGTAATCCAAAAAATAGAAATACAAAAACATCCCCTAAGCCAGAATAACCGTAGGCTTTCTTCCCCACGGTGTATTTTACCGCAGCGATTATGGATACAATGGCGAGATTGAAAAAAACAAAGGAAATGATGAGGTTTTTATTCCCGAAAGCCATAAAAATTAAAACTGTGGCCAAGAAGAAAGTGATGACTCCAGTAATGATCATCCCAATTTTCATCTGTTTGGGTGAAATAATCCCGGAAGCTACCATTCGTTTTTCTCCTTCTCTTTTGGCATCAGTGCCGCGTATGCCATCGCCGTAATCATTTGCAAAATTTGAAAGCACTTGAAAGCCGATTGTAACTAATATTGCAAGCCAGAAAAGACTGGACTGCCAAATATGTGAATTATATGATCCAGCAAAAGGTTGGTTCAGTGTTGTATTTCCCAAAGATGCCCCAACAATAATCCCAGAAACCGAAAGTGGTAACGTTCGCAATCTCGCGGCAGCAATCCAAGCTTTAATTTTTGTCATTCAATATTTCTTTGAAGCACAAAAATACGTTTAAAAAGTAAAAACCGCTTCTAATTGAAGAAGCGGTTTTCAAGCTTAACAATTCAACATTTAAAAAAATAAACAATTACTTAACAATCAACTTTTGAGATATTCCTTTTGAGTTTTTTATGATATAAGTTCCAGTACTAAGTGCAGAAATATTTAGAGAAGCTATTTCTTCTTTTGAAATAACCAAACGCCCAATCATATCAAACACACTGTATGAGTCTGGTATGCTAAAAAACACAGTGTCCTCAGCTGGGTTTGGATATATTTTGAATGTATCATACGAAGCAAATTCATTATCATTCACAGAAAGAAACACATTATCCAAAGAATAAATACTTAAGGTTGCACTCACTTCATTTGAAAGAATTACCAAAGCCTTTCCTGTCGGGCTATCGGCAGGTTCAATATACACAACACCTTCTGGACCTAAATCGCCACTTTCAGGATCTCCAGGAACTGTACCTCTACTATTCACATATTGAAGATATATTGGGTTTGCAGGGTCGGTAACATTATAAACCATCATTCCACCAACACGTTCTAACAAAATAAACGCATATGCCTGATCGCCAATTTGTTTTACAACAATACCTTCAGGCTCTGGGCCTTTGTTATCGCTTCGGTTTTTGAAGTTATTGTTATCATTGCTTGCGTTGAAGATACCTCCCAAATTAGGGTCTGCAGCTGTAATTACTTCAAAATCGTTTCCGCTGTCGTAAACCAAGTTTCCAGTTTCAGCTTCAAAGATGCTGAAGGAACGACCACCAAAAACGTGAATTTCTTCGTAAAGTCCGTCTCCATCGGCATCACCAGAAGCAGCAGTAACGTTTATATCACCAAGGTTGGCTTCCAATTTCAAAATATCGATTTCTGAAAATACTGCTGGATCAAGTATATAATCGGCATCGTTTAGTTTTCTTTCTTCGGCGTATCCAGAATAATCACGGGAGTCACCTTCGTTTGCTGTAACAATATAACCAATTCCATTTGCAGAATAATAAGAAACAGCATCAGGCATATACAAACCTTTAATTGGCCAAGAAGCATTAAAAATAAAATCAGTTTCATCTGAAGTATCCAAAGAGTTTCGAGGCAAACTATGATCTTTTTTTCCGAAGGAGATTACATCTGTGATTTCCAAAGTGGAAAGATTAATAATTGCATAAGCATTATTCTCTTGAAGCGTAACATAAGCCATTTGTGAATCATCAGAAACTGCAATGTATTCTGGCTCCATATCTTGTGAAACAGTTGCTCCTGGGCCAAATACTCTAACTCCTGCTGAAATTAATGCTGCTTGTTGTGAATCAAAAGAATTGAAATTTAAAGTAGTTACATCTGCTTGTGTAATATTACCCAAACCTGCAGATACTTCTATCACAGAAATAGAACCTTCTGGATCTACTGTATAATTATCACTTGGCTGACCTTCATTAGCAACCAAAAGTTTAGTGCCATCAGGAGAAAATGTAAGCATATCGGGCAATGAACCAACTTCCAAAATGGTTGGATTGTTTCCATCAGTATCAGCAAGCACAACAAAGCCATTATCAAGTGGATCGTTTGCTGAAATAGCCACCGCAACAATTCCATTACTTACAGAAACACTTTGTACTGAGCTTCCAAAAGGTGTTATATCTACCGTTGCTAATGAAGTAATATTTTCAGGATCTGAAAAATCCAAAACTTCAATTGCTCCTACATTAGTTACAAACAGACGCTGTGTAGCAGCATCGTAAGCAGTAATTTCAGCAGTTCCACCAGCATCCACCAAATAGCTTGCAAGGTAATTCACATCAAGTTCTGTATCATCGCCTGCAGGCACTACAGTATCGTCATCAAGAATATATACTGAAAATATAGCTGTAGTTCCTATAACCACATTCGATTCGTTTGTAAGTGAAAGCACAAAAAACAAGTCACTTCCATCTTCACTATTGTTAATGATTGGAATCGTTACCGATTGCGAAGAAGTGCTTCCTGCGGTAAAAGTTAAAGTTTGTGAAGTAGCAAATGTGAAATCTGTTCCTTCCACAGCTGTTCCACCTGTAGTTAAACTTACATCTACTGTTCCACCAACAGTTGGGGCTTGGGAAACTTCAACGTTTATTGTTACTGAAGTTCCATCTTCAGAAATGGAAACATAAGGTGTTTCAAATTGAACGCTAACTAATGAAATAGCAGAACCATTTCCTGGGGAACCAATGTTTGGAACCTCTGAATTATCACCACCCAAATCAATAGTTTCCATAGCGCCATTTGCATTGCCAACAATACTAAAAGCTGCAAGTTCTACGTCATAAGATTGACCATCATTCGCAGAAGTATCTGGATATGAAGCAGAATCAATTGGTGAAGTAGTTAATGGATCACCTTCCCAAAGATTTACAGCATCGCCTCCAGCTCCAAGTCCAGCTCCATCTGTAAATCCAACTTCAACGTTAGTTAAGTCAATTACTTGGCTCCAAATACCATCAAAAGTTGCAACATCAGTTATATCACCTATTAATACGATTGCAAAACCACCTGGTTGAATTTCAGAAATACCCTCAATGAGGTCTGCTGTAGTTGGATCTGCAGATTCGTCATCATAGTACAAATCACCATCAACTCCTAATGTCCATGCGGCAGTACCAATATTTTTAATTTCAAACCAATCTGCTGTTAAGTCAGTTCCTGCTTGACCAGGGAAAATTTCGGTAATAACAAGTTCATAGGAACCAGTAATTGCTGGACCGTTACCTGGCGAACCAATATTAGGCACATCAGTATTACTTCCACCCAGAGCTATTGTTTCCACTGCGTTATTTGCATTACCTATAACACTAAATGCGGTAAGTTCAACATCATAAGTTTGTCCATCGTTTACGGAAGTATCTGGATAGGATGCAGAATTTATTGGTGAAGTTGTTAAAGGGTCACCTTCCCATAATGTTACGGTATCGCCACCGCCACCTAGGCCGGCACCATCTGTATAACCAACCTCAACACCAGTCAGATCAATTACTTCTCCCCAAACATCTGTAAATATTGTAACGTCATTAACATCACCAGTAATCAAAACAATTGCAAATCCTCCAGGTTGAATTTCAGAAATACCTTGAACAATATCAGCAGTTGTTGGATCGGCAGAATCGTCATCGTAATATAAATCACCATCTATTCCAGAAACCCAAGCGTCAGTTCCAATATTTTTAATTTCAAACCAATCTGCAGTCAAATCTGTTCCTGCTTGGCCAGAGAAAATCTCAGTAATGATAAGGGTATTTGCCAAAGTAGCATTTTGAGCATCTTCAAAGGGAATATCAGACATGGTAGCCTGTTGCCCAAATGAAAAGAAGCCACAAAATAAAATTGCGAAAAATGTAATTTGTTTCATTATTATTTATTGTTTTAAAATTTCTGCTAAAGTAGGCCAGGCTTTTAGCAATCATTTTAAATCAACTTTAACTTTAAATGAAGAATAATATGGTTTATAAAGAAACTGTAGTAGTAATTTTACGCTATTGTAAATTGAAGGTTAATATTAAAAAAAATGGTTATTTTCGATGAGGATTTATAAAAACATACTTTCATGAACAATACTACAACCCACAATTTAGGAATGCTTTTACTACGTCTTGGCTTCGGCGGAATGATGCTCACCCACGGAATTCCCAAACTTCTAAAAATGATTTCGGGCGATTTTTCTTTTGGAGACCCAATTGGTATTGGTGAACCCGCTACTTTAGTTTTGGCAGTTCTTTGCGAAGTGTTTTTTCCTCTTCTCGTAATTATTGGGTTTAAAACCCGGTTGGCTGCAATTCCCGTTATAATTACAATGGCCGTGGCAGCTTTTGTAGTTCACGCTGCAGATCCTTTGGGAACGAAAGAAATGGCAATTCTTTATCTAATCGCTTTTACCGCAATTGCACTTTTAGGTTCTGGAAAATATTCGGTTGACAGAAAATAGTTGATGGTTGATATAAAATAATTAGTTAAATATCCTCACCAACAATTCCTTTAGTAAATCACCCTGCGGAAGATTGGCGGCGCCCACACCTTTGCTTTTCATATCTATCTCACGGATTGCACTAATAATGGCACTCACTTTTTTCATTGGGTAATTTCGCGCGGCGGTTTGATAATCTTTTATGAAAAACGGATGAACCCCCAAAGCTTTTGCAGCATCACCTTTATTGGTAAGTGCGTGGTATTTCAGCAATTTTGAAAAGAAACTATACAAAAGTGAAACCGTCATCACCAGCGGATTATTTTTTGGGTTCTGCGAAAAATATTGAATGATGGCAAACGCCTTTTTGATATCTTTTTCACCAATGGCATTCTGAAGTTCAAAATTATTGAAGTCCTTGCTGATGCCAATGTTTTCTTCTATAATTTGAGGGGTAATCTGATCACCGGGCTTAAGGATCAATTGAAGTTTTTCAAGTTCATTGTTTACTTTGCTAAGATCATTCCCAAGAAATTCGACCAACATTTGTGCTGCTTTTGGCGTGATGGTATAACCTTTTCCAGACAAAACACGTTTTATCCATTCCGGCACTTGGTTATCATAGAGTTTTTTGCTCTCAAAAAGAACACCCGTTTTGGCAACTGTTTTAGCTAGTTTTTTTCTTTTGTCTAAGGTTTTATATTTATAGCAAAGCACCAAAATAGTTGTGGGCTGTGGGTTGTTTGCATAGGAAACCAAATTTTCAATAGTCCGGGAAAGATCCTGCGCCTCTTTCACTATCACCACCTGTTTCTCCGCCATCATTGGATAGCGTTTGGCGTTGCTTATAATATCTTCAACAGTAACATCACGTCCGTAAAGTACCATTTGGTTAAAACCTTTTTCTTCCTCAGACAAAACATTTTCTTCAATATATTTTGAAATGCCATCTATATAATACGGCTCCTCACCCATCAAAAAATAGATGGGTTTTGTGTTTCCGTTTTTAATATCGTTGATGATGGATTTTACTTTGTCGAGTGGCATTGAAAAATTTTGTGTCTGTTCGAGCGCAGTCGAGAACTATTTTTAGACCTCTCGACTGCGCTCGAGAGGACATTCAATATTGATTTATAAAAGTATTTCCAGTCGAAATTTGTTTCTTTGCGTATGCAAAAACTAAACTTTCCCGAATATTCCTTTCGCTTCAAAAGTAGCGAAAATAAAACGTTGGTTTTTGATGAAATCCGAAAAAAATTCGTGGTACTCACTCCCGAAGAATGGGTACGATTGCACGTGGTCCAATTTCTTTTGAAAGAAAAAAACTATCCCAAAAGTCTTATAAATGTTGAAAAACAACTGAAACTGAACAATACCGTAAAACGTTATGATGTTGTGGTTTTCAATAATGATGGCAGTATGTTTTTAATCGTTGAATGCAAAGCACCTTCAATACCCATCAACCAAATTACTTTTGACCAAATTGCGCGATATAATCTTGCTTTGAAATCCGAATATTTAATGGTCACGAATGGTTTGGAACATTATTTTTGCCAAATGGATTTTGAAAGTGAACGGTATGTTTTTTTGAAAGATATTCCTGATTACAAATAAGTCATGAAAAAACACTTCAAAAATCTATCTTTGCAAAGTGAACGTAGCCGTAGTAATACTTAATTGGAACGGACAGGAGTTACTTGCAAAGTTTCTACCTTCAGTCGTCAAATTTTCAAAGGAGGCCACTGTTTATGTAGCAGACAATGCCTCTACAGACAATTCAGTTTTATTCGTTACTAAAAACTTTCCATCGATTAAAATAATTCAGAATAAAGAAAATGGCGGTTATGCTAAGGGCTACAACGATGCCTTAAAAAACCTTTCCGAAGATATTTTTGTGTTGCTAAACAGCGATGTGGAGGTAACCGGAAATTGGCTGCGACCAGTAATTTCAGAATTTGAAAAAGACCCCTCCGTGGTTGCCGTACAGCCAAAAATTCTCGATTTCAAAAACAAGGAATACTTTGAATATGCTGGGGCAGCGGGTGGATTTATTGATAAATATGGTTACCCTTATTGTCGCGGGAGGATTTTTAATACTTTGGAAAAGGATACTGGTCAGTACGATGCTGTTTCTGAAATCTTTTGGGCGTCTGGAGCCTGTCTTTTTATAAAATCCGAAGCTTTTTGGCAAGCTGGCGAATTAGACGAGGACTATTTTGCACATCAGGAAGAGATAGATCTTTGCTGGCGGTTGCAATCAAAAGGAGGGAAAATACTTTCCGTTGGCGCTTCAAAAGTATATCACGTTGGCGGTGCTACTTTAGCTGTCTTAAATCCGAAAAAGACTTTCTACAACTTCAGAAATTCACTTTTGAACCTTTTTAAAAATGCAAAAGGAGTAAATACATACTGTTCCATTTTTGTAAGAATGGTACTCGACGCAATAGCTGCAATACAGTTTTTAATTCAAGGAAAACCAAAACATTTCCTCGCTATAGTGAAAGCACATTTCAGTTTTTATAGAATGCTCCCAAAATTTCTTCAAAAAAGGAAAAAAAATGCCTCCGAAATAACCTATTTTAAAATCAAATCTATTGTTTTTCAGTATTTTATACTTAAAAAGAAACATTTTAAACAACTATAACCTAAATTATTGTTAATCGTTTTTAGACTAAGATGTATTTTAATAATTTTGGTGAGAATTATTTAAACAAACAATCTAATATAACACCAACAAATTATGAAGAAATTATTGATTCTAGTAGTATGTTCTAGTTTGGCTTTTACCTCTTGTGTATCGAGCAAGAAATATGCTGAGCTTGAAGCGAAACAAAAAAACACGCAAGATTTGCTGAATACGGCAACGGTTAAACTTAACGATTGTCTTACTGAAAGAGCTGCAGCTTCTGCAAGGGCTAAAGCACTTGAAGAGCGTTTGGCAGATATGAAGAAGACCAATGAGGATCTTATTCAAAGTTCAAAAGATCTTACTATGTTAACTTCAAAAGGTGCTACCAATCTTGAAAAATCATTGGAAAGTCTGAAAGAAAAAGATTTAAAAATTACACGTCTTCAGGATGCTCTTAACAAGAAAGACAGCGTAACACTTGCACTTGTTACAAGTCTTAAGAGAGAAGTTGGTATAAACGACCCAGACATTGAAATAAGTGTTGAGAAAGGTGTGGTTTATATTTCACTTTCAGACAAAGTAATTTTCAAAAGCGGAAGCTATCAAATTTCAGGAAGAGCTACCGAAATTTTAGGTAAAGTTGCCAAAGTAATCAACGGAAAACCTGATTTTGAAGCAATGGTTGAAGGACACACAGATAATGTTCCTTACAGCAACGGCTTGTTGCTTGACAACTGGGATTTGAGTGTAAAAAGAGCTACTGCCATTGTAAGAGAACTTCAAAAACTTGGTGTTGAACCATCTCGTTTGGTTGCTGCCGGTCGTGCAGATTACGTGCCTTTGGTTCCTAACACTACTGCTGAAAACAGAGCTACCAACAGACGCACACGTATCTTGGTTCTTCCAAAAATCGATCAATTCTATGATATGATCGAAAAGGAAATGAAAAACCTTGAAGCTGGAGGAAAATAATTTTCTGAATGCTTAAAAAATAGAACCCGGCTCAAAAGGCCGGGTTTTTTTGTTCTCTTAATTCATCAGCTATTTGCCAACCTTTTCGTATCTTGTATAGCGATTAATTCAATACCAAAATTGTAGAAAAATGGAAGATTTTACCACCAGTTGGACCCACGAAGAACTAAAAGCCTATATGTTGTTATACTGCGCCCACGCAGATTTTAATGTTTCAAAAGAAGAAAAAGAATATATTAAATCTAGAGTGGGAGAAGAAAAATATCGCAAAATTCACAAAGAATTTGAACACGATAATGATTACCAACAAATCCAGAAAATAAATGCTACCATAGAAAGGTTTGATTATTCCAAAGAAGAATTAGACGACGCCTTCCATAGCATAAAAAAATTATTCTTGGCTGATGGCGAAATTGATATTTTGGAGGAAAACCTTTATAGGGGATTGAAGCATTTACTCAAGAAATAGGTTAAATTACTGAAGCCATTAGTAAAAAAGATTTAAATATCATTGAAAAATTCTACCAAGCTTTTACAGACTTGGATGCAGAGCGTATGATATCATGGTATCACGACGATGTAACCTTTGAAGATCCTGCTTTTGGAATTTTACGTGGCGAGGAAGCCAAAAACATGTGGCGTATGCTTTGCCAAGCTCAGCAAGGAAAGGAATTCAAAGTAAAAACCTCAAACATAGAATATACCCCAAAAGCTGGAAAAGCTCGCTGGGAGGCTTATTACACTTTCAGTAAAACTGGTAGAAAAGTTCATAATGTAATAAATGCTTCCTTTAAATTCAAGGATGGCAAAATCATAAACCACATAGATCGATTTAGTCTCCACAGATGGGCTAAACAAGCGATGGGCTTCAAAGGATTCTTGGTTGGCTGGACGGGTTTTTTTAAAAAAAAACTTAATAATCAAACAAGGTTTTTGCTTTCAGAATTTGAGAAAAAACAAATTGCTAAAGGTTAAAGCTCTAGGCTCCCCTTACCTTCGCGTATTACTACAGGTTCAGCACCAGTAAGATCGATTACAGTCGAAGGAATGTTCCCGCCATAACCACCATCAATAACACAATCAACCAAATTATCCCACTTCTCCAAAATAAGTTCGGGATCCGTGGTATATTCAATTACCTCATCCTCATCTTTTATAGAAGTTGAAATAATTGGATTTCCCAATTCCTGAACGATGGCGTGGGTTATGGAATTATCAGGGACACGAATTCCCACCTCTTTTTTCTTCTTGAAAACCGTGGGAAGGTTATTGTTTCCTGGAAGAATAAAAGTATAAGGTCCAGGTAGATTTCTTTTCAGTAATTTAAAAGTAGGTGTGTCAATTTGTTTCACATAATCGCTGAGATTGCTCAAATCTTCACAAACAAATGAGAAATTGGCCTTTTCCAATTTCACTCCACGCAACTGGGCCACACGCTCCATCGCCCGATTATTTTTTATATCGCAACCCAAGGCGTAAACAGTATCACTCGGATAAATAATTACGCCGCCATCGCGAAGAATTTTTACAACACGTTTAATTTCTTTTGGATTCGGATTTTCTTCGTAAATCTTTATAAACTCAGCCATAGCGCAATTATTTTGTTTTAAATGTAAACCATTTTATAAGAATTAACAACTTAGTGAATATTGCAATAACATAAAAATAATATTTCTTCGTTATTCCTTTTAATAAACCCTGTTTATGAAAAAATTCCTCTTAATTATTTTATTCTTCGGAATCTATTTTTCTTTTGTTTCCTGCTCAAATGATAACGATACCGGAACAGAACTAGCTTTACAAGCTGAAACATTTTTGAATGTTTCCTACGGAAATAACCCACAGGAAAAATACGATCTTTATTTGCCTGCAAATCGTTCCGAAGAAAAGACGAAAATTATCGTTTTGGTACACGGAGGTGGCTGGACCGGAGGCGACAAAGCGGATATGGATTTTTTGATACCCTACATAAAATTGAGACATCCCAACCATGCGATTGTCAATATTAATTACGTTTTGGCAGATGCAAACACCCCAGCTTTCCCCAACCAATTTTTAGATTTAGATGCAGTAATCAACAAACTGACGGACGAAAAAGATGAATTGCACATTTTGCCGCAATTTGGATTAATTGGCGCTAGTGCTGGAGCGCATATTTCATTAATGTATGATTATGCTTATGATCTTGACGATCAAGTAAAAATGGTTGGTGATATTGTGGGGCCAACGGATTTTACGGATCCATTTTATATTGAAAACCCAGGATTTCAAGCTTTAATGGACGCATTGGTCGATGAGAGTGCCTATCCTCCCGGGACAAATTATGCAGAAGTTTTGAGCCCAGCACTTCAAGTTTCGAATGTAAGTAGCCCTACCCTACTTTTCTATGGAAATGCAGATCCTTTAGTGCCACTTTCAAATGCTACAACTTTAAATTCAGCGCTCAATAGTGCACAAATAGACCATACCTTGAATGTTTATGAAGGTGGCCATGGGGATTGGTCAAACGTAGATATTGAAAAAATGAAAGTACAGATTAGCACTTATATAGACAACTATTTGGTAGTTATCAATTAGAAAATCATTAATTGAGTACTTTCAGTTTTGCAAACCGGAGCAGTAACTTTTTCACGCCACCATTTTCAAAATCTATTTCAGCTTTTGTATCGGCACCAATGCCTTCAATTTTAACGATTTTTCCTTTTCCAAAGCGCACGTGCTCAACCATTGTTCCCTCTTCTAGATTTGCATCCTTGGCACTGAAATTTTTATCCGTTTCGCTGGAAACGGGTCTCAATCTTCGCAGTTTCCTAAGTTGCTCTTCGGTTGGGCCCATTGGTGCTTTGCCAGCAATAGGTTTCTTTAATCTGAGTTTGCTATGGTCAACTTCATCAAAAATATCGGCATCCAAAAGCGGTTTGTAACGGTTCTCGGTAATTGGGGTTAAATATTCCAAAAAGCTCTCGTCAATTTCCTCAATAAAACGGCTAGGTTCGGCGTCAATCAATTTTCCCCAACGGTAACGGGATTGGGTATAGGTTAAATAAGCTTGTTTTTCGGCGCGCGTTAAAGCAACGTAAAAAAGCCTTCGTTCTTCTTCCAATTCGCTTCGGGAATTCATATTCATGCCACTAGGAAAAAGGTCTTCTTCCATCCCGACGATATAAACGTAAGGAAATTCCAGGCCTTTTGCCAAATGGACAGTCATTAAGGCTACGCGATCACCATCGCCTTTATCGTTGTCCAAATCAGTGGCTAGGGCAACGTCTTCCATAAATTCAGAAAGCGAACCTTTGGTATCGGCTATTTCCTTTTGCTCTTCCACAAAATCGCGCATTCCATTTAATAATTCCTCTATGTTTTCAATTCTAGCTATTCCTTCAGGCGTGCCGTCTTTCTTCAGCTCCTGTAATAATCCTGTCTTTTTTGAAACGTGTTCGGTAATAGTAAAAGCATCATAATTCTGGTTCAAAACCTGAAAACTTTCTATCATCGTCACAAAATCCTGTAACTTGTTTTTGGTTCCCGTATTTATCTTTAAATCAATTTTTTCGATGTTTTTCATCACTTCAAAAATCGAGCGGTTGTAATGATTTGCGGCAACAATCAATCTTTCTATAGTTGTCTCTCCAATGCCACGGGCAGGATAATTGATGACGCGTTTCAACGCCTCTTCGTCTTTCGGATTTAAAACTAATCGCAAATACGCGAGTACGTCTTTTATTTCCTTTCTTTGATAGAAACTGAGTCCGCCGTAAATTCGATACGGAATGTCTTTTTTCCGAAGCGCATCCTCAATGGCCCGGCTCTGTGCGTTTGTTCGGTATAAAATGGCAAAATCTCCATCTTTAAGTTGATGGTTCATTTTGTTTTCAAAAATAGAACTGGCTACAAAACGGCCTTCGTCACCATCGGTCATCGTTCGGTTTACGAGGATTTTATTGCCTTCATCATTGGCGGTCCAAACCACTTTTTCCAACCGGGTTTTGTTTTTTTCGATGATGTTGTTCGCAGCGTTTACAATGTTTTTTGTGGAACGGTAATTCTGTTCCAAACGAAACACTTTCACATCATCATAATCTTTCTGAAAATTTAAGATATTATTAATATTCGCTCCTCGGAAAGCGTAAATACTCTGTGCATCATCGCCTACCACACATATATTTTGAAACTTATCGGAAAGTGCGCGAACAATCAAATACTGGCTGTGATTGGTATCTTGGTACTCATCCACCAAGATGTAGCGGAAACGGTTTTGGTATTTTGCCAAGACTTCAGGAAAACGGGTCAACAGTTCATTCGTTTTTAGCAAAAGATCATCAAAATCCATAGCGCCAGCTTTGAAGCACTTGTCAACATAAGCCTTATAAATATCTCCTAAGCGTGGCATTTTCGCCATTGCATCAGCCTCCATTAATTCTGGGTTATTAAAATATGCTTTTACGGTAATCAAGCTATTTTTATAGGAAGAAATCCGCGAATAAACCTGTTTGTACTTATAAACCTCCTTATCGAGATGCATTTCCTTAATTACAGCACGAATCACACTTTGCGAATCCTGCGTATCATAAATAGTAAAATTGGAAGGATAGCCTAATTTATCAGCCTCAAACCGAAGGATTTTAGCAAAAATACTGTGGAAAGTTCCCATCCAAAGATTCTTTGCTTCGCTAGACCCAACAATTTGAGAAATACGCTTTTTCATTTCGCGCGCAGCTTTGTTGGTAAAAGTTAATGACAAAATATTGAACGGGTCCACGCCTTGCGACATTAAGTATGCAATTCGAAATGTGAGCACACGTGTTTTGCCTGATCCGGCACCGGCAATCACTATCATGGCACCATCTTTTTGCAGCACTGGTGCTCGCTGGGCATCATTAAGTTGTTCTAAATATGTTTCCAAAACTTCATTTTCTTCAAGCCGTGAAAATAACCATTATGTAAGGAATATGTAAATAGATTTATGTGAAATTATAAACAATAACCACCTTCTCTATTATTCTTCTAAATGAGATTTATTTTAAATACCTTTATCAAAAATTGTTTTTATGGACGAATTTCTATCTTTCTTGGGGCAGTTACCTTGGTGGGCCTGGATTCTTTTTTTCCTCTTAATTGTTGCCATTCGCGACATATTTTTCAACAAACGCCATACGGTAAGCCATAATTTCCCCATAGTTGGCCATATACGCTATATGTTGGAAAGTATTGGGCCAGAGCTTCGGCAATATATTGTAGCCAACAACCGGGAGGAACTTCCTTTCAACCGTATTGAGCGCGGCTGGATATACGCATCTGCAAAAAATGAAAACAACTATGAAGGCTTTGGAACGGACCGAGATATATATGAGCCAAATTATATTTTCATAAACAATGCAATGCTGCCCTATAAGGTTGAAAAAGACAATCCAAACTACAAAAATCCATATTTCCTACCCTGCGCAAAATTGATGGGTGAGTTTCACAAACGTCGCCGCCCATATCGTCCCACTTCGGTGATAAACGTATCGGCTATGAGTTTTGGATCGCTTTCCGCAAGGGCAGTGGAATCTTTAAACAAAGGCTGTGGACTTGCCTATGCCTATCACAATACAGGTGAAGGTGGGCTTTCTCCTTATCATAAAACTGGTGCCGATGTTGTTTTTCACTTCGGGACGGGCTATTTCGGTGTGAGAGATGAGGAAGGAAATTTCTCAATGGAAAAACTTGTAACCCTCGTAAAGGAAAATCCACAAGTTCGCGCAATTGAAGTAAAGCTTTCACAAGGAGCAAAACCAGGAAAGGGCGGGGTGCTTCCAGGTGCAAAGATTACGCAAGAAATCGCGGACATACGCCACGTCCCTCTTGGGAAAGATGTGCTTTCGCCACCAAACCACTCTGCCTTTGAGGGCGTGAAAGGCTTGGTAGATTTTGTGGAAAGCATTGCTGAAGCTACTGGACTTCCCGTGGGGATTAAATCTGCCGTAGGTCGTTTGGGCGAGTGGGAAGAGTTGTCCAAAATTATGAAAGAAACTGGCAAAGGACCAGATTTTATAACCATAGACGGTGGTGAAGGCGGAACTGGCGCAGCACCCCCAAGTTTTGCGGACCATGTTTCGTTACCATGGCTTTTTGGTTTTGCCGAAATTTATAAAATCTTCAAAAAACACGACATCTGCGATCAAATTGTTTTTATTGGAAGTGGAAAATTGGGCTTTCCTGCCAGAGCCGCTATGGCATTCTCAATGGGTGCCGATTTGGTAAACGTGGCGCGTGAAGCTATGATGAGCATTGGCTGCATTCAGGCGCAGCTTTGCCATACCAACAAATGCCCCACAGGGGTAACGACACAAAATAAATGGCTACAGCGCGGGATAAATATTGAAGATAAATCGGTCCGGGCACACTTCTATTTTAAAAATTTTAGAAAAGAACTGTTGGAAATGACACACGCCTGTGGCTATGAGCATCCGTGCCAATTCACAATGGACGATGTGGATATGACCGTGGGAGATAAAAACCTCATCAGCACATTGGCTGAATCGTTTATGTATCATAAATGTTCGGTGCCTTTTGAAAGCATGAAAGCTTTGTCGCATTGTGAGCATCTGGGCGGCAACTTCCACGAGAAAGAAGCTAAAAAAGAAGTGAAAGCAATGCGGAAGGAAAATAAGGTACGTTATTGATTTTTTGAAAGAATTTATCTTTTGCTTTTACCTAAAAACACATTAAGTTTGTTTACATTAAAAAATATATGGAAGAAACAACTCAAATCATTAGCTACATAGCCTATCTTTTACCAGCCATTGTTGTGGGCATAATCGCCTACTTTTTCTTTAAGGGCCACACGGCTAACGAAGAAGGTCGAAGAAGGTATTTGGTTCAAAAAGAAGCGCAGAAGCAGGTTTTACCTCTTCGCTTGCAGGCCTACGAGCGCATTACACTTTTTTTGGAACGCATAGATCCCAATAAACTTTTGGTTCGCGTAAAACCTTTTTCAGATTCAAAAGACGAGTACGAAAGCTTATTAGTAAAAAACATTGAGCAAGAATACGAGCATAATCTTACACAACAGATTTACGTTTCCCCAGAATGTTGGAACTTGATAAATGCGGCCAAGAATGCCACAATCCACGTTATCAGACAAGGAGCTATGCACGAAAAGGATGGCAATGTAGACAAAATGCGGGAATGGCTGTTACAAAGTTTTATGGAAGAAGTTACACCGTCACAAAAGGCTTTGGCGTACATTAAAAAAGAAGTGAGCGAGCTTTTTTAAGTTTTTTTGAATATCATTTTTACGGCGTAAATAGATTGTGGTGAATGGCAAAAAGCATAAGCCCAATCCTGTTTTTTAGTCCGAGTTTTTTATAAAGTGAGTCCCTATAACCTTCAACCGTTTTGTAGCTGCAGAACATAGTTTCTGCAATTTCCTTGTAGCTCATATCTGTACATGCCAGTTTTATGAATTCCAGTTCTTTATCTTTTATTTCGGTGTCAATATTTTTTTCAATTGAATCCATTAGTATTTTCGAAACGGTATTGGTGTAGTATTGACCGCTTCGCATCACCTCCAACAAAGCTTTTTCAAGGATATCCTTTTTAGTATCTTTCATAAGATAGCCCCTGGCACCAGCGCGCAGCATCTTCAAAATAGTGTATTCATCTTCTTCAATGGAAAGGGCTAGTACTTTTACATTAGGATAATTCGTTTTAAGCTTTTCAGCAGTTTCTATGCCGTTTAAAATGGGCATCTTGATATCCATCAGCACCAAATCTGGAATGTTTTGAGGATTTTCAAATTTATCCAATAGCTCCTGTCCATTTTTGCAAAGGTAAAGCACATCGAAATTTTCAAACTCCTGAACAAGCCCACCAATAGCTTGGGAAAGCAAAAAATGATCGTCAACTACTACTACTGAATAATTCATCACTATGTCCTTTTAAAATTGTTTTATCTCTATAAATATGCTTAAGCGAATTCGTACGTTAAATGCAAAGCAGTACCTTCATCTTTTACCGAGTCTATCTTTAAAGATGAATTGATAAGTTTTGCTCGCGTTTTCATATTTTTCAATCCGATACCCATAAAATCATCCTCTTTTTCAAATCCAACTCCGTTGTCCTCGGCCGTAATGGTCAATTTCTCATCGGTATAATCAAGTACTACTTTGAGAGAAGAAGCCTTGGAATGTTTTATGGTGTTTGAAAAAAATTCCTGCAAAATCCTAAAAAGAATTATTTGCGTATTTGCTTCAATCGGCACCACTGTTCCTTCCACTGTTAAGTGTGCGGCTATAAATTTCAATCTATTGAACCGATCAATCTCCAAACTGATGGCTTCTCTCAAACTAAGACTTTTCAAAGCTTCGGGATTTATCAATTTTGAAAGTGCTCTTAGCTCGTCAATGCCCGTGCCAATAGTTTCTGAAACCTCGACCATCATCTCTGGTTTTTCCAACGACATTTGGGCTTGAATTTTTGCCAGAGTCATCAACTGCCCAATGTTGTCATGTAGTTCCCAGCTTATGTTGCGCAATGTTTCTTCCCTAATTTCTATTTGAGATTCTGCCAATTCACGTTCATAAACTTCTTTTGCTTTTTGCTGTTCCAAGAGCAAGCGGTTTTTTCTTCGTGCAAAAACACTGAACAGTACAATAACAATAATTACCAACGATATTGGAATAGCTATTGCGGCTATTATTATGATCTCTTTTTCATCCATAAAAAACCTATCAAAAAGCACAAATACATAACGACAATAAGCGAAAACTGGATTATCAATAAAATCCAAAAAAAACTGTTCTCTTTATAGAACCAGCTGCGTATTATTTTTATGGGAAGATACCCAATATAAAACAAAAATAGACCAACGCTAATCCAAAATAGCAGGTCGTTTTTTACAACAAAAACCTTGGAAGATTGTAAAATACTTATATAGTATAGGGTAATACAGAAAATCAGTATTCCTGCACCAGCAATATAGGATGCAGTGAAAGATTCATTCAAAATATCAATAAATATCAAATCCCTTAAATAAAACATCCAAAAAATCCCGATACCGATTTTAATGAACTTCTTAAATCTTTGTTCCTCAATAACCTTCATAAAAAGAAAATAGAATAAAGAAAAATAAAAGAAATAATAAGTATTAAATATCCCTATATTAGGAGCAGCGAGTACGTCCCTAAAATACATTCCTAAAGATTCCGCCATTAAGGTAATAAATAGTATTATTGGCAAAATCATCAAAGGGGTATGTCTGTAACTCTGGAACTTAATAATGGACAAGCAAAATACAAGGGCATAAAGTGCCAAAATAGTGTAGCTCCAGATTTCAAATAGTTCTTCCAAGCGCCAGAAATAATTTAATTGTTATTCCCGAAATCAATAGAAGACGGTGGAGGAGAAACCGTACCTTCATTCAGAATCAAACTTGTAGTACCACCTCCTTGTACCATTGTATTGTTTGACATAAAAAAACCAGCCTCATTCATTTGGCCAGTAGAATCAGTTTGGTTTTTATTCTGTTTTCCTTCTTGAGCCGAAGCACCTCTATTGATAGGTACTGCCGTGTATTTTCCATCCATTTCTTCAATTGAAAAGCCTACGTTTTTTCCTTCATAATCCATCGTTGGAACTACAAAAAAACTATTTCTCCGTGGGTATTTCACAACATCACCATTCGGAAATTTATCACTGTTTGGATAGTTAGAAAGGTAGAATCGCAAGGTGTTAATATCTACATTGGCTTGCATTGCTTCGTGTTCTATATAGGCAATGTATTGTTTTATGGTTTTCAAATCATATTCTGCATAGCGGGTTGGTTCAAATTTTGACCCATCTGAAGCAATGCTATCCTCGTACTTCTTTATTATAGGCAAACGTCTTTGCGAATAGGCATCAAACATTTCTTGGGCACGTTCCACTGAAATTATGTGATCCTTTGGTGGACCTTCATATGGAAGCTCAGTATGTGCTGAAGGATCTTGGCAACTAACAAGCATCAAATTTGCAAGAAGCAATAACAAAAAAAAGTTGGTCATTTTTGTAGTCATAATAAAAGGTTTTTACAGTTGTGGTATAAATGTAATTACAAAAGCACGAATTTAAAAATGTGGTTTTGTAAACCAAAAGTGAAGATACGCCATAAAGACTGATTGTT
Organism: Aequorivita antarctica; assembly: GCF_007997155.1. Taxonomy (GTDB): domain Bacteria; phylum Bacteroidota; class Bacteroidia; order Flavobacteriales; family Flavobacteriaceae; genus Aequorivita; species Aequorivita antarctica. The sequence goes on along the minus strand of NZ_VORT01000012.1, from coordinate 9,990 downwards.
AACTACTTACACGAAATTTCATGATGAAATACAGGGAAAATACTTAAAAAAAGGGGGATTTCCCCCTATAAAAAGAAGGAAGATTAATCGTCTTTAGCACGAATTTCGTTCAATTCTTCATTTTTTTGATGTGCATATTCATATCCGCGCTCCCACCATTTGGTCATCATTTCTTTATCAAAAATCAATGAGTTGGTTGTCAGCACCGTAGGCGTATAATAAAGATTAATAATGACGTCATTATTGGCCGCCACAAATTTTCCAATACGGATGTTCTGTTTTTCAATGCGGTCCGCCATATAACTGTGCATATTTGTAAGCAGTGAAAACACGTTTTTTGACGGCAGCCGGTTATAATACGTAACTTCAGTTTCTAGAATAATCACATCAATAGTCGTAGCACCTCTGTTTATAGCTTCCTCAATGGGCACCATGCTGCCGAAACCGCCATCTGCATATTCACAACCATCCTTTTTCACAAGGCTCATAAAAGGAGTGTAATTTGAAGAAATCCAAATCCAGTCTAGAAAATCCTGATACTCAAAATCATTGATCGATTTATATTCCACTTGGTTCAACGATAGGTTTGAAACCGTAACAACCACTTCTTTTTCTGAAGCTTTCAAATTATTAAACTCTATTTCGGTCAGCGTATTTGCGATAAGTTTTCGCAAATTTAAACTTTCGCCGAAGGTCTTTTTCCCTTTAATGAAATTACGCAGTACCGTATAATGGTCTATCGCAATCTGTTTGCCGCCAAATTTATCTTCCTTGATGATGAATGGACAGCTATTAAAAATACTTTTTTGATTCACGGAAGTATAGACTTCCCTAATTTTTTCAACCTTACTTAGCGCCAAATGCGAAATGAGCAAACTACCTGTGGAAGTACCCACAAAAAGATCGTAATTATGGTGCAGCTCCTCAATTAAATATTGTGCCACGCCACCAGCGAATGCGCCTTTACTTCCTCCACCTGAAATTACCAGTGCCCTCATTCCTTTATGATTGAATTTAAATAATTAGCTGCTTTTTCTGAAATCTGCCTGCCCAAAACACTCAATTGCCCATAGTACTTTTTATCTTGAAGCAGCTTGTTCAACATTTCTTTTGAAGGTTTTGAAAAACGCCAAGTTGGGTGCACACAGGCTTCCGCAAGATTTTTAAGTGTTTCCAAATCCCAAAGTTGCAGTTCGTTTACATATTCAAAAGCCTTTTCACGTATTTCAAAGCTGTAATCAGTGGAAGTGTAATTTTTAAGTTCCTTTAAATAATCTTTTTTCTCAGAGTTTTCATAATCCTCAGTTAGCAAAGCTAAAGTAAGCCACAACTGACGAATGTTTTTATTCTGAAAACCTTCAATGCCTTCTGTTTTGTTGAGATATTCAGTTCTTTTCTCCGGAAACTGCGTCCACAATTGATATAAGGCCGTTTCCATTGTAACATAGGAATCATCGCTTAAAAGACTTTCATATTCCTTCTGAAGCTCCTTCGAAAGGGTTTGTAACGAAAGAGCAACAGCCTGCCGAACATAGAGATTATTACTTTCAAAAGCATTTTTATAAAGCGGAAGTGTTTCAGAAATAGGTTCATCTACCAATTGATAAACCGCTTCCTGCCCAATAAAATCATTCGGAAAGGTCAGCGCGGTTTTCAACTGAAGTTTCTTGTCTTGAAATGGCGTTGCCCGAAGCGCAGAGACTTCAAAATATTTTTTAATAAACGAAGATTTAAGCAACGATTGATAAGCTTCTTCACTTTGAAAAGCACTCTGCTGCAGCCAATCCTTTTCAAAATCTGAAATATTAATTGCTGAAACTGCTTTCACTTCATTTAAAAAATCTTCGGTGGAAACATTTTTGAATTTATATTTTTCCAAATAGTTTTTGATAGCAGTTTTAAAAGCCTCATCCCCTATCCGTTCCCTTAAAATATGCAGCGCCCACGCCCCTTTTTGGTAAAAAGTAAGCGAGCTCGCTTTCGGATTTAAAAGCGATTCGCCTTTCCCTTCATCGCTTGCAGCCTTTAATTGCTCTGCGGTTTGGTATAGTTGCCAGTAATAATAATCAGCTCCAAAAATTTCCTTTTCAGCCAGCAAGGCGTAATAGGTTGCGAAACCCTCCTGCAGCCAATGATCCTCGTTGGCCTTTTCGGTAACCATATCGCCAAACCATTGATGGGCCAGCTCGTGGGCATTTACATTAATGTAATTTTTGTCGTTAAAACCTGTGGAATCTACCATAAACGCTTCAGAAAAAAAGGTAGCGGTTGTGTTTTCCATTCCGGCATATAGAAAATCGCGAACTGGAACTTGCTTGTAATTTTGCCAGGGATAGGGCACGCCGATTTCAGTTTCCAAAAAGTCGAAAATCTGTTTGCTGTAGCGGTAGGTTGGCTCTACTTTTAGTGAATCTTTCGGCTTATAATACAGTTCAATTGGAATTCCAGAATTTGAAACGAGGTCTTTTTTATCAAAATCACCAATGGCGAAAGCCACCAAATAGCTGGACATGGGTTCTTTCATATCGAAATGCCAAGTATTTACTTCGTGTAAATTGCCAAAATCAATCAACTTACCATTTGCAATTACCGCTTTATCAGTTGGAGCAAATAAGAGCAAATCAAACTCAATCTTATCATTTACATCGTCAATACTAGGCAACCAGTGCGAAGTATATTTCCCTTGGCCTTGTGTCCAAATCTCATCACCAAAAAAGTAAAGAGTTTGTTTTGGTTTCATGTCATACCAAAAATCGGCTTTGTAAGTCATCCCTTTTTCAAAATTGCCGACAAACCAAACCTTCTTTTCGTCAGAAGTTATTTTGAAATTTTTAGTCTCAACTTCATTTATTTGAATATTCACGGCATCCATAAAAATGGAATCTGTTTCCTTCAATACTTCAAAAGTGGCTAAAAATCTTCCTTCAATTTTCTTTTCGACAGTATCAGTACCAATCGAGGCCTCAATATTCAAAAAATCCACCACATCCGTCTGCTGCGAAAAACCCGTAAAACATATAAAAAGGAAAACATAAAAAATTTTATTCATAATAAAGGGAAGCGTTTTTTATGGAAAGCAAATTACAAATTTTCAACCAATGAGATTCCCGACTTCGCGGGAATTAGTATTTTCGTCTTATGAATGCCAATTTCCTGCAAACTCCAATAGATTACTTAAAAGGCGTCGGCCCTAATCGGGCGGATTTGCTGAAAAAAGAGCTTGGTATTCACACCTTTCAGGATTTGTTGAATCTTTTCCCGAATCGGTATCTGGACCGCACTCAGTATTATAAAATTGCACAATTGCAGCAAACCAATGCGGAAGTTCAGATTATAGGAAAAATTACTCACATTAAAACCGTAGAACAAAAACGCGGAAAAAGACTCGTCGCCACTTTTATTGACGAAACTGGCAGTATTGAACTTGTTTGGTTTCGAGGTCAAAAATGGATTCGGGAAAATTTAAAGCTGAATGTTCCCTATGTGATTTTCGGAAAAACGAATTATTTCAACAACAGTTTTTCCATGCCGCACCCCGAAATGGAATTGCTCGATGCGCACGAAAAAAGTATCCGTTCTGCCATGCAACCTGTTTATCCATCCACCGAAAAATTGGGGAACAGCGGCATCACAAATCGGGTGATAAATGGACTGATGCAACAACTGTTTTTGGAGAGCAAAAATGCCTTCGCAGAGACCCTCTCAAAACCACTTTTGGAACAGCTCAAATTGGTCTCAAAAAAGGAGGCACTTTTCAACATACATTTTCCAAAAAGTCAGGCTCATTTGGCACGTGCACAATACCGATTAAAGTTTGAAGAATTGTTCTATATCCAACTGCAATTAATCCGTAAAAACCTCCTTCATAAATCGAAAATTAAAGGCTATCCTTTTGATAAAATTGGACACAATTTCAACACCTTTTTTTCGGAATATTTACCCTTTGATTTGACCGAAGCACAGAAGCGAGTCATCAAAGAAATTCGCAATGATTTGGGAAGCAATGCACAGATGAACCGACTCTTGCAAGGCGATGTAGGTTCCGGAAAGACCATAGTGGCGCTAATGTCAATTTTAATAGCTATTGACAACGGTTTTCAAGCCTGTTTAATGGCGCCGACTGAAATTTTGTCAGTACAGCACTACAACAGTTTAGTTGAAATGTGTAAAAGACTGAACACCAGTATTGAATTACTAACAGGCTCAACCAAAACTTCAAAGAGACGAGAAATCCATGAAAAACTCGAAAATGGCGAATTAGACATCCTAATTGGCACTCATGCGCTGCTCGAAGATAAGGTGAAATTTAAAAATTTGGGGCTTGCAATTGTAGATGAGCAACATCGTTTTGGAGTGGAACAACGCAGTAAATTATGGCACAAAAATGAGTACCCGCCACACGTACTTGTAATGACCGCTACCCCCATCCCCCGCACCCTTGCCATGAGCGTTTATGGCGACCTGGATATTAGTATAATTGACGAGCTTCCGCCGGGCAGAAAAGACATCAAAACCGTGCACCGTTTTGATGCAAATAGACTGAAGGTTTTTCGGTTTATAAGAGACGAAATTAGCAAGGGAAGACAGGTGTATATTGTGTACCCATTAATACAGGAAAGTGAGACCATGGATTACAAAGATTTGATGGACGGATACGAGAGTATTGTGCGTGAATTTCCGATGCCAAATTATCAAGTCTCTATAGTTCACGGACAGATGAAATCTTCAGATAAGGAGTATGAAATGAACCGTTTCATTAAAGGCGAAACACAAATTATGGTCGCCACCACCGTTATTGAAGTTGGTGTAAATGTTCCAAATGCCAGTGTGATGATTATTGAAAGTGCGGAACGCTTCGGACTTTCACAATTACACCAATTGCGTGGACGTGTGGGTCGTGGTGCCGAACAGAGCTATTGTATTTTAATGACCAGCCATAAACTTTCCGCAGACGCCAAAACTCGTTTGGAAACGATGGTAAGAACCAGCGACGGTTTTGAAATCGCCGAAGTAGATTTAAAACTGCGCGGCCCCGGCGATATGATGGGAACCCAACAAAGCGGCGTGCTAAACCTTCGTATTGCAGATATCATAAAGGATAGTGAAATATTAAAAATAGCCCGAAGCTATGCTATGCAAGTTTTAAAGGAAGACCCCAACCTCACTTCCGAAGAAAACAGTCCTATAAAGAATAATTATGCACAGCTTGTGAAGTACCGAAATATCTGGAATTACATTTCTTAATTCATAGACGCAACACCTTCTATCTGTTATTTGAAGGATTTTAATACCAACCCGTATATTTCAACCCGCAAGACATTTATTGTGGTATCATTACCTTGTAACAAATAAATCATATATATTTAAAAACTAAACAAACTTAAACATCATGAAAAAAACAATACTCTATTTTCTTTTTATTATTGGTTCTATAGGAACTGTACAGTCTCAAACCGTCGTTACCTTTTATACAACCTTGGGCGATTTTGAAGTGGAGCTTTATGATGCTCAAATGCCTATTACTGTTGGTAATTTTTTAAGCTTGGTAGATCAAGAATTTTATGACGGCATTATTTTTCATCGTGTGATCTCAAATTTTGTAATTCAAGGAGGAGATCCAACGGGAACCGGAAGTGGCGGCCCTGGATATACCATTGAAGATGAATTTAATCCAGACTTATCCAATTTAAAGAAAACACTTTCTATGGCAAATACAGGGCAGCCTAATTCTGGAGGAAGTCAGTTCTTTATCAACCTTAAAGACAACATCTTTTTAGACTTTGACAATCCGCCGCTTTCCTCTGCACACCCTATATTTGGCGAAGTAATTACAGGTTGGGATATCGTGGAATTGATTGAAAATGTTCCTGTAGATGGCAACGACAGACCCATAACTCCCGTAGTGATGAATATGGTTCGGGTTACACAACCGCTCGGCACAAATGATTTAGACGCTACCGAATCTTCATACACTATTTATCCAAACCCTGTTACAAAGCAAAGTGTTATTGAAATAAATAGTAAAACAACCGATATGACACTGTTTTCAATAATGAATGTGAATGGTGCAATCCTAGCTACTCAAAACATTCAAATACAAGAAGGGCTTAACAGAATTAATTTATCGGACTTTCAAATTGACAAACTTCCTGTGGGAATGTACTTTATAACTATAAACAACAACGCTGTTGTTACCCAGAAACGTTTTCTTGTTTCTGAATAAGTAAATTTTCTTAGTACTATGAAGCTCCTAGTTTATGAAACTAGCAGCTTCATAGTAGGAGAAAAAACAATACTTTCACAAAAAATAAATTCACGAATGAAATCAGTTCCCCAGCTTATACTTTTTCTTTGCTTTTTTACAATTTTCATTACGAATGCACAGGTTTTCAACCCTTATTACAACGGAATCGTTGAAAACACTTCTTCCACAAATATTTTAAACGACCTTACTACCTTGGTTGATTTCGGCGTAAAAGAACCCGGAAGCAGTGAAATTGAAAACGCAAAAAACTGGATAATTGCGCGTTACCAAGCTTTGGGTTATACCGCTATTGAAACTCAGGAATTTAATGTTTCTGGCCAAACAACTTCAAACATCATCATTACCAAAACAGGAAGCGTTTATCCCAACACTTTTTTAATAATTGATGGGCATTACGACACTATAAACGGGCCGGGCGCTAACGATAATGGTAGCGGAACGATATTAATACTAGAACTAGCACGGCTTTTAAAAGATGTGGATACAGAATATTCCATCAAATTCATTCACTTTAGTGGTGAGGAAGAAGGCTTGATAGGCAGCGAGTATTATGTGAATAATACCGTAATTCCTGAGAATCTGGATATCAAATTGGTTTTGAACATAGACGAAGTGGGCGGCGTTGCTGGTATGAACAACAACACCATAGTATGTGAACGCGACGAATCGTCGCCAGGCTCTAACAATGCACAATCTGCTCAGGCCACACAGGAAATGGCGAACTGCTTTGGATTGTATTCAAATTTGCAAACCGAGATTTCATACGCCTATGCGTCAGATTATATGCCTTTTGAAGATAATGGTGAAATTATTACCGGTTTATATGAAGCCAACGAATCGCCATATCCACACGGCCCAAACGATATTATTGAAAACATGGACCCCGATTATGTTTTTGAGGTAGCCAAAGGCACTTTGGGCTCGGCATTGCATTTTGCCGTGGCGCGCGAACCGTTGGGCATTTCTGAAAACAATCTTGAAGCAAACATTATGCTTTACCCCAACCCTACTGAGGGAATATTAAATATACGTTTAAACACTTCACTTTCTGAGCCTTTAGAAATGGCGGTTTTTGATGTTTTGGGAAAAAAGGTTTATAACACTTCTTTAAACATTGAAAATACTACTTTAGATTTGAGGTTTTTGGGAAGCGGCGTTTATGCTGCGGTTTTTAAGACTGGCGATGATTTGGCTGTCAAAAGGATTATTTTGGAATGAAGATAATAGACGCTGCGTCAAAGGGTTTTATTCGTTGATTTTATTGATTAAGGATTCTAATGTAGAACTTGAAGAGAAAAAAAATAGCTCACTATGAAAACAATTACATTTACCGTCGGTCTTTTCCTGCTCTTTACTTTTCAATCATTCGGACAAATTAACCCAGTTTTAAATCTTACTTGGGAGCAATCATATATTTTTCCAAATAATATCTTTGAACTTGCCTGGGAAGAACCTGCGTCTCCTCATGATGAATTGATAGGGTATAATGTTTACAGAGAAGATGAGCTGTATCGATTTCAAACTGAAACTTCATTAAATAATGCAAATTGTGGCGAAGATTTTCTATACTATGGAAATGGAGAGGCTTTTTATGCACACGTAACCGCGGTATACAATCCAGGGGCGGTGGAATCAGATTATACCGAGACTGTCTTGGTGGGTGGCTTAGTAATTGGAATCAAGGAATACACAACCCAAAAAGCGATACTATACCCAAACCCTTCCCACGGAATACTGAACATTCGTTTAAACACCCCACTTGCTAAGCCTTTAGAAATGACTATTTTTGATGTTTTGGGAAAAAGGGTTTATAGCACCGCCTTAAACAATGAGAATAGCGCCCTAGACGTAAGCTTTTTAGAAAACGGGTTCTATGTAGCCGTTTTTCAAGGTGAAAACGGCACTTATAAGAAGCAATTCATATTAAACTATTAAGAAAACCCGCTCCAACTTTCTTCACCCTTATGTTGGGCATGGATTACGCTGTAGTGCCAAAATATGAAAAAAGTACAATCTGCATTGCAGCCTGCTTTGGGAACTCTCCCTTGCCATAAAGCACAACTTTTTTGCAGACCTCGCCGCCCAGTTACCGCCAGACTTTACCACCAACGCCCCAGATCCTACCCTACCACTACAGGAGGGCATTGCTGCGCTGGAGGAGGAGAATAAATTGTTGCATGCTAAGGTGGAAACCTTGATGGCGGTGGTGCGAAAGTAGCAGGTTTTTTGTACTATATTTGGAGTTAAACAATATAACCCTATAAGGGCGGATAAATGCAACAGTTGCTTTTATCCGCATGTTACCTGCAATTTGAAAAAAAGAAACCTCATATTAATATTTTTAGCTTTCGGAATGTGGCATATTGCCTTTTCTCAACAAACTGAAGTCGAAAAATATTATGTTCGAGCTGACACACTTTTCATATCTCAATTAACCGAGGCTTATAATACTTCAACCGAGGAATTATTAAAAACTCTCGAAGTCAAAAACGACAGGCGTGAGGATTTGGGATTTGGTTACCAATTAAAAGAGAGTGGAAAAGGAGTTGGAAGCACATCATTTAATTACAAAATCTTGTATTATAAAAATGAGGTTGTTGCTTATGAACTTTCAACTTACATAAAAGCAAATAAATCAATAAGTTTAAAAAATCTTTATAAAGAAAGACTCTCTGCGATGTTTAAGGTAAGTGACGATTATGAAGTTGAGCCAATATATTCTGGAATTGATAGAGCAGGCTACCCTTTGGACGGAGCCGAAAAGCGAACTGACAACAAACTGAATAAAATAATGAATCCGTTTGCAGGAATAATTTTCGGAAATCGCTGTGGTATCGTAATGAATATATTGAACAACCGAGAGTTATTTAATGAAATAATCAATACAGATAATTGTGAGTATTTGCTATACAGTATAAATCCTGCAACTCGATTAATGACAGTTGAATTTTATTATTGTAATCTGACTGAATTTAGTGAGAATCAAAAAAATTCAATTGACTTACGAATCGAGGAACTGAAAAAAGTGCCTTTATTAACAAGAAACTGTTATGGCTGTAATGTTGGTTCGGAATTAACAGAAAAGACAATAACGGAATTAAAAAACTGCAGGTAACAACAGTAACCGTTGCACAACCCCATAATTTATAAAAACCCAACCCATATAAGCCGCTTTAAGCGGCTTTGTTTTTTTGATCAGGCTTGAAAATGTGCCAAATTTGGAGCTTTTAAAAAAAGCCATGCTACATTCTGGAGCAACGTTTTGGGCGAAAAAAACAAAACAAGGTATTCCGCCCCGCTCTTTGTGCGCTTTTGGATAAACTTTAGGTATTTTTTGAGGTTGTAGGCCATTGCCGAGAGATGCATACATTTGTTTGCCTGTGCCAGCCCCAGGGTGTTTACCTTGCCAAGCCCCATAAACTGGGTAAGTGTCCCGAATACCGGTTCCACCGTGCTCTGCCGTTTGCCCTTCATATACTTGCCCTGTGGGCTGTTAACCCGAGCAATGTTGCGCTGATACTCTGCACGGTAATAGGTAACACTGAATTTCTTCTCCTGTGCGCTCCTGCCCAAACAACTGCTCCTTATGGGACAGTCAATGCACACGTGCTTGCGAGCTCGGTATTCCTTTTTTCTAGTCTGCGTCCTGCTATCCAAAAACTCCTTGGTAAAAGGAATGGTCTTTCCCTGCGGACAGCGATAATAGTCTCCTTCCTCATTGTAAA
>NZ_VORT01000011.1 GCF_007997155.1 Aequorivita antarctica | reverse complement strand
CGCCTTTGCTCTTGCGAAAAGGTTTTTCTTTATCCATTGTGCTTATGTGGCGAATCTTACGAAGATGTGATTCCAGCTCTTCTTCCGGAACCTTCAGCTCCAGGCTGTCCATAGAGGCATTGGCCTTGACCGGGGCGCTGTCCACCGTCTGGGTATGGCCGCTGACCATCCCGGCATCCACGCAAAGCGTGAAGACCTTTGTAAATACTGCTTCAAAAACATCCTCAGGAAAGAGTTGCCGCGTACGGCTGATGGTAGAGTGCCAAGGAAGTTCCTCGTCTATGTCATAGCCTAAAAAGTAGAGGATATCCATGCGCATCCCGCAATGTTCCACAAGCTTGCGGTCGCTGGTGATATTCTCCAAATAACCAACCAGACAGAGCTTGAAAAATACGATCGGGTCGATACTCTTCTGGCCGCTGTCGCCATAAAAGTCCCTTGTAAGTGTATATAAGTACTCTAGGTCCAGAGACGACCGGAGCCGGCGGTAAAAATTGTGCTCTGGAACGCGCTCGCTCAAACGGAAATCGTTGAAGAGCTTTTCTTGGTAGATCTTTTTTCCTTGCATACCATGAAATTAAGGAAAATTGCTAACTTGTGCAACAGGCACACCGTGTATAATTAATTGCTAGGTCACTGCCGACTTACGAACATTCCTGCGGAATATTCTATCTGTGATTTATTTGCTAAATTAGTTGCTTAACCACGCAACTAACCATACACATCACGTTGGCAGTAATTAAAAAACACACAACTATAATTGAAAATAACGCAACCTTTATGGTAAATTAACATCAACAAATAAAAATGAATTATGAAAAATGGAATTTATAAAATTATTTTAATTGCAATATTATCTTTGGCTTTTAACTCTTGTAAGAATGACGACGACAATAATGAAAATCAAAATCTTAACGGAAATTATAGTGGAACATTTACGGTCGAATATTTAAATGGAGACACTTTTACGAATCCTGTGACAGTCAGTTTTGATGGAGAAAATAATTATCAAAGTAGTGGTGACAGTGAAAACATCCCTGCTGGTGGAAGTGGAACTTATGAAAAAGGAAATTCAACAATAGATTTTAACGACATTAATATTTGGACTGCCGATTTTGACTGGAATTTAATTTTAGGAGGCGAGTATGATTATTTATTAAATGGAAATGAATTAACAATTTCAGCTAACAGAACTGAACTAGGGCTATACAAATATGAATTGGTAAAAGAATAACTACTGCCAACAATGGTAACCGTTGCACAACCCCCTAATTTTTAAAAACCGAACTTTTATAAGCCGCTTTAAGCGGCTTTGTTTTTTTGTTCAGGCTTGAAAATGTAAACTATTTGGAGCCACTACCCTATCTGCAATCGAGATTCCTGTATTTGAAAAATTTCTATTTTGGCTTCCTCCAAATCCTGTTTAAATTGCGCTTTATTACCTAAACTATAAGTTGCCGCCAAGCCGTGATAATGTGCGATGCCATCCAGAAGATTCTCGCTGAATTTTTCCCAAGATTTAAAATCACGCGTAGATGGAGATAAAGTTCGTTCTATTTCCTTTTTCAGAAAATCTATATAAAGTTTTAATTCGGTAACAAACATTGAGGCTCGATTGGGGTTTTGCACAATATCTTTTCGGCCATAAATATGGTCAGTCATATCCTGTAAACTAGCAATCTTTGAAAAATTGACAATGTTTGGCCCTGGGCAAATTGTAACGGCAGTTAGTTTTTTAAGAAATGGCACGTCATGACTAATCGCGGCAGCGTTGCTTAAGCCAATACAAAGACATTCCTTGCTCAAAACATCATCGCGTTGCTGTTCCAATTCTTCTTTGGAAAGATTTAGGGTTTCCAATTGCTGCAGCTTCAATTTCTGGTATTTACTTGACGCTGTACAAATTGGCTCTTTGGTAAACTCGGTGTTTGAAACCAATAGTTTTTCAGTACACGGACTGCCAGGTTTATCTTTCACTATTCGGTCCAGACGTTCTTTTTCGGCGGTGGTTCCTTTTAAATAGTTGAACTGCACTCCCAGAGGTGAAGCTTTACTGCGAACCACATCATTTTCTTTGGATTGCACCAATAATTCCAGCGTATTTTCATCAACAGTTGTCGCTTCTGGGCAAAGTAAAAATGGCGTACCCCAACCAGTGCCATCCACTTGATAATACTCACGCAAAAAACTGTCTTCTTCACTGGTCCCAATTCCACCTTGAACTGTTATTTTTATAGGGTGAGGTTTGGAAAAACCTCTTTTACCTTTACCCATTACTGCTGGATTGTAAAGCTCAAAAAGGCTGTCCTGCAGCTCTTGTTTTTTCTCTTTAAATTCTTGAAGAATAGGTCCCATTAGTAAACCTTGCGTAGCAAAAACGTGACCGCCACAATTGAGTCCAGACTCTATGCGAAACTCACTTACCCAAATTCCCTTTTTTGCCAAATATTTTCCTTGTATCAAGGCCGAACGATAATCACTTACTTTAATGACAACTTTTTTGTAAAAACGGCCCCATTGGTATGCATCAAATGCCGAAAAACCTTCCATATAATTGTAAAGACGGGGATTCATTCCGGCAGAAAAAATAACAGATGAATTGGTTAGATCACTCTGAGCATACCCTTTTAATGCAGTCAGCGCATCTGAACCATTTTCTATTATTTCTTTGTTCTTAGCCAAATTATCCTTGTCCACTTTAGTCATTATATTTACTTCAATAGCACCAGGAACAACAAGCTTGAGCAGAAAGTTTTCTAATAATCTTTTCTTTTCGGGGTTTGAAGTAAAAAGCCATTCTTGATACCTTTTCTTTAGCATACTTGTATCTGGAAGCATTTCGAAATACTTTACTAAGTCAGACCCAGTTTCAAAAGCAGCTGTTTTTAGTTGTTCCATTTTGGAAGTAACAATACGCTGCATCAAATCTAGGTAATCAGTAATGCGGCGTGCCCTAAAGTCGTCTTCCTTTACAGTAATAGGCACATAGGTTTCATTGTTTTTTTGGTAGTAATATTTTCGCATCACTTCCAATAAATTGTCTTCAATTATTGAAATTGCTGAATTGATGCCGAAACAAGCTACTTTTATGGGAGTATCTATGGTGTAGGCAATTCCCATCACGGGAATGTGGAAAGTGTGCGGACTGGTGTTTTGCATTTAAAAAGAATTTGGATTGAAAATGCGGTAAAGGTCAGAAATCCAAAATTTGCATAGTATGACCAAAGTCATAAAAAATACACATTAATCTTTAATTTAAATTCAACTGGCATTATAAGGTTTAGAAATGGGTTCTAAACGCTTCAAATGGGGTTCGTAAACTATGCGTTTGAGTTGGTAGACCTATATTATGGGGTTCAAAACCCTAACGTTGGGGTTCGTAATGTATCCAGCGCTGTTCTGAACCTATCAGGAAGGGTTTGGAAGAGGTAAATTTGTATATTTGATATTAAACAAAATAATCCTATCAAGGAGGAATAAACTCTATAATAGTGTTTATCCGAATGTTAACGATAACTCTATGACGACACTGTAACAATCAAACAGACAACAATGAAATTAAACATACTTTTATTTCTGAGCATTTTAGCTCTGTTGACATCGTGCAATGGACAGACCTCTAATAAGAAAAAAAACACTGACCAGTTTAAAGAACTATTGGTAAAGGGCGACACCGTAAAAGATCTTGGAAGCAGCATTATGGTTGTTTATCAAGACAAAAAGAATATTTATTGGTTTGGAAGTTGGGAAACGGGGGTGTATAGATATGATGGAAAAACATTCACTAATTTTACAACAAAGCACGGTTTATCAAACAACAGAATTGACGAAATTAAAGAAGATAAATTTGGCAACATATATTTTAATAGCTGTCATCCCAATTCAACAATTGTTAAGTTTGATGGACATACTTTCACTACATTAACCGCAATACCCAGTAATGAATGGAAACTTCAATCAGATGATTTATGGTTTAGACATTCTTATGAATTTGAGAATAAAGTATATCGGTATGATGGTATTACTTTATATGAATTGCAGTTGTCCAAGCCACCAAACCTCTCTAATCCTTTTGGAATCTATAGCATTTATAAAGATAAGAAAGGAAACATTTGGTTTGGCACAAACCCTGTTGGAGTTTGCCGATACGATGGAAAATCGTTTGAATGGATTACGGAAGAGGATGTGACTGAATTTCGAAATGAAGGGGCAAACGGAGTGCGTTCAATTACGGAAGACAAAAATGGCGACTTTTGGTTCAATACCGAATATCGGTATAGTATTTACGACAGTGTAGCATTAAAAAGCAATACATTTTACACAAGACACGAAAGCATAGGCGGTTTAGATGGGAAAAAGGACAGCGATTTGGACGAGTATCTATCAACAGTAAGAGACAACAATAATAATTTGTGGTTTGTAACCTATCGTAGTGGTATTTGGAAATATGATGGAACGAAAATTACGCATTATGTAGTTCAAGATAATTCAAAAGACATTACGCTATTCAGCATTTACAAAGACAACAATGGTGACCTTTGGCTTGGAACGCACGAAAACGGAGCATATAAATTTAATGGGACAACATTTGAAAAATTCACGCCATGACGAACAACAGAAGAGCTACCGCTAACAAAACCTATAAGCAATAGGCCCTAAGGGACGTTACTACTTATAGCTAAACTGTGGGCAAGCTAAAGAAAATGAAACGCACTACATATTATGAAAAATAAGACAACAGCAACATTAATAGCTTTCTTCATAGGAGGACTTGGAATTCATAGATTCTATTTAAACCAAATTGCACAAGGACAAGAAAAAGAAAAATAAGGCAGACGGTGGCAAGGAAGAATTTGAGCGGTTTTATAAGCAGAAAATAAAGGAGCAGGAAGCATTAAAGAAACTTTTAGAAACACTGAAAAAAAAGAATATAATTACTGATTTTTAATAAATACTTATGAAAAAAAATGTACTTATTGCACTGTTCATGTTGCCTTTGGCAATTTTTGCCCAGGCACCCGGAACACTTGACACCTCATTCGGTAATGGGGGTACCGTTATTATCGATAACGGAAATTTAGATCTTTTTAATGATGTAGTAGTTCAGGATGACCAAAAAATTGTGGCTATCGGAATGACCTACGATGCAAGTTTTGTGGCATCAACAAAGGCTTACAGGTTTTTGCCTGATGGCAGCCTTGACATGACCTTTGCCACGAATGGCATTTTTACCTATTCACTTAACGCAGAAGCCAATGTATTTGATGTCCTTATCAAAGAGGATGGCAAAATACTGATGGTTGGCAGCACAACTGATTATAACGACTACCGCATATTGCTCATCCAGTTAAATGAAAATGGTAGCTTGGATGGCACTTTTGGATTAGGCGGTGTTGTGGTACAAAAAGTGAGTCCGATAACGGCGGGGTTTTTCGAAGATTTTGGCACCTCTGTAGCCATGCAGGATAATAAGATTCTGGTAGCGGGCTCATTAAAAACGCTGGATTATAATAACGCTCCAATGGTAGTGCGTTTTAATGAAAATGGTGAACTTGATACCACATTTGGAGATGCCGGAGTAGTAACAATACCTGTAATTGAATCGGAAAATGTTTTTGATTCCCTTGTTGTGCAGGATGATGGAAAAATAGTTGCTTCTGGACATTATTCTGTTGGTCTGAATTATTTTGCAATGCTCGTTGTTAGGTTTATGCCCAACGGCACACTTGATACTACATTTGGAAATAATGGGCAGACGGTAATTCCGCTTGGCGCTGATGCTGAAGGTTTTGGAATGAAACTAACAGCCGAAAATAAAATCGTAGTGGCTGGTTTTACCGCTTCACCTCAGTACAACTACGATATGCTATTAATGCAATTTGACACAGACGGTAATCTTGACGCTGGTTTTGGAGTGGATGGCATCGTTGTTTCTGACCTGGGAAATTATGATGTTGGAAGCGCTATTCATATCCAGGAAGACGGTAAGATACTTGTAGCTGGCGGAACCGGTGAAGGAGCACCCAATGATGTGGAAATGGCTGTATGGCGTTACCTGGCTGACGGTACCGCCGACATTACATTTGGTGTTGATGGAATCGCAAAGGTCCAGATATCTGGGCAGGTGGATGAAGCCCTAGGTATGGCCCTTCAGGCTGATGGCAATATAGTAATTGCCGGTAAAGCACGAAACGCAAATAACAATCATGATTTTATTGTGGCTCGTATGTTGAACGATTTAGAATTATCAACTCCTGGGTTCATTGCAAATACAAGCCAGTCCATAGCCCCTAATCCAGTAGCGGCAGGCGGCAATTTGCATATAAGTTACGAAATCACTGAGGCTACAAAAGTGCAGATTGAAGTGTATAATTTGATTGGCGCCCTCGTTTATGTAGCTGATTTGGGATATCACCAAACAGGTTTACAAATATTAACTTTTACTATTCCGGCTCATATGAGTACCGGTATATTTTATATCAGGACACGTACTGAAGGAAGCGTTTCAAATACTTCAAAACTGATCGTAACCGAATGAACTAAAGCACGGGGTTATTAAAAGCGTAGCTGCGCAGATTAGTATTGCTAAAATCTTGAAATTAAAACAACACTGGAACATCTTTTATAAAGTTTTAAACTTTGTAAAAGGTGGATTGCAGCTATTATTCGCCTCGCAACGATTCATTAGTTTTTGTGTTATATTTGAGGATAAACCATCTTGAAATTTTAAAAATATATGCTAACTGACATTAATCCGAAACTACCAATGCGTGACAAAAGCGTCACAAGAGACTTTTACATTATTCAGTTGGGATTCAAAGAATTTGGAAATGCTGACTATGATGGTTATTTAATGTTAGAAAAAGACAACATTCAGATTCACTTCTTTGAATTCAAAGCGCTTGAGCCCAAAGTGAATTACGGACAAGTCTATATCAGAACTGACAATATTGAGGGATTTTATAAATCATTATTAGATAAACAGACAAGTATTCATCCTAATGGAACATTAGAAATTAAACCTTGGGGACAAAAGGAGTTTTCAGTCCTGGATCCAGACAATAACCTACTTACATTTGGACAAAGTATTTGAAATAAAAAACGAACCGCCAACAAATTATATTCGATAATATTTTTTAATTGGTGAGATACTGAACGTCACTCCTTAAAAATCCTTACGTTTAGCAATTCGCCAAATAAAGAAAGTAGGCACGAGAACCCAAACAATCAACATAGCTGATGATAGCAACAATCCAAAATTTGTTCCGAAGAACTTTTGGAACACTGCGCCGGTATAGCCTAAAAGTGCCGAAATATCGAGTTTTAAAAGAATCAATACCCGCGACAAATCCACTGGGTTCAACATTGTAGCCAAAAGTGAAAATTTATCTAAGGGGTAGTCTTCAAAATAGAGCAAAGACATTAAAAAGATACCGTCATAAATTACGGCCATAAACAACCAAAGTAGGATGGCATAACCAAAACCTTTGATTCTATTTTCGTTGGAAAGCGCAATTACAAAAGCCAGAGCAGTAAAAATAAAGGTCAAAAATGCGCCTGTTACCAGTAAAAGGGAAAAGTCCCAAATGGCGCTACTGTTGAAGATTCCATAAAAAATAAAGGGCACTCCCAAGCCAATGACCAAACTCATGGAAAGCGAGGTGGCAACGCCGAAATACTGCCCCAAAAAGATAGAACTCCGTTTTACGGGTTGCGCCAAGAGCAGTTCGGTGAATTCGCGCGAGTTGTAATAATACATTACCCCGAAAATGGTGCCTATGAGCGGCACCAAAATAATGATTACATTCATCAACGTTATTACCGCTTTGGAAAGGTCGTTGTTCAAAAACAATAATACCACGCCAAGCAATAAATAGAACAAGAAATACACGTAGCTCCAACGGCTTCGCATTAAATCGTAAAAACTGTATTTTAATATTTTAAGCATAACTTGAAGATAAAATGGAGGCTATTGCGTGTTCAAAATCGGGTTGTTCGGTTTTCTCTTTCAATTCTGAAACACTTCCTTTGAAATAAATTTTTCCTTCTAGCAAAAAAACAATTTCGTCTGAAACCTCTTCAACAAAACTTAAAATATGCGAGGTGATTAAAATTGTTTTTCCTTTTTCCTTTTCAGAATTGATAAGGTTTTTCAAACGCAAATGTGAAATTGGATCCAATCCATTAGTGGGTTCATCCAAAATAATCAATGGACTATCAAACATAAACGTTAGCACCAAATTCACTTTTTGTTTTGTTCCACCAGAAAGATTTGCCAATTTTTTATTGAGATATGGCTGCAGCTTGAAAAGCTCGATCAATTCATCATCTTTAGTAGCTTTTGAATCGCGCAAATCCTTTATCATCGCAATCAGTTCGCTCACTTTTAGGTTGCCAGGAAAGTTAGCTATTTGCGGCAGGTAGTCTATTTCGTTTCGGTATTTAAAATTGTTTTTTAGCGGTTTACCGTCAATAAAAATTTGTCCGGAATTTGGTAAAACCATTCCCAAAATACATTTAATGAGGGTGGTTTTTCCCGAGCCATTTGGACCCAGAACGGAAAAAATACCACTGCGCTCAATAGTAAGATCAATGCCCTTAAGCACTTCGTTCTTACCAAATTTTTTATATAAATCCTTAACTTCTATCATGGTTTATAGTCTTCATTTTTGGGTTTTCGTCCAACAAATCATCGGGGGTGAAAACAGGAGAAACTTTTTCTGAAAAATCAATAATGTCTATGAAAAGGCTTCGCAATAAAATAATGGTTTCCGGTGTACGGTTTACGATGTAGGAAAATAGTTTTACGGGACGGTATGGCACATCGCCAATCCCGTTTTTATCAAGATCGTAGCCCGCGTAATTACTCCAGTAATTACTGTTAAAAACATTATCATTCAAACCGCCGTTATATGAAATATCGAAAGAGTTGTATAGAAAATTGTTATTCTTAAACGCATTGGTATAACAAGCGCCACGAACCTTTATGGCCCACCCGTTACTAATGAAGTCATTGTTTGAATATTCAATGCGGTTGCTGCCTTCAATATTGATACCCACGGTGTTTTCTTGAAAAACATTGTCGTTTATTTTGGCATCGTTTATCTCTTTTAGCAAAAGTCCGAAAGCAGCTGTACCCCAGTTTTTCTTAAAAACATTATGGTTCATATCCACAAATTTTGAAAACATAACAGCCACTCCTGCCCCATTATTTTCAAAAATGTTGTAATCATAAACATTATGGTTACTGAACATAAAATGCAGTCCGTAACGTAGGTTGTTTCTGCTTATATTTTGACGAATTATTATGTTATCTGAAAATTCAAGATAGATTCCATCACGCACTTTTTGCACATTATTTCCGCGCACCTCAACACCCTTACAATACCATAGCTGGATTCCATTACCAGAATTGTATTCGTTTACGGCATCACCTTTTATTTTGTTGTTTAGTACTTTTCCGTTGTTGGATTTTTCAAGATAAATTCCGAAGAAAAGTTTTTCCAATTCTAAATTCTGAATTAAATAACCATCTTTCTTAATTACACGAACAGCTGCATAATCTGCAGTATAACTGGTACCGACGTTGATTATTTTGAAACCGTCCACGGTAACATTGTCTGAAACAATCTTTATTATTTCGCCCCTATCTTCCCCATCAATTGTTGGAAGATTCTCACCCAACAGAATAATGCTCTTGTCAATGATGATGTTCACTTCTTTGTAAATTCCCTTTTTGACCAAAACCGTATCTCCATCTGAAGCTTGTGCAACTCCTTCCTTAATTGTTTTCACAGCACAGGTACTACAAACAGTTATGGTTTTTGCCCAAGCTGATGTAGTGCCGAAAACTAGCAAAAAGAAAGTGAATATGTAAAGTGTTTTTTTCAAGTTTGAAGTGAAGTTAGCCAATAAAAAGCCATCAGCAAAAATGTTGTTTTTTTTTAAAAATTTAAGATAGTAAATTCAATTTATACTTGAGAGTTTAGAAGAGCTCAATTAATCATTTTATAAAAAAGATTTCAGCAAATTCTTTCGAATAATCAAGCTTTCGGAAAACTTGCTGAAACCCTAATTATTAAAAAAGGTTATTGTTTCAAGTAATTTTGGATTTCTTCCCAAGAAAATACTTCTCCTGTGAATTTTTCCTTTGCAGTTCTGGCAGCCTTTTCATTTTCAAAAGCAGAAAGGTTTGCACCCATTGGGCTGGCAACTTGATCGCTCACTAAATAGGAAGCCATTGTTGCGTCCATCAATTGGCCAGGCTGGTTGAAATCTGCGGTCAAATACAGGGCGATTTCAGTGTCTTTCAATTCGTCCTGTAATGAATGAATCATACATTCTGTTGCATCATATTTAAATGCTTTTCCTTTTGTGGTTACAAGTTGTGATGCGTGCTGCCTGTCTACAATAGCCATATTACAGTAATGACAAGCATCTGTTCCGTATTCTATATGCTGAGGGCTTACGTTGCAAGAAACAAGCAAGGTTGTAATAATACCCAAAAAGATGAAATGTTTCATTATGTAGTTACAGTTTATAAAGATGATTTTTTAGTTGCTTTTTTTATATTCTTTCTTGCCAACGAAGAAAGCCACAATGGTCAACATCATTCCAACAAACATCATATATGCTCCGGTTGCTGGCCAAGAATCTACATCAAAATTAAGCATTTTTTGATAACCAATCAACGGTGGTTTGTAGGACATTGGTGTGCCGTCTGGATTGAGTAATTTCATAATTGCTTTTGGATTTAGATCGGTTCCGTATTCCAGAAGCCACGAGTTAAAATCGTACATTCCCATAATACCTAAAACAGACATAAAAAGAAACCAACCGAGGAACCATTTGTAGCTCACTTTTCCAAAGAAGCCAAGCAAACCAATAAGGACCCCAAGAGCTACCATAGCACCTATTACCATCGGAAATACTTGAAACTCCCACATATCTTTTGGCTCGGGAATGGTTTTCATTCCTATATAATGATTCAATCCATCAATATTTTGGATATCAAACTCCTGTACACCTTGGATTCCTTTAATATAAATATCCATTCCCAGCGGGTTTGGATACTGGGGTGCGCCCAGCATGATGTTCCACAAAGGGAATTTAAAAAGACCCAATAGCAGCAAGGAGCCAATTATCATTATTATTCCTGCTTTTTTCATTTTGTTTAAATTTTAAATCTTAAACGTCAGTGTGTGGTTGGTGTGGTTTATGTATTCGTGAGGATCTTTTCATTGTTGACTTTTTCTAATTTGAAAAAAAAAGGGTTTCTGAAGGTTTTTAAAAGACGGGGGAAATCAACAACCCCCGTCTTTTTACTGAAAATACCATGAATCACTAATCAGGTATTTTCACAACTAAAAACTTCTTTTAATCTTCGCCCAATGAGAACTTAAGTTCTGTATTGGAACCTGCAGGACTTACACGAACGTAACCTTGCATCTCTTGGTGCAATGCAGAACAGAAATCTGGACAATAGAATGGCCATACTCCTGGTTGTTTTGGGTACCAAATGAAGGTTTCGGTTTGTCCTGGCATAATCAACAACTCTGAAGTGTTGGCACCAATCATACTGATACCGTGTGGTACATCGTAATCCTGCTCGTGGTTTGTAACGTGGAAGAAAACCTTATCGCCCACTTTTACACCTTCAATGTTATCTGGGTTAAAGTGGCTTCGGATCATCGTCATATAGATATGAACTTCGTTTCCTTTGCGCTCTACCCTTGCGTCACCATCAGTAAGTGTAGCATAAGGGTGCTTGTTTTCTGACAATTTGAATATTTGTTTTGAGTTTTTGGCAACAATCTCTGCAGGAATACCAGCAGCATAGTGTGGCTCTCCAATAGTTGGAAAATCCAGTAATAGTTCCATTTTGTCACCAGTTATGTCAAATAACTGTGCAGACTGGGTAACCTCTGGTCCTGTAGGTAAATATCTATCTTTTGTAATCTTGTTTAAAGCAACAAAGTACTTACCGAAAGGCTTACGTGAGTTACCTCCAGGAATCATCCCGTGGCCTACAGAGTAAAACACTGGTTGACGATCTACAACTTCCCAAGTTCCCAATTTCCATTTTACTACTTCAGAAGAGATAAAGAAGGTTGTATAAGCATTTCCTTTACCGTCAAACTCTGTGTGCAATGGACCTAGACCTGGTTGTTTTACGACACCTGCTAGTACATCTTCGAATTTTAAAATTGGAATACCATAAGCTTCACCGTCAAATTTTTTCTTTTCAATAGCATCAAGCATTTTTGTAAAAGAGTGAACTGTTAAATCGGCAGAAAGTTTTCCGTTACCTACAATGTATTCCCCAGTTGGATCTACGTCACAACCGTGAGGAGATTTTGGAGTTGGAAGAAAATACACAGCACCAGGAACATCCAATGGGTTTACGGTAAGCACTTCTTTCAACATTGTTGAGGTAGCTGAATGGGTTTCATCATTATACACGTTGTGTGCATAATTAGCAGGAACTTTAGTTCCTCCACCATTATTCACATATTCTTCAATTTTTTTCCAGTTTACGGCTGCAATAAAATCTTTATCGTTTTGTGAAGCGTTCACTTCTAACAAAGTGTTTGCTTCTTCAGTATTATAAGTTGTGAAGAAAAACCAACCATGGGACTTGTCGCGTCCTGGGTGAGAAAGGTCGTAATCAAAACCAGGCATCAACAATTGGAATTTTATTGCCATACTGCCACTTTCAGGATCAACGCTGATGAATGAAAGAGCGCCTTTAAAGTTTCCTTTGTAATCTTTAATAGGCATATCGCGCTGTGGAATAGGCACAGAGAAACGGGTTCCTGCAACTACATATTCCGTATTTTCAGTAACGAAAGAAGAACTGTGGTTACCTGCACTGTTAGGCACCTCTAGAATCTCAGCAGTTTCAAAAGTGGTAAGATCTATCCGTGCAATACGAGGGGTATTGTTTTCATTTATAAAAACCCAACGTCCATCCAATTCACCATTCGTCTGTGAAATATCCGGGTGGTGGCTATCACCCCAAGGCACAAAGCCATAAGAGGTTTCCAACATTGGTTTACTTTCTTCATTGTAACCATAAGCCTTTTCAGGATCTTGTGAAAATACAGGAATCACTTTAAACAAACGCCCTGATGGCAATCCGTAAACAGACAGCTGTCCACTAAATCCCCCTGATACGAAGGCATAAAACTCATCGTGCTCACCTGGAGCTACGTACACTTTTTCGGCAGCATTGGTGGCCAAACCACCCTGCCCCTTGTTTCCTCTTTTGTTTCCGCCATTGTTACAGCTCACCAAACCGGCAACCATAATTATGGAAACTAAAATATTGATTGTTCTTTTCATTGTTCTCTTGTTTAAATTATATTATTCAATTGGTTAATTTGCTGGTAAAATCACTTTGTCAACCACATGTACTATCCCGTTTCCGGCGGGTACGCTCGCAAGGATTTTGGCACCACCTACAAATACATCTTCACCTATAACTTCAACGGTGACGCTTTCACCACCTGCTTGACCCAGTTTTTTAAATTTTTTCAAAAAATCTTTAGAATAGTTCCCAGGGGTTACGTGGTTTTTCAAGATATAAGCGAGTTTCTCCTTGTTTTCAGGTTTTAACAACTCTTCCACAGTTCCTGCAGGCAAGGCGTCAAATGCAGCATTTGTAGGCGCAAAGACCATCAATGGACCTGCATTTACCAATGAATTTTCCAAGCCTGCCGCTTGAACTGCGGCAACAAGTGTTGTGTGGTCGGGCGAACCAATTGCAATTTGAAGTATATTCGGTTTTGATTCGTCATTTTCAATAAATGCCTGTCCTTGTCTTTCAGTAGTGGCTTCGGTTGTTGTGGAACTTTCAACAGCAGTTCCGTCACCGTCGGTTGTTGTTTCGTTTTTGCAAGCTGAAAACACGAGGATTGCAGCTGAAACAAATAGCAGTTTAAGTGTCGTTTTCATTTTTGGTTTTGGTTTTTAAAACCTTGCAGGGCCTAGACCCTGCAAGGGGTTTGGTTGTTTAAGTATAAATTAAAGTGTCCTAAAATATTCCAATACTTGTCTGGCTTCTTCTTCGGTAAGACCTTGATTAGCCATTGGAGAACCATTAAACTCTATAAGAAGTGCTTTTGCTAATGGATCTTTTTTAATCATATCCTCAGGATCCAAAATCATATTCATAATCCATTCTGGTGTACGTCTTAGTAAGATATCTTTTGGTGCTGGACCAACAAATTTTTTGTCCGGTTTATGGCAGGCCATACATTTTGTTTTATAAACCTCCATTCCTTTTGCAGCCATTGCATTGTCAATTGTAGCTGGAAGCTCCAAACTTTTAATCGGCCCAACTCCTTTGTTTGTTAAATCGATCATTTCCGATGGCTTTACAGTTGCGGCTGGCTCCTCTTTAGGGGTTTCAGTAGCAGCTGACTTTTGGCCAATCTGGATACCATCGTTCTTTTTTTCTTCTTTTCCGCCACAGCTTATCAAAGTAATGATTGCGATTGCGGCTAGTGATTTCATTATATTTTTCATAGTTGATAAAATTATTTTACAAGGCAAAATTAAGATTCGAAAGAGAAATAGAATATGACTTTTATCATACAAAAGGAGTATTTTGTCCTCTAAATAAAAATTATAGGCAAATCTTTCAATTTCAAAGTAATAAATTAAAAAAACACTTTTACCGTTGTATGATTAAAGTCATTTTTGAAGCGGCCTTGAAAAATTATATTTGATAAAAAATTTTAAAAACTTGTAATGAAAAACATTCTTTTACCCACAGATTTTTCAGAAAACTCAAAGAATGCCATTAGGTTTGCTATGGCTTTTTTTGAAGGTGAAACTTGCACATTTAATATTCTCAATTCGCAAAAACCATCGGGCTATATAACAGCAGATGTACTTTACGGCGCTCCTGGTACTTCGGTTTATGATGGCATTCTGAATGATAATAAAAAGGAGCTTGAGAAAATAGTTCAATTTTGTAAATCAATTTCTGCAAAGGAAGATTTCACTTTTGTTCCCAAAATTGACTTTGACAATATTATTGATGCTGTAAACCAAGCGGTTGCCCTGTACAATATTGAACTTATAGTTATGGGAACTAACGGAGCTACGGGAGCTGAAGAAGTTGTTTTTGGGAGCAACACCTTAAAAATTATACGAAAGGTTGATTGCCCTGTTATTGTGGTCCCAGAAGGATTTATTTTTGAAAAAATTAATTCTGTTTTGCTGTCGCTTAATTATCAATACGATGTACCTAACAAATCGCTCAATGTTGTTTCAGAAATAGTTAAAAAACACAAAGCATCCCTGAAAATTCTTGAAATAGAGGAAGAAAATATTGAACTGGTAGCTCAAAGAAACCAAACGGAAGATGTGTTCAAGGAAATTGGTTTTGAGCGTTTCTCTATAAAAAACATTCCCGCATCAATAGCCATTAATGCATTTGAGCAGCTAATACCCGTTCAGCTTCACGCAATGGTTGTGGAGCATAAAAGCTTTTTGGACCGTTTCATTTTTGGATCAGAAACTTCTAAAATTAATTACACTTCTCCTATACCACTCTTGATACTTCACGAGTGAGTTTGTGAAAAAGTTATTTTACTATCAAAAGATTGTTCTTTTCGAGCGTTTGCACAAGTGTTTTTACATAATCGCGAATGGTAGATGCAGCTCCCGGGGGATCAACAATGTCTATTTTTCCGCGCCATATTAAATCTCGCTCCTCGCCTGGACAAAGGCAATACAAAGAAGTCTCAGTGTTGTAAACTGGATAATCCTCCGTTTGCTGGTTGCCGTAAACAGGCCTATTTTCGTTATAATAATCACTGAATGACTCAAATGATTTTGTGAGGTTTCGGTAAGATTGTCTAATAGTTACCTTGTTTTCCTGCCCAGTGACCTTTGAAAAAAGAACCGCATCAAAACCAGCATCCAGCAGTTCTTTTTCAATATTTTTTAAGTTCTCTTCCGTTTGAATGTTTTCATTAAAAGTACTTTCGAAATAATCAACGCTTTTCACAGCAATCACACCTTCGGCTTCCAAAGCTTGTAGCAGACTATACTCAAATTGGCGCTGGAGTTCTCCATCTGGAGTTAAACCAACCACCAAAACTTTATTAGCTTGAAAATTTGGACTTTCCGTATTTATATATTCATCCACCAACTTGCTGCTGGAACAACCGGAAAGCAGTAGTGTGAAAATTGCTATGGCGAATAATTTTTGCATCGTATTTTATTTAAAAATTAATTACTCAGTGCCGTATTTACTTATTAATCAATAATTTGTAAATATACGCTTCTGTTTTTTTAAATTTTGAAGTAATAACAAAAGAAACAATAAACTTAAAGTATTCCTGAACATTCAAAAATGATATTCATCAGTCATTATTGGATAATTTTTAAAATTTCCCTAAAAATCTTCTGTGTAAAGATATATTATGTACTTTTGTTAACCAAATGGTTAAACCATAAAGTTGAAAAATGGCAAAAACAAATAAAAATATAGACACCGAAGGGCAAATACTGGACGCCGCAAAAAATGTATTTCAAAAAAAGGGAATGGATGGTGCGCGTATGCAGGAAATTGCGAACGAAGCAGGTATTAATAAAGCGATGCTACATTATTATTACCGAAGCAAACAATTACTTTTTGAAGCGGTTTTTAGCAATGCCTTTTCTCTTCTGGCCCCGCAATTGAACAAAATTTTAAACGACGATTCATCGATTGAGGACAAAGTGAAAAACTTCACACATAATTACATTTCCTTTATAACAAAGCACCCCTACCTTCCTAATTTCATTATTCAGGAACTGAACCGAAACCCAAAATTTTTTGAAAAAATACAGCAAAACACCGCTTTTCCAACACTGGAAAAATTTAAAAACCAAGTTACGGCTGAAGTAGAAAAAGGCATTTTGAAACCCATTGACGGCGAGCAACTCTTTATCAATATTATTTCGCTGAATATTTTCCCATTCATTGCTACTCCATTGATAAAAGGGTTTTTGAAAATTGACGACAAGGGTTTTAAACAATTAATGGAACAGCGTAAAACTGCAGTTTCGGAGTTTATTATCAATTCAATAAAAAAATGAAAAAGTTTCTATTTATAATTTTCGCAATCACTCCCATCTTAGTATTTGCCCAGCAAACGCTCACTTTGGAAGAGTGCTACGTCCTAGGGGAAAAAAACTATCCGTTGGCGAAACAAACCGCATTATTAGAAGAAAAAGCAAACTCTGAAATTAAGGTTTTGGAAAAAGAAAGGCTTCCAAAATTGGATTTAAATGCGCAGGCTACCTATCAATCAGACGTTATTGAATTTCCCTTACAAATACCAAATTCTACCGTTGTGCCACCCAACAAAGACCAATATCGCGCCACGCTGGATGCAACCCAGTTGATTTATAACGGCGGAAATATTGCGGCGAACACAAAACTGAAAACTGCAGAACTAGCTGCACAACAACAACAAATTGCCGTCAATCTTTACACGTTAAAATCGCGGATTAACCAAAATTATTTCAGTGTTTTACTCTTTCAGGAACAGGAAAAATTACTCCTTTCAAAAATGGAGCAGCTCGATGCACGCTTAAAAGAAGCAAACGCCGGCGTGAAATACGGCGCAGCTCTCCCCGCTTCTGAACAAATGCTGAAAGCGGAGCTACTGAAACTGAAACAACAGCTTTTGCAAATTAATTTTGACAGAGAAAAGGCACTGAAAAACCTCTCTTTGCTGATTTTTCAGAATTTGGGCAATGATACAACCTTGGACAATCCAGACATTTTGGTTGCTCCAGAAATTGATTCGAAGCGACCCGAACTGGAGCTTTTTGAGCTGCAAAAAACACAACTTGAAACTTCAAAAGAAGTTATTTCAAAAGAAAATTATCCCAAACTTTTGGGTTTTGGGCAGGCCGGTTATGGCAATCCAGGATTGAATATGTTGGACAATTCATTTCAGGATTTCTATATGGTTGGGTTGAAATTGAATTGGAACATTTTTGATTGGGGAAAAACGAAGGATAAAAAACAGGCTGTCGATATTTCAAAAGAAATAGTTTCCACAGAAAAAGAAACTTTTGTGTTGAACAACGAAATGCAACAAAAAGAAGCTGAAAGTGACATTGATAAATATGAAGCCATGTTACTAAAAGATTTGGAAATCATTGAACTGCGTGAGCAAGTTTTAAAGGCCACGACTTCACAATTACAGAATGGCGCCATTACTTCTTCGGAATATATAACAGAACTAAACAATCTTTATGAGGCAAGAATTGACCAACAATTACACAAGGTCCAACTGGCGCTCGCAAAGGCAAATTACAAAATAATAAAGGGATTTTAATTAAATATTTACGATGAAAAATATAAAAATATTGTTTTTGGCAAGCTTGGCAGGAAGTCTATTTTCCTGTTCCAACAGTGAAAGAGCTGATGGTTACGGAAATTTTGAAGCTACTGAAATCACAATCTCTTCCGAAGCAAACGGAAAACTCGAATTTATAAATTTAGAGGAAGGTCAAATTTTGGAAAACGGAGCAATCGTCGGACTGGTTGATACAGTTCAGCCTTATTTAAACAAACAACAGCTTCTTGCTTCAAAGGAAACAGTTGCATCAAAATCGGGAGGCGTTTGGTCGCAAGTAAGTGTTTTGAATCAACAATTGCAAACCGCCAAAACGGAACAACAACGCATCCAAAATATGTTTGACGAAAATGCAGCCACCCAACGACAATTAGATCAAGCCAACAGTCAAGTGGATGTTTTGAAAAAGCAAATTCAAAATGTGGAAACCCAAAATGCACCCATAGTAAACGAGGTAAAATCCATTGATGCCAAAGTGGCGCAAATAGAGGAACAGATTGCGAAAAGTAAAATTACTAATCCAATAAAGGGAACGGTTTTGACTAAATATACCGAGCCGGGCGAAATTGTTTCCTTCGGAAAACCACTTTATAAAATAGCAGATTTAGAGGAAATGACCCTTCGAGTTTACATAAGCGAAACACAACTTCCGAATATTAAAATCGGGCAAGATGTAACTGTTAAAATTGATTCGGGGGAAGAAATGAAAGAATACAAAGGTGCCATAAGTTGGATTTCGGCTTCTGCAGAATTCACACCGAAAATAATTCAAACAAAAGAGGAGCGCGTAAATCTAGTTTATGCGGTAAAAGTTACAGTAAAAAACGATGGCAGCCTGAAAATTGGGATGCCCGCCGAGATGTGGATTCGAAATTAGTAATCAGTGGTCAGTGGTCAGTGGTCAGTGGTCAGTAAAAAATAAAAAATATGGAAACAGTTGAATTTATATTATATGTCTCGGATCAAGTTTTGAGTACTGAGTTTTATGAAAAACTGTTCAATTTAACTCCTAGTTTGAACGTACCGGGAATGACTGAATTCAATCTTTCGGAAACCGTAAAACTTGGGTTGATGCCCGAAAGTGGCATTTCGAATATTCTTTGTCCAGTAATGCCACATCCCAAAATTGCCCATGGAATTCCGCGTTGCGAATTGTATTTAAAATTAACAAATCCCGCTGATTATTTGGAGCGGGGCATCCAATTGGGTGGAAAGAACATCAGTGAACTGCAAGCCCGCGATTGGGGTGACATTGTGGGATACATAGCCGATTTGGATGGTCACGTAATCGCTTTCGCCGGAAATAGTAACTCTTAATATTTAAACACTTAAACTTTTAAATTATGAAAAAAACAATCTTAACAACAGCAATCATTTCAGCATTATTAATAGGCTGTAATGAAACCAAACACAAAGAAGAAAGCACGGAAACCGTTGAAACCACCGAAGGAGTAAACAAACACGAAATGGAAGAAATGGCCGCCGAAACCCATTCAATGAACAATGCTTGGGTAAACGAGATAAAACTGGACAACGGTAGCAAATGGCAAGCCAATATGGAAACAACCGAAGGCGTTAACAAAATGCTCAGCTTAATTAAAGCCAGCGACCCAAAAACCGTGGAAGATTACCACACTTTGGCTTCAAAACTAAATGAGGATAAAAACGTAGTGATCAAAAAATGTACGATGAAAGGTCCATCACACGATAATCTACACGTTTTTCTTCATCCACTTATCGAGAAAGTTGAAGCTTTGGGAAAAGTTTCAACTGCAGAAGAAGGTTCTGAAATTACTGCAAGCATCAAAGAAAATCTAGAAGGTTATTACAATTATTTTCAATAAACAAAACTCAAAAAATAATGGAAAAGCATCATTATAACGTAGATATAAACTGGAACCAAGACCGAAAAGGAATGATGTGCTCGCCAGAATTGGCAAGTAGTAATTCGATTACTGCTAACTGCATTGAAGTGGCCACACCGCCAGATTTCCTAAAAGGAATGCCGAATATTTGGTCGCCTGAACATCTTTTCACTGCGTCAGTAAGCAGTTGCTTGATGACTACGTTTTTAGCAATCGCTGAAAACTCAAAACTGGATTTTTCTGGTTTCAGTTGCAAATCGAAAGGTGTTATGGAGAGAGTGGACGGCAAATATTTAATGACGGAAGTAATTTTGGAGCCAACTGTAACCATTAAAGACGAAAAAGACCGAGAGCGTGCCGAAAAGATTCTTCAAAAATCGGAAGCAGCCTGTTTGATTTCAAATTCAATAAAATCGAAAGTTACGATGGAAGTCTCCATAAAAATAGACGCGTAAATGAGTATATCCCTTAGCAATATCAGCAAATCCTATAAAAAGGTAAAAGCGGTGCAGGACATTTCGTTTGATGTGGAACCTGGCGAGCTCTTTGGCCTCATCGGCCCCGATGGTGCTGGAAAAACTACCATTTTCAGGATTTTGACCACACTGTTAATTCCTGATGAAGGTACTGCCACAGTTGCTGGATTTGATGTTGTAGAGGATTATAAAGCTATTCGAAACGCCGTAGGTTATATGCCAGGGCGGTTTTCGCTTTATCAAGATTTGACAGTGGAAGAAAACCTGACATTTTTCGCCACTATTTTCGGGACGACGATTGAAGAAAACTACGACTTGATCGAGGATATTTATGTGCAAATCGAACCTTTTAAAGATCGACGCGCAGGAAAACTTTCAGGCGGGATGAAGCAAAAACTCGCGCTGTGCTGCGCTTTGATCCACAAACCCAAAGTGCTTTTTCTGGACGAACCCACAACAGGAGTGGATCCGGTTTCGCGCAAAGAGTTTTGGGAAATGCTGAAACGCTTGCAGAAAAAAGGAATTACCATATTGGTTTCAACTCCATATATGGACGAAGCAGCTTTATGCGATAGAATTGCACTGATTCAGGATGGCGAAATATTGGATATTGATACTCCAAAAGCAATTGTAAGCAAATTCCCTAAAACTATTTATAATGTGGGGGCAAATAATATGTACAAATTGATACAAGCACTTCAGAGTTACAAGCATTTGTACAGCGTATTTCCGTTTGGAGAGTTTGTGCATTACACCGATAAAAGGGATTCTTTTCAAATAGCAGATTTAAAATCTTATCTGCAAAACAAAGGTCTAGCAAATATTAGTATAGAAGCCGCGCAACCCAATATAGAGGATGCCTTTATGGAATTAGCGAAATAATGAAAAAGGAAAATGTTATAGTAGCCGAAGAATTAACAAAGGCTTTTGGCGATTTTAAGGCTGTGAATGCTATCAGTTTTGAAGTCAAAAAAGGTGAAATATTTGGGTTTTTGGGTGCTAATGGTGCTGGAAAAACAACAGCGATGAAAATGCTGATAGGAATTTCAAAACCTTCCTCGGGCCAAGCAACTGTAGCAGGATTTGATGTATATACACAGACCGAGTCCATCAAAAAAAATATTGGTTATATGAGCCAGAAATTTGCGCTTTATGACGATTTAACGGTGAAAGAAAACATCACCTTTTTTGGAGGAATCTATGGTTTATCCAGAGCAAAAATTAAAGAAAAAAGAGAACAATTGGTTTCAGAATTGGGCTTGGAAAACATTAGCAATAAATTGGTTGGCTCCCTGCCTTTGGGCTGGAAGCAAAAGTTATCGTTTTCAGTTTCACTTTTACACGAACCAAAGATTGTTTTTTTGGATGAACCCACGGGCGGCGTTGACCCCATAACTCGTAGACAATTTTGGGAAATGATTTACAAAGCAGCAGATCAAGGCACTACCATTTTTGTAACCACCCACTATATGGACGAGGCAGAATATTGCGATCGCGTTTCCATAATGGTTGAAGGAAAAATAGAAGCTTTGGATACACCGAAAAAATTAAAAGAACAATTTAAGGTTGACTCAATGAACGATGTGTTCTTGAAATTGGCACGAAATATTGAATAAGTTTAAAAATCCTTTTGTCATTTCGAGCGCAGTCGAGAACTTTAGAGTACGGGTTTGTCAATTAGGTCTCGACTGCGCTCGACCAGACAAGTGAAATTGTTTTTAAATAATTAATTAATAATGAAACGATTTATAGGTTTTATAAAAAAAGAATTCTACCATATCTTCAGGGATAGGCGGTCGTTATTTATACTATTTGGTATGCCAATTGCCCAAATATTGCTTTTTGGGTTTGCCATTACTAATGAAATCAATAATGTGGATATCGCTGTTTTAGATCATTCAAAAGATGCAACCACAGAATCAATTATCAATAAGATTTCAACTTCAAAATACTTTACAATAAATGAACTGATTGCACGAGAAGCTGATATTGAAACCGCTTTTAAAAAAGGAAAAATAAAAGCCGTATTGAATTTTGAAAAAGATTTCAGTAGAAATTTAATAAAAGAACAGCATGCTACTATTCAGATAATAACCGACGCTACCGACCCAAATACCGCTAATTCAATAACCAATTATATCAATGCAATTCTTCAAAACTATCAGCAAGATAAAAATAAAGGCATTGTCGTAGAATATCAAATAGTTCCACAAACTCGGATGGTTTATAACCCCGAACTTAAAAGTGTTTTTATGTTCGTTCCGGGGGTAATGACGATTATTTTGATGTTGGTTTCTGCAATGATGACATCAATATCCATCACTCGCGAAAAGGAATTGGGCACCATGGAAATTTTGTTGGTTTCACCATTAAAACCCTTTCAAGTTATTATCGGGAAAGTGGTTCCGTATATTTTTCTATCGGTCATAAATGCAGCGGTAATAGTACTTTTGAGCATATTCATATTTAAAATGCCGGTTCAAGGCAGTCTGTTTTTATTGGGACTGGAAAGTGTTTTATTTATAATCACTTCATTAGCATTGGGCATTTTAATCTCAACTATTTCAGAAACACAACAGGCCGCAATGATGATTTCCCTGATGGGCTTGATGCTTCCTGTAATACTGCTTTCCGGGTTTATCTTTCCGATATCGAGCATGCCTGTGCCACTTCAAATAATCAGTAACATAATTCCTGCAAAATGGTTTATCATCATCATTAAAGGCATTATGCTGAAAGGGGTCGGGATGGCATATGTCTGGAAAGAAACTTTAATATTAATCGGGATGACCATATTTTTTATTGGCTTAAGTGTTAAAAAGTATAAAATACGATTGGAATAATGAAGACTATCGGCTACATCATACAAAAGGAATTCAAACAAATCTTTAGAAATAAAGGGATGTTGCCTATTATTTTTATTCTGCCAATTTTGCAACTGGTCATTCTCTCTAATGCCGCTACGTATGAAGTAAAAAATATCAAGTTTGCATACATAGATTACAATCATTCCTCAACCTCCCGCGCGCTGATTGAAAGGTTTAACGCTTCAACTTATTTCGATGTTTTAACCGATTTCCCTTCACAAGAAAAAGCCAGTGCTGCGATGCTATCGGGGCAAGTTGATGTGGTACTGGAAATACCAAATAATTTTGAACGAAATCTACTAAAGGAAAAAACTACCGATTTGTCCATCACCATTAATGCTATTGACGGCGCGGCAGCTGGTGTGGAAAGTGGTTATGTGAATCAGATTGTTCAAAGCTTTAATAAAGATGTAAAAATGACCATAATTGAAACATCAAAAAAGGTTATGCAACCCGTGTCTATTGAGAGTATTCCATCGTTTTGGTACAATACTACCTTAGATTATAAAACATTTATGGTGCCTGGAATTTTGGTTTTATTAGTAACGATGATAACCCTATTTCTCTCTGGGATGAATATTGTTCGCGAAAAAGAAATAGGCACTTTGGAACAGATTAATGTAACGCCCATTCGCAAAAGTCAATTTATCATCGGGAAACTTTTCCCCTTTTGGGTTATTGGCATGGGGCTGTTAACCATCGGACTTATTCTGGCAAAAGTAATTTTTAATATCCCCATGTTAGGCAGTTTAATTCTACTCTACGCCTATACTTCTATTTACATTTTAGTAATTCTCGGGATGGGTTTGTTAATCTCAAATTTTACTGACACTCAACAACAGGCTATGTTTATTGCCTGGTTTTTTGTGGTGATTTTTATTTTAATGAGCGGCTTGTTCACACCAATAGAAAGCATGCCAAAATGGGCGCAGCTAATTACGGAATTCAACCCTATAAAATACTTTGTTGAGATTGTGCGAATGGTTTTATTGAAGGGTGCTGGATTTATGGATATTCTGCCGCAAATGGCAAAAACGCTGCTATATGCTATTATAATGAATGGTTTAGCCGTTTGGAGCTATAAAAAAGTAAACTAATGGAAAACAATATAAAATATCATTTACAAAAAAGCGAATCGCCGTTCCTTCAAGGGCCCCTTTCAAGGTTTAAAGAATTGGGGTTTGCTGTAAGGGTGATGTACCAGTTTATACGTGGTTTTCGGAAAATGCACTTTATCGGGCCTTGTGTTACCATTTTTGGCTCGGCACGTTTTACACCAGATTCCAAACACTACCAAAATGCTGAAAAAATCGGCGCAGCCCTTTCAAAATTAGGGTTCACTATTATGACCGGCGGTGGTCCCGGCATTATGGAAGCCGCGAACAAAGGTGCTTATGAAGCAGGTGGCTATTCAGTGGGCGTCAATATTGTGCTACCCTTTGAGCAAAAACCCAACAAATATTTACACAAATGGATAAATATCCCATATTTCTTTGTTCGAAAATTCTTAATGATGAAATATTCTTTTGCCTATGTAGTTATGCCAGGCGGAATGGGCACTTTAGATGAACTCTTTGAGGCGATTACCCTGATACAAACAAAGCTAATACAAAATTTCCCCATTGTTATTTTCGATTCGGAATACCACAAAGAACTTTGTCACCACATTCAAACAATGGCAGAAAACGAAAGCATCAGTAGAGAAGATATGAAATTACTTTTCGTAACCGATTCTGCCGAAGAAGTTGTCGAGCACATAAAAGTACACGCTATTGAAAGGTTTGGATTGGTGAAAAAACAATACAAACCAAAGTGGTGGTACGGAGAAAACCGAAGGAAATTTTAAACATGAATAGTCATGAAGAAAAATAAAATATTGAAGTACGTTATTGCAATTGTATTAATTGCTTTTGCTTTACTGACGGTGTTTATGAGTAGCTCTGTCCTGTTCGACTGGTTTGGTATCAGTGCAAAAGAAGGGGACTATGTGCCATTTATAGTGAAGACAAACCTGACAATGGGTGTTATTTATTTAATTGCAGCCTATGGATTTATAAAATCGAAAAAATGGGCTTTCTGGCTCATGCTTTCAGCAGCTCTCTTTCTTTTTTTTGCATTCTTTGCGTTTTATATCCATATCCATACTGGGGGACTTTATGAAAACCGCACTATTGAAGCCATGACTTTTAGGATTTTGTTTACAATACTATTTGCAGGGCTTATTTATATAATTACAAATAAAAAACCATGATTTATTCAGTAAGCATGTACATCAGACAATCAACAGTTTTAAAAATATTTAGTTAAAAGTATTATGGAGAATAAAATCATAACTATAAAAAAATTCAACGGCGATATTGAACAATTCGATGTTGAAAAGCTAAAAACATCACTCAGGCGAAGTAAAGCTTCAGAAGATGAAATAAGCGAAATTGCAGAAAATATAATACCGATACTCTATGACGGGATGCCTTCCAAAGAAATTTATAAAAAGGCTTTTGCAATGTTGAAAAAACAAAACCGTACTTCTGCATCTAAGTATAGTTTAAAACGTGCAATTTTAGATCTGGGACCAACTGGTTTTCCTTTTGAGCGATTGGTAGGTGCGTTGCTCAAACATCACGGATACGATACACAGGTAGGTGTGGTCCTTCAAGGCGAATGTGTTTCACACGAAGTGGATGTTTTGGCTGAAAAAGACGGCAACACTTATACCGTGGAATGTAAATTCCATGCTGATCCCAAAGCCGTGAGCAACGTAAAAGTCCCACTTTACATAAACTCTAGGTTTCTAGACATTCAGAAACGTTGGAACAACGACCCCGAGAAAACATCTCATTTAAAACAGGGATGGTTGGTTACCAATACCCGTTTTTCCACGGATGCTATAAACTATGCAAATTGTGTAGGGCTACATTTATTGAGCTGGGACTATCCCGAAAATAACGGGATAAAACAAAACGTGGACAAGTTTGCCCTCTACCCTATCACCACATTGACAGCTTTGACCAAACACGAAAAAGATCTTCTCATTGAAAATAATGTTATACTGACCAAAGAGCTTTTTAAAAACTCACATTTGCTGGATAAAATTGGGATTTCAACACTGAGAAAAGAAAAAGTTTTAAACGAAATAAAAAAACTATGCGATTTATAATTGGTTATTATGGAAAATGAAACTACTCATAAACAAGAAAAGTTGGAACGTTACGATTCCCGAGGCGTGCAAACTTTGTTTAAAACCCTCTCCCGAAATCATTACAACCTTCTAAAGATGGTTGACAATAAAGCCAGAATAGTGCTTACGGTCAATTCAATCATAACATCATTACTTCTGGGGTTGTTATTTATGATTCCTAAATCACAAAAAGTTCCCTTGGAAATTGGTACTCGAATATTGATTATCTGCAGTATGCTATCAATGATTTTCGCATTGTTCAGTATGTTGCCCTATCGATATTTTGGATCTGCTTATAAAAAGAGCGGATATAAAGGAACACTATATGCCGAAAATTTTGTAAAACTATCCCTCTCTGAATTTAAGACCGAATTTGAACGAATAATGAAGAAAGGCCAAAATGTTTATGATGAAATGATAATCGATTTATATTTTTTAGGAAAAATCATCGCGCATAAACAGTTACTACTGTTTATTTCGGTCATCATCTTTTTAATAGGATTAATAACCGCTATTTCCTATACCCTTATCAATGGGCTAGTTGTCTTTGCCTGAAAATTTCAAACTATAATTTCCTTTATATCATACAACTTCGGAATAGTTACATTCCAACCATAAGTATCACGCAATTTCACTCGGAAAGCATCCTGTGCAGTAGGTTCACCGTGAATTAGGAATACTTCTTCGGGTTTGTTTTTTATGCTGCTGGTCCAGTCTAAAAGTCCTTGTTGGTCTGCATGCGCAGAAAGGCTTTCAATATGATGTATCTCAGCTTTTACGGGATAGTATTTCCCAAAGAATTTTAATTCATAAGCCCCTTCCAAAAGTTGTCGGCCACGCGTTCCTTCGGCTTGGTAGCCCACCAATAAAACTGTGGTATTTGTTTTGTCTATCATCTGTTTCAGATAGGTCAAAACCCTTCCACCGGTGACCATCCCGCTGCCCGCAATAACTACTTTTGGCTGTGGATTGTCTATGGTTTCCCAAGTTTCTTTGTAAGACGTGATAATATTCATTCGATTATTCATAGCGTTGAAATCCTTCATCGGCAACTTGTGCCAATCGGGAAAACTTTCAAAAACCGAAAGTACATTATTGCCCATTGGGCTGTCAATAAATATTGGAATGTTTGGGATTCGTTTTTCGTTATAGAGTTTCCAAAGAAGAAACATCAATGTCTGTAAACGTTCTACCGCAAAGGAAGGAATTATCAAATTGCCACGATTGTGAATGGTTTTATTGATAAGTTCCACCAGTTTATCTGAAACACTTTCTTGTGGGTGAAGTTTATTCCCATAAGTACTTTCCATAAAAAGATAGTCCGCCCGCTCAGGTTTTTCGGGTGGAAAAAGCAATAAATCTTGCTCACGACCAATATCGCCCGAAAAGACAAGAGCTTTTCCGAATATTTCCAGTTCTATAAAAGTCGCACCAATAATATGTCCATTATAACGAAACCGATATTTTATATTTTCTGAAAGTTCAATCCATTGGTCTCTTTCTTCAGCTTGGAAAAACCCCAAAGTAACTTCAGCTTCTTCCACACTATAAAATGGTTCGGCAGGTTTGTGTTTGGAATATCCTTCTTCATTGGCTTTTTCTGCTTCTTCCTCGTGAATTTTGGCACTGTCCAGTAAAATGATTTTTGTAATTGCTAGCGTTGGTGCAGTACCTATAATTTTTCCACGGAAACCTTGTTTTACCAAACGCGGCAAATAGCCCGTATGATCCAAATGACCGTGAGTAAGTAACACCACATCAATCTCCGAAACATCAATTGGTAAGTACTCCCAATTTTTTTCACGCAGTTCCTTTAACCCTTGGAACATGCCACAGTCTATTAAAATGTTTTTTTCGGTGGTTTCAATCAAGAATTTGGAGCCTGTTACGGTTCCTGCTGCGCCGAGGAAGTGTATTTTTAGTTTTTGCATAGCTAGTTGTTTTTGCATAAAAGTTTAATTTCTTCTAAAATCCGTTCTTTCCGTTTTTCTGAAATTCCCAAATGATCCAGATAGAAATCGTCATTTATCAATTGCTTACAAAGCACCACATCACGGCTGAGAAGAAACTGCTTTTCGCGTTGGCTCATAAGCGTGGAAACCGTGATTGGGTAAAGGCCCAAATGGTCTATTCGGTCTTTAATACCGTTCTCTTTCGGAAAATCCCAGCTCAGTAAATAAAGGTTGCTGCATTTGCCATATTTCAAAGCGTCTTCGGTAAACCGGGTATTAGTTACTACCCAACCTTCGTTTGGTTTTTCAGTAGTATCTCTTTCTCCATAAAAATTGAGTATATCGCGATAACGGGAATGTATATACAACGGCACTTTTACATCGCAATTATGGCCCTCATCGCTGTGGAATTTACATTCTGCAACTATATTTTGATCGTTTTTGCGCGCGACAACATCAACTTCGTGGGCTACACATTTACCTTGTAAAAACTGTCCAGTTTTTACTTCGTAACCACTATAGAAAAGTAGGGCTCCCACAAATTTCTCAAACGGAAAACCTGTGGGACCCAACTCATAAATTGCTTTTTTTAATTTATACCTTGAAGCAAAAACATTTTTTCTTTTTTTGAGCAGCGCAAAGGCACGATTGTAAATTTCCTTAGTACTAATACCTTGGTAAAGCTCATCGCGAACGTGGTTGGAAATTTCATTAACCAGTGATTCTTGGGCGCCGCTTTTACGCAATGAGCTTTTCAATTTTTCAATTGAAAAATTCACCTTTTGACCAGAGTGTTTTACTATTTCAATATCCTGAGGAGCGTTTTTCATTGTGTTTAATTCCGCAAATCGTGCATGGCAAGTAAAGGTACGGTGGTATGCATTCCAAGCTCCTTAAGCATCGGATTTGAAAATATACTTCCAAAGAAATTATGTTTTTTATTAACAATTGCAATCATCTCGCTCTCCCTACTCTGCACAAAACAGCGTACCCCGTCTTGTAAATCTATATTATAGAGTGTGTGATGTGTAAAAGATGCCGGATCCAAAATACTTTCCAACAAGACTTTGTTTTTTTGTTGTGCTTCGTTAAGGGTTTTGCCTTTTTGAACGTGTAGAATCCGTATTGGGGAGTTAGTGCAACGTGAAATCTCAACCAAAGTCGCTAATTCTTTTTCCTTATAATGCGTTCTGAAACTGGTAGGAAAAACAATCTCATTTGGGTCTTTAAACAACACATTTGGTGGAATGGCTAATACTGGGCAATTTCTTATTTTCTCCATCGCATTTACAGCATTGCTACCCAATATTACATTATTACTATCTGTCTCTCCTTGGGTTCCCATAATTACCAATTCGATATCATGCATTTCCACTGTTTTATTCATTGTATCGAAAAACGATCCAAATGCAACTATATAAAGAAATGTATGATTATCATTTTCTTCATAGAAACTCATTAGTACTTTAAGCCTTTCCATGTTTTTTTCAGCATTTTCCTTAGCAGCAAATTGCGCTTTCTCTGTTGGTTCAGGAATTAAGGGGCTGTCTTTGGAGTAGCCAGAATGGTAGTAGGTGTGCAGAATGAAAAACTCACAATTTTCCCTTTTGTAAAGTTCCATTGCATATTTAAGCGCGTTCCATGCGTTTTTGGAAAAATCTGTGGGTATCAATATTCTTTTTTTCATCTTATATTTTTTAAAATTATTGTTTCTAATTTTTTATTGGAATAACCAATGTTGGAACGTGGGCGTGTTTACCTACCCTGCTCACAACCGGTTCTCGAAAGAGTTTCTTTAAAAATGCATGTTTGTGGTAAACTAATGCCAAAAGATCCATTCTTTTTGTATCTATAAAGTCATGAAGTGATTTTGAAATGTTCGCCATTTTAGGAATGAAATGAAACTCGGTATCATATTCCGAAAGGTCATTTCTATATTGTTCCAAATTTTGCTGTTGTTTATAGTTCAGTTCTCCTTCGGCACCTACGTGAACCAAATGAATGGTTGAATTATACTGGCGTACCAAACGAATAATTGGTCGCAACTTTGAAAGCTGGTAAAAATCATTATAATCTGAGGCAAAAGCAATATTTGTAGGAATTACGAAATCTACTTCGCGAGGTACTATAAGGAGCGGACAGCCTTCCAGAGTTTGGGTAATTTTAACAGTAGTGCTTCCAACTAGAACTTCTTCAGCTCCTGTGCGACCCTTGCTGCCCATCACTACTATATCTATTCCTTCGGTTGAAACTAATTTGTTGATGGTTTTTGACAAGGTGGCGGGCGTGGAAATGACTTCGAAGTTGTGTGCTACTTTGGAAGAATCTAATTTAATTTTATGTACCAACCGTATACCGTCTTCCTCAGATTGTCTGTATAGTTTTTCAATTATGTTTTCGGAACGGCCAATGTCTACACGGCTTGTAAGTTTATTTACTTCTTCACCAAAAGAATGGAGAATGGTTATTTGCAAGGCTTCATCACTAAAAAGTTTTGTAACATAAAATAAAGCTGCATAAGCATTTTTCGAGAAATCGGTGGGAACAAGGATTTTTTTCATTTTCAATAATTTTAAATATTTAACGAGCTAAATTTTGAAGCACTAAAAAGGGAATATCTATATGCAGTCCTATTTTTTCAATAGTTGATTGATACAATATATTTTCCAAATAAGAATGGCGAGTATTCACCATAATCAGCATATCTATTGGATTTTCTATAACAAAAGTATTGATTGCCTTGGTAACATCAGTACCATTTTCCTGTTTAAAACTAATTTGATTATCACAGAAAGAAGCTTCCAAAAAGTTTTTATTGTCTTGCTGCCGCAATGAAAGTGATGAAAATTTAGAGACATATAGAAAATCTACCTTTGAAACAAAGCATTTTGCAATACTACTTACTAGTTTCAATTCTCGGCGTTTGTATGGCAATTGATAATCCGTTGGAAACAATATATTCTTTGGATGTACATCTCCAAAAACTACAGGAATAGCAAGTACTGGGCATTTAACATATTTGATTACCTGAAGCGTGTTGGTCCCGAAAGTTATTTTTTTATCAGCAGTTTCGCCTTTAGTACCCATAACCACGACATCAATGTTTTCCTTTTCCACCCAATCGTTTACTGAATCTACCAACAGTCCAAATTCTGCAATGGTATGTATGTTATGTTTTGGATTTGGCGAAAAGTCAACAATTTTTTCACGAAAATTTTCCAGAGCCGCTTTTGTTTTGGCTAGTGTTTTTTTCTGAAGATCATCAAAAATTTCGTTTGCCAGTCGAGATTTTGCATCATAGACCTCATCTGCAAAAGCGTGGAGAAGATAAATTTCAGCACGATTATATTTGAAAAGCTCCGTGGCGTATTTAATAGCGTTCATTGAGTTTTCCGAAAAATCGGTAGGGATTAATATTTTTCGCATGGCAATCTGTTTAAAATTTAACTACGTAAATATAACTATTGCTACACAGATAAACTATGACAAATATCAATCAACAGTCTGATTTTTAAGGAATCCTTAAGAACAAAGACTCTCCTTACTTTGTAAATTGAAGCTAAATAAGTTATGACCCTCTCTGCTATTACCTAGCTTGTAATAACCGCTTTTGTATTGGTTACATTGGCTATTTTTGCCATTATGGTCTTTCTTATCAGTTGGGTATTCTACCTAACTATTTTTGGACAAGCTGCATTGATATTTTCAGTCTTCAAGATTTTAAAAAATAATTATAATACAACTAAGACTTTTGAGGATTTTTATGATGACTATCCTATTGGAAGAGAAGAGTGGTTTATATTTTGAGTTTTGTTAATTCAGCCAACTTATTTAGGCCCAAATACACTGAAAACTACTCATGAAGCACTAAAAAAGGCACATTGGTTGTGTCGCTAACGGTTTTTACTGCAGGACGCAAAAGCAACCTTTGAATAAAATTCAAGTTTTTGGCAACGATAGAAACTAGGCCTATTTCCCAAGTTTCTACAAAATCTTGAATACCTATTTCCAAATCTTTGCTTTCAACAAAATGGAAACTGTGTTTTTTTTCTTTAAAAAAGTAATGCAAAAACCCCTTGTTGTCTGTTTGTGATGAGGTAATATCCGTATTTAGAGATTTTACATGAAGCACACGAAGTGCCGATTGATGGAGGTCCAGTGTTTCTGAAAGGGTACTGATTACTTTGTTGCGATAGATACAGTTATAATCTGTTAAAAAAGCTATATTTTTAATTCCATTAAACTTCACATTTTCGGGAATTACCAGTACGGGACATTTCACCTTTGTAATTACATCACAAGTATTGCTTCCCATATCACTTCTGTTTATTTTGGAAGTTCCTTTGGTACCCATTATAATATAATCAATTTCCTTTTCAACTACATGTTTTCTGATGGCTTCCACCAGATTTAGTTCTTCTTGGAGGGCAAAAAACCTATACGTTTTGTTTTTAGAGAGAAGTTGGCAAGACTTTATTTCTTCCTTTAATAAATGAGGTGCACCTTGAATTGTCTGCATTTTGGCACTGAATTCTGAAAAATTTTCATGCACTACTTCTTTAAAATTAGGATTTTGATGGGACACATGAAGGAAATAAAAATTCACGGCCACATCGGAAAAATAATCCAACGCATACCTAATGGCATTTTGTGAATCTTCAGAAAAATCCGTTGGAATCAATATATTCTTCATAGCATCATAATCTTACCCGCAAAATTATCTGTATATGTCGGGATAGAAAATGATAAAAATCAGCTTTAAGAAAAAAAAATATGGATATCAGTCTATATTTCGTAGGCTTTCCAAATCTATAATGCGTATGTCGCGGCCCTCTATTTCGATAATGCCATCTTTCTTGAAATCTGAAAGGGTTCGTATAAGGCTTTCGGTAGCAATTCCAGCGGTTGTAGCAAGATCATTCCGCGAAATTCGAAGAGGCGCCTCAGGTTTTTTGTCCATAATCTCCACAAACTGAAGAATGGTACTGGCCGTCTTTTTCCGAACAGAACTGTAGGCCATTCTAACCAATTGCTGTTTTATTTCGGAAAGATTATCGGTTAAAAGATTCATCAACTCCAAAGAAACATCTTGGCTTTTTTTCAAAATATCTTTCACGTACTTTTTTGAAATGCCCACCACTTCTGTTTCTTCTACGGTTGTGGCGGTTTCATTATAAGGAATGTTATCGTCAAAAGAAGTGAAGCCCAAAAAGTCATCGGCTTTGTAAAGACCTGTAATGAGTTCTTTGGCGTTCGCGTCCATAGTGTGTGTTTTCACTACACCTTTCAAAATTAAAAACATGTTGTTGGAGTGGTCTCCTTTTCGGTAAATGGTTTCTCCCTTTTTATAATTGGCTAATTCGCCTTCATCACAAAAAAAATTTTTCAATTGGTTGAGGTTTTGGGGGTTTTCGTCATCTCCAACACTCCCCTCCTCTTTATTGTTTTCGCGCATTGCCAAAATGCTTGCTTTTGCCAAGCGGCTTTCCACAGCACTCAGCAGTTCGTGCTCTTCAAAAGGTTTGGTAAGATAATCATCTGCGCCCATATCCATGCCTTTACGTATTTCTTTGTGTTCCGTTTTTGCGGAAAGGAAAATAAAAGGAATATGTTTCGTTTTTTCTTCAGAAGCCAAGTTTTCAAGCACGCCGTAGCCATCAATCTCGGGCATCATTATATCACAAATAATGATGTTCGGCTTTTCACTTTTTGCTTTTTCGATGCCAATTCTACCGTTTGGAGCCGTATAAACGGTATAACCTGAAAGTTCCAACAGTTCAGCAGTATTCTCTCTTAGTGCGGTATCGTCTTCAATAAGGAGTATTGTTTTCATCTTAATTTATTTTGTTTTTTGTTGGGAAAGAAATTGTAAATGTGCTGCCCTTGCCTTCTTCACTTTCAAAGGTAATTGTACCGCCAAGACTTTCCAAATGGCTTTTCACTATATTGAGACCAATGCCCGTACCTTGATCCAGCAGTGCATTTTCAGCTCGAAAATATCTGTTGAAAATATATTTCTGTTCCTTTTGTGGAATACCCATTCCTTCATCTAT
This sequence comes from Aequorivita antarctica, assembly GCF_007997155.1. GTDB lineage: Bacteria > Bacteroidota > Bacteroidia > Flavobacteriales > Flavobacteriaceae > Aequorivita > Aequorivita antarctica. The sequence goes on along the minus strand of NZ_VORT01000011.1, from coordinate 58,587 downwards.
AATTTTTATACTTAAGGAATCACTTTTTGGTATTACAACTACATCAATAATAGTATGCCCTGGCGAATATTTTACAGCGTTGTTTATAAGATTGGTAAGGGATAACTCAAGGATTTTCTCATCAAAATTTAAGAAAATGTCGTCTATATTCTGTGGATAATTTATGCGCTGGCCGTCTTTCAAAAGCATGTTTGCGTTATAAATAACCTCATTCACGACTTTGCTCAGCGGAAATGTGTCAAACTTATAGTTGGTTTTACCGGATTCCATACGTTCAATTGAAAGAAAATCATTCAGGATATTATTCAGGTATTTTACTTTGTTCTGTATGGTTTTCAGATGCTTCTCGCGTTTGTCTTGTTGGTCCGTCTCGGTATATTTCCCCGCAAGTGTAGCCGAAGTGAGAATGCCGCTCAAAGGTGTTTTAAACTCATGCGAGACCAGCGATAGAAATTTTGTTTTCAATTCATTGAGTTCACGTTCCTTACGCAGTGATTCCATTATTTTATGCTCCGCTTTCTTTCGTTTTGCAACTTCATCTTTTAGTTCTTTGATGGTTTGCTTTAGTTCTTTGGTGCGTGTTTCAATTTTTTGTTCCAAGGATAAATTGAGGTCAATTATTTCCAGTTCCTGATTCTTCCTTACTGAAATATCCGTAACCAAAGCCATCACATATTTGCTCCCATAAACCTCAAAAGGGTTTAGCCCTGCCTCTACCGGAAATACGCTGTCGTCCTTGCGCTGGCCATAAAGATCACGCCCATGGCCCATTTGACGCGGGTCACTTTTTTCCAAAAATTCGTCAACTTGGTGGTGATGGTTGCTTTTATATTCTCTCGGAATTAATATACTCAGGTTTTGTCCCAAAAGTTCTTCTGGTTTATATCCGAACATTTTATCAGCAGCATCATTTGAGGTTACAATTTCCTGATTTTCATTAACAATGATAATGCCTTCCGAAATTGCTTCGGAAAGTATTTTGAAAATATTATCTTTTTCTTCCTTAAAAACCTTCATCCCCCAAAAGTAAGAATTTTAAACAGTTTTTTCAGAACTGATTTATATCATAAAAATTCGCCGGAAAACGAGTTAGTTTTACACCTTAAGAAACGTAAAATTATAGCATTATGGGAACCGTTAATAAACCTGAACTCTTATTTTATCAAAAAATGGGGGAGCTTTTTTACGCTATTGCGGCGGCGGACAAGGTTGTGCGGAAAGCAGAATACAATATTTTGAAAAATATTGTATCGGAACAATGGAAAAATCTGGATGATTACGAAGATCCCTTCCATACAGATGCCGCTTACCAAATAGAAGTGGTTTTTGATTGGTTTGATTATGAACAACTTGACGCAAAGGATTGCTTTGAAAGCTTCGCCGATTATAAAAAAGAACAACCCAATCTTTTCACCAAAGAACGAAAAGACCTAATATGGAGAACTGCAAATGCCATAGCTAGTTCCTTTGCGGACAAAAACAAAAGCGAAGTGATTATGCTTGCAAAACTGAAAATGCTATTGGAAGATTAATGAAACTTAATTAAACTTTCCTTTTTTTCACTATCAATCTTTCTCTATTTTTATGATTTAAAACCCAAAGAACATGAAAATTTTTCTGCCATTCTTAATTTTTTTTACACTAATCGCCTGTAAGAATGATCCCAAAAAGGAGGAAATTGATACTTCGGCTCCGCTCAGTAACCAAGAAGAAATTTTAGATTCCTTGCGTGTTTCCGATAGAAATCTCGATGCACAGCAACAAACCCTCAATATAAAACGTCAGGAACTTCTTGAGAAAAAAGATTCAAAAGTAGAAATGGAAAAACTGCTAATCTCAAAATCATTTCTAAAAGAAGGAGATTGGTACACACTCGATTTTAAATATCCATACCTCAACCAAAAAATTAAGCCTCAATTTGAGAATTTCAACGAATACATCAGTAAGTATTATTTAGATGCCAAAGGCGTAGAAAAACAAATTTTAGAAGAAAAAAGATTGTGCGACTCCTTGGGAATTCCAAAACAAAACGAAAAGCGAATGGTAGATTATAAAATCTACAACCTCAACAACAGGCTTATCAGCGTACTTTTTTACAAAGAAAATCATTACACCGGCGCAGCACACGCTGCCTATACTTTTGATTGTTTAAATTTTGATTTGGAACGGGCTGTTTTTATGAACTATGAAGATTTCTTCAACAATGGATCCGAGGAAGAGCTACGCGATATTCTGAATACACTTTTAAAAACGAAAATTAATTCTGGTGAAATGTATTACGACTGTTGGGCTATTTCAGCAGATGATTTCTTCGACGCCAAAAATAATTTCGTGGTAAACGACGATGTGGTTGAATTCTATTTTGACGATTGCGTAATCTGTCCGTCCTACACGGGGACCTATTCCATCCAAATTCCGTTGGAAATGTTGATGCCTGTTTTAAGAAAATACAAAAAGAACCCGCTAATTGGCTAAAATCCATTACTATGAAAAGCAACTTCAACGAAATAATAAACTCCGAAACTCCCGTACTGGTAGACTTTTTTGCCGATTGGTGCGGACCATGCAAAATGCTTGCGCCCATACTAAAACAAGTAAAAGATGAATTGGGCGATGGTGTGAAAATTGTAAAAATTGACGTTGATAAAAACCAACCGTTGGCAGCGCAATTTCAAGTACGTGGTGTGCCTACAATGATTCTGTTCAAAAACGGAAAGCAACTTTGGCGACAAAGCGGGGTTTTGCAGAAAAACGATTTGGTTAATATTATAAATCAACATAAAAATTGAGGGAGCTGAACTGCTTTATAGATCACACCCTATTAAAAGCCACCGCTGCACCTGAAGAAATTGTAAAACTTTGCAATGAAGCAAAGCAATATAAGTTTTATGCAGTTTGTGTAAACAGCTGCTATACTTTTTTAGCTGCAAATGAATTAAAAAACAGCGATGTAAAAGTTGCTTCTGTAGTTGGTTTTCCTTTGGGCGCAAGCAGTTGCCACGCCAAAGTCTGCGAAGCAAAACAATGCATAAAAGACGGTGCAGATGAAATTGATATGGTCTTGAACATAGGTTTGTTGAAAGCAAAATTGCACAAATCTATTGGTGAAGAAATTGCTGCCGTTAAAAAAGAAATTGGCAGCCGAACCTTAAAAGTAATTCTCGAAATCTGCTATTTAACCGATGACGAAATTAGAATGGCCTGCCAAATAGCCAAGCGCGCCGAAGCCGATTTTGTAAAAACCTCCACAGGTTTTGGGACAGGCGGTGCCACTGAACACTCAGTAAAGATAATGGTTGAGGAAGTGGGCGACACTTTAAAAATAAAAGCTTCCGGCGGAATAAAAGATGCTACGACTGCTGAAAAATATATTAAAATGGGAGTTAGTAGAATCGGAACCTCTTCAGGGATTGAGATTGTAACATCCACAAAAAAAGACACAAATGAGCACACATATTGAGGCCAAACCGGGCGAAATCGCAGAATCGGTTTTACTCCCCGGAGACCCAATGCGCGCCAAATGGATTGCCGAAACTTTTCTTGAAGATGCAAAATGCTACAACGACGTTCGCGGCATGTTGGGTTATACGGGTACTTTTCAAGGAAAACCAATATCAGTGCAAGGAACAGGAATGGGAATCCCTTCCGCATTAATTTATTGCCACGAACTTATTAACGATTATGGTGTTAAAAACCTAATTCGGGTTGGTTCTGCGGGAAGCTATCAAAAAGACATTAACCTGCGCGATATTGTGATTGCAATGGCCGCCTCTTCCACTTCGGGTATTAACAACACTCGTTTTGTAAACTGCGACTACTCACCTACTGCACATTTTGATTTGTTTATGAAAGCCGCCCTATATGCAAAGGAAAATAACATTCCCATAAAAGCTGGCAATGTGCTTTCCAGCGATCAATTTTATGAAGATGATTTCAATAATTATAAAAATTGGGCAAATTTCGGTGTGCTTTGCGTAGAAATGGAAGCAGCGGGACTTTACACAATCGCGGCAAAATTCAATGTGAAAGCTTTGGCTATTTTAACCATTTCGGATTCTTTGGTAACTGGTGAAAGTATTTCAGCCGACGAACGCGAAGTCAGCTTTTCAAAAATGATTGAGATTGCTCTTAATACATTGCATTAGAAATAAAAAAGCAGGAACTCAAAATTGAAATTCCTGCTTTTCGTAGTTAATTGATGTCGATAGCAATTAACTATACTTTAAATGTCAATACAGGTAAATCGGAATGGTTTACAACGTCCTCACCAATACTTCCAGAGAAAAAATGTGCCAGACCTTGGCGACCTTGAGTGGGCAGCGCAATGATATCTGCATTGCTTACTTGGCTGTAACCGAAAATTCCAGCTTCCACAGAATATTCGTTGTATTGGACCACATTGTTCAAACTTTCCAAAGGATTTGATTCTCCTGAAAGTTTCAAAAAGTTGAGAATTCGTTTTTCAATTTCACGTGTGCTTCGAAAATCGCCTGCAAGATTCACATAAAGCATTTGCATGGTAATTCCCAAGGCATTAAACATTTTTTGAGCACGCTTATAGGGACCAACAGAACTTTCTAGAAAGTCGCAAGCAAATATGCCCAATTGAGGATTGAAGTTCTCAGCCCGATGTTTAATAACCAACACGGGTATTTCGGAAGTGCGCACTACTTTTTCAGTGTTACTTCCAACGAAAACTTCTTTTAACCCTGTACTTCCGTGGGACCCCATTATAATTAAATCTGCTTCAAAATCACGAGCCACATCATTCAATTCACTAAAAATTTTATAATTATGAACAGCATCCGTAACCTTAATTCCTTCCAAATAATCTTTATCAAGGAATTCAGCAAACCGCTTTTCGGCCAGTTTCATATAAAACATTGCCTCAAAAACTTCTTTGCTTTCATCGCGTGTTAAAACTGCATCACTAAGACCCATCATATGTATCGCGATTATTTCGGCATTTTGATTTTTGGCAATGCCAGCTGCAACCTCAAGGGCGTAATCGGAATGTTGGGAAAAATCTACGGGAACTAATATTTTTTTCATTTGTATATAATATTTGAGAAATAGGAAGATGGAGTGCCCCAATTTACATCTTCGGTTAGTTTATAATCCGCCGTAGCGGAGGGCATTTCAAGTTGATTGGTCTAGTGTGTTGCAAATTTTGCCTTGCGTTTTTTTAGCTGCTTTTCCAAATCGGAAATAGTTTCTTTTGCGGCCGCTTCAAAAGTTGCTTCCGTAGAAGTTGCGAAAATTTTGGGCCCTGGTAGGCTTAGTTCCATTTCACAAATATTGCCTTTGCCGTAAACATTGTTTTCTAGTTTAAAACTTACGTCGGCTCTAATGAGCCATTCATATTTTTCAGCAATTTTTTGAAGTTTTTTTTCTACATATTCATTCATAGCCTCGCTGGTAGGCATTTTCACGTATTGGATGTTTATAGTCATGATGCTATGTATTGATTAATATTTTATCAAATATATTCCTTTTTTACGTGTTTTGAAATGACCAATGTCATATTATAAAGGATGATTGAAGTTTGCTGACGGAAATTTTAATAAATAAAAATCCTGCTCCAATAAACCTGGAGCAGGATTTTTAAATGTGAAATTAATATGAACTATTAGTTATTTACAACAGCTTTCCTCTTCGTCTTTCACACCAAGTTTTATTAGAATTTTTTCCATCAAGCACCATTTTGTAAATGATGATTGAAGCAAATTTGCACCTACAAAAGCTGTGAACCAGAGCCAGTTAATATTCACATAAACAGCCAAAATAAGACTTATTAAAATAAAAGTTCCGGCAATTGCCCTAATATATCTGTTAATCATACTATTAAAATTTAAAAGTTAAAATTTTTATTTGTCTTCCACTAACCTCTCCCCTTTGGGGATGTCGGGAGGGGACTTAAATACTACGTTCTATTGGTACAACCACCGCGTGAATTGGGTTGCTGGTTTCCAAAGTTTCATTGAATTGTATCACTAAACTGAAAAATGAATCAATTTTTTTATCCTCAGTAAAAGAGAAAAACATAATGCTTTCCGCACCACCCTTTTCCGAGGGAAACCAACTGGAATTCATCATAACGGAGGGTACATTTTTAAAGCCTTCTATATCAGAGCCACTATAGCTCTCAATAGTTGCCTTCTTGAAAAGTTGTAGAACTACTTTCTGGTGTTCGTTTACAACGGTTACGATTAATAGTTTCATAGCTTTATTCTTTAAAGTTTTTTCGTTCAATCATATAATAAACCAGTGGCACTACAAGTAATGTAAGCACTGTAGAAACAATAGTTCCGCCCATTAGCGAAATGGCGAGCCCTTGAAAAATGGGGTCAAAAAGTATTACAAATGCGCCTATCACAACCGTTCCAGCAGTTAATAAAATTGGCGTAGTTCTTACCGCTCCGGCTTCAATTACGGCTTGTTTTAAGGGGATTCCATCCGCTGTTCGTAGGTTTATGAAATCTATCAACAGCACTGAATTCCGCACCATAATTCCTGCTAAAGCAATCATCCCAATAAAGGAGGTCGCGGTGAAAAAAGCACCTAAAACCCAATGGCCGAGTATAATTCCAATTAATGACAAAGGAATAGCAACCATCATAACCACGGGTGCTTTAAAGTTTTGGAACCACCCCACAATCAAAATATAAATGATGATGATAACACCCAAAAAGGCAATCCCCAAATCGCGAAATACTTCTAAGGTTATCTGCCATTCACCATCCCATTTCACTGTGAAATCGTCTTCAAATTCAGGTTGCTCCAAGTACAATTCATTCATTTTATAACCAGCTGGCAATTTTATTTTGTTCAGCTTATCGGTCATTCCCAAAATAGCGTACACAGGGCTTTCAAGTTCTCCGGCCATATCAGCCAGAACATAAACTACCCGCTTTTGGTTTTTCCTATAAATACTTTTTGCTCGGGTAGTTTCCTCAATATTCACCAAATCGACCACCGAAACCATATTGCCTTGCTTGGAAGTAATTTTCAACTGCGAAATATCTTGGATAGTAGACTTTTCCTTTTCGTCCAACGCCAATAATATTCCTACTTGGTCAACAACATTTTCATCATAAAGATTGGTTACAGGCTTATCTGAAAGCGCCATATTCATTGTATAAACGATTTGTTGAGGCGTAACGCCATAGCGTATTGCTTTCTCTTTGTCTATGATGAATTCATATTCCGTTTGATCCGCTTCCACCATCCAATCTACATCTACAACATCTGGCGTTTCGTTTAATATATTCTCAAGTTGTTTTGCAACTGCTATTTGCTGGTCATAATTAGGACCGTAAACTTCAGCTACAATGGTTGAAAGTACAGGCGGTCCTGGTGGAACTTCCACTATTTTAACGTTGGCGCCGTATTTCTTCCCGATTTCCTGAATATGCGGACGAACTAGTTTTGCTATATCGTGGCTTTGTTCGTCCCGTTCTTCCTTATCAATTAAGTTTACTTGTATATCGGCATTATTACTGCCGCCACGAAGGTCGTAATGACGCACCAAACCGTTGAAAGTTATCGGCGCCGAGGTACCTATGTAGTTTTGATAATTAACCACGAGAGGTTGTGTTGAAAGGTATTGTCCAATCTCGCGAGTAACCACTGCAGTGCGTTCCAGAGTAGTTCCCTCGGGCATATCGATCACCACTTGCATTTCGTTTTTATTGTCGAAAGGCAGCATTTTTACTGCAACCGATTTTGTAAAAAACAACATCATTGATCCCAAGAGAAGTACGATTGTAGTTCCCAGAAATATCCAACGAGTCTTTTTATTTTCGATTAGAGGCATTTCAAATTTTGAATAAATTCTATAAATGAAAGTGCTTTCTAAAGATTTTTCAGGCTTGGGAGCTTTTCCTTTTTTCTCTTTTTCGCGAAGGAAAATATAACCCAAATAAGGTGTTATGGTTAAAGCAACAAATAGCGAAAGTATCATTGCAATGGAAGCTCCAATAGGCATTGGCGACATATAAGGCCCCATCAATCCGGAAACAAAAGCCATTGGCAATACAGAAGCTATCACTGTAAAAGTTGCCAAAATGGTTGGGTTTCCTACTTCGTTTATTGCGTAAATAGCGGCTTGCTTAAACGGCAAGCGTTTCATCTTGAAATGCCGGTGCATATTTTCCGCAATAATAATGGAGTCATCCACCACAATTCCCGTTACGAAAACCAAGGCGAAAAGTGTAATTCTGTTTAATGTATAGTCCAGTAAATAGTAACTCAAAAGCGTCAGCGCAAAGGTAATTGGCACCGAAAGGAAAACTACCAAACCACCACGCCAGCCCATTGCGAGCATTACAACTAGCGTTACTGCAATGATAGCGCCTATAAGGTGCATCAACAGTTCAGAAACTTTATTGGACGCTGTTTCGCCGTAGTTTCGTGTGATTTCTACGTGAACATCATCCGGAATTAGATTACTTCGCAAATGATCTACCTTATCGATAATCACGTCTGCGATTTTCATTGCGTCGGCTCCTTTTCTTTTCGCTACCGAAATGGTTACAGCTGGATATTCAGAAGCGTATTTCGACAGCTTTTCACTAGCTCCTCCAAAACCAAAGGAAACATATTTACTCGGAATCTCTGGCCCATCAAAAATAATGGCCACCTGCTTCAAATAAATAGGTTGATTCTGCTGCACGCCAACAACCAAGTTTTCAACATCGGCCGCAGATTTTAGGAAACTGCCAGTTGAAACCAAGAACTCCGTATCATTTTTATCAAAACTGCCCGAACTCATTTGCTGGTTATTTGCCTTTATCATTTCGGCAACAGTTAAAAAGTCCAAACCACTCGCAGCTAACTTGTCTTTGTCCAATATTACACGCAATTGACGATCACGACCCCCAATTTTGTGGGTTGTGGAAACCATATCCACTTTTTCAATTTCCTGTGTAAGTTCGTCTGCAATTTGTTTTAGTTGAAAATCGTCATAACTTTCACTCCATAGCGTCACTCCCAACATTGGCACATCGTCAATGGCACGTGGTTTTACAAGCGGCATGGTTACACCCGGAGGCATTTGGTCCATATGCTTGTTCATTTCGTTGTAAAGCTTTACAAAGGAACGCTCAATATCCTCACCCACATAAAACTGTACAATTACCATTGCACCTTCCTCAGAAGAAGTGGAATATACATACTCCACACCAGGAATATTGGAAACCAATTTTTCCAAAGGTTTCACAACCCTAGATTCAACCTCCGTTGGAGATGCGCCCGGGTAGCCCACAAAAATGTCGGCCATTGCCACATCAATCTGCGGTTCCTCTTCCCGCGGTATCAAAAACGAACTGTAAACCCCGATGACCATAAACACGATCATTAAAAGCACCGTAAGCTTTGAGCCTATAAATAACTTGGCAATTTTGCCAGCAAATCCGTCCTTCATGATTATTGTTTAATGGTTATTTTAGCACCGTTGAAAAGTTTTCCATCGGCAGAAATAATATAATTTTCATCTGCATTTAAGCCAGAAAGTACTTCTACATTATCGCCATAAGTGCGCCCCAGTCGCAACCAACGAAGAAGAGCGGTATTATTTTGACTCACCGTGTAAATTCCAGTTAATTGTCCACGTTTTACTAATGCTTCCTCTGGCACTAAAACCGTCGTAACATCAGTTTTCTTTTCAATAGGAAACTGAACCGTAGCGTACATTCCTGAAAGAATGCTCTCGTTGGTTTTGTCTAAAACTACTTTTACCAAATATTGTCCACCCGTGTTTTTTGCTGAAGTGCTCACTTCGGTAACTTTTCCGGGAAGTATTTTATTTGAAGATTTTACAATCACCTGCACTTCGGATCCGGATTTTATTTTTGAAATTTCACTTTCAGGAACTGAAGCGGTAACTTCAAAATTCCCAGGTCCTTCAATTGAAATTAAAGGGGCGCCGGGATTAGCCATATCGCCAGCTTCAATGAATTTATTGGTAACAACCCCGTTAAAAGGGGCACGAAGATTTACATAAGCAAACTGCGACTGCACTTCGTTTTTCATCTGTTTTGCGCCTTCCAATCTGGCTTTTGCCATTTCATAACGGGCGCGCTGATCGTCAAGTTCCTTTTGACTTGCACTGTTATCTGCAAACAGGTTTTGAAACCGCTGATAATCTTTTTCTGCATTATTGAAAGCAGCTTGTGCCTCAGTAATTCCAGCACTTGTCTGCGCTTGTTTAGCCGAAAGATCAGAATTATTGATACTTACCAATAATTGTCCCTTTGTAACTTTTTGACCAACGTTTACGAGAACTTTGTCCACAAAGCCCATCATTCGTGTGCTGAGGGTTGCACTGTTCGCAGCTTCTATTTTTCCGCTTGCAGTTAAAAATGGAGTATTATTTTCTGCAGCTACAGAACTTACAGTTACAGGAACTGCAGGGGTTTTATCTATGGTTTTTTCTTCGGAAGCATTATTACAAGCGTTAAAACTGAGTACTGCCGAAAATAGTAGAAGTGTATATATTTTTCTCATCTCTGATATTAGTTTTTTGTTAAAAATTGAAGGTATGCCAAGGCGTAATTATGCTGAAAAACGGTGTTGAAATACTCCAACTGTTTCTGTGAAAACTGAGTTTCAGCACTCAATAAATCGGTAGTTCTTTCAAGTCCTTCCCCAAATCTGTTAGTACGAATTCTGAGTGCTTCTTTTGATTGTTCAAGCGCCAATTCAGTTAATTTTAAATTGTTTTTAGCGTCTTGGAACATACGTCGTGCTTTGTTAAGCTCCAATTGGCTATCGGCTTTATATTGCTCCAATTCGAGGTTTGCTTTGTTGAATTCTGCTTTGCTTTTTTGGGTTTTTCCGAAACGTTTGGAGCCTTCAAAAAGATTCCACGTCAAGGCTGCACCGAATAAATATCCGCTTGCATCTGCTTGAAAAATCTGATCGTCATAAAGTTCGTAGCTTCCATAAGCATTAAATCTTGGCAGAAAAGTCATTTTATCTGCTTTGTAATTTTGTTTGTATGCATCTGCTACAAATTCCATCGCTTGAATATCGGCTCTGGAATTGGAAAGGTTTTCAACTGGATTTAATTCCGAAGAAACCATAAGGGAATCCGTGGGTTTTAAAACACCAGCAACCTCTTCATTCATAAGCACCGCAAGATATTCTGAAGCGTTAATCACATTGCTTTTTGCATATTGTAGTTGGTTCTCAACTTCGGTAACGCGCACTTGCACCGCCAAAACATCACTTTGCTGTAAGTAACCTTGTTTGAAACTATTGTTAGCCAAGCGGAAGTTTTCATTAGCTGCTTTTAAAGCGTTTTCCAAAACATCCACGCTTTTATAAGCCAATTGCAACTGCATATACGCCTTTTCAGTTTCAAGGGAAAGGTAATCGCCCGTGCGAGCCAACTGCATTTGGGTTGCTTGCCATTTTGCTTTCGCAGCTTTCCGCTGAAAAATTCCATCAACGTTTATAATGGGTTGCTGAACCTCAAATTTTGTAGCGAAAATTTGAATCTGTGATGGATTGTTCAATTTATTCGGATCAAAATCTGCTTGGGTAACTATTTCCTGGTTCAGTTTAAAACCAAAAGCCATCAAAGGATTTGTGGTCGCAGTTCCACTATGGGAAGCTGTAATGTTTGGCAGAAAGACAACATTAGTTTGATTATAATCGCCTTTTGCGGCCAGCACTTGCTGTTCGCCAATTTTTAGCTTATTATTTTGTTGAACTACCTTTTCCAGCACTTCTGCTTTGGAAATGGGGACGGTTTGCTGTGCGAAAACTATCGCGGGCAGCAAGCCAATTAGTGTAATTATATTTTTAATCTTCATTGCTATATTAAATTTGATGCAAACATACGCCAGAAAACAAGCTTGGTCAGTAACTAATGTTACCAAACAAAAAAGCACCTGTTCGAGGTGCTTTTCTATAACCAAATAAATTTACAGTTAGTAGAAAACCAACTAACAAACGTTCCTAAATACTCTTAATGACCTTGGTCAATTTATTGAAAAATATTTATGCATTTAAATAAATCAATCATCAGAGCCACGCACTATTCTTGAAATAATCCCTTTTTGATTTGTAAATTCTGCTATTAATATTCCTCCAATATGGATGGCGATAAATGCGATTAGATAATAAATACCCAGTATATGAATTTCTTCCATTACTTCTTTTAAACTTTTTGGTCCCCATACTATTACAAGTCCTGTAACCAATGAAACAACTACGCATACATAAAAAATAATGTACGACCATTTCTGAAATTTCTGCTTTGTGGTTAAGTTTTTAAGTAATGGACTTTGAAATTTCATAGTTCCGAATAAGGGAAGTAAAAAGCGCAAACTGAACAAACCAGTTAAAACATAACCTAAATAAATATGCCAGTCCCACATAGGTTTTCTTATCTGTTTTGCCAGAACGATGAGCTGCTCACTAGATAGCGATTGATCGGTACCATTGAGATAAGCCTGTATAATATCCGCCATATTATTTTTATTCATCCAAGTCAATCTCAGAAAAATTGTTAATAATAGAAGTAGAAAGGTAATTGCTATTGCCCAATGGATAATTCTATAGATTTTAGAATAGTTTACAGTTTCCATAAGGCTCTTTTTAAATTTAAATGAATGAGTTTCTAAATACTTTGAATAACTTTGGTTAACCTCTTTTGAACATCTTTGGCAATATCTCCCAAAGAATTATTTTCCACAGCCATCATTGAAGCTGCTGGATCTACTGCGGAAACCTCTATAACCCCTGGTTCGCGTTCCTGAACAATTACGTTGCATGGAAGCATAGTCCCAATTTTGTTTTCGGCTTGTAACGCTTGGTACGCCATTTGTGGATTGCAGGCACCGAGAATGGTATAATTATAAAAGTCTGCGTCCAACTTCTTTTTTAAAGTGGCCTTCAGGTCTATTTCGGTCAACACCCCGAATCCCTCTTCTTTTAAAGCCGCCGTTGTCTTTTCAATAGCATCTTTAAAAGTTGTGTTTTTTAATGTTGTGCTTATGTAGTAACTCATGATTCTAGCTTATTTAAATTACTTAAAAATTCTTAAACAAATGTATGATTGAAAAATGGGAGGTTATGTGACAAATATCATACAACTTGACATTTTTCTTTTTTTTAAAATTATGTAGCTTATTAATTAGCTGGCGTAATCATGATATGGGATCTATGTGTGCCGGCCTCCATCAACCAAGGCATTCCCGGAGCCTGTGGTTTAGTGGGCAAACCAGTGCTTTCACCAGTCATATATGGTTTATAGATTACGTAGCGTATTTTGCTTTTTAGCAGTTCGCCAGTTTCAGCACTATAGTCTTTTTCTTCACCAGCCAGTATATAAAGTATTGAGGGTTCTGCAGGCATTTTTAAAGTTCCTCCATCTATTTCATTTTTCCGGGCTTCTTGCTTTTCTTCGTTGGATTTTCCTTCAGCCGCCAACTCTCGGCCACGTGCCATAAATGGTTCTAATTCGGCTCCGTAACAGGCTACGCTTATTCCTTCCTTGTTTGGGTCATCTGCCAGGCATACCATTCCGTTGGTACCTTCGCGCAAGGTGATAAGTTTACCTTCAGAATTATAACCAAGAACGGTTGCGCCATCACGGTACATTTCAGGCGCAGCCAAAACAGCAGTTTTAATTTGTATATTCTTGGGTAAAATTTTGCTTTGTGAAAATGCCGAAAATGCAAATGCAAAAACGAAAACAACTATTAAATTTTTCATAATCAAGTTTTTTAAAATGTGAACCTTTAAGATACGAATATTTGTGAGATTAGATAGGAAATCAGAAGCTGCAACTCTTTTATGACATTATCTGTTAATGGTCGTTTCCACTACCTTCTTCATTCAACAATACAAAAGCACCTTTAGTCAAAAAATTGCTATCGGCTTTAAATTGGTCGCTTTTTTCAATAGCTGTAAAGCCTTTATAATTGGCAATTGTTTTTACTTCTATGGGGCGTAATTCAAATCCTTCGGCATCTTCATTTTCAATTAGCAAAACATAATTTTTACCTTCCATTTCCACAACTGCGTTTTCAGGAAGTGCCATTTGGTTTAAAGTACCTGTAATAATCTGGGCCTCAACAAACATTCCAGCAGTGAAGTTGTTCTCATCCTTTTCATCAATATGCCCGTGAACCATCGCGATTCTGGAGTTTGGATCTATTGAGGTTCCAACCAAATGCACTTCGCCATTAAATGTTTCTTTGGAAGCTTCAGGTACCGTAAAAAGGATGTCCTGTTCTTTTTTGAGTTGCAGCAAATCCTTTTCAAACACTTTCAATTCTAAATGAATATGGTCCGTGTTCATAATTTCCATAATCTTATCTGCAGGCGAAACGTAGGTGCCTGTATTTACAAAAACTTGAGTTACATTCCCGTCAATCGGGCTGTAAATATTCACTTGAGAAACAATGTTTCCGGCCTCTACAGAAGCAGGATTCATATTCAGTATTTCGAGGTTTTTCTTCAAGCTGTTGTAGCGCGCCAAATTGGATTTATATTCGCTTTCAGCTTTTAGATAACTTCGCTGTGAGGTGATTTTTTCATCAAACATAATTTTCTGGCGATCGTATTCCGATTTCAAATACGAAAGCTGCTCTGCTGTTTCTAAATAATTCTGTTGCATTGTAATAAACTCAGGATTTTCAAGGGTTACCAAGCGTTGCCCCTTGGAGACTTTATTACCCACCAATAAGGGCGTGTTTTTAATATAACCTCCAGAAAAAGCGCTTATCACTGCCCTACTCTGTGGTGGCACATCAATCACTCCACTGGTTTGTACTGTTTCGGCAAAAGGTTTTTCAGTGAGTTGGCCCACTTCCATTTTTGCGTTTTCAAACTGTGCTTTTGAAAGATGGATTGTTCCTGAATTGGTTTCTTCTGAAGTAATTTCGGACGAAGCTTCTTCCTTATTTGAATTGTTGCACGACACCAAAGCGAGGATGAGAAGCAACAAAATTGATTTTATATATTTCATAATGAATTTTTTATAGAATTAAATAATTGATTGCGATTACCGCTTGATTGTAATTGTTGAGATTTTCTAGATGCTGCAATTCAATTTCGTAAGCGTTTTCAAGACTTTGGATGTATTGAAAAAAGTCTATTTCCCCATTTTTGAAACTGATGTTTGCGGTTTTTAAAATTTCTTCGGAAAGTGATTTCCCTTCATTTTCATAATATTGAAGTCCTTCTTCATATTTTGAAACTTCATTGAGCAATTGAACTTTCCGTGAATTCAAATGAATTTTATAATCCTCAGCCTGCTGTTGGCTCATTTCGGCAGCAATTTTCGAGGCTTTTATTTTTGAAGCATTACCACTGAAAAACAACGGAATTTTAAGTCCAATTTGATAAGCATATAAATTTTGGCTCAAGCCTGAATTGCTTCCCAAAGAATAGGAAAGGCTAATATCTGGAAGTAAATGTTGTTTTTCCAGACTTTGCTTTGCTAGAAAAAAATCATTTCTCCTTTGATAATAATCTATTGCTGGATGTTCCTCCAAACTTGGCAGCGAAAGTTGCAACTTCTCCAAAGGTTGCTCAGAAATCACCAAACTATCCTTGAATTGAACGACCGCCTTCAAGCGTTCCATTGCAATTTGAACGTCTTCCCTGCTCTGCCTATAATCAGTTTCTAACTGACGCTGTTTGGCACGGGCGGTTATTTTTTCTAAATAATTAGTTTCACCAAGTTCAAAACGGCGTTGGGCGGCGTGGGCAAAGTTTTGGTACAAGCTGTCCAAACTTTGAAAGACCCGTTCTCTATTTTTCTCAAATTGAAATTGATAAAACGCTGCTGCAACCAAACCTTCAGTTTTGCGTTTTTGAAGTTCATATTGACTACTTTGCATTTCAAATTGGCGCTGGTTCACGCTTTTTTCAGCGAAATAAACCGTCGGAAAAAGAAAACCTTGCTGTACTCCAAAAACCTTGAGCGGTTCATTGTTTGGCGCCAAATTATTCTCGTCAAATTCATAAAAAACTGTGGTTTTATCAAAATTGAAAGCACTGCCTATTAAGGCATCTGCTTCATCAACCTGAAGCGAAGAAGCTTTTAATCCTGCATTGTTGTCCAAAGCCATTTGTTTTAAACCTTCCAAAGTTTTAGGGTTTTGCTGCGCCATTCCCGAAAAACCTAACAGGAAGATGATTATAGCTGTAGGCAATTTTTTTCCTTTTCGTTTCAACTTTATTACTTTTTTATCTGAATCAAAAATTGAAAATAGCACTGGCAAAACAATTAAGGTTAAAAGTGTAGCTGTTACCAAACCACCAATAACCACTGTAGCTAAAGGTCTTTGAACCTCAGCACCAGCATTGGTTGAGATAGCCATCGGCAAAAAGCCAAGTGCTGCAGCGGCTGCCGTAAGTAAAACCGCCCGAAGTCGATTTTTTGCACCGTGCACTATGAGTTCTTTTTTATCTTTCATACCTTCTTTTTTGAGTTCCTTAAAATGTTCTATCAAAACAATTCCGTTTAATACTGCGATTCCAAAAAGTGCAATAAAACCAACGCCTGCCGAGATACTAAAAGGCATGTCGCGTAGCCATAACAACAATACACCACCCACAGCCGCTAAGGGAATTGCAGAATAAATCATCAATGCTTCCTTTACGGAATTAAAGGCAAAATACAACAGGAAGAAAATTAGGACCAATGCCACAGGAACAGCAATTAACAATCTGCTTTTCGCGCTTTGGAGATTTTCAAACTGACCACCGTAATCAATGGTGTAGCCAACAGGAAGTTTTATATTTTCGTTAATCAACTTTTGCACGTCGTCCACAACACTTTGCAAATCGCGGTTACGAACGTTGATACCCACAACAATGCGCCGTTTGGTATCATCTCTTGAAATTTTTGCAGCGCCTTTCGTATATTTTATTTCCGCAAGCTCGCGCAACGGCACTTTTTCACCAGAAGGAGTATCAACATAAAGATTTTGGAGGTTTGAAAGGTCATGACGGTTGTTTTCATCAAGCCGAACCACAAGATCAAAACGTTTTTCGCCTTCAAAAATGCTTCCCAATGATTTGCCAGCAAAACCCATTGCTATCATTTCGTTTAGATCTACAATGTTGAGTCCGTAGCGGGCAATTTTAGAACGATCAAATTTCACGTTCATTTGCGGCAGTCCCACTATTTTTTCGATAGTTATATCTGCAGCACCATCCACATTTTCTATTACACCTTTTATTTCATTGGCCTTTTTGTTCAATACATCAAGGTCTTCCCCAAAAATTTTGACAGCGATATCTGCTCTTACTCCCGTTATCAATTCGTTGAAACGCATTTCGATGGGTTGGGTAAATTCCACTTCCATCCCAGGAATAATGGAGAGAGCCTCCTTAAATTTATCGGCAAGCTCGTCTTTACTATTCGCTGAAACCCATTCGCTTTTAGGTTTAAGAGTAACTATTACATCACTCTCTTCCATAGACATTGGGTCCGTAGGAACTTCAGCAGCACCAATGCGGCTTACCACCTGATCTACTTCGGGGAATTTTTCTATCAGAATTTTTTCAATATTGGTTGTTATATCAATTGTATTGCTGAGGGAAGTACCTGTTTTCAGCACGGGTTGGATAACAAAATCGCCTTCATCCAACGTTGGCACAAACTCACCACCCATAGTGGTAAAAAGATAAATGGTCGCAACCAAAATCAATGCTGCAATACCTAAAACAAACTTTTTAGTATTCAGCGCCCAACGAATTGTTGGTTCGTAAAAACGATTCAAAAAATTCATTATGCGCACGGAAATATTTCTTTTTGAAGTTTCCGTTGGTTTTAGAAATATTGAAGCAGCTACTGGAACATAAGTAAAGCAAAGCACCATTGCACCAATCAATGCGAAACTGAAGGTAAGCGCCATAGGTTTAAACATTTTGCCCTCTACCCCACTTAACGACAGAATTGGGATGAAAACTATCAAAATAATCAATTGCCCAAAAATTGCCGAATTCATCATTTTGGAGGCACTTTTTACAGTGAGATTATCCTTTGACAATTGTTTTTCTTCAGAAGAAAGTGCATTCAGTTTTGTAGCGTTCTTACTTATTTGAAATGCTACAAACTCAACAATAATAACGGCTCCGTCAATAATAATTCCGAAATCAATCGCGCCAAGGCTCATCAAATTGGCATCCACACCAAAAATATACATCAACGAAAGCGTGAAAAGTAAAGACAATGGAATCACCGAGGCAACAACAAGACCCGAGCGGAGATTTCCCAACAAAAGCACCACTACAAAAATTACGATCAGCACTCCGAGAATTAGGTTTTCTGCTATGGTGAAAGTGGTTTTGCCAATCAAAACGCTACGGTCTAAAACGGGATTGATATAAACACCTTCGGGCAGCGATTCGGCAATATTCGCTACGCGTTTTTTTACATCTTCAATTACCTGGTTTGAGTTACCGTCTTTCAGCATCATTACCTGGCCAAGGATTTTCTCGCCTTCGCCATTACCAGTAATTGCACCAAAACGAGGGGCACTTCCAAATTGGACTTTCGCGATATCCTTAATATAAATAGGAAAGCCATTTTCGTTTTTTACAACGATATTCCCAATATCTTCCAACGAAGAAGCCAAACCTTCGCCACGAATAAAATAGGCTTGGTTTTCCTTTTCAATATAACCACCTCCAGAAACGCTGTTGTTTTTTTCCAGGGCAGTGAAGATCTCTTGGGCGGTGATGCCCATTGCATTGAGCTTGTGAGTGTTTATTGCGACTTCATATTGCTTTAATTTACCTCCCCAAGTGTTTACCTCTACTACGCCAGGAATTCCAGAGAGTTGTCTTTTTACGATCCAATCTTGGATTGTACGAAGCTCCGTGGTTGAATATTTATCTTCAAAACCTGGTTTTACATCGAGAATATATTGATAGATTTCGCCCAGACCCGTAGTTATAGGCCCCATCTGTGGAGTGCCGAAACCTTCGGGAATATTCTCGGTGGCAGACTGAATTTTTTCAGCGATCAGCTGTCGCGGTAAATAGGTTCCCATATTCTCCTCAAAAACGATGGTAACTACTGAAAGCCCAAATTTTGAAGTGGAACGAATTTCCTTAACACCTGGTAAATTAGCCATTTCCAACTCTACTGGATAGGTTATGAATTGCTCCATATCCTGTGTAGAAAGGTTGCGCGAAGTGGTAATTACCTGCACTTGATTGTTGGTAACATCGGGCACGGCACCAATGGACAACTGTGTAAGTGAAAACACACCAAAGCCTATAAGCACTAGCGTGAACAACCCAATGATGAGTTTGTTTTTAATACTGAATTGAATTATTTTTGATAGCATAACTTACTTAAAATTTATATTTTTCAACAAGGAACTGCTGAAAATAGAAATAATAAAAATTGATTTTTAACGCTTAAAAAAAGCAGCAGATCACGACCTTAGAAGAATCTGGAAATAACTATTTCCAAGAAAGGTCTATTTAATTATACAAATTTAGGTGGTTGAAAAATGGAGAATTTTTCGAGAGAGGAATATAAATTTTGATAGCGGAATGTGTGCGATTTTTGTGTGTTTATTTCCGCTTTTAAAATTGGGATTTCAAAAGGAACCAATACAACATCAGTTAAAACGTGGTGGCAAGAAATATGCTGAAAAGGTAATTCTTCATGCTCCTGATCTTCTTCCTTATGATTTTTTTGATGTTCCGTTTTTAAAGAACCGTAGTGTTTTTCAAAAAAAGTGAAGAAATCATCTCCATAATTTTCAGAATGATATTCTGCGTGTTCCACAAAACGTCCAAACAGAAAAATATCTGTCATGCCAAGCCCAACGCTTTGAAAAAAAACGAGGAATGAAAGCGATATGGCGATAATTATTTTCAAATAGTTTTCAAAAATATGGAATATTACTCTATTAATCTACAACAAGCATCAGCTTAATAACCAGTTTCTCGGGTTCCACCATGTCCTCCGGCTACAATTAGTAATACTTTAATGCTCAAAAAAATAAATTTGAAAAATTGGATGATGGGATTCATCATCACAAATCGTTTGAAATTTGATATTCTGCGTGTCATAATTATATTTTTTATTCAGGAATTAAATACCAAAAAGGTCTCATTTTAGCTTTGTAAATAAAAGCATAATGCAGTGCAAGTTTTAGCCAGTGGCCAGCAAGGCCTATTTCTCCGAAAGTCTTGCCTAATTTCCTTCCCATTGTGTCTGGATATTTTTTATAATCTGGCACAATAGGAAATGTAGTGATACTTATACCACTACCCTTAGTCATCCCAAAACCTGCAGATGCAATACAAGCAGCTCCCATATTACCCATAGAACCTTTATGGTCAAGAGATTCTTTTTGTTGTTTGATGCTATCAATTATATTATCGGCAACCAATTTGGCTGTAATTCCCGAGGGCATTCCCGTTCTTGGCGGGGCAGGAAAAATTTCTGTTCCATTGGGGCTTTTACGGGGTTTAGAGATGCTGTGTGGTGGTGCAAATGCTATTCCTGGCGCAAAAATATTTTTATAGTTTGGGTTTTGATAGGTTTCTGGCCAATCCTGCACAGTCCATTCTTCATAAGGTTTTGGTGTATAATCTGAATCAACCAGCATAAAACCTTTGAAAAGTTTTTCAGTTATGTCTTGATTACTTTTATCGAAAGCCTTAAATCCATGTCCGGAGAAAGATGGAATTAACATAGCAAAGTCAAATTCTATGTTTTTGTGCTCTCCGTCCAAATTTTCATAATGAGCAATCCCATCTTCAATTTTGTTCACTCCTGATCCAAGAATCCATTCAATTCCCCTATCCTCAAAAACCATCTCCACCATTTCGTGAGATTTCATTATGTTGCTTCCATAGCTCAGCAACATTCCGTCCATTCCAAAATCACCCAATTGATATTCATTCGAAATCCAAGTGATTTTTGCTTTATCGCGAACCTTTTGTCTGCGAAGCTCTTGTTCTACGTTCAGTATATATTCAAATGCAGCTCCTTGGCAGGTTGCTTTGGCGTGACCTGTACCAATAACAATTCTAGCTTCCTTTCCTCGCTTCATTTCTTCAATAAGCGCACTTAAACCTTGCCATGCGTGATCTGCGTGGGTATATGTACAAACAGAATAAGCTTTGTTTGTTCCTGGGTTTAATCCTTCAGTAGCTTCAAAATTTAATTTGGGACCAGTGGCATTTATAAGATAATCGTAAGTGATTTTTTCAGTTTCGCCTCTTTTTTCTTCGGAAACATATTCTGCCATCACAAAAGGTTTTTCGGTTTCGCTATCGCCTTCGGGAAAAAAAGAAGTCACTTTGGCCTGTTTAAAGCCGATTCCTTTCTTTTTATATAAAGGAGCCAAGGGAAAAAGTATGTCCTTCGACTTCATTCTACCCACACCCACCCAAATGTTGGAGGGAATCCATTGGTAATTACTGTTGGGAGAAACCACAACTACTTCGTGAATTTTGTCCAACTTTCTGCGGAGATGCGATGCCGCCACGTGTCCTGAAATTCCCGCTCCTAATATTACGATTTTTGACATTTCTTAAAGGTTTTAAATGTCTAAATTACTTCAGATAAATGAGCTCTAAAATGATATTAATCATATAGCTGTGAGATTATTAGACCTGTCAAAAATCTAATTTTTTATTGTGAAGTCCAGTAACTTTTGTTACACACAAGAAAAAAAGAGGTGATCAATTTTAGCTTTCGTCATTAAGAAATTATAACTTCGTGACAATTCTCCAAAACCATGATTCTTCACGACTTCAGTAAAGAAAATTCTGTACTCAACCAATTCATTTTAGAAATGCGCGATGTTTCAATTCAAAAAGATTCTATGCGCTTCCGAAAAAATGTAGAGCGGATTGGGGAAATTCTAAGTTTTGAAATGAGTAAAACTTTAAATTTTAAAACTGTTGTCGTACCTACCCCCTTGGGAAATAAAGAAATGCTTATTCCGGAAAATGATTTGGTTGTTTGTTCCATTTTAAGAGCTGCATTACCGCTACACAATGGTATTCTGAATTTTTTTGATACTGCCGAAAATGCTTTTATTTCAGCCTATAGACATCATCCTGATGGCGGTGACGATTTTGAAGTAATTGTAAATTATTTGGCATCCCCATCCATTGAAGGCAAAATCTTAGTTTTAACCGATCCAATGCTGGCAACAGGAAGAACACTTGAAAATGTACTAAAAGCCTTTAATAGTCACGGTACTCCAAAACAGATTAATATCATTTCAATTATTGGAGCCAAACCCGGAATTGAATACATAGAAAAGATTTTTCCGGAAAACACCCATCTTTGGATTGCAGCGGTGGATGACGAACTAAATAGCAGTGGCTATATTATACCCGGATTAGGTGATGCCGGAGATCTTTCCTTTGGTCAAAAACTGTAATTATTTAAAATGTTCTACATCATCACTCAGGTCAAAAACGTTTTTGATTTGTAGTTCTTTCTGAAGAATACTTGCCCCAGCCGCACTGCGATAACCGCCAGCACAATGCACCACAATGGGTTTGTCTGTTGGTACTTGATCTGCTTTCTCCCGTAATTGGTATAAAGGAATGACTATGTTGTTTTCAAAAAATTTACCCTCAGAAACTTCGCTTTCATTTCGAATATCAACAATAGTATAATCATTAATATTGTTTTTAAAGTGTTCCAGATTAAATCCAGTCGATTTTTCAGAAACCTCATCGCCTAAAGTTAAAATGGTTTTAACGTTTGCCTCGTAACCAATTTTAGCTGTTCGGTTAAGAATATTTTCTATGTTCGCAGCGGAATCTACCACCAAGTGAAATTCTTCTTCAGGACGGACAATGGAACCTAGCCAAGTCTCAAATTTAGAAGTTTCGGAAATAGCCATTATATTTATGCTTCCAAGAAGATGTTTCTTTTTGAAATCAGCTGCCTCCCTAATATCTACTACTAAGGCTTCTTTATTAAAACTATTTACGTTTGATCTAAAAGGAATTTTACCCAAGGAAGCGCGTAAATTCCTAGCTCCCTTTTTATTAACAGCAACATTATATCCAAAATAATGCGGAATAAATGGCTGTGAATCCAGCAGGTAATTTACAAACTGCTCTTCAGTTTGTTTTTTAAAAGCCCAGTTTCCAACACGTTCATTGCCAAGTGTACTTGAAGAAGCATCATCGCTCATTCCTTTTCCACAAAGCGATCCCGCTCCATGTGCAGGATATACATATGCATTATCTGGTAGATCAGAGAACCTCGTTTGAATAGTATTATACATCATCTTGGCTAATTCCTCTCGTTTCGCCTTCATATGACCTACATTTTCACGCAAATCTGGTCGTCCTACATCGCCGACAAATAAAGTGTCACCTGTAAAAAGTGCGGTCTTATTTTCCTCATTAGCTAGAATCGTTATACTATCTGGAGAGTGCCCTGGGGTATTTATAGCTCTAAAAATAGTATTGCCCATTATTACCTTATCGTCATCGTCAAAAGGAGAATGTGGATAATCAGCTCCCGTTTTTTTACTACAATAAAGTGTTGCTCCCGTTTCTTCATGAATTTGTAAGTGTGAGCTCACAAAATCGGCATGTGGGTGGGTTTCAAAAACAGCAACAATCTCTGCGTCATTCTCTTCAGCATACTTATAATACTGAATTGGGTTTCTTTCTGGATCCACCAAAGCCATTTTTCCATCACTGATAATGGCGTATGAAAAATGCGAAAGTGGCTTATATTCAAACTGTTTGATTTTCATATCTATATTTTTTTATCAATTTATAAAAGTCTTTTAAGACTCTAAAATGAAGAGCAGTATTATAACAAAAATTTAAACTATTTTTTTCTAACCTTGAAGAATAGCTCGTTTCCTTCCCTTTGTGGAATTGAATTGTAGGCCGTTTCCATTTTCTCAACTTTGAATTTATCTTCAAAAAGTGAAATATACTCTTCCTTATTTCCACCAAAAGGTGGTTTGTCATTATTTAATGGAATATTAAAAAGTAGACCTAAGAGCTTGCCATTAGGTTTAAGTAGTTCGTGCATTTTATTTACATAATCCTCGCGAAGCGTTGGATCAAGAGCGCAAAAGAAGGTCTGTTCTAAAATAAGATCATACGTTTCTTTTAATTCAAAAAAGTCTGAATGCATTAGATTTTCCTTTGGAAACGACGGTACTCGTTCAGCTAGATTCTTTAATGGAAGGGAGGAAATATCAACCACAAAAACATTGGCAAATCCATTTTTAAAAAGATATTCCGCTTCATATGAGTTACCTCCCCCAGGAATTAATATTTTCAAATTTTTATCTGAAAGTTGATCAATATACTCTTTTATTGGCGTCGAAACATAGCCAATATCCCAACCCGTTTCGCCACTAATGTATTTGTGATTCCAAAAAGTTTCGTAAATATTCATAGGTTAATTTTCAAAGCCTATACTCCAAATTCCGCGAACCTCATTTTCGTTATAGCCAGTAGCCATGTCGGTTGGGTAAAGCTCCTTTATTTTATTCAAGGTAGGTATTTCTAATTCCTTTTCTGAGTTTCCGTGACATTTTAAACACATGGAGTTGGTAACGATTGGATAATAAAATTCAGTTTTATTTCCCATTTGTACCGTAATAGGCTTCACCTCAACACCCGTAGCAACCTGCTTTTTGAAATTTTCTAGATATTGCAATTCCGCAGCATTAGCCTTATTTTTTGGGTTCCTAGGTTTGTCAGTAACCCGTTTAATGTGTGCTTTATAAACGGTAGCCATACTATCAGTTATAGGCAAGGCTTGCACATTACAAAAGTCAAGTGCAGCTATTACTCCGTTTTTTTGGATTTGCCCTATAAGGTTTTTACCAAGTTCAGCCTTGGTAGTCAGCGCCATTTCCATCCCGCGTTCTTCAACAGAAAGTTGTTTATTTGTGTTAGCTTGGTTTTTATTCATACCCATGCCTTTTCCACGACCCATTTTCCCCTTCATCATGGGGCGGTCGCCCTGCATTTTGTTATAATGATCTCCAAACCAAACTGGTTCTTCAATTTCGTTGTCGAACATATAGTCTGCTATTTGACTAATGGTCTCCTCTGGAAAAAATTGGTAGGGCATCAATCCAAATTTATTAATCGCCCCTGGCATTTTAGATTTTTCTTCGGAAGGTTGTTTGGACCACTCTATCATCTCTTTTATAAAATCTTCCTTAGAAGTGTCCCCAGAAATATAATGCATCTTTACAGCTACAAATGGTGGGGCAATCATATTTTCTTCTGAAGCTTTTGGATTGTGACAAGCGTAACAATTATTTTCCATTAGTTTCTTTCCCGGATGCTCTTGGGGAGTGGCCATAGCCATGTCCCCAGAAACATCTTGAATACTGGAATAAGAATCTTTGGGATTTGTGTTGCAAGCAAATAAAATGCTTCCCAATACAGCTATTGCAAATAATTTCATCAGTATTCTTTTTTAAAATTTAAAGCGATTTTTTCGCCAAATAAAAATCAACTTTCTCTATAGAATCATCATTTAAGCGCACTTCCATTTCAGCCAATGTTTTTGGTGGAGGAATGATCACTTTATCACCTTTCTTCCAATCCAAGGGCATAGCTACGCCAAA
Source organism: Aequorivita antarctica (assembly GCF_007997155.1). Taxonomy (GTDB): domain Bacteria; phylum Bacteroidota; class Bacteroidia; order Flavobacteriales; family Flavobacteriaceae; genus Aequorivita; species Aequorivita antarctica. The sequence continues at coordinate 33,004 of NZ_VORT01000011.1, read as the reverse complement.
CTTATCTGATGTTTGTAAAGCATCGAGAGCTCTCAAAATTTCATCCATATTTCTACCCACATTCAAAGGATAATACATTATCAGCCTGATTTTCTTTGCGGGATCTATAAAGAAAACAGCACGCACCGCAGCGGTTTCACTTTCATTGGGTTGTAACATTCCATAAAGTTTGGACACTTTCATATCTATATCCGCGATTATGGGGAAGTCAAAATAAACTCCCGTTTTTTCGCGAACGTTATTCACCCAGCCTAAATGCGCGTGAATACTATCTATACTCAATCCTAAAAGTTCTGTATTTAGGGCATCAAACTCTGGCTTGCGGATTGCAAAACCGCTCATCTCCGTAGTACAAACGGGAGTAAAATCGGCGGGATGAGAAAACATAACGATCCATTTATCTTTCGCAAACTCTGAAAGTTTAATATCGCCCTTTGTAGTTTTTGCTGTAAAATCTGGTGCTATATCGCCAATTCTAGGCATTGCAGTAACTTCTTTTAATTCTGAATTTTCCATATAAATTTTCTTTAATATTTAAAGTATAAAGATACTCTAAGAAGATTTTTTTGGCAGTAACAAAAGTTACAATTAAACCAAAATTATAGAAAGTTTAACCCAAAAATTAAAGCGAAATGATCTTGATGCTATTTCTATAAAGTTCAATCTTCCCAAGGGATTCCAATTTTTTCAGCAAACGCGAAACCACCACTCGCGAAGTGTGCAGTTCATAAGCTATTTCCTGATGTGTAGAATTAATAATGGAATCATTAGTGATCTTTTGTTTATTCTGAAGGTATTTTACCAAGCGCTCATCCATATTATAAAATGCAATGCTATCAATGGTTTCGAGCATTTCAGTTAAGCGGGCGTGGTAACTTTGAAACACAAAATTGCGCCAGCTTTTATATTTGCCCGTCCATTCTTCCATTTTTTGAATGGGGATCATAATTATAGTGGTATCAAGCTCTGCGATAGCTCGAATTTCACTTCTGGTCTGTCCCAAACAGCAAGTTAATGTCATTGCACAAGTGTCGCCACGTTCCAAAAAATAGAGCAATAGCTCGTCGCCGTTATCATCTTCCCTCAAAATCTTTATTGCCCCTGAAATAAGCAATGGCATAGAACGTACATAATCGCCAATCTCAATAAGTTTTTCACCTTCCTTTATCTCCTTCAGCGTTCCTACTTCCAAAATTTCATCGATCAATGCTTCTTCAAAGATATGGGCAAAATTTTCTTTCAAACTATTGAGCATACAACAATATTAATTAGTTTTTGAAAGAACGAAAATACCGAAATAAAATCAGTTTTCCTTGGCTTCCCTTCTTTCCTGCCGCTCTAGTTTTTTAAAATATCCACGGAAAAGAAAATTGTGCTTTAAGGCTTCCATATTTTCGTTTAGCTTTTCCGAAGCTTCTTTTACATTAATCATTGTAGAATCAATATTTTTCACCAAAACTTCATTCTGTGTAACATAATTCAGTGTTCCTTTTCCTGATTTTATTTCCTGAATATATTCCTCTAAATTTTTAGTTACTTCGTTTATGTCATTGCTGGATTTTTCTAGATTGGCAAATACTTTTTTAATTTGATTAGCAGAAACTGTATCGCTCAAAAGTACTGCCGCAGCACTTTCGTCATAATTTATTTTTGAAATAATAGCGTTGATATTAGAGATGGCTGCAGAAGTACCCGTTGCTGTTTTTTTGAGTTCTACCACAAACTGTTGGATATTCTGTGACAATAATGTATCATTCACCAATGCGCCCAAAGTACCTTTGCCTTCAAGAATTTTATCGGTTATCTTTAACAAATCTGCAGTCAATAAAGCAGCATTCTCATTGGTTGTGTTTAAGGTAGAAAGCATATCGTCGGCCCCAATTCTGCTGTAAGATTGAATGGTATCTCCCGAAATAACGGGTTTTGCATTTTCAACTTTTCCCGGAATGATGTTCACCACCATACTTCCAACCAGCCCATCTGAACTAATGGACGCAATGGCGTCTTTTTTGATGAATTTTGAAGTTTTATCTTCCACCAACATTTGAATGGTAATGTTTCCTTCACCAATCATCTCTATTTTACTTACGGTACCAATATTAATTCCGGAATAGCGTACGTTGTTGCCCAAGGTTAAACCGTTCACGTTTTCGAAACTGGCATAAATCTCAATATTCTTACTGAACAGATGCTGTTTATTTCCAATAAAGTAAAGTGAAGCAACAAGAAGAATTGTTCCCACTATTACAAAAATACCGACCTTTATTTTTTGTGAAGTTGATTTTCCCATAACATTAATTTTTAAAGAATGCCTGTACTTGCGGGTCTTTCGAATTTGAAAGCTCCTCAAAAGTTCCTTCGGCATAATTGATTCCATCCACCAACAAAATCATTCTATTTGAGATTACTCTCGCACAGTCCACATCGTGGGTAATGATTAGGGAGGATGTATTATATTTTTTTTGAATATTTCGCATTAATAAGATAATTTCCTTCGCCGTAATTGGATCTAAACCCGTTGTTGGCTCGTCATACATAATGATTTTTGGTTTCAAGATTAATGCCCTTGCCAAGGCTACCCGTCGTTGCATTCCACCAGAAAGCTCGGCTGGCATTAAATCAATTGCGTCTGCTAAGCCTACGTTCTCCAAAGCTTCCTTTACCAAAATTTCGGTTCCTTGAAAATTTTCTATTTTATCTTTATGGCGTCGCAGTGGAAATTCCAAATTTTCACGCACGGTCATAGAATCGTATAAAGCACTGCCCTGAAAAAGAAAACCAATTTCAGTTCGAAGAATGTCTAATTCCTTATGACCTATTTTAATAATATCCTCATCCTTTATTGTAATACTACCGCTGTCGGGCTGAATTAAACCCACTAAACATTTTACCATCACCGATTTTCCTGAACCCGATTTGCCCATCACTACCAAGTTTTCACCTTTAAAAAGTTTTAGATTGAAACCTTTCAGCACATGGTTGTCGCCAAAACTTTTATGTAAGTTTTTCAACTCTAGTACGGGTTTATTTTTTTCAGAATTCATTTCTATTTAAAAAAATATATCGGTTACAAAAACGGCAATAAAATCAATCACAAACAAAAGCATCGAGATATAGACCACAGCGGAATTTGATGCCTCTCCCACGCCAACAGTTCCTTTAGAACAATAATAGCCCTTGTAACACCCCACCAAACCAATGGCAAATCCAAAGAAAACCGATTTTACTGTTGCGGGAATTATATCGCTAAATTTTAAGGCATCAAAAACTTGGTTGAAGTAAAGCAAAAAGGAAACATCGCCTTTTAAATTTTCTATCAAAGCTGAACCTAAAAGAGCAATGGCGTCACCCATAATTATCAACAAAGGCAACATCAAGGTAGTAGCCACAATTCGGGTAACCACCAAATATTTAAAAGGATTGGTGCCAGAAACCTCCATGGCATCTATCTGTTCCGTAACCCGCATAGAACCCAGCTCCGCACCAATTCCTGAACCAATTCGACCAGCACAGATAAGGGCAATGACTACAGGGCCAATTTCACGAACAATAGAAAGACTAACCATAGAGGCCATCCAAGATTGTGCGCCAAATTGCATTAAAGTGGGTCGCGACTGTAGCGTAAACACGAGCCCCAAAATAAACCCAGTAACACCAACTAATAGCAAAGAACGGTTGCCCATATTGTAACATTGGCGAAGGAGTTCCTTAAATTCAAAAGGCGGACTGAACACTTCCCTAAAAAAGCGTCCGGCGAATAAAGTCATATCACCAATTTCGGCAAAGAATGATTTCGTGCGGGTTAATATGGTGTTTGAACTATTCATAAAGGAAAAGGAAAGGCCAAATATAATGTTGACCAGCATCATTTAATATGACATAAATCAGCATATCAGCTTTATTAGCTATGTACTTAGCAATCTAATTATGAAAAGAAATGCCCGTAAAGATGATCAATGTCATACCATTTTGTTAATTAGATTCCTACGTTTGATTCATATTAAAATAGACATTTCCATAGCGCATAATTCTATTTTCAATCTTTTACGGAACCGAATTACAGCGCTGAAATAGGCTTTAAAAAATAGTATAGATGAAAAATATTTTATTGATAATTATAATTTTCAGTTGTATAAGTTGCGTTAATAAACATCAAGTTAATAGCACAGAAGAAGAGAATATAAATAACGTAACTGATGTAGTAGTAGATACTTTAGACCAAGAAATAACTACAATTCCTATTGAAATAGTAGTTAATAAAGATATTCCTATTCGTTCCTACTTTAAATGGATGGACAGCATAGTTGCAGAACATAACCAAACCCACAATTATCTTATTGATGAGTATATTATCGTACATAACAACAAGTGGATTATGGACACGCTTGCACATACAGATTATTATTATTTAATGGATAAGGGGATTTTTAATGAAGACCCTCAGGCACTAATAGCTTTAAAAAAAGATCAGGTTTTGATTATTCCAGATTCGATTGAAACCATAAAAATACAAACGCAATTATGCAACACTTCTTTAGAACTCAATATTCCAGAATTTAGGCTTCGAATAATTCAAAATGGAAAAGAAATATATAAGTTTCCGGTAAGAGTGGGAAAAGTGGGTAAAAGATATTTGGCTATGGCCAAAAACGATGTGGATATGAGGACAAAACCCGGTATAGGTGAAATAATCCGAGTTAATAAAAACCCGTTATTTATGAACCCACAGAATAACCATAAATACACAAAAACATATCGGGATGATGGAAAACTAACTGGGCTACCTGCTATTCCCTGGTTGGAACCTTCAATAAATGGCCGCAGTGTTGGTCAACTTATTCATCCTACTACTAATTTGGCTACTTTGGAAAAAACTTCTTCCAATGGCTGTATTGGCTTAAGGGAATCTGATGCATGGATTGTGTATTATTACGCGCCACTAGGAACTAAAGTGGTTTTTAAATACGAATTGCAGGGGAAAAATGACAAAGGAGAAACTGTTGAATTTGAAAATATTTATCCAGGTTTTGAGAATATAAAGTTAAAAGAAGTGACTCGGGATACTCTTTAGGATATATAGATAATAATGCAATCGTCATCTGTAAGTTCGCCAAAAAATCCGTAAACTATTTGAAATGATTATGAAAAAAACCATCCAAAAAAAAAGTGGGCTAAAATGGCTTTTCCATAATTTCAATCAACAACCAATCTGTAAACCACAATAATTACGGCTATGGAGAAAATAGTAGTGTAAATAAGCTTATTGTATTTGGCCAACCAATTTGGAAGGAAAATATCGAAGTTATTCGCAGTGGAATCTGAGTACTTCCGAGCTATAACCGTTAACGGACAAAACATTTTAAAAGCCATAAGTACCAAGCCTTCCATCAAAACAAGACCGATGCAAATCCATGTCCATTTGTCTATTTTGTTGACAATCGCCGTATACAAAAGATAGAATATCACAACATTGAAAAAAAGCCAAATGACAGTGTGGATGATTTTTATATATAAGAGTTTATCTTTCCTTGAAATAATCATTTTTTCAATGCAGCGTTTTTACAGTATACTTAACATCTAGCAGAAAGAACTTCCCATAAATAAAATCACCGTCCGGAAATTGATAAACAGCATCCGCAGCAACGGGTAAATTATAACCGTTTATAATACCGTATTTGGTTACTGGTGTAGAAAACGGAATTTTTTGATTGGAATTCACATCCATCCTATCTTCGGAAATAAAATTGGTTAGTTGATCATTTTCATTAAAATACAAAATAGCAGAGATAGTCGTTTTCTGGTTGGTGAAGGTTGCTTTTACCGTTTTATCATCAATAGTTTGCCATTCAATATTTTTATCAATTAATGCGCCTGGAGCAAAAAGGCACATATCATTAAAAAAGGTTACGGTTTCCGTTTTGAACATATCGGGTTCATTTATATCCACGACTGGAAAAACCGATACGAGTTTTATCAGCATAGAAGCCTTTCCATCTTTGTAAAAATGATACCCTTGTGTGGGCAACCCTTTAAAAATTGCTTTTAGAAAAAACAGTCGGGTTGGCTTTTCGAAAAAATTGTACTGTTCTGAAGTGAAAGCAAACCAATCCTTACCCTTTTCGCGCATTTCGCCTTTAAAAATAGCTTTGACAGTTTTTATTTTTGGTTTGCCCAATACTCCGACATATTTCAAGTACTTCTGAACAGGAATGGGAAGATTTTGAATATCCCTTTCAGAAATTATTTCTTCGGAAAAAGTTACCGTTCCAAAAGATTCGGATACATCTTGTTTATATTGTCTTTCAAAATTCCAACTAGCTATTGCTATTATCGCAACAATCAAAACAATTACATTGACAATGGTGCCAAATTTTGCATCATGCCAATTCATAATAATCAATATCTGTGAAAATAGTACAGCCACTAAAGCAAGCCAAAACCAAATATTGTTTTTTATAAGAAAAAGTACTCCTACAGATACAAAAGCCAAAGCAACTGCCAGCCATAAAAGGGCCTGCTGTTTTGAAAAATCTTGCGAAAATTGTGGAATTTCAGCAAAACCAAAAGCTTTCAAAAATCCCATCAAATGAATAAGACCGTGAATAAAAAGAAGGATAGCAAATGCAATTTTCATTTTAAAAGTCTTTTGTGAATTCAAAAAATATTAAAGAAACCTACAATCAGTTTATAGAATCAAAAATCCAGAGCTAGTCCAATCCCAAAAGAGATATAATTTAGTTTTATATCTGTTGAAACATTTTCAATTTCTACATCCGTTGAAAGTGATCGGTACCGAAGCATCGGTTTTAAAGATAGATTTGGAGCAAACTCATAATTAACACCCGCTGCCACTTGCCAACCAAAGCCGTAACCGGTGTCCACAGAAATATCGCCAGCGTTATTGTCTAATTTAATGTGATTATAAATGGCGCCAGCACTTCCTAAGTAAGAAAATGCGGAAGTACCTATTTGACGAATAATTTCGAAACCAAACGTACCACCCGTTTCCTCAAAGGTAAAATCTTCATTAAAATTACTATCTGAACCTTTAAATTGATTCAGCCCCCAGCCCGCGTATACAGAAAAGTGAGGCATTAATTTGTAAGCGCCTGTTAATTCAAATCCATACCCAATTTCTGCATCAATATTTCCCACATCACTAGTAGGAAAATTGAGTCCGGGCCTAAACTCCACAGACCATTTTTCTTGTGCTTGCAAAGTAAATGAAACTAATAGTATTGCTATAGCAAGCAAAAAACCAGACTTCTTCATAATATTTCAATTTGAGTTAAGTGGTATACAAAGCTAACTTGAAAATATAATCTTCACTATGACGAAAATCAGCACGAATAACTTAAAATGAGACCTATTAAAAAACGTTGCCTCAATTTTTACGTTTCCACCACTTCACGATTTCATACCACAATGTGCTTAACACTCCAATTCCAATGCTAATGAAAATTTGGTTTAGCCCAAGTCTTTCAAAATCAAAGAATTTAGTGAAGGGCGGCACAAAAAGTAGCGATAAAGTGATGCCAATGGTGATGCCAATAATAATCGGCACCAACTTATTTTTATATTTAAAAGTGGTGAAAATAGAATAGATAAAAGAGCGATTTACAAAAGTTAAAACAATGTTTGCTGTTATGAGTGCGGTAAAGACCATCGTTCTGGTTATCGCTTCATTATAACCATCATTTACTGCCAACTGATAAACAGTGAGCACACCAACAGTAATAGCCAAGCCTTGGATTATACTTGTGAAGAGTTCGCTCCAATTGAAAAAAGTACTTGAGAAAGGTCTCGGCTTTTGAAGCATGGAATCCTTTTCCAGCGGTTCATTTTCATAGACTATCGAGCAGGTTGGCCCCATTATTAATTCTAACAAGATCACGTGAATAGGTGTGAAAATATTAGGATACACCCAGCCTAACACCAAAGGGATAAAAACCGTGAGAATAATGGGTATATGAATTGAAATGATATACTGAATTGCTTTTTTAAGATTTGAATAGATTTTTCTACCCATCGCCACAGCATCTACCATTTTAGAAAGATCATCATCCACCAAAACCAGTGAAGCGGATTGCTTTGCTATTTCAGTTCCCTTCTTCCCCATTGCTATTCCAATATTTGCAGCTTTCAAAGCAGGGCCATCGTTAACGCCATCGCCTGTCATTGCCACAATATGGCCCTGTGCCTTGAGGGCATTGATTATTTTAAGTTTTGCTTCGGGAAACATCCTAGCAAAGATGTTTTTTTCTGAAGTGATTTTTTCAAGTTCCGCAGGGTTTAAACCGAAAAGCTCATCGCCAGAAACAACATCTTCGGAACCTCGAAAATTTACTTTTTTTGCAATGGCGGCAGTAGTTTCAGCAATATCTCCAGTAATAATTTTTACAGCAATTCCTGCATTATAGAAATCCTGAAATACTTTTGAAATATTTTCCTTTGGAGGATCATAAAAAGCCACTAAACCCTTGAACTCAAAAGGAAAATCTTGTTGCTTTTTTGGCCAATCCGTTCCTTCAAAATTTGAAATTCCAACCCCCAAAACGCGATATCCTTCCTCTGCTAAAAAGGTTATTTTCTGTTTTAACCTCTCCTTTTGCTCATCATTCAAATTTGAAACTACTATCAAAGCCTCGGGCGCCCCTTTGGCAGCGATGATTCTATTACTTTGGGCATTTTCAAAAATGTGGGTCATCATTGGGGGCTTACCACCTAATGGATATTCGTGCACCATTTTGAAATTGGGTCTTTGGTCATTTTTAACAAAGGAACCGTAAAACCCGTGCAGCGATTGTTCCATAGTATCAAAAGGAATGGGTTCGCTGGCCCACATTGCCGTAGTTATAAGCTCTTTTTCTACTTCGGAAAGCGTTTCTTCAACCGAAGTGATTTTATCGGTTTCCAACGTATAAATCTTATCCAATCGCATTTTATTCTCTGTAATCGTACCTGTTTTGTCTACACAAATCACAGTCGCACTACCCAAGGATTCAACGGTTTTCATTTGTTTTACAATAACACCTAAGTTCATAAGCCGCCAAGCACCAATGGCCATAAACGTGGTAAAGGCAACGGGAATCTCCTCTGGCAAAACGCTCATTGCAAGTGTAAGCGCTTTCAAAAGACTGTCTAAAAGGCTGCCCGTATTATAATAATTAATTCCCCAAACCAATAGAAAAATAATCGCTCCCGCGATTACCATCTTTTTTACAAAATTGTTTATTTGGAGTTCAAGCGTAGATTTTTCAGAAGAAATTTCTTCAATGCTTTTACCAATTTTCCCAACCTTTGTTTGATTACCAACCGCAAATATTTCAGCTATGGCAAGTCCTCCTCCAACTTGGGTACCCATATAAATTTTGTTGTCTTCTGAAGAGGCGTCTTTTTCTACTGAAAAAGATTCTCCAGTCAAGATGGATTCATTTACCGAAAAGTCATTGGAATGAACAATGGTACCATCTGCCACAATGGTGGATCCCTCCTCTACCATCAAAAAATCGCCAACTACCACTTCTTGGCTCTTTATTTCAACAACTGTCCCATTCCGGATTACCTTACAATGGGGCTGTGAAAGTTCCTTAAGCTTATCTAGTGCATCGTGGGTTTTAGCATCTTGATAGAGAGAAATTGCAGCTACCAAAAGAATGGCTGCTGCAAGAAAAACTCCGTCCCCTGTATTACCCGTGAAAAAATATAAAGTCGCCGCAACCAGTAACAGAATTACCATTGGTTCTTTCAACAGTCCTTTTATTGCTTCAAAAAAAGGATTCTTTTTCTTGGACTCTAAAATGTTTTGACCAAATTTTTCACGCGAAGCCAAAACTTCAGAATTCGTAAGACCCTGAATATCAAAATTTTCTACAGCCATAGATTTAAGATAATAGCATTAATTAATTGCCTGTTAAAATACTTATCCCATTTTTCATTTTATATGATAAATATCAAAGAAAAATTTTTGATGTACTTTCAATTTATCTAAAATTTAAAATTCATCTAAAAGTAAACGTCCTTTTTTAAAATTATGATTAACCTTGTAGTAAAGATTTCAATAAACTAAATCCTTAAATGGAAATCACTGAAATATTTGGTTATTTAGGAGCACTTATGGTAGGCGTGGTCCTAGGTCTAATAGGCGGTGGCGGCTCAATCTTAACTGTTCCCGTATTAGTTTATCTCTTTTCTTTAAACCCGATTGTTGCAACGGGATATTCGCTATTTGTGGTGGGAACATCTGCTCTGGTTGGCGCTATTCGCAATATGAAAAAAAAGCTTGTCGATTTTAAAACAGCTTTCATTTTTGCAACTCCTGCTTTTATTTCTGTCTATTTAACGAGAAGATTTGTCCTTCCTGCAATACCTGAAAACCTATTGGTATTGGGCGGATTTACGCTTACAAAAGACATTGCTATAATGCTGTTTTTTGCAATTGTTATGCTAGCTGCTTCTATCACAATGATTATTAATAAAAATCCCGAACCCGAAATTGGAAAAAAAGTTTCGTACAACTACCCACTAATTATTGTACAAGGAATTTTTCTTGGCTTTGTTACTGGTGCAGTAGGTGCCGGTGGAGGATTTCTAATTATCCCAGCCTTAGTTTTGTTGGCAAAATTACCAATGAAAAAAGCCGTTGCTACCTCGCTGCTTATCATTGCTGTAAACTCATTAATAGGCTTTACAGGTGATCTCGCAACTCTTGAAATTGATTGGAAATTCCTTCTAATTTTTACTGCAATTTCAATCGTCGGTATATTTATCGGAATAAGACTGAATGCTTTTGTTGATGGAAAAAAACTTAAAAAAGGATTCGGTTGGTTTGTATTGCTAATGGGTATCTATATTATTTTTAAAGAGTTTTCCAACTAATCCTTTTCGAATTCTTATAAAGGAATATTCCCATGTTTTCTGTTAGGCCTTGGAACGTCCTTTGTTTCCAACATTGCAAACGCCTTTAGCAACTTTCTGCGTGTTTCCCTAGGCTGAATTACTTCATCAATAAAACCGCGTTGCGCAGCTTTGAAAGGATTGGCAAAAGTTGAGGCATATTCAGCTTCTTTTTCCGAGAGTTTCAACTCAGGATTTTCGGCAGCAGCAATTTCCTTTCTGAAAATAATCTCACTGGCTCCCTTGGCTCCCATCACAGCAATTTCAGCAGTTGGCCACGCATAGTTCATATCTGCGCCAATGTGCTTGCTATTCATAACATCATAAGCACCACCGTAAGCTTTTCTGGTAATTACAGTAACCCGCGGCACGGTTGCTTCGCTTAAAGCGTAAAGCAGTTTGGCGCCATTTAAAATAATTCCATTCCATTCCTGATTAGTTCCCGGAAGAAAGCCTGGAACATCCACCAAAACCAATAGCGGAATGTTAAAACAATCGCAGAAACGCGTAAACCGGCCCCCCTTTTTAGAACTGTCCACATCCAAAACGCCTGCTAAACTCATAGGTTGATTTGCAACTATACCGATGCTTCTTCCTCCAAGTCTTGCAAAACCAACTATAATATTGTCTGCGTAATCTTTATGCACTTCAAAAAAGGAATCGGTATCGATAATTCCTTTGATTACTTCGTGCATGTCATAAGGCTTATTGGCTGAATCTGGAATAATAGTTTCCAACTCCTCCCGGTATTCATCATCTGTTTCAAAAGGTAATTTTTCGGTAATAGATTTGTTATTTTGCGGAAGATAACTGAGCAAGGTTTTAATCTGTTCCAAACAAACAATATCATTAGCAGCAGTAAAATGCGTAACTCCGCTTTTAGTGGCGTGTGTTCGTGCGCCTCCCAATTCTTCCGAAGTAACGTTTTCATTAGTAACAGTTTTTACAACGTTTGGACCAGTAACAAACATATAACTGCTATCCTGCACCATCAATGTGAAATCGGTCATCGCTGGAGAATATACTGCCCCACCAGCGCAGGGCCCCATAATTGCTGAAATCTGAGGAACAACGCCCGAAGCCTGCACATTTCGGTAAAAAATATCGGCATAGCCGCCTAAAGAGCGAACACCTTCTTGAATACGCGCCCCGCCAGAATCATTTAAACCAATTATTGGCGCGCCAACGCTCACGGCATGATCCATAATTTTACAGATTTTCTCAGCGTGCGTTTCAGAGAGTGCACCGCCAAAAACCGTGAAATCCTGTGCGAAAACATATACCAAACGACCGTTAATTGTTCCGTAGCCCGTCACTACACCGTCACCGTAATACAACTCTTTTTGCATATCGAAATCGGTAGTTCTGTGGGTTACAAGTATACCCATTTCTTCAAAAGAGCCTTCATCAAGTAGATATTCTACACGTTCGCGGGCTGTGAGTTTTTTCTTTTCGTGTTGTTTTGCAATTCGTTTTTCTCCGCCGCCCATTTTTGCTTCGGAAATGATTTCTTGCAGTTTTTTATTATTGTCGATCATATAAATCTATGTTTTTCTTTGTGCCCTCTGTGCCTCCGTGGTGAAATAATAACCACAGAGGCACAGAGAACCCGGAGGTTTTATTTCGGCAATCGAAGTTTTTCTGAATCTTTTAAATATTGTTTCAAAGCGAAAAGCGCTGCTATTCTTGCTTCTTCTTCATTTATCGCTTTTAGTTTTTCTTCGGAATAGTATTTCTTTACAAAATTGGTGTCAAAATTTCCACTTCGAAAGGCCTCATGCTCAAAAACAAATTTTCCAAACGGAAGCGTTGTACTAACTCCTTCAATATGGTATTCTGAAATGGCTTCCAACATTGTTTGCATCGCTTCATTTCGTGTCTTTCCGTAAGTAATTAATTTGGAAAGCATGGGGTCGTACTGAATTGGCACTTGCATTCCTTCAGTAAAACCATCATCAACCCGAATATTTTTTCCGCTCGGCGGTTGGTAAACTTCCAATTTACCAACACTAGGCATAAAATTATTCAATGGGTCTTCCGCATAAACACGGACTTCAAAAGCGTGTCCGTTGATTTTCAAATCTTCCTGCGAAAAGGAAAGCTTTTCATTATTGGCAACATTTATTTGCTGTTCTACCAAATCGAGACCCGTAATGAGTTCGGTAACGGGATGTTCCACTTGCAGACGTGTATTCATTTCAAGAAAGTAGAAATTGTGCTTATCATCCAAAAGGAATTCCACTGTTCCGGCACCTACATAATCGCAAGCTTTCGCAACTTTTACAGCCGCTTCGCCCATTTGTTTACGTAACTCAGGAGTTAAAACTGAAGAAGGCGCTTCTTCCACTACTTTTTGGTGTCGTCGCTGGATGCTACACTCACGCTCAAAAAGATAAACGGTATTTCCAAAATTATCAGCCAAAACCTGAATTTCAATATGCCGCGGTGAAGTGACAAACTTTTCAATAAAAACAGATCCATCTCCAAAAGCATTTTCAGCCTCGCTGATAGCTCGCTTCATCTGGTCTTCAAATTCTTCAGAATTTTCAACGATGCGCATTCCCTTTCCACCGCCTCCGGCAGAAGCTTTTATAAGGATTGGAAATCCAATTTCTTTAGCAATTTTCTTTGCAGCGCCAACATCTGTAATGGCTTCATCAGTACCTGGAACCATTGGAATATCATATTTTTTAACAGCGTCTTTTGCAGCAAGTTTGCTTCCCATAACACGAATGGCGTATGATTTTGGACCGATGAAAATCATTCCGCTTTTTTCAACGTGTTCGCCAAATTCGGCATTTTCACTCAAAAATCCATAACCGGGATGGATGGCGTCCACGTTTAATTCCTTGGCAACTTTTATAATTTTATCACCCAATAAATACGATTCATTTGAAGGTGGCGGCCCGATGCAAACTGCTTCATCGGCAAACTTTACGTGTGGGGCATTTCTATCTGCTTCGGAATAAATAGCAACCGTTTTAATGCCCATATTTCGGGCGGTTTTCATTACTCGCAAAGCTATTTCGCCACGATTGGCAACCAATATTTTTTTAATCATTTTTTTGAAATTCAATTAGCATTTTTCCTTTATCGACCGTTTCTCCTTTTACAATGTTCACAGACTTCACCACACCGTCACGAGGGGCGGTGAGTGTGTTTTCCATCTTCATTGCTTCTAAAACACAGAGAAAATCGCCTTTTTTCACCTCATTTCCTTCGGAAACATTTACTTCCAAAATTAAACCAGGCATTGGAGCATGGATTTCGTCTTCAACCGAAGCGTTGCCAAGCGATAAGCCCATCTTGGAAATAAGTACATCAAGTTGATTTTCTATTTTAACTTGATAACGATTACCATTTATTGATAAGGTATATGTTTTTTTTTGAAAATCAGATTCAAGAGTTTCAACCTCTACTGATTTGATATTAAAAATAATATTGGCTTTTTTGTTATCGGAAATTACATCGAGCATTTCCAAGTCTTTCGAATTCAATGAAAACTCAAAGTTATCATTGACAATCGCTTTAAATTTTTCTTCCATAAATAGAAATTTCTATAAAGGTAATATTTGTGGAAAGATTATGCCACTGCTTATCCTCAGTAAAATAAAAAACCTTGAAGATATTAAATATCAACAAGGTTTTTTATTTTAAACACTTGTACTTTCTACCTATTTTTTAGGCTTTGAGTTTGATTTCGGTATTGTTTCAGTATTTTTCTTTTTGGGTTTTGCATTGGTGTTCGCTTCGGACTTCATTTTTTTTCTAACACCACTCAAGGCAGTTCTCAATTCACTTATTCGGGTTTCCAAATCTCTGTGTTGCTTATAACCTTCGCCATTTAAACCGGCCTCTACATTAAGAGATTGGGTTAAAAATTCAAGGTGCTCCAACTCTGCCGCTTTTTTTGCTTCGGAACCAGCTTTTTGCCAAATCTTCTTAAAATTTTGAATGACTTCATCCCATTTAGTGTCAATTTTTTCATCTTCAATAATTAAGAGAAGGCATAAATCAATATTTAAAAAGGCAATCAAGTCCCAATAGTTAAGGTCTTCGGCTTCTGATTTTTCTTTTAATTTATTTTGCTGCTCACTGAGTATTTGTTGTGCTTCGGAAATAGTTCTCAATTTATATTTTTTCCTATCTATAGTAAATTCACCCCCATGTTTCATGGCTTCACTAAATACCAATAAGCAAGTGAGTTCTATGGAATTTGAAATAGAATAGGTTTTGTTTGAATTGAAATCATTGTTATAGGCCCTCTCATAATGGGAAATTGCAGTTTTATAGGCATTGATTCGCTTTTTGGAATCTGAAGCCAACATTGCCAAGCGCTTATAGGCGCTTCCCAAAAGATTGTGGCGTTCGGCTGTTTCCCCTGCAAAAAGCAATACCGTAAGATCACTTATTACCCGTTCCGTTTTTTTGTAGGCTTCTTTTTTGGAAGCTGCGGTGATTTCTTCATTATCAAAAATTTCCCTGATATACATCTTGGCCCTTGTATTGCAATATTTTTCCATACAGGAAAAAGAAAAATCCGCATTCTCCATTTTTAAGAGCTCTTCATAATTTCCAGAGGCTTCAACATACATAGCTAATTCCTGGTAAATTTTGGCCACTCTCTCTATAATTTGTGGAGTTCTGAAAACATCTCTATCCACCGCCTTCATAATGGTATTAAGCTCTGCCAAATGATCTTTATCTGCACTTATTGCCATTTGCAATTGGTTGAGCAGGTTATCCAGATCTATTTCGGCCTCTTGCGGAACAATATAACTTGGCGACCAAGAACCTTTGCCAACTGATATACCTTTCAGTTTGAAGAAAGGATCCCCATAACATTGATAGGCGCCCCAAGTATTGTTGCCCGGGTGTTTTTCATAAATATAATTTCGTGCATTTTTAACAGCATCCCCGAAATTATCTCCAGAGAACATACAGCTATAAAAAACATGAGCAAAATCTAAAGCCGCGGCATCATTAACAGCCCAACCAGCAGCGATTACGGCTTTTACACCTATGCTTATCAATTGGGTACCAATGTTTGCAGCCAGTTTATATCTATCGCGATAAAATTTTTCGTCTTCCGCATTGCTATAACCAAGGTGACAGCAGTTTACAAAAACGAGTTCCGGCACTACTGGCATCTGCTGTATTTCGAATACAGTAAGAAATATATCCTTACCGATAACCATTCCTGATTTTTTTGGAAATTTTGGATTGAAAACCCCGTGTCCTGCCAAATGTATTATTGTATAATCATTGCAGAAAAAATTCTTGACTATGCTTTCGGCATCCGTTCCTATGAGTTGTGTGGTAGGATAACCCACATTTTCCAAGGTATCCTTAACTATCATTCCCTCCTCTTTGGCACCTGGCAATTGAGAGATAAAACCATT
This sequence comes from Aequorivita antarctica, assembly GCF_007997155.1. GTDB lineage: Bacteria > Bacteroidota > Bacteroidia > Flavobacteriales > Flavobacteriaceae > Aequorivita > Aequorivita antarctica. The sequence goes on along the minus strand of NZ_VORT01000011.1, from coordinate 16,706 downwards.
CAGAATAGGATCGGCTATAATCAACGCCCCTTTTTCTGCCACGCGTTTTATATTGATCCTATAGTCTTTGGTGGAAAGCTGCCGTATCATTCCAGCATTAATACAGAGAGGTTTGGCATTGGTTGTATTGTCCTGAAGCAATTCCCAAGGATAGGAAGCCGTTTTGTTATCTAGTATCCATGAAATATTTCCTTTTCGCTTAAGCTTTTCCTTTAAATTATTGGGTATCAATAATTCGAAAAGGGTTTTTGCAGTACAAGCAGACCATTGGTTACTACTAGAAACTTCCGAGATAAAAAGATCAATCAACGGAGTACTGCTGTATAGTTCATTCTCTTCTTCTCTGGAATCGCCTGTGGAAGAACCAAAAACCATACTTGATGGTTCCCCAGTTTGCTCGTTCGCTTCTTTGTACTTAATGGTTATTCTGTTCCACCAATCCTCTGCATTATCTAATGGAGTTCTTTTCTGGATGCCCAATAAGTTTTTGATTCGCTTATTGCCTATAATGATATTGTAGGTTGAATTTTCCTTATTGGCTATTTTGTTGAGCACATACATACAGTTTAGAGCTCTATCGGCGTAAAGTTCAATAATTTCAATATTTTGAACTGTTCTGTAACTTCCATCCGACAACATTTTTACTTTATCATTGGCGCGGTTTACCCCATCAATAATGGCTTTAAGGGATCCTTCAACTGAAAGCCCACCATAGCCGGTCGCAATAATTAAAGAGGAAACTCCTACGCCTTTCTTGGGAATGGTTGTTCCGCGTATGCTCAGCAAATAATTTAAAACTCCCTGTTCTATAGATTTTGAAAGTTGAAAAGATGTAAGTTGGTCTGGTTCACCGAGTCCAACTATAATTGCGCCTTCAAAGTCACTTTCATTCATTTTGCCAAATATGGCATTAGTGCCAATTTCACCGGGATAAAGTCCCAATCTGTGTTTTGAAGTTAGGCTACCGTCTAGGTAATTGTCTATGGCCCTTTCTGCATAAAGCACGCCATCATTCAAAAAATGTCCGGCAATAATTGGGTATTCAGCATATCGTAAATCACCATTGCTAACTGTAACGGTAACAGGGATTTGGCTGCTAACAGGTTCTATTTCATCACCAAGACCCAAAATAGTTTTTTCCAATCCATTTTCAGAAAGATCAAAATCTATATCTGGCTCTGCCCTAAATATTTTTTCTTCCCCGCGCAATAATGGTTTGGTATTGCGAAGTAATTTGGTTTGCCCAGTGGAAAGTATTTCCTCTATGGCATTAAAAAGATCTGGTTCATTGGCCAGAGCGCCGTGGGTTACTCGAGAATAATAAACGGCATTAGCTTCAAGAAGCTGTTTGGGGATGCCAGATTCCCATGTTACACTTTGATCTCCTTCACTGGTGTAAAGGAAATAAAGTTGTTTTTTCGGGGGAATTTCGTCAAGATAATAACCACAAGGGGTCATTTTATCTTTTCCGGCAATATATACCATACTTGAATAATCTATTTCATCTCTTTTCTTCAATATGTTATCGCGGTAATTTTTAAAGTAGTCAAGATCTGATTTAAGCGGTAATGGCCAATCCGATTTTCCGAAATAATTTCGCATATTTTCCCAGGTTTCCATTTTTGCGAAATCGTTTTTGGGATCAGTTGTTAAGGGTAGTAAGGCCAAAATACCCGGAAGCTGGGAGAACATTTTAAGCAGGCCTTCTTTGGTGTGAAAAAGATCCAATTTGCTCAACTTCTGGATTATGGCATCCTCCCCGAACAAAACCGAAGGAATTCTGAACGAGCCCCCGAGCGGCGATCCAAGAAATAGCATTCTAAAGCCCTTAGAGGCCTTTAAATCTTGCCAGGTATCATCGTGATTAAGAATAAAATCACGAGCCAAAAGTCCGCCCATGGAGTGCCCAATAATTTTTATAGGTTGCCCTATCTTAAGTAAACTTTTAATTTTTGTATTGAATTCACTTGCACATTCAGGGAGCGGCTTACGCCAATCAAATGGATAGACTACCACATCGTATTTGGCCGATAACCACTTATAAAGTTTGTAATACGACGTTTTCACCACTGAATCAGCAACAATTTTGTTAACGTTGGAATAACTGAGGTTTACCAATCCTCCGCTAAGTATACGCCCATAATGTAGCCATATCTCCTTGTCTTTCTGTGAAAGGTTAGAACCCATTATTCCGGGGAGCATAACCACGATAGGTTTTGTGCCTGAAGGTGGCCATGGAGAAGGATATAATTCGCCAGATTCCACAAGAGCTCTATCGCTTCCTGGAATTTCATCCTGTGCAATACATTTAAATCCTGGAATGAGTTCCCCTTCTACAGTTTTAAGCACTAAGTCTATGGCTTCCCTAGTTTTATCATTTCCAAAGTACTTTACATGGTTTACCTCTGCACCTTGGTCAAAGAAATATTGAATGTTGTCTTTACGTTTAGCACCTAAATACATGGAATCTGTATTCACAACCAGATCATTACGCTGCCAGTAGAACAATTTTCCGAGGATTACAAAAAGTCCTTGCCCAGAAAAGCTTACCCTTCCGTTTCCCGAAATAATAGCCAAAGGTTTTCCACTAATAGCGGTTTCCGGCGATGGATCATTTAATATTTTGATGAAAGGTGATTCTGGTCTTTGTGCCTCTAAGCCAGGAAGTACATTTACATCATCCTTGCTCTCAACGGCTGCGGAAAGCAGTTCTTTTAAAACATCACCAAACGGGCCTCCAACCAAGGTTATCAAATTAAAAAATACGTTCAGTATATGGTCCAATCTTTTTGAAGCCAGCTTTGTTCCTGCAGCGGGACAACCTACCCTAATAAATTTGGCGACGGTTATCTTTTTATCTTTAAAAATTTTATTGAGTGCTTCTATATTTTCAATGTCATCTTCCCTATTGCCTTCTTTTTCAAGCAATGCTATGTGTTGGCTTGTAAACCCAATTGAAGCTTCATCATTGTTATTACTGTATTTGTTCAAAATATCACCCACAATTCCACCCCTAGAATGTGAAAGCATATGCACCACAGAATTATCGGGTAGCATTTGGGCAAGTTTCACAACATTTAGCAATGGGCTTTCAGTAAGAGTTCTGTGCTGAAAAGCAAGTACGTTTTTACCGTAAATTTGGTGGAGCGTGTTCCAAACAGGGGAAGCCTTTAAATCCTGAAATGCTCCGAATGTATCTGAGTTTGTTCCATGTATAAAAAGAAAAAATGGACTGTTGGAAGGCTTTCCATCAAAAGCCCCAAATTTAAAGTCCTTATCAACAGTGAACAAGGCCGCACCTGTAGCCAAAAAGTTTTTTGGGATAACCGTACTGTCAATTTCATTTTGCAAGTGTTTGTCTTCCAATTTTTTTGAAAGCTCTGCCACCCCCTTCCCTATAGCCTTCTTTGCAAATACTTTTAAAAGTTTTACCGCAATTTTACCTACAATCCCCCTTTCTGTTGAAGGTGCCTCAACTGAATCGGGCATTACAAAAATATCAGGCTGCATATCGCGGCTGCCAGGAGGCTTTAGGGCCGGATCAAGCTCTGGAAAAACTTCATGCATGGTTGAGGCATCACACATCCAAGACGTACCATCGTCAAGAACCAGCTCCAGCAACTTATCATTTGCCTCCAGCTGTATTTCATGTTGATTGGAAACATCCCTATTGCTGGCCTGCAAATTATAAACAACAGCTCCGTCTTCGCTGGTTTCCTTTTTGCCATAAACTACAAGTTTTTTGATCGGGTCCATAGTATCGAGTATTAGGTTATTCTTAAAAAAATAGATTAGTCTTTCTTATCAAAAAACTGAATTTGAGCATACAGTGCTCGAGTTCAATAGTTTAAATGAACAATAAAAGTAAGGTTAAATTACTAAATTTAACTTTAAATTATTGACTATGAGCTTATTAATTAAAAGGGGGAACTTTTTTGAGGAGTTTAAAAAGTTACGATATTTTTTTATATTTGAAAAAAAAATATCCGTTCAATTTTTAAATACCGTGATGATTTTTTTTTGATATCATAAATTTTTAAAAGCTTTCTATCATTGTAGCATATTTTCAGTATCTTTTTGAAAACAAAATGATTATGAAGTTAAAATTTATTTTCGCCATTTTCTTGACGTTTTCAATGTCTTGTATCCAGCAAAAAAAGAAAAACGATGTGGCACTGAAAACGGAATCGCAATCCTACAAAATTGAAGAGGTAGTAAAAAACCTTTCAAACCCTTGGGGAATGACTTGGCTTCCCGATGGAAGTATGTTAATTACCGAAAAAGATGGAAGGTTAATCCATTTTAAAGACAATGAAAAGATCGAAATAACAAACGTTCCTAAAGTTTACAATAGCGGTCAAGGTGGATTGTTAGATATTGAATTACACCCCAACTATAAAGAAAACGGTTGGATTTATATGACGTATGCCTCGGAAGAAGGTTTAGGCGAAGGCGGACACACTGCTTTGATGCGGTGTAAGTTGGAAGGTAATTCGCTTACAAATATTGAAACCCTTTATAAAGCTGAACCCAACACCACGGCCGGGCAGCACTTTGGTTCACGGATTGAATTTGATAATGACGGTTTTATTTATTTTTCCATTGGCGAGCGTGGAGAGCGGGAAGTAAATCCACAAGATATAACCCGTGATGGTGGAAAAATTTACCGATTGAACGATGATGGAAGCATTCCAACAGACAATCCTTTTTACAACGAACCAAATGCTAAAAAAGCAATTTATACATACGGAAACCGAAATCCACAAGGAATGGCAAAACATCCCGAAACTGGAAAAATCTGGATGCACGAACACGGACCAAAAGGCGGAGATGAAATAAATATCGTTAAAAAAGGTGCTAATTATGGCTGGCCAATTGTAACCTACGGTGTCAATTACAGCGGTACGGAAATCACAGATGAAACCACAAAACCGGGTATTGAGCCTCCTATTTATTACTGGGTACCATCAATTGCGCCTTGTGGAATGGCTTTTGTAACCGGTAATAAATATCCGCAGTGGAATGGCAAGTTATTGGTGGGCTCGCTGAAATTTGCTTATGTGGAATTACTCACTCTTGATGGTGAAAAAGTAACCAATCGCGAAAAAATTGCACAGGATATTGGGCGTGTGCGGAATGTGAAAATGGGTCTGGATGGATTAATCTATATCGCCGTGGAAGGACAGAGCATTTTTAGATTAATTCCTCAATAATCAAATATTTTTAATGTCCAGCTAAGTGCAGTCGTAACCTTAAAAGTTCTCGACTGCACGAACAGACATATTACTTTTTAGCTCCTTTTTTTCTTTTTCTATAAAAATCAAAGGCAAACCAACCAATTACCACAATCACAAAATACATTAAGTAAGAAACTGGTTTCCCGCTACCGCCAACGGTAGTGAAAAGGCGTTCCCAGCGTACTTTTTTGTTGATACCGTCCCAGCTCATCCATACGAATACAGGTTTCCCTACAACGTGATTAAAAGGTACAAAGCCCCAAGTACGAGCGTCCTCACTATTGTTTCGGTTATCCCCCATCATCCAATAGTAATCCATTTTGAAAGTGTAATCTGTGATTGCTTTTCCGTTCAATAAAACCTCTGTTCCAGATTGGGTTATTTTATTGTCAATTCCTAATTCACTTCCTTCGTAAACTTCAATCACGCGTTTGTACAATGGCAATGTTTCTGGAGTGATGGAAACTGTTGCGCCTTGCTTCGGGATGTATAATGGCCCGAAGAAATCATTGTTCCAAGGATAATTTTGATTGTTTGGAAAAATACCTTGGTCCCATTGACCCTTTTCACTGTGAAGACGCGTAATTTCAACCACATTTGGGTTATTTTTGAGCATATTCAAAGACTCTTCCGATATAGCTGCAAAACGGTACGTATTATTTCCGTATCCATAACGGTCCGTAATGTCATAGCGATTGTAAAGCATTTCAGGGTTGAGCTGTCCATTTACTTTCACTTCATAAGAAAACTGGATTCTTGCACGATCTGGCAAATCGTTCTTTTTTCCGTTGATGAAAACATAACCATCACGTACTTCTAGAGAATCGCCAGGCAAAGCCACGCAGCGTTTCACGTAATTTGATTTTTTGTCGATGGGCTTGTAATAATATTTCCCATCTCCGTATTGCTGAAACGCATTTACAGTATCCACAGGCCAGTTGAAAACTACAATATCATTGTGTTTTATATCCTGAAAACCAGGAAGTCGGAAATAAGGGATTTGAGGTTCAGTACGATATGATTTTGTATGAACTAATGGAATTGTATCGTGCACCATCGGGAACGATATAGGCGTCATCGGAGTGCGAGCCCCGTAATGAAATTTACTTACAAAAAGAAAATCACCAACTAACAAGGTCTTTTCCAAAGATGAAGTTGGAATAGTAAATGGCTGCATAATATAAGTGTGAACAATGGTTGCTGCAACTACCGCAAACAGAATTGAGCTCACCCATTCTCCGGTTGAAGTACGAGGCTTTAGACTCCTTTCTTCAATATATGTGAGTTTTTGGGTATAGTTAATGTAATAAATATAAAGACCCAAAGTCAGAATACCCAAAAAGGTATCTGTCGTGGAATTGCGTCCAAAACTGCGAAGGGTTTCCACCCAAACCACAGGAAACATAATTAAATTCACGATTGGTACAAAAAGTAAAATAGTCCACCACCACGGACGGTTGATGATTTTCATCAAAACCACTGAATTGTAAACCGGTACGGCAGCTTCCCAAGCTTTTCTGCCTGCGGCTTGATACAACTTCCACGTTCCAGCAAAATGGATTACCTGAACTATCAAAAAAAATATAAACCATCCTGTCCAACTCATAATTGTGTGTTTTTCTGAAGTTTAAAACTTCTGCAATTTATTATTTAATACCGAGAACATCTTTCATTGTAAAGATTCCTTTTCTGTTTTGTATCCAATCTGCTGCCAAAATAGCTCCCAAAGCAAATCCTTCTCGACTGTGTGCTTCGTGTTTAAATGAAATGGTATCTATATCAGAATCATAAGAAACGATATGTGTCCCTTTTACATCTTCTTCTCTTTTAGCGGTAATGTTCAAAATATTTTCGGCGAAAGTGTTAAGCTTCCAATCCTTTTTATCAGTGTGTTTCAAAATTCCTTCGGCAATTGTAATTGCTGTTCCGCTTGGTGCATCTTTCTTTTCAAGGTGATGGATTTCTTCAACTGAAACATTGTATTCTTTCCAAGGTGCCATCAGCTTTGCGGCGTATTCATTTATACTAAAAAAAAGGTTCACACCAATACTGAAGTTGGACGCATAAATAAAACTTCCGTTACGTTTTTCACATAAGTTTACCATTTCAGAATATTCACCCAACCATCCCGTAGTACCCGAAACTATTGGAATTTCAGCTTCTAATGCTTTTGAAATGTTTTTAACAGCAGCCTCGGGCGAAGAAAATTCTATGGCAACTTCAGCGTCTTCAAAGTCTCCCTCGGAAGATTCACTGGTGCTTTTAAAAACTATTGAGTGTCCTTTTTCCAAAGCCAATTTCTCAATCGTCTTGCCCATTTTTCCGTAACCTAGAAGTGCTATTTTCATAATTTGAATGACGAATGGCAAGTGATGAATGACAGATTACCGAAAGACCTCCAAATATACAGTGATGTCTTATTTCTTGCCTCTTGGTTCTTGGCTCTTGGCTCTTTCATCTTTATTCTCTTATCTTTTTTCTACTTAAAACGATACGTCAGCGACATTCCGTACTGTGGCTTCGCATTAAATTGGTTATAATCGAAATTGGGTTGTAGCGAAAGATCTTCACTTACTTCGTATTGTCTTAAATGCGCGTCCACATTGGCATCTACTACATTCAATAAATAGAAGGCTACTGTTACAATAATGCTGATGCTTTTATTTTTTTGGGCAGATTTTTGAGCGTTTATCAACCGATCATCGCTAATCAAGGCTTCAGTGCCATTGCCGTAAAACTCATCATCTGTGTAACCTGCAAGTCTTCTTTTGTATGCATTTCGGAAACGATCGTAATCATCATCCTGCTGTTTGTAAAAGTAAACTCCAGCAGCCATTCCTGCGTAAATGATTGGTATTTTCCAGTATTTTTTATTGTAAACCTGCCCTAATCCTGGAACCACAGCAGAGTAAAAAGCAGCTTTTGCGGGAGCTAGTGGATTGTATTCTTCTTTTGGCAAAATGGAATCGTTCACCACAATTATCCTTTCTTCCTTTTTTACTATTAAAGAATCAGAAGTCTGCGCAAACAGTGATGTAGCGAAGATTAAAAAAAAAATATTTAGGAAATTATTTTTCACTTTTGATTAGCTTCAAAATGCGATCAAAGTCTTCTTTATTTTTGAAAGGAACAACGAGTTGTCCTTTTCCAGATTTTGAAACCTTTACATCAACAGAAGTTTCAAAAAGATCTGTCAATTCTTTCTTTGCTTTTTTTGCGAAAGGAGGTGCGCTCGTTTTTTGTGGAGTCGCTTTTTTGTCAGGACTTTTAAAATTCCGAACCAAAGCTTCGGTATCGCGAACGGAAAGGTTTTGACTTAAAATCTTTTCATAAATATCAAGCTGACTGCTTAAATCATCAACATTTATAAGTGCTCGCCCGTGGCCCATACTGATGAAACCATCTCGCATTCCTGTTTGGATAATTGGATCCAGCTTCAGCAAACGCAAGTAGTTAGCGATGGTAGAACGGTTCTTCCCTACTCTGTCGCTCAGTTCTTCTTGGGTTACGTTTATTTCTTCAATTAATCGTTGGTATGAAAGTGCAATTTCAATAGGATCTAAATCTTGTCTTTGGATATTTTCAACCAAAGCCATTTCCAAAGATTCTTGGTCGTTTGCTATACGAATATAGGCTGGAATGGTTTCCAAACCAACCAATTTTGAAGCGCGGAAACGACGTTCCCCACTTACCAATTGGTATTTGTTGAAATCTAATTTACGAACCGTAATTGGCTGAATTACGCCTAATTCTTTTATAGAAGAAGCTAGTTCACGAAGCGATTCTTCGTTAAAACTGGTTCTCGGCTGAAACGGGTTTACTTCAATACTGCCCAAATTTAGTTCCACAATGCTGCCAACAACCTTGTCAGCATTTTTGTCTGCAACAGATTTTATATCATTAGAAGGGTCGTTCAACAATGCTGAAAGTCCGCGGCCTAAGGCTTGTTTTTTGGTCGCTTTCGCCATTTATTCTTTTTCGTTTTTCTTAATTAATTCGTGCGCCAAACTTAAATAATTATCGGCTCCTTTGCTAGCTGCATCATAACTGATAATACTTTCGCCATAACTGGGCGCTTCACTTAAACGCACATTACGCTGAATGATTGTTTCAAAAACCATTTCATCAAAATGCTTTCTCACCTCATCTACCACTTGGTTTGAAAGGCGTAAACGTTGATCATACATTGTGAGCAACAGCCCTTCAATATCAAGGTTTTCGTTGTGTATTTTCTGAACGCTCTTTATGGTGTTCAATAGTTTTCCAAGTCCTTCCAAAGCGAAATATTCACACTGAATTGGAATTAATACTGAATCTGCCGCGGTTAATGCGTTTAAAGTCAATAATCCCAATGATGGTGCGCAATCTATAAGTATATAATCGTAATCTGCTTTTAAGCCTTCGATGGCTTTTTTCAGCATATATTCTCGGTTCTCCACATCAACCAATTCAATCTCGATAGCTACCAAATCTATGTGTGAGGGTATCAAATCTAGATTAGGTGAATTTGTAGGAACAATTGCTTCTTTAGCTGTAGCGCTATGTTCAAGTAATTGGTATGTACCAATTTCCACACTTTCAACATCAATTCCCAACCCTGAAGTTGCATTGGCTTGTGGATCTGCATCAATAAGTAAAACCTTCTTTTCCAAAACGCCCAATGAGGCCGCTAAATTTACTGAGGTCGTGGTCTTGCCTACGCCTCCTTTTTGGTTTGCAATTGCAATAATTTTACCCATTAATTTACTTGAGATTTTAGGAGTTAAAAGTACAATTAATTATGTGGATAGAAAATCATTTTTGTTAACAGGAAGTGAACAGATGTTAGACCGCTGTGCTTTTAGAAATTAGACCGCTTCGCTATTAGACTCTCATACGACGTATTTTAATCTTGAGTTGCTCTTGCCTAAATCTTCAACTTAAAGTGTTTTTATTTACTCTTTTTTTCGCGAATCATTGCTTCAAGCATGTCCCACATTTGTTGTGGAACTTCTTCTAAAAGATTCATTTGCCCAGCTCCTTTAAGCCATTCACCACCGTCTATTACTACTACTTCGCCGTTGATGTATGCTGAAAAGTCTGAAACTAAATAAGCTGCAAGATTTGCCAATTCTTGGTGTTCCCCTACTCGTTTAACTGGCACTTTTTTAGCTGGATCAAATTTTTCTTTTAAATCGCCAGGTAGCAATCTGTCCCAAGCCCCCTTTGTTGGGAATGGCCCTGGAGCTATAGCATTAAAACGCATTCCATATTTGGCCCATTCCACCGCCAAAGAACGTGTCATCGCTAACACGCCAGCTTTTGCTGTGGCGCTTGGCACAACGTAAGCAGAACCTGTAAAGGCATAGGTTGTAACAATATTCAAGACTACTTTATTTATTTCCTTTTTGTCTATCCAATGTTTTCCAAAGGCAAGGGTACAGTTTTTTGTTCCTTTTAAAACGATATCAATGATTGTATCAAAAGCATTTGCAGAAAGTCTTTCCGTTGGGGAAATAAAATTACCTGCGGCGTTATTCAACAAAACATCAACAGTGCCGAATTCCTTAACAGAAGCTGCTACCATTGCTTCAACTTCATCATAATTTCGCACATCACACTGCACAGGCAAAACTTTTCCACCAGTTGCAGCTTCCAGTTCTGCCTTTACAGCTTGTAGCTTTTCTATGTTACGGGAAGTAATAACTACATTGGCCCCCAATTCCAAAAAATAGGTTGTCATTGCCTTGCCTAGGCCGCTTCCGCCACCAGTTACTACTATTGTTTTTCCTTTTAAAGCGTCATCGCGCAGCATTTTTGCAGTGTAGTCCATTATTTTTCTAAATAATATTGTTTTACAAATATACGCAGAGTTAAAGTGGCAAAATTTATTTCACAAAAGATTTTAAAATTGCTGTTTCAATAAGGTCTTGTTTCAAAATAAGGAATACAAAATTACACACTTTCAGAAAAAAACCATAACTTTATAAACTGCTATTATTCAGCATAGTAAAACTCTCTCCTCCCCATTTTTAATTTTTTTAATAATTATTATATGGAACCATTTCTTAAAATTTCAGTGAAGGCGCTATTACTCGTTTTTTCTTTTTGTCTTTTTACCTCTTGTTATTCTGTTCGTATTGTAAGTACCAAAGGAGCTCCAATGCCGCCAGATGAAATGACGCGAGACGATTGGTATCGGGACAAAATGGTGGTAGAACTTGATACGGTTATAAAAGCCGGAATCACTACAGACGATATTACTTTCCGCGTTTTAAAAGAAGGCTGTGAAACCGGAAAATTGTTTTCTATTGAATATAAAAACACCTTCGGCGGCAGCCTGCTCTACCTTGTTACTCTTGGCAAAAAACGCAAAGTGAAGCTTAGATATGTATGTATGAAACCTGAAGATTAATACTATGGCCACAACTACTGTTTTTAATAAAACCGAATGGGATACTTTACACAAAAATGGACCCTTCCCATTAAAGAAACTTTACATAACGCGCCTTGAAGGAAAAGCAAACATGCCTTCTACAATAGATCGTTACAACGATGCTGCCCTTGAAATACAAAGGCTCTTGAAAGATAGTAGCGATAACAACGAAGGATTTAGAGCTTACGGATCGCGTTGGTCCATGTCTAGCATTGCGCATCAAAAAGATAGGGTGCACCAAAACAATCTGATGAATTTGGACATCAATATTTTCCCGACAGACGTCCATCCCCAATCTACATTCGAATCGGAAAATTTATATTTTTTTGAATGCGGAAATACTATTAAGGAGATTTCCCAAAAACTGGAAGAACACGGCAAATCGCTTAAAACTACCGGCGCTAGCAATGGCCAAACCATTGTTGGCTGTATTTCGACCGGGGTACATGGTTCGGCTTTCGACGTTGGATCTGTGCAGGATTACGTGGTAGGGCTTAATTTAATTATTGGACCAAGACCAGAAGATAATATATACTTAGAACGGCACACCACGCCCGGACTTACCAATGCTTTTGCCCAAAAATTAAATGCAAAAGTAATACGGAACGACGGCTTGTTTAATGCTGCCTTGGTAGGTTTAGGCTCGTTTGGCTTTATACACGGCGTGTTGCTTGAAGCTGAAAATCTGTTTCTATTAAAACGATATGTGCGTAAAATAGATAAGAACGTGGCTTTGGAGCTCGCAAAAACAATGGATTTCAAAAATTCATCATTTAAAATACAAGGCGAAATAGATGCTGCGGGAAAACCGTTGCGTCCCTATCATTACAAAGTTTTTATGAATCCATATACCGACGAAAGCAAATATGTGGTGGAAGTAATATATAAAAAACCGTATAAATTACCCTATCCCGATCCTTTTACCAAAATACAGAAATCCATTTATCGCGACGTGATTTATCTGTTTATAAAAATCAGCGAAAGCTTTCCATCCAGTATTCCGTGGTTTATAAAAAAGCTAGAAAAAACGATTCTTCCTAACGTAGATGAAGAAACTATGGGTACGCTATATGAAACTTTTTGGGATGCGGCCTATCAAGGCCCTGCCTTTGCGTGTTCCGTGGGAGTGGACGTAAAAGATTGTGTTAAAGCATTGGAGGTTGTTAGTGAAATGACCAAAAGGGAAGGCCCAATTCCAGGCATTTTTGCAATGCGTTTTGTAAAACAGTCAGAAGCTACGCTTGCCTTTACAAAATTTCCTATTACCTGCATGCTTGAGATAGACGGAGTGCTTTGGAATAAATCTGGAAACCTCATTAGTCTTGAGGAATATGGCAAACTCATTATTGAAACACTTCAAAAAAATAATATCGCCTTTACTTTGCATTGGGGGAAGAATGCAAATTGGGCATTTTCTGGGCTTGCAGAGAATATGTACGGTAATAATGTCAAAATTTGGAAAGAATACCGAAGCAGTTTTTTATCCAAAGAAATGGCGAAGGTTTTTTCCAATGATTTTCTAAATACGCTCGGATTGGCAGACTTTGAGGAAAATACCGATAAAAATTTAATTGCATCACTCTTATAAGATGCCAGTATTTTAAGATTCAAAAATCTGTGAGCAAACCTAAAAAAAGGTTTGTACAGTATTTCGAAAACTTTGTTGAGAATAGTTCCAACCCCACTCCCAAACAACACCACAATCAAACGAGAAATAAATCCGCGAACGTTAATAAAGCTATAAAACATGGAGCATGAAGGGTTAAAGAGTGTGAAATTAGTCCAGTACATTCTTAACTAGCATTATATTGTGGCTATGGAAAAAGTATTAGTAGCAGGTGCAAATGGCACCACAGGAAAAAAGATAATTTCAATTTTAAAAGAATCTGATAAATACGAACCGGTTGCAATGGTTCGAAACGAAGACCAAGCTTCACATTTTAAGAATGAAGGTGTAAAAACCATTCTTGCAGATCTCGAAGAGGACGTAAGTATGACAACTCAAGATATTGACCGCGTTATCTTTGCCGCAGGCTCAGGAGGAAAAAAAGTAAAGGAAGTTGACCAAGAAGGTGCCAAAAAATTAATGGATGCTGCTAAGGAGAAAGGCGTGAAAAAATTTGTAATGCTTAGCTCTATGGGAGCCGACAAACCCGAAGAAGCGAAAGAATTAAAAGAATATCTTAAAGCTAAAAACAATGCCGATGAATATTTAAAGCAATTGGGCATTGAATATTCTATAGTCCGTCCAGGTTCTTTGACCAATGAAGAGGGTAAAGGGAAAATTAATTTAGATGAAAAACTTAATAAACGAGGTGAAATTTCACGGCGTGATGTTGCTGAAACACTAGTTGGTGCTCTGGATGATAAAGTTGCTAAGAATAAAACTTTTGAGATTTTAGAGGGTCAAACTTATATTAAAGCCGCATTGGAGAAAATATAAATTTTCGAATTGAATTTACTTAATAAAAAAGCACCTATAGAAAGGTGCTTTTTTATTATAGACTATTCCGATTGCCAGAGTAATTTTTGTGCCGTACCGTGATCGCCCAACTGATAAACACTTACTGATGTAGCTGTGAATTCAATTGGTTTAAAAACGTGCTGTGATAAACTGTCTAATAATGTTTTCTGTGCAACCCCAAGACTGATGTGTGGATCAAAATTTTCATAGCTATACTTCTCCACAAATTCAGGAACATAAGTAATGGTGGACTCACTGATGGAACTTCCATCTGGGTTTTTTACGAAGGACTCTTCGGAGCCGTCCTTCAGAATAAAAGGTTTTACTAATTCAATTGTTTTCTCGTGAAGTTTTAATAATTGCTGATTCTTTTCAACAGCAATCATCGCGAAACTTTTTTCTTTTTCTTTGTAATAGAAAAAATTTTCTGCCTTTAAGGAATCGTTTTTTATCGTGCTAAAAAGTCCTTCCAAAGCCTTTTTCACTTTTGGTAAATCACTTTCGTTAATGAAACACTGCAAAAGTGTGATATGTGGCACGTGGTTTTCATCAAGCTTTATGGTTTCGGGATTGTTCTGCTTTATCAACTCATTTAATTGAAAGGCTTGCGCTCGCATTTCTTCCGAAGGTGTTAATAGCACGTCTATTGCAATTATGCTTTCTTCCTTAGAAGCGCACGAAAGAAGTGTTAAGCAAACAGCCCCTGCGATTACATATTTCTTCATATTAAAAAATGTTACTCCACCACCATCTTTATGGTTTGGGTTGAAACTCCATTGTTTAATTTCAACAAATAGATTCCGCTCGCCAGACTGTGGTTCCAAGTAATTTCTCCTTGTGGGGCGGTCCAGGTGTGTTCCATAAGTTTCTGTCCTGTAATGCTGAAAACCGATGTGGTTACGTTATTGTTTGAAGTATTGAGTGGAACTTTGATCTTGATGTCGTTTGAAACTGGGTTCTGGGAAAGGATGAATTGATTGTTTAACTGATTTTCAGAGATTCCTATGGTTCCGTTTCTAATTTCATCTAAAGCAAACTGGGCGCTTGCCGCCGTAACGGTTACGTGGTCTTCGTTTGTGTCTGGGATGTAGAAATTTACAAAAGGTGAATCGGCCAAATTGGGTGTGGCAAACCAATCTGGATTATCAATAGCCAAAGAACTCATCGTTGGGATAAAAGAATATAAATCCTGTTGCAAAGCATTGATGAAATCTATAAGCACTTGGTTACCTCCGCCATCGCCAAGAGCATCGCTGATACTTCCCGTTCCTCCTGGAGCACTATCTACTCCATCGCTACTATTTGATGACTGGGATGTTGTTTGATAAGTGTTAATAGGAAAACCAAAAAAGTTGACAGTAACATCTGTAACCGTGTTTGTCTGACTTGCAGCTGGAGTGAATTTTAGCGCTACATCTACATCGGTAGTGGCGTCTATCTCAAGGTTAGTATCAACAACCGTTATGCCAGGGCTACCAGTAGTTGTTCCGTTTCCAGCGCCATTGATCATTGTAACGTTTCTAACATTGTTTGGAAAACCTAAAGCATCTAGCTCGGCTTGAAATTCATTTCTGAAACCGGGGGCGCCCAAAGGCAATACTTTTGTTGGGTCTTGCTCAAAGTCTGAGCCTGCTAATAAATGACCTAGTAAATGATCGAGTAGCATTTCTTTGGAGGCTGGAGAATTCAGCAATTGGTCAACAACTTGTTGGGCTGTAACGTCTCCCACTTGTACTGCGAAATAGTTTATTAGGTATTGAAGGCTGATAGGAATGTTTGCTCCCCTGTGTGGCGAATCAAACGAAATGTAGAGACGTGTTTCTGGATCTAAGCTGTTGGTTTCCATATATGAAAGGGCGTAACGAGCAATAAGGCCACCCATACTTGGGCCGAGAACAACGAGTTTTTCATTGCCTACTTTGTCTGCGTTTAATTTCTGGATCATTGCTATTAAAACCATAGCGTTTCTCTGAATATAATCGCCACCGCCGTCTATATCTTTTCCTCCCGTAGTGTAAAGTGGAGCGTTTAGAATGACGATATCAAAACCTTCGTCGCGAAGAATGTCTGCCATGTTTTGTCCGCCAAAGCTCAAGCTGGCATAAAGTCCAGAAATATCGCGAGAATCACCCGGATCAAAACCGTCGAGGACGATAATGGGTTTGTCCAACACTCCATCTAGATTGTCTAAAAAGATTTCGTATTCGCCTTCACCGAAATAGGCTTGGGTTTCTTCATAACCTTGGTAGGCGATGGTTGCGGTGATGGTTTCAACCGCCATGCTTTCTGGGTATATAGCGTCTTCAGGGATATTCTGAAAACGTATTTGAGCGAAGGTGAACTGGGTGGAGAGGATTAAAAGAAGAATGTAAAAATTTTTCATTGGGTGTTGTTTTGGTTTTGTTTTGGAAAGGTAATGAAAAAATGGTTGTTGGTTGTGAGTTCTCGGTTGTGGGTTTGATCTTTGAGCTTGCCTGATTAAGGTTGCCTTTTTTCTGGTTAATAGTTTATCTTAT
This sequence comes from Aequorivita antarctica, assembly GCF_007997155.1. Classification (GTDB taxonomy): domain Bacteria; phylum Bacteroidota; class Bacteroidia; order Flavobacteriales; family Flavobacteriaceae; genus Aequorivita; species Aequorivita antarctica. The sequence continues at coordinate 74 of NZ_VORT01000011.1, read as the reverse complement.
ATTTTGGTTTATGCTTATTGGTTAAGCTATCAACATAAGTTTCAAATTCTGTTGGTTTCATTTTATTTAATGAA
>NZ_VORT01000010.1 GCF_007997155.1 Aequorivita antarctica | reverse complement strand
ATACTCCAGTAAGAGCTCGACTCCCTCAAAAAAATCTCAGAAAATCTCACTTAGTTTAGTTTCTTTGTTGACTAACTACCTTTCGGTAATTAATCTACGCTGTCAATTTCAATATCTCAATGAACTTATGTTTCTATTTTTGCTCGCTTTCAAATCGTGTTTTGTAGTCACTCATTGTTTTAGCGGGTGCAAATGTACAACTCTTTTTTAAACCTGCAATACTTTTTAAAAAATATTTCAAAAATTTTCAAGAGCGTTGTTTTTGCTGTTCCGAACATTTCTATTTGTTCTTTTTAGCGGGTGCAAATATAGATTGCTTTTTCAATCCCACAAACTTAATTGGCGTTTATTTTGAATTATTTTTTCAGCAATTAACTAAGCATTTGAAAAGCTATAACTTAGCCTGAAAAATAATTTTAAATTAAAATATACCTTAATATATATACTATTTTCAAGAATGTAAATGCGCTAGGGATTGTGCAAGTTGTTTGCCCCCTCCCAATCTGCCCTTCGGCATATTGTGAATCAGGTAACGAAAGTCTTAAGGTTAACAGTAAAACTGCTGATGGAAACGCTAAAAAAAGTAATAACAAACCTCATAATGATTATTGCAAACCGCAGAAACTAATAGTATCTTTGCACCCTAAAATTTTTCAGTATATGATAGCCATTACCCTACCAGATGGAAGTGTAAAGCATTTTGATGCAGGCGTTACGCCAATGGAAGTAGCCAAAAGTATTAGTGAAGGATTTGCGCGAAACGTTATTTCGGCATCCTTTAATGATGTAACTATTGAATCCACCACGCCATTAATGGAAGATGGAAGCTTGGTGCTATATACATGGAACAACGACGAAGGAAAAAAGGCTTTCTGGCATTCCTCCGCTCATATTCTTGCGCAGGCTTTGGAGCAATTATATCCTGGTATAAAATTGACCATTGGCCCGGCTATTGAAAACGGTTTTTATTATGATGTAGATTTTGGAGATAGAACCATAGCGGAAAAAGATTTAAAGGAGATAGAAGATAAAATGCTAGAGATAGCTCGCGGAAAGCACGAATTTTCGCTGCGCGAATCTTCAAAGGCTGATGCCTTGAGTTATTATAAAAAACAAGGCAATGAATATAAAATTGAATTGATTGAGAACCTTGAAGATGGAACAATCACTTTCTGCGACCACGATACATTTACAGATCTATGCCGCGGCGGACATATTCCCAATACCGGAATTGTAAAAGCTATTAAATTAATGAGCATTGCCGGAGCTTATTGGCGAGGTGATGAAAAGAACAAACAACTTACACGTATATACGGAATCAGTTTTCCGAAGCAAAAAGACTTAACTGAATATCTTGAATTACTAGAACAGGCCAAACAACGCGATCACCGAAAGTTAGGAAAGGAACTCGAGCTTTTCACTTTTTCACAAAAAGTTGGTCAAGGACTTCCGCTTTGGTTGCCGAAAGGTGCGGCGCTTCGCGAAAGACTTGAGAATTTCCTGAAGAAAGCCCAGAAAAAAGCTGGATACGAAATGGTTATTACGCCACATATTGGCCAAAAAGAACTTTATGTTACTTCTGGTCATTATGATAAATATGGCGCTGATAGCTTCCAAACTATAAAAACACCACACGAAGGCGAAGAGTTTCTTTTGAAACCGATGAACTGCCCACACCACTGCGAAATATATAATAGTAAGCCTTGGTCTTATAAAGATTTGCCGAAGCGTTTTGCTGAATTTGGCACAGTTTATCGTTACGAACAAAGCGGTGAGCTGCACGGATTGACACGTGTTCGTGGTTTCACACAAGATGACGCACATATATTTTGCACACCAGATCAGTTGGATGAAGAATTCAAAAAAGTAATTGATTTGGTTTTATACGTTTTCGGCTCATTAGGATTCGAAAACTTTTATACACAAGTTTCCTTACGAGATCCAGAAAAGCCAGAAAAATATATTGGAAGTCTTGAAAATTGGGAAAAGGCAGAAAATGCAATCATTAATGCTGCTGAATCAAAAGGACTGGATTATAAAATTGAATACGGCGAAGCTGCATTCTATGGTCCAAAGTTAGATTTTATGGTGAAGGATGCACTTGGAAGAAGCTGGCAATTAGGGACAATTCAGGTAGATTATAACCTTCCCGAGCGCTTTGAATTGGAGTACAAAGGCAGTGACAACGAGATGCACCGCCCTGTTATGATTCACCGCGCACCGTTTGGAAGTATGGAGCGTTTTGTGGCAATTCTTTTGGAGCATACCGGCGGAAACTTTCCGCTTTGGCTGATGCCCGAACAAGTAAGTATATTATCATTAAGTGAAAAATATGAAAAATACTCACAAAAAGTTTTAAATTTGCTTGAAAATGACGAAATTCGCGCCCTTGTTGACAACAGGAACGAGACAATTGGCAAGAAAATTAGGGAGGCAGAAATGAACAAAATCCCATATATGTTGATTGTTGGAGAGCAGGAAGAAAAAGATGGAACGATTTCTGTACGTAAACACGGCGAAGGCGATCTGGGCACAATGACTCCAAAAGCCTTCTCTGAAATGATTCAACAAGAGATAAAAAAAGAATCGAAAGAATTTAATGTTTAACTAAAATTAGTCAGCCATAGCAATACGAAGAAAAAGAAGTAGAGGACCTGCAAGGATAATTAAGGAAGATCAACACAGAATCAATGGAAAGATTCGTGCTGAAGAAGTACGCCTTGTAGGAGACAATGTTGAAATAGGAGTTTATCCTTTAAAAAAAGCACGTGAAATTGCTGAAGAGCAAGAACTTGATCTTGTGGAAATTTCACCAAATGCAAACCCTCCCGTTTGTAAAGTAATAGACTATAAAAAGTTTGTTTACGAGCAGAAAAAACGTGAAAAAGTCCTAAAGGCAAAAGCAACCAAGGTTACCATTAAGGAAATCAGGTTTGGTCCAAATACAGATGATCACGATTACGATTTTAAAAAGAAACACGGCGAAAAGTTTTTGCAAGAAGGTTCAAAATTGAAAGCTTATGTTTTCTTTAAGGGCCGTTCCATTATCTATAAAGACCAAGGTGAAATTTTGCTTTTACGTCTTGCCCGAGATCTTGAGGAGTTCGGAAAAGTGGAACAAATGCCAAAACTGGAAGGCAAGCGAATGATTATGTTCATTGCGCCGAAAAAGAAGTAATCAGTATTTAGTTAATAGTATTGATTCAAATTAAAAAGAACACTTCAGATTTTTATTGAATTTGAAGTTTACGATAAAGCGAAATAATAAATAAAAAGTAGGAAACATGCCGAAACAAAAAACAAAATCCAGTGCAAAAAAGCGTTTTAAGCTTACAGGTACAGGTAAAATCAAAAGAAAGCATGCGTTTAAAAGCCACATCTTAACAAAGAAAAGCAAAAAACGCAAACTTGCATTGACCCATGATGGGTTGGTTGACAAGGCCGACGAAAGCAATGTTAAGCAAATGCTTCGATTGAAGTAATAACGTTTAACCGGTTAAAACAATTCATTTAAACCCTGGAGTAGTGCAATAAAAGTATTCACAAAGATGGATCGCCTGCTACAAAAACAATTAAAATTATGCCAAGATCAGTAAATTCAGTTGCGAAGAGAGCCCGCAGAAAAAAGGTTCTTAAACAAGCCAAAGGTTTCTTTGGAAGACGTAAAAACGTATGGACGGTTGCTAAAAACGCTGTGGACAAAGCGATGCTTTATTCATACCGTGACCGTCGTACCAAAAAGAGAAATTTCAGATCCTTATGGATTACCCGTATCAACGCGGGTGCAAGACAGCATGGAATGTCTTATTCACAATTTATGGGAAGTATGAAAAATAGTGGAATCGAACTTAACCGTAAGGTTTTGGCAGATTTGGCTATGAATCACCCAGAGGCTTTTGCCGCTATAGTAAACAAAGTAAAATAAGACATTTATAAACTATATTATTTCGCCTAAAAACCGTCTCAGCAATGAGGCGGTTTTTTTATGTAAAAACTTCAACTAAAGAAGTTTCAGTATCTTCGTTAAAAATAGACGAATGCTTCGTTCCTTAATTCTTCTTTTTATAATGTTTTTTGTTTCTCAAGGTTTTCTTTTTGCTCAAAAAGGAATAGGAAAACTATACCGAATAGATAGATATGAATCTATTTATCTTCCCTTGGGAAAGATTTCCTTTGCCGATAAACTGATTGAATATAAAGTTGGGGCGCCTGCTCCTATTCAAAAATACAGAGACAGTATGCAATGTCTTCACGAACCAAACTACAAAAATTACCAAACCCCAAATTTTATTTCTCTGGGATGCGGTGGTAGTTTGACCGTTGAATTTACTGACAATGGTTTTATGAATCTGCCAGGCGATGATCTTTATCTATTTGAGGTTGGACCCTCCCAAGAACCGGCAAAAGTTGAGATTTCGCAAAACGGTACAGATTGGATATATGCTGGAAAAATTGCAGGAGGAAAGTCTTCAATAGATTTAAGCAAAGCAGGAATTGACGATGAAACCGTTTTCTATTTTCTTAAAATTACCGATTTAAAAGACCTATGCAAAAGTAAAACTGCTGGAGCAGACATAGACGCCATTGGGGCTATTAACAGTGTAATAAAACTTACTATTGATGCTGATGTTTTGTTTGATGTCGCAAAATACGACTTAAAGGAAACAGCTAAACAGAGCATTGACTCACTTACAAAATTCATCAAAAAAGTGGATAAGGCAACTATATTGATTCAAGGCCATACGGATAGTGACGGAGACGAAACTTCAAATATGACGCTTTCTGAAAATAGATGTGTTTCCGTAAAGGATAGGTTGATGGAAATTTTTGGAGAAAACTCTTTATATGAATTTGAAATAAAGTCATACGGGGAAAGCAAACCACGCTTTCCAAATGATTCCGAAGAAAATAAACAGCAAAACAGAAGAGTGGAAATTACGGTTTTACCACCCAAAGATTATTACGAAAGTTTAATTAGGCAATAGCGAACTGGAAATTTGATATCTGAGATTTGGGATTTTAGAAATTTAGGTTTTCTGTTTCTTCTTCTTAGCTGCTGGAAACAAAACATTGTTTAAAATAAGTCTGTATCCTGGGGAATTTGGGTGGAGTGCCAATTCAGTCTTGGCATCCCCTACTCTATGTTGGTAGTCTTCTGGGTCGTGACCACCGTAGAAAGTAAAGAATCCTTTTCCTTTAATACCGTGAATGTAACGTGCTTCCCCATTACTTTTGTTTTCGCCCATCACCAAGACGTTAGATTTAATTTCATCAGGATCAAAAGAAGTTGTCTGCCCCATAAAACCTTTTACCAAGGCAGTGTGGTTTTGGCAAAGCATCGTCGGGATTGGGTCCCATTTGGCTGAATAATCCATTAATGTAAAATAATCGGACTCTTTAGAAATTCGCCGTTTTTCAGTCATATCAATACTCGAAAACTCATAGACCATTGGGCTTCGTTCCAAAATATAATCTTTAAAAGCAAAAGTTTTGCTGTAATCTATTTTACTTTGATAGCCCGGTTCGCTTGGATCGCCGTCAAACATAGGTTCGCAAATATCAACGCCTTCAGCGGAAAGGGCAATGTCAAAACTATCCGTTGCACTACACATTGCGAACATAAAGCCTCCGCCAATTACGTAATCGCGGATTTTTTTTGCGACGTCCAGCTTTTCTTCGGAAACTTTATTATAACCCAATTTTGCTGCGAGCGCTTCAGCTTTGTTCTTTTCTTCAATATACCAAGGTGCTGAACGATAAGCACGGTAGAATTTTCCGTATTGCCCGGTAAAGTCTTCGTGATGCAAATGCAGCCAATCATAAAGAATCAACTGATCGCCCAAAACTTCTTCGTCATAAATTACTGTATATGGAATTTCAGCATAGGTCAAAACCATAGTCACGGCATCATCCCAAGGAAGGTTTCCTTTTGGAGAATAAACAGCAATCTTAGGTGCTTTTTCCAGAACCACTGCGTCCATATTTTTGGAAGGACTGCTTATATCTGTAAGGATTTGTTCGGTTTTACTATCGGAAATCACTTCAAAGGAAACCCCACGAATCCGACATTCTTTTTGGATTTCAGGAGAATCGGGCATTAAAAAAGAACCGCCGCGATAGTTTAGTAACCATTTCACTTTTTGTTGCTTTTCTAAAACCCAATAGGTAATTCCGTAAGCTTTTAAATGTTCTTTTTGGCTTTCCACATCCATTGGTATAAGTATATAGGAAGCTGAAGCTTTTAAGGAGAAAAGGAATAGAAATATGATAAAAATAAAACGTGCCATCTTGCGAAGATAACGACAATTTTTAAGCCATGTTTTAGATATGAAAAATATAATTGGAATCTAAGTCCTTTCGACTGATCCGAAGTTAATATTTCAATTAAAATGGCACATCATTATCCTCCTCTATTGAGAAATCATTGTTCATAGAACTTCCGAAAGCCTCATTTGGCGAGGGAAGATTTTTTGTTTTGAAAGTGTCGTCATTAGCAGCATCGTTCATTCTGGAGTGAATTTCAGTTGGTGTATCAAAATTATCGAGACTTTCAAATTTACCCAGGTGACCGATAAATTTCAAACGAATTTCATCTAAACCTCCGTTACGATGTTTTGCTACAATAAATTCTGCCTGTCCTGCCGTTGGGGTGTGTTCTTCATCATCCCACTCGTCAATTTTGTAATATTCGGGGCGATAAATAAAAGAAACAATATCTGCATCCTGCTCAATCGCTCCAGATTCACGAAGATCAGAAAGTAATGGGCGCTTGCTGCCACCACGGGTTTCAACGGCACGGGAAAGTTGGGAAAGCGCAATTACTGGAATGGCCAATTCCTTAGCCAATGCTTTAAGGTTTCGGGAAATTGTTGAAATTTCCTGTTCGCGATTACCTCCTTTTTGGCTTCCGCCAGCAGTCATCAACTGCAAATAATCTACAATAATCAGCTTGATGCCGTGTTGCGATGAAAGTCGTCGTGCTTTTGCACGTAAATCAAAAATAGAAAGCGAAGGAGAATCATCAATAAAAAGTGGTGCTTTTTCAAGACCTTTCACTTTTACGTTCAATTGTTCCCATTCGTGTTTTTCAAGATTTCCCGTACGTAATTTTTCGGAACTCAACTGTGTTTCGGAAGAAATCAAACGTGTTATAAGCTGTACAGATGACATTTCCAAGGAGAAAAAAGCAACTGGGATGTTGTGTTCCACTGCAATATTTCGCGCCATAGAGAGTGTCAAGGCGGTTTTACCCATACCTGGACGAGCGGCGATAATTATTAAATCACTCGGTTGCCAGCCCGAAGTTAACTTATCAACCTTTGCAAAACCCGAGGGAACACCAGAGAGTCCTTCTTTGTTTGCTATTTCTTCGATTCTTTTTTTGGCCTGGATTACTAGGTTTTGAGCGGTTTCGGAAGAGCGCTTTATGTTCCCTTGTGTTACTTCGTATAATTTAGATTCGGCATTGTCCAAAAGGTCAAAAACGTCAGTGCTTTCATTATAGGAATCTTCTATTATTTCGTTCGAAATTTTTATCAAACTCCGTTGAATATATTTCTGAAGAATGATGCGCGCATGGAACTCAATATGTGCCGAAGAGGACACTTTTTGGGTCAACTGAATCAGATAAAACTCACCACCCACAAGTTCCAATTTTCCTTGCTTCTTGAGTTTCGTGGAAACGGTTAATAAGTCCACTGGTTGGCTGTCTTCAAACAAATTGTGAATAGCTTCAAAAATGTGTTGATGCGCCTGTTTGTAAAAAACCTCGGGATGTAAGATATCTATTACCTCATCAACCCCTTTTTTGTCAATCATCAAGGCTCCAAGCACAACCTCTTCTAAATCAAGTGCTTGTGGGGGTATTTTTCCCTTTTCAAGTGATATAACTTGGGCTGAGCGGGTTGAAAAACTAGTTTGAGGTTTGATTTTTTCCATTATGCGAATGTAAAGAAAATGTTAAGAGGAAGGAAGAACTTTCATCATTACGATATTAACCACTCATCAACAATTGAACTGTTGAAAACTCTATAATATTGTTGATAACCCCATAAAAAAACCGAGGCTTCCACCTCGGATTTACGTAATGTAAAGCTATAGTACAATCTAACTTTTGAACTCGCCCATTTCTAAATATTTTTCCATTCTATTTTTCACCAAATCGGTTGGGGATAACATTTTTAATACTTTATATTGTTTTTCAATTACACCTGCAACTGTTCTAAAAGTTTTCTCTCGGTCGCTATGGGCACCACCTAAAGGTTCCTTTACGATTTCATCAATAAGCTTTAGTTTTTTCATATCAATTGCCGTCAGTTTCAAGGCTTCTGCAGCTTGTTCTTTAAACTCCCAGCTTCGCCATAATATAGAAGAACAGCTTTCTGGAGAGATTACAGAGTACCAAGTATTTTCGAGCATCAATACTTTATCGCCAACACCAATTCCCAAGGCACCGCCGCTTGCTCCTTCTCCAATTATAACCACAATAATAGGCACTTTTAGACGAGTCATTTCTAAAATATTTCGGGCAATGGCTTCACCCTGTCCGCGCTCTTCAGCTTCCAAACCTGGGAATGCTCCTGGAGTATCGACAAAACATACCACAGGTAGATTGAATTTTTCTGCAGATTTCATTAAACGTAATGCTTTTCGGTAGCCTTCGGGGTTCGCCATTCCAAAATTTCTGAATTGACGGGTCTTTGTGTTATAACCTTTCTGTTGGCCTACGAACATAAAACTTTGATCGCCAATTTTTCCGAGGCCGCCAACCATTGCTTTATCGTCTTTAAAACCTCGGTCTCCATGAAGTTCCAAAAAAGAATCTCCACAAATTGCATTAATGTAGTCCATTGTATAAGGACGATCCGGGTGACGGGAAAGCTGCACGCGCTGCCAAGGAGTAAGGTTTTTGTATATTTCCTTTTTGGTGTCGTTCAGTTTCTTTTCAATCTGCTTACAAGTATTAGAAACATCCACATCGCTTTCTTGGCCGATAAGGCATGCTTTTTCGTACTGTTCCTGCAATTCTTTTATAGGGAGTTCAAAATCAAGATATTCCATAATTTTTTCCTTCGTTTTATAAAGGTTGGTGTACAAAGATAAAATTTTGTTTTAGGTGTTGGACAATCTTCTTCGTTTTCTTTCTTGTGTAATTTTAATGATACCATTGGCAATTACTGTAAGTAATATTATAAGGGCTCCATAATAAAACTGTGGACTCATGTTTTCAGAATCACCTAAAACAATGAGCGCCAAAATAATACCGTAAACGGGTTCTAGGTTTATAGTGAGCATTACCGTGTAAGGGCTGATCCATTTCATCACGTGGATTGAGGCTATAAATGCATATGCCGTGCAAGCGGATGCCAAAATGGCGAGATATATCCAATCATGGGTAGAAACCGTGAAAAACTCAAGAGTGAACTTTCCGGAAAATGCCAGATAGATACTTATTCCCAAAACGCCAAACATCAATTCATAAAAGGATATTGCTGATGCTTTATGCTTGAGAACAAATTTTCCGTTTATTACTGAGAAAAGAGCGCTTAAAAATGCTGAAATTAGCGCTAGAATAATTCCCAAAGTATAAGACGCTTCAACGTCAAAGATTATGTAAAGCCCCACTATCACAATGAGTCCGAACAATACTTCATATAGAATTATTTTTCTTCCGTAGAGCAAGGGTTCCAAAAGGGAGGCAAAAAAGGCTCCCGTTGAAAGTACCGCAAGTGTAACGGAAACGTTGGAAGCTTTGATTGCTCCAAAAAACGTGAGCCAGTGCAGCGCGATAATAATACCCGCTAAGGCAAAACTGCCCAAAGTTTTTAATGAAAATTTCAGGTTTTCCTTTCTTACTTTTAGAAACACAAAAATAATTACCGTTGCCAAAAGCATCCGGTACCAAACTAATGGTATGGCTTCCAAAGATATCAATGCACCCAAAACAGCGGTGAATCCCCAAATGAAAACTATAAAATGTAGGTGTAGGTAATTGAGGAGCTTATCGTTTCGCATTTCTTAAGAGATAGATTGCCAATAAACCGAACACAAAATTTGGGAACCAAGTTGCTATAAACGGAGAAAATGAACTTTGTTCGGCCATTGTGCCGAAAATTTTATCGAAAAAGATAAAAACCATTCCAATGCTTATACCAATGGCAAGGTTTACACCCATTCCGCCACGCCTTTTTACAGATGAAACCGCAACAGCAATAATGGTTAGAATATAGGCCGAAACAGGTAAACTCCAACGTTTGTAACGAACTACCTCATACCGATTGATATATGATGATCCACGTGCCTTTTCCTTTTTGATAAAATCGTTAAGCTCTGTAAAATTGAGTGTTTCCGCAATGTAAGTTACTGGTGTTAAATCTTCCATTGAAAAAGCAAAAACAGTATCCAGTGTGTGTTTGTTTTCCAGGATATCTCCTGTTTCGCCTATTTTTCGTTTGTTATAATTGAACAGCGTATAAGTGCTGTCTTTGTCATTAAATTTTATCTGAGACGCGCTAATTTTATAGGTCATTTTGTTGCCATCAAAATGTTCCAAAGTGAAGTTACTTCCTATCTTTTCGTTCACATTAAAATAGCTCACATAGATATAATCGTTGTCATTTATCTGTGTATAAACATTGCTTTGGTCCCTATCCTGTTTTCCTTTTTTGAGATAATCATAAGAAAACTCATTAAACCCTTTACTGGCTTTAGGAGCCAAATACATACTGAAAACTAGCGCTGCAATACAAACAATGGTAGCTCCAATAATATAAGGCCGAAGAAAGCGGTAATAAGAAACACCGCTACTTAAAAAAGCTATCACTTCGGTATTATTAGCCAATTTTGAAGTGAACCAAATAACCGAAAGAAAAAGAAACAGCGGAAACAGTAGGTTTGCGAAATAGATAGTGAAATTATAGAGATATATCATAACCTCCGTAAAAGGCACTTCGTTGTCTAGGATTTTGTCAATCTTTTCCGCAAGGTGGACGGTAATTCCTATAGGTATAAACAGCAATAAAAGGAGCGAAAAAGTGCCCAAATATTTTTTTAATATGTATTTGTCCAGTATGCTGAGCATCTTTACAGTCTTTGATCCAGTTTTTTGACCATGCTATTTTTCCATTGCGCAAAATCACCCGCTAAGATATGTTTTCTCGCCTCGCGAACCAACCATAAGTAAAAACCTAGATTGTGGATGGTGGCAATTTGCCTTCCTAGCATTTCATTAACGGTAAACAAATGCCGAAGGTAGGCTTTGTTATACTCGGTATCCACCCAAGTTATTCCCATTGGGTCTATCACTGAAAGATCGGCTTCCCACTTTTTGTTTTTGATATTTATAATGCCTTCGGAAGTGAAAAGCATTCCATTACGGCCGTTTCTGGTTGGCATTACACAATCGAACATATCTATACCAAGTGCGATATTTTCCAAAATATTAATAGGTGTTCCAACACCCATTAAATAGCGCGGTTTTTCTTTCGGAAGAATTTCTGTTACAATCGCAGTCATTTCATACATTTCTTCCGCTGGTTCACCAACAGAAAGTCCGCCAATGGCATTGCCTTCCGCTCCAACCGAAGCAATGTATTCCGCAGATTGCTTTCTTAAATCTTTATAAGTACTTCCTTGAACTATTGGAAAAAAAGTCTGTCCGTAATCGTATTTCAAAGGTGTTTTTTCCAAATGTTTTATGCAGCGATCCAGCCAACGATGGGTCATGTGCATGGAACGTTTTGCATAGTTATAATCGCAAGGGTATGGAGCACATTCATCAAAAGCCATAATTATATCGGCGCCAATTGTGCGCTGTATTTCCATCACATTCTCTGGAGTGAAAAAGTGATAACTACCGTCTATATGACTTTTGAATTTCACCCCTTCCTCTTTAATTTTTCTATTTGCCGAAAGTGAATACACTTGGTAACCACCGCTATCGGTCAAAATATTGCGGTCCCAATTCATAAATTTATGAAGCCCACCCGCTTTTTCAAGAACTGGCATTTGGGGTCTTAAATATAAATGATAGGTATTCCCAAGAATGACGTCTGGATTAATATCTTCCTTCAACTCCCGCTGATGCACTCCTTTTACAGTACCAACGGTGCCAACGGGCATAAATATTGGAGTTTCAATAACTCCATGGTCTGTGGTTATAGTTCCAGCGCGGGCGCTGCTTTGTAAATCTGTGGCTTCTAATTTAAAGTGCATTCAGCAATTTTTATTGAGGGGGCAAAGATAATTTTATTAATTCAGAATTGTGAATTATGAATTATGAATATTGCTTCAACTTACCGAAACCTTCTATAATATGAATTGAGAATTGAAGGGCATGTTAACAAAACCCTCAAATCGTTAATAAAAGCACACGCTTCAACTTTGAAGGGCTCGCTGAATGCTTTACTTTTGACACTGAAAATTAAAACACATTATGGCAGATTACAAAGCACTCGAAGATTTGGTGGTTCAAGTCAGAAGGGATATTTTACGACAAGTACACAAAGTAAATTCTGGCCACCCAGGAGGTTCATTGGGTTGTACCGAATTTTTTGTTGCGCTTTACAATGAATTGATGGAACGCAATGAAAAGTTCACAATGGATGGAATTGGGGAAGATCTCTTCTTTCTTTCAAATGGACATATTTCACCTGTTTTCTACAGTGTTTTGGCAAGAGCTGGATATTTTCCAGTGGAAGAATTGAATACCTTCCGTCTTTTGAACTCGCGTTTGCAAGGCCATCCAACTACGCACGAAGGGTTGCCAGGGATTCGTATTGCTTCTGGTTCATTAGGTCAAGGTATTTCCGTCTCCATTGGAGCGGCCCTCGCTAAAAAACTCAATAAAGACAAGCATATAATCTATACACTTTGTGGCGATGGCGAATTGCAAGAAGGTCAAAACTGGGAAGCTATAATGTATGCCGCTGGAAATAATGTGGACAACCTGATTGTAACCGTAGATTTAAATGGACAACAGATTGATGGTTCTACTAATAATGTGCTTCCAATGGGAAATGTAAAAGCAAAGTTTGAAGCTTTCGGCTGGGATGTGATGGATATTGAAAACGGAAATGATCTGAAAGCTATAGTAGCTGGGATGAAAAAGGCGAAAGAAAAAACTGGTAACGGAAAGCCTATTTGTGTTTTACTTCATACTGTAATGGGTAATGGTGTTGACTTTATGATGCACACCCACGACTGGCACGGAAAAGCTCCAAATGACGAACAATTAGAGAACGCACTTGCACAAAACCCTGTAACCTTGGGAGATTATTAAAATTGAAAACATTTCAGATGAAAAAATACACAGATACAGGCAAAAAAGATACACGTTCAGGTTTTGGAGATGGATTAACGGAACTTGGAAAGAAAAACAAAGATGTTGTAGCACTTTGTGCAGATCTTACAGGTTCATTAAAGATGGACGAGTTCAAGGAAAATAATCCAGAACGTTTCTTTCAAATAGGAATTGCTGAAGCAAATATGATTGGAATTGCAGCAGGATTGACTATTGGCGGGAAGATTCCTTTCACTGGAACTTTTGCTAATTTCTCAACAGGAAGAGTTTATGATCAAATTCGCCAAAGCGTTGCTTACAGTGGAAAAAATGTAAAGATATGCGCCTCACACGCCGGCATCACTTTAGGCGAAGATGGTGCTACACACCAAATTTTGGAAGATCTTGGGTTAATGAAAATGCTTCCAGGAATGACAGTAATCAATACTTGCGATTACAATCAGACCAAGGCAGCAACCATCGCCATTGCAGAATATGAAGGCCCTGTTTATCTTCGTTTTGGGAGGCCGAAAGTTGCAAATTTTACTCCTGCTAATCAAAATTTCCAAATAGGCAAAGCTGTTCAATTACAGGAAGGAACTGATGTTACCATCATTGCCACAGGGCATTTGGTTTGGGAAGCTTTACAGGCTGCAGAAACTTTAAACGCACACGGAGTTACCGCCGATGTAATAAACATCCACACTATAAAACCTTTGGACGATGAGGCGATTCTGAAGAGCGTTAAAAAGACAGGCTGTGTTGTAACTGCTGAAGAACATAACTTCCTTGGTGGCTTGGGCGAAAGTGTGGCACGTTTACTTTCTACACATCATCCAGCACCGCAAGAATTTATTGCTACACAAGATACTTTTGGAGAGTCTGGAACTCCAGAGCAATTGATGGATAAATACGGCTTGAATGCTTCGGCCATTGTAAGTGCTGTTCAAAAAGTCATTGCGCGGAAATAAAAACTGAACTCCAGATTCTTTATAAATTGAAAAGCCCCACTTTAAATGAGTGGGGCTTACTTTTATCGTTTAAAATAGGATTTATTAAATAGATGGATCCAAATAATCTGGAATACCGTTTCCATTTCTATCTGGAAAAGTAACAACTCCGTTTATTATTTCAATTTCGAATTCTGTACGTCTTCCATCGCCATCATCATCGGTATCCAAATAATTTGAAACGCCGTCTGAGTCGGTATCATCATCATATAGATAACCATTACCGTTAAGGTCTTCCAGATATGAATCTATTCCATCTAGATCGTGATCTACTACTTCAAAAGCAAACAACTCAAAAGAAAAAATTACTTGATCGTATGAATTAAGACCGCCTGTAGGAGGTGGATATTGAAAATAGGCCAATCCAGAAGGTATAAATACCGCCCCAATACCATAATTTTCAAAAGTTAAGGTACCATCTGGATTAACAATTGGATCCCCTTGTGCTCCTTTAAATTCAATAATTGCCTGTTGCAACCCTTGAAGTATTGCTGAAGTAGGAGGATTGTCCACAAGATCGAACTTAACTGGTATCACAGAACTATCAAATAAATCGAGGTTCATCAACCTTCCATCATAAGTGTTGGTGGTTCTATCACAAAAATGAGGATGTTCATCTCCACCCCCTTCGCGAACCTTGAGATAATACAATTTATAAATAACGGTATTGTCCACCAAATCTTTTACTTCCTTAGATGTCACCTGCTCCATTAATGGAGTTTTTGAGGCATTGTCACCTGCAATGGTATCAAATTTCAACTTAAAGTTTTCAGGGTCGGCCTGAAATTCTTCGTAGTTATAAAAGTGGGTTTCCAAAAATGCCTCAATCTCTGCTTGAGCACGTATAGCCTCTTCGCCCCTATCTCTAGGCGGAACAATATAAATATCAGATCCGTCATCCTTTTTACAGGAAACAGTAACGATAAGCATCACAATTAAAGAGGTAACTCCGAATTTTATTTTTTTCATCATCAATTTTTTGTGGGCGCAAGATACAATTTTCCGCTACTTTTGCATGCCACATTAACGTTGTTTTTATGATAATTGTATGAGGATTGATAAATATTTATGGAGTGTTCGGTATCTAAAAACCAGAAATATTGCAACCCAAGCCTGCAAAAAAGGCTCGGTTCGCGTAAATGGCAACATCGTGAAACCCTCTCGGGATGTTTATCCGGGTGATATTATAACGCTTCGGAAGGAACAAATAAATTATCAACTTGAAGTTCTCGATCTGCCTGAAAGCCGTGTTGGAGCAAAGCTTGTTGATATTTACAGAAAGGACACTACTCCAAAAGAGGCCTTTGAAACCAATGAAATGCTTCAATACGCCAAAAGCTATTACAGAAAAAAAGGGGTGGGCAGACCTACCAAAAAAGACCGCAGAGATTTGGATGATTTTACAGAATCTCCCGAAGAAGAAAATGAAACGTAATAATTATATTTGAAAAAAATAGTAGCAAATGCAGGAAATGAACACAGTTATTCTCGATAAAAAACAGATAGCCCACAAAATAAAGAGGATTGCCTATCAAATCTATGAAACCAATGTGGACGAAAAGGAAGTTGTGATTGCCGGTATTATGGCTAATGGTTTTCTGCTCGCAAAAAAGATAAAGATGGAATTGGAAAAAATTTCACCCATAAAAGTTTTGCTTTGCGAAGTTGTTATTGATAAAAAGCATCCAACTAACAAAATAAACACCTCTCTGAAGCAGGAAGAATACAAAAACAAATCGTTGCTTTTGGTAGATGATGTGCTGCATTCCGGAACCACGTTGATATACGGTGTAAAACATTTTCTGGAAGTGCCTCTAAAGCAATTTAAAACCGCAGTACTGGTAGACAGAAACCATAAAAAATATCCAATAAAAGCAGATTTCAAAGGAATTTCACTATCAACATCTTTGAATGAAAATGTTTCCGTGATTTTTGAAGAAAACAACGACAGGGCTATATTAGAATAATTTCAAAATTATTTTTTCTACGGTTTCATTAACGCTTTCTCCTCCATTTTCAACAGTCAACGCTGCTTGATTATAAAAATAACCTCTTTCAAAAAGATGTTTTCTGATGAAGTCATTAAGATTATCTTCGGTTTTAAGATGTGCCAGTAATGGTCTATTTTCCTTTTCTGAAAATAACCTAGTTGTTAAAACATCAATTGGTGTTTTTAAATAAACTGATACTACATCTTTTTGTTTCACTAAAAAATTCATTGAGTCAGCATAGCAAGGCGTCCCCCCTCCGGTAGCCAGGACAAAACCTTCGGACTTTGAAAGAATGTTTTTCAAAACTTCAATTTCAACTTTTCTGAAATAGATTTCTCCTTTTTCTAAAAAAATCTTTGGAATAGAAATACCCTCTTGTTTTTCAATTTCATCATCCATATCTTTAAATGGAATTCCCAAAACAGCAGCAAGCTTTTTACCAACTGAAGATTTTCCGCTTCCCATATAACCAATCAAGACTATTTTCATCTGCATGTACTATTTATTTTAATGGAGTAATTCAACTTTAGTTTACCCTGAGCGAAGTTAAATGGTTCAGTAATGATTAGAATGGCATCAGTCATTTTTTTTGATTGATTTATATCTTTCTAAAGCATTTCATATAGATCAAAGTACATTTTTTTAATTTTAAAAATCAAACAGCTGAAAGAATATTACAGAATTTACACACAGAAACCAATTTTAAAGCAAAAAATTCATTTGTGAACCCCTGTTTCTCAGCTGTTTTGAATTTTTATCAAATTTAATTGATTTTCGTTTTGAAAAATTAATTTAATGATAGTATATTTGCACCCTCCAACGCAAAACACATTCTTGTTATGCTTCGGAGGGTAAGCCCAAATAGGGTATTAGACCTGGTAGCTCAGTTGGTAGAGCACCTCCCTTTTAAGGAGGTGGTCCCGGGTTCGAGCCCCGGCCAGGTCACAAAAAGTTAAGCCCACGGTTTAACTTTTTTTGTTTAGTGCAATTTCTGAATTGCTTTAATTTTTTAATAAGTACCTACCCGGGTGCTGGAATTGGTAGACAGGCATGGTTGAGGGCCATGTGTCCTCAGGACGTGTGGGTTCAAGTCCCATTCCGGGTACTTTTTTAAAATGTAGATTTTCTTTATCTGCGCAGCAATCTTAAATCAGTAGCTTTTCATCTGTTTAGAGTTTTTAATAATTTTTTAAACAATCTCACTTCTTTTCAGTACATTCACATTGTTAACTTAAACTATTGTTCAGTGATCAAAACACAGTTTGGCATTAAGGATCTTGAAAACCTTTCAAATGTTAAAGCCCATACCATTAGGATTTGGGAAAAACGATACAACCTTCTTGAACCAGATAGAACTGATACAAATATCAGAAAATACGATCTCGAGAACCTGAAAAAATTATTGAATATTGCCTATTTATACAACGCTGGACATAAAATTTCAAAACTTGCAAACTTAAATTCAATACAGCTCCAGGAGTTAATTAAAAAAAATATTAAAGGAGTCGATTCTGAATACTTAGGCAATATTTTTAAATCGGCAATGTTTGAATTTGACGGGGAGTTGTTTGATGCTACCCTTGAAAAACTGTTAGAAAAGAAATCCTTTCGCGAAGTTTTTTCAGAAGTATTTGTTCCATTGCTTAATGAAATGGGCATTCTATGGCATTCGGGAACCATTGACCCATCGCACGAACATTTTATTTCAGAAAAAATAAAACATACCATTATCGAGCATTCGGCCAATTATAAAAAAAATGCTTCCGAAAAAGATACACAGTTATTTACACTTTACCTTCCCTTCAAAGAAATTCATGAAATTGGCTTGCTGTATGCAAATTACGAACTTCTTTCCGCGGGTTTTAAAACAGTATACTTAGGCGCAAATATTCCAATGCCAAGCTTAAAACATATTCTTAAAGCCAAAACGAAAGTCATTTTTGTAACCTATTTCACATTGCTTCCGGAAAACGACAACCTCCAAAAATATATTAATGATTTTCAAAATGAGGTTTGTACTAAAGGTTCAAGTGAACTCTGGGTATTGGGCAGCAAAGCCTCTAAAAATATCAAAAACTCAAAAAATATTAAGCTTTTTAAAGAGGTCAAGAGTTTTACAGATCAAGTTGATAGCCTTTCAAGCGTTTAATTTCAAACACTTTTAAAGTAAACTTTTAGCATCTAATATCTCTTTAGCTTATTAAATAAAAGCCAAAATTTATTTATAAATCTCATTTTTGTTTAAATAAAATGTAAATTTGTTAAACAATATGAAAAAAGTTGCTATTATTGGTTCTGGGTTTTCGTCGCTCGCAGCTTCGTGCTATCTGGCACAAGCGGGAAATAATGTAACCGTATACGAAAAAAACCAAACCATTGGTGGTAGAGCACGACAGTTCAAAAAAGACGGCTTTACTTTCGATATGGGACCAACGTGGTACTGGATGCCCGATGTTTTTGAACGTTTTTTTGCTGATTTTGGAAAAGTTCCTTCAGATTTTTACGAACTGGAGAAATTGAATCCCGCCTATCGTGTCTTCTTTGGAACCGATGATTATATAACCATTGAACATACACTTGAAAAAATTTATGCCGCTTTTGAAAAAGAGGAATCTGGAAGTTCAATAAAACTGCAGAAATTTATAGATCAAGCCTTGGACAATTATAATATTGCCATTAAAGATTTGGTTTATAGGCCAGGCGTTTCACCATTGGAACTAGTTACCGTTAAAGCTATGCTGAAAATAAGCCAGTTTTTCAGCACCATCAGCAAAGAGGTACGCAGCGAATTCAAAAATCCAAAGCTTATTTCAATTTTGGAATTTCCTGTTTTGTTTTTAGGAGCGAAACCTTCCAAAACTCCAGCCTTTTATAGTTTTATGAATTATGCAGATTTTGGACTCGGAACATTTCACCCAAAAAAAGGAATGTATTCTGTAGTTAATGGAATAAAATCTCTTGCAGAAGAACTTGGTGTGATAATTAAAACGGATCAAAACGTAGAAAAGATAACTGTTGAAAATGGAAAAGCTACAGGCCTAATTATAAATGGAGTAAAGGTTGAAGCCGATATGGTTTTAAGCGGCGCAGATTATCACCACACAGAAACACTTTTAGATGAAAAACACCGACAGTATTCTGAAAAATATTGGCAAAAGAAAACCTTTGCACCTTCTGCCCTACTTTTTTATGTAGGATTCAATAAAAAAATCGAGAATGTAGATCACCATACTTTGTTTTTCGATGTGGATTTTGAGAAACATTCCCAAGAAATATATGACGCACCGAAATGGCCAGATGATCCACTTTTTTATGCCAGCTTTCCTTCCAAAACCGATACAAATATTTCGCCAGAAGGTAAAGAAGCTGGGATTTTTTTAATTCCATTGGCCCCTGGTCTAGACGATATACCGGAAATTCGAGAAGAGTATTTTGAAAAAATAATGGATAGGTTTGAAAAAATCACCAACCAAGAAGTTAAAAAATACGTTATATTTAAAGAATCTTTTTGTGTCAATGACTTCGTTTCAGATTACAACAGTTATAAAGGAAACGCCTACGGACTGGCAAATACGTTGATGCAAACTGCTTTTTTGAGGCCAAAACTGAAAAGCAGCAAAGTGAAAAATCTGTTTTTTACGGGACAGCTAACCGTTCCGGGGCCCGGAGTACCCCCCGCATTGATTTCTGGAAAATTAGTAGCAGGTTTAATTGAAAAAGAACAAAGAAATTGAAAGAACTTTTTGACATAGTATCCGAGTCTTGTAGCAAAAAGGTAACTGAAACTTACAGTACGTCCTTTTCATTGGCCACACGAATGTTGGGACCTTCCATTAGGCAGGATATTTATAATATTTATGGTTTTGTTCGTTTTGCGGACGAGATTGTGGATTCTTTTCACGATTATGAAAAGGAAATTCTTTTCAAACGTTTTGAAAATGCTTTGGAGGAAGCACTGCAAGACCGCATAAGTCTCAATCCAATTTTAAACTCTTTTCAAAAAACAGTTTACAAATACAATATTGACAAAGAATTGATCTATATCTTTATGAATAGTATGAGATTGGATCTTACAAAAAGCACTTATTCCACTGCGGAAGAATTCAATGAATATATCTACGGTTCTGCAGATGTGGTAGGATTGATGTGCCTAAAAGTTTTCGTAAAAGGCAATGAAGAAAAGTATAACTCACTAAAAGAATCTGCGATGAACTTGGGTTCCGCTTTTCAAAAAGTGAATTTTTTACGCGATTTAAAAGAAGACCATGAAACCCTTAGCAGAACATACTTTCCAAACACCAATTTGGAATCGCTGGATGAAATTTCAAAACAACAAATAATTGCGGAAATAGAAGAAAATTTCAACAAAGGTTACGAAGGAATTCTGTTTTTGCCACACGAAGCAAAACTCGGAGTTTTTATCGCATACAGATACTACAAAAGACTGTTGAAAAAATTGCAACAAACACCAGCAATAGAAATAAAAAATACCAGAATACGTGTGCCAAATATTGAAAAAATTGGGCTTTTGACGAGGAGCTATGTGAAATATCAATTAAATTTGGTGAGATGATAAAAATTCAAGATTCCCAAATTAACTTCTTAAAATGACAACAGTTCTTTGGATATTAATTTTCATAACCACTTTCTGCATTATGGAATTTATGGCGTGGTTTACGCATAAATACGTTATGCACGGTTTTTTATGGAAGCTTCACAAAGATCACCACCACAAAAATCACGGAAGTTGGTGGGAACGCAACGATTACTTTTTTCTGTTTTACGCACTTGTGAGCATAAGTTGTTTTCTGGGTTGGAGCTATTTTGGTTTTTGGGCCGGATTACCCATTGGTTTAGGGATTTTCGCTTACGGACTAGCCTATTTTTTTGTACACGACATTTTTATCCATCAGCGTTTCAAACTGTTCAGAAATGCTAATAACTGGTATGCACGCGCAATCAGAAGAGCACATAAAATACACCACAAACATTTGGGCAAAGAAAAAGGCGAATGTTTCGGAATGCTTTTTCCACCGTTAAAATATTTCAAAAAATAGGCTATGTGGCATCTGTATCTTTTGTTGGATGTTGCTTCGTTCAGTATTCCTTTTCTTTTCAGCTTTCACCCAAAACTAAAGTTTTATAAGCTTTGGAAATATTTCTTCCCAGCCACATTTATAATGATGGCTTTTTTTATTCCATGGGACATCATATTTGCGCAAAACGGAATTTGGGGGTTTAATGAAAAATATCTTTCTGGAATAAAACTGGGAAAGCTTCCTTTTGAGGAATGGCTCTTTTTCATTTGTATTTCTTATGCTTGTCTTTTCACAATTTATGCGTTTAAAAAGCTACTTCCGAATTTTTCGTTTTCAGATAGAACTACAGACCTTGTTTACTTTTCACTACAAACAATACTAATAGCTATCCTACTCTATTTTTACGATCGCTGGTATACGGCTATAAACTTCGGCTATGCAATTGTGTTATTGGCTTTGGTCTATAATTACAAACGTGAAGCTTTAAAGGTTTTCTTCCCTGTTTTCATCATTCTTTTAATTCCTTTTTTTATTGTGAACGGTTATCTTACTGGCAGCTGGATTAATGAACAAGTGGTTTGGTACAATGACGCTGAAAATCTGGGAATCAGAATTGGAACTGTACCAATTGAAGACAGTATTTATGCCTTAAGTATGCTCTTAACTGTTTATGTTTTGATGGAAAAATTCAGAGAAAAATATCCTTCTAAAAATATCGCAGATTAAGATAGATTTGCAGAAAAAATCGGCAAATTAACGGTATTAAAAATTCATATACAATAGCTTAAAGAATGTAATTCAATTGAGATTTTGCATTACATTTAATCCAAAATTTTCGATTATTTATGATACATCCTAAAACAGAACTAAAGTTTATTAGCAACGAAATTGGATACGGTGTTGTTGCTACTGAATTTTTACCCGCTGGAACCATAACATGGGCTTTAGATGATTTGGACCGTGAGTTTACTCCGTCCAAACTAAAGAAAATGAACCCGCTCTACCAAAATATTTTAGAAACCTATTGCTACAGAAACAACAAAGGAAACTTTGTACTTTGCTGGGATTATGGCCGCTACGTAAACCACAGTTTTAAAAGCAATTGTATATCCACTGCCTATGATTTTGAAATTGCAATCCGCGATATTCAACCTGGTGAAGAACTGACTGACGATTATGGCTATTTAAATGTTTCAGAACCCTTTAAAGGAATAGATGAAGGAACTCGCCGTAAAACGGTATATCCAGATGATCTTTTAAATCATTATGAAGCTTGGGATAAACAGCTCATTAAAAATTTCTCGAAAATCATTAAAGTAGAACAACCTTTGAAGCCACTGATTACAACAAGATTGTGGAATGACATTACTGCTATTGCTGAAGGAAAGAAAGAGATGAAGTCTATTAAAGAAAATTATTTTCCGGGTTAATATTCAGCAGATTATTTACTGAGAAGTTGATCCAAAAGTGCGCGCATTTTTTTACTGTTCCAATCGGCGGCACCTTCTTCACCAATAATTATCTCCCCTGTTTTAGAAATCAAATATGTCGTGGGCAGAACGCTGGATTCCAGTTTTTTTGGCGCTTCATAAGTTTGAAGAAAAATGGGCAAAGAATAACTGTTTTTCGTCATAAAGCTCATTATCTTTTCTGGTTTTTCGGAGGTGACAAAATAAAAATCTACTTTGTCGCCATACGTATCGTATAGTTTTTGGAATGAAGGCATTTCAGCAACACAGGGCGGGCACCACGTAGCCCAAAAATTTACTATGGCCACTTTCCCTTTCGATTGTGAAAAATTTACATCTTCCCCATTCAATTGTTGTAAATTCCAATCGTAATCTTGAAGTATTTCCCGTTCTGTTTCAGATTTTTCGGAAGGAGAAAATGAAATGAGCCTTTGCACAAAAACCTGAATGGGCATTCGCGTTTGCGGAATAATCAAAAGTGCTAAAAAAGCAAAAAAGAGAATATTGCTCCAATTTTTTTTAAGAAAGGGAATCATAATTTTATTGTATAAAAAACCTCACAGATCTTTTAATCTTCGCATAAAGCTACGAATAATAAAAAAAGACCTGTGAGGTTTAGGCTTTAGCCTTTTTATTTAAGCATCCTGCTTTTTTATCAAATTCAAAGCTGAACCTTCGCGATACCATTTTATTTGTGCATCGTTATAAGTATGGTTCACTTTGATAGTATCCTTGTTGCCATCCTTATGGACAATTTCAAGAGTCAATGGTTTGTTTTCGGAAAAATCTGCAATATCCACAAAGTTGAAAGTATCGTCTTCTTGAATCAAATCGTAGTCTGCTTCATTTGCAAATGTCAATCCTAACATTCCTTGCTTTTTCAAGTTCGTTTCGTGGATTCGGGCAAATGATTTCACTAAAACCGCCGCAACTCCCAAAAATCTTGGTTGCATAGCAGCGTGCTCACGAGAAGAACCTTCGCCGTAGTTATGGTCGCCCACAACTATAGTTTTTATTCCTTTGGCTTTGTATTCACGTTGCACATTTGGCACACCGCCATATTCGCCAGTGAGTTGGTTTTTTACAAAATTTGTCTTTTTATTGAAAGCATTCACGGCACCAATCAAGGTATTATTGGCGATATTATCCAAGTGTCCACGGTAGCGCAACCAAGGTCCGGCCATAGAAATATGGTCTGTGGTACATTTTCCGAAAGCCTTTATCAATAATTTTACGCCCTGTAATTCAGAATCTTTTATTGGCACAAAAGGCTCCAAGAGTTGAAGACGCTCGCTGTCTTTTGCAACTTTAACTTCAACCGAGCTTCCGTCCTCTTTTGGAGCTAAATAACCATTGTCATCCACTTCAAATCCTTTTGGAGGAAGTTCCAAACCAACTGGTATATCCAGTTTTACTTCTTGTCCATCTTCATTTAACAAGGTATCATTCATTGGATCAAAATCCAAACGGCCCGATATTGCAATTGCAGCAACCATTTCCGGAGAACCTACAAAAGCATGAGTGTTTGGGTTTCCATCGGCACGTTTTGAAAAGTTTCGGTTAAAGGAATGTACAATTGTGTTCTTTTCGTCACCTTTTCTATCACTTCTATCCCATTGCCCAATACAAGGCCCGCAAGCGTTTGTGAATATTGTAGCGCCCAGTTTTTCGAAAACATCTAACAATCCGTCACGTTCCGCAGTAAAACGAATTTGTTCCGAACCGGGGTTTATTCCGAAATCACTTTTAGGTTTTAAATTCTTGTCGACGGCCTGTTGTGCAATGGAAGCTGCTCTAGACAAATCTTCATAGGAAGAGTTGGTACAAGAACCTATCAGTCCCCAATCCACTTTTATAGGCCAATCGTTTTTCTTCGCTTTTTCACCTAATTCACCAACTGGAGTTGCCAAATCTGGAGTAAAAGGTCCATTCAAATGCGGACGAAGTGTCGATAAATCTATTTCAATAACTTGGTCAAAATATTGTTCTGGATTCGCATAAACTTCATCATCACCTGTTAAATACGCTCTGATTTTATTTGCTTCATCAGCGATGTCTGAACGGTCAGTTGCTCGAAGAAAACGCTCCATAGCATCGTCATAACCGAAGGTTGAAGTAGTTGCACCAATTTCAGCCCCCATATTACAAATGGTTCCTTTCCCTGTGCAGGAAAGGTTTTTCGCTCCAGGACCAAAATATTCTACAATAGCTCCAGTTCCACCTTTTACAGTAAGGATGCCAGCTACTTTTAAAATAACATCTTTGGAAGCGGTCCAGCCATTTAATTCACCAGTCAATTTAACACCGATAAGCTTTGGAAATTTCAATTCCCAAGCCATTCCGGCCATTACGTCAACAGCATCTGCCCCACCAACGCCAATGGCTACCATTCCCAAACCACCAGCATTAACTGTGTGGCTATCGGTACCTATCATCATTCCGCCCGGGAAAGCATAATTCTCCAAAACTACTTGGTGAATAATTCCAGCTCCGGGTCTCCAAAAACCAATTCCATATTTGTTTGATACAGATTCCAAAAAGTCAAAAACTTCGTTACTCGTTTCGTTTGCGCGCTTTAAATCGAGTGCAGCGCCCTGTTTGGCTTGAATTAAGTGATCACAATGCACTGTAGTTGGCACAGCAACGGTTTTCTTTCCAGCTTGCATAAATTGCAAAAGCGCCATCTGCGCAGTTGCGTCCTGGCAAGCAATTCTATCAGGGGCAAAATCCACATAATCTTTACCACGTTGGAAAGCTTTAGTGGGGTTGCCTTCCCAAAGGTGGGAGTATAATATTTTCTCAGAAAGAGTAAGTGGTTTTCCAGTGATTTCGCGTGCTTTGTCCACACGTTCTGAAATCTGGGCATAAACCTTTTTAATCATATCAATATCAAAAGCCATAGTTGTATTTTTTGTTGATGCGAAATTACAAAAAAAATAGAATAATTAAAAAATATTTAATAGAATTGCTTATTTAGTGAATATAATTCACTAAAAGTTAAATATAATTGAATATAATTATCAATTTGGTAATTTTAGATAGCTAATATTAAGAATTTCAAAATATTACAATTCCAGAATCTGCGAAATTTGAAAAGAAAACAAAGATTATTTAATATAAGCTTTTAATAATCTCTTCAATGCTCAATCCTTCGGCTTCGGCTTTGTAGTTTTTAATCAATCGATGTCTAAGAATAGCGATTGCTGCTTTTTGAACATCTTCAATATCCGGTGAGAATTTACCGTGAAGTGCTGCGTGCGATTTTGCAGCCAAAATTAAATTCTGTGAGGCTCGGGGACCTGCGCCCCAATCGATATAGTTTTTTACAGTTTCTGTAGCTGTAGAACTATTTGGACGGGTTTTTCCAACCAAGGTAACGGCGTATTCCACAACGTTATCTGCAACTGGAATTCTTCGGATTAACTGCTGAAAATCTATGATTTCCTGTGCTGTAAAAAGTGGGTTTACTTTTTGGGTATCACCCGAGGTTGTTTGTTTAACCACTTCAACTTCTTCAGAAAACGAAGGATAGTCAAGATTGATGGCAAACATAAAACGGTCCAACTGTGCTTCGGGCAACGGATAGGTTCCCTCCTGTTCTATTGGGTTTTGCGTGGCGAGTACAAAATAAGGCAAATCCAATTTATAGTGATGTCCTGCAACTGTAACAGCCCTTTCCTGCATTGCTTCCAAAAGTGCGGCTTGGGTTTTTGGTGGGGTTCTGTTTATCTCGTCTGCAAGAATGATATTGGCGAAAATTGGCCCCTTTATGAACTTGAATTCACGGTCTTTATCCAAAATTTCAGAACCCAAAATATCGCTGGGCATCAAATCTGGCGTAAACTGGATTCTTTTGAATTTTAAGCCAAGTGCTTCCGCAACAGTATTAACTAACAAGGTTTTCGCAAGCCCAGGAACGCCAATCAGCAAAGCATGACCGCCCGAAAAGATGGCTAGTAGCACCTGCTCAACCACTTCATCTTGACCTACTATTACTTTTTTAATTTCTTGCCGAAGGGCATTGTATTTTGAAACCAGTTGCGTTACCGCTGCTACGTCTGACATATTTTTTCCGCTATTATTTTTTCATCCAATTACCAGCAAAATCACAATCTTGGTAGTCTTGGTTGATGCTAATATACGTATCTTTTATTTTCTCGTTCTGCCACTTGTTGATTACCTTAATTTGCTTTTCGCGAAGCGCCAACTGTTTGATGCGTTCGTAATCCTTGGAATAATTGGCTTTGTGTTCGGGGTATTTTTTGGTAACTGTAAGTATTTTCAAACTGCTTTTACCGGTGCGGTCCCGATCTGTAAAAATTTCTGAAACTTTACCTTCACTTAAATTATATACTTGGGCACTAAGGGTTGGATCCATTTTGGTAAGATCAAACTTCGTGTCAAAGGTTATAGGGTTGATTAACTGACCCCCATTGTTTCGGGTTTCTTTGTCGTCAGAATTCTTTCGGGCTGCTTCCGCAAATGTGATTTCCCCTGAATCAATTTGAGATTTTATTCCTTCTATTTTTTTCTGTGCCACATCTATTGATGTTTGCGAAACTTCGGGAAACATCAAAATATGTCTTACATCAACTTCTTGTCCACGAATTTTTTCAACATAAAGAATATGATACCCAAATTCAGTTTCAAAAGGTTCACTTATTTCACCCTCCAAAAGGGAAAATGCTTGATCCTTAAATTCCTTTGCCCAAGGCGAATCTCTTTTTACGCCTGTGTAAAGACCTCCTTTGGAAGCCGAACCGGGATCCTTGGAATATAAAACTGCCTTGGTGGAAAAACTGGCGCCGTTGTCAATGATATCTGCGCGCATTGCGTTTAGTTTCGCAATAACTTCATCTTTCGCTTGTTGGGTTATTTCAGGATCTACCACGATTTGTGAAATCTCTATTTCAGCGCTAAAAACCGGGCGTTGTTCTTCTGGGATTGAAAAGAAAAATGTTCTTACCTCTTCTGGGGTAACTTCAACTTTTTCAATCACTTTATCTTGCATCATTCGGGCAAGTTTTATGCTTTTGTTGGCTTCAAAAAGTTCAGTTCTCAGTTGTGCTATATTGTCTTTTCTGTAATAGGCAGCAACTTTTTCCTCGCTACCAAGTTCACTTATCATATATTGCATCTGTTGGTCTATCATACCATTGATTTCGGCATCTGGAACCAACAAACTGTCTTGCTTTGCTTGGTGCGCATAGAGTTTATCCTCCATCAATTTACCCATTAACTGGCAACGGGTTATATCTTCTATTGACATTCCTTGTGATTGCATTTCTACGTAGGCTTTGTCAATATCACTGTCCAAAATAACATATTCACCAACTACTGCGCTAACACCTTCGGCTTTATATCTTTTGAAAGGTTTCAGCGTATCGCGCTTCATTACCTGTTGAACCACTAGCGAGTCATTGCTTTTCACAACGCCTGTACTGTCTGGCTCCAATACCACCTGAGCTTGCATTACAGCAGTGGAGAATAACAATACCAATAAAAACTTATTCATTTTTATAGATTTCAAAATTATTTGTTTCAATAGCATCTTTTGTAATATCTGTTTCTAATTTTTTTATGAGATCGAGCTTTCTTTTGTTCAAAATGATTTGTCTCAAAGTTGGCTTAATATAGGAAAAGGGTGCTGTATCATTGGGATTAAGCACGTTTTCAATTTTCACCAAATATACTCCTAATGAATCTTGCAATTGTGCAAAATTGGATTTTTTTAACACTTGCTCGCTATTGCCCTTTAACACTGGCAAGGCATTGAGCAAAACGTCTTTTTTGATCCAAACCGAATCATTGAAATTTGAAGATACAAATTGGAAATCCTGACTGTTTAGCGATTTTTTGTCCTTTTCATTATAACGATTCAGCTTTTCCTTTACAGAAGCCAATCCATCATAATTTAATGGAAGCTTTACATAACGAAGCTTAACTAGCAAATCTCTTTGTTTGAAGTTTTCTTTATTTTCTTCGTAGTATTTCTGATATTCCTGTTCCGAAATTACACTGTCCAACTGCTTGTCAACGATTACATTTTTATAAGCTTCAGTAAGCAGATCCATCTTATATTCCTGAACTAGTTTATCATATTGCTCCAGCTTTTCAGTGGTGAGATTTATTTTAGCCTGGTCTATAAGCAATTGCTGAGTCGCCCAACGGTTTATATAATTGTTTACAATGAGCGTACTATCTTCTGGCGAAGTATTTTCAGAAATCAATTTTGCAATGTCTGCTTTATATAAATAACTGTCATTCACACGGGCAATTACATCTTGCTCGGCTTCCTGTTTAAAATAATCACAGGAAACAAAAAAAACACAGCACAGTATTATATAAAGAAATTGCTTTATCACTTTAGTTGTTTCTTAACGTGTTTCAAAGATTTCTTGTTTACCTCTACTTTATATTTTGAATGTAGGCCCTCAATCCAAGAAGCTTCAATATCGTTTTGGTAGTTGCTCAATACTTTCCCTTTTACGTCTTCCAATGATTTTGACCCAGGAGCAATTATTTCTTTAATGTTCACAACGACGAATGAATCATTGCTTGGATATATTTTAGAAACTCCTTTCTTAATTTCAAGATTCTTGGGAAGCTCGCGTTGGTCAATTTCAAAAACACCGGGAGTGATAAGAACATTTACTTTATCTTCTGCATTCAGTATGATTTTAATTTCCTCTGGGGTTTTTCCTTCACCTAACATTTTCACTAGCTGTTGTGCAAGTACATCTGAAGTGGCCGCATAAATATCAGCGTCTATACGCTGTTTCCACAGGTAATTCTGTTTAGTTTTATTATAATATTCCTGAATACCAATAGAATCATTTTTGCCTTTTTGCCAGATGTTTTTGTCCATCACATCAAAAATTAAAAGACCATCGCGGTATTCGTTGAGAATGGCGGCGTAGTCTTCATTTTCGAACTCAAGTCTTTCTTTGAAGTAATCTTTTAGCTCCTCGGTTTCAAATTCATCATAAAAATCTACCAATAACGTCTCCTTTAGCTTGTATGGGCGAGTGGTTTTTTGACGTTCTTCTATATATCTTGCAAAATCTGAATAGGTAGATTTTTTATCACCTATTACAAAAAGTGTTTTATCCTCATTAGCGGTTATTGGAGTCATAACCCATTTTCTTTTCAAAATATCATCGCCAAGGTAGGTGTCAAAATAAGGCAAGTAACTTGCTTCTTTTTTAAATCCGTATTTTTCCTTTATTTTTTTATTGGTGGCACTAGTAACAATTTTAGAACGGTCGCCTTCGTTCACTTTTTTCTCAAGTTCTTCTTTTTGCTGCTCAAACGTTTCCATAGGAAATTTTTCCTCCAAACGGATAATGTGCCAACCAAAATCAGTTTTTACAGGCTTGCTCAAATCACCAGGGTTTTTAAGGGCATAGGCCGCATCCTCAAATTCTGGAGCACGTAGGTCACCTTTTGTGAAAGGTTTCAGTTTACCACCCTGCACTGCTGAATTTTTATCGTCAGAAAACTGCTTAGCAAGGCTTTCAAGATTCTGTCCTTGCATCAGCATGCTGTAAATTTCATTGATGCGTTCCTCTGGGTTGAATGTACGTGCGCCCTTTTTATCAGATATCATAATATGTGATACCGAAATTTTTGGCATTCTTGCTCTTTTGTCGTTAACCTTTAAAACATGGTATCCAAAACTAGTGCGCACAATGCCTGAGATTTCGCCAACCTTTGTATTATAAGCAGCATTTTCAAACGGATAAACCATATTGAATACTGAAAAATAGCCTAAGTCGCCTCCAGACTCTTTCGCTCCGGGTTCTTCAGAATAGGTTTTTGCGAGCTTTGCAAAGTCTTCACCTTTAAGAGCTCTTTCGCGAATGGAATTCAATTTGTTGTAAGCAGCCAATGTATCCTGCGGCAAAGCTTCATAATCTACACGGATCAAAATGTGAGAAGCGTCTACATCTTGTTTGCCACGTTCGTAAGCTTCTTTGGCAAGTTCTTCGGTAACCTTGTCTTCAAAAAGATAATTTCTTGAAAGTTGATCTCTGTACTTTGAAAATTCCTTTAAATAATTTTCTTCTTTGTCCAGACCCTGTGCCTGGGCTTCGGCTATTTTCAGTTTATAATCAATAAAGAGCTGCAGGTAACCATCAATATCTTTTTGCGATTCGTCCTGGACAAGGTCGAGGTTTTTCATATAAACACGCTCAAATTCGTTTGCATAGACAGGCTTGCCGTCTATGGTCATCAACACTTCTTTTTTATTTTGCGAAAAAACGGTTGTGGCGCTCAAAAAGGCCAAAATGCATACAGTAAGAAAATTTTTCATCATTATTGAATATTTATTTTTAATGAAACAACCCGCCTATGTTTATGCTTCAGCGGACAAAGGTGCAAAAATAGCAAAAAGCTATGGGAACTTACACCCGAAAAGCAAACGAATTTAATATAAATATAGTGTTACCCGCATTTTAAAATATTCTTAAAACCCGTAACTTGCAGAAGCTAATAAAAAAGAACGAATACAAGTATTTTTTAAGATAAAGCCATTACCTTCATAACAATATATAAATGACTGAAAGAGTAAAACTTATATGGGACTTCCACGGTCCGAACTCAAAACACATTGCTGAGCATCACGCAAAGCATCTTACTGAGTTTGCTGAAGCAAAAAAATTAGAAAATGCTTTTACTGGCAAAGAAGAAATTACACCAATGCACCATATTGCATATTTTGTGGTTGATAAGTCTTTAATGAATACACTAAGGGAAACCTTGAAACCCACTCGTGGGCAAATTTATGACAACCCGTGAAAGCATTTTTTCAAGATACATTTGAATACACAAACCATTGCAATCAGCAGCTTATTGAGGTATTAATCAAAAATCCTGAAGCCTACGCAGAAAATATTAGCCTTTTGGCCAGCCACACCCTAAATGCCCACCACGTATGGAACCACCGCATTTTTGGCGTTGCCCCTGCTCTTTCGGTTTGGCAACATTTGGAAATTAGTGACCTGCAAAACATCAACAACGAAAATTTTGAGCATAGTGAAGATATTCTTCATAAAAAAGAATTAAACAAACCAATAAACTACACTAATAGTAAGGGTCACAATTTTACAAATACCGTTAGCGAAATATTTTTTCATATCATCAATCACAGTACCTATCATCGCGGACAACTAATCAGTCTTATGAAGACACAAGGAATGGAACCAATTGTTACGGACTATATTTTTTATAAACGCTGAAAGCAACTGTCAGTTTATTTGCAATATTTATAGTAATATTGCGCTTTGAATATTTAAAAACAAACAAAATGAAATTTTTAAAAATTGCAATTTTCTTTATCGGTCTTTCAACCTTCGCTCAAGGAAAAGTAGGCGCAGTTGACGTAGAATATATTCTTTCTAAAATGCCTGAACTGATCTCTGTTCAAACTGAATTAAAGACCTACGGACAACAACTGGACATAGACCTCAACAAAAAAGTGGACGAATACAAAAAACTAGTTGATGAATACAAAAAAGGCGAAGCCACCTTTACCGACGAACAGAAAAAGGAAAAACAGACCACACTGATAAACTTGGACAAAGACATTCAGAAATTCCAAGAGAACGGTAGTAAACTAATGGACATTAGACAAACAGAAGCGCTTAAACCACTCTATAAAAAAATTGGTGAAGCCTTGGATAAAGTAGCAAAATCAAAAAACTACACACAAGTGATGCAGACTACTCAGGATTTGGTTTATTTAGATCCAGAATATGATCTTACCGTTCCAATTCTACTAGAACTAGGCATTACTATAACTACCGAAGAATAGCGAAAATAATTCAACTTTTCTTTTGGAAAATATTAAACGTGGAGCTATTGCTTCACGTTTTTTTTTGACAATGCTTTATGGAAATAGTTATATTTGAAAGAACTTCAGAATTGTATTTCATGAATCTTCTTAAACGTTTTGCAGAAAAAAATGACGGTCACTATACAGAAGAAAGCCTAAAAGAAGCCTTTTCACCAATTGGCAAAATGATTTATCAACCCAAAAGTGCTTACTTTAAGATTGGCGGATCAAAAATTTCAGTTAATCTTAATGAAGTTGGCGGAGCAATTCCAACTGCGGAACCCTTCAGAATAACACTTCATTTAGACAATAAGTGCGGAAAAATCTTAGAAATATATCCAGTTACCTATTGGGATAAAATTCTGCAAAGCGTTTTTCCTTCAACCAGTAAAAAAATCAAAGACGAATATGTATTCAAAAGTGATTCGGAATTAATTAAAAAAATTACTGAAGAAGAGTCAATTTTCAACAAACTCAGAAAAGAAAAGGTTTATATCCGCATTCCTAAAGAAAACACCTCAAAAATCATTCTTACTCCAACAAAAGGAATTGACACCGAAGTGCAATTTGAAGGCTTTATCTCAATTTTAAAATTCTTAGAGGAAAAAATAACCACAGTCAATGTCTGAAAAAATAATTCGCTATTATGAAGCATTGCTGATTACAAACTGATCAGTAAACACTGAAAACAAGAAAACTACCTGCTATAATTTGGTGATTCTTTGGTAATGGTAACATCATGCGGATGACTCTCATTAATACCCGAAGCAGTAATTTTAATAAACTGCCCAGTTTCTTTTAAAGTCTCAATATCCTTTGACCCGCAATAACCCATTCCTGCACGAAGTCCGCCTATGAATTGGGTCATACTTTCAACTAAGTCTCCTTTATAAGGAACGCGTCCTACAATTCCTTCGGGAACCAGTTTTTTAATATCATCCTCAACATCTTGAAAATAGCGATCTTTGGAACCCTGTTTCATAGCTTCCACAGAACCCATCCCTCGGTAAGACTTGAATTTTCTTCCTTCAAAAATAATGGTTTCCCCAGGAGATTCTTTCGTCCCTGCTAACAATGAACCTAACATCACACAATCCGCCCCAGCAGCAATAGCCTTAGGAATATCTCCAGTATATCTAATTCCTCCATCTGCAATTACAGGAACTCCGCTTCCCTTGATGGCTGCGGCAACTTCTAATACTGCTGAAAATTGCGGAAAGCCAACCCCAGCAACTACTCTTGTAGTACATATTGAGCCTGGTCCAATTCCAACTTTCACCGCATCAGCACCAGCGGCAACCAAATATCTTGCAGCATCAGCTGTGGCAATATTCCCAACAATCACATCCAACTCAGGGAATCTTTGTTTCACCTTTTTCAAAACTTCAACAACTCCTTTAGTATGTCCGTGGGCAGTGTCAATAATTACTGCGTCAATCTGTGCATTCACCAAAGCTTCGGCTCTTTCTACAGCATCAGCTGTTACGCCAAGCGCTGCAGCAACGCGAAGTCTTCCATATTGGTCCTTATTGGCACTTGGTTTCTGAGTGAGTTTGGTAATATCTCTAAATGTAATAAGTCCCAATAGTTTACCCGCATCGCTTACCACGGGTAGTTTTTCAATTTTATTTTTTTGAAGAATTATCTCAGCTTCCTTTAATGAAGTACCCTGTGCCACGGTAACCAAATTTTCTGAAGTCATCACTTCGCTCAACGGACGTTTTAAATCCTTTTCGAAACGAAGATCTCGGTTAGTGACAATTCCTATCAACTTTCCTGCATCATCGATAATCGGGATTCCACCAATGCTATATTCCCGCATCGTTTTTTGGGCATCGCCCACGGTGTTTTCTTTTTTCAAAGTTACTGGATCGATAATCATTCCGCTTTCAGCACGTTTCACTTTCCGAACTTCAGCAGCCTGCTGCTCAATACTCATATTCTTATGAAGTACGCCAATACCACCTTCGCGAGCCATAGCGATTGCCATAGCACTTTCAGTAACGGTGTCCATTGCAGCGGAAACAATGGGAACGTTTAATGTAATATTTCGTGAAAATTTGGTGGCGATGGAAACTTCGCGTGGTAAAACTTCAGAATAGGCAGGCACTAAAAGTACGTCGTCGTAAGTTAGGCCTTCTCCAAGAATTTTGTTGTTGTGTGCGGTCATTGCAATTAAATTATCTTCCGAAGCTTGCGAAAGTGATTATGGATTAATTGCGTGCAAATGTACGGTAAAATAATTAAGAATTCTGAATTCTTTTATAACTTCAACAGCAGCATAGCATATTGAATGGGGGGCTGGCTGTTAATTATTATTTCTTTTCCGAAGCAAACAATTGGATCAGCACCGCTCCTGCCGCTACCACATAGACTACGGTCATCAAAGTGCCTGAAATCATGACAACCCATTTCATCCACAGCATACCTTTCCACATAAAATATATTCCACCGAAGGTCAAAAGGATAGAAACAAAAGGTTCTATCATTAAGAAAGCTTTCCATTTTGGTGGAAGGGAAGTGATAGCCACCAAGCCGCCCAACAAAAAGAAAATAAACGAAATAGAAAGAATGTGAGTGTGCAAAATGGTAAGCATCTCGCGCTCCCCTTTTTTGAATTTCATTACCGCTACATCTTCCACTTCTTCATTTCCAAGGTAATTTTCCTGAAGCCCGTGCGGACTTACTGAGCCTGTTTCGCGGACAAAGTTCAGACCCGTGAAATATCCCACGCTCAAAACAATAACAAATGCCACAATAAATTGTTTTGCATAACGCGGAAGATTTTGGATACGGCCGTGGAGTTGCATTTAAAAAATATTTGATTTTTGCAGGATAGCAATACTCTTCAGAAGGGAATTCATTTCTGAGGTCAAGGACCTTACCGAAATTGTGGCCCCGCTTATTGGGATGATATTTCGGTTGTAAACAAGTTCCTTGGAAGTGGGGGATTCGCCTTCAAACTGTTTCAGCCAACGTTTGCTGCTTATTTCGCCGCCGTACTCTTCGCGGTAAAAAAGTACTTTGCTCGTAGTAATGACGAAGTTTTTATCAAACAACACCAAATAATCAAAAGTTGCGGTTTTACTGGGTGCATTCCCTATATATCCATACCCGAGAAGTTTACCGCCCGAATTGATCTTAAAAAGGTTTTCATCTCCAAATTCCGAAATCGTCTTATAATTCAAATCTTTAGGAACCGAAATGATTTCTTTTGAAATATTTTCGGTCCCGTAAAATTTCACCATCTCTTTATGGGCCTTTTTGGCCACGTTATCTGGAACGGTAAAGGCTGCCAAGACGAGCGGGACAAAAAAGAGTATGAACAATCTTGTTTTCATAAAGCAAAGGTATTGATTTCAAAAATTATGCAGAACCATATTTAAAATAGTGTTAACTAAGGTTTATTAGAACCAAACGCCAATTCCAAAATTGAGTTGGTTCTTCACCTCAGCTCCATCTAGCGCATTGTCTTTAATTTGATAATCGCCTTTTATTACCACTCCATTTGCAATGTGGTAAGACAAACCTGCGGTTATATCCTGGCGGTTATAAGCATCGTTGCGCACCAAACCGCCTTCTGTACCGGCGTGAGTGTCATATTGTTCATACCTGGCAAAAGCAAAAAGTTTTTGTTTGGCGGTAAGTGGTAGCAAATTATAAGCTCCTTCCACATAATAGCCCATAAGGGTACTGCCCAGATCCCTTCCAGTAAGGGTGTTGTATTGGTCCGTATCGGTAAGGGAAGCATAAACAAACTCGCCACGCGCAGTAAATTTACGGAAAGCATAACGAAGATCGAAACCAACCATGGAAATACCAATATTTGCACCATCCAAATCTTCTACTTCATCATCAGCTTGAGTCTTTCCAAAATATCCAGCTAATCCGAAACGCAGGCCGGGGATTCCATAGTAATCTAATTTTGCCGAAAAAGTTGGGCTGTCCACGGTGGATTCTATCCCTTTTTGACGTCCTCCTCGCAAACCGTCCTTGCCTTTTAAAAATCCATTTATTCCACCCTCGTTGTCTAGGGCAGTAGATTTGAAGCCATTAAAAATGTAGGCTTGGTAACCCAAAGAGATTTCTGGAAAACGTCCGGTTACCCCTATTCCCAATTCGCGCCAAGTGGTTGGCACTATATCGTGGTCAACGGCAGGGCGGTCTGTACCGTTAAAGGTGGTGGGTTCATGGTATTCGTTTATTATTCCCATTGGAACCAACATCAATCCTCCGCGGAGGTTCACATTGTTACTTACGGCATAATTTACAAACGCTTG
The DNA here is from genome assembly GCF_007997155.1 of Aequorivita antarctica. Classification (GTDB taxonomy): domain Bacteria; phylum Bacteroidota; class Bacteroidia; order Flavobacteriales; family Flavobacteriaceae; genus Aequorivita; species Aequorivita antarctica. Next base: position 156,038 of record NZ_VORT01000010.1, on the reverse strand, counting down.
CTCTATATATATTTCTTCTACATGTTCCACCTCAATCTCGGTAATGAATTGTGTTTTTTCATCAAACTTATAGCCTAAAAGCAGAACCAAGCGGTGTACATCGAGGGTGCCGTTGTCGCCCTCTGGCTGGTTATAGACCATTTCTCCATATCCACCAAGAGTCACTGCCTTCCCAAAAGTACCCGAAAGTATGCGTTGGATTGAATTTTGTTGTTCTTGAGGAGTTGGAGGTATTGAGTCAGAAACGGTTTGCGAAAATGAAATCGCACTAAAAAATAAAACGGATAAAGTGATGAATTTTTTCATTTAATGTTATTTAGACTGAATTAAAATAGATTGATTTTTCAGGCGCAAAAATAACAACGTAAAAGAAAACTCGCAAGTTTATTTAGAATAAATTTAAATAAAATCAAAGAATTTTGTGGAACATATTAATTAGCAGAAACTTCCAATTGGTGCTTATACTGAAGCCTAACCAATCCAGCCCATTGAAGCAATAATTTTTTGTCGTCTTCCGAAAGATTACCGTGTATTATTGTATAGGATTTTAAAGGCATTTCGTCGTCTTCAACCATTTCAACCAATTCTTCTAATTTATGTTCCTTCTTTTTAACAGAATAATCACTCCAAGCAGAAACATTAAAATGTTTTTTTCCGTCATCAATATGGTCTTTAAGCCATAGTGAAAAAGGAGCAACCTCTGCATACCAAGGATATTGGGTATGGTTACTGTGGCAATCATAACAGCGTTCCTTCAAAATAGTTGCTACATTTTCAGATGGTTTGGTTTCAGTTTCAAAAAGAGCTACGCTTTCATAACCAAGATTATTTTTTTCGGGACGAATAAATTGAATAGCCAACAATGCAATAAGCAACAGAACAAGTAAGATTTTTATACTTTTTTTAATCATAGTTATTTTTTCAATGAATTTAAATAGAAAATAATTGCTTTCCGAATGTCAGCAGCTGTTTCGGGTTCCTTTGGCGTATAAACTTTTACAATACCTTTGTTTTCAGGAGTTAAAAAGGATATATCCAATCCTTTCAACAAAAAATCGCTGAAGGCAACAGTATATGTTTTAGTATCACTAATTGTTTTATCGCCTGTTTGCCATTCTCCGTTTTCATTTTGCGAAAACTTGTAGCGTTGAAGATAAGCACCCTCACCACTTTGTAATTTTCCGTATTCCAAAATTTCCTTTAAAAGGCTTCCCTTTAAATCTACTTTCAGCACACTTCCTCCAAAAGGAAGCACCCTAAAAATATCGGTACTTGTTACATCACCCACCAACCTATCGTCTATTCTTATTGAACCGCCGTTCACCAAAGCCCCATCTACCTTATCATTATAAGCATAGGCCATAGATCGCGTGATTAGCTCGCCCATATTGGTTTGTTTACTTCTGTTGGCTGTGTCGGTACCATCTAGCGGTGATGTGGTTTTATAGATTATCTCATCGGGCTTTTCAACTACTTCTTTAAGCTTCTCGTTCACAAGATCAGTCCATTTGTTTACTACACGCTCTACTTTAGCGGAGGATGCTATTTTATCGGTTACCATCATCAATTCGGAATTGATGTAAAGGTATTTTGTGCGTAGGTTATAAATAAGGGTATGCACATAAATGCTTTTCGCGTTAGCATCTGCTTTTGCAATAATCGTTCTCCCTTCTTTCTCCAGCATATTATTGTGTTCGTGCCCACCCATTATTAAAGGTAACGACCTCAAACGCTTGGCTATTTCTTTATCTTCATCTATGGAAACGTGGGTAAGGCCAACAACAAAATCAGACTTTTGAATTGCTAAATCATAAGTTCTCACCGCATTCTCATAAATATCACCATAGGAAACATAATCTTTCGGATTTGAAGGAAGGGTTACACCAAATACTCCAAATTTCATTCTATTGCCATCCGCATCAATGGCGTTAAATGTTGCGTAATCTGATGTTGGTACATTAGTATAGTCCCATTTAGTTGTAAAAGGCACTATGCCCTTTTCGGTAACGTGCCGCACATTTGCGGTAGTCCAAGTGAAGTTCGATTCATTCAGTCTTTTTTGCAAATCTTTTTCGCTCAAGTCGAACTCATGGTTACCGAAGGTTACCAAATCGATATCCATTGCATTAAGCACATCTACCATCTGTTTACCATTTACGCGTTCACCATCAACTTTTAGTGTCCCTATTAAAGAAGGATTTAAAAAATCGCCTGCCAAAAAAATATAGGTGTTTGGAAATCTTTCTTTAATTGAATCACGAATATGGGCCACACGTGCCAAACCTCCGTATTCGCCACCGTTTAGAGGAGCAATTTCATAGACATCGTTAATTTGAACAAATTTGAGGGTAATAGCGCCTGCACCTTTTATTGGGTCATCAGGATATACTTGTTGAAGAATTTCACAGCTCGAAAAAAAATAGCCCACAACAGCTAAAAGTAAAAAATTTCTCATTTAATGGTATTTAGTAAAAATTTTAGTTGCTTCATTATGCGCGCTTTCAAAAGACATTGGATTGATGTTACACGAAATCTTTTCAGCAGTAAAATAACTGAGCATTTTTTCGGTGGGCATGTTTCCAGTCAATTCATCTTTTGCCATCGGGCAGCCTCCAAAACCTTGTATAGCACCATCAAACCTTCTACAACCTGCTTTATAGGCTGCATCTACTTTTTCGTGCCACGCGTTTGGAGTGGTGTGCAAATGTGCACCAAATTCTATGTGGGGATATTTGGGTATCAAGTTAGTAAATAAATATGAAATAATAGCAGGTGTCGATGAACCCACGGTATCACTGAGTGAAAGAATTTTCACTCCCATAGCAGAAAGTTTCTCTGTCCACTCCCCTACTATCTCAACATTCCACGGGTCTCCATAAGGGTTTCCGAAACCCATGCTAAGGTAGGCAACTACTTCATTATTGTTTTTATGCGCAAGGTTTAGTATCTCCTGAAGTATCACCAAAGACTCCGAAATTGTTTTGTGCGTATTTCGCATTTGGAAGTTTTCAGAGATAGAAAAAGGATAGCCTAAATAATCAATTTCGGGATGTTTAACAGCATCTTCTGCCCCGCGAAGGTTGGCGACAATGGCGAGCAATTTACTTTTGGTTGTGGAAAGATCCAGCTTTGAAAGCACCTCTGCCGTGTCCTGCATTTGTGGGATTGCTTTGGGAGATACAAAACTTCCAAAATCAATGGTGTCAAAACCACAGCGCAAAAGCGACTGTATATATTGCACTTTTTGCTCAGTGGGAATCCAGTCTTTGATGCCTTGCATAGCATCGCGCGGACATTCTATAATTTTTACTTGCTGCATTGCCTCAAAGATAGTAATTCCAACTTAGGCAGTAATCTTTCAATTTTAAAAAATAATGACCAAATTGGAAATGGAAAGTTTGAAATGCGAAATACTTTCGAAATAAATTTTAATGTAAATAAATGTCTAATTACGGAACTAAAATAAAAATAGCAATCCCGACAAAAACGAGTATTTGTACCCATTTCAAAACTACGCCCATACTTTTCCATTCCAAAAGCAAGGATGAAATTCTGCCAGCTGCCAGTGCTATACTGCTGAAAGTTATAAAAGAAACAATCATAAAGGTAATTCCCAAAATATAAAATTGCGCAATGGTATTCCCTTCCTTGTCCCAAAGAAAACCAGGAAAGAATGCCAAAAAGAAAATCATGACCTTTGGGTTTACCAAATTCATAATTACCCCGGTTTTAAAAAGTTGAGAGTATGATTTTTTCGGAGCATTCTCCGCTAACGAAATGTGTTCATCACTTTTATAGACTGTGTACGCTAGGTAAAGTAAATAGCAAGCACCCAAAATTTTTATTCCGTAGAAAATTTCTTCAGATGCGGTAATAATTGCAGATATGCCGAAAGCCAAAAGTGTTGTATGAACAATGCAGCCACTAATCAGTCCCGCAGTGGTAGCAATACCACTTTTGGTGCCATTGACCAAGGACTGTGTAAGTACGTATATATTGTCCGGCCCCGGAGAAATGGCGAGCGCGAGGGTAGCGATGGAAAATGAAATTAGGGTTTCAATCATTTCCTTTTCAGAATCGCTTTATTTATTTCTTTTACTAAGCCTGGGCCTTCATAAATAAAACCTGTGTAAAGTTGCACTAAACTTGCACCAGCATCCAGTTTTTCCATAGCGTCCTCTGCAGAGTGGATTCCTCCAACCCCAATAATAGGAAATGCTTTGTTACTTTTTTCAGAAAGAAAACGAATGACTTCCGTAGCTCTTTTGTTTAATGGCTTTCCGCTTAAACCGCCCATTTCTTTTTTGTTTTCCGAAGAAATTCCTTTCCGGGAGATGGTTGTGTTCGTTGCAATAACGCCGTCAATTTTTGTCGTGGCAACTATTTCGATGATGTCCAAAAGTTGCTCATCCGTCAAATCTGGGGCTATTTTTAGAAGAATTGGTTTGCGGCTTCTCGACTGCGCTCGAAGTGACATTTCATTATTTCTGTCTTGAAGCGTTTGTAATAAATCCGTCAGCGGTTTCTTTTCCTGCAAAGCACGAAGGTTTGGCGTATTGGGTGAACTTACGTTTACCACAAAATAATCCACATAATCAAAAAGCGCTTCAAAACAGATTACGTAGTCTTTCACCGCTTCTTCATTAGGCGTGACTTTGTTTTTACCAATGTTTCCACCAATTAAAACCCGGTCGTTGAGCGGAGTTGAAACGACCTTTCCGTTTGCTTTCAATCTTTCAACAGCCTCTTCTACACCACCATTGTTAAAGCCCATTCTGTTTATGATTGCAGCATCTTCCCTTAGTCGAAACAAACGCGGTTTGTCATTTCCGGGTTGTGCTTTTGGGGTAACGGTTCCTATTTCAATAAAACCAAAACCAAAATTTGAAAGTTCTTTGTAGAGCTTCGCATCTTTATCAAAACCTGCGGCAAGTCCAACGGGATTTGGAAATTTCAAACCAAAAAGTTCACGTTCCAACTTTGGGTTTTCAATTTTATAGATACTTCGGAAAATACTTCCGAAGCCCATTTTATTAAAAGACCGAATCAATGAAAATGTGAAATGATGAATTTTTTCAGGATCGAAACTGAAAAACAGTGGGCGAATGATGGTTTTGTACATGGTTGAAAAATGTGGTACAAAAATACACTAATCTATGTATTTGTTATTTTGAATATGCTTTATTTTGCAGTGTAAAAGAAAAGCTATGATTGAAAAACAACACATTATTGACCGCTTCATAAGTTATGTTACCGTGGACACCGAAAGTGATCCAAATAGTGACACTACGCCAAGCACCAAAAAGCAATGGGATCTCGCAAATAAACTTGCCGAAGAACTTAAGCAGATAGGAATGGAAGACGTTACTATCGACGAAAACGCCTACATAATGGCTACTTTGCCTTCCAACGTTTCGCATCCTGTTCCCGTAATCGGTTTTGTTTCACATTTTGATACTTCCCCTGATTTTACCGGTGCAAACGTTAAACCTCAGATTATTGAGAATTACAACGGAAAGGATATTGTTCTCAATAAAGAAAAGAACATCATTCTTTCCCCAGATTATTTTGAGGATTTATTGCTTTACAAAGGAAAAACCCTAATCACTACCGACGGCACTACCCTTTTGGGTGCAGACGATAAAGCTGGTATTACGGAGATTGTTTCAGCAATGGAGTACCTTATCAATCATCCAGAAATTAAACACGGAAAAATCCGCGTAGGTTTCACCCCTGATGAAGAAATAGGTCGTGGCGCACATAAATTTGACGTGAAAAAATTTGGCGCAGATTGGGCATACACTATGGACGGTAGCCAAGTGGGAGAACTGGAATATGAAAACTTCAACGCAGCTGGTGCCGTAGTAACCGTAAAGGGAAAAATTGTTCATCCAGGTTATGCAAAAGGGAAAATGGTGAACAGTATGTATATAGCAACTGATTATATCAACTCTTTACCAAGACTTGAAACCCCAGAACACACCGAAGGTCGCGAAGGCTTTTTTCATCTGCACGGCATAAATGGATCTGTAGATGAAACCAAAATCCAGTATATTATCCGCGATCACGACAGAAATCACTTTGAGGCAAGAAAAGAAATGGTCCAACAATTAGCCGACGAGCTAAACGAACAATTTGAAATGGAAGTCGTTACTGTTGAAATAAAAGATCAATATTTCAATATGCGAGAAAAGATTGAACCTGTGATGCATATTGTGAAAATTGCAAAACAAGCAATGGAGCAAGCAGGCCTAGAGCCACTCATAAAACCAATACGTGGCGGAACCGATGGTTCGCAGTTAAGTTTTATGGGACTTCCGTGCCCAAACATTTTTGCGGGGGGCCACAATTTTCACGGAAGATATGAATATGTTCCCGTTGAGAGCATGCAAAAGGCTGTAGAAGTCATAGTAAACATTGCCCAAATTACCGCACAGGATCTTTCAAAATTTAAAAAGGAAGAAGAATAAAAAATCAATTCCAATTTTGTCGTCCTTAGCGCAGTCGAAGGAACAAATAACAAAGAAAACTCCCTCAACTATTTAAAACATAGTGAGGGAGTTTTTATTTAAAAAGGAACAATTTACTATTTCTTCTCTATCAAAGGAGCGTTAAGTTTTGCTGTTCTTTCCATAGAAATGGCAGACCTTTCAAACTTTATTTTTCCGGCACCGCATTCAATAATACAGGTTCCATCATCATTAAGCTCTAGTACTTTACCGTGCAATCCGCCAGTGGTAATTACTTTATCGCCTTTTTTAAGTTGGGCGGCAAACTGTTTTTCCTGTTTGGCTTTTTTCATTTGGGGACGTATCAAAAAAAGATACATCACCAAAAACAATAATATTATAGGTAAAAAACTTTGTATTTGTTCCATAGCAATTTTTAGTATTCCAAATAATTATTTAGATGTTGGGGTTTTAATAGGAGCTTGTGCATTTCCTGCACCAGCTTTAGGGTTTACAAAAGCTTTAATGGTTAAAGTTTCGGTTCCTGCTTTAGTATTCGTTGTAAGTGTTACTGTTTTGCTTACTTGGTTTTGACCACTTCCGTTGAATTTTACTAATAATTCACCTGAAGCACCTGGAGCAACCGGTTCCTTTGTGTATTCTGGAACAGTACAACCACAGCTACTTTTAGCGTTTACGATCATTAAAGGAGCCTCCCCAGTATTTTTAAATTTAAAAATGTGCTCTACAGCCGTTCCTTGATCAATAGTTCCAAAATCAAACTGGCTTTCTTCAAAAGTGATTGCTGGGAATTTACCAGATTCTGCATCGCGTACTTCGGCAGTGGCAACATTTTCTTCATTTACTTTGTCTGCAGCATTGTCTTTACAAGAAGAAAAGGCAAAAACAGATAGTAAGGCAACTAATAAAACTGATTTTTTCATGATAATTAAGATTTTTTATGTTTTTAGCACGCCAAAAATAGGTATTTTTTTGCTTTTATTGAAGGCCACGGCCAATTTTATTCAATTTGCCTTCCTCTTCAAATTCCTTCACTATTTTATCTAAAATACCGTTTACGAAGATGCTACTTTTAGGCGTTGAATATTCTTTGGAAACTTCCAAATATTCGTTGATGGTGGCCCTTACAGGAATTGACGGAAAGTATAAAAATTCTGCAATGCCCATTTTCAAGATAATCAAATCTACATCGGCTATTCGATCTTGGTCCCAGTTTGGGGTTTTTCCTTCTATTTGCGCGTTTAGCTTGTCTTCATTCAAAATTACTTTTCTGAAAAGTTGCAGTGCATATTCGCGATCTTCGTCGTTTTTATAAAGGTTAGGTACCAAAAGAGAAGATGCGTTTTTTTCTGAAAGCTTGCCGAGCATTTTAACGATAGCAGTATTAACTATTGGGAAATCATCAACCCAAGTTAATCGTTTGTCTTCCAAATAATCATAAAGTTTATCATTGGGCGCAATCACTTCCTTAAAAACCTTGGTCACAAAATCCTGATCTTCTTTAAAGGTGGTTTCTTTTATTGAAAGATAGGTTTCGTACCATTCCAATTGGCGAAGTTCTTTTAGAATGATATTAACATACTCGCCGTCCAGTGACCAATAATTAAGATTTTTCTTTTTAATTACGTCTGAAAAAGTAGTGTTGTTGGCAATTACCTGTATTAACTTGTTGTCAACAAACACACGACTCGGGTTTTTTTCTGAAACAGTGGCAAGATGCTTTTTTTGGGATATTAAAAGATAATTATCTGCTTGCTCCTGAAGTGCAACAAATAATTGCAAAAGCAACAAATAAAGATCTAGCATCTGATCTATACTGTATAGTAAAAATTTTTCTTGCGTATCTATTTTCGGGTTTTCACTTTGGTTATAAGCGTAAACGGACTGCAAAACTTTTACTCGGATATGTCTTCTTGTAAGCATATATTTTTTTGAAAGAACTGTTTTAAAGAAACAACGCACAAGGAAATCCTTGTGCGTTGCAAAGATAGTGTTTTAAAAAATCCGAAGTCTATTTTTCGTTTTTTCTTGCATCAATTCTGGCTTGGGCCACATTAAATGCCGCTTGATAGGTGGTAATGTTTTCTGCCTCAGCTTTTTTCAATATTTCAAGCGTAGTGTTGTAAATATTTTCAGTCTTGCGCATTATTTCCTTTCGGTCGTAATTTTCAAGTTCGGCATAAACGTTTATGATTCCACCAGCGTTAATTAAGAAATCTGGCGCGTACACAATCCCTTTTTCGCGAAGCATTTTTCCGTGCTTCTGCTCTTCGGCCAGTTGGTTGTTTGCAGCACCAGCAATGATTTTAGCCTTGAATTGATTGATGGTAAAATCATTTATTGTAGCACCCAAAGCACAAGGAGCGTATATGTCCATTTCTTCTGCGTAAATGTTGTCTCCACCGTAAATATTAACGCTGTATTTGTCTCGAACCTCTTCTAAACGATCCTGATTAATGTCTGAAATATATACTTTGGCGCCTTCATTGCTCAAGTTTTCTACCAAAGCCTCACCTACATTTCCAATTCCCTGAACATAAATTACTTTATCTTCAAGTACATCGCTTCCAAATTTATATTTTGCAGCAGCTTTCATTCCCATAAAAACACCATACGCAGTAACTGGAGAAGGATTGCCCGCGCCGCCTTTCGATTCTGAAATTCCAGTAACATAAGGAGTAACTGTGCGTACCAAGTCCATATCAGAAGTTGCCATTCCCACATCTTCGGCTGTAATATATTTTCCACCTAAGGAGTTTACAAACTCACCGAATTTCAACATTAACTCTGGAGTTTTTTGTGTTTTTGCATCGCCAATCAATACTGCTTTTCCACCGCCAAGGTTCAATCCTGTGATTGCGCTTTTGTAAGTCATTCCGCGAGAAAGACGTAGCACGTCGTTCAATGCTTCCCACTCGCTCGAGTAATTCCACATTCTTGTACCACCCAAAGCAGGTCCTAAAACGGTATTGTGAATGCCGATTATTGCTTTTAAACCAGTATCTTTGTCGTTGCAAAAAACGATTTGTTCGTGATTATCAAAGGAAAGTTGCCCGAAAACCGGATCCATTTTATGAAGTTCGTTTGCATTAATTACCTCAGTTACCATAGCTTTTTTAATTATTTTGTTCATCCTCTAAAAAGGCGGTGCAAAAATACCTTTTTGTTGTCAATTTCACAAAACATCGGCTGTTAATTTAAGAATTTAAAAAAATTCTATTTTTAAAAAATGAAAGAATTAAAATATCTCAATAAATATTTTCTAAAATACAAAGGACGCCTGCTGTTAGGGGTTTTTATAACAATCATTGCAACTGTATTCAAATTGGTTGTGCCAATGAAGATAGGCGATTCAGTAACTGCCGTGAAGCAGTATATGAATGGAGAAATAACAGATCTTGCTTTTGTAAAGCACGAACTTCTTATTAACATTTTATTGCTTTTGGGAGCGGCTTTACTTTCTGCTTTATTCACCTTTATGATGCGGCAGACCTTTATTGTGGTTTCTCGCTATGTGGAATTTGACCTTAAAAACGAAATTTTTCAGCATTATGAGAAACTTTCGCTCGGTTTCTACAAACAGAACCGTACGGGCGATTTGATGAACCGAATTAGCGAAGATGTTTCCAAGGTGCGAATGTACGTTGGCCCAGCACTAATGTATAGCATAACTACTGTCACACTTTTTATAGTGGTGGTGAGTTATATGTTTTACAAGGCGCCTACTTTAACGCTTTACGCCATTGCTCCATTGCCCATTCTTTCATTAGCCATCTATAAACTGAGTGTTCTCATCAACCAACGAACCACAATTGTACAGCAATACCTTTCTAAACTCACCACCTTTACGCAGGAAAGTTTCAGTGGAATAGCGGTAATTAAAGCTTATGGAATTGAGCCGCGAACCAACACCAATTTTGAAGAGCTCGCCGAAGGCAGTAAAGTAAAAAATATAGATCTCGCAAAAGTACAGGCCCTGTTTTTTCCATTAATGATGCTGCTTATCGGCGTTAGCAATATCCTTGTTATTTATATTGGTGGAACAAGATATATTAGTGGGGAAATTGCAGAATTTGGGACCATTGTAGAATTTTTGATCTATGTGAATATGCTCACTTGGCCAGTAGCAGTGGTTGGTTGGGTAACCTCGATGGTGCAACAAGCGGAAGCTTCTCAAAAACGTATCAACGAGTTTTTGGAAACCGAACCTACCATTCAAAACTTGGTGGAAGAAAGCACACCTGTTGATGGAAACATTGAATTCAACAACTTAACATTTACCTATCCAGATACAGGAATTAAAGCTTTGAAAGGTGTTTCTTTTACCGTAAAACCTGGCGAAACACTTGCTGTTATCGGCAACACAGGTTCGGGAAAATCTACCATTCTTGAACTGATTGGCAGGCTGTACGATGTTGAAGAAGGAATGTTGAAAATTGACGGCACTCCAATTAGAAAATTAAACCTCAACGATTTGCGTGAGAGTATTGGCTATGTACCACAGGATTCTTTTCTGTTTAGTGATACTCTTAGCAACAACATACGCTTTGGAAAGGAAAATGCTTCCGAAGAAGAAGTAATAGAAGCTGCTAAAAAAGCAGCCGTTCACAAAAACATCATCGGCTTCAATAAAGGCTACGACACTATTTTGGGGGAACGAGGCATCACCTTGAGCGGTGGCCAAAAACAGCGTGTTTCCATTGCGCGAGCCATCATTAAAGACCCACAAATATTATTGTTTGACGACTGTCTTTCAGCTATAGACACGGAAACCGAAGAAGAAATACTTCAAAACCTCAATAAAATTTCAAAAAACAAAACCACCATTATTGTTAGCCACCGTATTTCTTCAGTTAAGAATGCTAACAAGATTATTGTTTTGGACGAAGGCGAAATCATTCAGAAAGGAACTCATAATGAATTGATAAATTCCGAAGGATACTACAAGGAACTTTATGCGAAACAACTTTTGGAAAAAGAAATGTAAATTTACTTTGGCTGGTTTGGTTTTTTTTTGGATTTTTGGCTAAACGTTAGCAAATAAAACAGAAATTATGAGTGACCAATATACGATGGAGCAAGAAGAAATTTTTTCAAAAGTGATGCGCGCCGGAAGACGAACCTACTTTTTTGATGTAAGGTCCACAAAGGCAGGGGATTTTTACCTCACCATTACAGAAAGCAAAAAGTTTACAAACGACGATGGTTCCTACCATTACAAAAAACACAAAATCTATCTTTACAAAGAGGATTTCAATGAGTTTAAGGACACCTTGGACGAAATGATAAACTATGTGATCGATGAGAAAGGTGAAGAAGTAATTAGCGAACGCCACCAAAAAGATTACAAAAAAGAAACGGACGATCTGCCACAAGCAGCAGAACCTGCCCAAGAAAAAGATGCGACCGCCACAAGCAATTTCACCGATATAGAATTTGACGATATATAAAAAGAAAACATATTAAACTTAACACCGGCAATGGTAAAACTGTTGCCGGTTTTTTATTTTTTGCAGTAATCAAAACTGGAATACTTTGCTTAATTTTCATTCTTTAAATCCTTAATCACAAATTCTCTCAATGGTCAAAAAACGTTATCAACCCTATAAACCCAGTCTGGATTTTTCGGGCTTGGACCATATTGTGGTTGGTAGTGGTATGGGAGGAATTACCGTTGCCACTTGGCTTGCAAAGTCGGGAAAAAAGGTGGCCATTTTTGAACGCCACTATGTTCCTGGCGGCTTCACGCATAGTTTTAAAAGAAAGGACGGTTTTCAATGGGACGTGGGTGTACATTATGTGGGCAATATGGCCAAAGATTCTTCACTACGAGGTTTTTTCGACTTTTTGACTGATGGAAAACTGGATTGGGAATCGATGGGCGAAGTGTATGATGTTGCAAATATTGAAGGGACAGAATATGTTTTTAAAGCTGGAAAGGAAAACTTCAAAAAACAAATGACAGCTTATTTTCCAGAAGAAGAAAAAGCAATTGAAGCCTACTTAAAACTCATTGAAAAAACCAACAGACGCGCAAGTGCCTTCTATTTTGAAAAAATCTTTGAACCTTGGTTAAGCAAAGCTTTAGGATGGATTTTAAGAAAAAGATATTCAAAATTTTCACAAAGAACTACTTGGGATGTTTTAAATGAAATTACCCAAAACCAACGCTTGATCTCCGTGCTTTGCGCGCAGTGCGGCAACTACGGACTTTCACCTAAAAATAGCAGTTTCGGAGCTCATGCTATGGTAATTGGCCATTTTTTAGAAGGTGGTTATTACCCTGTTGGCGGCGCCGACCAGATTTGTGAAAAAACCCTAGAAGTATTTACAACTCACGGCGGAAAGGTTTATATAAACGCTGATGTTACGGAAATCGTAACCGAAAACAATCGGGTAAAAGGAATCAAACTCGGTGAAAAATTCATCCCTTGTAAAAGTGTTTTAAGCAATATTGGAGTGAACAATACTTTTAACCATTTACTTTCGGAAGCAGATCGCAAAATTTGTGATTTTAGTTTAAAAAATGTGCAACCTGCCAGCGCGCATATCTGTTTGTATCTTGGCTTGAACCAATCCAGCGAAGCTTTAAACCTACCGAAACACAATCTGTGGTACTACAAACACGATGGCATTGATAAAATTTTTGAGGAAGCCACTTTGGAAAACGCCCCCGAAAATTTTGCCTATATCTCCTTTCCCTCTGCTAAAGACCCAAACTGGGAAAACAAAAACCCTGGCACGGCTACCATCCAAGCCATTTCAGTGGGGAATATGGAATGGTTCGAAACTTTTAAAGACACCAAATGGATGAAACGCGGTGATGAATATCTTGTTCTTAAAAAGAATTTTGAAACCCAAATGCTAAAGGTTTTATATAAGTTTTTCCCACAAATTGAAGGAACCATTGTGGCTTCCGAAGTTTCAACACCGCTTTCAACAGAAAACTTCACCAATTATAAAAGTGGTGAAATCTACGGATTGGCTCATTCACCAGAACGATTTACGCTTCCTTTTCTAAGACCGAAAACTAAAATCAAAGGACTCTTCTTAACTGGGCAAGACATTACACTTGTTGGCGTTGCAGGCGCCATGCTTTCTGGTTTGCTTTGTGCAACAGCAATTTTGAAATTTGGCTCTTGGAAAAATTTTAAGGAAGTAAGGAATAAAAAAAACCAATTTTTTTCGGGAAAAAATCAAGGAACCAATAACAGATTATAAATTTCCATATCTTTAATCGCTGTCAGCATTTTGGCTAGCTTATTATTTTCATAACCAGCTATGCAAAACAATTCGGAAAGTTTAAAAGCCCTTAATGAAAAATTGGAAATGTTGCTTAAAAAGCAGGAGCTCTTTTCAAGGGAAATTTGGGAAATTAAAGGGCAAATCCAAGCATTTAATATTGAAGCCAATAAGGATATTCCTAAAGAAATTGAGCAAATAACAGAACCTGAAAACCATCCTATTTCCCCAGAACCGGTTTTTCCAAGAAAACAGACTGAAGAACCTTTAATTGCGTTAAAACAGCAAACTATCCCTCCTACCTCAACCCCGAGATATAGTGCAAAACAGAAGTCAGATCTCGAAAAGTTTATTGGCGAAAATCTCATCAATAAAATTGGGATACTTATTACAATTATCGGTGTTGCCATTGGCGCAAAATACTCCATTGAAAACGACCTAATAAGTCCGTTGACACGTATAATTCTAGGGTATGTAATGGGTTTAGGTTTGCTTGGTTTTGGAATAAAACTGAAAGAGAAATACAAAAATTTCAGCGCAGTTTTGGTTAGTGGCGCAATGGTGATTATGTATTTTATCACTTTTGCGGCCTATTCCTTTTATGAAATAATACCACAAACATTAACTTTTTTGTTGATGGTGATTTTTACTGTTTTCACCGTAGTTGCGGCCTTAAATTACAATCTTTCAATCATTGCACACTTAGGTTTGGTGGGAGCCTATGCGGTTCCCTTTTTGTTGAGCAACGATTCGGGGAGGCTTGAAATATTGTTCAGTTATGTAGCGATTATCAATATTGGAATTCTTTTTATTTCCTTTAAAAAATACTGGAAGTCGATTTACTATTCATCCTTTCTTTTAACTTGGATTATCTATTTATCCTGGTATTTCTTTTCCTATATATCTGAAAATTTCACGCTTGCATTTGTATTTCTCACAGTCTTTTTTGTGATTTTTTACTGTACTTTTTTAGCTTATAAATTGATCAAAAAGGAGAAATATGATATTGGTGATATTCTATTGCTTTTGGCAAATTCCTTTATTTTTTATTGCGTGGGCTATTCGTTACTTTCAGATTATGAAACAGGTGAAGAGTTATTAGGTCTTTTCACATTGGCAAACGCAATAGTTCATTTTAGCGTAAGTGCCTTTATCTATAAGCGAAACCTGGCCGATAAAAACCTCTTTTACTTAATTGCCGGATTGGTTTTGGTTTTTATAACCGTGGCCGTTCCCGTACAATTGGATGGCAATTGGGTAACGCTTGTTTGGGCTGGGGAAGCTGCTTTACTTTTTTGGATTGGAAGGACAAAAAATGTTCCTGTTTATGAAAAGCTTTCTTACATTTTAATGGTTCTTGCCTTTATAAGCTTAGCTCAGGATTGGATGTTTTATTCTTCCTATAATTCTTTAGGGGAAGAAAGCACATTTACCCCTATTTTCAATCTTCGGTTTTTGACGGGTGTGTTGTTTCTCGCGGCATTTGGCTTTATTAATTACCTTTTGCAGAACGAGAAATTCCCGTCACCTTTAAAGAAGGGTGGGTTTTCCCAAAAATTAATTTCAATTATCATCCCAGCCATATTTATTTTTGTACTCTACAATTGCTTTAGACTTGAAATTGCGGACTTCTGGAATACAAAATACGTTGCTTCTTATTTGGAAATAAACGAAGGGAATGATTCCTACACAAACTATCATCAAAATGAAGATTACACCCACTTCCGTATCGTTTGGATTTATATCTATACGCTATTGTTTCTTGCAGCACTTTCATTTGTAAACATTAAAAAACTTAAAAATAACGTTTTAGGATATGTGCTGATTGTGGCAAGTACGTTTGCCTTTTTGCTATTTTTCACTGAAGGAGTTTTTGCTTTGACTGATTTAAGACAAACATACATCAACAACACATTGTCTGAATACTACAACAGAAGCGTTTTCAATTTATTGATTCGTTATATAGCGATTATTAGTGTGCTGGCCTTGGTCTTTGCGGGTTTGATTTCAGTGAAATCAGGTATTCTGAAAAAAGGACTCCAAACGCCTTTCAACATTTTGCTGCACATTATTATTCTTGCAATTTTAAGCACCGAGCTCATTGCCTGGATGGATATTGCTGGCTCAACACAATCCTATAAATTGGGACTGAGCATCCTTTGGGGACTTTATGCATTATTGCTCATAGCCATTGGTATCTGGAAACGCAAACCGTCGCTTCGCATTATGGCTATTGTACTTTTTGGGTTTACCTTGCTGAAACTTTTCCTTTACGATATTTCAGATATGAATACCATTTCAAAAACCATCGTTTTTGTTATTTTGGGCCTGCTGCTTTTGATAATTTCCTTTTTATACAACAAGTTTAAAACAAAGATTACTAATGATGTGGAAGAATAAATCACTGTTTTTTATATTCCTTTTAATTGCCGAAATTTCCTTTTCGCAAATTGATGATTATAATTATTCGAGAGAAATAAACGGCGTTTCAGAAACTTGGCATTCCATAGAATTACCCGATGCGCTTTTTGGGAAAGTGTCCAACAGTTTGAATGATTTCAGAATCTATGGAATAACCGAAACCGACACTATTGAAGTCCCCTATTTATTAAAAATAGCGTCGGAAAAACAAACAGATGAAAAAATAGATTTCACTTTGCTGAATGCTTCAAAAAAGGGAGAGGCTTATTTTTTCACTTTTGAAATTCCTTCAGAAAAAGCCATCAATGAAATACAATTGAATTTTAAACAGCAAAATTTCAATTGGCTGGTCAACTTGGAAGGAAGCCAAGATAATAGTGAATGGTTTTCAATTGTTAAAGATTATCGCATCCTTTCCATAAAGAATGAACAGACGGACTATCAGTTTACGAATGTTAGGTTTCCAAAGTCAAAATATCGCTATTTAAGATTTCAAATTAAGGCCTCAGAAAAACCTGACTTGATTACTGCCGAAACACAACTAAGCAGTTTTGAATCGCCTGTTTTTAAAACATATCCCGTTAAAAGTTTTGTTACCACAGAAAATAAAGATTCTAAAAAGACAATCTTGGATATTGATTTTTCGGAACCTTTGCCAATAAGTTTGATATCCCTGAAAATTAATGATTCCATCGATTATTATCGCCCAGTAACTATAAAATATTTGAGGGATAGTATTAATACCGAAAAGGGCTGGAAGTATAATTTTAATACCATGGAAACAAGTGTGCTCAGTTCATTAGAAAATAATGACCTTTATTTTTACAGCACGATTACCAAAAAACTACGGATAGAAATTGAAAATTTTGACAATCGTCCTTTAAAAATTGAAGGTGTTACCGCAAAAGGTTACGTGCATCAATTGGTTGCTCGTTTTGCAGAACCCGCAACTTATTATTTGGTTTACGGCAATCCAAAAGCCAACAAACCAAATTATGACATTACAAAATTTACTGAGAACATTCCAACAAACATTGCCGCAGTAAAACTTTCCGAAGAAAAAACAATTCATAAAAAAGAGGTTTCCAAACGCTCCCCACTTTTTGAAAACAAACTTTGGCTGTGGTTCATTATGGCTGTAATAATCATCCTTTTGGGTTGGTTTACTATAAAAATGATTCGAAAAAAATAATCGCGAATTCATTCTTTTTGAAAACCCTATATTTGCCGCCTTTAAAAAATCAAAATGCTCGCAAAATATTTATTATCCTTTACCCAAAACCCAAAAAACGACATACTTTCGGGGCTTACCGTAGCTTTAGCCTTGATACCGGAAGCTGTTGCCTTTTCATTTGTCGCTGGCATTGACCCATTGGTAGGCCTCTATGGCGCATTTATTATGGGAATTATAACAGCGCTTTTCGGGGGGCGTCCAGGAATGATTTCTGGTGCTACAGGGGCTATGGCTGTGGTTATGGTTCATTTAATCCAAAAAGGAAACGAAGTAGGTATATCATTGGCAGAACCAGTAGAATATCTCGGTCTGCAATGGCTTTTTATAACGCTTCTCTTTGTAGGTGCTATTCAGATAATGGCAGGGGTTTTTAAACTCGGGAAGTTTGTTAGGCTTATTCCACACCCAGTAATGATGGGCTTTGTAAATGGATTGGCAATAGTAATATTTCTTTCGCAATTAGGTCTTTTTAAAGAAAGTCGCGGTACAGTTCCGCAATGGCTAAATGGGCTCGATCTATGGGTAATGTTGGCCTTAGTTGGCTTAACGATGGGTATTATGTTCGGTTTGCCTAAACTCACCAAAAAGTTGCCAGCCGCCTTAATCGCCATAATTGTTGTTGCCTGTATCACAATTTTTGGAGGTCTTGATGTAAGCACTGTTGGTTCCTTCATCCGCGATGGTGGTGGAAGTGGTTTAAAAGGTTCTCTTCCCGTCTTTCAAACACAAATTTTTACTTTTATAGATACTATAAGTGGGCATTGGGATTTAATACTTTCAACTGCGTTTTTACTAGCAGCCGTTGGTTTAATTGAATCTTTAATGACCTTGAATTTAATAGATGAAATGACCGAAACACGCGGAAGCGGTAATCGTGAATGTGTGGCTCAAGGCGGTGCAAATATGCTAAATGGCCTTTTTGGTGGAATGGGTGGCTGCGCAATGATTGGTCAATCTATCATCAATGTAAGCTCTGGGGGCCGCGGAAGACTTTCAGGTGCTACGGCAGCTATTGCATTATTGTGTTTTGTGCTTTTCGGCGCACCGTTGATTGAGCAAATTCCAATTGCTGCGTTGGTGGGCGTAATGTTTATGGTAGTAATTGGCACCTTTGCGTGGAGTAGTTTTAGGATTCTTCATAAAATTCCAGTAGCAGATGCTATTGTATTGATTACGGTATCTGCAGTAACTGTTTGGCAGGATTTGGCTATTGCGGTGCTTGTTGGTGTAATAATGAGCGCTCTTGTTTTTGCTTGGAAAAGCGCTACTATGATTCGTGCGAGAAAACGAATTAAAGAAGATGGCACCAAGGTTTATGAAATTTGGGGACCCTTGTTCTTTGGGTCAACAACTGCTTTCAATAGTAAATTTGATGTTTCAACCGATCCAAACGCTGTTGAAATTGACTTTATTGAATCGAAGATTTCCGATCATTCAGGGGTGGAAGCAGTTCGGAATATTGCCAATAAATATCTCGATAGCGGAAAGCAAGTAAAGCTAACACACCTCAGCCCAGATTGCAAAGCACTTCTTTTAAAATGGAACCCAGAGTTTGAAACTATTATAGAAGATTCAGTGGAAGATCCCCGATATTATGTGGTTACCAACACTTTGGATGCGGATGTTTAACCATTAATTCTTTCGCGAAAAGTAGAAATCAACTTTCTTGGCTTCGCCATTTACCGTTCCTTCAATCCAAGCGTGAAGTGAATCTTTAACGGGATTTGTATAGGTAATGCGCTCAGGAAAATCGTGATGTTTATTTTCGAAAGTGAATTGTCCTTTTTCAGAGGAAATCATTTTAAAAGTAACAGGTTTTTCGGCGTTTTGGTTCGCGGTTGCAACAGTTAACAACAAACTATCTGCTTTTTGCTCAAGTGCCATCGTTTCGGCAAAAACGGTTTCATCAGCAACTTGCGTGAAACTAAATGCGGTAAATGTGCTGGCATTTTCCCTCGACCAAGTTTCTTGTGAAAATTCTTCGCCATTTTCATTGATCCAAGTTCCCAAAAGCCATTGTAGTTGATCTATTTTTTCAAATTTCTTTTCAGTTATTTCAACTTCAGGCTTCTGCGCTTCAGCATTGTCTTTACAGGAATTTAGTATAATTGGAAGCAGTATAAAAAACAAATATTTTTTCATAGTAGTCAGAGTGTGTTCGGCGAAGGTATCAAAAAAAGTATTTAATTATAGTATTCTTAAACCATTCTGAACTTCTTTACCTGGCTGCAAAAGTGTTACGTTCTTCCCTTCCACAGCACCTAAAACAAGACATTCACTCATAAAATTGGCGATCTGTTTCTTCGGAAAATTTACAACTGCCACCACTTGTTTGCCTAACAGTTCCTCCTTGGAGTAAACTGAAGTAATCTGTGCCGAAGTTTTTCGCTGGCCAAGTTCACTACCAAAGTCAATCAAAAGTTGATAGGACGGATTTCGTGCTTCGGGAAAGTCATTGGCCTCTATAATAGTTCCCACTCGCATTTCTACCTTTTCAAAATCGGTCCAGGAAAGATTATTCGTCATAATGAATGGTAAGTTTTTTAATCATTTCTGGAGAAATCTCGCCTTGATCGGCACCGTAAGCATCTACAAGCAAGCCTTTGGTTCCGTCATGCGCTTCAATTAAATAGAGAATGGTATTGTCTCCGGGATCGGTCATCCCTTCAAAGCGATAGAACTTAATAACATCTAACTCACCTGCTTTCCATTGTTTTTTAAGTGTTTTAGATTCGATGCCTTCGCCTACAAGGTTAAAATCTTCGTTAAAACCGTGGTCTTGTAAATCTGCAATTGCGACGGAGAGTGATGAATATGAATTTTTCATAATAGTTGGTTTAGTTTTTAAAGTTAATGGAGATATTCTGCAACAGCAAAGTTTTATAAATTCTTTAGGAAAAGTGGAAGTATTTCTAAATTTTTAGAAGCATTTATCTATTACTCAATAACCATTCAAAAATTGTAACTTTAAACCATAGTTTACAACCAATTTAGAAAAGAACAAAATGGCCAGAATAGAATCTAAAATGCTTCTCTTAGGAACCAAAGCGCCAGATTTCACACTTATTGACGCAGTGACCAACAAAGTTGTTTCATTAAAAGATGTCCGTGGTGAAAAAGGCACTGTCGTCATGTTCATCTGCAACCACTGTCCTTTTGTAAAACACGTAAACGAAGAACTTGTAAGGTTGTGTAACGATTACCGCGTTACGGGTTTTGGGTTTGTCGCAATTAGCAGTAACGACGTTGAAAATTATCCTGAAGATTCACCGGCTGAAATGTGGCGGACGGCTCAAAAAAACAGCTACCCCTTTCCCTATTTATACGATGAAACCCAAGAAGTGGCAAAGGCTTACGATGCCGCCTGCACGCCAGATTTCTATCTTTTTGACGGGGAATTGAAATTGGTTTATAGAGGTCAATTAGACAACAGTCGCCCCGGAAACGGAATTCCCACTAACGGTCGTGATCTTCGCGAAGCGTTGGATAGTGTACTTAGTAACAATCCACAGCGAAAAGATCAAAAGCCAAGTATGGGCTGTAATATTAAATGGAAAAAGTGAATTGGTTAATTGTTGATTGTTGATCTGTTCAAATTCCTATTACCTATTACCTATTACCAAAATATTACTTCCACCCTTCCCTTTTCAGTAGATTTTCTATATGTGCGTAATGGTGGTTGCTGTGCCAAGCATAACTACCCACTGTCTCCACAAGTGTGTAGTTACGGTTTCTTGCGGGGTGATGAAACTCTTTTAGCAATTGCTCTTGCGATAATCCCTTTACTAAATAAACCCATTTCGCATGCAAAGCGCTTATTGCAGCTAAAGACAATTCAATTGGTGCATTTTTGGCATCAGCAGTTTCTGCCCAAGCTTTTTCATCATACGCTTTTATAATTGGCAAAGTTTCTGTCAAAGCCCATTTAAAACGTGTATAGGCATTGTGGTGGCTGTCATAAATATGATGAACTGTTTGACGAACCGTCCAACCCTCTGGTCTATACGGCGTATTCAATTGGGCTTCGGAAAGCTTGCTAACCAAATTGTCCAATCTATTCGGAAAATGTTCCAGAATGGAAATCCAGGCTTGCTGTATTTCAGGAGTGATGTTTGAAGGGCAGTCAAAGGTGCCAATTGGGTATTTTAGTTTCTCTAAATCCATGTGTTAAAAGTACAAAACGCCCCGATAGCTCGACACGTTTTGCTTATTTATTAAAAGTGTTTTTATTATTATTTGGGATTCGTTAATTCGTCAATTAAGAAATTCAGATTCTAAACAAAAATTGATAGTTTCAATTCCCAAATCCCGAATTAACAAATCCCGAATCCCGAATAACTATTTTACATCCATCAATTCAACATCAAAAATCAGGGTAGCGCTTGGAGGTATAACCCCGCCAGCACCACGCTCGCCATAGGCAAGATGTGAAGGGATTACAAAACGAGCCTTATCACCCACCCGCAATAATTGGATACCTTCGTCCCAACCAGATATTACTTGCCCAACGCCCAATTGGAAATCGATTGGCTCTTTTCTTTTGTATGATGAATCAAATTCAGTTCCATCAATCAGTGCGCCTTTGTAATGCACAGAAACCGTCTTTCCTTTTTCGGCTTTTATACCGTTACCCTTTTGAATTATTTTATAAAGAAGTCCGCTTTCGGTTCTATCAAAGCCTTCTGAAACTTTCTTTAGTTCTGCTTCCTCTTTTGCCTTTATTTTCGCAATTCTGTTTTCTCTTTCACCCGTAAAACTTCTAAAAGCTTCCACGGCATTCCATTTTTTAGCTTCTTCGCCCACACGGATAATTTCAACACTCTTCATAGTATCGCCCTGCGCAACACTGTCCACTACATCCTGTCCTTCAACCACATTTCCAAAAACGGTGTGTTTGTTGTCCAACCAAGGGGTGGCAACGTGGGTGATGAAAAACTGACTTCCATTGCTTGCAGGACCAGAATTGGCCATAGAAAGCACTCCTGGAGTATCATGGCGAAGGTCTTGATGAAATTCATCTTCAAAATCATAACCCGGTCCACCAGAACCTGTTCCTTTTGGATCGCCGCCCTGAATCATAAAATCTGGTAGTACTCGGTGAAATTTCAAGCCGTCATAATAAGGTGTTCCTTGAGGTTTTGCTGTGTTTTCCAAATTGCCTTCAGCCAAAGCCACAAAGTTTCCAACCGTTCCCGGGGTTTTGTCGTGTGTAAGTTTTATAAGAATTTCTCCTTTTTCTGTCGTTATTTTTGCGTAAATACCGTCTTGCATTGCTTTTTTTTTAAAATTGAAATGCAAAGGTAAGAAAATACGAAGTATGAAATTAGAAATACGAAGTTGGAAATACGAAGTTAGAAGTATTAAAATTAGAGCCAAGAATCAAGAGCCAAGAGCCAAGAGGGATTAGGGATTAGGGATTAGGGATTAGAAATATAGGAACTATACATTTAGGATTGGAAAACGTATTTGGCGTGGTTGGGAAAATACAGAAAGGTTTGGAGGGGGTAAATTTGTAAATTTGATATTAAAGATACAATGGGAATAAACACTATAATGGTGTTTATCCGCATGTTGTACACATTAGATAACGAAAATGAAATTGAATAAAACACTAACAATTATTGCTATAGGATTTTTAATAATCAATCTGTTCTTTTTTAAAAATGCAGAAACTTTAAATGGAGGAAGAGCAATGATTTATATATTTATTTTTCCTCTATTCTGGATTCTGACTTTAATTACAGTTGGCATTTTAGCTTATAAAAATCGAAAAGAATGGTTTAGTAATGAAATGAAAGTTTCCACTATAATTCTTTTGATTTTATGCACACCATTATCGATTTGGGGATTTTCTTCTTTAGCAAGACCTGAAATGGAATTAAGCGGAACTAGTTATAATCCAAGAAATGGAATTATTATAAAATCCGAAACGTGGAATTATAACTCTGGACAAACATCAGTTACAAAATTTTGGAAATTAGATACAGAAAACTGGACAGGTTATGATGATAGTGAATATAAAAAAGATTCAATTTGGGTCTATTATGACAAAAAAGGAGATACTTTAAGAATTGAAAAATATAAGAATGACCAACTTGTTGAAAATAAAGAAATGAAGAAATAACGTGCTACAACAAAAAACTGAGGTGAAAAACAACTTAAGCAATATATAATACATATTTTTTTTCTCCTTAAATAACTTCCACATCCCTAATCCCTCTTCGCTCTTCGCTAATCATAATCGCTTTCAAAAAATTGTAACAAATCTCCAACCCATTCGTCAAACATACAACAACTTCCAAAAACTATCCTGTGGAAAATATTCTCACAATAAATAATCTCACCAAGAAATATGGCGCGCTCACAGCTGTGAACAATCTTTCCTTTTCTATTGAAAAAGGCAACGTTTACGGCATTCTTGGCCCAAACGGCAGCGGGAAAAGCACCACTTTGGGTATTGTCCTGAATGTAGTGAACAAAACCAGCGGCGACTTTAAATGGTTTGACGGCAACATCGATACCCACAATGCTTTAAAGAAAGTGGGCGCCATTATTGAACACCCCAACTTTTACCCCTATATGACGGCGGTACAAAACCTGCAACTGGTTTGTAAAATAAAAGAGGTTTCCGAAGAAAAGATTACTGAAAAATTAAAGCTTGTTGGACTGTTAGACAGAAAAGATAGCAAGTTCAGTGCCTTTTCCTTGGGAATGAAACAGCGATTGGCAATCGCTTCGGCCTTACTGAATGATCCCGAAATATTGATTCTCGATGAACCTACTAACGGATTGGACCCACAAGGAATCCATCAGATTCGGGAAATAATCAGAACTATTGCTTCGCAGGGAACTACTATTCTTTTGGCTTCGCATTTGTTGGATGAAGTGGAAAAGGTTTGTACGCATGTAGTTATTCTTCGGAAAGGAGTCAGCCTCTATTCCGGCAGTGTGGACGGGATGAACGCCAGTCACGGTTTCTTGACGATGCAAAGCAACAATATGGAATTACTTCAAACTGCTTTGGAAGGGAATCCCGCCTTTGGCATCGTAAAACGTGAAGGCGAATTTTTAATCGCTTACCTCAACGCACCTATGGATGCTTCGGAAGTGAACAAACTTCTTTTTGAAAAAGGCATTAGCCTTTCACACCTTGTGAAACGCAAGGAAAGCCTTGAAGAACAATTTCTTGAACTAACCAAACAAAACTAAGCAGCATGCTACGATTGCTAAACATAGAACTACAAAAACTGCGCTATAACCGGTCGGCCAAGGTTATCTCCATTATATATTTTATACTCATTACTTTTATCGCCTTGATTGCTTCCATTGAATTCAATTTTGGTGATTTTCACTTCCGTGTGGCTGATCAAGGGATTTTTAACTTTCCGTATATCTGGCATTTCAATACGTATATGGCGGCCATCTTGAAATTATTTTTGGCCATCGTAATTGTTTCTATGATGAGCAATGAATATAGCTATAGAACCTTAAAACAAAATCTTATTGACGGACTTAGCAAAAAGGAATTTGTACTTTCAAAATTTCTCACGGTGCTTCTCTTTGCGGGAATTTCTACAGTATTTATCTTCTTGGTATCTCTTATTTTAGGCTTAAGTTTTTCTGATTATAATGAAATAAGTATCATTTTTAGTGATATGGAATACATTGGTGCTTATTTCATAAAACTGGTAGCCTTTTTCTCATTTTGTTTATTTCTTGGAGTTTTAGTGAAACGATCTGCTTTTGCCTTGGGCTTTTTAATTGTTTGGCAAATTGCTGAATGGCTGCTCTACGGCTTGATGAAATGGCAGTTTTTTAAGGATACAGACATTGCTGACAATGTTGCACAATTCTTCCCATTAAATGCAATGGCTAACCTTATAAAGGAACCGCTAAGCCGTTTGGGAGCAATACAGTCTGCCGCCAATCAATTGGGTGAAAATTTCACGAAAGATTATAACGTAAGCGCAGTCAATATTATAATTGTGCTTGTATGGACAACCCTTTTTATCTATTGGTCCTACGCCATCCTAAAGAAAAGAGACCTTTAAAAAACAATGCTTCCCGTTGATTTTTTGTCTATATTTAGCAAGCAATCAACCCCTTTGTTTTTTTGAAGCATTACCTTTTCATACTTTGCCTTTTATTTTCAACCGTGATCTTCTCACAGGACATTGCGCTGTATAAACAGTTTAACGGGCATTACGACTACA
The DNA here is from genome assembly GCF_007997155.1 of Aequorivita antarctica. Taxonomy (GTDB): domain Bacteria; phylum Bacteroidota; class Bacteroidia; order Flavobacteriales; family Flavobacteriaceae; genus Aequorivita; species Aequorivita antarctica. The sequence goes on along the minus strand of NZ_VORT01000010.1, from coordinate 130,458 downwards.
CCGCTTTTGGAAATACGTTAAACGTTGAAGAAAACGGCCAAGGTGGTCAATGTTTTATTCTTACCAGCAGTAGTGCCGATTTTCAACTGCAACCAAACCAAGAAGTGGTTGCCGCTTATCTCTATTGGGCTGGTTCTGGCCCTGGGGATTTTAATGTTACTTTTAATCAAACTCCCATCACCGCGGAACGAACCTTTAATTTGCTCTTTACAAGTGGTGGCAATGAATATATTTACTTTTCAGCATTTGCCGATGTTACTGAGCAAATCCAAACCACGGGCAATGGCAATTACACGCTCTCCGATTTAGATCTTACCCTCATAATTCCAGCCTATTGCAGTCCGCCAGGCTCAGGCACCAACTTTGGCGGTTGGGCGGTGACGGTGATTTATGAAGACAATACGCTACCCAACAACCAAATAAATGTTTTTGACGGTCTGGAAAGTGTTTCGGCAAATAACCAAACCTTGAACATAACGCTAGACAACCTGATGGTGCTGGATACTCAAGGCGCTAAGATTGGTTTTCTGGCTTGGGAAGGGGATCGCGAGATTTCAATAAACGAAACCCTCCGAATCAATGGAAATATTCTTAGCAATCCACCACTTAACCCTGCGGACAATGCCTTTAATGGCACCAATAGTTTTACGGGCAGTGATGTGCTTTACAATATGGATATTGATGTGTATCCTATTTCAAATTATATAAATACAGGCGATACTTCGGCGACTATCCAACTAACAAGCGGACAGGATTTTGTAATGGTGAATAATATTATCACCGTCCTAAACACCGAATTGCCTGATGCAACCATTTCCATGGATAGTATTATTGGCGGGACGGAATGTGGCAATCGGGAGCTTACAGTAGATTATACCGTTTACAACCTAAACAGTACCGATTTTTTACCTGCGGGAACACCTATTGCTTTTTATGCAGACGAAACTTTGGTAGCACAAAGTGAAACCTTTGCTGTTATTCCTATTGACGGACAGGAAAGCGGAACTATTACGTTCACTATTCCCAACAATATTGAAGCCGATTTTATACTGAAAGCTGTAGTTGACGATACTGGTAATGGTACTGGAATAGTCGATGAAATAAACGAAGATAACAATGAAGATGAAGCACCATTCCATTTACTTCTAAACCCAGTAATTACAGGGATTCACAATCTGGAAACTTGTGATGTTGTTGGCGAAGAATATTTCGATCTTACCGAAGTCACTTCCCAAATAGATCCTATTTACACATTGAGTTTTCACTTTACGGAACCCGATGCGCAGAACAATTTAAACCCAATTCCAAACCCTGAAACCTTTCAAAATACTGAAAACCCACAAACTATTTACATCCGTGTTTCAAACCCTGACTGTTTTCTAATTGATAGTTTTACGGTGGAAGTACTCACCTGTCCTTTGCCTGATGCCTCTATAGAACTTCCTGAAATTTCTGCTTGTCGCGATAGGGTACTGCTATTACCATTTACAGTCTATAATTTAGAAGCCACCGCAGCTTTACCAGCCAATACCTCGATAGCGTTTTATGTTGATGGGGGGTTGTTGGCACTTTCACAAACGCAACAAGCCATTCCAATTGGCGGAAGTGAAAATGGTGAAGTAGAACTGATACTCCCCGATAGTTTACCAGATACTTTTACAATTATCGCTGTTGTAGATGATGACGGCAACGGCAACGGCTCTGTGGAAGAACTTCGGGAGGATAACAATAGTTTTACCCAAACCATTTCTTTTGAAAGCATCCCTCCTATTCCCAATTTGCCGAATCTTTTGGAATGCGACAAAGGTTTTCATACTGCTATTTTCGATTTAACTGTACAAGATGATTTAATAAGAACAGGGGCAGATGATGTGGTGCAGTATTTTACTACTATGCAAAATGCTTTGGAAAACACTAATCCTATTCCCAATCCAACTGATTATCAAAACGGTAACGACCCACAGACAATTTATTTGCGTTTGGAAAACGATATCTGTTTTGCCACCGCTTCTTTTTTATTGACTACGGAAAAATGTGCTCCTTTTATCCCTGATGGCTTTTCACCCAATAATGATGGCATCAATGATGAATTTGAAATAAGCAATCTCCTAAACATATACGAAAACTTTGAACTGAATATCTACTCACGCGATGGCAACCTAATACACACTGCCCACAACGCCGATGGCTTTTGGGATGGGGTAGCTACACAAGGCCTTCTCTTTACAGGAAGCACAGTGCCAGTGGGTATATATTATTACGTTTTGGTTTTAAACGACCCCAAATATCCCGAGGCTTTTATCGGCTGGGTTTATGTAAATTACTAAAAAAGAAAGAGCGCTTTCGCGCTCTTTCCATCAAAAAAACCAAACCACCTCACAAAACTATAGTTCAGAATTACTTACTGCTTTTTACCAAGCGGATAAACTCGGCGCGGTAGCCGTCTTTATCCTTTCCTTTACCTGCTTCGGCCAGGGCTATTACGTCTTCTTTCTTTTTGGTGTTAATAAATTCAGAATTGCGTAGCTGCATTCCGAAGAGGGCAACTGCTGCTGAAAACTTCAAGTCTTCTGAAGCGCTTTCCATAGAGCTGTTATCGTCTTTCACTGTTTTTACAATCAACTTGCTCACGTCGCCATCGGGTTCTTTGTAGCGGAATTTTACGGTAAGCATTTCATCAGTATAGTTCTGATTGGTTTGCTTGGTGTATTTCAAGTTGTCTATATCCTTCAAATACTTGCTCTTTATTCCAACGGGAATTATTTCATACAAAGCGGTAACTGTGTGGCCGCTGCCCAATTCGCCTGCATCTTTGGTGTCGTCTTTAAAATCTTCATCGTTTAGCAAACGGTTTTCGTAACCAATTAAACGGTAGGCCTGTACTTTGGCAGGGTTGAATTCCACTTGAATTTTTACATCTTTAGCGATGGTGTAAAGCGTTCCGAAGAACTCTGTGCCCAATACTTTCTGTGCTTCCTGCATAGTGTCAATATAGGAATGGTTTCCGTTGCCTTTGTCGGCTAGGGTTTCCATTTTGCTGTCTTTATAGTTACCCATTCCAAAACCTAAACAGGTTAGGAATACACCGCTTTTGCGTTTTTCCTCAATTAAGTCTTCCATAGAACGGTCGCTGGATGCCCCCACGTTGAAGTCGCCATCGGTGGCTAGGATTATGCGGTTGTTGCCACCTTTATTAAAGTTTTCTTCCGCGACTTTATAAGCAAGCTGAATACCGGCACCCCCGGCAGTAGAACCTCCTGCACTGAGGTTTTCTATTGCATTGCGGATTAGTTGTTTTTCTGCGCCTGAAGTTGGAGGAAGCACCAAGCCAGCAGCACCTGCATAAACCACAATGGAAACTTTGTCTTTTTCTCTTAGCTTATCAACCAATACATTTAGCGCTGCTTTCAGTAAATGCAATTTGTTTGGGCTTTCCATAGAGCCAGAAACATCCAATAAGAATACTAGGTTTGAAGGCGGCACATTGTCCATAGAAATATCCTTTCCTTTTAAACCAATTCGCACCAACTTGGCATCTTGATTCCAAGGTGAGTTTACTACATCTGCAGTAATTGAGAATGGATCCTTGCCTGTGGGTTCTAGGTAGTTATAGGCAAAATAGTTCACCATTTCTTCAATCTTCACGGCATCCTGCGGCACTTCCTGTCCGTTGTTGAGCATTCGACGGATGTTGCTGTAGCCTGCTTTGTCTACATCTATAGAGAAGGTAGAAAGTGGCGCGGTAGAAACGCTTTTAAAAATGTTTTCTTCTATACGGCCGTAGGATTCATTGTCGGATACTGGGTTTGAAAAATTGGAAGCAGTGCCCCGCATAACCACAGATGGTGCTGCTCCTACATTACCATTTGTAACTTGAACACCCGCGGCTTTTCCTTGTAGCTTTCTATCGAAGGATTCGCTATTAATTGTGGTCACCGAATAACTCATAGATTTTTTCTCTCTAGTTGCTCCATATCCCGTAACAACGACTTCATCCAAAGCAGAACCTGGATTTAAACTAATATTTATTTCCCCCGACTTTCTAACCTTAACTTCTTTAGTGTCGAAACCAACATAGGAGAAAACCAATTTCTGTCCTATTTGAGTTTCAATACTATACTTGCCATCAAAATCCGTTTGGGTGCCTTTACTTGTTTTTTTAATAATAACATTTACTCCAGGCAACGGAAGCCCAGTGTCATCAGATACTATACCTGTAATGGTTACTGTTTGTGCGTGAAGCTGAAAGCTCAGCAACGCAACTGCTAAAAGAGTGAAAAGTGTTTTCATAATATGTGGTTTTAGTGTTAAACTTGAAGTAAAACTACCGTACAAAACAGGACTGTAAAATAAGGAATGAGGGAACGGAAGGTTTGGATGAGGGAAAGGCTGTAAATGCTTTTTTTGAATAATTATAGTATAAACAATAAGCGTTAAAGTTCCACTTAATATTTCTTAGTCGTTTTTTATTAATTGTCTGATCGAGCCCAGGCCAAATCTCATTCTCTGGTCACTCACAGCTCTTCGTTAATCGCTACAAAAAGAAGTATTTTATTTTGTAGGAAAAAATGACTTTTTTCTTACATTTTAATGACTTTGCTATGGAGTATCCACGAATTGTTTTTAGGACAAGACAAAACGTTTATATAATTTTTAATTGATTGTAAACACTGGCATTGAGCATTAAATCAAAGCCCTTGTTATTGCTGTTAACTCCAAAAATTTCCTTATATTTATAGATAGGAACTTGATTTAGAAAGAACAAGTTACTGTTCATGTAATTACACTTCAAAAGGCCCAGTACATCGCTTGAAAATGAGATCAAGACCTCATAAACTGAAAAGGTTTAGTTCTAAAATAGCGGGCTTCTGAATTAGCTAAGATTATTGTAAATGATTTAAAAACGAGTTATAATGAAATTCTTTATTTGTATGATAATTTTATTTTCTTCTATGGCCTCAAAAGTAATTTTTGATTTTAACAAAGAATCAGACATTCAAGACTGGGTAATTTTAGATGATGTTGTGATGGGTGGAAGGTCATCAAGCACATTTGAATTAAATCCCGATGGTTTTGGTGTTTTCCAAGGCAATGTATCCATGGAAAACAATGGAGGTTTTTCTTCTGTGCGTTATCGATTTCAAAGAATACAAGTAAAGGAATGCACTAAGGTTGTTTTAAGACTTAGAGGTGATGGTAAGGAATATCAATTTAGGATAAAATCCAGTTCAGGAGATTATTATTCATACATAGCACCCTTTAAAAGCTCGGGAGAATGGCAAGAAATAGAAATTGATTTAAAAGATATGTATCCTTCTTTTAGGGGAAGAAGGCTTGATCAACCAAATTTTTCTGAAGATTATATTGAAGAGATCGCCTTTTTAATAGGAAACAAAAAAAATGAGAAGTTCAAACTTTTGATAGGTAAAATAGAATTAAGATAAAACTCCAACAATTAAAAACGAATTGCTCCCAAGAATAAACCCTTTAAAAAACAAACCCTAGCCTAATGAATTACAAACTGCTTTTTCTACTTTCAGTATTTATTTACTTAACGCTATCCTGCACTAACAAAAGAGAGTCCATTACACCTGAAGTTAAAAGCATTACTGAAAGCGTTTACGCCTCGGGGTTTATAAAAAGCAATAAGCAGTACGAAGTGTACAGTAGGTTTAGTGGCATAATCAAAACAATATTTGTCACAGAAGGGATGCAGGTAAAAAAGGGCGACCCGATTTTTCAATTGGATAATAAAGATTTAAAAATAGCTACTGAAAATGCGCGGCTTGCCTCAGCTACTGCCGACTATAAATTAAATGCCGACAAATTACAGGATGCAGGAAAAGCCATTGATATGGCAACTAAAAAACGCATAAATGATTCCCTGTTATACTATAGGCAAAAAAATCTATGGAGCAATAACATAGGAAGCAAGGTAGAACTTGAACAAAGGGAATTAAGTTTTGAAAACGCTAAAGTAGATTTAGCTAGTGCCAGTACTAATTATCAGGACTTAAAACGTCAGTTAAAACTGCTGTCAGACCAAAGTAAGAACAATTTAGAAATCGCAAAGCTAATGGAAGATGATTTCATTATAAGAAGCGAGGTAGATGGTGTGGTTTACAAAATTAACAAAGAGGAAGGCGAGTTAACAAATGGCCTAGAACCCGAAGCTGTAATTGGTACAGATGAGTTTATTATAGAATTGAGCATTGACGAGCTTGATATCGTAAAAGTAAAGAAAGGCCAGCAAGTACTTATTAGGATGGACAGTTATAAAAATCAGGTGTTTGAAGCTGAAATTATCACTATTGATCCAATGATGAACATAAGAACGCGTTCCTTTCAGGCTGAAGCAATCTTTACTAAAAAACCTGGCGCTCTTTTTCCAAATCTTACGGCAGAGGCTAATATTTTGATCAACACAAAAGAAGATGCCCTAACCATTCCGAGAAATTATTTAATCAACGATACCTATGTTATGCTAGAAGGAGGTACGCTCCAAAAAGTAGAGACAGGCTTAATGGATTATGATCTAGTTGAAATAAAAAGTGGGATAAATAAGACCACTATAATAGAACTGCCGGAAGAATGAAGGTAAAACATATTACAGAAATTGCTATTGCCCTTATGCTTGCTCGTTGGAAACAAACCCTTGTTGCTGCCATTGGTGTAACGTTTAGCATTGCCTTTTTTATATCCCTGCTCGGTTTTATGGAAGGTTTAAATGAGTTGCTAGATGGCATGGTTTTAAACCGAACCCCGCACGTAAGACTGTACAACGATATTCTACCCTCCAAGTTGCAGCCTATTGATTTGAGCAAAGAATACAAGAATCACCATAATTTTATTAGCTCTGTAAAGCCGACCAATACCCGAAAAGAAATTTACAATGCACAACAGATTATCAACCAACTAAACAAAGACGAACGTGTTATAGGTGTAGCTCCTAAAATTACCGCCCAAGTTTTTTATAACCTTGGAAATATTGACCTCAACGGAATTATAAATGGTGTAGATACGGAAAAAGAGGCTAAGCTTTTTTCCTTTAGTGATTATGTAATTGATGGGGATTACAAAGAACTCAAAATCATTCCAAATAGCATAATTCTTGGAAAAGGGGCAGCTGACATAATGATGGCCAAAATTGGCGACATAATAACCGTGACTTCCACCGAGGGGGAGCAGTTTTCCTTAAAAGTTATCGGTTTTTTTCAGTCGGGCATTGCTGATATAGATAAGGTGCAAAGCTATGCCAGCTTATCAACCACACAGAAAATTCTTGGCGAGAACAGCAATTATATAAGCGATATTCAAATAAAATTAAAAGACATAGACCAAGCTCCTGCCCTAGCCCGTGAATACGGAAACTTTTTTAAGATTGATGCAGAAGATATACAAACTGCCAATGCACAGTTTGAAACAGGAAGCAGTGTGCGTTCTATAATTTCATATGCTGTGGGTATTACTTTATTGATAGTATCGGGGTTCGGAATCTATAACATCCTCAATATGCTGATTTATGAAAAAATGGATACCATTGCCATTTTAAAAGCTACAGGCTTTGCGGGTGCCGATGTAAAGAAAATATTTATCACCATTTCAATGAGTATTGGTATTGCAGGAGCTTTGGCGGGTTTACTTTTCGGATTTTTACTTTCATTAATCATTGACGCCATTCCTTTCCATACGTCTTCCTTGCCAACGGTAACCACCTACCCCATAAATTATGGAATTCAATATTATTCAATTGCAGCAATATTTGCCTTGGCAACAACCTACTTGGCAGGATGGCTACCGGCAAGAAAGGCTAGTAAGGTTGATCCCGTACTCATAATTAGAGGTAAGTAGATGGAAAATAATATAGTATTAGAGGCGCGTTCAATTTGCAAATCATTCCATGACCCAGTTAAGATTGATGTTCTAAAAGATGTCTCTTTTAAACTTTCACGGGGGGAATATGCTTCTATAATTGGCAGATCTGGAAGTGGAAAATCTACCTTGCTCTATATCCTTTCAACGATGGATACAGACTACACGGGAGAGCTCTTTATAGATAACGTTAGTATTCGCAACAAATCAGAAAAGGAACTAGCTGCCATTCGCAATGAAAAGATTGGGTTTGTTTTTCAATTTCATTATTTGTTAAATGAATTTACGGCATTAAAGAATGTAATGCTCCCCGGGTTTAAACTGAATAAGTTAAGCGAAGCCGAATTAGAACACAATGCCTATGAATTCTTAAAAGATCTAGGCATCGAAAAATTGGCGCACAAAATGGCGTATCAATTATCAGGTGGCGAAAAGCAGCGGGTCGCTATTGCACGGGCCATGATTAACGATCCGCTAATAATAATGTGTGATGAACCAACTGGAAACCTGGATAGCAAGAATGCCGATATTGTCTTCAATATTTTTAAAGAACTCACTGAGACTTTTAACAAAACACTATTGGTAGTAACCCACGATCTAGATTTTGCCCATAAAACGGAGCGAATTATAGAACTGGATGATGGGAGGATTGTAGGCGATTGAAAGATTGTTGATTGTTGATTGTTGATTAAAAAAACAGAAATAATGAAGGAACTAATAAAACATTTTTCGGAGGTAAGTATAAAGGATATTCCAACTGTAGGTGGCAAAAACGCCTCTCTTGGGGAAATGTATCGAGCACTTTTATCAAAAGGGGTGGCGGTGCCTGAAGGTTTTGCAGTTACCGCGGAAGCCTATTGGCTGTTTTTAAATGAAAATAATTTTGTTCCTCAATTAACCGAATTGCTTTCAAAGTTAGATACCACCACCTTCAATAATCTGTCTGAAATCGGACTCCAAGTTAGAAGCTTGATACTCTCAGGTCACTTCCCTGAAATACTTAAAGAAAATATCATTGAAGCGTATTCCAAATTGCAATTAGCTGTTGGCTCAGAAAAAACATTTGCCGTTCGAAGCAGCGCTACTGCCGAAGATCTTCCAAATGCAAGCTTTGCAGGGCAGCAGGAAACCTATTTGAATGTTAAAGGACCAGAAAACCTTATAAAGGCCTGTCAACGTTGTTACGCCTCCTTGTTTACCGATAGAGCAATAAAATACAGGCTCGACAACGGCTTTGACCATATGAAGGTGGCACTATCTATTGGAGTTCAAGCGATGATCCGGTCAGATATTGCCAGTTCGGGTGTCATGTTTACGATGGACCCTGATTCAGGTTTTGAAAATGTAGTACTCGTTTCTGGCGCCTGGGGATTGGGTGAGAATGTGGTACAAGGATCTGTGAATACAGATGAGTTTCTGGTTTTTAAGCCCTTGCTGGAAAAGGTTTCACAGCCTATCATTGCCCGTAAGTTGGGAAGTAAAATAAAAACAATGGTGTATTCTTCTGTTCATGCAAATGAAATTTTAAAGCCAGAAGAGGCCATTGTAAATCTGGATACAACGGCTGAAAAAAGAGACCAATATGTATTGTCTGATAAAGAGGTGGTTCAGCTTGCAAAATGGGCTTGTATTATTCAGCAGCACTACAAATGCCATATGGATATAGAATGGGCAAAAGATGGAGAAGACGGAAAAATGTACATAGTACAAGCACGTCCAGAAACTGTTCACAGCAATAAAAAACAAAATCTATTCAAGCAATACACCCTACTTGAAAAAGGAAAGACGCTCTGTAGTGGTGCAGGCTTAGGAAATAAGATTGTTTCAGGAAAAGCAAGAATACTAAGTTCTCCATCTGAAATATCAAAATTAAATAAGGGAGATATTTTGGTGACGGAGCGCACAGACCCAGATTGGGATCCTGTTTTAAAAAAAGTAGCCGCTATCATTACAGACCAAGGCGGAAGAACATCACACGCCGCCATTGTTGCCCGTGAATTAGGAGCCAGTGCCGTAGTTGGAACAGGGGATGGAACAAAGAATATAGCGGATGGACAACAAATAACCGTTTCTACGGCAAACGGAAATATGGGGGTTGTGTACGATGGGGTATTAAAATGGGACGAAAAAGTAATAGATATTTCCAATGTGCCAAAAATAAAGACAAAAGCGATGCTTATACTGGCGCATCCCGATGAGGCTTTTGGCTTTTCTCTTTTGCCAAACGATGGCGTGGGTTTAATGCGTATGGAGTTTATTATTAGCAATACCATTGGCATTCACCCTATGGCATTAAAGCATTTTGATAAAGTGAAGGATTTGGTTGCAAAAGAAAAAATTGAAGCAACTACGCGCCTGTATAAAAGCAAGGAAGCATATTTTATTCAGACACTGGCTGAGGCAACAGCAAAAATGGCAGCCGCTTTTTATCCCAAAGATGTAATTGTGCGGATGAGTGATTTCAAATCGAATGAATATGCAAATCTCATTGGAGGAAAGCAATTTGAGCCTAGTGAAGAAAACCCCATGATTGGTTTTAGAGGTGCTTCCCGTTATTATCATCCTTTATACAAAGACGCCTTTGAGATGGAATGCAAAGCGATGAAAATGGTACGTGATGAAATGGGCCTGACCAATGTAAAACTGATGATCCCTTTTTGCAGAACAATTTCTGAAGCCGAAAAGGTAATTGAAGTAATGCGCGCATGTGGATTAAAACGCCATGAAAACGGCTTGGAATTGTATGTAATGATAGAAATACCAAGCAATGCGTTGCTTGCCGAAGAATTCGCAAAACACTTTGATGGCTTCTCTATAGGCTCCAACGACCTTACCCAACTTACACTTGGGGCAGACAGAGATTCTGAATTATTGAGTGAAATATTCAATCCATTTGATCCCGCTGTAATGCAGTTAATAGAAATGACCTTGAAAAAAGCGCAGAAAACAAAAACACATACCGGTCTTTGCGGGCAGGCACCGAGCGACTATCCTGAATATGCTCAGTTTTTGGTTAAGAATGGAATTAATAGCATTTCCTTTAATCCTGATGCCTTAATAAAAGGAATTGAAAATATTGCAGTAGCTGAGGGAGAATAGAATTCTGGTTGTTGGATTGTTAAATTCGGAATTTACAAGAATATTCTATTCGGTTTGTATTTGTTAAATTAATAGTTCAAACCACGCAACTACTCATAGGCGAGCCCTTTACCTACAAGACATTTTGTGTATTACAAACTTTGAAATGATGATCTTTTAACGAATAAATATTCAGTCCAATGACAGAGCAAGACAGTATCAATGAAATCTTTTTCAAATTTTTATTGCAATATAATTTTAATGAAAAAGATTTAGATTATTCTATACTAGATAAACATAAAGTTGCATTACAAGCATTATCCACTATTTCTAATTCAGGAATAAATGTTTTCGATATATACAAACGACAAGTCGTTTTCTACTCTTCAAACTTCGGAACATTATTGGGTTATATTCAATCAGATTATGAAAAGCTAGGGCAACAATTTTTTGCTGACAAAATTCATCCTGAGGATAAATTAAAATTAAGTCTACAAGGCATTTCCACATTAAAAATACTCAACTCTTTGTCGAGTGATGAAAAACTAAATCATAAAGAGATCAAAGAATATAGAATGTTAAATGCCCAAAATAAATATGTACGCCTCATTGAGCAGTATCAAATAATAGAATTGGATAAGAAAGGCCAAACCTGGCTGTTGATGGGCGTAACTGATATTTCACCGAATCAAGAAGAGTTTAATGGGATTAAAGTCCAATTACTAAATTTCAGAACAGGGCAAATCATTTCTTTAGAGCCCTCCCCCACAGCCCAGATTGAATTAACGAAAAGAGAAAGGGAAGTATTGAAATTGGTTAAGGATGGTTTTTTAAGTAAAGAAATATCTAATATGCTTTCAATAAGTTTACATACCGTAAATACACACCGGCAAAGGTTTCTAGAAAAACTGGGAGCCAATAATTCATTAGAAGCAGTAATGTTTGCTTCAAGATTTGGACTGTTAGAATAAAGTTACTGATAAATCAGTATTGTAAGGCCTTTTCCACTCATATACTTTTGTTCCAGTTAATTAAAACTAAAACAAATAACATGAAAAAAAAGGTAAGTATAGGACTCATACTAGGTATGATTTTCCTACAAACAAACACATTTAGCCAAACAAATGAATTCAGCCCAGAGAAGGGTAAAAATGACACAGAAACTGCTAAAACCTATTTAAGCCCTTTGCTGAATATGGTCAACACAGACCTCAATTACGGAAAGTCAAACAATACCTTAACGGACAGTAAGAAATCAGAGCAAGGTTTACAAATCGGGGCAACATTTCAAGCTGGCATTACCCCTAATTTCTCTCTTGTTTCCGAATTGTATTTTATTACGAAGGGAGGAAAGTTAAAAGAAAACATATCAGCCGGTATCCCCAAAAGCAGCCTCCGTTTATATACAATAGAATCTCCTTTGCTGGCCCGTTTTAATATCGGCAGGTTTTATTTAAATGCAGGGCCTTCTATTGCATACAATGTTTCCGGAACCTATAAAACTGAAGGCATATCAAAAAACCTTTCATTTAACAACTCAACTGAAGACTTTAAACGCTGGGATGCAGGTATTCAGGCGGGTGCAGGCTACCGATTTAAAATAAAGCAAAAACCAGTTGCCTTAGATATTAGGTATGCCTATGGGCTAACAAACATTTCAAATACCAATGAAATGTATAATAGGTATCTAAATATAGGTTTATACTTCACCACGCAATGGAAAAAAAATCCACTAGGAAAAAAAAGAAGTTCATAAATCATAGGCATCTGTCTAATGGAGATATTACAGACTACTAACATAACAAATTTTACACCCCGCAACATATACTTCTTCAATACTAAGGAAATGATAAAAATAAATTCAAATAGAAAAAACACAAGCGTCACTGCTGTATCAACAGAACGGGCACCGATGAGTTCAATGCGGAAGCACGCCCTGGCAGCTGGCGTGCTCTACTTACTAACCTTTGTTTCCATTCCTACGCTCGCTCTTTACAGTTCGGTACACCAACCGAACTACATCATAGGCACTGGCCCGGACAGTTCGGTAATCATTGGCGGTATTCTCGAGATCATAATGGCCCTTGCATGTATTGGTACTGCAGTTGCACTATACCCTGTGCTTAAGAAGCAAAACGAAGGGGTAGCGCTGGGGTTGGTCGGCTCCCGGGTACTTGAAGCCGGCACCATCTTCGCTGGCGTCATGTTCCTTCTTACGGTTGTGACCATGCGGCAGAATGCAGCTGGTGCAGATGCATTAGTTATTAGCAGAACATTAGTCACCATGTACGACCGGATGTTTCTTATTGGACAGAGCTTTTTGCCAGCCGTGAACGACATCCTGCTTGGATTCCTCCTATACCAGTCGCGGCTGGTGCCTCGGAGTCTTTCTCTGATTGGGCTGATTGGCGGCCCTGTGCTCCTGACAGGCGATATTTTTGTGCTGTCCGGCCTTATGGGCCAACATGACTCCTTAACCGGACTGTTCGCAGTTCCTGTTGCGGTATTTGAGTTTTCTCTGGGCATCTACCTCATCGTTAAAGGCTTCAAATTAAAAGCAACAGAGAATGAATACACTTCAGATGAAATAATTCAATTTGGACGTGATTAGAAAAGCGGGATTGTAGTTTAAGAGTTAAGAGCAAAAAACAAGAAATTTTAAGTCTAAAGCGTAGAACCCACTGCCTCCAATAAAAAACTTTCGATCAAATCCGCAGGATGTGCTGAAGCAGTCACCGGAAATTCGAACCAATTTTGTAATGGTTCTGCGAAACCAGTTCCATTCAAATAATTGTGCAATGCCAGGTTTAATCCCTTGGTATATTTTGGATGATCGGCACCTTGCGGATCTTCATGCCATAAATCGTTTTGGGCAAAACCTTCAAATTCAGGTCCCGTTACAATGATTCCGAAATCCTCAGGGTTTTTGCCAATGGGACTGTGAACCGTAGTGGTAAATAGGTGCCAAAATGCCGACTGAATACAATTCCGTTCAAACAACTGCCGAACCACCTCTAGGGAATCGATGGTTTCTTGTTCCGTTTCGGTGGGAAAGCCATACATAAGATAGGCATGGACCATGATATTGTTTTCAGAAAAATTATGGGTAACACGCGTTACTTGGGCTATATCAACCCCTTTTTTCATTTTGGCCAATAATCTGTCGGAAGCAACTTCCAAGCCGCCAGTTACGGCGATACACCCTGATTTCGCCATTAATTCGCAGAGTTCAAAGCTGAAAGTCTTTTCGAAGCGAATGTTAGTCCACCAGGTGATTTTTACATTTCGCTCTATTAAGGCAAGGGATAATGCCCGAAGCATTTTAGGCGGCGCGGCTTCATCTACAAAATGAAAGCCGGTGATGCCTGTATCAGAAACTATTTTTTCAATTTTATCTACTAAATCTTCTGCGGTAGTGTTTTGGTAATTCCCTATATAATCCAAGCTCACATCGCAAAAGGAACACTGTTTCCAATAACAGCCGTGCGAGATGGTCATTTTATTCCATCGGGCATCGGTCCACATACGGTGCATGGGGTTTACCACATCCAAAAAGGACACATATTTATGAAAAGGCAGACCAGAATAATCGGGTGCGGGTAAGTTTCTATGATGGTAAATGGTGTTTGGAATTTTATTCTTATACACAACTTGTGTATTTTCCAACACATAAGTGCGTTCCAATTCATCAACTCCAACCTTACCTTCTAGATAGTTAACTATTTTTAATAATGGCCCTTCCCCATCGTCCAGGGAAATAAAGTCCACAAACTCAAATATCCGTGAATCGGTAAGCGAACGCAGTTCGGTATTGCAATAACCACCCCCAAAAGCAACGTGTATGTCTGGAAAAAACTGTTTGGTAAACTGGGCACAGCGCAGGGCTGCAAACAGATTTCCGGGAAAAGGAATGGTAAAGCAAACCAAAAGTGGCTGCTCTTCTTTAATCTTTTCTATTAAAATATCCAGCATCTTCTCTTCAATGAGGGTTGGCTGAAAGCTTAAAAACTCATCTATCTCATTAAAGCTACTTGCCGAGGTGCCAATTTGCTCGGCATATTTAGTAAAGGCAAAAAACTCATCTACATTGGCGTGGATAAAATCGCCTATCTCTTCAATAAACAGGGTTCCGTAGTGTTTTGCCTTATCGATGATGCCAATGTCTCCAGCGGCCCATTTAATATCGGTATTTACCTTAGACAGTCGATGTCCTACCGGTAAAAAATTAGGCTCCAAGATTTTATGTGCGGTTGCTAGATCCTGCTTTTGAAGAAAGCCAATAACTACATCTACCCGAGCAATGTACAGGGTTTTCATTTTACGAACTTCCGGATAATCGTAATGCTTTAAGTCCTGTGCTTCTTGAAACACAGCCCGAAGAAAATCGCCCGTAAAAATGGCAGTAAAAAGCTCAATGCTTAAATCGCATTGCTGCACTGCTATATCATGACCTTCCATAAAACCTTTTAAATACGCCGAAGCCGGATAGGCAGTATTTAACTGCGTAAACGGGGGCGTTATAAAAAGAATTTTGGATTGCATGCTGCAAAGGTAGGGTTCTTTGAAATATGGTGGTTGAATTGGTATTTCTTTTTAAAACTCACCCATTCACAAATTCACTAATTCATTAATTCACCAAGTCGCTTAAAGCCTAAAGCATACAGCTTAAAGCTTAAAGCCATTTTCTCATTGCTTAATAAATTTCTTAGAAAGTGTTTTACCTTCAATAGTAACTTGTACAAAGTATAATCCTTTAGCTAAGGAAGAAACATCTACCTTAGAAACAGATACCTCATTAATAAGTTGTCCTTGTATAGAGTATATTTTCACATTTTGTATTTGTTCCTTAGACTCAATGTTTAAAACCTTTTGGGTAGGGTTTGGAAACATTGAAAAGGTAATATAATTATTATTCTCCAGCCCTAAAGCGCAGTCTTCGCTATATTCAGCCCATTCATCTTTACACCAATAATCATTCGCACAATCAAGTGTATTTGCATAGTTTTCATCATCAACTTGAATACAATTAAGATTTGGGTTATCATAGGCAAATAATCCAGTCAAATTTAAATTATTGCCGTTTTTAAGATTTAAACTAGTTAATTGATTACTATAACAACGTAGCTGGTCTATAATGGGATTTTGTGATACATCTAAACTAGATAGGTTATTACCATCACAATAAAGCCAATCCAGAATAGGATTTTGAGTTACATCTATACTTGTTAATTGGTTATTAAAACATAAAAATGTTTCTAGATTGGGAATTTGCGTTAAATCTAGGCTAGTTAATTGATTATCAAAACAAGATATATGTATAAGATTAAGGTGTTGCCCTAAATCCAGACTAATCAATTGATTCTCAAAGCAAAGCAACCATTCTAAATCGGAATTCTGCGTTACATCTAGGGTTGTTAACAGATTCTCTTGACAACGTAACTGAAATAGAAGGGGGTTTTGCGTTACATCCAGAGCAGTTATTTGATTTTGATAACAATAAAGTATTAATAGATTGGGATTTTGCGTTACATCCAGAGCAGTTATTTGATTACCATAACAAGCTAAGTAGTCTAGATTGGGATTTTGCGTTACAACTAGGCTAATTAATTGACCATTAATACAACTTAAGCTCCTAAGGTTAGAATTTTGCGATAATTCTAGGCTAGTAAAATCATTACCGCCGCAAGACATCATTTCTAAATTATTAAAATTTTCTATACCCTGTAACGAGGAAATATTTTGAGCGTCTATAAGTAAACTTATTACAGCCTCTGCTTCACTTAGTTGAATTTCACCATCATTATTTGTGTCTGCATCAGAATCTCCTAGCCCATTTCCATCAGTATCTACACAAAGGGTATTAACCAAAGCATTTTTAAAATTAGCATCCGGAATGGTTACAATTTGTGCTTGCGCAAAAGTAGAAACCAATATTAAAGCAATAAGGTAGAAGTTTTTCATAATCTTTTTTAATGGGAATAAAGATAAAAAATTAGTTGAGTAAAAGTATTTCAAAACTTTGTAAAACAGTAATAACTGTATGTTGTGAAGCTTGCCAGGCTTATAAAGCACTTGCAACACGCTACATATTAAACGTATTTTTTCATAAACTCAACAATTCAACAATTACACAATTTAACAAGAACTCATCACCCAGCCTAAAGCCTAAAGCCTACAGCTTTTTCTCATTACTAATTGTTCATTGTTAATAGCAAATTCCTATATTTGATATTCTCCTCACATAAAATACTCACCGTTAAGGCTTTCCGTAAATGGTGATGTTGAATTATTGATGCATTTGAAGATAAACAATATAACCGTATAAGGATGAATAAATGCAATATTGCATTTATTCCCATTTTGGCAGTAATTTGGACATCCAGACCCGAATTAAATAACTTAACGCAACAAATCTAAATAGTTGAATCAGAAAATATGACAATACAAATTATTCGATTTAGCAACATAATTATGGCAGCTTTGGTAGCTGGAACAGTCTTTGGAATATGGATTGGATACAATCCAAATGCATTATCTGCCGCAACCTTCATTGAACAGCAACAGAATGTAATTATTGCCTTAAATACTCTAATGCCATTATTGGGACTGATTACAATTTTATTGACATTAGCTTCGGCTTTTCTACGGAGAAAAGAAAAAATGGCTTTTTTAGTCCTGCTAGTTGCCAGTGCATTTTTGATTTTAAGCGGCCTCATAACCAAATTTGGAAATCAACCGATTAATAGTATTGTAATGACCTGGGATATGAATAGCCCTCCAAATAATTGGATGGAATTAAGAAACAAGTGGTGGTTTTATCATGAAATAAGAACCTTGAGCGCCTTTATTGGTCTTTGCCTCATTGTATGGACAAGCATGAAAAGAGATTAAAAACCACTGCCAACACTCTAAAAAAATATGACCGATATAAATTTACAAGAAAATAATACTAAAAATAGTAAGCTTTATTCTTCAGTAGCAATAAGTGGAGCCACATTTTTAGGTGGTCCATTAGCCGCAGGTTATTTAATTGGCGAAAATTATAAGGCTTTAAACAAACCTGATGAAGGTCGTACAGCTTTAATTATCGGGATTGTTACAACGATACTTCTATTTGGCGGTTTATTTATGCTTTCAACAACACTGATTGACAAAATTCCGAGACAAATAATTCCTTTAATCTATACCGCATTTATTTGGGGATTTGTAGAATGGAAACAAGGTGATATTCTAAAAGCCCATAAAGAAAATAACAATTCTTTTTTCTCTGGTTGGAGGGCTGCAGGAGTTGGAATTGTTTCGTTGCTAATAATTGGGATTGGAATTTTTGGGTACGTTTACCTCTCAACAGATAACGAGCTGTATGACAAATATGACGCTGAAATTGAGCAGTTTTCAAAAAATGAAAACGAGACTTTAGTTTTTTTTGACCATCTAAATACAGAAACGAGAAGTTCTCTACTTCAAGAGTTGGATGAAAAAACAATTCCAAAATGGAAAGAAAATGTTGAGATAATAAACAAAACAAATTCCTTTAAGGATTTACCCTCTGAGCTAAATGAACAAAACCAAATTTTACTAAGATATTCCAAGCTTCGAATTCAAGCTTTTGAGTTATTCCGAAAAGCAATTGAAGAAAATACGGAAAAATATGCGCCGCAATTGGAACAGATCCATAAAGAAATTGACATTGAACTTGGAAAATTAAACTGAGGAAAACCAGCCCCCGTTGGTGCAGACCCCTGCTGGGTACTCACAGATTCACACATTCACAGATTCACCCAGCCTACAGCCTAAAGTATCCTTAGTATTGGTAATTACTCACTACTAATTACTCAATACTCAATACTCAATACTAACAACTAACTCAATCCCGAGGGTATCTATTGAAAAAACTTAGCTGTAACGCTTTTCTGGCATCTTTTAAAAGTTGCTCAACTTCACTAACGGTCGTATTTCGTATATGTGCAATTTCTTCTAACTCCAGCTGCTGATTTGTATACAATTCAAAAACATTTCGCGATGCCAAGGGTAAATTATGTAACACCAGGTTTATGTGATTTTGAATTGCTTCCTCACTTATATCTTTATCTATTTTTTTAATCAAACCCTTCTCCTTATCCTCTATAAATACATGGTTCAAGGTATAATCATTGTGGTTATACGACATATCGTCCAGTTCCTCAATCATCAGTAAATCTCCACCGCCGTCCGTACTGTATTTTTCCTGCATTGCATCCCACTCAGGTTTGGAATACGCATCAATATTTTTAAAGAATAAGTCATCATACTCCTCCTCTACTACAGCATCTTCCAAGAGTTCATTGGTTTTTTTAAACAACCATAGATAGAAATATTTTTCATGTTCAACCGCTTCAATATTATCGTAGATTTCAATAAATAATTGATCGATAAAATCATCTGCTTTATACTTCCCTTTGGAAAAGTTTCCTTTTTTTATGGCTCTATTCAATCTTTCATTTACATACTGTCTTATCTGGGGCATTATTTTTAATACCAATTCATTAAAAGAAGCTTGCTTGCCTTCTTTTTTTAGTTGAATAAGAGTAGGAAATGAAGTGGTTACTAATAAACGGAACTCTTTTTTACTTTGGTAATAGGAAGCATTGGGTTTCATAATCTGTATGCTTAAATTGTGAATACTAAAGATAGTATGATATCGCAAGGGATAAAATGATATATATCAGCAAACAATAACCCGCCCTGAATAAATGCTAAAAACTCTAAATAAAATATTGGCTTAACACACCATCAGAGAGCATACAACATGCTCTATTTTAATAATTATTCATTACTAATTACTCATTACTAACTACTCACTACTAACATTTCCCATATCTTTGCCCCACTAAACAAGCTTTCACCTTTTGAAAATAGCAATCCGTTCCCAGCAGCATTTTAGCACCAGTCAATGGTCTGGCGGCAGCACTACGCAACTTTATATATTCCCTGCCAACGCTACCTATGCAGCGCGAAATTTTGAGGTAAGAATAAGTACAGCGAAAGTAGCAGTTGCAGAATCTACGTTTACGGCCTTGCCGGGTGTACATCGGAAGCTTATGATTTTGGAGGGAGCAATCACCATTACCCACGAGGGGCACTACAGCAAGCAACTAAAACCTTTTGAGGTAGAAGAATTTAGTGGCGATTGGAAAACCACCGCTATAGGCACTTGCACTGATTTTAATGTTATGTGCACAGGCCAACAGCAAAGTGATTTATATCATATAGCTATGGGGGCAGGTAGCAGTTTTACCCTCCAACCTAAGGAGGAGTGCAAGAATGTATTCTTATACGCAACTTCCGGTACGATCCAATTGCAGCTTTTGGATGTAGATTATATACTGGAAACCGGAAATTTAATGATCATTGAAGACGGCAGCGTTACTTCGATTGCTATCAGTAGTAATAATGGTTTTGGGCTTGTGGTTTTGGAACTAGATTAATTTTTTCTATACCGTCATTGCGAGGCCGATAGGCCGTGGCAAATCGAAGATTCAACGTAGTTAATCTTTTGAGCTTATCTTGTATCATCATTGAAACTAAACCACGGCAGATTACGTCACTTCGACGCCGCTCAGCACAGGCGGTCGTGCCTCCCTCGTAATGACGTTCACAAGCTCACAAACCAGAATAAAGCCTACAGCTTAAAGCTTAAAGCCACCAACCTAAATCTTCGCCTGATAAGTATACAACTCAAAATACCTACCCTCTGCAGCGATCAATTGGTCATGGGTGCCACGTTCTACTATATGGCCGGCTTCTATGACCAAAATTTGATCTGCCTTTCTAATAGTGCTTAAACGGTGTGCAATAACAATCGTGGTTCTGTCTTTAATTAATTCAGCCAAACTCTTCTGGATTAAGGCCTCACTTTGGGTATCTAGACTAGAAGTGGCTTCGTCTAAAATAATAATTTTTGGATTTGCTAAAATAGCACGGGCAATTGCCAAACGTTGCCTTTGTCCGCCAGAAAGCTTTACCCCTCTTTCGCCAATTAAAGTATCTAAACCTGCTTCAAACCTGTCGGTAAATTCGTTTACATAAGCTGCCTTTACTGCAGATTGTACTTCTGCTTCCGTGGCATTGGGTCTTGGGAACATGATGTTTTCGCGAATAGTGCCCTCAAATAAAAATTCATCCTGCAAAACCACCCCTAAATATTTACGGTAGCTGCTTAATTTAACTTGCGATAAATCTTGATTATCAATGGTAACTTTCCCTAATTGTGGGGTTAAAAATGTAGCCGAAAGACCAGCAATAGTCGATTTCCCAGAACCTGAACTTCCCACTAAAGCAGTAACAGAACCCGCCGGCGCTTTAAAACTAATGTTGTGCAAAATCTGTTTGCCTTCTTCATAAGAAAAGGAAACATCCTTAAATTCAATGTCGCCTTTTATGGTATTCAATTGAATATTCCTGTTTTGGTTATCCTCTTCGGCAGTCATGTTCATGAGTTCTTCCGTTCTATCCAAACCTGCCAATGCCTCTGTTAACTGACTTCCTATATTGCTCATTTGAACAATGGGCGCAATCATAAACCCAAGGATTAGGGTGAAGAATAAAAAGTCCCCAGTGGTCATTTCACCAATTATCATATAATAACCACCCATTCCCATAATTCCGGTGGTGGCTACTCCAATTAAGAACGTTGCAGAGCTCGTCATAAAAGCAGTTGCCGTTAAGCTCTTCTTTACATTCTGATATAGTTTATCAACGCCTTTTTCAAAAACAATGTTTTCTTGTTCTTCTGCATTAAATGCCTTAATAACCCGAACTCCCGCAAGGGTTTCGGTTAGCCTTCCGGTAACTTCGGCATTAATATTACCACGTGTTCTAAAAATGGGACGAATATATTTAAAGGCCTTCAATGCTATCAAGCCGAATATGGACAAGGGAACAAACACAAAAAGCGTCATCCAGGCATTTAGTTTTATCAAAATAATTAAGGATACTACAGCCGTAAACGAACCGCCTACCAACTGCACTAAGCCTGTGCCTATTAGGTTTCTAACGCCTTCCACATCGGTCATAATCCTTGAAACCAGCGCCCCAGATTTGGTGTTATCGAAAAAACTGATAGGTAATGAAAGTACTTTTTTCTGTACTTGAGACCGCAATTCACTAATTAAATATTGCGCTTGTACACTTAGTATCCTGGTAAGTAAAAATGAGGTTAAAGCCTGAACTGTTATGGCAGTAATTACTATGGCTATTAAGGTATAGAGTTGGGAGTAATCTTTATTGGGAACAACATCATCGAGTAATACTTTACTCTGCCACGGTAAAACCAAACCGGACAAACTTTTAATTACGATTAAGATTAAACCTATAAAAACTAAATTTCGCCTCGGCCAAATTATCGTTTTGAAAGCCTGTACCATAGTAACTTTTGGCTTCGATTTGTCCTTGTTCTTTGTTGTTTCTTTTAAATGCCGCATATTTTCTTATAAATAATAGAAGCTGCAAAAATAGGCATTAAAGCAGGGTTAATTGGATACACTTAACTAAAAGTATGTATCTGCGGACAAGGCCGTCCAGCCCTTGTATTTCGAACTGCTTATGTCAAATAAAAAAGCTAGTTATTTGTCAGCACCCAAAGTTCTACTTCTTCCGAAGCCCGCCAATGCGCATCGCGCTTTGTTTTATCAGAAGCCGCTTTTACTGTTTTTTTATAACATTTTTCCAACTGGAATCTGCCGCCTTCGGCTAGTTCCTTTTCTATTGGGTGCTCCTTGGTCACCTTTGTTATTTGTGCCAAATTAGAAAAGATAAGCACTAGTTTTCCGTCTGGCAAAAGACGTTTCTTTGCGGCTGCAAAAAAATCAGGGAATAGGTTTTTGTTGTAATAAATAGCTTGGTCAATGTTGTCTAAGCTACGCGATTCAGGTAACCAGGGCGGATTAAAAACAATGAGTTCGGTCTGTTTATCAAAATTCCCAAAAAGATGCCCTAGATCCAATTCTATCTTTCTGGACAACTTTGTGTCTCCCATAAACTCGGTCAATCCCACAATTGCATTGGGGTTTGTATCAGTACCAAAAACTTTTTGAAAACCGTGTTTAACCATTTGAAAGGCAAGGATGCCACTGCCCACCCCAACGTCTATGGCTGTTTTTTTAGGCCCGGTATAGCGTTTTAACCATTGCTCAAAAAGTTCCAAATGATCAAAACGTGTAGGGAAATAGGTGCCGTAATACGGATGTACTTTATTTCGCAATACAGGAATGGAGATGCCGTTTTTGTACCACTGCCATGCACTGTTTAATCCTTGTATTTGTGAGAAGGACAAAAAGAAATCGGGCGTTTCAGGATATAGTTTTTCTAACCAGCCAATTGCAGGGGCTTTTTTTACTGTCAACCGATGCGCTACAATTTCTATTACAATAAGATTGGACAGCTTGTGATATTCCGCCCGATACTCGCGTTGCTCCTTAAAAGTCTTGTTGGACAGCTTTCTTTTAAGATGCATTTTCAACTCCTTGAGCAATAACAAGCCGTCGCTGTAAAATTCTGTTATCAACACAGGTTTATCAGCTTCTAGGGTTTTAATTGTAAACTCAATATCTGAAGTGCTATCAAATAGCGCTACTTCTTTAATGGAAGCAATAGGTGCTGGCTTGTTTATTTGTATGTCTGTACTCATGGGTTGAGGTTGCTTTTGCTTAAAAAGAGGAACTATTTTTTACTGATTCCGCTATGTCTTAGGTGCTTAATAAGAAAAAAGGATTTAAAAGAAAACCTCAGCAATTCACTGAAATCGTATGAAAGGATACTTAATAGCTACGGTTAACTAAGACTTTTGCAAAGGTACCTTATAACATCCAATCTAGAATTAATACTTAGGTAATTATAAACCCAGCAGTTATCTATTAGTTTTAAAACCTGCTGGCAAAGGCCTCTCGCCCATTGTCTTCTTCTACACTTACAAAAATGTGCATTTTCATGAGCTAGTTGTTGAGAAGCGAGGAATTCACGAGTTATAATTTCAAAGCAATTAATATCCGGAACGAATCAGCGATAGGGTTCTATGGTTAAGCACTGCTTCGCCAGTATCAACTTTACACCGAATATCAATTTCGTCCCCTGCGATTACAGTAACTACTGCTTGTAGAGACACTATTGAGAGATGCACATTAATTGTTCTACTAGAATTCACTACTTCCACCCCATTTTTATATATACCGTAAGTGGCCTCCGAGTTATATGTTCCTCCGCTTCCATAGACGTTCCCGTTAATCCCACCAAAACCAGTAATGGCTCCTTCGGCATTGCCCACATCACCATTGATCGTAGAGACACCAGAATTTGAAATTGCGCCATTAGTGCTAAATTTTACGAATGTGGAAAGGACTCCTAAATCAATATAGGAAACTCCCGAGGGAGCATTAAGAGTACCCGTCCCCATGCTTATAGCACCAGTAGTAGAAAACATTCTTCCCTCAAGATTTGAATCGGCACCCATTGTAACCGCCCCAGTATGTGCTAGCAAGGTTCCTTTCATTGTTGTGGTAGCGCCCATAGATATAGCTCCTTCTGCCACCCAGAATATATTATTTGAGCTTGCTCCATTGGTCAAAACTACCGTTGAGGAAGCTCCCGTAGAAAATGCACCGCCAGTTCTGATAATAAATACGGAATTTGAGTCGCTACCCCCATCCAAAGTAAGTGTTCCCGCAACCGATGTTGCCGCAGCCAAGTCATAAATACCCGGCGTCAAAACCTCCCCATTACCAAACACAGGCCCGTGGGTTGTGTTAGTGGCCGGGATAGCCATTAAATCATTATATATCTTGTTTAAATCTATAACACCTTGTGCAGGACTCACTGTTTCATTAGACATTTGGGCATTGAATAAAACAAGGTAAGTGCCCAAAGCAGGCGACATCGTCATCCCTGGCACCAATATTTTAGTTGGTGATGCGATAGTTGCAACCGCACTTTCAGTTACAGAATCAATCATAGGGCCCTCTTGCGATTTGATACCTATCCAAACTGGAGCTAAGGGAGTTCCAATATTTAATTGACCATCATTCAATGTATGATTGTAAATCATTAAGCCATTAGCTGGAAGTAAAATTGCATCTCTTTCTACAGTGGATAATCGCGGCATTAAAAGTCCTTTACTGTTGGAAAATACATCTAGAGCAGCAGATGAATCAGGCACTGAAGTACCTATACCAACTTGAGGGTAAAGACTACTAGAAATCAATAGGATAAAACAGGATAAAATAATTTTCATAAGTTTTTTATACAAGTAAAGCTGTATAGTATTTAGGTTAATATAAATTAAGTTGGAAAAGCAGGCTGAAAATGCTATCTGAATAGTCAATATAAATAACTATATAGAATACAACATCGACTGGTCAGTAATCTGCTAAGCCAAATAAATAAAAAATAATACTAATGTGTTTGAGGGAATATAAAGGCGAGAAATCAACAAGTACCAATTAGAATGATTGGTTGTTTTAACAGTGTAGTTGAGAAATTCTGATGAAAATAAAAGGCCTTACACCCGCCGAAGGTATATTATCTTTATGAGTATAGTAGCTTTATATTCAATAATCGTATTTATATATTTTAGGAGGCATCTCGATAATAGATTAAACGAATAAAATAGCAAAAAACCTTTCAGTTGTATCCATCAAATTCCACCAATAGCAAAATAGTACGGTCCCTCTATTTAACTAAAGACTAAAACCACCACTTCCACTCATTATTAGAATGGTCCATATCCAGCAATTAGTGGTCATATAGAACTTGCCACCGAAGTAAACTGAAACATTAATCTATAAAATGTATCCTTTTCCCCATTTATAAGTCTACTCTATGAATATTAAAAACTGTAATTATGAATACTTGTAAATGTACCAACTGCGATTGCACCAATTGTAACTGCAACGACTGTTCGCAAAATAACTGCCCTTGTGTAAAATGTGAATGCGACAAATGCAGTTGTTGTTAAATTAAATAAAGGTTGGTATAAAAGCCAACCTTTATGTTATTTTTAAATATGGAAACAGAAAAGATATGGAATAGGTTCAATGAGGAACTCTATTTTTTTATTTTAAAAAAAGTAAAAAACGAAAACGCCACCAGCGATATTTTTCAAAATACCTTCTTGAAAATTCATAAAAACCTGCATCAGGTCAAGGAGGAAGAAAAAGTAAAAGCATGGCTTTTTCAGATTGCGCGGAATGAAATTGCCAATCATTTCAAAAAGGAATCAAAATATATAGCTCCCATTGAGGAAATTGAGGAGAGCGGTTCAGAAAAGAATGAAGCCTATTGTTGTTTTGATAGATTTATAAATGATTTACCTACTTTGTATCGAGAAACCGTCGAATTGGTTTATATAAAGGGAAAGAAACAAGAGGAGGCAGCAAAAATCCTAGAAATAAGTCTTGCAAACGTAAAGGCACGGATAAGGCGCTCCAAAGATATTCTAAAGGAAAAATTCAGCCAATGCTGCAAATATGAATTGGACAAACAAGGGAATTTGATTGGGGAGCCTGATTGTTCGAAATGTAAGTGATCCTTTATTCTCCAGAACTTCCTACCTGAATTCAAAGAAACCCAATGCTACACGCTGACGCTGTTTACCAGAACATACTTAAAAAAACTGCTCAATTAAAAAGTATTTAGAATGCTCTTCCTATTTCGTTTACTAAAACCAGTGTTGCTTATTGCCAAAAAGAAGTAAGATGCTTCCTTTCCATAGTACTTCGAGAACATATATAAAGACGCTTTCTTATTTGCCAAACTATCGTACCCTTCAATTTTCATTCTTCCCTTAGAATATTCTCCTTGGCTTGTTTTTTTAGTTGATAACACACACAAACCACGCTCCACCCCCCTTACTACACTGCTTTTAAATAGCTATTAAAAATTCATTTTGGAAATAAATAGCTTAGCTGACATATATCATCTTTTGATCCTTAATCACATTCTACCTTTGTATAAGTTAAAATATTAATAATTAGCCACTAAACCCCTAAGAAGATGTCAAATACAATTGTTTCCACTAAAAAAATCCTTTCAGAAGATGCTTCTGAAAAGAAAACAACAATGAAAGGACTTGTATATGACGGCCCGGGTAAAATAGCCTATAAGGAAGTGCCAAAACCCGAAATTCAAAAGCCAACTGATGCCGTTGTGAAAATCGTTAAGACCACGATATGTGGAACGGATTTAGGCATCCTGCACGGCAAAACCCCCAGTGTAAAACCTGGAACCACTTTAGGGCATGAAGGTATTGGGATTATAGAAGAAGTAGGTACTGGTGTAAGTCATTTTAAGAAAGGTGATCGTGTAATCATTTCCTGCATCACTGCATGTGGAACTTGTGAATATTGCAAAAAACAAATGTATGGCCATTGTAAGGATGGCGGCTGGATACTCGGAAACCTTATTAATGGAACGCAAGCAGAATATGTGCGTATTCCGCATGCAGATAACAGTCTTTATGCTGCTCCAGAAGGTGTTGATGATGAAGCCTTGGTAATGCTTAGCGATATTCTGCCAACCGGTCATGAAATAGGCGTAATAAATGGTTGTGTAAAACCAGGCGATACTATCGCTATTGTGGGTGCTGGGCCTATAGGTATGTCTGCCCTACTTACTGCACAATTCTATTCCCCTGCCAAAATCTATATGATCGACTTGGATAAAAACCGCCTGGAACTAGCCAAAAAATGGGGTGCTACAGACACTATAAATTCAGGCGTAGAAGATGCAGTTAAAAAGATAATGGCTGAAACAGCTGATGGTGTAGATGTAGCTATTGAAGCCGTAGGTGCTCCTGCTACTTTCGATATCTGTCAAAATATTATACGTCCTGGTGGGCATATCGCAAACATTGGGGTGCACGGAAAAAGTGTAGATCTGAAAATTCAGGATCTATGGATTCAAAACATCACAATTACTATGGGACTGGTAAACACGAACACCACTCCTATGTTGCTGAAAACAGTGACCTCTGGAAAAATACAACCAGAAAAGTTAATCACGCATCACTTTAAGTTGAGCGAGGTTATGCAGGCCTATGAAGTGTTTGGCAATGCGGCCAAAGAAAAAGCTTTAAAAATAATACTGACAAACTAAAAGAAACAATTTAAAACATAATGAAAATGAGAAGACACATAAAAGTTTTAGCACTTATCATGATGATAGGAATTAGCAGCACCGCATATACACAAGCTATATACAAAATTGAAGACAACAATAATGTCTCTATGAAACTAACTGGAACCTCAACTATGCACGATTGGGAAATGGATGCCACTCGTGCAAAGGGAGAAGCACAGTTTATGTTTGACGCATCAAACGAAGGGGCGCTTACCTCAATGAAATTGCTAACATACACTTTAGAAGTTAAAGCTTTAAAAAGTGACAGTCAAGGACTTAACAATAATGCCTACAAAGCATTAAATACAGACAAGTATAAATACATAAACTACAAATTAGCATCTGCTATACTATCGCCAGAAAAGGGTGGGTATTTGGCCCAAACCAAAGGCAAACTAACCATAGCAGGTGTTACCAAGGATATAGCAATGGATATTCACCTAATAGTGAATAATAACTCGATCACCTGTAAAGGTTCCCACCAGCTAAAGATGACCGATTATAATGTTGAACCGCCATCATTTATGTTTGGTGCAATGACAACCGGCGACGCTACAAAACTCAGTTTTGAAGTAACATATAGTAAACAAAATGAAGGTTAACCTTCCCTAATCAATAAAAATAAACAAGATGAAAAAAATCCTATTACTTTCGATGATTTGCCTTTTCGCAATGAGCGTAAATGCACAACAAAAAAAACTGCAATATTTTAGAGCAAACGATCAGAGTGGTCTAAATGTTTTTGAAACCCCCAAAACAGACACTACTGCCTTTGAGGGCGTAAAAGTGCGCGTAGGCGGAGACTTTGCCATGCAGTTCCAGACCATAAGCCAAGAAAATGACGCCAACAATTTGGTTGAGCTTGGTTCTGACTTTAACCTACCCACAGCCAACCTTAACGTTGACGCACAATTGATTGATGGGGTTAGGATGCACCTTGGAGTATACCTTTCAGCACGACACCATGAAGAATCATGGGTTAAAGGAGGATATATTCAAATGGACAAACTTGATTTCGTTAGCCCTGGGTTTTTAGAGGGAATCATGGATTATACAACTATTAGAATTGGTTTGGATGAATTCAATTACGGTGATGCCCATTTTCGCAGAACAGATAATGCAAGAGCTATATTTAACCCATTTGTAGGAAATTATATTATGGATTCCTTTTCAACTGAAGCTTTTGGTGAAGTAACTGTTCAGAATAGTGGATTACTTGCAGTGGTTGGGGTTACCAATGGTAAGCTTAATCAAAATGTAGTTAAGAACGATAATACTGACAACAAGCCTTCTTTTTATGCAAAGTTGGGGGTGGATAAACAAATGAACGATGATTTAAGAGTACGATTAACTGGTTCTATCTACACCAATCATGGTACAACTACTGGTACTTGGTTATATGGAGGCGACCGTGGAGGTAGCAGATATTACAATGTATTGCACACATTGCCAGACGCTGATGGGAATACACAGGGTAGTGATTTTGATGGCAGATACAATGCCCGATTCAAAAAACTTACTGCTATACAAGTTAACCCTTTCGTAAAATTTAAAGGACTTGAGTTCTTCGGTATTTTTGAAGTGGCCTCAGGAAGTGATGAAATTACTACCCCAGCAGCTGATAAAGAAGGTTCTTTTACCCAACTAGCTGCAGAACTAATCTATCGTTTTGGAAGTGATGAGAATTTCTACGTAGGTGGAAGATATAATACCGTAAAAGGAAAAACTGTAGAAAGTGCTACAAATGATTTAGAAATAAATCGTTTTAATATAGGCGGTGGCTGGTTTCTCTCAAAAAATATTATAGTGAAAGCAGAATATGTAAATCAAGAGTACGCTGGCGATGCTTGGAGCGGAAGATTTGCAGGAGCAAAATTTGACGGCTTTAATTTAGAAGCAGCTATTAGTTTCTAGAGATCAAGTATTAATAACAATTTATAACTATTATGTTAGAACAAACTCAAGAGCAACAAATAATCAGCATCCCCAGAATTGGGGATGTTGCTCCTGAATTTAAAGCGGTAACAACTCAGGGGGAAATCAATTTCCCAGCGGATTATGCAGGTAAATGGATTATTTTATTCAGTCACCCTGCCGATTTCACCCCTGTGTGTACCTCAGAGTTTATGACTTTTGCAAACCGAGAGTCTGAATTTGCCGCTTTAAACTGTCAATTGGTCGGCTTATCCATCGATGGCTTATACAGCCATATAGCTTGGCTGCGGACCATAAAGGACAAGATTGAATTTAAGGGAATGAAAAATATAGAAGTTACTTTTCCTTTAATTGAAGACATCAGTATGAA
This sequence comes from Aequorivita antarctica, assembly GCF_007997155.1. Taxonomy (GTDB): domain Bacteria; phylum Bacteroidota; class Bacteroidia; order Flavobacteriales; family Flavobacteriaceae; genus Aequorivita; species Aequorivita antarctica. The sequence goes on along the minus strand of NZ_VORT01000010.1, from coordinate 100,055 downwards.
AGTAGCCAAAAAATACGGCATGATTCAACCTGGTGAAAGCACAACCAAAGCAGTAAGAGCTGTCTTTTTTATTGACCCAAAAGGAATAGTTCGTGCGTTAATTTACTACCCGCTTTCAATGGGCAGGAACTTTGATGAATTAAAAAGAGCCCTCATAGCCATGCAAACAGCCGATGCTTATGGGGTAGCTACTCCTGCAGATTGGCAACCTGGCGATGACGTTATTGTGCCTACGGCAGGATCTTGTGGGGTAGCCAAAGACAGAATGGAAAGTAAAGAAGAAGGCGTTACTTGTTATGATTGGTTTTTTTGCACAAAAAATCTCTCTTTGGAGCAAGTAATGAATCCGCTAAAAAAATAAATAACTGCAGATGAATGGTCTGGAGATTAAAGTTAACTTTTAGAAATCAGGAACCATGGAATCACATTATTACAATGTAATTATAAATTGGGAAAACACTCGTAGAGGCATTATTTGTTCTCCTGAATTGAACAAACAAAATGGCGTTTGTATTGAAGTAGCAACTCCCCCAGAATTTCCTAAAGGAATAGAAGGTGTTTGGTCTCCAGAACACTTATTTGTAGCTTCAGTTAGTAGTTGTTTAATGACTACTTTTTTAGCTATAGCAGAAAACTCAACACTTGAGTTTGAAAGTTTCGGCTGTCAGGCAGAAGGAAAGCTAGAAATGGTTGATGGTAAATTAATGATGAGCGAAATCTTGCTAAAACCTAAAGTGGTTATCCATAATGAAGTTTATATAGACAAAGCAACGCGTATTTTAAAAAAAGCTGAAAATGCTTGTTTGATATCCCGTTCCATTAAGTCGAAAATCACAATGGAAATAACTGTTGAGGTAAAACCCATTTTAATAGAAGGCAAATGAAAAAATGTATCCGCAGTAGGGAACTCTGAACCCCTCTTTAAGGTTAATGAGGAATAGTATGGCGGGTGCTTAAAAAGCTAAATAATGACGAAATATTATTTATTACTCGTTGCATTTGGTATTGTAACATCTCTGGCATTTGTAGAATATAAAAGCCCTACAAATACCGAAGCGCATTTAAAAACTTATGGAAGTACTTCAATTTTAGAGATTAGCTCTGAAACAAAAAAGTATATGGATATTTCTGAAGCAATGGCTATTCTTGAGCCAAAAAAAATAACTTTTGATATCCCTAAGCCTCTAGTTCTTGCTACTCTCCATACCCCAGCTTTCGAAAAGGAGTCAGTAGTTTTACCTACAGACTTTTTCATGAAATCGGTGAAGGCAACAATCAAAGGTACTTCTACATTGCACGATTGGGAGTCAGATGTTACGATTATAGAAGGCCAAGGCTCATTTCAACTAAAAGATAATATGCTAGCATCAATTAAAGATGCGGAAATTAAAATTCCTGTAAAGGGTATTATAAGTAGAGAAGGGAAGAAAATGGATGCAAAAACCTATGAAACCTTTAAATCAGATAAGTACCCGTATATAAAATATTCTTTCAATAATGCAGAGGTGAAAATGAATAAGTCCCATGTGGTAAGCATGGAAACTATTGGTAAGCTCAGCATGGCCGGTGTAAGTAAGTCGGTTCCTATTTCGGCATATGGAAAATTATTGCCTAATGGTGATTTGCAACTAAATGTTTCCAAAACAATAAATATGACTGACTTTAACATGGAGCCACCTGTAATGTTTCTTGGAACCATAAAAGTGGGAGACGAAATAACGGTAATCTTTGACTTTGTGCTTTCTAAAATTAATAATTGAATTATGAAAACTGCATTGGGGCATGGCAATGAGAGAGATTGTAGCGGATTAAACATTTATAGAAAAAATCATTTAATTAATTATAAAAACAGAATATGGGAACACAAAAGAATTTAGGGATTTGGATGGATCATTCAACAGCAAATTTTATTGATTTAGACTCCATTAAAAATAATCATTCCATAGCATCAAAATTTACGTCCAATACAAAAGAAGAGGTATTGAATAGAAGTGAATACACTATGCATAATAAGGAAGAGCAAATGCAAGAAGCGTTTTATAAAGAAATTTCAGAGGAGATTTTGAAATACAACCATGTGGTCTTATTTGGTCCAACGAATGCAAAATCGGAACTACATAATTATTTAAAGCAGAACTCACATTTTAAGGATATAAAAATTGACGTGGAAGCAGCAGATAAGATGACGGATAATGAAAAAAATGTTTTTGTCAAGAATCATTTTGAACAATAATATATTTTGAACTTCCTTATAATAATCAATAAAGCAAATTAATAAAGATTTTAAATAATATTATGACTCCTTGCGGGATATATTATTAGAATACTCAAATACACACATTATGAAAAAAGAAAAAAATGACACAGAGTCAAAGAATTATGAAGGATATCCAACCTACCCTCCTTCAGAAGATATTTATAACAAAGAAAAGGAAGAAACAGAACTAAACCCGGAAGATCCTTCAAAATCAAAAACCCCAAATGAAGCCGAAGGAACGCCAAATGAAAAAGGCTTTAAGGATGATAAATCGGGAAATGATTTAGATGTACCAGGATCAGAACTAGACGATCAACAGGAAAGTGTGGGTAGTGAGGATGAAGAAAACAACTACTACAGTTTGGGAGGAGATAACCATAATGACCTTGATGAAGACAAGGGTTAAAAAAAAGTAAAAAACGATACAATGAACAGATATAACAATTAGCCATTATAATTTAAGATGGCAGAACTTCAAATTATAATACTGTTCTCTTTGCTTTCAGGCTCAACTGTTTTTTTAGGAGGTTTATTATCCTATTATTTTGGGGATCACGTAAAAAGCGGATTAATAAAGGCAGAAATCATTCATAGTTCCACAGCCTTTGGTGGTGGCATTCTAATGGCCGCCGTAGCCTTGGTATTGATCCCAGAAGGAATGCAGGCCCTTTCAATAATACCAATGGCAATATCCTTTTTAACAGGTGCTATAACGTTCTTTTTTATAGATAGATATATTCAACGAAAAGGCGGAACGATGGCACAGTTGTTAGGCATGCTCTCAGATTTTGTCCCAGAATCTATTGCTATGGGCGCTGTGTTTTCACAGAATCCGCAATTAGGGATATTATTGGCAATCATTATTGGAATTCAAAATTTCCCAGAAGCATTCAATGCCTACTTTGACTTAAAGACTAGATATTCAGCCAAGAAGTGTTTGGCAATCCTTTTTCTCTTGAGCTTTTCGGGAGTAGTCTCTGCTTTTGCAGGGTATTATTTTTTATCCGGTATGCCCAAGACCATTGGAGCACTCATGCTATTCTCCTCGGGCGGAATAATCTACTTGATTTTTCAAGATATAGCGCCTTTGTCAAAGATGAAAAAAAATTGGATTCCGGCACTCGGGGCATGTTTTGGTTTTATGGTTGGAATGATTGGCTTAAAAATGTTGGGATAAATCCAGAAATTCAAATACAATTTGAGGGCTCAATATGAGCCTAAAAAAGTAACTTTATACTATACTTAAATCAGCAACCATGAGCGATATGCCAGATGATTATTTAGACAACCATTACATCCATAGAAGTAATTGGTTAAGAGCGGCTGTACTTGGTGCAAATGATGGCATCCTTTCTACTGCCAGTCTTGCCATTGGTGTTGCTGCAGCAAGTGATTTAAGAGAACCCATTATTTTAGCAACTCTAGCAGGATTAGTTGCGGGTGCTTTATCAATGGCTGCGGGCGAGTACGTTTCTGTAAGCTCCCAAACTGATGTGGAAAAAGCTGATATTGAAAGAGAAATTATAGAATTAAGAGAAACACCCGAGCTTGAATTACAACGCTTGGCCGAAATTTATGAAAAAAGAGGCCTGAAAAAAGAAACCGCTTTGCTAGTTGCTGAAGAATTAACGGAACACGATGTGCTAGCAGCTCATGTGAGAGATGAGTTGGGGATTAATGAAATAAGTCAAGCAAAACCAATACAGGCAGCTCTTGCATCTGGATCAGCATTTACGTTCGGAGGAGTGCTTCCGCTAATTGTTGCATTATTTCTACCAATTGATAATATGGAATACTTTCTATATGGCTTTGCCATTGTTTTCTTGATTATCTTAGGGGTAGTAGCCGCCAAAACAGGGGGATCAAGTATTGGAAAAGCAATTATAAGGGTTACATTTTGGGGAACGGTTGCAATGGGCTTGACAGCTTTGGTAGGATATTTATTCGGAGCAACTTTATAAGTTAAAAAATAAACCGCTATGCTAATTTTGTTTGCCCTCTGCGGGCACTGACATTTTCGCCATGTCCACTAAGAAGCTATAAAACATTCATCCTTTTCTTTCGTATCTTCGAATAAAAAAGAAAACCTATGCGCCTCCTCCAACTTTTTATACTTATACCCCTTTTCATTTCCTGCAAACAAGAAAACAAACCACTCACCGCCCAGCAGATTATTGATAAAACCATTGAAAATGCTGGGGGCGAAATCTATGAGGCAGCAACAATAAAGTTTACTTTTCGCGATATTAAATACAGCAGCCAAAGAAAAAATGGTGCTTTTAAACTTACACGAACTATTATAGATTCCTTAGGAGAAACTCAGGATATACTTACCAACTCCAACTTTGAGCGTTTCGCAAATGGAACAAAACTTAGCTTGGCAGATTCTACGGCAAGCATATACTCCAATTCATTAAACTCTGTGCTTTATTTTGTACAGTTGCCTTATGGCTTAAACGCGCCGGCAGTAAACAAGGAATTGGTGGGTGAAACTGAAATTGACGGTAAAAAATACTTTGAAATAAAAGTGACTTTCGGGCAAGAAGGTGGTGGCGTGGATCATGAAGATATTTATATGTACTGGATAGCGCAGGATGACTTTACCGTGGATTATTTGGCTTATAAATTTTATACAGGCAAAGGAGGCATCCGTTTTAGAAAAGCGTATAACCCAAGAATGGTAAATGGAATAAGGTTTGTAGATTATAAAAATTACAAAGTAGAACCTTGGGAATCGGTAGACATGCAAACTGTTGACGAGCTGTTTGAAGCGGGAAAACTTGAGTTGCTTTCTGAAATTAAAACAGAAGATGTAACTGTAAACTATTCAAATAGAGGCAACTAAATTCATTAATACCTGCAAAGCAATCACTCCACTTTTAAAAACTTGCCCTTCTAAAACCAATCTTAAAATCACTTCCAATCTCACTTATATCATTAAAACGTTAAACTGTTTTCTCTTTACTAACCGATTGTTTAGTTTTGTTCCGTAATTAGAAAAATGGCACGTCAAAAGGAATATAAAGAAGAAGAGGTTATTAAAAAAGCAATGCGCTTATTCTGGCGGAATGGCTATGGGAATACTTCTATGCAGCAACTTGAAAAAGAAATGGGCATCAATAAGTTTTCTATATATTCCAGTTTTGGTAATAAACACGGAGTTTTTCTTGAAAGTTTAAAATGTTATAAAGCTAAGGTAAACACTATGTTCGAGAAATTTAAAAACAATTCGAATGGTGTGGAAGACATTAAACAGTTTTTTTATGACTCTGTAGATCTTTGCGAAGAAGAAGGCAATGAAAAGGGATGTTTATTGACTAATACATACAACGAATTTTCAGAAAGTAATGATGCATTGGTTAACGAACAGATGACTTCCTTTATGGGTAATCTTAAAAACTTATTCATTGAAAAACTGAGAATGGATCCTTCTAAAGACCAAGAAACCATAAATAAACAAGCTAACTATTTAGTATTAGCAAAACATGGTCTAGTTGCTGCGACCAGAGTAAATACGCCAAAAGAAATTGAGGATTACATAGAAATGACCTTTAAAAATATTTAAACATTTTTTTTAAATCATAGCTAAACGATTGTTTAGCTATTTAACAATAATTATTAATTAAAAAATTGAAACTATGACAACATTAAAAGTTCACAACATTAAATCAGCACCTGAAGAAAGCCAGGCATTATTAGAACAATCACTTAAAGCAAACGGAATGATTCCGGGTTTACACGGTGTATTAGCAGGTGCTCCAGGTTTACTTGAGGCCTATCAAACAATTCACAAATTGTTTACAGAGTCTTCATTCAATAATGAGGAGTTAACAGTTGTATGGCAAACAATAAACGTAGAACACGCTTGTCATTACTGTGTTCCAGCACATACAGGAATTGCAAAAATGATGAAAGTAGATGATGCCATAACAGATGCCTTGCGCAATGAAACGCCTCTTGAAAACGCAAAATTAGAAGTATTGCGCACTATGACTTTAACTATTGTTCGCAATCGCGGTCAGGTAACCCAAGATGATTTAGATGCATTTTATACAGCGGGTTATGAAGAAAGACAAGTACTAGAAATCATTTTGGGTCTATCCCAAAAAGTGATCAGCAACTATACAAACCATATTGCAAATACACCTGTAGATGCACCATTTCAAAAATTTGCTTGGTCTAAAGACAAGGTAGGAGCCTAATCTAAAAAAATGATTAATAGGTTTAAACCTTCCGCTATATTTGCGGAAGGTTTATTAAAAAAAGTAAAAAATGAAAGAAAAAATAAAAATTGATATCGTTTCAGATGTAGTATGCCCGTGGTGTACCATTGGTTACAAGCGCTTGGAAAAAGCCATTTCAGAATTGGGCATTCAAGACCAAGTAGAAATTGAATGGCAACCTTTTGAGTTAAATCCAAACATGCCTACTGAAGGTCAAAATGTAAAAGAGCATATTACAGAAAAGTATGGTTCTAGCTTAGAACAACAAAAAGAATCACAGCAATTCATGACCGCAACTGGTGCTGAACTAGGTTTTACATTCGATTATTTTGACGATATGCGTATGGTAAACACCTTTGATGCGCACGTATTACTAGATTACGCTAAAGATTTTGGAAAGCAAACCGAATTAAATATGCGTTTAACAACAGCCTTTTTTAGCGAACGGAAAGACGTTTCTAAAAGAGAAGTTTTAAAACAAGCTTTACTGGATGTAGGTTTAAATGCTGAAGAAGCTTTAGCGAAACTAGATAATGATGACGCACGTTATGAAGTGAAAAGCAAAGAAAGCTATTGGCAAAGCTTAGGAGTAAGCTCTGTGCCTACAATTGTTTTTAATAGAGAAAGTGCCGTTACAGGTGCACAACCTATAGCTTTGTTCAAAGAAGTTCTAACCGAATTGATTGAAGCGGCACAAAGCAAATAACCTATTGTAAACGGCTAGTGAAATTGTTGTTTAAACGACTTTTACAAAGAACACAAAGAAGGCACAAAGTACACAGCGTTTTCTTTGTGCCTTCTTTGTTATAAAAAATAGTGTGTGCGATTAACTATTGAGATTTAGAACTAAACCAAATTCATTAGAAATTCCCGGTATTAACGAAGAATATCGCATTCGCTAAAAACAGTTTCCCATTCTGCCAAAAAGAACGAAAGGAAACGTCATCTACCATATAGACTACACTGCCCCTACCCTTTTTCGCCTGGGCAAAGACAATGGAGTTCTTTAAAGCAGCTTTCGCTGTTTCCCCAGAAAATCCAGAAACGCTTTCGGGTTCCTTTATATATCCAATATTAAACCCATCGTTTAAAAATTTATAGGAATCGCTACCCAGTTTCAAACTGTAATAAGTATCGCCGTAGCCAAACGCTAACGGATGTGTATTGTCTAAGGTCACTTTATAGATACTGCCAGTAATGAAATCTTTTGTGCTTTCCAGTTCGCGTTGGGCGTAGGGGATCATATTTCCTAAGGTGTCCTTCTCCTTTTCAGTCTTTTCATCACCGTTCTTTTTAAGGTCAAAACCTTCCTTACCTTCAAAGCCACTTACGGCATTGCCAATTGCTATCACATTTCCACCTTTGTCAATCCATTCTTCAAGGGTTTTAAAAGTTTCATCCTTCAAAATGGATTTGTAATTTCCATCGGGAAGAATCAACACATCGTAATCACTCCACTGTATGCTGCCCACATCATCAGTGTTTATTGAAGTGATTGGATATTTCAACTGTGTTTCAAAAAAGTGCCAAAGTGCACCGTAGCTCAATGAAGAAGTGCCTTCGCCTTGAAGCATCGCTACTTTTTTATTTTTAATTAAATGCACATATTGCGAGCCGAAGTCGGTCAGTTTATCCGCAAAGCTGGTTGGCGAAGCATATAATTGCCGTTCCATTTTGTTTGCTATTTCTATAAGGGCTTTATCAAAATCTGTAATGGGTTTATTTTCGCTTCTCGTAATAATCAAACTGCCACGACCAAAAGCAGTACCGCCAAAGCTGAGCTCATTTTCAGTAAAACGGACTTTTATATCACGCTGTAATAATGCTGAAAGAAATTCCGCGTCCTGCAAACTGTTCCATTTGGCAATATATCCTGCCGCCATGGGCGAAGGCATATTGGAAACCGTATTACTCGGAACGGTAGCATTTGTAGAAACCAAAATGGCACTCGCCACTGCCTCCAAGCCATAAGCATACGGCAGACTCCAAGCGGTAATGTCATAAGTAACTGGAGTGCTAAGCGCTGCATTAGGTTCAAAAAGCACTTGCACCATTTTCCCTTTTGGTTGGTTGGTGCTCACCACCAACGCGCCTTTGGCATCCATCGAGCCTTTTTTGTTTTCAGTATAACTGAATCCAGTTGCACTTCCGCCAGTTGCATATCCGTATTTTATTTCGTGCATATCCAGCAGGTCAGTCAGCGCTTTTATATTATCGGGATTTCCTTTCAGAACAAAGCTTTTATATTTTAGATTATCGTTTTTGAAGAATTTCCCAAATTCAGAAAGTAGCGCACCACTATTTTGCGACGCTATTTCAACGGTGGAAAGTCCCGTAGCAGTGTGATGCGCCATGCGATCCACCAAAGTGACTTCAATGTCATCATCATTCATCACTCCCAAACCAGCCCTTCCGCCGCCTGCCTGTTCATAGGTCATCCCGATGGCGCCCATATAAAGTGGATAGGTGTCGCCATAACTAGGGTACAGCAAGTCAAAACTTTCGCGTGTAAAGAAAAGCCAGCCGTTTTTGTCAAAATATTTGGCGTTGTTCTTTCCTATTTTTGTTTGGAATTCGCGCTGCCAAGGAGTTATTATTTCGTGAAATGGTTCCGCTGCAGGCGCAAAATAATAGGGATTATTCATGGATTGCTCGTGAAAATCTACGTGTACCTGCGGCATCCACTGGTTATATATTTTTAAACGCTGTTGGGTTTCCACTTGGCTTGCCCACATCCAGTCGCGGTTTAAATCGAAAAGATAATGATTGGCACGACCGCCAGGCCAAGGTTCGTTGTGTTCAATGGCATCTTGTGAAGCATTGTAAGGCAAAGCTTTCACTTGGTTGTACCAGTTTACATAACGGTCGCGTCCGTCTGGGTTAACGCCGGGATCCATAATTACAATTGTATTTTTTAGCCAATCCCCATGTTCCGTAATCAGTTTATAGATTGTGTTCATCGCAGCCTCACTACTACTGGTTTCGTTGCCGTGTACGTTATAGCTCAGCCAAACGATTGCCTTATCAGGCGTTGCACTACCGGGAAGGATTCCGATGTTTTTTAAATTATCGGTACGTATTTTTTCAAGACTCCCTAGATTCTCTTCCGAAGAGATTACGGCATAAGTCAACCTTCTTCGTTCGTTGGTTTTTCCGTAGTCGAAATACTTCACCATCCCACTGTTTGCCGCCACATGTTCAAAATAGCCAACAATATCGGCATGGCGGGAAAATTGAGTGCCAATTTCATAGCCCAAAAAATCTGAAGGTGATTTCAGTTGGGCGAAAATAAAAACAGGGAAAACCAGAAATAAAAATACGAAATAACGAGTCATCTTGTGGGTTTTAAAAAGTGGTCTAAAACTACTAAAGTTTTACCAAATTCTCGATTGTGAATTCTGAATTATGAATTATACTATATTTTTGTTTGAATCTTTCTGAAGAATTTATGCCAAACCAATCCATTCCGTATAAAAAAACAGGTTATTTTTCCAATTTGATATGCGATTATCTTGCTGAAGATGTTTCATTAAAGCCGTTTTACAATCGTTTTCCAAACTTGGAAAATTTTAAACATCAATTACAGGAAAAGCAGCAGTATTTTACGGATGAAAAAAGGCATTTGCTGTCGAAAAGGATTATGTTTCAGTATGGCGACAATTCACTTTCGCAATCTACACTGAGCAATATAGATTTATTGCGAGAACACACAACCTTCACAATAACCACGGGACATCAGCTCAATCTTTTTACTGGCCCGCTTTATTTCTTATATAAAATATTCTCAACGATAAATCTGGCTGAACAGCTAAACAAGGCATATCCTACCAACCATTTTGTCCCTGTTTATTGGATGGCAACGGAAGATCACGATTTTGAGGAAATCAATTATTTTAACCTGTTTGGTAAAAAGGTGAAGTGGGACAGAAAAGCTTCTGGTGCCGTTGGCGAACTTTCTACCGAAGGTTTGAAGGAAGTGAAACAGCAACTGAAAAAAGAATTCGGCGAAAGCGAAAACGCCAAAAAGTTGATTTCTTATTTTTCCGATGCATATACAAAACACGATAATCTAGCCGACGCCACACGATTTTTAGCGAATTCTCTTTTCTACCATCACGGCTTGGTGATTATTGACGGAAACGACAAAGAATTAAAAAAATGCTTTATTCCTTATGCCGAAAAGGAACTTACAGAAAACCTCAGCTATAAAATGGTTTCGGAAACCACTGAGAAGATTACTGATTTAGGGTTTTCAGAACAAGTGCATCCTCGTGAAATAAACCTGTTTTATTTAAAGGAAAAACTTCGGGAGCGTATCATTGAACGTGAAGGACAGTTTTATGTAAATGAAACGGATATTTCTTTTTCAAAAAAAGAAATTTTAAAGGAATTACACGAAAACCCTGAGCGGTTTTCTCCTAATGCGTTGCTTCGTCCCTTGTATCAAGAAGAGATTTTACCCAACCTCTGTTACATTGGCGGCGGTGGCGAGCTGGCGTATTGGTTCCAATTGAAAGACTATTTCAATAAAGTGGAAGTGCCCTTCCCTATCTTGTTGCTTCGGAATTCGGTGGTTTTAGTTCCAAAAATGCTTTCCGATAAATTAATAAAACTCAATGTGAAAATTGAGGATTTATTTCTTCCACAGCACGAACTGATTACCCGACATACCTATAAAATTTCGAAAATTGAAATAGACTTTTCCAAACAAAAAGAATTCCTAAAACAGCAATTCAAAAATTTGTACACTTTAGCCGAAAAAACCGATGTTTCCTTTTTGGGAGCCGTTGGCGCTCAGGAAAAAAAGCAATTGAACGGTTTGGAGAATCTTGAAAAACGTTTGCTTAAAGCTCAAAAACGAAAACATTCAGAAGAAATTGACCGTTTAAAAAATATTCAAAATCAACTATTTCCAAAGCAAAGTTTACAGGAACGTCAGCTTAATTTCTCAGAGTTTTATTTGGAGCATGGGGAAGAATTGCTTGATGTTTTGAAAGAAAACTTGGAGCCGCTGGATTCAAATTTCACTGTTTTGGAGTTATGAATAAAATGCTCAATGTCCGTTCGAGCGCAGTCGAGAACTTTGGATTGCTAACTATTAATGAGGTCTCGACTGCGCTCGACCTGACAAAATAAATATCATAAAAAATTCCACACAACCATTTAACCAACTTATATATTTAAAGTATTTTTGCCTATGCAAAACAACGTCCTCATTTTAGATTTTGGTTCGCAGTATACCCAATTGATCGCTAGACGCGTGCGGGAACTGAACATTTACTGCGAAATTCACCCTTACCATCACATTCCAGAAAACTTGGAGCCTTTTAAGGCCGTAATACTTTCGGGCAGTCCGTTCTCCGTTCGCGCGGAAGATGCGCCCCATCCAGATCTTTCGCAGATTCGTGGCCACAAACCTCTTTTGGCGGTTTGCTATGGTGCGCAGTATTTAGCACATTTCAGTGGTGGAAGCGTAGAGCCATCTAACCTTCGTGAATATGGCAGAGCGAAACTTTCAATGATAAAATCTGGGGAAGAATTCTTTAAAGATATTCCCGAAAACACAAATGTGTGGATGAGCCACAGCGATACCATTGCACAACTTCCTGAAAACGGGGTACGATTGGCTAGTACAGTAGATGTTTTGAATGCAGCTTACAGAATTGAGGGCGAAGAAACTTACGCAATCCAGTTTCACCCAGAAGTGTATCACACAACCCACGGCAAGCAGTTGCTTGAAAATTTCTTGGTAAACATTGCCGAAGTTCCCCAAACATGGACACCGGCAGCTTTTGTGGAAACGACTGTTGCAACACTAAAAGAGCAGATTGGCGATGGGAAAGTTGTTCTCGGTTTAAGTGGCGGTGTAGATTCTACAGTGGCGGCTATTCTCTTGAATAAAGCCATTGGCAAAAACCTGTATTGTATATTCGTAAACAACGGTTTACTTCGTAAAGACGAATTTGAAAGCGTACTTCACCAATATAAAGATATGGGGCTAAACGTAAAAGGCGTTGATGCTTCGGAGCGCTTTTTGAAAGCTTTAAAAGACGAAAGCGATCCTGAAAGAAAACGCAAAGCCATCGGCAACGCATTTATAGAAGTTTTTGATGATGAAGCACATCAAGTAACTGGTGTGGATTGGCTAGCGCAGGGAACCATATATCCAGATGTAATTGAAAGTGTTTCGGTTAACGGGCCTTCAGTAACCATAAAAAGCCACCATAACGTTGGCGGCTTACCAGATTTTATGAAACTTAAAATCGTAGAACCTTTGCGCATGCTTTTTAAAGATGAAGTGCGACGCGTTGGAAAAGAAATGGGCATAGACCCAGAACTTTTGGGGAGGCACCCTTTCCCCGGACCTGGACTTGCAATTAGAATATTGGGCGATATTACCGCTGAAAAAGTTCGTATATTACAAGAGGTTGACGCCATCTTTATCAACGGATTGAAAAAGTGGAATTTATATGATAAAGTATGGCAGGCAGGAGCAATTTTGTTGCCAGTAAACAGCGTTGGCGTAATGGGTGATGAAAGAACCTATGAAAAAGTAGTTGCTTTACGCGCCGTAGAGTCCACCGATGGAATGACTGCAGATTGGGTGAATCTTCCCTATGAATTTTTACAGGAAGTGAGCAACCATATAATAAACCGCGTTAAAGGCGTTAATAGAGTAGTCTACGACATCAGCTCTAAACCGCCCGCGACCATTGAGTGGGAATAAGGTGGTAGTAATTTCATCATTGCGCTGCAGTCTGAAATTCACTCAACCCCCTTGTCCAGTGTTTTTATAAACTGAAATCGAGACTATGTTTGACAAACTTAAAAAATTGATTATCCCTATGTTGAAGTGTTTAATATACGTTTCGGTTACCCTGCTTTTTATGGTTAGTTGCGGCTCAGCAGCGCAACAACAATATAAAAGCCACGCTGTTCAAAATGGCGAAACGATTTACAGTATTGCAAAGCAATACAACATTTCCGAAGAAACCATATACAACCTCAACCCTGAATCCAGAAATGGGCTAAAGGTCAATAGTGTGCTTATTCTCCCTTCCAGTAGCGTCATTAGCTCGGGAACCAATAATAACAACTTTCGGGAACACAAAGTAAAAAAGAAGGAGACACTATACGGAATCGCGCAATTATACAACGTGAGTGTTGACGATATTAAAAAGTTGAATAAGGATTTATATTCCCGTGGCCTGAATAAAGGCGAGCGATTGTTGATTCCTGCGGCTTCCAAAAACACCGAAATAATTGGCTCAAGTACTGGAACCCCTTTACCGGGAACTCAAAAATATACGGTAGCGGCAAAAGAAACAAAGTTTGGAATCGCTAGAAAATTTGGTGTTTCCATTGCTGAATTGGAAGATTTAAACCCAGCTATGGGCGAAAGTCTTAATATAGGTGAAACACTTATTGTTCCCGATAAAACAGTAATCGAAAATGCTGAGATTGATGAAGAAAACTTTCAGTATTACGAAGTAAAACCCAAGGAAGGCTTTTACAGATTGAAAGTAAAATTCGGCCTTTCTGAAGAAGAGGTCATCGCCTTAAATCCGTATGCTAAAGAGGGGCTGAAGGAAGGGATGATTTTAAAAATCCCGAAAGAAGAGACCTTTATTTCAAACGAAGATATTTCAATAGTCAATTTAGAAAATAGAATTGACAACAAAAAGATGAAAAAGGTAGCCTTGATGCTTCCTTTTCGTTTAATGCGAAGCGCAAGCGATTCAACGAGTAACGACAACGACTTGCTAAAAAAAGATCCAACACTTCGGGTGGCTTTGGATTTTTACAGCGGTGCCCTGATGGCTGCCGAATTTGCAAAGGATAAAGGAATTTCGGTAACACTGAACGTTTATGACACCGAAAATAGTGAAAGCAAAGTTGCTTCCATAATATCAAAAAGCGAATTCAAAAACGTGGATGCCGTTATTGGTCCGTTACTTCAAAAAAATGTTGAAAAAGCTTCCTATATGCTGAAAGATGAAAAAATTCCAGTTTTTTCGCCTTTGAGCAATAGAGAGATGGCGATGAATGACAATCTTTTCCAGACGCTTCCAACAGATGCAGTACTTCAGAAAACGATGATTCGCTATTTAAAAGAGCACAGTTCAGGGAAAAACATCATCATTGTTTCAGATTCAAAGCGAGCGAAGCAAAGAGAGATGATTCAAACCGCCATTCCTACGGCTAAAACGGTATCAGCCCGCGGTAGTGGCTACATTCAAACAAGCGATATTACTTCTGTAGCTTCAGAAGGCATGGAAAACTGGGTAATCCTCGAGTCACAAAATCCTATTTTGGTGAGCAGTGCTGTAAACGTGCTTTCCTCAATGCCCAACAATTATAAAGTGCGTTTATTCACTTTGGACCGTAATGAAGCCTATGAATGGCACGAAGTTTCAAGTACCCGTTTAGCGAAGCTTAACTTTACATTCCCATCGGTAAACCGAAATATTTCCGAAGACGACCGCAATCCTTTTATAATAAGCTATAAAAACAAATACGGCGTTTTCCCAAACCGCTACGCCATTCGCGGGTTCGATGTAACCTACGATGTGCTACTTAGATTGGCTTCGGAAAAAAATATTTACGACGCTATAATGCCTGAAAGCGAAACGGTTTATATTGAAAATAAATTCCGCTATCAAAAATCAGACACGGAAGGCTACTGCAATGAAGCCGCCTATATTTTAAAATACAACAACGAACTTAAATTTGAAGTAGTAGAATGAGCACTTCTAAAGTAACTTATTTGGGAAACCTCCGCACAGAGAACGAACACTTAAAATCAGGCAGTAAATTTATTACGGACGCACCAACGGACAATAATGGCAAGGGTGAAGCATTTTCTCCAACAGATACGGTTGCCACAGGACTTGCAAACTGTATGATTACCATGATGGGAATCAAGGCTCGCGATATGCAAGTAAACATAGACGGCACCACGGCAATGGTAACAAAAACCATGGCTGCAGATCCACGGCGCATTTCAAAAATAGAAGTGATTTTGAATTTTCCGGCAGGAATTGATGAAAGATCTCGAAAAATACTCGAAAATACAGCAAGAACTTGTCCTGTTCATTACAGCCTTCACCCTGATATTGAAAGGGTGATTGAGTTTAATTGGGGTTAAACTCCCCTCTTGAGAGGGAAATTAAATAGGTACAATATTTGATAATCCGTAAACATGAAACTATTTGTAGCCTTTCTATTTTCCTTACTCCTCTTCCCGCAGCTCAATTCGGAAAAGATTATTTGGAATGAAAACCAAAAACTAAGTTGGGAAGACTTTCGTGGAAAACCTATGCGCAGTGCCAATTTTGCGGCGATTACCAATTCAGGTATCGGTTTTCAATATTCATACTCCATAAAAAATGGAATTATGGATGTGGAATATTCCGTTGAAAGTTTTTTTACTCCAGAGAGCTCTTGGTATATCCCTGAGCATGCCACCTCGCATATTTTAAGACATGAACAGGCCCATTTTGATATTTCAGAATTGCACGCACGAATGCTTCGGAAAAATATTTCAGGAAAAAAATTCTCAAAAAAAATAAAGTCTGAAATAGAAGCCATCTATCAACAGGTAGAGCAAAAAAGACGGGCAATGCAGACCAAATTCGACGCTGAAACCGACCATTCCCGTAATGAGGAAAAAGAAGCTTTCTGGCAGAAATTTATCGCTCAACAACTCGCCGACTATGAATCTTGGAAGTAGCCCAGACCCAAACCACTTGGTGGAACTGGCAAACTACAAAATGCCTTTCGGAAAATACGAAGGCTATTATCTAGCAAACATTCCCGAATATTATTTCGTTTGGTTCAAGCAAAAAGGATTTCCCGAGGGAAAATTGGGCCGGATGATGGCCGAAATGTATGAACTGAAATTGAACGGGCTTGAAGGTTTACTCAAAAGGCTTATTAAAAAGTGAAGAAACTTCTCAGCTATATTTGGCCAAGCACAAGGCGCTTTTCTTCTGAAATTAACGGCACTTTGGAAATAACCTATATTAATGGGAAAAAGGTTTTAGATACCGAAAATGCAAACTATTCGTATGGCTCGCTTCAAAAAATACTGGAGTTTGGATTGACGAAAGTTGATTTAAAATCTGTTGAAAACATACTGCTTTTAGGAATGGGAGGCGGAAGTATTATTCATTCCCTGCGGAATACTTTTGAATACACTAATAACATAGTTGCCGTTGAAATTGATCCCGCAATCATAAAACTTGCTGAGGATGAATTTGGAATTGCAACTTCAGAAAAGCTTCAAATTATTGAAGCTGATGCTTTTCAATTTGCAAAAACTTCCAAAGAAAAATTTCAACTTATAATCATTGACCTTTTTATTGACACTAAGGTCCCTTCTATTTTTTATGGAAGAGAATTCTGTGAAAACATTTCAAAAATGATTCAAAAAAAAGGTTTTGTGATTTTTAATGTAGGCGTGAATCTCGAAAAACAATCGGCCGTAATCGAAACACTGCTATCCAATTTCGGAAAAGGTTTCGAGTTTCAATTGCATCAAAAAGTAAATGGTACCAATACATTATTAATTGGGGCAAAATCTATAGCTAATTAGGTCCATGCTTGCCTCATCATATTTTGAAATATAAATCTTTCCTTTCCACAATAAAAATGTACCTTTGCATCCCGTATAGTCATTTCAGCAAAGGCACTCATGAGCACTACAAAATACATCTTCGTTACGGGCGGGGTTTCATCATCTTTAGGAAAAGGAATTATAGCGGCATCACTAGCTAAGTTACTGCAAGCTAGAGGCTACCGTGTTACCATCCAAAAACTGGATCCATATATTAACGTGGATCCCGGAACACTTAATCCATACGAGCATGGCGAGTGCTATGTGACCGATGATGGCGCCGAAACCGACCTCGATTTGGGTCATTACGAACGTTTTCTTAACGTAAATACTTCTCAAGCAAATAATGTTACTACGGGCCGTATTTACCAAAGTGTAATTGAAAAGGAACGTCGAGGTGAATTTTTAGGAAAAACCGTACAGGTTATTCCACACATCACAAACGAAATTAAAGAACGCGTACAATTGCTTGGAAACACAGGCGATTACGATATAATTATAACCGAAATTGGCGGTACAGTGGGCGATATTGAATCGTTGCCCTACATTGAGGCCGTACGCCAAATGAAGTGGGAAATGGGCGATGACAATGCTTTGGTAATTCACCTAACGCTTGTGCCATACCTGTCTGCCGCCGGTGAACTGAAAACAAAACCTACCCAACACTCTGTAAAAACTTTGATGGAAAGCGGAATACGCGCAGATATTTTAGTTTGCAGAACCGAGCACGAACTTTCAAAAGATTTGCGAAAAAAACTTGCGCTTTTCTGTAATGTGAAAGAAGAAGCGGTTATTCAATCCATTGATGCTTCTACCATTTACGACGTTCCAAATATGATGCTTGAGGAAGGTTTGGATACCGTAACACTTCAGAAGTTAAATTTGAAGAATTCAAAAAAGCCTGACCTAAAACGCTGGAACAAATTTTTGGAAAGACATAAAAATCCAAAAGGCGAAGTACATATTGGGCTCATTGGAAAATACGTGGAATTGCAGGATAGCTACAAATCCATTCTTGAATCATTCATACACGCAGGTGCGGAAAACGAAGTTAGAGTAAAAGTAGAATTTATACATTCAGAACATATAAACGCTAAGACAATCGGTAAGAAATTATCAAAACTCGATGGTATTTTAGTCGCTCCCGGTTTTGGGGAACGGGGTATTGAAGGAAAAGTTGCTGCAGTAAAATTTGCCCGCGAAAACAATTTACCATTTTTGGGAATCTGTTTGGGAATGCAAATGGCGGTTATTGAATTTGCAAGAAACGTTCTGAAATTGAAAGATGCCAACAGTACCGAAATGGATTCTCAGACTAAAAACCCCGTAATCAGTATTATGGAGGATCAAAAACACATTACTAATAAAGGCGGCACCATGCGTTTGGGTTCTTGGAAATGCGATTTGAAAAAAGGAAGCATTGTCAGCAAGGTTTACAAAACTGAAACTATTGAAGAACGTCACCGTCACAGATACGAATTCAATAATAAATACCGTGAGCAATTTGAGGCTGCAGGGCTTATTGCCACGGGAATAAATCCAGAGACTGGACTGGTAGAAATTATAGAAATCCCAGAACACCCTTGGTTTGTTGGGGTTCAATATCACCCTGAATATAAAAGTACCGTTGCCAATCCGCATCCACTTTTTGTAGCTTTTGTAAAAGCGGTTCACGAACATTCCCTAAAAAACAAATAGGACAATTTGACGCAATACTAAAAAAGGCGGGATTATTGCCCTGCCACATAAAATTAACGATAACAAGCTTTTGAATTATTTCAAAAGAAGAAATAAACATGGAAAAAAAGAAATTCGACCTTAACTCACTGATAGGCTTTTTATTAATTGGAGGAATCCTTATTTGGATGTTGTATCTCAACAAACCTACCGAAGAAGAACTTCAAGCGGAAAAAGCCAAGACAGAAGCCGCAGCTAAAGAAGAAGCACAAGCCGAAAAGGGCAAACAAGACATCACACTTGCGCAGGCAACATCTGACACAATGGATGCTGTGAAACCGGGAGATTCCTTGGCTTTAGAAGAGTTAAAAAACAAACTCGGTTCCTTTGCATATTCCGGAACACTTCCTTCGGCAACTGATGCCTCAACTATTCTGGAGAACGATGTTTTAAGGTTGGAAATTAGTAATAAAGGGGGTTATATTATGGAAGCCCTTTTAAAAGATTTTCATCAATATGATTCTGTTCCAGTTTATTTAATAAAGAATGGAAATGCCTCATTAAATCTTCAATTTTCAGCAGAAAACAGAACCTTAAACTCACAAGACCTATATTTCGAGCCTACTTTGAGCAAAAATGGCGAAGACAATGTGCTCTCGATGAAGCTGAAAACTTCTGAAAACGGGTTTATTGAATATCGCTATACGCTGCATCCCGGTGAATACATGATGGATTTTAACATCAACAGCCAAGGCTTGGACGGGGTTATCAATACTTCGCAGCCTATGTATTTGGATTGGCAATTGAAGGGGTATCGCCACGCGAAAAGTATTTCGTACGAAAACCGTTATTCGCGTTTGACGTATGAATATGATGGTGAAAAACATTCAAAACTTTCCCCTACTGGCGAAGATGATGAATTGGAAAAAGATGTTACTTGGATGAACTTCCGTCAGCATTTCTTCAGTTCCATGTTGCTTACAGACACTCCGTTTAAAGAAGTGAAACTTACCTCTATAGATTTAGTGAAAGACGAAGAAGTAGATACAACCTTCACAAAACAGTACGGTGCAAAAATGCTTTTGGAGCCAAAAGGTGGTGCATTGGCCTACAATATGAATATGTATTACGGTCCTTCGGATTATCAAATTTTCAAAAAATACGATCGTAATCTTGACGAAGCCATGCCACTTGGTTGGGGAATATTTGGAGTTATAAACAAGTACATCATTATTCCTGTATTTGGCTTTTTAACTGACTTTTTACCTGCTGGAATCGCCATTATCGTTTTGACCATCTTGATAAAACTTTTGCTTTCACCAGTTCAATACAAACAGTATTTGGCGCAAGCAAAAATGAAGGTTTTGAAACCAGAAATGGACGAACTAAAAGAGAAATACAAAGACAATAAGCTTAAAATACAACAGGAAACCATGAAGCTTCAAAACTCTGCGGGTGCAAGTCCGCTGAAGGGTTGTTTGCCGGCCTTACTGCAGATTCCGGTGTTTTATGCACTCTTTACTTTCTTCCCATCGGCTTTTGATTTACGCCAAAAAAGTTTCCTTTGGGCGGATGACCTTTCCAGTTATGACACCATTGCGGAATTGCCTTTCCGCATTCCATTTTATGGAGAGCACGTGAGTTTATTCCCAATTCTTGCTTCCATCGCCATTTTCGTTTATATGATGATGACCATGGGGCAAAATATGCAACAGCAACAACAACCAGGAATGCCGAATATGAAATTCCTTATGTATCTGTCGCCATTGTTTATGTTGGTGTTTTTCAACAATTATGCGAGTGGACTTTCACTTTATTACTTTATTTCAAACTTAATCACAATAGGTATTATGCTTGTGATAAAGAACTTCATTATTGATGAGGACAAAATTCACGCTAAAATCCAAGTGAAAAAAGCCACTCCAAAAAAACAAAACAAGTTTCAGCGCAAAATGTCTGAAATGATGGAACAAGCTGAGCAACAGAAAAAGGGTGGAAAAAAATAATAGCTTTTCCGCTTCCATAACAATGAAGTAATAGAACACGAACTTCGTCGTTTACTTTTATGTAAGTTTAAATAAAACAATGAAAAAAATTGCTTTTATCGTTTTCTTCGGAATTATCTTCTGCTCCATGAATGCTTTCTCCCAAAGTGAAATCAATCAGGTAGATGCCAAAGGTAAGCGCCATGGAGTTTGGAAAAAAACATTTGACGGAACTAGCCAGCTTCGCTACGAGGGTACTTTTGAACACGGAAAAGAAGTGGGCGAATTCAAATTTTATTGCTTAGAGTGTAAAGACAAACCCACGGTAACCAAAAACTTCAATAGTAAAGACAACATTTCCGAAGTAAAATATTTCACCATTAAGGGGAAACTGGTTAGTGAAGGAAAAATGCAGGACAAGGACCGCATTGGCAAATGGGTTTACTACCACGAAAAGTCCAAAAACGTGATGATGCACGAAAATTACGTAAACGGAAAACTGGACGGAAAAAAGATTACTTACTATCCTGACGGAAAAATTACTGAAGAAACTACCTATAAAAACGGCATAAAGGAAGGCGAAGACAATTATTACTCGCCCGATGGTGTTTTGCTTAAAAAACTGCTTTATAAGGAAGACCAACTACAAGGCACAGCCTTATATTATGATGCATACGGCAATGTGGTTATTGAAGGCTTTTATAAGGACGACAAAAAACATGGGCTTTGGAAATACTATAAAGACGGGAAAGTGATTTTGGAAGAAACGTATCCCAAACCCACGGATAAATAATCAACCTTTCAAGTAAGGCTATCTAAAAGCTTTCGACCACCATATTACAAAAGTATTTTATCTTTGCATTAGTAATCTTAATATGAAAAAACGAGTAGTTGTCGGACTCAGCGGAGGCGTAGATTCCAGTGTTGCAGCCTATCTTTTAAAAGAACAGGGCTACGACGTTATAGGTCTTTTTATGAAGAATTGGCACGACGACTCCGTAACTATTTCTGACGAATGCCCTTGGCTGGAAGACAGCAATGACGCCATGTTAGTTGCCGAAAAGCTAGGGATTCCATTTCAAACCGTTGATTTAAGCGAAGAATATAAAGAACGCATCGTCAATTATATGTTCCGCGAATATAAAATGGGGCGAACGCCAAACCCAGATGTACTTTGCAACCGCGAAATAAAGTTTGATGTTTTTATGAAAATCGCACTTGGTTTGGGTGCAGATTTTGTGGCAACAGGACATTATTGCCGAAAAGGCACTTTTGAAAAAGATGGCGAAGAAATTTATCAACTATTAGCTGGAAAAGATCCAAACAAGGATCAATCCTATTTTCTGTGTCAACTTTCGCAGGAGCAACTTTCAAAAACGCTCTTTCCTATTGGTGAACTGTTAAAACCGGAAGTTCGCAAAATTGCTTCAGAACAAAACCTGATTACTGCAGAAAAACGAGATTCACAAGGTTTGTGTTTTATCGGAAAAGTGAGACTGCCAGAGTTTCTTCAACAGAAATTGGCTCCAAAAGATGGTGCAATTGTGGAAGTTCCAGCAAGTTTTTCAGAATATAAATTGAAAACCCCTACTTTTTCTTCCGAAGAAGAAAAACTGGAATACCTTTCAGCAAAACGTAAATATTCACAAACCGACGGCAAGCAAGTGGGTATCCACCACGGGGCGCACTATTTCACAAAGGGCCAACGCAAAGGTTTGGCAGTAGGCGGAACCAAAGAGCCGCTGTTTGTAATTGATACCGATGTAGAAGAAAACGTAATATACACTGGCCAAGGCAAGGATCATCCCGGCCTGTATCGTCGTGGACTTTTCGTTAAAAATGAAGAAATACACTGGATTCGCGAAGACCTAAAACTTACTGAAGACCAAACAATGGAGGTCATGGCACGCATAAGATACAGGCAACCTTTAGAAAAAGCAACTTTACATTGTTCGGTTTCCGGACTTTATATTATATTTGACAACCCACAATCCGCCATTACCGAAGGCCAGTTTGTTGCTTGGTACAACGGTAATGAATTATTAGGAAGTGGAGTAATTTCTTAAAAAAATACTATGATGAAAAAATTATCCCTATTAATTCTTGTTTTTGTTTCAACCTTTAGTTTTGCACAAACCGAAGATGCACTTGTGTTTATGGTAGCTAAAGATCCAGCTGTGGTTTCTGCAGCCTTGGCAGCCCCAATTACCATTATGACCCAAGCGGCCATTGATAGAAAAAATACACAAGGCATCGCAATCGATGATCGTGATGTGCCATTGAACGAAACCCAAAAAGCCGCTATTGATGCTGCCACAGGAATCACTGTTCTCGCAAAATCAAAATGGCTGAATGCTGTTTATGTACGTGGAACCGAAAACAATATCAACAATCTTTTGAACCTTCCATTCGTGACGGATATAGAGTTTGCTGATAAAAGCTTAAACAGACCTACAGGAGGAAAACAAATCACCAAAGATAAATTTGAAGTTGAAAACCAGTTTCCGTCAAGACCAGTTTATAACTACGGAAGTGCAACCAACCAGACAGAAATGATTAACGTGGATTATCTTCACGCAAACGATTATACAGGCCAAGACATTGTTGTGGCGTTTATGGATAATGGTTATCCGGGAGTATTGACCAATCCTGCTTATGCAACCCTTAGAAATGAAGGTAGATTGAAAGGCTATTATGATTTTGTGGCTCGTGTTGAAGATCCAAATGGAACTGGAAGCCACGGCGCTGGAACTTTCAGTGATGCCGCAGGATTTTTGAATGGTCAGTTTGTTGGTACTGCTCCTGGAGCTTCTTATTATTTATATATTACAGAAGATAACGATAATGAGTCACCCGCAGAAGAGGCTTTTTGGGTAGAAGCTCTGGAACGTGCAGATAGTTTGGGTGTTTATGTTACAAATACATCATTAAGCTACCAAACATTTGATAATACTAGCTTTGACCACGAATACCCCGATTTGGACGGACTAACTACCATCGCTGCCCGTGGCTCAAATATAGGTTTTGATAAAGGAATGATAAATGTAGTATCTGCTGGAAATGCTGGAAATGATTTTGGATTTGTAGCTACTCCATCAGACGCTCCTGGTTCGTTTACGATAGGTGCAGTAGATGCTAATGAAAACTATGTATCTTTCAGTTCTCGCGGACCCAATGCTTCAGGCGTTATCAAGCCAGACGTAATGGCCAAAGGTTTAGATGCCGCAATAGTGAGCCAAAACGGAAATGTTACCACCGCAAGTGGAACATCTTTTAGTTCCCCTATTACCGCAGGAGCTGTAGCTTCTTTATGGAGCGCGGTTCCCAATTTAAAAAATGATGTGGTTATGCAGGCCATTCGTGAATCTGCTGATAGATATAGCAACCCTACGGATCAATATGGTTATGGAATCCCAAATTTTGGCGATGCATTGAACTCCCTTTTGGTTATAGGTGTGGAAGAGCAAATGCTTGATACTAATTTTGCATTATATCCAAACCCTGTAACCACACAAATAAATATTTCGTTCCCAAAAAATTCAGAAAATGCTGAATTTACGCTTTTCAATATTTTAGGAGAAAGAATTCTTCAAACAAATATTACTACTATGAAGAATCGTATTGATGTATCTAGACTTGCCTCTGGAATGTATATTGCTTCAATTACTTCAAACAACAAAACAACGAGCTATAAAATTATTAAAGAATAGTGAAAAACCGGATTACCGAACTTTTTAATATTCAATACCCTATAATTCAAGCTGGAATGATTTGGAACAGCGGTTGGCGTCTTGCCACCGCTGTTTCTAATTCTGGTGGTTTGGGTCTTTTAGGTGCAGGATCTATGTATCCTGAAATTCTTCGTGAGCACATCCTGAAATGTAAAAAGGCAACCGATAAGCCTTTCGGCGTAAATGTGCCGATGCTCTATCCCGATATTGAAAAAATCATCGATATCATTATTGAAGAAGGTGTGAAAATAGTTTTCACCTCAGCAGGGAATCCAAAAACTTATACTTCAAAACTGAAAGAACACGGAATTACTGTGGTTCATGTAGTTAGCAGTGTGAAATTTGCATTAAAAGCACAAGAAGCTGGCGTTGATGCAATAGTTGCCGAAGGCTTTGAGGCTGGCGGACACAACGGTAGGGAAGAAACTACGACTTTTACCTTGATTCCAATGGTAAAAGAACAATTGGATATTCCATTGATTGCCGCTGGCGGTATTGCAAGCGGTCGTGGTATGCTGGCAGCAATGGTCTTGGGTGCAGATGGTGTGCAAGTAGGAAGCCGATTTGTGGCTTCGGAAGAGGCTTCATCGCATCGTGCTTTTAAGCAAATGGTTGTGGATGCCAAAGAAGGCGATACACAGCTTACTTTGAAGGAATTGGCCCCCGTGAGAATGCTGAAAAATAAATTCTTTGAAAGCGTAATGCAACTTTATACCACCAATCCTACTAAAGAAGATCTTATAAAACATTTGGGCCGTGCCCGTGCTAAGCACGGTATGTTTGAAGGTAATTTGGAAGAAGGAGAACTGGAAATTGGTCAGATTGCTGGGTTAATCAACGATATAAAACCTGCTGCTCAAATTTTAAATGATATGATGGAAGAATTTGAAATTGCAAAAAAAGAGGTTTCCAATCTTTAAGAACTTCTTCTTTTCTTTATTTAAAATATTCTGAACATAAAAAAACCCTTCCGAACTTAATCGGAAGGGTTTTCTTTTTAAATTAAAGCCTAATGCTTATTCCTTGATAAGCCTTTTGGTTACCTGACCGTTTTCACCTTGAATAATTACAAGGTAAGTTGCTGCAGCCATTTCAGAAACATCGATAGCTTTTTCAGCTCCCATATTTCGTAGATCGATGGTTTTGACCATTCTTCCTCTTATATCGAATATACTCAAGTTTTCAAGGGATAGACTTGCTGGGTTTCCAATCATTACCGTATGCCTGGCAGGGTTTGGATACATTTGTACGCTTCCAATATTGGCATTGTTATCTCCCACACCCAATCTACTTTCAACAGTAAGTTCAAACTCGCAAGTACTTGTATTGTCATATCCATCAGTCGCTGTTATGGTGATGATATAAACACCATCAGATAGCGGTATACCAGACGCCGGATCTTGCGTAGTTATAGTAACGGGATCGAGACAGTTATCAATTGCGGTAGCTTCACCAGTTCCGAAATAATCCGGAACAATGTAGAACAAATTACCAGCTCCTGGATCAACCGTTTGATCTGCTGGACAAGTAAGTACCGGTGCCAAGAGATCCACAACAGTTACCACTGCCGTACACATGCTTAAGTTACCATTCACATCGCTTGCGAATACCTGCACAGTTACTGGAGTTCCAATATCTGCACAACTAAACTCAGTAATGTCCACAGCTACCGTAAAGATGCCACAGGCATCATCGTTGGAAGCTATCACATCAATAGGGTCAAGGGTAGCAGTACCATCCGCTCCAATCTCAATTGTGAAGTCTTGACAAACAAGCACTGGACTGGTATTGTCCTCTACCGTTACAATGGCGGTACACGTATCTGTTAGACCTTCCGAATCTGTAACTGTTAATGTTACTACTTGGAGGGCGCCTACATGGCTACAATCAAATGTATCTGGACTAACTGATAAAGTAACTGGCCCTTCTGCATCCGAAGACCCCCCATCTAAATCGCTTGCCTGTATGGTAACACTGCCATCCGCCCCCAACTGTGCCGTAAAGCTTTGGCAAACTGCCGTGGGGGCTGTGTTGGGAGGCGGTATGTTATACACCCGCACATAGCCGGAACCGGTTCCATTGCCATTATCAATAGGAGCCCCAATGGCAACGATAGTACCATCGCTGCTCATGCTTACAGAATATCCAAAATTATCTTCAGCAGCTTCCCCATCTATGTCTGTTCCAATCTGGGTCCACACCTCATTTATATTTTTATAGACACGTACGTGACCAGAATCAGTTCCATTTCCGGCGTTCCTATCAGCTCCAATAGCAACGATGTTACCATCGCTGCTCATGCTTACAGAAGTGCCAGATCGATCTTCAACCGCTTCCCCATCTATGTCTGCGCCAACCTGGGTCCATACATCATTTATATTTTTATAGACACGTACGTGACCAGAATCAGTTCCATTTCCGGCGTTTTTTGAAGCTCCAATAGCCACGATACTCCCATCGCTGCTCATGCTTACTTTACCGGAAAAATCTCCAGCCGCTTCCCCGTTAATATCCTGCCCAATCTGGGTCCACACCTCATTTATATTTTTATATATCCGTACGTGACCAGAATCAGCTCCATTTTCGTCGTTTCCAGAAGCTCCAATGGCCACGATGCTACCATCGCTGCTCATGCTTACAGAAGTGCCAGAGTAATCATAAGCCGCTTCCCCGTTTATGTCTGAACCAACCTGGGTCCAAACCTCATTTATATTTTTATATATCCGTACGTGACCAGAATTAGTTCCATTTCCGTCATTTCCAATAGCTCCAATGGCCACGATGCTACCATCGCTGCTTATGCTTACAGAATTGCCAGATTTATCAAAAAAAGCCCCGTTTATGTCTGAACCAACCTGGGTCCAAACCTCATTTATATTTTTATATATCCGTACTTGTCCGGAAAGAGCTCCATTGCCATCATTATAAGGAGCTCCAATAGCCACGATGCTGCCATCGCTGCTCATGCTTACAGAAGAGCCAGATATATCTCCAGCCGCTTCCCCATCTATGTCTGCGCCAACTTGGGTCCACACCTCATTTATATTTTTATATATCCGTACATGACCAGACCCAGCTCCATTTCCGTCATTTCCATAAGCTCCAATGGCCACGATACTACCATCGCTGCTCATGCTTACAGAATATCCAGATCGATCTAGAGCTGCTTCTCCGTTAATATCCTGCCCAATCTGGGTCTGGGAGAAGGTAAACTGTACAAGAAAAAAGAACACGGCGAAGAGAGAAATAATTTTTTTCATAATCGAAAATTTGATTCGTTAGTAGTAAAAAAAGATGAAATTGGTAAAAAAGAAAAAACATTTGAAAGCCCCTATTTTTTTAATTACAAGAGATTTCATAACCTGATAAATGTAGTCTTTAATCAACCGGAAGAACATAAAAATATTTGATAGTCAATATATTAACAACCATTTAGTTATAATATTTGCTACGTAGTGCTACGTAGATGAAAAAAATGGCTTTTAAGCTAAAACTGCTTTTTTAAGCAAACGTTTAGAATTAAAAAACCCTTCCGAATTTAATCGGAAGGGTTTTCTTTTAAATTAAAATTTAATGCTTATTCTTTAATAAGCCGTTTGGTTGTCTGCCCATTTTCACCTTGAATAATTACAAGATAAGTTGCAGCTGCCATTTCAGAAACATCGATAGCCTTTTCAGCTCCCATATTTCTTAGGTCAATGGTTTTAACCATCCTTCCTCTTATATCAAATATCATTAGATTTTCAAGAGAAAGACTTGCTGGGTTTCCAATCATTACCGTATGCTTGGCAGGGTTTGGATACATTTGCACACTTCCAATATTAGCATTGTTATCGCCAACACCCAATATACTTTCAACAGTAAGCTCAAACTCACAAGTACTTGTGTTGCCATACTCATCGGTCGCTGTTAGGGTGATGGTATAAACACCATCAGGTAGCGGTGTGCCAGCAGCAGGATCCTGCGTAGTTATGGTAACTGGGTCTGTACAATTATCAATTGCTGTTGCCGCTCCGGTTCCGAAATAATCTGGAACTATATAGAACAGGTTGCCAGCTCCTGGATCAACAGTTTGGTCAGCAGGACAAGTTAATACTGGCGCTAAAAGATCTACAGCTGTAACTACTGCAGTACAAGTAGATAGATTACCATTATTATCCTGACTGAAAACTTGAACTGTTACTGGCGTACCAATATCAGCACAAGTAAACTCCGTAATATCTACAGCCACCGTCAAGATACCACAGGCATCATCGTTAGAAGCTATCACATCACTTGGAGCAAGGGTTGCTGTTCCATCTGCACCGATTTCAATAGTGAAATCTTGGCAAACAAGCTCTGGAGAAGTATTATCCTCAACCGTTACTATGGCGGTACAAGTACTAACATTTCCATTTACATCTGTTACAGTAAGCACAACAGTGTTGTCACCAATATTTGAACAATCAAAAGTATCAACATCCAAACTATAGGTATCTATTCCACAGGCATCGGTGCTTCCGCCGTCAACGTCTGCTCCTGTAATAGTAACAGTGCCAGTCACTGGATCCAATTCAACTGTAATGTTTTGACAAACTGCTACTGGAGGCGTAACATCCTCTACGGTTACAATTGCCGTACATGTATTTGAATTTCCGTGAATATCAGTAACCGTAAGGACTACAGGGTTATCTCCCACGTCGCTACAATCAAAAGAACTTGGGCTAACCGATATACTTGCTATTCCACAGTTATCTGTAGAGCCTCCATCAACATCTGCTGCTGTAATAGATGCGTTTCCTGAAGCATCCAACTGAATGGTTATGTTTTGGCAAACCATAATTGGCGCTTCATTATCAACTACGGTTATGGTAAAGCTACAAACCGCTGTATTTCCGCTTCCGTCAGTTGCTGTAAATTCAACAGTGTTGACTCCTACCGGAAATGCACTTCCACTTGCAAGACCACCTGTTTGGGTTGCTGTCGCACTACAATTATCCAATACCAATGGCATCGGGAAGGTAACTATGGCACTACACATTCCCGCATCGGTATTGGCGGTAATATCAGCCGGACAAGTTATTGTTGGTGGAAGATCATCCACTACAGTAACCACAGCTATACAAGTACTGGTATTTCCATTAACATCGGTTACCGTCAAGGTTACGTTGTTTGGACCTAAATCTGCACATGTGAAATCTGTATTGTCAATTGAAGTACTTGCAATTCCACAAGCATCGGTGCTGCCACCATCAACATCCCCAGCAACTATGGAAACATTTCCCGTAGCATCTAGCTGAACATTTATGTTTTGGCAAACTGCTGAAGGAGCTTCAGTATCATTTACCGTAATGTCAAAACTACAGCTTGCCGTGTTTCCTGATGTATCGGTTACAACAAAAGTATTTGTTGTGGTTCCAACAGGGAAAGTGCTTCCTGAAGGAAGACCAGCTGTTTGGTTAGTTACCAATATTGCGTTCCAACTAATGGTAACTTCACCACCCCCAGCACGAACACCACTAATATTTACAGGATTGGTTCCTCCATTAAAGGAGCCACCACCACCGCCATGGGTTGGGTCTGTTCCACCACCACCACCGGAGTAGCCGCCGCCGCCGCCGCCGCCGCCATAATGGTTTCCACCGCCGCCGCCGCCGCCGAAGCCGCCAAAGCCACCGCAACCGCCGCCACCGCCGCCGCAAAACGGATCACCTCCAGCCCAAGTAGGTGCATTATATCCTCCATAAGGTCCTCCACTCACTGAAAGCCATCCTGCTCCACCTCCAGCATCAGGAATACCACTCCATGTTCCCTCATTTCCAGCATTTCCAGCTGTTCCACCGGCATTACCGTCTGAAGATGCTCCTCCAGAGGTTCCTGCCTGACCAGCAGCACCTGCGTGTAACGGTGGTGAACCTGTATAATTGCACTTACCACCCCCGCCGCCAGCAGCGACAAAGAGAACGTCTGAAGCATTGTAAACAAAGCTTCCGCCCCCGCCACCAGAGCTATTCTGTACATTACCACCAATCTGTAATTGGCCTTGTTGACCTACAACAATCGTTAAAGTTTCACCCGGAGTTACGCTAAAATCTCCTGAAATGGAAGCCCCAAGGCCCCCTGCGCCTCCATTACTTCCACCACCTTGTGCCCCGAAAGCTTCAATTGTAATATCGGTAACACCGGCTGGAACTACAAATGAATCAACTGCGCCAGTATATGAAAAGGTTTGTGATCCAGAAACTCCTGAACTACAATTATCTGATGTAGTTACGGTATAATTAACAACAGCACCGCAAACCCCAGGGTCATTATTTACCGTAATGTCTCCAGGACAAGTAATTACTGGATCTTCCGTATCATTAATAGTTACATCAAAAGAACAAGTCTGTACTGGATTCACACCATCATCATACTCAAAGGTATTCGTGGTTGTACCCACTGGGAAAGTGTCTCCGCTCGGCAGACCTGTCGTTTGGGTGATAGTTCCACTTGCAGCACCAAAAATGGTGAAGCCACTCCATCTGCTGTTAGCATATATCCATGCTTGGCCATTTTCATAACTAAAGCCACTATCAGAGATACTAGGAGTTATTCCAACTGTAGTTGTTGCAGCATAGGCTCCTGTTGCACGGTCATATAAATGAACAGATAATGTGGTATTGTCATACAGTGCGTACTCAAAACCTGGCACGCCAGTATAACCAATACATCGTCCCATATAGGAAGATCCAGCAGGTATATTGGTAAGAGGCAAGACTGCATTTGTTGTGCCTGTTGCCCTATGTACTTGTGTGATATTTCCAGTGAAATAATAAACTACTTCATTATTATCATAATCATAATCACCCTCTGAATGAACATCTGGCTGATTAGCTGGAAAAATGGGGGTTATAGTACCAGCTGGACAGTCGCCCGCCAAATCTGTAATTACCAAACCGCCTGAACCATAACCATTCCCTTCAGATTGATTTAAATTTGGGTTCCACCAAGCACCTCTATAATCAAAACCGCTGGCAATACTGCTAATAATAGCTCCTGTGCTCCCATCAAAACAATCGACCGGATAAGTACCATTACCTCCATTTACACTATAGTACCTGTCAGCTGAAGGATTATAACTTACAGCTGCTCTATAATCACTTCCCCCTGCGGAAGAAACCAATTCCAAAGTAGCAACCCCAGTCGCCAAAGGCCCAGAACCACCACATCCAGAAGGAGAATCAACAGTGTACGTTACAACTGCGCCGCAAATACCTGGATCATTGTCTTGTGTAATATCACCTGGACAGGTAAATGGACCGCCGCCACCGCCGCCGCCGCCAATAACATTTACAATAGCAGAGCAGGTAGATGTTGCGCCGCTGTCATTGGTTACCTCAACAGCAACAGTATTCAAACCTGTATCTGAACAGCTAAAACTTACTGTGGCAGCCAATGGATTTCCTGCTAATACAGTATAACCTCCGCAATCAACAGCAACGCTGTATAGTAAATCTTCAGCATTTACAGTTGCGTTGCCGCTACCATCTAGG
The DNA here is from genome assembly GCF_007997155.1 of Aequorivita antarctica. Taxonomy (GTDB): domain Bacteria; phylum Bacteroidota; class Bacteroidia; order Flavobacteriales; family Flavobacteriaceae; genus Aequorivita; species Aequorivita antarctica. The sequence continues at coordinate 68,050 of NZ_VORT01000010.1, read as the reverse complement.
GTAACATCCAATACCGGAGCGGTTACTTCATAATCATAATCTATTCCCCAACTGTTTATAGTACCTGTATCTGCGCCTGCATTATCAGAAACTATAAGTTGCCAAATACCCAATGTGCTCTCGCCATCAAATATAGACAATGGGTTGTTTGGTGTGAATGATCCATTAATTGTTGGTACTGATCCTGCACATTCATTTTCAACTGGTGTAGCCGCCTCATCATCTAAAGTTGCCAAAATATCATTTCCAGAGCAACCCGCACCAGTAGTTGTTCTACCTGGTCTATCTACAATTACTGCTGTAGTACCCGCTGGTGATTTTATTGTAACAATAAGGTCTCCTACCCAAGTATGTGAGATGTTTAAGTTTACATCCAAATCAGTAATGGAAACATTTTCGGTAACATTCATAGTTACCGTAACACCTGTTGGGTTATTATCCGGAATTGCTGTTCCAGGACTGCTTGATTGCGAACCCGTCATTGGTATATTCCCTGTTCCCATACATACAATTTCTGGAGGGTCATTGGTTACATTAATATCATCTGTTATTGCTGTTGGCAAACCAGAACAAAAATCGTTAACAGTATAAGTAACGGTTACCAGACCAGGACCGCCAGCGCTTGGGTCGAAAGTAAAGGTTGTGCCGTTGCCGTCATCGGTTACACCGGTGCCGCTATAAATACCTCCTGCTGGATTTCCACCTGAAAGTCCAGTTTGAATTCCATCAGAAAGACAAACTTCATCAATAGTATTTAAACTTGAAAATGTTGGAGGTAAATCAAATGCTTCCGTACCGTCTGTTTTGCTGGCCGAAGTACCTTGAATGGCGCTATAGCCTAAGCCTCTGCGTGCAAAAGCATCCCATATAGCGCATTGATTGGCTCCACCATACATTGCCATATCTGCTGCCAAGATAGCGTCTCGTCCATCAACAAAACCGGGTTGGCTTGCTTGTAATTTCAAACCTTCAGTCACTAACGCCAAGGCTATATTATTTCCTCCTATACCGTTATAAAAATCAGTGTCAAAACCATGAATAGCAATAAGCTCCCAGGTCATTTCCCATACCATTGTTGCCCAAACTTCCCCTACACCATGAGGTGCTACGGCTGTTTTAATATCGTCATAGGTATGTGGGTTGACACCAAAATTGGTGCTATATGGATAAACACGGATTCCTGGACCTCCTGGACCTTCGCCTATCAACCAAGTTCCAACACCTCTTGAATCTGGCCCAGCATCTCCACTTTCCATAGTTAATAACAATCCATAAAAATCGCTCCATCCCTCTCCCATTTGTTCTTGACCACTTAAAGTGCTCAACCTATTGGAGATTCCATGACCATATTCATGAATAATTACCATATTGTCCAAGTCACCATCTCTGTTACTACAAACGTACATTTGCATTCTTGGTCTGCTACCGTCACCAGGAGTGCCAAAATTTGCATTACAAGTTCCAGATCCATCCTGGGCTTCAGCATTTACTGGGTCATTGCCAAGTCCGCCGTTTCCATAATTATTTTGCTGAAAGTTTCCACTCGCTTCATCAAAACCATATTGATAGGTAACATCGTGAACGATATTTGTCCAATAAAAAAGATTAGTAATCGCTGCATTCTCAGACTGATCACCTCCACTGTATGTGGTATTTAAAGGAAAGTCAAATATTAGGTTTCCGCCGGGGCTAAAAGCATATTTACCGTCCGGATTGTTGTTTGCATTATCGTCATCATATGCATCTGTATTGTTTCCTCGGGTGTTGGTAAATTCTGCTCCATCAACACCGTTTGTATCATGCCATCCGAATGGTGAAGCAGTTAAATTTTCAGGATTTGTTACCAAAGTACGTGTTCCAAAATTTGGATTTTCAATGGGCATAGCATATACCCTATAGCTTGCAGCCGGGGGGGGTGCCATATTTGATGCGTTCGCTGTATTATAATTAATTGGCTCCTCCATTGGGCCCACAAAAGGAGTTATGCTCTTGGCGGCGTGTACATGGTCTTCGTGATTCCCTAATATATTACAGGAAACCGTCCAATTATCTTTGTCTATAATTTTTCCAGAGGCTGCATCAACGCGGAAATTCCACCAATCTGATGAAGTCTTTTCAGCAACGGAAAGTTCCCAAACCAAGTAGGTTCCAATACCTTCTCTGTAATAATACATTAACTTGGCAGGAATATCTTCGGATGAAATGCTGGCTTTATTAAATACAGCAGCTTTATTTTTGCCTCCAATACTTTTTATTTCCTGAAGATTTGCAACTCGGTATCCCATTTGGCCCGCCACAGAAGTGATTGCTTGTCTTGCTGAAATTCCTTGGGAACTGCTCTTAACGGTAGCTTGTATATCCGCCAAGAACTTGTTGTGCTCCATTAAAACTTTTCCAGTTTTGTCAAAATGTACACTTGATTCGGTGCCATAAACCTCAAGTCCATTGATGGCCTGTCGTAAATATACGTGGCGAATACCACTGATGCTGCTTACATGTTCTTTAGTAATTACATAAGAATTACTTTTATTTGTAATGAGTTTTTCTAGCGAAATGGTCGATGGCTCCGAAGCCAATCGAGCGGACTCCTTTTCTTTTTCTGGGTTTTTATGCTGCGCGGAAAGCTGAATAGTCAGCATGCACAACACCATCAAGAGTAGTGTTGATTTCTTCATTTGGAAATTTGATTTAGTTAGTTATATAAATTTATAATAAAATCGTAATAATCAACTATTTGTCATCATAAATTTCAAAATAAATTCTATCCAAAAAAAAATAGGCACAAAAAAAAGCCTCCCGTTTGGGAGGCTTTGTCTTAAAAAAATTGTGTGTATTAAAGTACTTTTACGTTAACCGCATTCAATCCTTTTTTTCCTTCTTGAAGATCAAATTCTACTTCGTCACCTTCACGAACTTCGTCGATTAGGCCTGTAACGTGTACAAAATGTTCTTTGTTTGTTCCTTCTTCAGTGATAAAGCCAAAACCTTTGGTGTCGTTGAAGAATTTTACTGTTCCTTTGTTCATTGTATTTAATTAAAAAATTTATAATAAGCTGCAAAGATAGAATTATTATTGACAAATACGCTTTTTAGCTATATTTATTTTAAAAACTAAAAAACTGAAGCTTCTTTTAAATTTTAACAATTCAATTATAAATTTTATAATTTTCAACTAATTTCTTTAATCAACTACTTGCATTTTTTCTTTTTTTGCTTTCTATTTTATTTTTAAGCCATTTGGGATAATTAGCATTATTCTCGGCTTCTAATATTGTAACTTCTTGTTGGGTGTCTGTTTTTAAAAGATTCTTTTGCTTCAATTTTAAAATTTCACCAGCAGTCTGTAGTCCTGAGTAACCAGCACCGGCAACACCATGACTCACGATACTAGCACCACATAAATAGAGGTTTTTTATTTCGCTTTTCGCTTTATAGGCGAATGGACCTATTTGGGTCAGTTTTTTCTCTGTTCCGTAAACACTTCCTTTTGTTGTATTTATATAGTACTCATTGGTTATTGGCGTTCCCAATTCTTTGTGAACGATATGTTCCCTAACATTGGGTATTACTTTTTCCAATGTTTTTATCATTTTTTCGGTTAGCAGCTCTTTAAATTGCAGATATTCTGTGGAGCGTGGATCCGCTTCGTCTTTGAATTTTTCAAATGTCTTATAATCCAAATAAGTTATGGCTTCTATGCTGTGGTGCCTTCCATCGAAACTAGAAGGGTCTTTTAAAGTAGTGCAACTGACGAACATTCCTTCAAATGCATCATCATTGGTTGTATCTGGCATCATCATCCGTTCATACACTAAATCCATATCCTCATTAGGCATCAACCAAATATTTCCGGAATCAATTCCTGCAGCCTTCACATCCATATCTACCGTGAGAAAGAGCATTAAGGAAGTGCAGGAATACTCGGTTTTGCTGAGCTTTTTCCTTAAACTTTTGCTTAAATTTTCTTCACCTACAAGATTTTGATAGGTAATATTGGGGTCTGCATTTGAAATTATGCGCTTAGCAAACACCTTCTCCCCGCTTTCAAGTTCAACGCCAATCGCTGTTTTTTTTCTTTTTCCATCTAAAAGAATTCTTTTAACTCTCGTCTGTGTTTTTAGTACACCTTTCTTCTTTTTTATGGCAGTTGTCATCGCTTTTACAATAGCCGCGCCGCCACCGCAAGGATAAAACCCTCCGTTAAAATAATGATCCATAACAGCGCAATGCAATGGAAAACTTGCCTTTGCAGGAGCAAGTCCGTGGTCGCCAAACTGAATGTTGAGAATCTTTTTTAGAAGCGGATCTTTAATGTGCCAATCTATAACCCTTTTCAAACTGAAAAGCGCATACTTACCCATATGTTTGGTGCGAAAAGGAATGGTAAGATGTTGCCAAAAACCTTCTACATAAGGAAGCAATTGCAATTCCGAACTCACATTTCTGACCAGATTTAAATACTTTTTTATGTTTTTTTCCTCCTTCGGAAATCTTTTAACAAGCGCAGCTATCAGATCGTCAAAATTGCCCGGAAAGTCGAAACATTCATCTCCAATATATGCGTGTTCGTAAGCAGAAGGATTCATCCGGAAAAAAACAAGATCGTCTGCAATGCCAAGCGCTTCATAGAGTTGTGCCGTAGACTGACCTTTTTCCATAAGCCCAACGTAATGAACGCCCGGGGTAAAACGATGCCCGTTTAAGTAAAAACTATGGCACCAACCGCCGGGTACATCGTGCTGTTCCAAAACCAAAACTTTTTGGCCAGCACGTGACAAAAGAATAGCTGCGGAAAGACCTCCCACTCCACTTCCAATAATAATTGTATCAAAATGTTGTTCAACGGAATCAGGGAACGTATTTTTCAACCTTATAGTTTTGTTTAAAATTTTCTAATTGAATCTAAACAAATCTAGGATTTTTATTGAAAAAGTAAGATCACAATGTAAAAATTTCAGAAAAATTACAATTCCACCGAAATTTGGTTTTTCAGAATATCCTCAAAAGTTTCTCTTTTCCGAATTAAATGTGCCTTACCCTTATACCAAAGTACTTCTGCAGGACGGTAACGTGAATTATAATTGCTCGCCATAGTAAAGCAATATGCACCAGCATTGTGGAATGATAAAATATCACCTTCGTGTATTTCGGGAATACGGCGGTTGTTGGCAAAAGTGTCGGTTTCACAGATATAGCCCGTTACGGTATAAAAACGGTCCCTTCCGTGTGGGCGGGAAACATTTGAAATTTCATGCTGGGAACCGTAAAGCATTGGGCGAATCAAATGGTTAAAACCACTATCCACTTGCGCAAAAACAGTAGAAGTGGTTTGTTTTATTACATTCACTTTTACTAAAAATTGGCCGGCTTCACTTACCAAAAACTTACCTGGTTCAAAAGCCAAGGTTAGCTTTTTACCATATTTTTTGCAGAAATCATTAAAACGTTTGCTCAGTTTTTTACCGAGTTCTTCAACATTGGTTTCAATGTCGCCTTCTTTATAAGGTACTTTGAAACCGCTTCCGAAGTCAATAAATTCAAGATTGTCGAAATTTTCCGCTGCGTTGAAAAGTATTTCTGAAGCATAAAGAAATACATCAATATCAAGAATATCGCTGCCCGTATGCATATGGATTCCGTTGATGTTCATGCCGGTATTTTCAACAATCCTTTTCAGCAAAGGCATTTGGTGAATTGAAATCCCGAACTTACTATCAATATGTCCCACAGAAATATTTGCATTTCCGCCCGCCATTACGTGCGGATTTATACGAATGCAGACAGGAGTTTTGGGATGCTTGGTTCCAAATTGTTCCAAAATGGAAAGGTTGTCAATATTAATCTGTACACCAAGTTTTGCAGCCTTTTCTATCTCTTCCAAAGAAATTCCGTTGGGAGTGTAGATAATGTCTTCGGGTTTTGCGCCAGCTTCCAGACTGAGCATCACCTCTTGTATTGAAACCGTATCCAACCCACTGCCCATATTGATGAGCAATTTAAGCACTGAAATATTTGAAAGTGCTTTCACCGCATAATTTATTCTCAACTTCTCCACCTTATCAAAAGCACTAGTTAAACGTTTATACTGCTTTTCAATTTTAGCGGCATCATAAACATAAACAGGGCTTCCGAATTCTTTGGCAATCGCCAAAAGGTCTTGATTTTTCATGGTCTTAACAATAAATTTTAAAAAATTAAGCCGCAAAAATAGGGATGTAAGCCGAAATACTTCATTAATAAATACTTAATTTTTCATTTTTAGCAAATACCTGAATTTTCAGATATAGAATGCTTTAAAAAAACATTAGTGCATTCCTGTTACATTTGTTATTTTTGCAATCCATAAACAAGTACAAAATCGCTACTATGAATTTACACGAATATCAGGGAAAAGAAATATTGAACAGTTTTGGCGTTGAAATACAGCGCGGTATTGTGGCAACCACTCCAAAAGAGGCGGTGGAAGCTGCAAAAAAACTCACTGAAACAACCGGAACAGGCTGGCACGTTATTAAGGCCCAAGTTCACGCCGGTGGCCGTGGTAAAGGAGGTGGTGTAAAACTTGCAAAGAATTTACAGGAAGTTGAGGATATTGCTGGAAAAATCATTGGGATGGATCTTATTACGCCACAGACTTCAGCAGAAGGCAAAAGAGTTCACCAAGTTTTGGTTGCAGAAGACGTTTACTATCCAGGCGATAGCGAACCTGAAGAGTATTATATAAGCGTACTTTTAAACCGCTCCACAGGAAGAAATATGATTATGTATTCTACCGAAGGTGGGATGGATATTGAAACCGTTGCTGAGGAAACCCCAGATTTAATTTTCACCGAAGAAATTGACCCAGCCGTTGGCATTTTAGGATTTCAAGCAAGAAGGATTGCTTTTAATCTTGGCTTGAGCGGAAAGGCTTTTAAGGAAATGACGAAATTTGTAACTGCGCTTTATACCGCATACAACGAGTCTGATTCTTCCCTATTCGAAATAAACCCAGTTTTAAAAACAAGCGACGATAGAATTATCGCGGTTGACGCAAAAGTGAGCATTGACGACAATGCCCTATTCCGTCACAAAGATTATTTGGCAATGCGCGACATACGTGAAGAAAATGCTGTGGAAGTTGAAGCACAAGAAAAAGGGCTTAACTATGTAGATCTTGACGGAAACGTTGGTTGTATGGTAAACGGCGCCGGACTTGCAATGGCGACAATGGACCTTATTAAACAAGCTGGTGGAGAGCCAGCAAATTTTCTTGACGTAGGCGGAACTGCAAATGCTGAACGCGTTGAAGCTGCTTTCAAATTGATCTTAAAAGATCCAAACGTAAAAGCAATTTTGGTAAACATATTCGGCGGAATTGTTCGTTGTGACCGTGTTGCACAAGGAATAATTGACGCTTATAAAAACATGGGAACCATCAACGTGCCTATCATTGTGCGTTTACAAGGAACAAATGCTGACCTTGCAAAGCAAATGATTGACAACAGCGGTTTGGACGTACAAAGCGCAATTGAATTTCAAGAGGCTGCTGATAAAGTGAAAGCAGTGCTTGCTTAATTATTCTTGAGTAAAAATATTAAAAAGCCTTCCAAATAAACCCGGAAGGCTTTTTTTATGAATCTTTTTCCATCTCGGCCAATCTTCTTAAAACACGTTTGTCTTTTTCAGAATCAAAATTCATATTATCAATTAATACTTTTAATTCTTCTTTTATGGCTGTTGTATAAGTTTCGTCGGCAGCGGGTTGATCCTGAAGATACTTCAGCATCCAGATCAGTTTTTGAACTACTATTGGGTCGTGTTTGCAATAGGTGCGCAAAGACGCCATAACATTATAAAGCAATTCCTCAAACTGAATAATAGCCATTTTTATATAAGCCTTATTATCTGCTATAAGAACTCCTGAGTTGTTCTTTTTCATCCGTAGTGCAAAGAGTTCCGTTAAATAATCAATTGCGTTAATGGCGGTTCCAGGATCATTTATTCCTGGCGACATTGCCTTTACGGCAATTTCTGTAATCTGCTTAAAAGCTAGCGTATAATTATCGCGGATATATTCGCCGCGTGCAAAATTCATATTAGAAAATATTTCATCTACAATTTTTTCATCCAATACCTTGCTCGTTTTTAAAACCGAATTATTCTTCAATACAAACAAGCCTTTCGGTATCGTTATATAAATACGGACATCATTCTTTTTACAGATTTCAGTGATGTTTTTGATAGAAATATTTTGAAAATAACCATTTTTAGAAGATGTATAACTTTGCCATTCCGAAGTATTAGGAAAATGGGCAACGAGCATTTTAGTAGCATTTTCTTCAGAATCAATAATTTCATTTAATCGATCCATAGCCTGGTCATAAATTCCATCCATTATATTATTGATCTGAATGCTCTGGGAAATATTATGTATAAAAAATATGAAGGCAGAAAGACAAACAATTGTAAATAAAACACCGAGAAGTATTGAAAAACCTGGTAGCGTGTATTTCTCTTCGCTGGTATTTACAGAAAAGAGTGTAAATATGTTATAAACGATTGTCGCCAAAAAAATACCTAAAATAATTTGGTGCCTTTTGTTAGAAATTAACCCTGGCAATAAACGGGGTGAAAAGTTACTGGAAGCCTGACTCAACAAAAGCATCACCATTGAAAAACTAAAAACCATCATTGAAATCAGACCTCCAATGCACGTACTGAGAACATTGAGCGCCGTATCTCCATCTTCAACCATCAACATCGGGAAAACATCGATTATTTTTCTGGAGATACCTTGTTGCTCCAAAATTATCATCCCCAAAGCAAGAAAGAATCCAGCGATGGCTATAAGTGTTGGATAAAAGGCAATCTTACTCTTTACTGTTCTAAAAAACGTAGCGAAGCGTATTAAAAAATGTTTCATAAATTTAATTTATAAGACAAAAAGACATATGTAATTACTCGAAAACAGTCAAAATGTCTTGTTTTTAACAATGGAATCGTTATTGGTTATTATGATATGAAATTAGTTAAAAATAAAACAATATATCAATATGAAAACAGTTAATAAAAACAGTATTTGGTTACCAGGACTATTGGATAACTTCCTTTTTGACAACAAGCTAGATGTGTTTAATCACAATTATGAAACATTTAGCATTCCTACAGTAAATATTATTGAAAATTTACCGAGTTTTGTAGTCGAATTAGCTGCACCTGGATTGCAGAAAGAAGATTTCACCATTGAGGTTGAGGAAGATACATTGAAAATCGCTTCAAAAAAGGCAGAAGTAAAGAAAGAAGAAACTGGCGATTCCCACTATAGAAGAAGGGAGTTTAACTACAAAAGTTTTGAGCGTTCTTTCAAACTTCCTGAATACATTAAAACGGAAGATATTCAGGCCAATTACGAAAACGGGATCCTTCGGGTTACCCTTCCGAAAATGGAAGAAAAGAAAGCATTGAAGAAAATGGTTGAGATTTCATAATTGAAATTTAATTTGGTTAGTTAGTTGAAAATGACCGCGTGCTACTCAATCGGTGCGCGGTTTTTTCTTGGTCCTAATTCGGCCCCCTTCTCCTTCTTCCCTCTGTATTTTTTTGTTCCCTTTGTAATTTGCGCTCCTCCCGCCTTTTTACTTCAGGCTTAATGTTTTCAGTTTTTTGTCTTTTATCCTGGCTCTTGACTCTTGACTCTTGGTTCTTTCCTCTTTCTTCTATATTCTCTTTTCTTTCATCTTTTCCATAAGCCTTCGGCTGCCCATCGCTATCCTTCACAGAATCTTTTAGCGTTTTCAGTTCTTCCGCAGTAAGATCCCGCCACTGCCCTACTGGCAAATCGCCCAATTCCAGATTCATTATCCGGATTCGTTGTAAAGCCACAACTTCATAGCCCAAATATTCACACATTCTTCGAATCTGTCTATTTAAACCCTGTACCAAGATAATTCTGAATTCAAATCTACTAAAACGTTCCACCTTGCAGCGTTTTGTTACCGTTTCCAAAATAGGAATACCGGAACCCATTCTTTTTATAAACTCATCTGTTACGTGTCTATCTACTTTTACAATGTATTCTTTTTCATGTTTGTTGCCAGCACGAAGTATTTTGTTTACTATATCGCCTACATTGGTCAATAAAAGCACGCCTTCACTGGGCTTGTCCAATCTTCCCACGGGGAAAATACGCTCGGGATGGTTTACAAAATCTACCACATTGTCATCAAAGCGCGTATCTGTAGTGCACGTAATTCCCACAGGCTTATTCAACATTATAAATACTTCGGTAGTGTTTTCTGTAATGAGTTTACCATCAACCATCACAACATCGCCGGGCATTACACGGTCGCCGAGTCCACTTTTTTCGCCATTAACGGTTACGCGGCCTTTTTCAATTAAAGTATCGGCCTCACGGCGGGAACAATAGCCACTATCGCTTATGGCTTTGTTTAATCGTACGGAATCTGGGTGGTTCATCTCCTTTTTTTGCAAAGATACCATTATTGAAGCGCAAACGGAAAAGGTTAAAATTGATTTAATTCCTCTTTTAAGTTTTCTGAAAAATTGTAGCTTAAACAAAAAAATAGAATGGCACTACTCGGTTCAATTATAAAAACGGCAATTGACCTTCGCGGCGCAATAGTTTCAGAAAAATCTCCAGTGGCTTCACAAAAAGAAGTTTTAAAAAATCTCCTCGAAAAAGCCAAGGATACGGCTTTTGGAAAATATTACGGTTTCGGAAAAATTCTTGAATCTGAAAATATTCAGAAATCGTTTGCTGAAAAGGTGCCCTATTTTGATTACCACAAAATGGAAACAGAATGGTGGTGCAAAACCCAAGAAGGTTTGAAAGACATCAGTTGGCCAGGGTCTCCTAAATATTTTGCTCGAAGCAGTGGAACAACCGGGAAAACCTCTAAAAAAATTCCAGTAACAGATGAAATGATTGAAGCCATTCGCACTACTGGAATTAAGCAGGTAGGCGCCTTAACAAATTTTGAAATCCCTTCAGATTTTTATGAAAAGGAAATAATGATGCTAGGCAGCAGCACAGATTTAGAGGTACAAGATCAATTTCTGGAAGGTGAAATAAGTGGAATCAGCGCTAGCAACATTCCTTTTTGGTTTCGTGGTTATTACAAACCCGGCGAAGAAATTGCACAAATGGATGACTGGGACGAAAAGGTTGCAACTATTTGTAAACGGGCGAAAGAATGGGATATTGGCGCCCTCAGCGGCATTCCCTCATGGATGGAATTGATGATGAAGAAAGTGATTGAATATCACAACGCAAAGAACATTCACGAAATCTGGCCCAATCTAAAAGTTTACACTACGGGTGGTGTCGCCTTTCAACCTTACGAAAAGAGTTTTAATCAACTGTTGGCCAAACCTATTATTATAATCGATACTTATTTGGCCTCGGAAGGATTTTTGGCGTTTCAGAACAGGCCCGGTACCACTTCCATGAAATTGGTATCAGACAATGGCATCTATTTTGAATTTGTTCCCTTCAAACCTGAATATATCAAGGAAGACGGATCGCTATCACAGGATGCTCCTGCCCTAACCCTCGCTGAAGTTGAAGCGGATGTAGATTATGTTTTAATAATCAGTACCGTTTCTGGTGCTTGGCGTTATTTAATTGGCGATACTATTGCTTTCACTGATGTTGAAAAAGCCGAAATTAAAATCACGGGACGTACCAAATTCTTTTTAAATGTAGTGGGTTCACAGTTATCCGTAAATAAAATGGAAGTTGCTTTACAGGAAATGGAGAAGCAGTTTGATATTAAAATCCCAGAATTTACCTTGGCGGCAGTTAAGATTGAAGGTGAATTTTATCATCATTGGTATTTGGGTACGGAAACTGAAATTAAATCTGAAGAAATAGCCAACGCCCTTGATAACGCATTAAAAGAAGCTAATAAAAATTATTCCGTCGCTCGCTCCAAAGCCTTAAAAGGAGTAAAAGTAACAACGATAAATCCCACAATTTTTCACGAATGGAACGCCAAGAATAAAAAGAAGGGCGGACAGGTAAAAATGGAAAAGGTGATGGACGAGGAAAAATTCACCGAATGGGAAGATTTCGTAAAATCCGAAGTGAACAAATAGTAAGCTTTAAAAGCACTGTAAAACTTTCAGAGTGATTCGTCAACAAATTTTTTCACCCTGAGGGGAGTAGAAGGGTCAAACCCCAACTCAACGATTCCACAAACTCAACAACTCAACACCTCAACAACTAAACAATTAAACAATTAAACAAAAACTACTCCTTCCCAACAATCTCAGGCTCCTCTTCCACTTTATTTTCATTGATAAGCTCCATCACCTCTTCTGGCGAAATATAAAGTCTGCGGATTCGCTCTTTGTATTGTTCTGAAAGATTTACATTTTCTAAAATGAAATTTTTTGTCTTTAAAATATAATCACCCATTCCGTGCGCAATTGCATAGGTATCAGCTGCACGCTCAACTTCTTTAATATGCATGGACGAGAAAAGATATTTCATGCCAAAAATTAGCATCCCAAAGTTAGTGCGTTCGCGGTAATCCATTATATGGCCAAGTTCGTGACCAACCCAACCCACTTTTACGTCCGAAGGAATATCCTCCATAGTGAATTTTTCGCCTTCAATCTGAATGCTTCGGCTTATCAATATAACGTATTCCCGATTCTCCTTCGCTTTAAAAAAACTTGCAAACCGAGGCTGCGCCTGCATGGTCGATTTTTTAATGTGCTCCTTGAATTTAAACTCAATTGCAGTATCGTACAATTCGGGATAAAAAGAAATTGCATCAATGACTTCTTTTTCGAGGCTCTCCGGAATAATCTTATTGTCTAAATTGACAGTTTGCGCTGGTAACATATAGCAGGCAAAATACAAAATAGGGACAGTAAGGTACGTTAAAGACATTGTAAAATTTAGGGTTAGGAATTAGCGAATAGCGATGAGGGATTAGGGATTAGGGATTAGGGATTAGTTTAGGGTTTTAGTATATTTTTCAAGTTTCAACATTAGCTCATCAATCATTTCTCTTTTCTCTAGTCTCTTTTAGCTTTTCGCTTTTCACTTGTCTCTTTTCCCTTTTCGCTTTTCGCTCTTCGCTTTTCTCTCAAATATCAAACCTCTTCCAACTGCTTCTGAAAAGTCTTAATCTTATCCCGCAGCTTGGCGGCCATCATGAAATCTAAATCTTTGGCTGCTGTTTCCATCGCTTTGCGGGTGTCGCGGATTTTCTTTTCTATCTGTGCTTTGGTCAAATATTGCACTTCCGATTCTGCGGCAAGACTTTCGGCCGTTTCAAAGGAATATGCCGCTTGTTTTGATTTTGTCAAAGCGTTATCAAAAGACTTTTTGATTTGTGTTGGCGTAATGCCGTGTTCTTGGTTATAGGCAATCTGCTTTTCCCTTTTGTAATTGGTACTATCAATCGTTTTCTGCATACTGTTGGTTATTTTATCAGCATACATAATTGCTTTTCCGTTCAAGTTTCGTGCAGCACGACCTACGGTTTGGGTTAGCGAGCGTTCGCTTCTCAAAAACCCTTCTTTGTCAGCATCCAGAATGGCAACCAAGGAAACTTCAGGTAAATCTAAACCTTCTCGAAGGAGGTTTACCCCTACCAAAACATCAAACAATCCAAGCCGCAAATCCTGCATGATTTCCACACGTTCCAAGGTGTCCACATCGCTGTGAATGTAACGGGTTCTGATTTGTACGCGGATTAAATACTTGGTCAATTCCTCCGCCATTCGTTTGGTTAGCGTGGTTACCAAAATGCGCTCGTCTTTTTCTATACGAAGTTGGATTTCTTCTAATAAGTCATCAATCTGGTTTAAACTGGGACGCACTTCAATTGGCGGATCCAGCAAACCTGTGGGACGAATAATCTGCTCCACATACACGCCTCCGCTTTTTTCAAGTTCGTAATCTGCGGGCGTTGCGCTTACGTAGATTACCTGATTTTGCATAGCTTCAAATTCATCAAACTTTAACGGACGGTTGTCCATGGCGGCTGGTAATCTAAACCCGTAGTCCACCAAATTTTCCTTACGGGAACGGTCACCGCCATACATGGCGCCAACTTGCGGAATGGAAACGTGGCTTTCATCCACTATCATTAAGTAATCCTTTGGAAAGAAATCTAACAAACAGAACGGGCGCGTGCCCGGTAGCCGTTGATCTAAATAGCGCGAATAGTTTTCAATACCACTGCAATAGCCCAGTTCGCGGATCATTTCGAGGTCGAAATTGGTGCGTTCCTCCAAACGTTTTGCTTCCAAATGTTTGCCGATTTCTTTGAAATATTCTATTTGTAAAACCAAATCATCCTGAATACTTCGGATAGCGCCTTGCAAAATATCGGGCGAGGTCACGAACATATTTGCTGGGTAAATGTTCAGTCGGTCATACTTCGCTTTTATGTTGTTGTTTAATGGGTCAAACACTTCAATTTCTTCAATTTCATCGCCGAAGAAGTGAATTCTGAAAGCGTCATCTGCATACCCTGGAAAAACATCAACGGTATCTCCTTTTATGCGGAAACGGCCGTGGTTGAATTCTGCTTCGGTTCTGGAATAGAGACTTTGCACCAAACGGTGCAACAATTTGGTGCGGGAGATGGTCTGCCCTTTTTCCAAACTGATAACGTTTTTCTGAAATTCCGCTGGGTTCCCGATACCGTAGAGGCAGGAAACCGAGGAAACCACCAGCACATCCCTCCTACCCGAAAGCAAGGACGAGGTGGTGCTAAGCCGCATTTTTTCAATCTCTTCGTTTATGGAAAGATCTTTTTCTATATAGGTGCCGCTGCTGGGTATAAACGCTTCGGGTTGGTAATAATCGTAATAGGAAACAAAATACTCCACCGCGTTTTCTGGGAAGAGGTTCTTAAACTCTGTGTATAGCTGTGCCGCCAGAGTTTTGTTGTGCGCCAAAACCAAGGTTGGTTTTTGCACCTGCTGCACCACATTGCCCACTGTAAAGGTTTTCCCGGAGCCTGTAACACCCAGCAGGGTTTGGTATTTTTCACCAGCTTCTAGGCCCTCCACCAAGGCTTTTATGGCTTGGGGCTGGTCTCCAGCAGGTTTAAAATCTGAGGCTATTTTAAAGTTCATGGATTCTTTTGCATTGGGTTACAAAAGTACTAAAATAGAAGTGAGTAGTGAGAAGTGAGTCGTGAGAAGTTTTTTGGTTCTTAACAGTGGTTGTGATATGCTGGGTACACTTTGGAAAAGCGCGCCAGGGGGAAAATGAAAGCCATAAATTCTTATACTTTGTTGGCAACTGTTGTTTTTATTTTTCTATATCCATTACAGGTAATGAAATCGGTATTTCAAATTCAATTCGATTTGTTATAGTATTTACATCAGAAACTTTACTAGATACACCAGCTGAAAAAACTGAAATTATCCCAACTCCGCCTTTTAATTCAGAATTTTCAACAACGTTTACAGCAACGCTCAATTTCACTTTCTGAACATGTCTATATTCTCCACGATATCCGGACTTAAGGTTTTCACCATCGTGAAATCCTTCTGGATTAATATAAGCGCCAGAATCTTTTATGTATTCTTGTGCGTCTTTTACTCCGTCGGTTATTTGTATTAGTGTCTGTTTAATAAAATCTTTTAAGTCCATCTTTTCGTTTTTTTTTCAATTGCTGCCAACGTTAGGCTATGAGCAGTAGCATCCCGTAGGGTATGTTGTGTGGAATATTTTTTAGTTCCAATCGTCTATAAATTCTAATTTATTATTTTTGTTTAAAAAGTTAATAAAACTAGAAATTTTTCTTCGGAAATTCTCCTCGAAATACCAGTTTCCGTCCGATTCAATTATTGATCCATCTTTAATCAATTGACCAATTAACCACCAGTTTACATCAGAAATAAAAACTTTTTGTAAAGGAGTTGTATTATTCATTATGATTTGAGGTAGAGGGTTGTCAATTTCTTTTTTAAAATTCCTGAATAAAGAATTAAATAAACCTTCTTCTTCTAAAAATGCTGCAAGCATGAGAAATGGATATGTACCATATCTTCGGTATTTTTCAAATATATCGTTATAATCAAATTCGTCATTATAGTATTCTGATTTTAAAAATTCATCTATATTGTTGTGCCTCCAATTTATGTGCGTTTTATCATGTTTTGCTCCATTTTTTAAACCTATAAATAAAAATAAACCCGATACAACTATTAATGGTATTAGGAATCTAATTATTTGTATTAAAATTGATCCTTCAAATATTCGCCCTATAAATGAGTTATTTTTTTCTTTATCTAATTCTGTTAT
Organism: Aequorivita antarctica; assembly: GCF_007997155.1. Taxonomy (GTDB): domain Bacteria; phylum Bacteroidota; class Bacteroidia; order Flavobacteriales; family Flavobacteriaceae; genus Aequorivita; species Aequorivita antarctica. Next base: position 51,768 of record NZ_VORT01000010.1, on the reverse strand, counting down.
TACCGGAATATCTTTTTGACTTGCAATTTTTCCTGTAGATATAACTTGCAGTTTAGCATTATTTTTATGAAGGACTAAAATCTTAATTATAAAAAACTCTTTTGGATCCAGTATTACTTGTGAAAATTTAAGTTCTGAACTTTTATTTAGTACAACCTTTAATTTTTCGTCTAGATAATTACTACTAGTTTGTACTATTTCTGGTTGATCAATAACCTTCCCACCTTTTAGTTTTACGCCAATTGAATCTGAGACTTCATAAAAATTTGGAGAAAGACTCTTATTCCCGATGTTTTCTATTTTGATGGAATAAATTTTTAGGTTTAAATTATTTCTATTCAAGTTTATACTGTCATAGATTACCTCAAGCTTATTTACATCTGCATTTAGATCTAAAACATTTGTTTCTGCAAGTATTGAATATTTAATTTCAATCTTCTCTTCAGAAAAGAATGCTATTACTGATAAAATAGCAGCGAAACCACTTAATGAAGCGAAGATTATTTTTAAGAAGGAATTATTCATATAATTTGATGGGTCAGTAAAATATTACACACAACTTGTTTATACCGCAAAATTTAATGGGCTTATACACTCTATATAGTTAACTCTAACCAAGTTTTAAAATTATTTTCTTGGCGTAATTTCCAAATATAAATAAAAACCCAACTACTTCCCCACCACTGCCATAAGCGTTTCCACCTTAGTTTTCAACACCTTATTCTCCTCTTCCAGCACAGCAATGCGCTCTTGCAAGGGCAAGGTTGGGTCTGGGGCGTTGGTGGTAAATGTGGGTGGCAGCTGGGCTGCGAGGTCTGCAAGAAAGTTGTGCTTTATGGCTAGGGAGAGTTCCCAAAGCAGGCTGCACTGCAAGCTTAAGCATTAAAAAAACCGCTGGGTGCGGTTTTGGGTGGGGCAAGGAAAGTTGTGTGTTTGTGAAAGAGGATTTACCAAGTACGCACAGACCAAGCCATAGCGTATATAGGGTGTTGTGCTTTCGTTATTTTTTAATTTCTTTTTCAATTAATGTAATCGTTAATTCAACATTTTTCAATATTTGAATCAGTTGGTCTTTTAGTAAATTATTATTAAAGGATGCCAGTGTAAATCCATTTTTTATTGCCTTATTTTTCAAAGCAACTAAAACATCTTCTTTGGATAATTCTATTTCTATATTGGGATTAGACCAAACTTTAATTCCATCTTCATAATTTATTATTTCAGAATAAGGACTATATAAATAAAGAGTATAATCATCATACATATGCTGCCTAACATCGAATAATTCATCATATGAAGCATTAATTTCAAGAAGTGAGTTTCTAATATCTGCATTCTTAATTATTGATACATTCCCCGAATTAACTAATTCTTTAAATGCAATATTTCTTGGATTATGAGCTTCCCAATAGAGTACATTTGTCCAATGGAAATAATAATCAGACAGCTTCTTTATTTTTACTCCGTTGTAATAACTTGCCATAATTTCTGCAGAAGCAACTTTACTTTTTCTTCTCTCAATTATGTCATTTAACCCAACTTTATCATTTTTTAAGTCTTGAAGAATATTTTCAAGGATTATTAGTTCTTGTTGTTTATTTTTTTGTGTTTCGTTCCAATTATTGATTTGTAGTGCAATTAAAATTCCGATTACCACAAGTACAATTTCTCCAATTGCATAGAGCAGGTATTTGCTGAATTTATTTTCAGTCAGTAATCCTTGGCGAATTTTTCTAAAGAATTTTATCATTGTTTAGTGGTTGGTTATAATGAAGGCTAACGGTTGGACTATGATTTCGTTGTGGAATCATCCGCAGGATTATTCCCCTTAGAAATCAGCCATTGATTAATACTTTTATTTAAGTGTTGCACAAAGCCAAAATGAATTTTAGCCATTATTGTGCTTTCGTTATTTGTCTTTTAACTCTTTGTCTATAAGACTCAGTGTTTTTGAAATTTCTGAAATAGTATTTGGAAATATATTTTGTAATAATACTTCGTTAAGATTCCTTACAGATTTTAAATGATATGAGTATTCATTACTAGCCTTTAATCCTTTAATATCAATGGGTTTCATATTAGCTTCTTTAAATGCCCATTCATTAAAAAACTTGGAATTATCGTTGAACATATATTCCAGTTGTTTATCAAAGAAAGCATCCATAGTGAAATAACGGTGGTAAGTTATATCGTATAATTTAGAAATTTGATTTCTAAGAGAATCATTGGAAAGTGTTCTCATTCCTAGCTGTTTTAATGTTTGATAAGCAACATCATTAGGTGAAAAAAAAGTTCCGATATAAATTTTGGAAAAATGTGGAGATAGAGAATCGTTATAGACTAAATCGCTCTCTAACCATTTTATAATTATATTTTCACTTTTTAATAATTCTTTTTGGGTATTAAAGTTTCCCTGAATATCATTTAAATCACTTTTAAGTCCTGTTCTAATTTCTTTAAGAATATCAGTTTCCAGATTTTTTGTTTTTCTTTTCTCATTCCAATTATTTACCTGTAATGCGAGTAATATACCAATCATTACTAATACGATTTCTCCAATCGCATACTTAAAATAGTTAGCTACTTTTCCTTCTTTAATAAGATTTTGCCTAATTTTTCTAAAGAATTTTATCATTGGTTTAGCGGTTGGTCATAGTTTCTATTCCGAAGCTTCAGCGTAGGTATAATGAAGCAAAACGTGTTAGTGTATGGATAGTTGCGTGATTTAGAAACTAATTTAATAAACAAAAACTTGCCAGAGCAATTAATTATGCCCGGTGTTAGGCAACGTTTATTTTATTTGCGTAGCGATCTCACTGCTTTCACCAAAATATACTGTCATTGTTTGTGTTTTCTGATTCGTATTAAAAACATAACGGACTTTTTTATTATCAAGCCAAAACTTATTTTCTTCATAGGGCAACATTTCGAATTTTGGGCTAAGGTTCTCTTGGTTCTGACCTCGTTGCAAAAACAACTTATCATTCTTTTTTGTAATCACTAACATATAGTTATTCGCGAATACATAGGTGCCCACATATCGATTTAAAATTGAAGCGTCTATAGAAATGGTCATTACTTTAGAAAACTCTGTCACCTTATATTCTGCTTCATAAATGCCTTTTCGGTTTTGATAATAACCATCTTCGTTTACTTTATACCACTTTGTATTGGTATCTGCTTTATAGGCTGGGGTAAACACGTCAACCAATTGGGTAAACTCATTGGGCATTAAGCAATGTATATTTCCTTCGTGCGAAGTAAGTATACTTACATCACCAGCTTTGGCAATTTCATTTTCTATCTCTCTAATTAGGTACGTATCGGTATACATTTCCAAACCGTTTTCAAATAGCTTCTTAGGGTTGTTTAGCTGTTCTTCGATGGTGTAATTCTTTAGCAATGCATTTCCTGATACTACATTAATTACTCCAGTCATATCCGGATGGTCGTGATGCGAAATGTATTCTCCTTTTTCAAATTGAAACAATGATACTTGAAAATCAATTTCAGTGTGTAAACTAGAAGATTCAAACTTGTTTGGATGCTTGTCTACATACCCATCTATTTCTTTTTTTACATTTTCAAACTCAGGAAAATTGCATTGCAATAATAAATTTTTGACTTGTTGGGTATATTCTATTTCATTCCAAGGCAATTGGTGTTGCGATTTTGACAGCGTTGTTAGTCGTTCTAAAAAAGCATCCCAGTTTAGTTTGGTGTTTGGGTCCCATTTGCCTAAATATCCATTTGCTTTTTGTGCAAACGTAGTAATTGAATTTAACTGTAACGCAACCGCAGCAAAACCAAAAGCACTTAACTTAATAAACTCTCTTCTTTTAAAGTCGTCCATAATATTTCGAGTATTAATTTTGCCTAACGTTTATGTATATCAGCTGTGTAATGACCCGGCACAAACCTTTCCAAATAAAAAATGGCTTTGGAAAATCCTGCGGATTTTCTAAGTGAGGACTGAACAAGCCATAGCTTATATAGGGTGTTGCCCATAGTATTCTCGGTACTATTTTCTGTAAAATAATACGTAAGTTTTTCCAATTCGGTCGTGCAATGACCTTTGTGTTTTGGTTTGGTCGGTCAACAAAACAATTATATCAATCACGATTATTAGAAAACCCAAATTACTTATCCAACTTTGAATTGGATATTCAGTTGCCAAACCTTGAGCAAATTCAAATATTTGAGAATATTCCGCAAGATTTGGATTGTTAAATGCAAAATAATAAATCGGAACGAAAAGTATTGCTGGAAAAATCAGAATGATACTCCTCAATAATGATTGTTTAAAATCAATTTGATTAAAGTTTTGGTCGGTTACTTTTAGTTTGAGCGCCATTTTTCCAAAAGTTGCTCCATATTTACTTTCCATAAAAGGTTTGTAAAAAATTGCAACTATAGCGATTGGAATATAAATCAGAAAACTTTTAAAATTCGCAATGTTGATAGCATTGATAATCAGAGTAAATGCTCCAACAATAATTCCATCGAGAATATAGGCTCCAGCTCTGCTCCAAAATGTTGCATATTCGACCTGCTTTTCAGGTTTATTTTCTGCGTTTATTATTTCTGCCATAGTTTTTTCAATATTGTGGGCAACATGCGGATAAACAATATATAGTGTTTATTCCCATTATATGTTTTACGGTTTAATTTCAAATATACCTAAAAACCCAACTACTTCCGCACCACCGCCTTAAGCGTTTCCACCTTAGTTTTCAAAAGCTTATTCTCCTCCTCTAGCGCGGCAATGCGCCCCTGCATGTTCAGCGTGGAGTCTATGTGGTAAAGGTGGACGGCACCAGGTTACTTAAAGCGCAAGGATAAAAATTGGCTGATTTTTTTGTAGTGCTTGCGGTATTGCTAGCAATATTAAATTATTTCGATTTAACTATTTTATACGTCTTTAGGTTATCTAAAACAAGGATGTAAATTCCCTCAGCTAAATTAGAAATGTTAAGCCTTGTATCGCCCACCGTGTTTGTGTCCTGCTTCATCAGAGTCTTTCCATCTAGGGTGCTAATTGTTATTGTTTTTGGCCTCCATGTTTTATTCCATTTAAGGGTAAGCATGCCACTGGTAGGATTGGGATAAAGAGCAACATCTGTGTAGTCATAATTTTCAACCCCCATGATATCTTCAAACTCCCAAATGCTTACCAGTAAATCATAAGCTATAGGGTCATGCACTTCCAGATCTTCACGGATGAACGGATAAAAATCATTCTCCCCCAAATAAGCCTCTGTGAGTTCCCCAAAGTATTCTTTTTCATTGGTAGCGGCGTATGCCTCTCGATAGTAGTAAACTCCATTCCCGGCATGATATAGAACGGAGTCATACAGGCCATTTTGCATTGCATTGTTGTATGCTTGCGTAATGGGCGCATACGAAAAACCCAAAACCCTATGGTGATATGCATGTGCCATTTCGTGCATAACCATAAAGGGTTGGTTTAATTCAGTCCAATTAATGAAATTAGTGATATTTGAAATTTCAATGGATTTCCATTTTTCCACAATGTACCCGTTATCAATCAACCATTGTAAATACGGATGATAGACTGCGGAACCATTTGTGGTATTCCAATCCATGAATATTTTTACCAATCGCAATTCTTCTACTATCGCTGCTTTTAACCCAAAATCAACAATCTCGGTTAGCTTAGCTGTTAATAGATCAATAGCCTCATTGGTCTCTTGCGGATGATTGTTTAAGGCATCTTCTTGCACATACACCTCAAATCCTTGAATGCTCCGAGATTCATAGCCGCTAATTTGAGCGAAAATTAAACTTGGAGTGTATAGAAGTAAAAAAAGTAATAGTTTTTTCATTGCGGTTTCTTCAAATTGGAAAAATCGTTTTTTTGTATGATTTTGTTGCGTGTTAAAGCAACTAATTTAGCAAATACAAATCAAAGATTCAGCATAGCTAAACCAATTAAATACGAGCGCAGCGAACTGGCTTCAGAAATTTTCGTAAGTAGTCTAGAACAAGCAAATACTTATAGCCATTGTTGTGCGGTTGTACTATTTAGGTTATTCATTATTAAAAAAATCTTGTTTTTGACCTTTAGCTACCGCAAACTCTCTAAAATACAGTTCATTCTCTCTATTCTTTTCATTTTCAATAATTTCTTCTCGTTCATTTTTTGGCATACGCTCGTAACAATTCAAGGATTCCATTGCTTTTTGTTCATCTTCGTCTGTGTAGTTAGCTATTACGTTAAAATATTGATCATCGGCATACCTTACCCATCCATCATTACCTTGTTCAAGAGTTTTAGTCCATCCAAAATAATACAGCGGATATTTATCCACCCATTTTTCTCTCAACAGCAATTCTGTAACAATGCTACCTAAAATGATGTGTTCAGGATGGCCATATTCTCCATCGGGTCCATAAGTGATAATTAGGTCGGGTTGAATCTGAAGAATAGTTTCTTTTAGTTTTTCTCTTATTTGTACGCCTGATTCAACAGCAGCTCGAACACCATCTTTTGGTCCGTGTTTTCTGTCAAGGCTAATCAAATCATAAAAAATAGGTTCTGAAATTCCAAGTTTTTCACAAGAACAGATGGCTTGATTTTTATTGGCTAGGGCCAATGAGTCTGGATTTTTGTTTTCGGATTGTGAACTATAGCGGCCATCAACAGCAATTACCAAATGGACATTATATCCAATTCGCGAAAATTTTGCCAATACGGACCCAAATCCAGTTTCATCATCAGGATGGGCAACTACTACAAGAATGTCTTTGGTCTTATGTTGTTTTTCATTGCACGCAATGGAGATAGACATTATTAATGCTGAAAAAATATATAATAATGAAGATGTTTTCATATTGTTTGATGGTAATTAGGTATGCCGCACAACGGTTTGTATATGAGATGTGGCGTGTCTCGGCACGAATCTCTGTAAATAAAAAATGGCTTTGGAAAATCCGCAGCCCCGACGCTTCGGGGTTCCAAGTGGGGACTGACCAAGCCATAGCTCATATACTGTGCTAGAGCAAGTTTTTTAATAATTCAATCTTTTAATTCCGTATTTTCTTAGCGTATCTGTTGCCTGTTCAAGAGTCAATTCCGCAATAATCTTTCCATCGTCTGTAGAAGTAGAATAGGTGCGATTTACTTCAATTGGGTTTGGCGAAGTTTCTCTCAAAGTACAGTACCATTTATTTTTAATTTTTGAAAATTCAATTACTACCTGATAATATTTTTTTCCAATTTTCTTTAAATTATATTTATCAACTTCACTTTCAAATTCGGCTGTTTCATATGTTGCGATGACAATTTTTTCGGAATGAGAAGGTAAAGTTAAAATAGGGTTTTCCCAAGTTTGTATTTTACATTGCAATGGACATAAATTAGTCCAGTTCTCTGGAATTATGGGAAGATTCATTTTAATTCGTTCTGAGTTAAATGATTTAGTAAAATCTGTTCCAGCTTTTTCAAAACTTAAACTACGGACATTAGTATTACTCCAATCCAATACGATATAAGCAAGAATTATAAGTATTGGAATTATTGTTATTATTCTATAAGCTGGTTTCATTCTTAAATTTGCTCTAACATGCAGATATATGCAACATTTGCATTTATTCCCCCATATAGGGTTATATTGTGTATCTCCAAATATAAATAAAAAAACCCAACTACTTCAGCACCACAGCTATAAGCGTTTCCACCCTAGTTTTCGACAACTTCTCCTCCTACAGCGCGGCAATGCGTTCCTGCAAAGATAGTGCGGGGTCTGGGGCGTGGGTGGTAAAGTCTGGCGGCAGCTGGGCGGCGAGGTCTGCAAAAAAGTTGTGCTTTATGGCTAGGGAGAGTTCCCAAAGCAGGCGGCATTACCTGCTTTCTTTTTTTTCATATTTATGCACTGTGGAATAATCCCTGCCCAACATACGGGCAACTACACTTCTAAACAATCGGTGCTTTTTAATGTGGGTGTGCAGCTCAAAAAAATATTTTAACGACTTGATTTTAGCTTCTTGCTTTTTAAAATACTAATAACTATTGTTTTAGACAATAAGTTTTTCTTACATTTATTGACTTGCAAAAAACCTAAACGCTTATTTATAATAAAACTACCCCAATATCATTATGAAATCCATTGCTTTCCGAATATCACTTCTGTTGTTTTCAATACTTGCGCTCCAAGCGTGTAAAGACGATGAAGGTTCTGGCTATGTTCCTTTAAATATTGTAGCCAACCCAGATACTGGAGAGGTTTTTCAAAATTCCTCCTTGGAAATTGCTGTTTTAGCCAATGACTCCAATGTTCCCCAAGATGGTGAAATTACACTTACGGCCCCACAAAGTGGAACGGTGGTTGTCAATAACAATGGAACCCCAGCAAATATTCTAGACGATACAGTGCAATATAGCCCTGATGTTACTTTTGTAGGCCAAGTTACTTTTCAGTATACTGTTTGCGACCCTTCGGGACAAAGTTGCGACACCGGTACGGTTACCATTACTGTTTTGCCTTTTTCTCCTGTAAATTTTGACATTACTGCCGTTCCGTATGAAAAACTTTCCGATTATAATTTCTACGAAGGAAACCTAGCCGATTTATCACCCGTATATGGCGTTTTACCCTTTGAACCCATAAACGCTTTGTTTTCAGATTACGCACACAAAAAACGTTTTGTCTGGATGCCCTATAATGTAAAAGCAACCTACACGTCTGATGGAGATATTTTAAATTTTCCTACCGGGAGTGTTTTAATTAAAACCTTCTATTATGAAAATGTTTTGCCCAATAACACCAAAAAAAATATAGAAACCCGATTGCTGATAAAAAAGGATGATGGTTGGATTTTTGCAAATTACATATGGAATGAAGCCCAACAAGAAGCTGTTCTAAATACCACAGGATATGGCTTTAATGTTCCTATTGATTGGGTGGAAAACGGAGAAACAAAATCGGTTAACTATAGAATTCCTTCAGATTTGGAATGCTTTATTTGCCATAAGTCAAACGATATCATTTTTCCCATTGGGCCAAAACCCCAAAATTTAAATGCTGTTTATGAGTATGCGGATGGTATGGCAAATCAACTTCAAAAATGGGAAGAAATTGGATACCTTTCAAACGATATTCCCGCTAATATTGAAACAGTGCCAAGCTGGAAAGATATTTCACAAAGTTTAGAAGTAAGGGTACGTTCCTATTTTGATATGAATTGCGCCCATTGCCATGTATATGGCGGTCATTGTGGAGCGCGCTCGTTGCGTTTGGCATTTAGGGAAAGCAATGATCCTGATAAATTAGGTATTTGTGTGGATCCCGATCTTCAGGTTCCTGGATATGATGGCGCAAAACTCGTTACCCCTGGCGAACCTGAAAATTCAATTCTATTTTTTAGAGTATCTACCACATTAGAAGAATATGCAATGCCTATGGTTGGGCGAACCTTAGCAGATGAGGAGTTTCTTCCTGTTTTAGAAGCATGGATCAACTCCCTTACTATACCTTGTGATTAACCAATTAAAACTAATAACATGAAAAAACTATTTACTTTATTTTCAATAATGACCCTTTTTGGAGTCGGAAATGCACAGGTATCATTTACCTCGACTCCTATTTCAACAACTGGATCAGAGAGAGCCGTAATTGATATGAACGGCGATTTTTTGGACGATTTGGTTTCTGTAACCGCTACCAATGTTCAAATATACTATCAACAGCCTGATGGCAGTTTTGTAGAAAAAAACATCACCACCTCAAATGCAGACAATACGCCTTCTTGGAGTCTTGCTGCTGCAGATTATGATGAAAATGGCTTTACCGATTTACTTTACGGAGGTGCGAATGGTGTTACTTTTATGAAAGCAGATAATACGGGTAACGGCTTTGAAGAAATTTCTTTTCCAGAATATGTGTTTTCGCAGCGCTCAAACTTTGTAGATATTAATAATGATGGTTATTTAGATGCTTTTGTATGCCATGATGTTGCTCCTAGCGTATATTATATTAATAACGGAGATGGAACTTTCACTTTTCATCAAGGAGATATTGGCGACTATCCTACAGGAGGGAATTACGGTTCCGTTTGGATAGACTATGATAATGATGGCGATATGGATTGTTTTATAGCAAAATGTAATGTGAATGGTAACGTAAATGAAAGAAGTGAAAACCAACTCTATCAAAATGATGGCGCTGGTAATTTTGTAGAAGTAGGTGCAGCTACAGGATTAAAAGACAATATGCAAACCTGGTCTTCTGCTTGGGCCGATTTTGATAATGATGGTCTTTTGGATGTATTTATAGGAAGTAGTGACGGTAGTTTCACGCATAAATTAAATAGAAATAATGGTGATGGAACCTTTACGGATATTTCTGCTACCACAGGGATAAATGCATTGACTATTACCGGTATTGAAAATTGCACCTATGATTTCAATAACGATGGCTATGCAGATATTGCCTCTAATGGAAATATCCTTTTAAATAATGGAGACTTAACCTTTACTTTAGTTCCTTTTGCTTTGCCAAACAATAATGGCTCTTTAGGCGATTTAAATAATGATGGGTTTATCGATTCCTTTACGGGTGGACATATTTATTATAACGATGCGAACGCTAACCATTGGATAACCATTAACACCATAGGTGTGGAAAGTAATATTAATGGCATTGGAGCTCGAGTTGCCATCACCTCAACCTTAGGAACACAAATTCGTGAAGTGCGAAGTGGGGAAGGTTTTAAATACATGAGCACCCTTAACACCCATTTTGGATTAGGCGCAGATACTGAGATTACGACCCTTACTATTACTTGGCCTTCTGGTATTGTAGATGTCTTAGAAAATGTAGCTGTTGATCAAGTAATTTCTGTAGTGGAAGGTGGTACGATCATAGGTATAGATGAAAATATAGTCAACAACCTTATTCTTTATCCCAATCCGACACAAGGAGTTTTAAACCTTGGCAATTTAACCGATTTTACAAACCCGGCATATTCAATTTTTGACATTCAAGGGAAAAAAGTGATGGACGCTAAATTAGATTCAAACTACATTAATGTTTCAAATTTGACAACAGGAAATTACATACTGAAAATTCAGGACGGCAATACTCTAAAAGCACAGCGCTTTATTAAAAGGTAGTTTTCAAAAGAAGGATTAAAAAAACAGAAGCTGTTTAAAAAGTTTGTTTCGGTGTCCGTTCGAGCGCAGTCGAGAACTGCAAGTTCCTGACTTTCAACAAGGTCTCGACTATAGCTAATTTTAAGTGAAGCCGAAAGACTAGACTGGACAAAAAACTGCTTTTTACTTTTTGGCCACTTAGCAAGAGTTGGTCTTTTATAAATTTATGGGGTTGTGCAAAGGTTACTGTTGGCAAATATTTTTATTTATTTACAACATAAGTCTTAGAAATTGAATCGTGCCAACCTTTTTCCGAAATTAGAAAAGAGAGCGCGTCAAATGGAATCAGTCTGCAAAGATTTCGAATAAATAAAGTCTTGAAATCTGGTTTATTACCGGCAAAGTCAATAACCTTAGTTCCTGTTATAAACTTTCCTGGTGTTTTGCCAAAAGCGTATTCAAAAATCAAATGATATAAGAAGTATAGAACAAAAAAATATAATACGAACCAATCAGAACCACCTTCGGGCATTATTCCAAGCCAACCATCAAGAACCATTGCACTTAAAAAAATAAGAAAATAGAATCCAATCGTGTCAATAAAATTGTTTCCAAACCTAGTCCCTTTACTTGCGTAATCAATTATTAATTCATTATCCATTCCCAGTATTTTTAATGTATGTTAACGTTTATATAGTTTAACTTCAAATATAATACAAATACCAACATTCATTAACACCGTCACCATCAGCTTCTCCTTCTTAGCATTCAGTAGTTTGTTTTCCTCCTATTGGACCATGCGCTCCTTCAAGGGCTATGTGGGGTCTAATACTTTGGTAGTAAATACATGCAGCCAGGCTGACAGTGTTGCAGAAAGTTGGAAATTCCCTCATGTTTTTTTAATAAAAATTTGCAAACCGCCCCTCGAATGTTGTATATTTAAATATTCGTTCTCCTCCATACCCCCTAACATATACTTAAAGAAATTTCTTTTTTTCGTAAGCCGACCTTATGCTGACTGTAAGTCGACCTTATGCCGAATCTATGCCGACCATGCTCCATAGATACCTCATAGACACCTTCTAAAACCCCCATACTGTCCTTCAGTCAACTCACAAATTATTGGTTTCATAGTTTCCAATTATTGGAAGTTAATCACTCCTCAATTTTAATTTGATAGCTATCCAAAAGTCCAACAACTTCGGGCAGGGAAAACTTTGCGCCTTTCAAGCGGTTTTGTTCAGGGTTTATGGAATAGTTGGTTGCATTTCTGAAGTCTGCCTGTTCTAGATTGGTGTTTTGGAAGGTGGCGTTTTGCAGGTTGCTGTAGGTAAGCTTGGCGCTTTTTAAATCTGCTTCAGAGAAATCTACACTTTGGAGTTGGCAATTTACAAAGGAACTTCTGCCGAGTTTCATCTTATAAAAAATGGAGTGGCCTAATTGGCAGCTATCAAAAGTCGCGGAAAAACCAAATTCGTTGCAGGCATCAAACTGCAGGCCGAGCATTTTGCAGTTTTTAAATCGCACCTCTTGAAAAGATGTATTTCTTAAATTGGCGTTGCTAAAATTACAGTCTATAAATTCACATTCCAGAAATCGAATTTCTGATAGAACAGTGTTTGAAAAATTACAATTGACGAAAGTGCAATACTCATACTCCCCTATTGCTAATGGTTTTTTTGAAAAGTCAAGTTTTGTGAAGGTTTGCTCTTCTGTGTATTTTATTTGCATTGCTTGTAATTTGCAGTTCTATGATTTCTGTTTTGGTTTATTTTATTTTTTTAAAAAAGGAGTTAATGATTTTCGTAAAATTTTTTTTATGTGGTTTCTTTTCCTCTTGTGTGATTAAGTCTAAACATTAGCCAATCTTTTTTTTCAGAATCTTGAATGAAGAATGATTTAATTTTTGTTTCACAAATTGAATCTAAATTCAATTCGATTAAATTCGTAAACTCCTTAATTAAATTCATAAGATGAAATTCTTCGCTAATTCCTCTATTTGAAACTATCATGAGACGATCTCCCCACTTTGATATTCTTGATTGGGCTACTCTATAAGATTCAGTATTTGGCTTACCATTGAGTTTTTCAATTAAATAATTGGAGGTATGTGCACCAATTTTATTTCTTACTTCTATTATTTTCAATTCTCGTAAATCTGTTGAGATTCTCTTCTTGTGATGAATTTTGAGTATTTCAATTAAATCAATTACGGCCTGCATTTGCATATAGATTGCATTAAGTACTCCGTATAATCGAAGATACATTTGTCCTTGAGTTTCGGAATTTGTTATTAATCCATTATCATAAAAATCAGTTATTGCATATTGTGTATCTTCAATTAAATCGATGAATGATACGAATCGGAGATATTCATCATCACTTGGAAACTTTAGTTTTTTAGAAGGTGCATGTCGCAAAATTCCACGAATTATTTCACAGTAAATTTCTATCTTACTTATACGATTTAGATATTCTTTATCGGTCATTTTTGAAACTGAATAGAATTGTTTGGTTTATGCAACCAATTTAACAAACATAACCTTAATAGAAAATCTCGATGATTTTCATAATCGGCCTTGAATAAATAATGTCAAAAAATTAACGAAATAATGTATTATTTTTTATCTCAGTTCTTTCTCATTTTTTCTTCCATTATCATCGAATGAATCAATAACCTCTCTTTCATTTTTTGTTAACGAATCGAGCACTAAACGAGCTATTTCATAAATTCCACAAAAATCTTTTATAAAAAACGATGTAACAAAACCACCTTGCATTATTGCTATATATTCCATTGTAATTTTTTCTTCTAATGTCAGAGTATCATTTTGAATAACACTCCAATATGATGAATGAGTATGTGTTGAGGTAAAAGAGTACCAATCTCTGAATAGAGACTCACTCAAACCTGTATTTATAATCATATCATTAATTGATAATTTCCATTTTTTCTTGTTTTTGTTTTTTAAAGATTCACTAGAAAATTTCCAATTAGCATATTTTATTAACCAGTCTTGTTGGTTGGAATCGAGGTTTTTAAAGAAATCAAAACCACGAATAACAGATATACAATATTCAATATCTTCTTTATTCTTACTTAACCTTTTAGAAACATCAGCATCATTTGGCTTCTCATATCTCTCCATTGATCTCAATCCATCTAATTCCCATAACCTAAAACGGATAATTTTTTCTTCAATATGACATTTGTCGGCAAAGAGATGATAAAAAACTGAATAAGTTTCGAGCTGGATTCTTAACAAGGAGAACATTGATGAGAAATCAACAAACCTTATATCTTCATTTCCTTTTTCAAAATAAATATCGTCTTGAATTATTTGTTGAAAAGTATAAGCTTGGTTTAGGTATTTTCTAGCGATTTTCTCAGAAAATATAAACCATCTTTTATCTTTAATATTTTTTGATTCGACATTGCTAGTAATTCGCTCTAATATTTTTAGAACAAAATTATATCTAATTAAAGCAGATAATATATCTTTTTTTGTTGGATGCATTTATCGGAATTATGCGCTTATATGAAAGCTACATTATTTTCATCACTTCGTTACCACCGTACTAAACTCTTCCAATTTAATGCACAGTTGTTGTTTTCATATTTTAAGCGGGCAATATAACTTTTTCCAAACATCTAAATCAGTTGCTTTCTTGTAGGATCGTTTTAAAACGCTCAATCTGCCTCCTGTGTCGTAAAATGTGCACGATGGCGTGTTCCATTAATTGTTCAATGTCGTACTCTTGCTGCCAGCTGGTGTGCATTTTTTTATCGCTTTCAAATACTTCTAGTTCAACATCAAAGATTTGGGCAAAAGTGTCATCTGTATAGTGCAACACCGCATCCAAATCATTACAATATTCCTGTGAAGTTTCGCGATTGATTCGAAGTGGTCTTTGGGCGCTTGGGTCTTTCAGGTTACGGATATACACACAATAGGAATAGCCCGATGCCACCACGTGGGCAAGAATGGTCTGTATGGATTTGCAGTCTGGATTGTCCGTTAACGGATCTACTATTTTTGATAGGTTATCATTTTGGAGATTGACAATAACGGATTGTAGTTCGTGCACTGCTTTTCGGTACTCGTCTAGTAAAGCGTTAACGACGTTCTGTTTTTTGGGATTCATAATTCCTAGAAATAAATAGCACGAAATTAAATTGTGTTAAGCTTGGGAAAGCTAAGTTTAAATATTTTAAAAAAGTGTGTAACCAAGCAATAAACTGAAGGAGTTGTATTTTGAAGTATAGGCGTTATAATCCGCTAACAGTGTTCTATCTGTTTGGTAACGCACTTCTACACTGTATTTGTTATTATACTTATAGCCCGCTCCTAATGCTAAGCTATTGCCAGATGTTATATCGAGGTCATCGCCATATTCTATTGCGAATTTTGAATCCAAAACTAAATCTATTACAAAAGAGGCATTTGCAAAAAGTTTCGATTTATCGTTCAAAAAGAAATAATGCCTTAAGCCGAAGGGCACTTCAATGGATGAATAGTTTACTTCCACTCCCTGCCCGCCTTCTGTAATTTCTGGGGAAGGCTTGTATGATTGATAGGTTGGTTCCAAAATAAGCGCCCATTTGTTACGCTTGTATGGAATAACATATTCAAACTCTAAACCAAAGTTAAAACTGGTTTTAGTATCAAATGTTGCATTCTTTTTATTGGCAACTGCATTTTTAAAAGAAAAGGAAGCGCTGCGAATACTAGGGCGCACCGTTAAATTGAAATCTCCTTTGGGTTCGGCTAATTCATAATCTGCTATGATAGCATTTCTACATTTGTTGTAGGTTTTAAAATAGCGGACTAATTCTGATTGATCGTACTCAAGTTTATTGGCCATACCAATGTTTATAGTTTCACATTTCAAATTATTGTACAACTGCTGTTTGTACTGTTCATTCTTCCCTATTACAGTAGGGTACGCTTTGTATCGCTTATAAATTAACTGTTCAACAGGAACAGTCTCTGTATTGTAAAAGAACCTCAGAAGGTTATTGTCTTCATACACATAAAGTGTGGCGTCGCCCTCTATAAGAACTTTTAAAAATAGATTTTCCTCTTCTAGTTTTGGGGCTTTAATTGATGTTAGATAATTGTCATCGTCAGTAGATCTATCAATAGCAACCTTGGCACGGATGTATTTGAGCTTGTTTTCAATTCCAAATTCAGAAACGGCATCTATTTTCAATAGTTCGCCTTCAGCCGCATTGCTTTTTTTGAATTCTATTTGGGATGGATTGTTTTTCCAACCCTCATTTTTTATGAATCCCGTGACTGTTTCGCCAGAATTATTGATATAATATGCGGCTTCATAATTAACTTGGGCGGTGCCAAGCGCAAAACAGAACAACAACAGAAAACTTAAAAAAGAATACTTCATAATTTTTATTTAAAATGGTTTGGTTGATTTCAATAGAATTTAAAAACTTCGTTCCAAAAATAGCTTTTTGAAACACCTTTATTACAAACTGTATTCCATGCCAATATTCAACACAGATGAATAGATACCGTAATCCCTCTTTATTAACCCATAGTAGTAACGGGCACTAAGCCCCAGTTTTTCAGTGAACTTGTATCCCGCACCAAACGAAATACCCGCATCAAATGTATCAGGATCAACAGTGTTTGGGGCGTTGAAATTAGGGTCGTCTGTTGGAGATGTAATTATTTTTTCCTTGTTGCTCAATATAAAACCAAACTGTGGGCCAGCTTCTACATAAAAGGTTTCATTGATGTAATATTGCCCCATTATGGGCAGCAATATGGTGGCTTCGTTAATGCTCTTTTTTAAATCACCAACTTTCGGTTCATTGTTGGCTCCATCACGAATCTCAATATCCTTTAACACAAAACGTGCGCCCTGCATAGCAAACAAAAGTTCGGGCTGTACCTTAAATTTTTCAGTGATGCCAATATTCGCGAAACCGCCAACAAAGAAGCCAATTTTTCCTTTATATACATCTATAAAGGCATCTGGGGTTCTGTAGGAAGCGTAATTAACCCCGCCCTTAAAGCCAAAATCAAGATTGCTTTCCTGTGCTTTTACGCCAACGGCACATACTATAAGAGTGAGGAGCAAACATATTTGTTTTTTCATAAGTAATCGTTTTTCTATTTTATGCATGCAAAGTAGTTTTTTCGGGCGAATGGAAAAAATATATTTGAGATATGTTGTTCCGCTCCCAACCTCAACTCATTGCTCTTTATAAAAATGAATTTGCAATCACCTATTTTTTGTTTCAATCCACTTGCTTAAATACTTGGTGCTTTGCAAAGTGTGGTGTTGTAGGATTTGCCCAAGAAAGTTTTCTTGGCGGTGCTTTTCCAGATTTGTGGAAATTGTGTGGATGTGTTTTTTAAAAGCTTCGGAAAACAGCCTTTTCTGAAAGCGTTTTTCAATGATGCTGAAACCGTTTTGTTGTGCCTTATTCCAAAGGTTTTCTTCAGAATATAACTGGATGGCGGCAGTGATAAATTCCTCTTTTAAAATAGTAATTGTTCCGCCAAAAGGAAGTTTTCCGCACATTCCCTCTGCGCCAACCTCGGTAGTTACCGTTGGTAATCCGTAACGCATTGCGTCCAAAAGTTTTCCTTTTAAGCCTGCGCCAAAGCGAAGTGGGGCAAGTTGCACGCGGTAGTTTTTCATTACTGCTTCCACATTTTCTACCCAGCCTTTTACGATGAAACCTTGTTTTTTATTATTTAGCTGAAGTATTTGCTGTGGTGCATATGCTCCATAAATGTGTAATTCTGCGTCGGGGAGATTTCTTTTTATTTCGGGCCAAATTTCCTTTAACTGCAAAACCGAATCTACATTAGGTGCGTGCAGCAAATTACCGATGGCCATAAAATGCTTTCGTTGCTTAAACAAAAATGTATTTTCAGAAAAACTTTCTACCAAAAAGGGCAAATAATAAAGTAGCTCCGTCCGCGTGTCGTCTTTAGCTTTAGCGGAGGCACAAGAAATCTTGAAGGTATTTTGAAGCAGTTCCATTTCATATTCCGAAATGATAAGCGAAACGTCACAGCGCAATATACTTGCCAGTTCACGTTTTGTGGTTTCTGAGAATAGGTTTGCCTCAGAAATGGGTTTGCTATTTTTTATAGCTTCTTCCCTAGCCTTTCTCAAAAAATGAAGGTCTTCGGTATCGAGAATTTTTAATGCCTCCTGACAGATTTCATTAACGCGCCAACCGAATTGTTCTTCTGTTATGTAACGGTCAAAAATTACGATTTGGGGATTCAATTCCTTTATGAATTCGTCAAAGGAAGTATCATTAAGCAGAATATTCTTAATTGAAATATACTGGGCTTCCAGATTAGCAGTTCGCTCAGAAATAGAAGCTGTACTGGCAAAAGTGATTTGATAATTTTCTTCAGTAAACAATTCAAGCAACTGCATCATCCTACTTCCCGCTGCAGTAGTAGTAGGTTCGGGGAAGGTGTGGCCAAGGATTAAAAGTTGTTTCAAGTTTCAGGTTTAAGGTAGTGCGCCGTTAAGCTTCTCTGTTAATCGAAATGGTAATCATCCAAAAATAGTACACATTAGATTAAAATAAAAAAAGGACGAGAGCACCCCAAACAGCACTACAGAGCTGACTATCAAGATTATAATGACAACTATTTTTTGTGAGGAACGATAGTTGATATAATTAAGAATTATTTGAAGCCCCAAGGCTATGGCCTGAACAATCATCAGGTTGTCTGCACAAAAAGTACTGTCTACTCGGTAATAAAGAAAATAACTAAGCAACATTATTAATATTGAAAGTATCGTAAAAATGAAGACGACTGTCTTGGGAAAACGAAATCTGTGAGAGTTTGCCATGGCGCGCAGGTTTGTTTCAAAGATAAGGATTCAAGAGATAATTTGATTACAGTAATTCCTTTCACAAAAAAACCTTCCCTCAAATATAATTTTGCGGGAAGGTTTAAACAAAGTTTGGCTAATTAGTTTAGGGAGATAGCCTCCCTATTTATGTTAATATTCAAAAAATTCTGTGCAGGGAGCATTACTAAATATAAGATTTGAAGAGGAGTAATTTGGATTGACGGTTTGTCCTCCTGCCAATCTACCGTAAACGCCACAGGAAGCTAAATCTTTTAACTCCGTATCGTGAATGTATAATTTTGTGTTTACCCAAAGACTTACGGCCCCTCTATTGTTACCGGGGTCTTCTCCAGCATTACTGATTTGTGCAAAACCAATTTCGTTCATAGGGTTTGTTCCATCCATCTTGATACCATTCCATGCACCCGCTACTGGGTTAACACCTCTTATTATTATAGGCGATGCAGCTGTTCCCACCATTTTTAAACCACCAGTATCGCGAATATTAAAACTTGTTCCAGCAGCCATTTCTATGATTACACCAGGTTCAATTGTTAATTCACCTCTAGCGTTTACTTGAGCTCCGTATAGAGTTGTAACACGGTAGGGTACATTTATATTTTTCCAAACACTTGGGGTTTGAAATTCTGCTGAATAGTTGTAAAGCAGCACTCTATCTAAATCATTGCCAGCATAGTTATCTGTGGCAGAGGTTTGCGTTGCGTAAACAGTATTTATAAGCAACGGATGGGCATTGCCTGTAAAATTATTGTTTTGCAAAGTAATATTTGCATTTGAATAAACAGCGTTAAGTCCAGATGTTTCACTCTGGATAATATTGCAATTTTTCAAGCTTAGGGCAGCGCCTGCATAAACAATAATATTTCCACGGTCGCCATTGCTGTTGAATGCTTGGCCACCGCCATAACTAACTGTTACGTGCTCCATAATATTCGACGCATTACCGCTATCAATATAAAGACCGCGCCAAGAACCTCTTGTGGCCTGAGTTCCAGTAAAAACAATAGGCTTATCTGCTGTTCCTACCGCGTGAATGGAAGATACGGTTTCAAAGAAGTTAAGTCCAGAATCTGGAGTAAAAGCAATAACCACACCTGGTTCTATTATCAGATTAGCTCTTACTTGGGCATTACAACTCACTATGTAATCCACTGGCGCGGCTGGGTTGTCTACTAAGGTTCTATTTTCCAGAAAGTAATCACAGTCTAGTTGAATAGGTTCGACACTTACTGGTGTTTCAACAGCGTCATCGCTAGAGCAGGAAACTGCTATCAAGGAAAGTGCAGACAACATAATAAGAGTTGTACTTTTAAAAAGGTTTTTCAATAACTTTTTCATAATTAAAATAGTTTAGATTTTACGTATTGTAGAATTTGTAGGGCAAACCTAAAGATTGCTTATGCCTTGTAAAATGGGCAGCGAGAATTTGGATAGTGTAAATTAGAATTCGGCAGAAAGAGAAAAAAATACCAAATACTCATTAAAAACAACTGAATTCTAAAAAACTTAAAATTATAGATGCTAGAATAGTATTTTAGCTGATTAATGAAAAACTCCTTATTAATAATATTTTGTTTTTTGGCTGGTGTGTGGCAGATTTCCGCACAGATAGTTAGTGATTCCATAATTGGGAATGTGCATCTATTCAATAATCCTGAAGTATATGCAATACGTACAAACCTTGAAACCACTTTTGAAGAAGTACAAAAAGAAAGTGTTTGGAAAAAATATGACTCCCTTTTTGAAAACGAGCCAGGTTCAGCTATTTGGTTAAAATTTGATGTTGAAAACACTTCAAAAGAATTATTAGAAGCATATTACTTGAGTGCCCATGACTACACTGACATTTATCAATTTATTGATAGTGACGTTAAAATGTTCAAAAATGGAAGCCTTGTTCCTTTATACAATCGCACCAATAAAAATGAATTTTATTTCACGGAACTCAAAATACCTTCGTTTGAGAAATCTCTTTTTTACGTAAGGCTTAGTAGTATCAAAAAGAAAAAAGACTTTTCACATACCATGCTCTATTCAAAAGAAGAGTACTTGCTACAAACATATATACAATCAAAATATGAGGCCAAGCCAGTAGCATTTATTTTCTTCTATATTGTTTCACTTTTAACCGTTTTCGTTTTCGGGTTAGTTTTTTGGATGCGGCTTCGCCAAAAATTGTACCTCTATTATTTGGGATATTTATTTTTTCAAATAATTTATGCTTTTACAGTAGTACGAACCTCTTCAGCAACAGTGGGTAATTTTTTCTTGAATTTTCCGATAATTGCTACAAAATTTACAGAGTCCTCCCAATTCTTGTTCATTGGTTTTTATATATTTTTTATTCTGAATTTGCTGGAAATTAAAAAATATGATCAAAGGCTTTCTAAGATTCTCATCTATTTTGGAAGGTTTTGCTTTCTGTATGCCATTGCCATTTTTATATATAATATTTTTTGGGAGTACCTTACTGTTGGGGACTTCATATTTTCAACTGTAAGATTTATAGTGTTACCACTAAATTTTGTGCTAATATTTTGGATAGTATATAAAGTAAAACATCCGCTTCTGAAGTATTTTATTGTAGGCCAAACGTTTTTTTTTATAGGTGCCATCTTGGCCTTTTATTTAGCTTATAGTTTTAATCCTACGCATCCAGAGAGTATTTTTTCTTTTCCATATTCATCCAACATTGTTTTTCAGGTCGGTTTACTTGCGGAGGTCTTCTGTTTTTCAATTGCTATTGGAGAAAACATTTTTCTCCTTCAAAAGGAAAAAGAAACAGCGAGTCAAAATCTTATTGAGCAATTGAAAAAAAACCAGCTCATGCAAGAGAACATGCGAATTGAACTAGATAAAAAAATAAATGAAAAAACTGAAGAACTTATTCAGCTTTATTCCAAAATAGAAAAACAAAAGGAGGAACAGATAAAAAATTCATTCACCCAAAAGCTGCAGGAAATGGAAATGCTTGCCCTGCGTTCACAGATGAATCCACATTTCCTTTTCAATAGTCTTAACTCTATAAAACATTTAATAATGACCTCTCGTAACGACGATGCAGTGAAATATCTTGACGATTTTTCAACACTGCTTCGCGGCATACTGCAGAATAGTAATCGGGAAATTATTACTGTAGAGGAAGAACTGGAAATTCTGGAACTTTATCTCTCTTTAGAAAAAAATAGAATGGGCAACAACTTTAATTATAGTATCCAAGTTTCTTCACGAGAAGAGCTATCTCAATTTCAAATTCCCCCGCTCTTATTGCAGCCTTTTGTTGAAAACGCTATTTGGCACGGCTTGAACACAAGCAATAATCCTGAAAAAAATCTGACTATTACATTTGATACGAGCGAATGTTTAAAAATAACAATTGAAGACAACGGCATTGGCAGAAAAGCAAGTAGCGAAAAGAAAAAACTTCATAAATCAATAGGAATGAGCATTACTCAGGAACGGTTGTCTTTATATAATCATTCTAACGACACCTCTATAAGTCTTGCGATTATTGATCTTGAAGCTGAAAATATAGCACTCGGCACAAGAGTAACACTAACCTATTCTTATTGAAATATGACAAAGGTAATAATAATTGACGACGAGGCGCACTGCACCAATGTACTTGCAAATCTTATTGAAAAAGTTCATTCGGACTATGTGATTACTGGCATATCCAAGAATCCATTAGAAGGTTTAGAATTCATACAAAAAAATCCACCCGATTTACTTTTTCTAGAT
Source organism: Aequorivita antarctica (assembly GCF_007997155.1). Lineage (GTDB taxonomy): Bacteria > Bacteroidota > Bacteroidia > Flavobacteriales > Flavobacteriaceae > Aequorivita > Aequorivita antarctica. Next base: position 29,036 of record NZ_VORT01000010.1, on the reverse strand, counting down.
ATTGAAATGCCCAATTTAAACGGTTTCGCCTTACTAGATAAACTGTTACCGATAGATTTCGATATAATTTTTACAACAGCCTATGATCGGTATGCCATTCGCGCCTTTAATTATAGTGCCATCAATTATCTTTTGAAGCCAATTACAGAGAGAAACATTGTAACAGCACTCGCTAACTGGGAAAAAAGAAGAAAAAAAACAAGTCCGGAGCAGTGGCAATTATTCCAGAACAATCTTCAAGATTCAATTAAAGAGCGCACAAAAATTGCGCTGCCAACAGGAGTTGGTTATAATATTGTTGAAATTAAAGATATTATTCGTTGCCAGTCTGATAACAATTATACCAACTTCTTCTTAAAGGACGAAAGAAAAATTTTGATCAGCCGAACTTTAAAGGAAATAGAAGATATGTTGACGGATCACAACTTCATAAGGGTTCATCAATCACACCTTATAAATCCCATATTTGTAAAAGGAATTTTAAAACAGGACGGAGGTAGTTTAATTATGGGCGATAACACTGAAATTCCCGTTTCAAGACAAAAACGAAAACAGATCAATGAAATCTTAGAGACCATGCTTCGCTTTAAATAACTATGAATTAACTACCTCAACATACAGAGCAAATGCTTCGGCTTTGCTCTGTGACCAGGCACAGTTTAACTATTTAACAACTTCAGCATAAAGATCGAAATCTTCAGCAGCGGTAATTTTTACATTGAAAAATTCACCTGTACGCAAATAATCATCTTCAGCATTTATCAACACTTCGTTATCTACATCTGGGCTGTCAAACTCTGTTCTTCCCACAAAGTAACCGCCTTCTTTACGGTCAATCACTACTCGGAATTCCTTACCAATTTTCAATTGGTTCAGCTCCCAGGAAATCTGGGATTGTATTTCCATTATTTGGTTAGCGCGGTCCATTTTTACATCTTCCGGCACATCGTCCTCAAGATTATACGCGTGGGTATTTTCTTCGTGACTATATGTAAAGCAACCCAAACGCTCAAAACGCATATCCTTAACCCATTGTTTCAGCGTTTGGAAATCTTCTTCGGATTCGCCTGGATAGCCTACAATTAGTGTTGTTCTAATTGTCATTTCTGGAACTGCAGCTCTAAAATCTTCTAAAAGTTTAGTAGTCTTCGCTTTTGTAGTTCCGCGGCGCATGGATTTCAAAATTGAATCTGAAATATGCTGTAACGGAATATCGATATAGTTACAAATTTTAGGCTCGTTGCGCATCACTTCCAAAACGTCCATAGGGAAACCTGTTGGGAACGCATAATGCAACCGAATCCATTCAATACCCTCAACCTTTGCTAGCTTTTGAAGCAATTCTGCAAGATTTCGTTTTTTATATAAATCTAAACCGTAATACGTTAAATCTTGGGCAATCAATATCAACTCTTTCACTCCTTTCGCAGCAAGCTTTTCGGCTTCAATAACCAAATCTTCCATTGGCGTACTTCTGTGTTTTCCTCGCATAATTGGGATTGCACAGAATGAACAAGGACGGTCACAACCTTCGGCTATTTTAAAGTATGCGTAGTTTTTTGGAGTTGTAGTTATTCGTTCACCAATAAGTTCATGTTTGTAATCCGCGCCCAAAGCTTTAAGCAAACCAGGAAGTTCCGTAGTGCCAAAATACTCATCTACATTCGGGATTTCCTTTTGAAGATCTGGTTTGTACCTTTCTGAAAGACAACCTGTAACAAAAACCTTATCCACCAAACCCTCTTCCTTTTTTTGAACGTATTCAAGAATGGTGTTGATGCTCTCTTCCTTTGCATTTGCAATAAAACCACAGGTATTTATAACCACGATATTGCCTTCCTCTTCGTGCACCACTTCTTTGTTGCTGGCGCGCAGTTGGCCCATAAGCACTTCGCTGTCATATACATTCTTGGAACAACCAAGGGTTACAACGTTTATCTTGTTCTTCTTTAAGGTTTTGGTACGCATATAAATTTTTATTATCGGGGTGCAAAGATACCACGAATTAAATGAAACAAATCATAAAATTCACCACTCAATAGTGAGTACTGAATACTAGAATTCTGCCAACTTTTTTTAAGTAACTTTGCACTTCTTAAAAATTCAATAATTTTATACAGATGAAAAAAATAACATTCCTGCTGGCCTTTCTTTGCGCTGGCTTTTTGTTCGCTCAAAAAACAATGACTCCTGAGCTTTTATGGCAGGTTAAAAAAGTAAGCCCAATGGGAATTTCCAACGACGGAAAAGACCTTTTTTATAAGGTTTCAACCCCAAACATGGAAGAAAACAATTTTGATTCCAAGTATTACAAAATGCCTATAACAGGTGGGAATTTTAGGGAAATTTCCAAAGACGAAGCAAAAGTGACAGATAAAAATCTTTCTTCAAACGGGCAGTATCTTTTGATGAACAAAGCCGTTCAGGTGAAAGATGTTGCTGGAAAAGATATTTACAGCGATCTTCCAAAAAGCGATGCTTACGTTTATACCTCTTTAGATTATCGCCATTGGGACACATGGAACGATGGTAGCTACAATCACGTTTTTTACAAAGATGTAAAAACCGGAGTTGAGACTGACATTACACCGCAACAACCTTATTATACCCCGCAAGCTCCTTTTGGCGGCGATGAAGATTATATATGGGATCCTAAAGGTGAAAACATCTATTACGTAAGCAAGAAATTGGCGGGCACAGAATATGCTGTTAGTACTAATACAGATATTTACAAATTCAATTTAGCCGATAAAAAAACTGAAAATATTACTGAAGAAAACAAAGGATATGACACTCAGCCAGCGTTTTCAAAAGAAGGCTCATTGGCATGGCTACAAATGGTCACAGAGGGTTATGAAGCCGATAAAAATGACATAGTTGTTCTGCAAGATGGCGTGAAACAAAACCTTACTTCACAATGGGACGGAACGGTAAATGGTTTTATTTGGGGAAGCAATAGCAAAGACATTTATTTCACAGCACCGGTTGATGGAACCATTCAGATTTTTAAAGTGGACCATCCGGGAAGAACACGAAAGATGCCCGTTGTGAAGCAACTTTCAAAAGGACAATTTGATGTTACTGGCATCGTTGCCGAAAACAATGGTCAGTTGATCGTTACCCGAACCGATATGAACCACGCTTCAGAAATTTTCTCTTTTGATTTGAAGAGCAAAACTTTTAGGCAACTCACCCAAGTAAATAACGAATTCTACGGAAAGTTGGATCTGCCAACAGTTGAAAAAAGAATGGTTACCACCAAAGACGGCAAGCAGATGTTGGTTTGGGTAATACTTCCTCCCAATTTTGACAAAAATAAAAAATACCCAACCTTACTTTATGCTCAAGGCGGACCACAATCTGCTTTGTCACAATTCTATTCCACCAGATGGAATTTCCAATTGATGGCTTCACAAGGTTATATTATTGTAGCACCAAACCGTCGCGGAATGCCAGGCCACGGTGTGGAGTGGAATGAAGCAATTAGTGGAGATTGGGGTGGTGGTGCAATGCAAGACTATCTTGACGCTATTGACGATGTTTCTAAAGAACCTTATGTAGATAAAACCCGTCTGGGTGCTATTGGGGCAAGTTTCGGAGGTTATTCTGTATTTTGGTTAGCAGGAAATCACGATGGGCGTTTCAAAACCTTTATTGCCCATGATGGCGTTTTTGACACCCGCTCTATGTATGGAACCACTGAGGAACTTTTCTTCGTAAACTACGATTTTGGTGGGGCTTACTGGGAAAAAGACAATGCAAAAGCACAGAAAGCATTTAATGAATTCAATCCAATTAGTTACGTTGATAAATGGAACACTCCAATTATGATCATTCAGGGAGGAAAAGACTACCGCGTACCGATTGAACAAGGCTTGGAGGCTTTTCAGGCAGCTCAGTTAAAAGGGATAAAAAGTAAACTTCTCTATCTTCCAGAAGAAAATCACTGGGTACTTCAACCTCAAAATGCACTGGTTTGGCAACGGGAATTTTTCAGTTGGTTAAAAGAAACATTGTAAGAGAAGATAGAAAAAAGAGCAAAGAATAAAGACGTGAGTGTCTAATTCTAGCCATAAATCCACAAATAAACTTTAAAGTTATTTTTGGGTTTGTGGCTTTTTTTTATCCCCCATAAGGATTAAAACTATTAAAAAACTCAAAGAGGCTATTCTGAGAAATATGCAATAAGAGAATTAAAATGCCATAAAACACAGCATATCCTTTTGTTACATATTTCTTTTTAATGAAATAGATTCCCAAAAAGAGCAAACCAAAAAGAAAAGGAATAATAGATAAGTAAGGAAAAGCGATGTATTTGTATAAATCCAAAGGCATTAATGGATTTGGAACTGGCTTTATAAAGTACTCAATGATTTTAAAAGAATGGTACCCGGTTAGTATTCCTATGTAGCCAACCAAAGCCCACAAAACATACATAAATAGTTTGTTTTTTTTCTGTGGTTCTTTTTCTTCCATCTATTTAAAAAATGAATCTACAAACTCAAATTTGTTGAATACCTGCAGGTCTTCCATCCCTTCGCCTACGCCAATATATTTCACAGGAATTTGAAATTGATCGCTAATACCAATTACTACACCACCCTTTGCAGTTCCATCGAGCTTTGTAACGGCAAGTGAAGTTACCTCAGTTGCTGCAGTAAATTGTTTCGCTTGTTCAAAAGCATTTTGGCCAGTGGAACCATCCAATACCAAAAGCACATCGTGTGGCGCATCTGGAACTACCTTTTGCATAACGCGCTTCACCTTTGTGAGTTCGTTCATTAAATTCACTTTATTGTGAAGTCGTCCCGCTGTATCGATGATAACCACATCGGCATTTTGGTTTACTGCGCTTTGCAGCGTATCAAACGCAACGCTGGCAGGATCACTGCCCATACTTTGTTTTACGATGGTAACATCGGCCCGATCTGCCCAAATCTGTAATTGATCAATTGCCGCTGCACGGAAAGTATCCGCTGCACCCAAAACAACTTTCTTTCCAGCTTTTTTAAACTGATATGCAAGTTTTCCGATTGTTGTTGTCTTTCCAACACCATTCACACCTACGACCATGATAACATATGGCTTCTTGTTTTCGGGAACTTCAAACTCTATGGCATTTCCAGAATCAATCTCACTTAAAAGTCCGGCAATTTCTTCGCGAAGAATTTGGTTGAGCTCATCGGTTCCCAAATATTTATCCTTAGAAACACGGGCTTCAATTCTATCAATTATTTTCAGCGTAGTATTTACACCAACGTCGCTGGAAACAAGCACTTCTTCCAGATTGTCCAAAACATCGTCATCCACTTTGCTTTTCCCGGCAACAGCTTTGCTCAGCTTATCAAAAAAGGAAGTTTTCGTTTTTTCAAGTCCTTTATCGAGCGTTTCTTTTTTCTCTTTGGAAAATATTTTTTTAAATAGACTCATCGTTCGTTGTCAGTTATCGGTTGTTCAGCTTTGATAAAGTTTAATCTATACCGCTCCTTTCCCTTTTTCAGGAAAGGTGGATTTCAAATTGCCCTAAGGCGATTTGAAAGACGGAAGGGGTACAAAAATACGAAAAGCCACCTTCGTAAAAAAGTGGCTTTATCTCAATATTTTAAGCTGGTTATTTTTTGTTCAACCAGTCATTTACAAATTCTGGAGCCATGATAGACTCAGTAAATGTATAAGCTCCTGTCTTTTCCGACTTAACCATTTTTATTGCTTTGGTTAAACGTTTTGAACCTGTTTGTAACGATGCTACTGATTTCTTTGCCATGACTTATATTATTTAATCTCTTTATGAACGGTCATTTTCTTAAGGATAGGGTTGAACTTCTTCAACTCCATTCTGTCCGGTGTGTTCTTTTTGTTTTTGGTAGTGATGTAGCGGGAAGTTCCAGCTTGACCAGACTCCTTGTGCTCTGTGCACTCCAAAATTACTTGTACTCTATTTCCTTTTTTAGCCATTGTAATAGACTTTATTGATTATTGCAATTATTTAGTTAAAAAGCCTTTTTCGCGAGCTTCTTTCATAACCGCAGAAATACCTTTTTTATTGATGTTTTTAATTGCTGAAGCTGAAACACGAAGGGTTACCCACTTATCTTCTTCAGGAATGTAAAAACGCTTTTTAAGCAAATTTACATCAAACTTACGTTTGGTTTTGTTCATCGCGTGCGATACGTTGTTTCCAACCATCGCTTTCTTTCCGGTAAGTTCACAAACTCTTGACATTTCCTTTACTTTATTAGTTATTTTTTAAACAGGGTGCAAATTTAAGTAATTCTTTTGTGATGTACAACAAAAGAAAATCAGTTTTTTGAAATTTCTTTCAGAAACATTTCAAAGACTTTATTTATGGTTTTTTCAATCACCCTATAACGGTCATTTCCAAAGTTGAATTTTTCTGAAACAACACCTGTCGGCGAAGCAATAGCAATACATACCGTACCTACCTCATCTACGCCATCGCCTTTAGTGGGTCCTGCAATTCCAGTGGTGGCGATGGCATAATCGGTACTGAAAAGCTTGCAACAATTAATCGCCATACTTTCAGCAACTTGAATACTCACCACAGAAAACTCTTCTATTAAAGAAGCAGGAACGCCAAGAATTTTAGTTTTTAGTTCGGTTTTATAGGGTATAATGCTTCCTATAAAAAAAGAAGAAGCACCAGCCTCGGCCGTAATTTGTTGTACAATTGCACCTCCTGTGCAACTCTCAGCCAGACTCAAGGTTTGTTTCTTTTGATTTAGAATATGTGCAATCCTATCTATAATGCTTGTTTCGTCTTCATACCCAATAGCAATATCCGAAAGTATTTCACTTAAAACTTCCATCCGCGAATCAATACTTTCCATTAAAACGCTTTCGTCATTGCTGCTGGAAGACAATCTTAAACGTACTTTTCCCAAAGAAGGCAGATAAGCGAGTTTTATATTTTCAGGTAAACCGTTTTCCCAATCGGCAATTCTTTCGGCAATGGCGCTTTCTCCAAGTCCATACGTCAAAAGTGTTTTGTGGTAAATATGGGGGCGATTGAATCTCATTATAATCCTGGGCAAAACCTCATCCTGCAGCAGATGCTTCATTTCATAAGGCACGCCAGGCAAGGATACAAATACAACATCATCTCTTTCCATCCACATTCCGGGAGCGGTGCCGTAAAGATTCATTAAAATAGTTGCTTTGGAAGGAACCATCGCTTGCTGAAAATTGGCAGGCAGCGGTTTATTTAGTTGGTGTTTTTTGAAAAGCTGCTTAACGTTTTCAATAACGCTTTGGTCTTCAATTAGGGTATCATTAAAAAAATCGCAAAAGGTTTGCTTTGTAATATCGTCTTTTGTAGGGCCCAAGCCACCAGTAACAATAACAAGATCAGCATGTTTTTTGGCATCTTCAAAAGCCTGCAAAATATGGTGCTGATCGTCTTGAACCGAGGTGATTTGATATACCTTCACCCCTATCCTGTTCAGCTCTTTTGAAATATAGGCTGAATTAGTATCAATAATTTGGCCTATGAGAATCTCATCGCCTATGGTAATTATTTCTGCAAGCATTTTATAATTGGAAATCTTCTCTCAAATCATCAAAAACGAGGTTCAATGTAGTAGTTACGTTTTTAAGATGCGGAAGAACTGTAGCTTTATTTTTAGAAGTTTTAGACCAAGCCTCAATGCTGGTTATGTCTTTAAGAGCATCAATGCCGAACATTTCAATGTTCGGTTTCATTTTGTGGGCAAATTGGTATGCCAATTCGCGGTTTTCGTTTTCGATGGCCTCTTCCATGGAATGCAGATCCGGTGGAATCTCCTCTAAAAAGGTTTGAGCCAATATCTTTAAAAAATCTTGGTCGCCATCGGCGATCTCGGCAAGATTTTCTTTTGCATAATACTTTATCATTCTACTTTACTTTTATGGAAAACATCTCTGTTTCACCAATAAATCCCGTCAACATATCATTGGCTTTAACGCTGCCAACACCCGCAGGAGTTCCTGTAAAGATAATGTCCCCAATTTTCAGCGTAAAATATTTTGAAATATATTCGATTAACGCATCGATTTTCCATATCATCAGCATAGAATTGCCTTTTTGAACTACATTTCCGTTCCTTTTTAAGCTGAAATCTATATTATTTATATCTTCAAATTGTTCTTTTTTTAAGAAATTTCCCACAACCGCAGCGCCGTCAAATGATTTTGCCTTCTCCCACGGAAGACCTTTTTCCTTCAATTCCGTTTGTAAATCCCTAGCAGTGAAGTCTATCCCCAATCCAATTTCGTCATAATATTTATGAGCAAATTTTTGATCGATGTGCTTCCCAATTTTATTAATTCGAACTAACAATTCAACCTCGTGATGTACATCATTTGAAAACTCTGGAATAAAAAATGGCTGTTTCTTTAATAATATAGCCGTGTCGGGTTTTAAGAAGATAACAGGTTCAGTTGGAGTGGCACTTTTAAGTTCACTGATATGGTCGGCATAATTTCGGCCAATACAAATTATTTTCATCTTGTAATTAAAGTTTTGTATTCAACTTTTGAAGTCTGATACGGGTCAATACTTTTTTGGTATAAAGTGGAAAATCAGCATTTAGCAACCATCCAAAATACCCTGAATCCTTCTCCATTATCTCTGTAACCAAACTTCCTTTATATTTTCCGAAGGAAAAAACCTCAACACCATCTTCATTATAACTTATAAAACCTGCGAAATCCGCGTGGTCTCGGTGCGAACTGAAATCTGCCAAAAAGTTTACATCGTTTTCAAGTTCGCTGTATCTGTCCAATTGCGATTTTAAAACTTCATAGGTAGCATTCGTATCAGCTGCTGCACTATGCGCGTCTTTTAAATCCTTATCGCAATAAAATTTATAGGCTGCTTCCAATGTGCGTTTTTCCATTTTGTGAAAAATGGTCTGTACATCGACGGACATTGCTTTTTTCATATCAAAATCAATTTCGGAACGGAGCAATTCCTCTGCGAGTAACGGAATATCAAAACGGTTGGAGTTAAATCCTCCTAAATCACTGTCTTTTATTAAAGCGTACACTTTTGATGCAAGTTCCTTAAAAGTTGGTTCGTTTGCCACCATCTCATCGGTAATTCCGTGTATTGCAGAAGATTCTGCTGGAATTGGCATTTCAGGATTCACCCGCCACGTATGGCTTTCTTTGTTTCCGTTTGGAAATACTTTCAATATTGCTATTTCCACAATTCTATCCGTTGCCACATTGATTCCTGTTGTTTCAAGATCGAAGAAACAGATTGGTTTTTTTAAGTTGAGTTCCATTGTTTTGTTTTGTTAGGCAAAGATACTTTTTATTGAAGTTTTGAAAGAACTTATAAAAAAGAAAAGGGGATTTTGAAAACAAAATCCCCTTTTAACCATAATTATGTTTTAAGTTACATTTCTCTATTAACGTCCCAATCTTCCAAATAATCAGCAACTCGCTTTACGAATTGTCCGCCCAAAGCACCGTTTACAACTCTGTGGTCATAACTGTGTGAAAGGAACATTTTAAAACGGATACCAATGAAATCCCCTTCTGGAGTTTCAATAACCGCAGGCACTTTTCGGATTGCTCCCAAAGCCAGAATCCCAACTTGTGGTTGATTGATTATGGGCGTTCCCATAATGCTTCCAAATGTTCCCACATTGGTAACTGTGTAGGTTCCTCCCTGAATATCATCCGGTTTAAGTTTATTTTCACGAGCACGGCTAGCAAGGTCGTTTACTGCTTTACTCATTCCCAACAAATTCAATCGGTCTGCGTTTTTAATAACCGGTACTATTAAGTTTCCGTCTGGAAGGGCTGCCGCCATTCCTAAGTTTATATTTTTACGCTTTATGATTTTGTCGCCATCAACTGCAATATTCATCATGGGGAAATCTTTTAGCGCTTTCGCCACAGCTTCCATAAATATTGGAGTAAAAGTTAAATTTTCTCCTTCGCGTTTTGCAAAAGCTCCTTTCACTTTATTTCTCCAATTCCAAACGTTGGTAACATCACATTCCACGAAAGATTGAACGTGTGCAGAAGTTTGCGTGCTTTCAACCATGTGATGGGCTATTAGTTTCCCCATTCTTGTCATTTCAATAACCTCATCGTCGCCGCTTACTGAAACTGCAGCTTTGGGTTTTGCAGGTGCTGTAGTTTGTGGCGTTTCTTGGTTTTTAGCCTCAACAACAGTTTGTTGCTGGCTTTGCTCTGGCTGTACATTTGCAGAAGAACGGTTTTCTACATACGCCAAAATATCGTTTTTAGTTACGCGACCATCTTTTCCGCTACCTAAAATTTTATCTAACTCTGCTTGCGAAATACCTTCAGCAGCAGCAATATTTTTTACCAATGGCGAATAAAAAAGATCGCCCGTATTTTCAATCGGTGTTTGAATAGCTTGTTTTGCACTTTCAGCATGTTTTTCTAACTCCTTTCCTGCGTCCTCCTTAGCTTTAGCGGAAGTTAAGGATGCTTCAGGTGAAGGAGCGCTTTCTGCAACAGCTTTTTCAGTTCCGTTGCTACCGCCAGTAATTTCAATTATAGCGATGGTTTGGCCCACTTGAACCACATCATCAACATTGAAAAGTTTTTCAATCAAAACGCCATCTACCTCACTGGGCACTTCGCTGTCAACCTTGTCGGTAGCAATTTCAAGCACAGCTTCATCGGCCTCAATGGTATCGCCCACTTCTTTTAGCCAGTTAGTTAAGGTTGCCTCTGCAACGCTTTCGCCCATTTTGGGTAGTTTCAATTCAAATTTTGCCATAATATTATTTCAATGTCGAATTTAGTAAGCACAAAAGTACTTGTTTTAAAAACCTTGCAAAATTAGTCAAAATTTGTTCGTTTTAGGTTTCAAATTTCTTAAAAAACAACCACGCCACCCTTTTCGTCGCTTTGGTCGCTTCCTATTATGAAATTGCAGCCAGGCGGACGTATGCGAAAAAGATTGTTGTGCCCTTTTAACTGTTTCATTAGTTGGAAGATTTCTTCATATGAAATGTATTCGGCATCAAAGACGAGCAAACTGTTTTGGAGAATAATCTGCGAATGCACATTTTTTGAAGCCATTTGAAAAACTGTCGCCGTAGAAGCAGATAGCTTTTCCAGCAACTCAATATTTTCAGTGAAGAAATAATTTCGCTCCAGTTTTGGGACAGACTTCGCTTTTTTATCTGAAGTAATTTTACTTTTCGCTTTGGCTAAAGCAACTCCCGCGGAAACGGAACTTTCAAGAAGAAAATTTTTATTGAAATGCTTTCTGTAAAAAATCTGCATTGCGCCGTAAAAACGTTCAAAATAAGCATCGTCTTTTTTGGTGCTTTCGCCTTTGTAGTGAAGCACTGTCACGCTTCCCAAATAATGGTTTTTGTAGCCTGCCTGAGTTATTTTATAAGAAAGGTCAATGTCTTCACCATACATAAAATAGTCCTCGTCAAAACCTCCAACTTGGTTATAAATGCTTCTTTTTAAAAGCATAAAGGCGCCCACCAATACTTCAACTTCTCCATGGGAGGTTTCGGAAACATGCTTGGCATAATATTTCTTTGTAAAACCGGAAAGCTTCATCAATGAAACCTTTGGTGTTGGGAGGTTGCGTTTGCTTTCGGGAAGGAAATTCCCCGTACCATCCATCAAATAAACACCCAGAGCTCCAATATTTTTAATGCTTTCGGAATATTCAATTGCTTGTCTAAAAGTATCTTTGGAAACCGCGGTATCAGGGTTTAAAATGCAAACGTAATCGCCCTTGGCAATCGCAACTGCTTGATTGTTTGCTTTGCTGAAACCAACGTTTTCTTTGTTTTCAATCAAAACCACATTTGGAAAGAGAGTTTTGACCATTAGGCAACTATCGTCTTTGGAGTCGTTGTCTATCACAATAATTTCAGCATCCCAGTTTTCGATTGCTTTTTGAACGGAACGAATGCACTGTTCTAAAAAGTAGTGTACATTATAATTAAGGATTACAACGGAGAGTTTCATCAGAAAAATTTATTTGAAAAATAGGACTGCTTCGACTGCGCTCTGCAAAGGAATGGAATGCCCTTGAATAAATCTTGGGTCGGTTTGTTAATTGTAAATGGGCTTTTCAAAACTACAGGCTTTTAAGTGAAGATTCAAAAGGAATACGGTGTAAAATACTTCGACCCAAAGTAACCTCATCTGCATACTCTAGCTCGTCGCCCACGGAAATACCCCGGGCAATGGTGGTTGTGGTTATATTGAAATTTTCAATTTGTTTATAAATGTAAAAGTTTGTGGTATCGCCTTCCATTGTTGAGCTAAGCGCAAAAATAAGTTCACGGACGTTTCCCGCTTTTACTTTTTCAACCAAAGAAGGAATAGTCAAATCGCCTGGGCCAATGCCATCCATTGGAGAAATTTTTCCGCCCAAAACGTGGTAATGGCCACGATATTGGCTGGTATTTTCAATAGCCATTACATCGCGAATGTCTTCAACCACACAAACCAATTGCTCATCGCGACGCGGATTTGCACATATTTCGCAAAGCTTTGAATCGCTAATATTATGGCAGTTTGCGCAAAAATTTATTTCGTCACGCATTTTTACCAAACTAGAAGCTAATTTTTGCGATTGCTCCTTGGGTTGTTTCAATAAATGAAGTGCCAAACGCAGCGCGGTCCGTTTCCCAATTCCAGGGAGTTGGGACATTTCATTCACTGCATTTTCAAGAAGTTTTGAAGAAAATTCCATAGTATTTTACCTGCAGCCAAGATAAAAAAAATGCTTCAGAAAAAAGAAGTTTTTACTGAAGCATTCCTGTTGTAAAAAAGGTTCTTAATTTATAAGAAGTTTTTTAGTTGCAGTCCCTTCCTCTGTACTTAGGCGAACAAAATAAGTGCCTGAAGAAAGTGAAGAAACATTAACTGTATGCTTATTTGCAATTAGTGCATCTGCTTCATAAATAAGCAGTTTTCCAGTGATATCAAACACACGTACTTCCGCCTTCATTGATTTTGGCAATGCGATTGTAAATTCTGAAGTTGCTGGGTTTGGATAAATGCTCATGGTGCTTTCAGAAATTACATCTTCAATACCTACAGTGCCATCAACCAATGGGGAAACCCAAAGACCTCTTCCGTAGGTGGCCGCATAAAGCATATTGGTTGTGTTGTTAATGTCCAATTCGTTTATAATTACGTTTGGCAAAAGGTTGCTGTATGGTTGCCAATCTGTGAAAGTATCATCAATATAATAAATTCCGTAATCCATACCCAAATAAAGTCCATTTTTACCGTTATCATCCCAAACAACAGCCAAAGCACTAAAACTTGGAAGGTTCAATTTGTAATCTGTCCAAGTGGTTCCACCATCATTGGAAATAAAAACACGATTGACACTTGTTGTTGCCACTGCTATTTTATCTGGATTTGTTGGGTGAATAGCTATAGAGTTGATAACGCCACCTGGTGTTGTAGCTTGAACCCAATTTGTAGCTCCTGCGTCTGCGGTTCTATGAAGTATAGGACCTCTTGAAGAGTACATTACTTGATTGTTGGAAGGGGAAATTTTCAAATTATCCAAATTGCCTCCAAAATTTTGTGAAATAGCCGCCCAAGATGATCCAAAATTGCTGGATTTATATACAATATTATAGCCTACATATATAGTATTTGCTAGAACGGGATCTTGTTCAAATGGCGTAACCCAGTTTCCAGAACCGCTACCTGGCTCATTAAGGCCTACGTAACTAGTACCACCGTTGTTAGTACGATACAGTTGGCCACCTTGGCTTGTACCATAAAATATACTGCTGCTTGTTTTATCAATAAATGATTCCATTCCATCGGCACCTAACCAATCTTTCCATCCAGTTGCGGCACTGTAAAATGAAGTTCCGTTGTCCTGAGCGCCGCCTGAAACAATTACATCAGCAGTTTGGGATACTCCAATTTTATAAAATTGACGAATTCCTAAACCATCTGTAAGATCTTCGTAATAATTCGCATTTAAATTACCAGTATCAGTAGCTTTATAAATACCACCGTCTGTTATCGCGTAAAGTGTTGTTCCATAGAACATAAGGTCGTCCACATCGGCATGGCAGTATCCAATATTTGCTGAAGCAGCATTTCCTGGTATCCAATCTGCGGTACAGGTAAAATTGGTTCCTCCGTCCATGGATCTCCATGTAAGAATTCCTGCAATATGCACTTCATTTACATCGGTAGGGTTTACAGCTATACCCATATCTCGTGGGGCTTGACCATTGTTGTCATTTCCACTGGTACTATATCCAAAAAAGTTAAGACCTCCGTGATTAAGTTTTGTAAAACTGTCACCACTATTACTTGAAGTGTAAAAAGCTCCAAATATTCCGTTAGAAGCCTCTACAACATAAACAACGCTTGCATCATCAGCAGAAACTCCAATCATTTTAGGTCCGTTTGTAAATCCGCCTATAGTTGTAAATGTTGCACCACCATCAATGGATTTATGAAAACCACTCCCAGAAGCATAAACTACAGAGAGATCTCCTGGTTTAAATTCTACATCATAGCCTCTGTTGTCTCCAGTAACAACTTTTACCCAGTTCGCTCCACCATCAGTTGATCTATAAATACCAACATTTTCGGCAGTTGCAAACATCATGTTTGTGTTAGAAGGGTTTATAAGAATTTTATTTACGTTACTACTTCCTGTTTGTCCCTGTAAATTCCATGTTGCACCAGCATCAGTAGATTTAAATATTTTCCCACCTGTAGAACCAAAAAAGTAAGTATCAGAATCTGTAGGGTCGATAGCAACTGAATATACTGAAAGGTTTGAAAAATAATCATTCAGTGGAGTCCAAGTTTGTGCGCCATCTGTGGTTCGCCATACACCGCCAGTATTGGCACCAATAATCATATGGTTAATATTCCCTTCATCTATAGAAAGGCCCGTGATTCTACCAACGCCAGGATTCCATCCTGAAGTAGCGTTCCATGCTGTAGGACCAAGTTCTTCCCAGTTATCATTGAGGACTGCACGGTTTTGAGATGTGCTGTTAAGATATGCGTTCCATCGTTGAAGTTCATTCAAACGCTCTTCAGTTGTTGGAAGATATCCATCTTCCTTTACCATTCTTAGGGCGTTGTATTCCCATCTTTTAAACTGTTTATAGCCAGTTCCACGGCCTTTGTCTCTGTTAGCAAAGTAGGCTTCGGCATTGTCAATAACATCCTGCACTTTATAGGTGCCGGCATCGATCATCTGAAGATATTCCTGTGCCTGACTGGCAAAAGAACCAAAAAATAACGCAATAAGTAGAAGTAGTTTGAAACGCATTTTATTAATTTTTAAGGAGTTATATGACTATATATTCAAAGTTTTCAAAAGTATTAAAAATAAAAATTGTGGAGAAACCAAACTTTGTATTTTTACCACTAAAAGTATCTCTTTACTAATAAAGTCTTAAATTTTATGCAACCCTTACACATACTTCTTTTAATTGTTGGTTATTTTTTGGTTTTAATTTTTGTTTCCTTTTTAACCAATAGAGACGGAAGCAATGCCGATTTCTTTAAAGCCGGGAAGCAGTCACCTTGGTATTTGGTAGCTTTCGGAATGATTGGGGCCTCACTAAGCGGTGTAACTTTCATCTCTGTCCCGGGCTGGGTGGAAGCCTCAAAGTTCAGTTATTTTCAGGTGGTTCTGGGATATATTGTGGGCTATGCGGTTATAGGAACTGTATTGCTTCCTCTTTATTATCGTTTAAATTTGACTTCAATATACACCTATTTGGAAGGAAGGTTTGGAAAGGCTTCCTATAAAACAGGCGCTTCGTTCTTCTTACTTTCCAGAGTTGTGGGTGCAAGCTTTCGGTTGTATTTAGTGGCAGTTGTGTTGCAAAGTTTGATTTTTGACGATATGAACATCCCTTTTTGGATAACCGTAACCATTACAATCTTATTGATTTGGCTATATACGTTCAAAAGTGGAATAAAAACCATCGTGTGGACAGATACATTACAAACTCTCTTTATGCTTGTGGCCGTTGGGGTTTCGGTTTATTATGTTTCCACAGACTTAGGACTCTCTGGAAGTAATCTTTTCAACTTTATTGCAGATAGCGATATGAGCCAAATTTTCTTTTTTGACGATTGGAAATCAAGCGATTATTTTGTGAAACAGTTTATAAGCGGAGCATTCATCGCTATTGTAATGACGGGACTAGATCAAGATATGATGCAGAAAAACCTAACCTGCCGTAACTTGAAAGATGCCCAGAAAAATATGTTTTGGTTTACCATTGTTTTAACGATTGTAAACTTTGTGTTTTTAGTTTTAGGACTTTTGTTAACTGTTTATGCTCAAAAAAACGGGATTGACGTACATAAAGATCAATTGTACCCCACACTTGCCATGCAAAATGAATTCGGGGTTGGTATCGCGGTCTTATTCATTTTAGGCCTTATTGCTGCGGCCTACAGTAGCGCAGATAGTGCTTTGACAGCGCTGACGACTTCCTTTAGTATTGATATTTTGAATATTGAAAAAAGATATGACGAAAAAAAACAGGTACGTGTCCGCAAATTAATTCACATTCTGTTTTCGCTAGTGCTTATTTTGGTAATTATAATTTTCAAATACGTAATTGCAGATGATTCCGTGATTGCAAAACTTTTTGTTTTTGCGGGATATACCTACGGCCCATTATTGGGATTGTATGCTTATGGGCTCTTTACAAAATGGAACGTAAAGGACAAACTTGTTCCAGTAGTCGCCATATTAACTCCCTTTTTAGGATATGCAATAAGTGCCTTAAGTGCGGAATACTTGAATTTTGAATTCGGATTTTTTATACTTATTTTAAATGGAGCGATTACTTTCTTCGGTTTAGTATTGATTCGTACCCAAAAGAACTAAGGTGCAGGCTACTTCCGATTCAATATTATGTTTTTTAAGTAATGTGTAAAATTCAGGATTTTCCGTACCTGGATTGAAAATTACGCGCTTCGGTTTCAAGGAGATGATGTAATCGTAATATTCAACTTGCCTTTTGGGGTTTAAATAAAGTGTTACGGTGTCAATATCCTCAAAAGGCTCTTTTTCAGTCAAAATAGCTACACCTGAAACCACTCCTTTTTTTAATCCAATAGCTTCAACGGGATGGCCGTGATTTACCAAACGATTGATTGCCAGATTTGAATAACGGCTGGGATTAAGGCTCGCGCCAAGTACTAATGTATTCTTCATCAATGATATTTTTTTTATGAAAATACAATACTCTTTTTCAAGATTTCATAAATGTTCGTTAAAATGAAAAAGACGATGAAACATTCAGAAAGTTTGAGCGTCTATATAGAAGTTAGGATTTATTCTTTACTGCTGTATTTTTTACGTTGATGGTTAGTGTTAATAATTGCAGTAAAGATTCAAACCCGAGGCACTTGCTTCGGGTTTGTTTGTTTTTATAAAAAACTTTCTTTCTGGTGTAACAGAAAAAAAATTATTTCGTCTTGTATATATAAGCAGAGAAACATTTGTGCATTTAGTATGTTATGCAAGGTAATATCTAATGCAATATAGTTTTTTTAATTCATCAATCATTAACATCAATCAAACAAACAAATGAAAAACATTTTATTGTTAATCGTATTTATCACCTTTGGAACAACCAAAGCTTCCGTCGATCCTACAGACAAACCCGGCAATATTTATGGTATTGTAACAGACAAAATTCTCAATGAGCCTCTTCCTTATGTAACCGTGGTGGTGAAAAATCTAAATGGCGAAATTATTACCGGTGCGGTAACCGACGATACAGGTAAATTTGAGATTCACAAGATTCCTGAAGGCAGAGGCAATGTTTTTATCCAGTATATAGGATATAAGGTTTTCACCACAGAAATAAATATCACCAAAGGCAATGAAAACATTGACTTAGGAAATATATTTCTAGAGGAAGACATAGCGTCACTTGATGAGGTTAGCATTGTTGCCGAACGATCCACCATTGAACAACGTTTGGACAAAAAGGTGATAAACGTGGGGAAAGATCTTTCTACCGCCGGTCCCACGGCTTCGGATATCATGAACAACCTACCAACCGTAAGCGTTGACCAGCAAACAGGTGAACTCTCGTTACGAGGTAATGAAAACGTACGTGTAATGGTGGATGGAAAACTTTCAAATATTCCCGTAGCACAATTGTTAAAGCAGATTCCATCCTCATCCATCAAACAAATTGAGCTCATCACAAATCCCTCTGCAAAGTATAATCCTGAGGGAATGAGCGGAATAATCAATATTATCCTTCATAAAAACGTAAATGTGGGCTTTAATGGCAACGCCTCCGTAGGTCTTACTTTTAGAGAAAATGCTAAA
Source organism: Aequorivita antarctica (assembly GCF_007997155.1). Lineage (GTDB taxonomy): Bacteria > Bacteroidota > Bacteroidia > Flavobacteriales > Flavobacteriaceae > Aequorivita > Aequorivita antarctica. The sequence continues at coordinate 10,702 of NZ_VORT01000010.1, read as the reverse complement.
TTTAATGCTGGTTTGGATATGAATTACAGAAATGGAAAATTCAATCTATATGCCAACCTAAGTAACAATGTTTCCAAAAACGAGAATAACGGCCTCATCTCGCGATCACTAAACAATTCAAATGAAGTGATTCATTTTTTGGATGAAAGTAAATCCAACCTTTTCAAGGTGGGATTGGATTTTTATCTGAATGAAAAAAACACAATATCATTTTTCACCAATCAAAATTTATATGATGGAACTGGGGTTGGCAGTTCCTCAATATTCTATTTAGATCAACCTTCCTTTAACCAGAAACAGTTATTTTATTTTGACAATGAAAATATTTCTTCACAATATAATTTTGATTATAAGTTGAACTTTGAAAAGACTGACCATACGCTTGAACTGGAGGCTGATTATAACGTATTTTCAAATGAGACCGATGGAAAATATTTGTATAGCGGGGCTTCCCCATTAGCTAATTTTGCAGATAATGATGAAACTGACCGAAATCAACTCACCGTCAATCTCGATTATGTAAATCCCCTCTCAGAAAGTGTAAAGCTTGAAGTTGGAGCAGAAGCACGCCTTTTCGAGACTAATATAGATTATGCCTCCAATGGTAAAAGCTACAATGCCGATGGCGAACTGGTGCCCACACCTTCAACCCGTTTTGAATATGTCCGTGATATTTATTCCCTTTACGCCACTTATGGAAAAACCTATGAAAAATGGTCATATCAGCTAGGTGCACGAGTGGAAAACGTTAGTGTAAAAGTCGACACCAACAATTTGCGCGCTTTCACTAATGATTACTTTCAGGTATATCCCAGTGCCTTTGTTACCTATTCTCCTAGTGAAAAAAACCAATTTCAGTTAAGTTACAGTCGCAGGGTGGACCGACCTGGTCTTGATCAAGTAAACCCAATTCGCGAATTTAGCACGCCACTAATTTCATCCTTTGGAAACATAAGCTTGAAGCCGCAATTTACCAATTCAATAGAGGTCAATTATACCCGCAATTTCGAAAAGGGAAGCCTAACTGGAGGGGTATTCTATCGGGTTGTGGATGACGAAATTAATCGCACTATACTTGTAGATCGGACAAATTTGGACAGATCCATTCTCACATTTCAAAATTTCAGTAGTACCAATGCATACGGAATTGAAGTTTCAGCAAATTATAAACCAACTAAGTGGTGGAGCTTTAACTCAAGTTTTGAACTTTACAAGAGAACTCAAAAAGGTATTACTGAAATTTTTGAAAACCCTACTGAAACCCCATCTGTTGAAGACATAATAACACAAGTTGTAGAAGCAGACAGAGTAACGTGGAATGTGAGAATGATGAATAATTTTACCCTCACAAAAGACCTTACATTTTCGGCATTTGGACTTTACCGTGCAAAAAACAAGGGCATTCAGTTTGAATCTGAGCCACTATATTTTGTCAATCTGGGAGCTCGATATACATTATGGGATGGACGAGGAACTTTTAGCGTTAATTATAATGACATTTTTGATTCTATGAAATTTGCTTTTAGTGGTAACACTCCATATCCACAAAGCGGCGAGTTCAGAAATGAAAGCAATACTATTTACGTAGGGTTATCCTATAGGTTTGGCGGAGGAAATTACCGTGCGAAGAGCCGAAAAAACAGAGATGACAACACATCCTCAGGAGGTGGGGGCATTTTCTAAACCGTTATTCTTTTGTTAAAATACAATATGGAATGAAACAATTATAGACTTCATATCGTCTATTAAGATATAACACCTAAAATTTACTTTTATAATTTATTTAAATTAGCCTTTAACGAATTATACCTTTTTTAGGTAAAAGAAAAGCCTTTCAAAAAAATGAAAGGCTTTCTTACTTCATAAGTTCTTTGAATTGACTATAAATCGCGTTTCATCTTCTTTTTATAATATCTATTTATGAGCAAAATAATCAAGAAGAGAAATACAAAAACAAATCTGGAAAATATAGGAAAAGCAAATGCCAATATCCCTGAAATCACCCAAATTAATATACCATTTATTGCTCGTGCTTTGTGCCATTTCGCCAATACTCCCGTAAGACCCGTTTTGCCATTCTCCTTTTTAACAACATATCTAATCATCAAATAATTAAATAAACCAATCACGGCTAAATTAAAGCAGTAAAAAACATACGGTCCCGTTAAGAAGAAGCTCCCGACATAAAATGCAGTAGAAAAAGGCAGCAATACTACAAAAAGCAACAAAAATATATTTAGCCAAAGTAGTTTACTGTCAACATCAGTAACGTATTTCATCAATCTTAAATGAGCTACCCAATAGATTGCCGTAACAAGAAAACTTACTACAAGACCAATAAAACTAGGTATTCTCGCTTCAAGAATTTTCCAAGTTCCGTATTCATTAACAGATGCTACATTTGGAACTGCTATTTCTAAAATGAGCAGCGTCATTGCTATTGAAAAAATAGCATCGCTAAAACCGATTATTCTACTTTTATCAAAAGTAATATCATCCATAAATTATCTCTGTTCGGTTGTTTACCATCTAATGATTACGCTTCCCCAGGTGAAGCCGCTTCCGAAGGCCGCCAAAACAACCAAATCGCCCTCCTTAATTTTCCCTTCTTCCCAAGCTTCTGTAAGCGCAATTGGAATAGAGGCCGCCGTAGTATTTCCGTATTTTTGAATATTATTAAAAACTTGGTCGTCAGTCAATTTCAATTTATGCTGAATAAATTGCGAAATGCGAAGATTTGCTTGATGCGGAATTAGCATATCAATGTCTTTCACTTCAAGATTATTAGCTTCCAAACCTTCCCTGATTACTTCCGAAAAACGGACAATGGCGTGTTTAAAAACAAACTGCCCATTCATTACCGGATAATAAGGAATATCTTCCTGCGGATTTTCAGCAATAATTTGCGGTACCCAATGTTCGGTGCTAGGGCCTTTTAATGAAAGTTCATTTTTATGCTGCCCTTCGCTGTGAAGATGTGTTGATAGAATTCCACCCTTTCCTGTTTCATTTCTTGAAACTACTACAGCTCCCGCACCATCACCAAAAATAACCGAAACATTTCTGCCTCGCGTGGTAAAATCGAGTCCGCCACTGTGGTTTTCACTACCAATTACTAAAACGTTTTTATACATTCCTGTTTTCACGAATTGATCTGCAACTGAAATCGCATATACAAAACCGCTGCATTGGTTGCGCACGTCCAGGGCTGGAATGGTACGCATACCCATCATTTCCTGCACTTCTACCCCACCGCCCGGAAAATACATGTCTGGGCTTAGCGTAGCAAAAACGATCATATCTATATCGTTAGGAACAAGTTTAGCGCGTTCCAAAGCAATTGTTGAAGCTTTTACGGCCATCACCGAAGTAGAATTGCCATCACCTTTTTTAATATGTCTTCGCTCTTTGATACCTGTGCGTTCTTGAATCCAAGCATCATTGGTATCCATTAATTTTGAAAGATCATCATTGGTAACAATATTTTCGGGCACGTAATATCCCAAACCAGTAATTTTTGAAGTGTACATTTATTTCAATTTTTAATAGTGAGGAAAGATAAGTATATACCGCATTTCAGAGAAACAAATTGCAGTTTATATAGTATGCATGCATAGCAAATGCAACATGTCTTCTGAGTTTCCAAAAATAAAAAAGGGCGCAAAAGATGCGCCCTTCTTAAACAACCTAACCAATTAAATAATAGAACATTTTACTTTTTCATAGCAATTTAATATTCGATTATTCTCTGTAAAGATACCACACTTTGTTTAGTGTAATTGTTAAAGGATTAAACAAAGTTTTGTTAAAGTTTAGAGGTACTTTTTATAGTTGTTGATTTCTACTTTTGCTCCCAAATCATTCATTAAATTATAAAGACCAAAAAAGGTTCTGTTTATATAAAGGAAATGTTTTGAACCGCGATTGCCATTCATTTTCCTGATTTCGGTGTCTTTTGAGTATTTTGTGCTTAACTCTGCAATTTTCCCGAAGAATTCTTCATCCGAAAAATCAAATGTTTCACTGTGGAAAGGCTGGGTGAATAAACTGAGCATTTCGTAAAACAGTTCTGAAAAGAATTTTGTCTCCTCGGGAGAATCTTCTTCCTTTAAAATTTCCAAGGCGTACATTTTCTCTAAAAATACATCGGGATTGTTGATGTTTTCCGGTTTTGCCAATTCAAAATAGGGAACATAAAATTCTTCGGGGACGGTTTTTACGCAACCAAAATCTATCGCTATCAAGTTTGCATCTTTATCCACCAAAAAATTTCCCGGATGCGGATCTGCGTGCACGCGTTTCAAATGGTGCATTTGGAACATATAAAAATCCCAAAGCGTCTGCCCTACTCTGTTCGCTTTTTCAGTATCAGTATTTGTATTTGTGAATTCGGAAAGATGCTCTCCCGTCATCCAATCCATCGTTATGATTCGCTCGCCGGAAAGTTCTTCGTAATATTTGGGAAATTTCAAATTAGAGATGTTTTTACAAGCCTCCGTTATTTCCTTGCTTTGGGCAACTTCCAATAAATAATCGGTTTCTTCCAGCAATTTATCTTCAACCTCCTTAAAATACTTTTGGCTGTCTTTTCCTTTTATGTTGAACATTTTCATTGCCACCGGTTTTACCATTGCCAAATCACTGCTAATGCTTTTGGCAACTCCGGGATATTGAATTTTTACAGCAAGATTTTTATCGTCTTTTGTGGCTTTGTGAACTTGCCCAATACTTGCAGCGGCAACAGATTCTGCATCAAAAGTGTCAAAAAGACTTTCGGGCGTATCGCCAAAATATTTTTTAAAAGTCTTCCGAACCAAAGGCGCGGAAAGAGGTGGAACCTGAAATTGCGCTAAGGAAAATTTTTCAACATACGCTTTCGGCATAATGTTTTTTTCCATACTCAACATCTGCGCTACTTTTAGCGCGCTGCCCTTCAAATTTTTCAAGCCGTCGTAAATATCCTCGGCATTGCTTTCGTTCAATTCATCTTTTGTTGTTTCAGAATTGACTAACTTTTTTCCGTAATACTTCAAATAATTACCGCCAACTTTTACGCCGGTGGTCATTAATTTTGAAGCTCGTTGAATTTTGTTTGTGGGAATTTTGTCTATCGTCTTCATTAAGTCATTTTTTCCTTCCATAAAAATTTTCCAAAATCGAGAATGCTTTCCAGCGGCTGAGTATCAAAAACATCGAAGATAACCCGAACGGATTTTTCAATCGCAATATCTGTATTTTCAAAACCAGCAGAATTGTCATCCATCCAATATTTCAATAAAAAAAGGGTTTGCAACCAAGCGCCTTCAGAGAAAATTGTTACGGATTGCTTCAAAATTTTTAGTTTTTTGTCTTCGTTATTTTCGCGGATAAGTTCTGCAGCAAAATGTTTTACATTTTTTCGAAGTCCTTTTAGCTGGCTCAGGCTTTTCATCATATTTCGATGTTCCTGCAAGCTGAAAAGAATATAGCTCCTATTTAGAGTAAGCATTTCAAAAAAAGTATAGAAAAAGGTGAGCATTTTTTCTTGGTTGGAATAGCCAGAGTAATTTTCGTCTTTACTCGCCAAAATAATTGTCTGCTCATAGAAAGAATTCCAAATTGCCATTTGCAGCCCTTCAAAAGAACCAAAATAGTTGTAAAATTCAGATTCTTTAAAATTGTTTTCTTTACAGAATTTGAAAACGCTGAGCGGCGTTTTTTCCTTCAAAAGCACCCATTCCATATAAGCGGAAATTATTTTCTCCTTGCTCATTTTATTTTTTGGGATGGGTTTTTTGGAGGCTGGTGAAATTATATTTGCAGTATCCATTATATCGTAAGTATTTAGAAATGAATTAAAAAAATTTACTTGTATTAAAACACAAAGATAACCACTGTTTAATGTTTTGTATGATTGTTTAAACAGAATATTCTGTTAAAGTTTCGGGTCTATTTTTAAAGGTTATTTCGTGACATCGTGTCAGCATTTTGGGGCTTGGTACTTTATTTGACTAATAGGAATTAGATTTCAACACAATAAAAAATAACAACAAACAATAAAATAAAATGAGCAAAGGAACTATCAATGTATCAGTGGATAATATTTTCCCGCTGATAAAAAAGTTTTTATACAGCGACCACGAGATTTTTCTTCGTGAGTTAATTTCGAACGCTACAGATGCTACCCTAAAAATGAAGCATTTGGCCAACATTGGTGAAGCAGAAGGCGTTGAATACGGCAATCCAATAATTGAAGTGAAGCTGGACAAAAAGAAAAAAGAGCTTCGTATCATAGACCAAGGCATTGGGATGACCAAAGACGAAGTTGAAAAATACATCAACGAAATTGCCTTTTCCGGCGCTGAAGAATTCATTGAAAAATACAAAGACAAAAACGGAAAAGATGCTGGAATCATTGGGCATTTCGGTCTTGGATTCTATTCTGCGTTTATGGTTGCCGAAAAGGTAGAAATCATTACCAAAAGTTACAAAGACGAACCAGCGGTTCATTGGGCTTGCGATGGCTCGCCAGAATTTACTATAGAAAAAGCTGATAAAAAAGAAAGAGGCACAGAAATAATCCTCCACATTGCTGAAGATTCTACAGAGTTTTTGAAAGAAAGTCGTATTAGCGAACTTTTGGTGAAGTACAACAAGTTTATGCCAATTCCAATCAAATTTGGAACCCGTACCGAAACACTTCCAAAACCTGAGGATGCAAAAGAAGAGGATAAAGCTCCCACTAAGGAAGTTAACAATATTATTAATAATCCAAATCCGGCGTGGACCAAACAACCTACTGAATTGGAGGACAAGGATTATAATTCTTTTTACAGAGAATTGTACCCAATGCAATTTGAGGAGCCCCTTTTCCACATTCACTTAAATGTTGACTATCCGTTCAATCTTACTGGAATTCTTTATTTCCCAAAAATGAGTAACGATATGAGCATTCAAAAGGATAAAATCCAGCTCTATCAAAACCAGGTTTTTGTAACCGATAACGTGGAGGGAATTGTGCCTGAGTTTTTAACGATGCTCCGCGGGGTTATTGACAGTCCAGACATTCCATTAAATGTCTCAAGAAGTTATTTACAGGCAGATGGTGCAGTTAAGAAAATTTCAAGCTACATCACCCGAAAAGTTGCCGACAAGCTGAAAAGCCTTTTTAACAGTGACCGTGAAGGTTTTGAAAAGAAATGGAACGATATCAAAATTGTCATTGAGTACGGAATGCTTACAGAAGATAAATTCTTCGAAAAGGCACAGGATTTTGCGCTTTACCCAACGGTGGACGGTAATTATTACACCCTTTCAGAATTAAAGGAAAAGATAAAAGATGTACAGACCGATAAAGACGGAAATCTTGTTATTCTTTATGCTTCAAACAAAGAGGAACAACATAGCTATATTGAAGCTACTAAGGAAAAAGGCTATGAAGTATTGCTGTTAGATTCACCAATAATTACACATCTTCTTCAAAAAGTAGAAGGAAGCGAAGAAAAAGTTTCTTTTGTGCGTGTAGACAGTGATCATGTGGAAAACCTAATCAAAAAAGATGAAGAGCAGATTTCAAAACTATCTGATGAGGAAAAAGAAAGCTTAAAAACATTTCTGGACGGGATTATTCCGAAGGAAAAATTCAGTGTACAACTGGAAGCTTTGGATAGCAATGCCAATCCTTTCATCATCACCGAACCTGAATTTATGCGAAGAATGAAAGATATGCAGAAAACTGGCGGTGGCGGTATGTTCGGGATGGGAGGTTTTCCTGAAATGTATAATTTGATAGTAAATACCAATCACGAATTGGTTAGCGAAATTTTGAAGACTAAAACAGAAAAAAAGAAAGAAAGGTTGGTTAACCAAGCACTTGATTTGGCAAGACTTAGTAAGAATTTATTGAAAGGAGAAGAACTTACAGCATTTATAAAGCGCAGTTATGAGATGATTAAATAGCTCTTTCATTAATTTAAATCACAAAAAAGCCATTCCTAAATCAAAGGAATGGCTTTTTTTATGGTGTTTGCGCAATGTTTTACGATAAAATGAATTTCACTATATTTTAACATAAAATTCTGAAATAATAGCTTAAATGTGAATGTTTTAACATATATTTATTGTTCTAACTTTAAATATATTGAATTATGAAAAAAATTACATTATTAATGCTCTTTATCATTGGTATTGGATATTCCCAAACCAGTAATTTAGTGGCAACAGGCGCACATTCCGATGTGTACCTCAACGGAAATGGGGCACTGCAAAATTTCATGTTAGCTCCCTGTAGCTTTTCGCAACCTGTTGTAGGTGCGCCAAATGGCTACAGCATCACTTCGACCGATCCAGGGAGAAGTGTTGCTGATGATTTTACGGTTTCAGCTAATGAGGTATTTGAACCAGACAATTTTTCTTTTGTAGTCGCTTTGTTTGACCCAAACGTTATAAGTAGCACTACCATTGTCTTCTACTCAGACAATGCGGGTCTTCCAGGCACGGTGATTTCCACCTTATCTTCGCAGGTACCTGTATCTCAAAATATTGTGGGCACAGCCTTTGGCAGAAACTTAAGGGAAGTTGTTTTTAATCTTTCCACTAGTGGTGTTTCCTTAAATGGAGGGGCTTCCGGCACAAAATATTGGGTAGCTTTAGAAAATGCTATTCCAAATGTAGCTGACAATCCTTTCTGGCTTGCAAAAGATTTAGTTACTGGAAATGAGTCTGCCTACAAGGCTTCTACTAACGGGTATGTTTGGCAGCCAGGAACATTAACTTTCGGGGTACCCAGAGATATGGTGTTTTTGCTTTCCGGAGATTGTAGTCCAGCTTCTGGTGGTCCAGTAGCAGAATGTGGCACTGGCAATCCACAACCAATTCCTGCATCAGGAACTGGAGGTGCTGGCTGTGCTTTCCCTACCCTTTCACCTGCAACCGTTACCGCAACTGGTAATATAGGTGCTGCCTCTGGAGATTATATCTTAGATAACGTACAAATTAATCTTACCCACACTTGGGATTCAGATTTGTCAATTTCATTGGTTTCCCCAATGGGTACATCTCTTGATCTTTCTAGTGGTAATGGCGGTAGTGGAGACAATTATACAAATACAGTTTTCATGGATGGTGCGCCAAGCATCACAACTGGTTCTGCTCCTTTTACAGGAACATTTCAAGCTGAAGGAGGAACCTTTGCCGCTACTTTTGCCGGAGAACCTATTAATGGAAACTGGACCCTTAGAATTTGTGATGGTGCTGCTGGTGATAGCGGAACATTATTAAGCTATTGCATAAACTTCAGTGAAATAACAGTTGTTGGCAACGCACCAACCATTGCTTGTCCAGCAGACATTACTATAAACAATACCGCTGGCACTTGTGGCGGTGTGGCAAACTTTGCCGGTGTAGCCTTTGATGTTGAAGATGGGAATATCTCCTCTTCTATCGTGGCCACCCCTGCAAGCGGAAGCACTTTCCCGGTTGGAGATACTATGGTTGAACTTTCCGTAACCGACAGCGATGGCAATACCGCCACTTGCTCGTTTATGGTTACCGTTTTGGACAACGAACTTCCAGTTGCTGTTTGCCAAGATATAACAGTGGACCTTGACCCTGTAACAGGAATGGCTACCATTACTGCCGCCGATGTGGACAATGGCTCGACTGACAACTGTAGCATCGCCTCTATGAGCTTGGACGTTTCTTCGTTCGATTGCTCTATGACAGGTGCAAATACAGTAGTGTTAACAGTTACCGACAACTCTGGTAATTCATCTACCTGTACATCTACCGTTACCGTTCAGGACGTTACCGCTCCTGAGGTATTCTGTGTGGGAGGATTTGGAATCTTCACAGAGTCTGAGGACTTTGAAGCTGGCCTTCCATCAGGCTGGTCAACCGTAATGAATACAGGGACCTGCGATTGGATAAACAGCGGAGATATGCCTACTGGTGATGATTTCCCTACCTTGGCAATGTTATTTGACGATGACGCCTGTGGTTCTGGCGCACCCGCAAGCAATGTATCACTTCTTTCTGCGGTATATGACCTTACCGGAGCTTCCAACGTAACCGTTGACTATGATGTGGCCTTCCAGGAATCCGGAACACAAACATTTACCGTTGAGGTATTCGACGGTGCAGCTTGGCAACAAATTGCATTCTACGATGCCGATTTGGATCCAGACATCCAGAGTGAATCAATCGATGTTTCAGTTTATGTGAATGCAACCTTCCAAGTACGTTGGACATTTGATGACAACGGAGGCGAATGGGGCTGGGGAGCTGGTGTTGACAACTTCTTGTTGAGCTATGAAGCTGCTTCTGGTGGTGGTCTTGATGTTTTCCTTGATGCAAACGGAATGGCTAGTGTAGATCCTAACGATCTTCTTGTTAGTGTGAACGAAGCTTGTGGATACACTGTTACCGCTGGCGGTGTTGGTGGAGGAACCACAGGTTCTTTAAGCACTTTCTTTATAGGAACAAACGGTGGTGCCTCAGGTTGGACAGTAATGTACGACGTAACTGTAGGCCCAGCTGATATTCAGGTGACTGAACTAGACATTAACAGCACGAGTACAACGGCGTTTGATTTAGATTTATATGTTCTTACAGGAACTTATGTAGGTAACGAAACCAACGCAGCTGCTTGGGGTGCTGTTGCCGCTACTGGTTCTGGAACCGGTGCTGGTACAGATTTACCTAGTAATGTTGTTCTTGATGCTCC